>CAWGPW010000032.1:0-75760 GCA_963824555.1 uncultured delta proteobacterium | reverse complement strand
TCGAAAAGCCGGCCCACGCGGAAAGAACGCCACCCGCGGAAAGGCCATCCCACGCTGAAAAGGCCCCTGCCGCGGAGAAGCCAGAGCGAACAGAGAAACCGGCCCACCCCGAAAGGGCCGTGGCCGCGGAAAAGCCCAAGGCAGAGCCCGCCGCCGCGCCCGAGCCCAAGACCGCGGGTGGCAAGCCCAGCGAGGAAGACTACCGGCGCGCCAACGAAGCCTACGATCGCGCAAACGCAAGTCTCTTCCAGGGCAAGACCGCGGCGGCCATCGCCGACTTCAACCAGGCGCTCAAGCTGAACCCGAAGGATCCGGCCATTCATCGCGGGCTCGGCCTCGCCTACGCCCAGTCCGGGAAGAACGCGGACGCCGTCAAGCAACTCAAGCTCTATCTCAAGGCAGCGCCCAAGGCGACCGACCGGGCCATCATCGAAAAGCGCATCGACCAGTTGCACGGGCACTAGGTCGCCGCTCAAAGATAACTTTAGCAGGCCCGCGGCCGATTCATCCCGGCTGGCTGCGTCGCTCGTCGCTCACATACCGACGGGTATGCTCGCTCCTCACTCCTTGCCATCCGGGCGCCTCGGCCGCGCTCTTTGCACAAGTTATCTTTTCGCGGCTCCTAAGTCTCACCCGCACGGACGTGCCAACAGCCTGCGGCCATCTGCTGCAAAATGCCGCTGATGTCCGAATCTCCGCTCTCCGAGCGCGACGTCTGCACCAAGCTGATCGCTCCCGCGATCGAGCGCGCAGGCTGGGACATCCAAAGCCAGGTCCGCGAAGAGGTGTCATTGACCGCCGGCCGGGCCATGGTGCGCGGCCGGCTGGTGGCGCGCGGCTCCGCCAAGCGGGCCGACCACGTGCTCTACCTCAAGCCCAACCTGCCACTCGCCGTAATCGAGGCCAAAGAGCCCAGCCACCGCGTGGGCGATGGCATGCAGCAGGCGCTCGAATACGCCGACATGCTGGGCGTGCCGTTCGCCGACGCCACCACCGGCTCGATGCAGGGGCCTCGCTACACCAGCCTGGCCGAACTGCTGGCGGCGTGTCGGACCTGTTCACGTGAGAAAGCCCCGGTCCAGGCGATGGTAGCCTGGTTCGCAAGGGCGGCTTCCGGAGTGGACCGCCTACTTCTTCTTTCGCGCGGGACGAATCAAGCGCGGCCAAAGTCTCTCAAGCTCCGCGGGCCCAAGGTCGCGTTGAAGCGCGGAGACCCAGTTGTCGCGCTTCTCGGCGAGTCGAATGGGCAGCTCGGAGCTGCCGTTGAAGAACAAGTAGGCGAAATCCGCGTGCTGCCAGAACCATGGCAGCCTCCTGAACGACCGTGGCCACCGCTTCCTTATCTTGTTTGCCGGGACATCGTGGCCGCCTTGGGCCACCCGCAGGGCCACGCGCGCGATGGCCTCCTCCACCGAAGCAAGGACCACGTAGACGAATAGGAAGTGAAATCCCTTGTCCTGCGCTTGTTTGACGATGTTCCTGTACTTGTCTGTGCTCAGGACCGTCTCGATCACGAACGATCGACTTGCTCCTTCCACGAGGTGCCGCACACGTTCCTCGCAGGCATCGGCGGCGAGCTTGTTGGCATCGTCCAGGGCGAGCTGAGGATCCTCGCGTAGGATCTGCTTGGTGATGATATCGGGATTGATGATTTCGATCTCGTCGGCTGCCCCGGTCAACCCGATTAGCTCCCGAACGCTTGCTGGATCCTGCGCGAACGTAGACTTGCCCGCCCCATTGATTCCCGCAACGAGGACGAACCACGGCCCCCGCGAGGTCATGCCTTCTGGGCGTTGCGCTTGGCCGTCTTCACGGCGTGGATGAACGCGCGCTCGAGTCGACGGCCCACTTGGGACGTATCCACGCTTTCCACACGGTGGTTCGGCTTCGACCTTTGGGGGCTGGCATCAAGCCGCGACACCAGCACGAGTCGCGGCGTCGCGCGTTTTCCCGATGCCACCAGCGTCCATGGCACCTCGTGTTTCTGCTTCGTGCTGCGGACGGATTTCATTCGCACGATGATAGCACGCCGGCGCGGGGCGTTCTCTACGTGGCAGGTCAGCGAGACCGCGGGCAAGATGGGGTCCATCTTGATCTTCCTGAACTTCCTCATCATGGACATGAACCGCAACGCTCTACGGCACAGACCAGACCAAGCCGGCCCGGAGGGCCAGGCGAAGATGACCGCCTTCCGGGGTGACGGAATGTCCAGGCATGCGAGCAGCCGTCGCGACTTGATTGAGCCCCAGGTCGTCACGCCGCTTTGAAGGAAACGTCGAGGAGCGCAGGTTTGGATTCGCCGTGCTCGATGCGGTCAGCGAGAACCCTCAAGGCAAGCGCCTGCGCATGTGCGATGGCGTCTTCCCGCGTAGTGCCATACACCAGAACGCCCGGGAGGTCGGGCACTTCCGCGATCCATCTCCCATCATCCTCGCGCTCAAGCTCGATGACGAACTTCATGGTCGCAAGCCTAACATTGCGTTCCTCCGCCTACCATCCCGCCGCGAGCCACGCCCCATCCCCCAGAGCGGGCGGGTGCGGACACGCGGGACACGGTCATCGTGCCGGCCCAGCAGGACGGCTTCAACGAGGTCTTCCTCGGCCAGCACTGCTGGTACGCGATCCGCATCGGCGGCGGCATGCTGCCCAAGAGCAAGTACGTCGCCGCCTATCAATCGAACCCGGTTTCCGCCATCACCTACTACGCGAAGGTAAGCCGCATCGAGCCCTACGGCGACGAAGGCAAATACAAGCTGATCTTCGCGGAGCCCGCCAAGGCCCTGCCGCAACCGTGGTCCGAGACTTGTTGGCCCGATTCGCACCTTTGCGTCAGGCAAAGACAGCGCCTTTTCACCGTGCTAACCTTCTTCAGGCCATCATGAGTGTCGCGTATGCCGTGGTCACCGAGCGCGAAGAGGACGGACGCTACTCTGTCTACGTCCCCGATCTTCCCGGCTGTGCATCCATGGGGGACACCTACGAGGAGGCCATCGCGAATATCCGCGAGGCGGTGGTTTGCCACCTCGAAGGGCTGCGCGCCGACGGACAACCTGTCCCACCGCCGCGCGCCCACTTCACGATGGTCGATGTCGAGGCGGCTTGAGCCTTTTGCCCCAAGTCAACGGGGTTCGCTTGGTACGCGCCCTCGAGCGGGCCGGATTTGTGCAGCTTCGTCAGGTGGGTAGCCACGTGACCATACGCCACCGCGACGATGCGAGCCGCCGCGCCACGATCCCGGTTCATCCAGGAAAGGACATTCCTCCGGGTACTTTGCGGGCCATCCTGAAGGGCGCAAAGCTCGAAGCGGATGAGATTCGAAATCTGCTGTGAAATCTGGTGATGGCCAGCGAAGCGAGACGGCGCAGCCTTCTTCCTTAGCCTTTGCGACTTTGTGCGGAGCAGTCCACACCGGCACGAGGTTCGTTCACTCGCTCGCGGAAGGGCGGTGGTCGTCTTACTTGCTCGCGGCGCTCTTGCGCTCGGGCTGCGTGATGGGCTCGTCGAGCACGTCCAGGTCGTGCGGGGCCTTGCTGCGCTCGCGGACGCGGGTGTTGATGAGCTCGACGACCAGCGAGAAGCCCATGGCGAAGTAGACGTAGCCGCGCGGCAGGTGGTGGCCCAAGGCATCCCCGACCAGCATCACGCCGATCAGAATGAGGAAGGCCAACCCGAGAATCTTCATGCTGGGGTGGCGCTGGATGAACGAGGTGGTCTGGTCGGCGGCAACGATCATCATGGCCATGGCCAAGACCATGGCCGCGACCATGACCCACAATCGCGGCGCCATGCCGACAGCGGTAATCACAGAATCAATGGACAGCACCACGTCGACGAAGGCGATCTGGACCACCGTCGAGCCCAGGGTCGCGGCGCGACGGCCGGGACGCGGTAGATGATCGGTGTCCCCCGACTCCAACTTGGCTTGGATCTCGAAGGTGGCTTTGCCGATGAGAAACAGACCTCCGCCCAGCAGCACCAGATCGCGCCCCGACACCGCGTGACCGGCCAAGGTGAACAAGGGCACGATGAGGCCGGCCAACCACGATAAGGTGAAGAGCAGGCCCAGGCGCATGACCAGGGCCATGCAGAGCCCCAATCGTCGCGCCTTGCTCGCCTGTGCGTCGGGCAGACGTTGGGACAAAATGGCGAGGAAGACCACGTTGTCCACCCCCAGGACCACTTCGAGCAAGGTCAGGCTGACCAGGCTGGCGACGACTTCGAAGGTGAAGATGTCCATCAGTATCGATTCTGCGCGACCGCCTGGCGGGCCAGGAGGTCGCAGCGTTCGTTCTCGGGCACGCCCGCGTGGCCCTCGACCTTGATCATGCGCAGGTTGCGGAACCCGCGCAGAAATTCGCGAATTTCGGCAACCAGCTCCTGATTGGCCTTGGCCTTCCAGCCCTGGGAAAGCAGGCCGATGGAATAGCTCGAATCGGTGTACACGCGGATCGGGCGATCCTGGCCGGAGACGAGCTCCGATGCTATCTCCAGGCCGCGGCGGATGGCCGTGAGCTCGGCGATGTTGTTGGTGCCACGGCCCAGGTACTCGCCGTGCTCCTTGCGCTGGTCGCCCGCGACCACCACGACGCCGATGCCCATGGGACCGGGGTTTCCGGAGCAGGCGCCATCGGTCCACACGTGCACGGCTTCCGACGATGGTGCCGATAATGGCGCCTTTGATGGCGAGGACGACGCAGATGGCGGCTTCTCCCCTCGCGGTTTGCGCGGGGCTGGCCGAGCCGCGGGTTTGGCGGCGTCCGCGGCCTGCCCGGTGGCCGACCCGAGATTCTGCGGCAACGGCCGGTAGGTGCGCGTATCGCTTTCCCTGTATTTCATCTCGGCCCGCCCGTCGGCGTCAAGCACCGGCCGCCCCCCGTCGTCCGCGCGCACCCATACCACTTGCCCTTTGAAGCTCATCCGTGACCAAGTCATCGTCTAGGGGCTAACATTGCTCGATTTCGTTTCGAGATTCCACTTGCCAGCACATTCCATTCCCCACGCCAGAGCCACCGTGGTCGTTGTCGCGCTGACGCTGGCCTGGGCGTCGGGCTGCAAACGCGCCCCCAGCGACGTCGCGGGGAAAGAGGGACCTCCCGCGGTGGCGTGGACCACGGCAGTCTTGCAGCTGGTGCCCACCGACGCCGCGATCGTGATCTCGCTCGACCTGGATCGCCTACGCGGTCAAGCCGTCTGGACCATGCTCCTTTCAGCCCTGGCCAGGGACGCCAAGCCCTATCTCGACAGCCTGGCCGCGGGCGCGGGCATCGATCCGGCGCGGCAGCTTCACCGTCTCGCCATCGCCCTGCCCGCCGAGCGACAGCACGACGACCGCCTGGCGCTCGTCGCGGATGTGGACATCCCGGACGAAGCGCGGGTGACCGCGTGGCTGCGCGCCCGGCTTGGCGAAAACGCCACGGTCCTGGTTCGCGACCACCACCAAATCGTCATCGGCCAGGGCGCGTGGAAAGGCCCCATGTCGGCCTTGGACCGGGCCAAGAAGCTGGCGGCGAGCGCCGCCGACAATGCGGAGCTGCGGCGCTTGTGCGCACGCGCCGCGCCCGACCATGGTCTCTGGTTCGCCGCGATTGTCCCGGTGGCGGTCCGGCGCGAGCTCATCCAGGAGCAACGCTTTCCCGACGTCGCCTCCATCACTCGCGTGTGGGGCGCGGTGGATTTGGCCCGTGGGGCACGCGCCGAATGCGTCGCCGAATTGTCGAGCACAGCGGACGCCACCTTGCTGGCCCGCCGGCTCGGCGTCTACCTGAACCAGGCCAAGCGCCATCCCGACATGCTCGTGCGCGGGCTCGCGCCCTATCTCGAGGCCTTGCGTCTGACCACCGACGGCGCGCGCGTGCGCGCCACCCTCGAGCTGTCCGGAAGCTCAGCTTGCCGAAGGCACCGAGCGCATCGAAGCACTCGCACATGCAACCTGGACGAAGTAGTCTGCGCCCCCGTGACCGAAAGCAACACTCAACCTTCCCGCCCGGATCGCGCCGTCGAGGCCGGCCGTGGCGCTCTTTTCATCGGCTTCGCCAAGGCCTTCTTCATGGTCGCCGGTTTCTTGCAGCGGGTGCTCCTCGCCCGCGTGATCAGCCCCGCGGAATACGGCGCCTTCTCGGTGGTCAACAACGCCATCTCGACGGTGAACAACACCATGGTGCAGGGAACCATCCAGTCGGTGTCCAAGTTCACCGCCGAAGACGACGCCCGCGCGGGGGCCGTCCAGCGCGCCGGTCTCAAGATGCAGGCCGTACTGGGGCTGCTCGTCGCCGGGGGCTTCGTTCTGGCCGCGCCGGCTATCGCCCGCTTCGTCAAGGCGCCGGAGCACGTCTCGCTCTTCCGCCTGGCCGCAGCCATCCCCCTCATCTACGCCTTCTACGCGGTGTACGTGGGCACCGCCAACGGGTTGCGCAAGTTTCATCTGCAGGCCAGCTTCGACGTCGGTTTCTCCACCGCCAAGACCATCCTGCTGCTCGCCGGTGCCCTGGTCGGCCGCATGCTCGGTCATTCCGTGGCCGGCGCATTCACCGGATTCATCGCGGCGGCCCTGATCATCTTGCTCGTCGCCGGCCGCACCATCGGCACGCGCGCGGGGCAACATACGTTTGCCGCTCCGCGCCTGGTCGCGTTCATGGTCGGCGTCGTGGCCTACACGCTGCTCATCAATCTTGCCCTCAACTACGATCTGCTTCTGCTCCGGCGATTCGCCGGCGCGGCGGCGCCCGGAGCGCCCGCCGACGCCCTGGCCGGCGCCTACGAGGCTGTGCGCAACCTCGCGCTCCTGCCTTACCAGGCCTTGCTCGTCGTCACCTTCGTCGTCTTCCCGCTGGTGTCGCGCGCAACCTTCGCGGCGGAGCGCGAGGCCACCGCCGCCTACGTCCGTCAGACCTTGCGCTACGCCTTGATTCTGGGTGTCGCGCTCGCGGTCACGCTGAGCGCGCGTCCGGCCGCCCTGCTCGCCATCCTCTACCCCAAGGCTTTTGGCGTGGGCGCGCAGGCCCTGCCCATCCTGGCCGCCGGCATCGTGGCGCTGGCGCTGCTTTCCATCGCCGGCTCCATCGTCACCGCCTCCGGCCGCCCCGATGTTGCCGTGGGACTGGTCGCCCTGACCCTCGGGGTCGGCAGCGCCCTGGCCTTTGCCATCGTGCCCGGTACCTCGCCCGGCCCCGCCATGCTGACCGCCGCCGCGCTCGCCACCGCCTTCGGGATGTTGACGGGGCTTCTGGCCGCTCTCGTGTACCTGTGGCGCCGCTTTGCCGCCTTGCCACCCCTGCTGTCCGTGTTGCGCGTGGGTGCCTCGGCCATCCTGGCCACGGGACTTGGGCGCGTGATGCCGGGCCAGGGAAAGATGGCCGGTCTTGCCGCGACCGCAGCCGCCTGTGTCGCGTTCGCCGCGGTGCTGGTGCTCTTGCGCGAATTCGGCGCCACCGATCGCGAAAAGCTCGCCAAGATCCTCAAGTTGCGGAGGCGGGCATGAAAGATCCACTGAGCCATTCCGAGAGCAAGAAGTTCGTCGCCGTCGCGGCCGCGCGACTGATCCAGGACGGCATGGTCGCCGGCATGGGCACCGGTTCTACCATCGCGCTCCTGATCGAGGAGCTGGGGCGGCGGGTGCGCGAGGAAGGCATCAAGCTCACCGCCGTTCCCACCTCTTTTCAATCGCGCATCCTGTGCCTGGGGCTGGGCATTTCCGTGCGCGACATGCAAGACACCGCCAGCCTGGATCTGGCCATCGACGGAGCCGACGAGGTCGACCCCGATCTCAACTTGATCAAGGGAGGCGGCGCCTCGCACACACGGGAAAAGATCGTGGCCGCCATGGCCAAGGAATTCGTGATCGCGGTGGACGAGTCCAAGCTGGTCGGCCGGCTGGGAAGCACCTTCGCCATTCCCGTCGAGGTCTTGCCCTCGGCGCTCGGCTACGTCGAACGCGCCATTCGAGATCTGGGCGGCGCCCCGATCCTCCGCCTCGCCCTGCGCAAGGACGGCCCGGTGGTGACCGACAACGGCGCGCTCGTCCTCGACGTACGCTTCGCCGCCAGCGCGGATCTACGCATGGTCGACCAGTCCCTGCATGCCGTTCCCGGCGTGATCGAGACCGGGCTCTTCTTCGACATGGCCGCGAAAGTTCTCGTCGCCTGTGGCGGCCCCGGCAGTTTGACCCTCAAGACGCTTACCCGAACGCCGTAATAGGGCCACGTGCGGTCGTCGTAGTCGTGGTCGCAGACATCTTCGTGATCGTGGCCGCGGCCGAAGGTGATCACTCCGGCCACGACCACGACCACGACCACGACCACGCTGACGTCCACGACCGCGACATTCTGTGGCTATCGCGGAGCTACGGCTTTTTCTTGTGCTCGCGTGCGCGGTGAAGGCTGGCGTAGATCTTCGGTCCCAGGCTGCCCACCATCAGACGCTCGACCTCGCGTTCGACCTCGGCGCGCTGGTTGTCGTCCTCGTAGATGAAGCGAATGCCCATGCCGGGCTCGTCGGCGCCGTCAGGCCCCTCGCCGACCCGCGTCTCCCCCTCGTGAAGAATCCAGCGCACGTCGCCGCGCAAGACCAGCGGCTCGGGCAACGTGGGGATCATGAGCTTGAATAGAAATTCGGTTCCAACATCGAGCGGCTTGCCGGTCTTGATAAAGGTACCGCCCATCGAAATATTCTTGGTGTAGTCGTAGAAAAACCGATTCAGGCGCTGGTATTCTACCCGAAGCTCGATGGGAGCCCGATGCTGCTGGCGACGATCCGAAGACTGGGGCATCCTCATAACCTCGCCATGAGCCTCGCACGCACGGTGGCCTGGATCAACATTCGTTACGGCTGGCGAACGCTCTTTTGGGCGGGCGCGCTTGTCCTGCTTGCTGCACTGCTCGACTTTGTGCCTCTTTTCAACGTGCTAGGCTACGATTTTGCGTTTGCCATCGGCCTTCTCACCGCGCTTGCCGGCGTCGACATCGGCCACGGCACGGTCAGCGCGGCCCGGCGAAGCGGACGGGCGGTGTCGCCGGTGCAAGTCGCGGCCAAGGCCATCGTCGCGACCTGGGCAAGCCTCGTTCTGCCCCTCCTGCTCTCCCTGGCCAACGCCGTTCGCGTGCGAAACTGCAATCTCGGCGCGGGGCTCGCCTTCTTCGCCCTCCTACCCGCGTGCACGGGAGCCTTCGCGGCGGGCACGGGCACGGCCATTGCCTGCGCCATTCCCAGCCGGCGCGGCGGCAGGTTGGCGGCCTTCGCGCTGCCCGTGATTTCCGTGGTCTGGGCGCTCATGCGGCTGTATCGCGATCCCGCGGTCTTCGCCTTCGACCCATTCGCCGGATTCTTTCCCGGGCCGATCTACGACGAGGCTTTGCGTCCGCCGCTGCGGCTCCTGTGGTTCCGGCTGGCCAACCTGACCTGGCTGGCCACCGCCATCGCCCTGGCCCAGTGGCTGTGCCGCGATTCGTCCCGCGGCCTGCGACTGAGGTTGCGCCCCCTGCGCGCTCTCGCGCGGCCATGGCGAAGAGCCGTGGTTGCCCTGGCGCTGCTCGCGGCCTCCGCGGGCTGGTACGAGGCGCGTGGTCGCCTCGGCTTCCACATCAGGCACGCCGATCTGAAACGGCTGTTGCCGCGCGAAACGCGCACCGAGCACTTCGTCCTGCACACCGATCCCGCGGCGGAGAGCGACACCGACATCGGGCTCGCCCAGCAGGATCTGGAGTTCCGCTACTGGCAATTGGTGCACATCTTGGGTGTGGAGCCGCGACTGCCCATCACCGTGTATCGCTTCCCCTCGTCGGCCGCGAAGAAGGACGCGGTGGGCGCGGCCAACACGCTCTACGCCAAGCCGTGGACGCGGGAGATTTTCGTGCAAGCCGACCGCTTCCCCGCGCAGCGCCTGCGCCACGAGCTGGCCCACGTGTTCGCGGCCACCTTCGGCGACCCCTGGTTCGGCGTATCGCTGGCCTGGCACTTCGTCGGGCCGATTCCCTGGCCCACCCTGGCCAGCGGCTTGGTCGAGGGCCTGGCCGAGGCGGCCGACTTCGACAACCCCGACGGCCGCTCGACCACGCACCAGGAGGCCGCGGCCATGCTGGCGCTCGGTGAAGCACCCGAGCTCGGACGAGCGCTGGGCGCGGGTTTCACCTTCGAGTCCGGTCCGCGTGCCTACACCATCGCCGGATCGTTCTGCCGTCTTCTCCTCGACCGCTTCGGCGCGGAGAAGCTGCGTGCTCTCTATCGCTCGGCCGGCGATTTCCCGCGCGTGTACGGTCGCGACCTGGCGTCGCTGGAAAGGGACTGGCGTGCGTTTCTTTCCACCTTGCCGGTCGATGAGAGCAGCCGTGCGGAAGCCGAGGAGAGCTTCCGACGTCCCGCGATCTTCGAGAAGGTCTGTGCGCGCGAGCTGGCGGCGCGGGTGGCCGAGGCTCGCGTGCGACTGGGGACGGCGCCGGGCGATTCGGTCGCGCTGCTGTCGAGCGCGTGCGCCGACGATCCGGGCGAGCCGACGTTTCGCCTGGACCTCGCCGAGGCGCTGGTGGCCGCGGGCGAGGCCGACCACGCGCTCGCCACCCTGGCCGAGGCAGAGGATTCGGGCACGCTGACCCGTCCCTTGCGTGGTCGCGCCGCCTCGCTCGAAGCCGGGATTTACTTCCGCGCCGGACGCCTGGCCCAGGCGCGAACCGCGCTCGCCGAGGTCGAGCGCACGGCCACCGAGGACGGCGACGTGCGCACGGCCAGAGCCAAGTTGCGCGCGCTCTCCGACGACAAGGCACAAGCGACACTCGGGCGCGTCCTTTTCGGCGACGAACGCGGCCGCCCCCTCGATGCCGGACTCGTCGTCTACCTCGTCACCGAATTCGCGGGCCAATTTCCCGACGAGGCCCTCGGCCCCTACCTCGTCGGTCGGCAACTGGCCAGGCGCGACGCGAAGGTCGCGCTGCCCCAACTGGCCGAGGCTTGCCCCTTCGCCGGCCATGGCAAGCCACTTCCGCTCGACCCTCTCTTCTTCAAGGAGTGCCGTCGCCTGCTCGGCGAGTCCGCCTACCTGGCCGGCGACCTCGCCACCTCGCGCGCGGCCTATACCTGGCTCGCCGAGCACGCCGAGCACGAGGCCGACCGGCTGCGCGCCCAGGATTTCCTCCAGCGCATCGCGTGGAAGAATTCGCACTGATGGTGCTCGCATCGCCGCCGAGCGGTGATACAAACTCGCCCATGCCCGGACTAAAATTCTTGCGGGGTGGCGACTCCACGGGGGCGCAGCGGGGGAATCGCCCCCGCGTGGCCGCCTACGACCTGGGATCCAACTCGTTTCATCTGCTGGTCGCCGAATCCGACGGGGCGGGCGGGCTGGTCGAATTGGCGCGCGGTCAGGAGATGGTCCGCCTGGGCGAGGAGTCCCTGCGCGAGGGATTCATTCCCTTCTCGTCCTTCCAGCGCGGGCTCGACGGGCTCATCAAGTTGCGCAAGATCGCCGAGGGCTTCGCGCCGGAGAGCACGGTCGCGGTGGCCACCAGCGCGATTCGCGAGGCCCGCAACGGCTCGGACTTCGTGCACACGGTGGCTCGCGAGGTCGGGCTCTCCGTGGAGGTGCTGGACCCGGTCAAGGAAGCCACCCTCATCTATTGGGGCGCGCGCCAGGCTCTCGACCTTGGCGCGGGAAAATTCGCGTTGGTCGACGTCGGCGGCGGCTCGATCAAGGCCCTGGTAGGCGATGCCAAGGACTGCCTGTTCGCCACCTCGCTGCGCACGGGCGTGCTGCGCCTGCGCGAGCTGTGCAACTTCGAGAAGCCGCCGGATCGCAAGGAGCTACTGACCGCCGAGACCCGCGTACGCGCCGTGGTTCAGCCCGCGGTCCGCCAGATGCTCAAGGTGGGTTTCGATTTCGTCACCTTCACCTCGGGCACCGCCTTGGCAGTGGCCCGCATGGCCGAGGGTAATGCCGAGAAGGTGGCCGACGCGCGTGGGCGCTCCGGCGAGGGTATGGGCCGACACCTCGTGCTCAAGCTCGACAATCTGCATGCACTCGAACAGCGGCTGCTGGCGGCCACGCCAGCGGAGCGCACCGAGATGCCAGGAGTGGGGGCCATGCGGGCCGACACCGTGGTCCCCGGCACGATCATGCTGCGCACCCTGCTCGAGCTCGTCGGGCACGAGCACGCGCTCATCTGCGAAAGCGCGCTCAAGGAGGGGTTGGTGGTCGACTACTTCGTGCGCCGGGAAACCGGTCTGGCCGAGGAGCTTCCCGAATCGGATTGATCGCGCTTTCGGAGTGGTCGCCGGTTGACCACGTCCGGGCACGTGCTAACGTAGGGAGGTTCTCATGCAGCGTCACCCCGCGTTCTTCGGCTACTTTAGCTATACCTGGTGGAAGCCAGGGCCGTGGGGACTCGCCTAAGCAGCGCTTGCATCGCAGTCATCCAAGGCCCTGAGCAACCCTCAGGGCCTTTTTCGTTTTTCGGAAAAGGAAGCTCCCATGTTGCAGACCAAGAACCTACGCATCGCCGAGTTCGCTCCCCTCATCACGCCCCGCCAGCTCGAAGAAGAGCTGACTCCGACCGAGGAGATCCGCGAGATGGTGGGCGCGAGCCGCGCGGCCATCTCGGCCATGATTCACGGACAGGACAAGCGCCGGCTCATGGTCGTGGTCGGACCGTGCTCGATTCACGATCCCGAGGCGGCCTTTGCCTACGCCCAGCGGCTCAAGAAGGTCGCCGCCGCGACGCAAGAACACCTGTTCGTCGTTATGCGGACCTATTTCGAGAAACCGCGCACGGTGGTCGGATGGAAGGGCCTGGTCAGCGATCCGCGCCTCGATGGCTCGTGCGAGCTCTCGGACGGGCTGACCCTGGCGCGCAAGGTCCTGCTGCGCATTGCCACCCTCGGCCTGCCGTGCGCGACGGAGTTCCTGGACACGGTTGTCCCGCACTATCTCTCCGACATGGTCTCGTGGGCCGCCATCGGCGCACGCACGACGGAAAGCCAGGTCCACCGACAAATGGCCAGCGGATTGTCCATGCCCGTCGGCTTCAAGAACAGCACCGACGGCGCGCTACAAAACGCCATCAACGCCATGCTGTCGGCCCGCCACGCCCACGCTTTTCTGGGCATCAACTCCGACGGCATCTCGGCGGTGGTCAAAACCCTCGGCAACGAGGACGCGCATATCGTCTTGCGTGGCGGCGCCTCGGGGACCAACTACCATCCCGAGGACATCGCCATCGCGGCCAAGGCGGTCGGCGACGAGGGCCTGGTGCGGGGGGTGATGGTGGATTGTTCGCACGACAATTCCGGAAAGGATCACACCAAGCAGGGGTCGGTCTTCGCCGAGGTGGTGCAGAATTTCGCCAGCGGGCAAAAGGCGATCCTGGGTGTCATGATCGAGAGCAATCTCTTCGCCGGCAAGCAAACTTGGATGCAGGGGGTGCCGCTGAAATACGGCGTATCCATCACCGACAGCTGCATCGGTTGGGAAGAAACCGAGGACATGCTTCTCGGCGCGGCGACGCTCCTGGCCAAAACACGCTAGCCGGACCGCTTTCCTTTACTCGAATTCCTTGTCCGGGGTATTTTATGGCCATCATCGCCCCGCGAATCCCCCGCACGGACAGAAGGAGTCCCTTGATGTTCCACCACGCCAGCACCGCAGACCGCAGGCCTCGCACTACGGCCGGGCGACTCGCTTGCTTCGCCCCGCTCGCGCTGGCCATCCTGTTGGGCGCGTCCGCATGCGAGGACAAGGCCATCGGTCGAACGTGCGATCTGCTGGCGGATGGGAGCATAAGCGCGGCCCAGGGCGCCTACAACTCGAACGCCACGGATTGTCCGAGCCGCATTTGCACCAAACCCGCTGTACAGCCGGGCGTATCCAACGAGCTCACGACCGGCCCCTACTGCACTGCCCGGTGCAACTCGGACAGCGATTGCGACGGACAAACCCGCGATTTCAGCAACCCCCATGATACGCGCTGCTTAAAGGGATTCACCTGCGCGATCCCCTTTGGCGAGGGACCGTTGTGCTGCGCGAAACTCTGCCTGTGCAAGGACTTCTACTCGGCCTCGGTGGGCCCAGCCGTACCGGACGCCTGCCAGGCGGACGCTGGCGCAACCTGCTCCTAGAGCACCGAAGCTAGCTCCGTCTCAGGTGGTCCCAGGGGCCAGCTTTTGTTCACTTTGTTCTTCGCGACAGGTGCAATCGCGTCGGCAATTTCACCCTTCCCGCCGTGTCACGAGCGAGTATCCTAGAGACGGATTGAAGTCCCTCCGCAACCGTAGGGTCTGGGGAGGGTAAGCTGAGCCTTCCGTGAACCGAGCTCATCGACAAGACCGCACGACGCGCAAACCTGATGCGGCCCGAGGGCTGTCCTTGGCCAAAGGAAAACCATGACTGGTGCGCATGACGAGGAAATTGCCAGCAAGCCCGAGAGCGACGAGGGCGACGCCAAGGTAGTGGGGGCTGCGGTGGACGCGACCTCCGACGAGGAGGTGAACAGCGGTCTCGAACTGCTAGAAGCGACGCCCGCACCGGTGTCGCTGCCCGTGCGCGCCAGCGAGGCGCCTCCCGGCGCTTCAACCGCCACGCCAGCCGCTTCCCAGCCTCCGCGACGGCCACCGCCCCTGCCCGCCTCGGCCAGGCCTTCGCAGGCGCATTCGATTCCAGGCGTGCAGCCGCCGGCGCCGTCGCGCGCGGCACCGCCTCCGCCGCCCTTGCCACGCACCACGCAAACACGACCAGCGGTGGGCGGGCCAGGCGTTTCCCGGCTTTTCCCCTCGCCAGAGGATACCACCACGTCGCCGTCCGCATCTTCGGCGTCGATGCCACCTGCGGTTTCGGCGCCCATGCCGAGCACCATGTCGAGCCGGAGGGCAGTCCAACCTGTCCCGCCGCCCGCGGTGGTCACCGCCCGTGTCACCTTGCAGGTCGTCCCCCTGCCCGCCGTCGTCGCCCCGGCACCCGTGTCCATCGAGCCGGAGAGTTTCTCGCCCGATGCCGCGATCGCCGACGAACGCAAGCGGGTCGAACAAGCGTCCTCGGGCGATCGCCCTTCTCTGGCCCGCGCCCGCACCGAGCTCGGCCTTTTGCTCGAAATCGCGGGCGATCCGGCCGGTGCGCTGATCGAGTACCGTGCCGCCCACGGCATTTCCGCGAATCTCGTCGCGCCGCTGACCGCCGCGCGCCGACTGACGCCGCTGCGCCCGGCCGCGCCCGCAATCGCTCTCCTCGAAGCCGAGCTGCGCGCGTGCAGCGACCCTGCCACGCGCATCATGCGGCAGCTCGAGCTCGGGATGTTGCTGCTGTCGAGCGGAGCGCCGTCCGAGCGCACCTGGCAGGCCTATCGCGAGGTGCTCGCCTTGCAGCCCGGCCACCCCGGAGCGCTGCGCGGGCTCGAAACCGCGCTCGCCACCGCGGCGCGCGCCTCCGAGACCGGCTTGCAGCTCGAGACCCGGGCCGCCCACCTCGAAACCATGGCCGCGGTCTTCCGCTCCGACACCAGGCTGTCGGCCTGGATCGAGGTCGAACGCGGACAACTCTTGGACCGACTCGGTCGCGCCGATGCGGCCCGCGCCGCCTTCGAGACCGCGCTCGAGCTCGACGGACAAATCGGCCCGGTCCGCGACGCCTACACCCGGCACCTTCTGTTGCACGAGCAGATCGAAGCTTTGATCGCGGCCTGGGCGGCGGAGGCCGCGCTCGAGACCGACGGCGCGCGCGCCGCCCGGTTGCTCTATGCCGCCGGTCGGCTCGCCTCGGAACGGCTGGACCAAAGGACCGTCGCCATCGACCTGTTCGAACGAGCGGCGGGCAGCGACGCCGCCGCTGCGACGACCCGCCGCGCGGCCCTGCGCGAGCTGGTCCGTCTCTACGAAGCCATGGGCAATCTCGAGGCCGCGGTTGCCACGGGGACCAAAGTTCTCGCCTTCGCGCGCGACGCCGAGATGGCCCACTGGCACCGCTGCCTGGTGCAAGGTTGCGAGGCGCTCGGGCGCCACGCCGAGATGGCCATCCACGCTCTCCATGTCCTCAGTGCCGAGCCGGACGACGAACCCATGCGCGACAAGCTCGACCAGGCGCTCGCGGCCCTCGGCCGGCATGAGCAGCGCGTGGCCATGTTCACGGATCATGCGTCCCGCGCGGGCTCGCAGGCTGCTCGCGTCGAGCTGCTCCTGCGCGCCGCCCACATCGCCGAGCACGACATGGGTCGCCCGGATGTGGCGTTGCTGTCGCTGCGCTCGGCGTTCGCCATCGACCCCAGCCACGCCGACACCACCGACGCCATCGTTCGCCTGCTCACGCCCGGAACGCCGCCCTCGCCGACCGACGCCGACGATCCTTCGCGCGTGCGTGCGCGCATCGATTTCTACGTCGAGGCGGCGGCGGCGGCCTCGGATACCGAGCGCCGGATCGCCCATTTGGAAAAGCTCGCGCTCATCTGGGAAGACGAAGTGCGCGCGCCCGACCGAGCGCTCGCCGTTTTTTGCGAGATCCTGGTCCACGAGCCGAGCCGGCGTAGTGCGATCCTGGGACTCGCACGTTGCGCAGCCCGCGCGGGCAATGCGCGCGAGCTTCTGCGCGCCTTGATCCTCGAGGCCGACGTGACCCACGACGACCTCTTCCTGGAGCGCTCGCTGCTCCTGCGCGCTGCGGACGTGGCCTCGAAGCAACTCGCCGATGCCGACACGGCCCTCGACCTTCTCAAACGCGTGCTCGGCCGCACCGGCGGCGATCCCGCGGCGCTGCGGGCCGCGTTTCGCATTCACGAACGGGCGGGCCGGCAGGCCGAGGCGCTCGCCCAACTGCGCTTGCTGCTCGGACAGACACACAAGGGTCAGAGTCCCTATCCCATCCAAGCCGAAATTGCCCGCTTCCTCGACGAGCGCATGCATCGTCCGGCCGACGCGCTCGGCGCTTGGCGCGAAGCCCACCACTTGGAGTCGAGCAATCCCACCCCGCGTGCCGAGATCCGGCGCATCCTGCTCGCCAATGGCGACTATCGCGCGATCGCCGAGGAATTGGCAGCGCTCGGTGCGGCCACGACGACTCCAGAGGAACGCGGCGAGCTCTTGCTCGAGGCAGCCGAGATCTACGACGACCGCCTTGGCGACGCCGAACGCGCCATTCCCCTGCTGACCGAGGCGCGCACCTGCATTCCCGAGGACATCGCCATCGTCGAGCGCCTGGACCGCGCCTACCTGCGTACGGGCAAACGCTCCGAACGGCTCGCCCTTCTGCATGCCACCGAGTCTGCCGACCCGCGCGGCCAACTGGCGCTGGCCAGCCTGCAAGCCGAAGATCGCGATCCTGCGAAGGCCCTCAAGCGCCTGGCGGATCTCGCCCAACACAACGTGGTCGGCGCAGCCGCGCTTCGCATCCTCGAACACGCCCTGCGCCGGACCGAGCGCTGGAACGATCTGGACGCGGTCCTGCGCAAGCAAGTCGAATGCTTCGGCACCCTCGAAGCCAAGCTCGGCAGTGTGTTCGAGCTGATCGCGCTCGAAGAATACGGCGAGACCAAGTGTCCCGACGGGCAAACACCCGCGCGCGAGCTTCTGGCCAAGCTGGCCCCTGACAACCTCCTTTACCACGAGCTCTTGCTGAGAAAGAGCGGCCTTGGCTTCGAAGGCGAGACCCCAAGCGACGTCATTGCGGTCGCGCTCGGCACCCTGGCGGGCGCGGCGCCCGACCCGCTGGCCGGAGCCGCCTTGCATCTGGCAGCCGCCCTGCACATCGAACACCGCGACGAGGGCGGAATTCAGGCACAAAAGGAGGCCCTGCTCGCCTTCGTCATGGCCCTCGAGGGTTGGCCGGACTGCTTGGCCGCGGCTCGCGCTGCGCGCCGATTGGCCCTGCGCCTGGGCGAGTCCGGGACCTTCGTGCGGGCCGCGGTTGCGCTGGGCGGTCTGGAAATGGATCCGGCCACGCGCTGCGAGCGACTGCTGGAAGCCGCCGAGGGCTATCGCAAGCGGCCCGAGGACGCCGCCAAGGCCTTCGACATGGTCTGCCGCGCGCTCGGCGAAGAGCCCAATTCCGTGCAAGCCGCGGACGCCGTGATTGTCTCCGTCGGGCAAGGCCTGGACGCCGGCAAGGCGGCGGAGACACTGCGGGGCGCCCTCGACCGCGCCCTGGCGCCCGATCAAGCCGCCAAGCTGGGCGCGGCGCTGGCCCACGTGGCCGTTCGGTACTTGGGCGACCAAACCGTGGCCCTCGAGGCCTTGCGCCGCGCGCGTAAGCGCGCCCCCAAGCACGTGGGCAACTTGCTCGCGCTCGCCGATATCAGCAACGCTCTCGGCCTGCAGGCCGAAGCCGTGGAGGCGGCCAGCAGTGCTCTCGGCATTTCACGCGATCCGCTCGAACGCCTGCGCGCCGCCATCGCCCTGGCCGAGGTGCACGTGCGCGTACCCGCGTTCCGGGACACCGCACGCCGCGAAGCCTCGGAGGCGGAAAAACTCGCGGAACAAGTCGGGACTGCCAGCGGCGACATCGTCGCCCGCCTGGGCGCCGTGTACCGGGCCCTGGGCGACGAGGCGAGCGCGGAGCGCGTGCTCATCCAAGCCGTCGCCCTGAGCAGTGAGAACACCCTCGCGCTCGATAACCTGTGCTCCCTGTTCGGAACCGATCACGAGGCTGGGGAACGCGTGGCCCAAGCCATCACCAAGGCCATGTCCCTTGCCGAAGCGAGCGGCCGTCCCCGCCGGCCCGAATGGCTGGCGGCTCTCGGCAAGGTCGAAGCCACCCTGCTCGGCCAACCCCACGAGGGCCTGGCGCGTTTGCACGAAGCCCTGAGACTCGCCCCGAGCCGCGTCGAGATCTACCAAGCCTTGGTGGATGCGCACGGGAGCGCCCACGACGAAGCCACGCGAGAGATCACCGGCGCGCTGGGCGATCTCGGTCGTGCCTCGCCAAGCAGCGAGCAAGTGATGGGCATTCTCGCCATCCTGTCGCACACCAGTCGGCAAGCGCAGCAGACAGGCACCGCCAGGGTGGCCGACGAGCTCCTCAGCTTCCTGAGCAAGCCCCCTCTTGGCGGCAACGCGGACAACCTGTCCCGCTCGCAGACCATGCCCATGAGCGCACCCAATCCGGCATCCCTCCCGCACGACATCGTGCTCGCGTCGCTCATCGACGACGAGGCCCAGAGACCGCTGATCGACGTCGCGGCCTTGTTGTGCGACACCGTTTCCAAGTTGATCCACCAAGATCCCGAGACCTTTGGCGTGTCCTCGCGCGACCGCCTCACCTCGCGTGCCTCGCACCCCGTGCGGGCACTGGCGGATCGGGTGGCCAGGGCCTTCGGCGATCTTCGCTTCGATCTCCATGTGGACGCCACCGGGACGGCGATCCCGCGCCTCTTGCCCGGTGACCCGCCGGCTCTGGTCCTGCCTCGCGGCTTCGGCGATCTTCCCGAAATCGACCAGGCGGCGGATCTGGCGCGCCTCTTGACCTACGTGGCGCTGGACGTTCCCTGGATGGAACAAACCGCGGGCGACGATGTGGACGGCATCTTGTTCGGGGCCTTGCGTGCCGGTTCCGAGCTCTGGGGGCAAGGCGAGTTATCGTCGAACGCCGAGATAGCCGCGTCCGCGTGGCGAGGCCGCATTGCCAAGGTGGCGGGCCGCAAGGTCAAACGCGCGCTGGAGGAGATCGCCCAGCGCATGCGCGCGCGGGCGGACACCTCGGCCTTGCGCCAGGCCGTTCGCGTCGCCGGACTGCGCGCCGCCTATGTGGTGACCGGCGACTTGACCGCGACCTTGATGCAAGCGATTCGCACCGACCGGGAGCTGGGCATGGGTCCCGGCAACCTGCTGGCCGCCAAGTTGTTCCAGCACCCCATCACCCGCGAGGTGGTCGTCTTCGCGCTGTCCGATTCCGGCCTCGCCCTGCGGCAGAGTGCGGGAACCGCGTAGCGCGTGCGAAGACGGCCGGTCCCAGGTCGAGGTCGCCGGAATCCGCAGAGGTAATTCGGGCTATAACCCTGGCCGCCGGATGGAAAGGCAACGCAGGACAGTAGGAAATGGCCGAATCGGCCGCGGGCTGCTGCTGTCCATCATCCTGCATGCGCAGATCCTGGTGCCATTCCTCATCGCGGTGTTCTGGTTGGGCAGGTCAGACAACAACGAGATCGACCTCAGCTTCGAATCGGTCAAGGACGAGGACCTGCCACCCGACCTGCCCTCCATCGAAGACCTGCCGAAGCCCGAGCGCAAGGCGAAGCCCCCATCCTCCGGGAAGCCCGAGCAGGTTCGGCAGCCAGCCCGGCAGAAGCACGAGCCGCAGCGCGAACCCGAGATCCCGATGCCGCTGCCTACTCCGGCGCCGGTTCCGCCCAAGCCGGAAGCGAAGGTCGAAGCGAAACCGGTCGCACCACCGCCCGAGAAGCTGCACCAGAAGATCGTCGAGCTGGACCTGGGCAAAGAGGTGGAGGCGCCCAAGGACGCGAAGTACCTGGCACAAAAGAACAATCGCACCGAGCACGAAACCCGGGCGCGCGAGACCAACCTGGACAAGGAGCAGCAGGGCAAGCAGAGCCAACCCTCCGACAACGAGGACAAGATTGGTCATCTAGACGATCAGGAGGCGCAGCCCGGGCACGAGTCTCGCAAGCAAGCGACCGCCGAGTCGAGCATGCCGCAGGGTGGGTCGTCGCCCTTGTCGATGCGCGGGCCGGGCTCGGACGCGACCAAGTCCCAGCGCGAGCTGGTCGAGCGTTCGCCCGACGGCTGGCAAGTCGTGCCCGACGATGCCGGCGGCGGCTCGCGTGGGCCGAGGGGCGGCAGCGAGGCCGAACGGTTGCAGCTGTCACGCCGCCAGTACGAATCGGCCTTTGGCGACGACGCCACCGCAGCGGCGGCCTTTGCCAAGCAAGAACGGTCCAAGCGCAAGGGGCGGTTTGCCGAGCGGCAGGCACGGGTGTTGTCCGCGCTGGAGAACTTCATCCCCGAGGTCAATCCCGGCAACACCACCGAGCTGAACACGCGGGCGGCGCCCTTCGCGCAATTCATCACCCGCATGCACCGCCGCATCCACGAACAGTGGGCCTTCGGCTTCTTGAGCCAGATGGACCGGTCCTTCAAGGCAAGTCGCATGGACGACCCTCATCTGGTGGCCAAGCTGGAGATCGTGCTCGACGGCAAGGGGAACATCGACAAGGTGGCCATGGTCCGCACCTCGGGACTGACCGGTTACGACATCGCGGCCATCAACTCGGTCTACAGCGCGGCTCCGTTCCCCGAGCCTCCGTCCGCCATCCTCTCGGGCAATGGCAAGGTCTACGTGCATTGGACCTTCCACCGCAACGAGGAAGCCTGCGGCACCATGGGCGTCGACTACTTCATTCTCGACAATGCCCCCAAGAGCGGCAAGAAGGCGACCGCCCACGATGCTCGGCGCGCGCTGGGCAGCTAGCGGGATCCCGCGCATGCATCGTCCGGCTGCTGCGCTCGGCGCTTGGCGCGAAGCCCATCGCTTGGCCGCGCAATCCCGCCCGCGTGCCGAGATCCGGCGCCTGCCTCCTGAGCAAGCCCCCTTTGGGCGCAATCACCCCATCGTGACATCCGTGTTGCGGAAAGGTTACTTGTCCCTCGGCCGGGAATCGCGTACACCGTTGCCGCATCCAAAGTGGTTGAAGGTACCTATGCATTTTTTGGACGGAGATAGACTATGCTCAAGAATCTTTCATTTTTCGTTTCTCTTGGCTTCGTAGGGGCGGTGTCCTTGCCGCAGCTTGCACTGGCGGCCGACGACGATGGCGAGCTTGCCAGCGTCGAAGACCTGAACATTCAACCCGAGGTCTTCCTGGTTTCGAGTGAGCACAAGAAGGATTGCCCGCGGGTGGGCAGTGTGTGCCTATTTGCCAATGGCGGAAGTACGGTGGCCGGGATCGACGTGAATCCCACCGTGGGCATCGTCACGACGCTTGCCCGCGGGACGCAGGTTGCGACGCTCGCGGGAACGGACTCGATGTCTGAGACCGATACTTGGCGAGTCGAGATGATTGCCCGATTTCGGGCACGAACAACGGCAGATCCCATCATCGTGGCGGTGATGGACTACTCGGATCCGGAAGGCATGGCGAAGAAAGAAGCAACCGCTGTCTGGAAAGTCGATGGTTCGCCCGTGAAGGATCTGGGTATGCGGTTGATCTTCTCGTCCGAAGACGGATTCCAGCCTCGACACACGTACTTGGTACGCGTGGTGCAAGGTATTGGCTCCGATGAGAAGATCCTCGCCGAGGGCAACTTCCTGCTGGAATAGCTGTCGTCGTTCGGCTTGCCAGACTTCCACAAGCCGCCGAGCGGCCGCTGAGCGATGTCGCGGCCTTGTCGTGCGATGCCGTTTGGCAGGGGAAGGGGTGATATAATGGCGCCGCTATGCGCCACCTTGCCTCGTTCACGCTGATGTTCTTTCTTTCTGCGAACGTCTGGGCGGCCAATCCGCCAAACGAGGAGGTCAAGGCCCAGGTAAGAAAGGCGACCGGTGAATACAACCTCGGCCAGTATGTCGAGGCAGCACGGGACTATGAAGCTGCCTACCTGCAGACGCTCGACCCCAATCTGCTCTTCAACGTCGCCCAATCGTTCCGGCTTGCGGGCGATACCGACAAAGCTATCACCGCGTACCGCTCCTATCTTCGCTCAAATCCTCGCGGTGAGCAGCGTGCCTTGGCCGAGGGCAAGCTGCGCCGAGCTCGAGGAAAGGCGCACCGTCGTCGCGCCGGCAGCTCCGGTGGCGCCGGCCGTAGCACCTGCGCCGGCGCCCGCGCCCGCACCGATCACGACCCCCGCACCGACCGTCACGCCTCCTCCGCCAACCCCGGCCGCCCCATCACCCGCTCCTGGCGTGGGTGCAGCGAGGGTCGTCGCGCCGCAATCAAACGAAAGCAATGTGCTCGTGACCGCGCCCGCGTCCGCGCCGCCCACATCCGCGCCTTTCTACAAGCGCTGGCCGTTCTGGGTAGCCACCGGTGTGGTGGTAGCGGGTGCCGTGGTCACGGCCGTCTTGCTGAGCGGTCGCGGAGACAATCTGAAGATGCCCAGCTCCACGCTCGGCACGAAGGAGTACTAGCCTTGCGCAAGCAACTGGGAATCGTCGGTTTGGGTTTGTCCGTGGCGATGATGGCCAGCGCGGGCGCCTCGTGCGGCTCGTCCAAGAAGGCCGGTATCATCCTCAACGTTTCGACCGCAGCGAACGTGGATTGGGCTGCCATCGTCGCGCTCCAGGTGACCGTCGATGGACGCACGCAATCCTATGATGTGGCAACCACCTCGACCTGGAGCCTTGGCATCGAGACCAGCGCCGGCAGCAAGAGCATCGCCGTTCAGGGCATGGCAGATTCGCCTGTCACCGCCCCGTGGCAGGGCACAGTCGAGGCCGTGACCGGCCAAGTGGCTTATCAAGATGTGGAGCTGCTAGCGCTCGGCACCGTACCGCTCGATGGTGGCAGTGGTGGTTCGCAAGGCCCCGATGGCGCGTCCAGCGATAGCCCGACCGGGAGCGGTGGCGCATTCGGCAACGACGGTGCTATCGCAAGCGGCGGCGGAAGCCCCGGATCAGGCGGAGCACCCGGCTTCGGAGGCGCGGCCGGAGTTGGCGGTTTGCCAGGCACGGGCGGCCACCTGCCAGGCTCAGGGGCGGCACAGGGAACCGGCGGGTTGCCCGGTTTGGGCGGAGTCCTGGGGACGGGTGGCCTGCCGGAAACCGGCGGAGTCCTGGGCACGGGTGGCCTGCCGGAACAGGCGGAGGCCTACGCACGGGTGGCGCGCCTGGAACGGGAGGCATCATCGTCGGCGTAGGGGGTACGCCCGGCACGGGTGGCATCGTCCCATTCGGCGGGAGCATGGCAACCGGTGGCGCAGCCGGTGCGGGTGGCACGCCAGTCGCCTGTCCACCCCAGGCCCCCTTGACCGGCGGCACGCAGCACACGGGGAACAATCAAGGTACTGCGGCCGGCCTCACCTGGTACCTCTGGTCGAATGCAAGCTCGGGAAGCATTACCACCTATAGCACGCCTGCGTTTAGTGCATCTTGGAACAATTCGGGCGATTTCCTGGCCCGTCTCGGCCTGAAATGGAACGACACCCAAACGCGGGACCAATACGGAGCGATCACCGCACAATTCGCCGAGAACAAGACGGGAACCGGCGGCAGCTACTCCTACATTGGAGTCTACGGGTGGTCAGTAAGCCCGTGCGTCGAATACTACATCGTCGAAGACTCGTATAGCGTGATGCCGGTCAATCCAGGCAGTGCTACCAACAAGGGCAACGCCAACATCGATGGGGGCATGTACATCTTGTATTCACGACCTGTGTCCGGAACCGGCAGCTCATTGTGCTCTGGCGTCTCGAGTTGGACGCAGTTCTACAGTGTCCGGCAGACGGCTCGCCAGTGCGGGCAAATATCCATTTCCGAGCACTTCAAGGCATGGAACGACGCGGGCATGACCTTGGGGAAGTTGGACCAAGCCACGATTCTTGTCGAGGCAGGGGGTGGCACTGGCAGCATTGATTTCACCACCGCAAGTGTCACGACGGGCGCAAGCTCCCTTTAGACGCCAGCACGAAGGCTGTCACGCTCGGGCGAGACGCCTGGCGGGAAATCGATTCTACTTCTTGAGGCCCCGGATGGTCTTCACGAGATCCTTGGCTTCTGCCTGCGAAATCTTGAACGCCGGCATGACGTTCTTGCCGTCTGCCTTCACGCCTTCGAGGATGATTTTCTCCCACTGCGCGTCGCTCGACGCTGCCTGAACCTTGGCCTCGGTCAAATCCTTGATGCCGAGCTTCTTGCCCATGGAGGTCTGGGCCTTGCCGTCCTTGCCGTGGCAGCCAGCGCACTTGTGGCCGAACATTTCGGCGCCGTCCGCGCGAACCGTGCCCGCTGTCCCGGCGACGAAAGCCACTGCCATCAGGATCGAAAAGAGCGTCTTCATGTTGTCGTTTCTCCTTGGTCTGGGTGAAAAAGGACTACCCGTGTCTCGGTTTGACCTTGCCTAACACACGAATGCCGGATTTTCATAGGTCAACCGACAACGCGCTTTGGCATCCGCGGCCACCCGCGCCACCGCCTCGTCGTCGAGCCCGAGCAACGATCGTCCCACCATGACCAGCGCATCGTTGTCGTCGGCCGAGATCTGGCCCAAGACAATCCCCATCTGCTTGGCCAAGGCGTTGGCAAAATGAACGGCGTTGGCGATGGACTGCCGATTGGCCGCGTCGTAGTCGGAAAATTCCAAGACCGCGTTTTGAACTTCTTCCGGGAATTGCCACTTCTTGGCCAAGTCCATCGCGATCTTGCGGTGGGTGCGTTCCACCACGCCGACCCAGGCGTCCCCGTCGATGCTCCACAGCTTCGGGTTTCGTTGTGCGATCTGGGACTCAGCTTCGAGCAGCATGGTCGCGACCACCGGCTTGCCGATGTCGTGCAGCAACCCCGCGACGAAACAAACCTCGGGCTCCTCGACGCCGGCCAAGATGGCCACGTTCTGGGCCAAAATGGCCACCGCGCGCGCGTGATCCCAAAGCATTCGCGTCGCCTCCGCAGTCTTGGCGTCGCGAGACTCGGTCACCCGATGGGCTGCGGTCTCGGCCAGGACCGAGCGAACCTTCTGCGCGCCCAACTTGGACACGGACTGTTCCAGGGTGCGGCTACCGGCGGCGGCGCCCAGGCGCAACACCACGGCGGCAAGAATCGGATCGAGCTCGATGGTGGACACCAGATCCTTCACCGTCGCATCGGCCCTGCGAACCACCTCGTTGGCCTTGGTTACGATGGCGGGCAGCAGCGGCAGCGTCAGGTTGTCCTGCGCGATGCGATTCTCGAGGATCATTTCCAGCTGCTCAGCCAGTTTCATGGGGGCCAGTCTCGTACACGTGGATCCGCGGCTCGCAAGGCTGGGCTTGCATGCTCGCCGAGCCGGCCCCGCGATGCGGATCCAGGTGCATATCTGACTGTAAATGCGTCAGATCGGGCACGGATCTTGAGTCGGACCGCCTGGCGATCAGTAGCGACCGAGCAGCAACAAGCCGCCCCCCTGCCCGTCGGCCCACACCGCGCCATCGGTCAGGGCCACGCCGACGTTCTTGCGATAGCGGTTGGGATCGCCCGAGCTCAGGAGAAGGTAGGTGCCGAGCCCAGCCGCGACCACGCCCACGCCGGCTCCGATGAATCCGAGATTGCGCCGAAGGACTGCGCTGTCGACGTTGCTTTGGGCGTTCGATTTCACCGCGGCACATTGGCGCAGGCCGTAGTCGCCCCCCTTCGCGTAGCACGGATTGTTCGCGTCAGCCTCGGCGGCAAGAACCGTGTTGAGCTGATTTCTGGCGTCCGTAACATCCTTGAGCTTGGTCGCGCCGTACACCCCGCCCGCGACGGCCAGGGCCGCTCCGACCCCCAGCACCGTCCAACCAACTGCCTTGCGGGTCCTGATGCCGCTTTCGTAGCGCGCGCGAGTTTCAGGTGTCGGCGTCAAAGACGCGGCGAGAGGCACCTCCCTGTCGGCGGTGATATTCACGGCGCGCTCGTAAGGCTCGAAGCCGGCGCCGGCTATCTTCAAGTCGTGTTGACCAATGGGCAGAAACAGGCCACTGGCGCTCAGTCTGCGCGGGATACCGTCGATACTGACCTCGACGTCTGGCTCGCTGATGGACAGGCGCAGCACGCCCCTGCTCGCCGGTGGCGCCGACGGATCCTCTGCCAGGGTAAATGCGAGCTCGCTGCGTGCGCCATCCCCAAGCTCCACGGTGCGCCCGGCGCGAAGATAGCCAGGCCGAATCAGCTCTACGCGAACAGTGCCTGGCGCGACGGCCACGCTCGCAGGCAGGGGCGTTTGCCCGACGCGCTGACCGTTCACCACCACATCGGCGCCAACGGGCGAGCTGGTGACCGAAAGCTGCGCCATCCGGCTCGCCGCTGGCAACAGGGTCAACACCAAGGTCTCGGTGACCTGTCCCGCCAGCGTGACCTCCTTGCGACTGGGCAAAAAGCCGGGCGCCTGCGCGCCCACCACGTGGGCACCGCTGGACACCCGGATTGGCTGTGCAAGTGGCGTGCGTCCCACGTCGACCCCATCGATGTCCACGGTGGCGGGCATCTCGGTCTTGACCATCAGACGCGCGATGCGGGTCGACTGCTCGTCGCGAACCTCCGTGGCATGGCGCCGTTGCGCGCGCTCGGCCGCATTGGCCTGCGCCAGGAACGCCTCGAGCGCGTCGACCGCCTCGACCGGTCGGTTCATGGCGGCGTAGACCAGCCCCATGTTGTACTGGACCAGAGGGTTCGGGATGAGCTCGTTCACGCGCTTGAATTCAGCCAGCGCGCTCGCATTGTCGCCCTTTTGGAAGAGTCGCACGCCGCGGTCGAAGCGGTCGCGGGCTTCCGCTTTGATGGCCGGCGTGGGCTGGACCGAGGGCGCGGGGGTCGTGGCGGGAGCGGCCGAAGCCGTCTCGGCGCTGGCCAACCCCAGCACGCACGACGAGACACCAAGCAACCACCCTGCGCGCCCGCACGCCAGCGCACGCAACCATGCTCTCTTTCGTGTCACGATGTCACCTATCGAAATGGGTTGTCAGTCACGAGACCGCCGCTGGAAGAACGCGAGGAGCCCGGCGTCCGAGAAGCCTCTCGCCTCCCCGGTTTGCCCGTGATTCTAGATCGTTTCGCCTCCGCCGGCTCGGTCGTCTTCCTTGCGGACTCCTGCGCGGGTAGCGGCGGCGACACCGCGTCCGGCGAGGCATCCGGTCTATTCAATCCTGCCAATCCTGCCAATCCTGCCAATTCTGCCGTTCCTGGCGTCGCAGCCGGCACGGCCGCGACTTTGACTTCGTCGTGCGCGGAAAGCCCCGGTCGGGTCGCCTTGGGTGGAACCGTGCGTCCCCGACCTGCCAATCGCGCAGCCCCAAGGGCGCTCAGCGCCCCGACCAAGACCAGCACGACCACGAAAGCCCAGCGTCGAGTCGGCGCCGATGGCGCGGGCGCGGAGCCTTCGGCCGCCTGGGCCGAGCCACGCAAGGTGGTCGTGGTGGTGGGCGCTTGGACCGTCGGCAACAGGGGCGCGGTTCGAGGGATGAGGATCTGGGACAGCTGCTCACCGAGCTCGCGCGCGCTTTGCGGCCTTTCGCCCGGATCCTTGGCCAGGCAGCGCATGATGAGCGCATCCAGGGCCTGGGGAATCGAGGCCTCCGTCGAGGGTCGCTCGGGGATCTGGGTGAGTTGCTTGGTCAGGATCTCCGCGAAGCCCTCGCCGCGAAAAGGGAGCTTGCCGGTGTACATTTGGTACAGGAGCACGCCCATGGCGTAGATATCGGTGCGGTGATCGACGGCGCGGCCGTGGCACTGCTCGGGAGACATGTACTGGGGCGTCCCCATGAGCACGCCCGCTTGCGTGGTGGTCTGCTCTCCGGTGGCAAGCAGCTTGGCGATACCGAAGTCCAGGAGCTTGGCGAACATGCGCCCACGGCGCGGCTCGACGATCCAGATGTTCTCGGGCTTGAGATCGCGGTGCACGATGTGCTCGCTGTGGGCCGCATCGAGGGCATCGCAAATCTGAGCCAGCAGCGGCGGTAGTTGCTCGATGGGAAGATCCCCGCTTTGCAGACGGTCGGCGAGGGTGTGTCCTTCGAGGTACTCCATGACGAAGTACTGCCGGCTGTCCGCAAGCTGGCCGAAGGAGAAGATGTCGATGATGTTGGGGTGGCGAATGCGGTTCACCGCGCGAGCCTCGTCCAGGAATCGCCGTACCAGCGCCGGATCTGCCGAGAGCTCCGAGTTGAGCACCTTGATCGCCACCCGTTTCTCGATGACGGGCTGCACGCCCGAATACACGACCCCCATGCCTCCGCGGCCAATCACCCGTTCGACGCGATACTCGCCGACAACGTAACCCGACGACAGATCGCCGCCCGAGACCAGCGCCGGGGCGGGCCCTGGCGCGGTCTTGCCCAGGATTGATTCCGACCCGTCGTCCCTCGTTTTCATGTATCAGGCGGTGCCCTGCCCCAATCTAATAGAAGATCAGCTTGTTTCCCGTCGCGATGTAGTAAAATTGCGGCTGGAGGCTGACCGCCCCGGCGGAAGCGTCAATCGTGCCTGGGCTTGGCGCCCGGCTATTCAGTGTCGTACCGCTACAGGTGACTGGATTTCCCGCGCTGGCCCCTTGGGGACGGTAGATATCGAGGCACCAGTACGAGGTGCTGGTAGGCGCTCCAATCACGTTGTCCCCGGATTCGGTTGCGGTACCCAGGTCGAGGTCGCCCGCAGTCAAATAGTAGGCGTCGTAGGTCGTGCCAGTGATGGTGGTCCCGCGGAGTTTCGCACTGCTGCCGGTACCGCCCTGCTGGATACCATAACCACCGCCGGTCACCGTGACGCCGGTCAGCGACATGGTGGCCTGGGTTCCGGAAAGGTTGATCCCGCTGTTGGCGGCGGTCATGGTCAGCGTGGTGTTCGCCATGGTCAGGACGAGCCCCGAGAAGTCGATTCCATTGCCGGACTTCTGCGCAATATTCGACCCTGTGATGGTCATGCTGCCCTTGGCGTCGCTGTCGGTGATATTCCCGACGATGGTGGCCGTGTCGAGCACAGCCGCAGTACCTACTGCATTTGAACTGATGCCCATGTAGATTGCGTTGGAGTTCGCCAACTGCTTGATGGTTCCACCCGAGACATTCAGTTTCCCTGCCGAACAATCGTAGCCGAAATACACGACGTAACTGCCACCCTGCACAGTCGCGTCGGTAATGTTCACGGTCACGTTGGGTGCATTGTAGACGCTAATCGCGGTCTGCCCCGGCTGATCGATCAGGCCATTCTTGCCCAGGACGTTCACCGTGGAACCGGTCGCCGCCTGCTCGACGTAGATCGCGTTGCTTGAATTTCCGCCCAAAACTACGTCTTGCATCGTCACCATACTCGAAGGCTTTTGCATATCGATGCCGTAGTAAAAATGCTGGAGGGTAAGCGTTTGCAGCGTGACTGCCGTCGAGGCATTGATTCCATTCGGATTATTGGTCGCGCCGACGCCATCAATGACGGTTCCGGCCGTAGAGTCGCCGACGATGGTCAGGTTGTTGGGAATGACATAGCCCCAGGTCTCGCCGCCCTTGGCGTTGTAGGTACCGTCCATCAGGTGGACGGTGTCGCCCACGTCCGCGACCAGGACGGCTTGCTTGAGCGTGAGGAATGGCGAGGCGGCTGATCCGGCGTTGGTGTCAACCCCCGTAGGTCCCGAGGTAATGGCGGTGACCTCCACGACGTCGGCGGCCGTCACCACGCCCGTGTTGGTGGCGAACCTCAAGGTTCGCTTACCGAGCGGCGCTCCGTGGGGAACGGAAACCTTGAGCACCAAGGACGTATCCGTGCTGCCGCTCTGTGCGCGGACGGTCAGGTCTCCCATATCGAAGGATCCCGCACTGGCCAAGCCGCCCGCAGCCCGGGTGATGGTCAGGGTGACATTGATCTGTCCTTGGCGAACCGAGGGGCTGGGCGTCACGACCACGCCGTCCACGATCAGGGGCGGGCCGTCGAAATTGGGCGAGACGTCGACAACGCCCGCCGTATCAGGCGCGGCCGGCATGTCGACCACGGACGAATCGATCGGAGTCACCCCGACATCCGGGTGCCCCGCCTCTTGCCCCGCGATGCTGGTATCGGGGATAGTCGAGGGCGCGTCGAGAGCCGTACCCGCATCTACTGCGCCGCCACCGCCGTCGACGCCCACCTTGAAGTCGTTGGTCGTGGGATCGTAATTCGGACTCGATGTTCGGATCGGCGCAAAACTTGCTAATGGACGTGCACTACCCCGCCGGGACAGTCCACATCGGTCTGGCACTGGTTTCGGCACTGCAAGTCCACGCCGCAAACGAGAGGAGTCGTGCAGTCGCTGTGTATAGGCGCAGGTCTTCTTTTCAGGGGGCTGACAGCTATTGCCTCCTGTCGCCTTAATGCACCGCTCACCACTCGAGCAATCCTTAGACGTACTGCACGGCTGAACGCAGAAGTTCTGAACGCACACCAGGGTCCCGGTGCAGTCGCTCGCGCGGACGCAGGCCGGCGTCTTTGCCGCGCCGCCGCTGGATCCGCCGCACCCTTGGAGCACCGGCACGAACAGTGCTGCCGCAAAAAGGAGACTTGCGAGGGCTGTCATCGAAGCCCCTCCCAACTCGAGATCTACCTGGTTGCCAATATTCGACGTATCCCCCTGACGGTGCGAAATCGAAGCCATGCGCTATTACCCTTTCACCAGCGACGCTGCTGGGCAGACCTAAGATGTCGAAGGCTAGCGGCGCGTTACAGCAGAGTCAAGGGGAAGCAGGCCCATGGAGTCCGAGACTCAAGGCGTGCCCGGCACGAGCTGGTAGAAGATCGACCGCAAATGGCGCTTGGGCTCGAAGCGCGAGCAGATGCCGGTCAGGGATTCGGTCGACCCGATGATGAGATAGCCGTCGGGGGCCAGAACGCGCGCAAGGCCATCGTAGAGACGTCGCTTGTCGGGCTCGGAAAAATAGATGGCCACATTGCGACAGAAGATGACATCGAACCTATACGGGAAGGCGAGCGGCTCGAGCAGATTGATGCTCTTGAAGCTGGACAAGGCGCGGATGGAATCCCGCACCTTGAAATCGGAGCCATCGGGTTGGAAATACGCCGCCACTTTTTCCGGCGGAAAGCCACGATCGATTTCCAGCTTGGTGTACTTGCCGGCGCTGGCCTGCGCGATCACCTTGTCGGAGATGTCCGTTCCGAGGATGCGTACGTCGTATTTATTCGCGTCGGGCAGGGTCTCCTTGCACACGATGGCCGTGCTGTAGACCTCCTGCCCGGTCGAGCACGCCGCGCTCCAGATGCGCAGGGTCAGCGCGCGCTCCTTGCCGAGCTGTCGCCTTCGCGCGTCCACCAGATCGGGCAGGATCTTGTGGCGCAACATTTCGAAAGGCGACGTGTCGCGGAAGAAGGAAGTTTCGTTCGTGGTGATGGCGCCGATGACCTTGCGCTTGAGTGCGCCCGAGCCGTCCGCGGTCACCTTGGCGAGCAACTCCTTGAAGGACTGGCTGCCGGTCTCGCGCGCCAGCGACGCAAGGCGCGTCTCGATCAGGTAGCCCTTGCTGGCGTCGAGCGCGATGCGCGTGATCGCGTAGACATAGTCGGCCCACAGGCGAAACTCGTTGCTGTCCAGCCGGTTCACGACCCTCGCCCCTTGACCGCGGCCAGAATCCGGGCCGCGATGGCGTCCAGGGGCAGGACGAGATCGACCACGCCAGCCTCGATGGCCGCCTTGGGCATGCCGAAGACGACCGAGGACGTTTCGTCCTGGGCGATGGTGAAGCAACCGTGCCGCTTGAGCAAACGCAATCCCAGGGTGCCGTCGCTACCCATGCCCGTCAGGATGACCGCCATGGCCCGTCCGGGAAAGTTGTTGGCGGCTGATCGAAACAGATAGTCGACGGCGGGCCGGCAATTGTTCTCGGGTGGATCGTCGGTGATCTGGGCGCGCGCAAGAGCGCCTGGGCAGGCGGCAAGGCGCATATGCCGCCCCCCCGGCGCGAGCAGCACCAGCCCCGGCTCCAGCTTGTCTCCGTCGGCGGCCTCGCGCACACGCAGACTGCACTTGCCGGACAGGCTCTCGGCCAGCGACTGCGTGAAGATGGGGGGCATGTGCTGAACCACGGCCACCGGCACGCCGAAATCCTTGGGTAGAAGGGGCAGCAGACGCGCGAGCGCGGCCGGACCGCCCGTCGACACGCCGATTAAGACCATTTCCGGCGTCGCCGCGAGGACACGGGTGGAGCCCTCCCGGACGGAGCGGGCACCGGCGACCGGTGTCGCCAAGGTCGACGGCATGGGCGGAGCAACGCCGGCTGCACCGGGGCGAAGAATGTTGCGGATCTGCCGCCTGTGCGCGAGCGCCCGTAGCCGCGGCGCCAGCTCGCGCACCATCATGACCTTACTCTCTGCGGCGTCCTTGCCCTGGGGCTTGGTCAGGAAGTCGAAGGCGCCCTTGTCCAGGGCCTGCATGGTGAGCTGCCCGCCACGCAAGGTCACCGCGCTGATGACCATGACCGAGGTCGTGCTACCCGCCTGCTTGAGCGCTTCGAGGACAGCCAACCCGTCCATTTCCGGCATCTCCATGTCGAGAGTCAGAAGATCGGGCTTGAGATCGAGCACCTTCTGCAGCGCGATCTTGCCGTTCGGGGCGCTGCCCACGACCTCCACATCGGGAATACTCGCCAGCGCCTCGGTGATGGCTCGCCGAAACACCGAGGAATCATCCGCAACCAGGACTCGAAGCGCCATCCGTCCTTTCCCTCAGCGTTGCCGGCGCATGCCGAGCGCGTTCCCGTCTCGCATGGCCGCGCCTCACGCTGGACTGGGCGCGCCCTTTTCGTTGTCGCCTTCGAGGGAAAGCACCTTGTCCAGATCCAGCATGGCCACGATCCGGTCGCCATTGCGGAACACACCGAGCATGCGATGGCTCTGGGCCGAGCGCACGTTCTCGGGTGCCGGTCCGATGGCTTCGCGGTCCACCGTCAAAACGTCCTCCATGGTGTCCACCACCAGTCCGACGCGCTCGCCCGACCATTCCACGATGATGATGCGCTTGTCGCCCGAAAGATCCGCGTGCCCGAGGCCCAGCCGCGCCGACAAATCGATGACCGTCGAGATGTGGCCGCGCAGGTTCATGACGCCGACCACGCAGGATGCCGCGTGGTGGACCGGGGTCACGGCGGTCAAGCGCACGACCTCCTGAACCATGGACGTGTCCATGCCGAAAAGCGAGCCCGACACCAGGAAGGTGGTGACCAGCATTGGACGATCTTGCGTAGCCAGCGCAGCCATGACACGCCTGCCTCAGATCTTGAACTGGGCCACGCGCTCTTTGAGTTGCTGGGCCAGTCCCGTGAGCTCCGAACCGCCGGCGCGGACCTGCTCGGAGCCGCTGACCAGGGTCGCCACCGTGGTGTTCACGTTCGCGATGTCCTTGGCGATGTTTTGCGATACGCCCGCGGTCTGCGAGACCCGTTCGTTCGCGTCCTTCACGCCTATGCTGGCCTGGGCGATGTTGGTGGCTACGTCCTTGGTAACCGTCGACTGCTCCTCGATGGCCGCCGCGATGGAGGCCACGATCTCGCCGACCTCCTTGATCACGTGGGCGATCTTCTCGATGTCGCCCATGGCACTGCCGGTGGAGGCCTGGATACCCGAGATCTTGCTCTTGATATCCTCGGTCGCCGTGGCGGTTTGCTGGGCCAGCTCCTTGATCTCGTTGGCCACCACCGCGAACCCCTTGCCCGCCGCGCCCGCGCGAGCGGCTTCGATGGTGGCGTTGAGAGCCAAGAGGTTGGTCTGCGCCGAAATGCTGGTGATGGTCTCGGTGACCTTGCCGATGTCCTGCGCCGCCCGTCCCAGCTCCTTCATCATGGCCGAGATGGCCCGGGCCTGCTCCGTGGCCTCGCCGCTGATGGAGCGCGCCTTTTCCGCATTGGAGGCGATTTCCCCCACTGTCGCACTCATCTCCTCGGTGGCACTGGCGACGGAGGTCAGATTGGTGGTGGTCTGCTCCATGGCCGCGGCCACGGACATGGTGTTGGCGCTGGACTCTTCGGCCGCGGCCGCCACCGTGTTGGCCAGCCCCGCCACTTCCTTGCTCCCAGTCGTCAATCCATCGGCGATGGTGGTCATTTCGGTGGAGGCCATGGTCAGGGTGTCGGCGCCGCTGCCGACCTCGCCGATCATGGAACGCAGGTTCTTGGTCAGCTCCTGCGTGCTGCGCGCCAAATCACCGGCCTCGTCTTTCCGGGCCACAAGATCGGGGGATATCTCGGCCTTCAAGTTGCCCTGGGCAACTTCGGCCAGGGTCTTCACCGTCATGTTGATGGGGCCGGAAATCGATCGCGTGATGGACACGCCGAAGAAGATCGAAACGCCGACCACGAGAAGCCCCACCGCGATGAGAACGCGGCGGATGGTAACCAGGAGACTCTGGGACTTGTCTTGGCTCTCCTTGACCTCGTCCGTGGTCGCCTTCTTCAGGTCCTCGAAAGTCTTTGCCACCTTGTCAATCTTCGCGAGCGCCGTTGCAAGGTAAAGATTCGCGGCCTCGGAGTCCTGACCACTGGCCGCGAGCCTGACAACCTTCCCGATCGTTTCCTGCATCCCCGCGGCTTCCACATCGACGGTCTTCGTCAGGGTCAAGACGTCCGGCGACGGGCGCGAGTCCAGGAGCTCATCGATCCTCTTCTTGTAGTGCTCGCGGGCAGTCTGCGCCAATTCCAGTCGTTCTTCCTTGAGTGCCTTGTCCTTGCCGAGCAGCGAGACGGCCAACTGGCGGCCGGCCCAGTCCACGTCCCTTTGCGCCCGGGTTGCCAGGTAGGCCTGCGATTCGGTCCGAACAGCCGCATCGTTCATGTCATCGATCGCGCTCTGCGCCCACAGCGACACGACGGTCATTCCCAGTGTCAGCACAGTCAAGACTCCGAAAGCCAACATCAGTCGCTTTCCAATTCGCATATTCACCAATCCATTCATCGTGTCCTCGCTTCCTTCCATTCCCATCGACTAGCTGGCGCCATCATCCTGCCTGTGCTCCGCCGCCTGCCCGCATGGCGCGGCCACACCCCGTGCGGCCAACAACGCACGCAGGGAGGTGAGTAGATTGTCGCGGTCCAGCTTGATTTGATAATCGTCCACCCCAGCGGCCTTGCCCTTGGCGATGTCTTCTTCGCTGGCCAGGCTGGTGAGCGCCAGGATGGGCAGGTGGCCGAGGCTCGCGTCCTGGCGAACGCGCGAAGCCAGGCCGAGGCCGGTCAGGTTTGGCATCTCCACGTCGGTCACCAGGGCCCGGACCGCGTCTCCGTGCTCTTGCAAGAGCTTCCACGCCACCTCGCCGTCCTCGGCTTCGAGCACCGCGAATCCGTCCGACTCCAGGTAGCGTTTGACCTGGGCGCGGAAGAAGTCCGAATCCTCGGCCAGCACCACCACACAGCTTGATTCCGACGTTTGCGCTTCCGAGGTGCGCTGCAAGCTCCACTCCGGGAACGTGGTTTGTGCGAGCTCGAAGATGTCCGCCACCAGCACGGTGGCGTCGCGCATGATGGTCGAGCCGGCAATGCCGGTCTGGCGGTGGGTAACGGTGTCGAGAGTGGCCTTGGTTTCGATCACATCCACCGGCATGGCCGCCAGCAGACCGACCTCGCGCTCTCCGATCCGGGCCACGATGACCGCGAGCTCTTGCTCCTCGTCGATGCTGCCTACCCGGGCGACATCCGAAAGGGTGACCAGGGGCAGGAAGTTTCCCGCGGTATTGCATGGTGCGCTTGCCGCCGATGTTCTCGACCTGCTTGCGCGTGACCTTTTCCACCCGCACCACGCTTTCGAGCGGGGTGGCACACAGCTCTTCGCGGCCGTTGTTGAAGAGCAGGAACGAGCGATTCTCGACCAACTTGTCGGTGGTGTTTTCCACCTCGGCCTCGCGCGCCGACGCGGCCACATTCGCGAGCTGGGCCTTGGCGGCAAGCCCCGCCGCATCGACGATCAACGCCACCGTGCCATCGCCCATGATGGTGGCCCCTGCATATTCAGGCAGTCCCTTCAGGTGGCGACCGAGCGGTTTGACCACGATCTCCTCGCCGGTGAGGAAATAGTCGACGACCAGTCCGTATTTCATCGCGCCCGTGTTGACGACGACGATCTCGAGATCGCTGCTGGCGCTCTGTCGCCGATCGCGGCCGTGCCGCTGCTCGATGGCGTCCGACCGTGCGGCACCCTCGTCGACGTGGGCGAAAGACCGCCTGTCCGCGAGTCGCCCACGGCGGTCGTCGCTGGCTTCGCCCGTCTCCGGGTCGAGACGAGCGTGCTTGATGCCGAGGATGTCGGCAAAGCGCACGATGGGAATGAGCTCATCGCGCAGCACCAGCACCTCGGCATCGCCGATGACCTCGATGCGCTCCTTGACCTTCTCGGCTCGGATGCGCAGCAGCTCGACCACGCTGATCTGCGGAATGGCGAAGCGCTCGTCGTTCACGCTGACCACCAACGAGGGAATGATGGCCAGGGTCAGCGGCAGCTTGATGCGAAAGAGCGTCCCTTGCCCAATCTCCGACTCGATGTCGACCTTGCCGCCCAGGCGCGCCAGGTTGGTCTTGACCACGTCCATGCCCACGCCGCGGCCGGAAACGTCGGTAACCTTCTCGGCGGTGGAAAGGCCTGGCAAGAAGATGAGATGCATCTTCTCCTGATCGGACATGCCTTGCATGGCCTCCGGAGAAATGAGCCCGCGCGTGACGGCCGCGGCAGCGATCCTGTCCGGGTCGAGTCCCTTGCCGTCGTCCGCGATCTCCAGCACCACCTGCCCGGCTTCGTGGCGGGCCTCGATGCGCAAGGTGCCGGTCGCTCGCTTGCCGGCACGCAACCGTTCCTCGACGCTTTCGATGCCGTGATCCGCGGCATTGCGGACCATGTGCGTCAGGGGATCGGAAAGCCCCTCAATCAGACTCTTGTCGAGGCCCACGTCCTTGCCGCGAATGTCGAGCTGGATGTCCTTCTTGAGATTTCTGGCCATGTCGCGCACGACCCGCGGGAACTTGGCGAATACGTTCCCGATGGGCTGCATGCGCGTCTGCATGATGGCGTCCTGCAACTCGGAAGTGACCAGGTTGATGCGCTGGAAGCTGGCTTGAACGCCGCGCAGCTTGTGTTGGCTCAGCACCGCGCGCAGTTGGTTTCGGCTGAGCACGAGCTCGCCGGCCAGATTCATCAGCGACTCGAGCAACTCGACGCTGACCCGCAGGGTGCCCTCGGACGCGGCGCCTTCCCTTTCCTTGGCGACAGGCACTGCTGGTGCAGACATCCTCGACGGAGACGGCGACGGCCGCGCCTCCGGAGGACTTGGTGCAACGACGGGAGCCGGCGATGCCGGCTCTTCGCCTAGGGGTTCGGGCGACGGCTCGGACTCGGCCGGACCGCTCAGCAGCTTGATCTGGTTGTTGCTGATGAAGAACGGTGCTGCGGTCGCGTCGATCCTGGATCGGCTCGAAAACGTGATCTTGGTGGGAAGTTTCCGGCCGCCCGGCGATTCCAGGGATCCCGGACTATCGCCGTCGACGCTGCAGTCCACGATTTCCCCAGCGCTGCGCAAGCCGTCGATGAGCTCGCTCAGGGTCCTACCCTGCTTTTCCACGTCGGCAAACAGATCGAGTTGCACCTCGTAGACGTAGTTGGGCTCGCTTGCCGGCTCGCCTTTGGAGACCTCAAAAGCGTCGTCCTGGATGATGACCGGCAGCTCGGTGCCGGTGGCGCTGACGATCGTTCCGATGAGATTGAGAGGGGTCCGGGGTTCGATCGACTGCGCCAGACTGACCAGGCCGGCCAGGAAACTCTGTGTATCGGCCGATTCGCTTTGCCCCGGGTCATTCACCATTTCTCGCAATTTGTCGAATGCGCCGAGAAGTAGATTGATGATCTCCGCGTTGGGCAAGAGCTTGCGCGAGCGGATCAAGTCGAGCACGGTTTCGGCCTTGTGGGCCAGCTCCTTGATCTTGTCCAGGCCGAAAAAGCCGCTTGCCCCTTTGATGGAATGGGCCGCGCGAAAGACCTTGTTGACCCGCTCCTCATCGATATCGGCGCCACTGTCCTCGATGGCAAGAAGATCGGTTTCGATGGTCGCGAGGTGCTCGCGCGCCTCGGCCACGAACTCCTTCAAAATGTCATCATCTATCTGTCCCACGGCTCATGACCCCAGCTCTGCGTTCAGGCGTTTGTCCAGGCGAAGCGCTTCAAGTATGACGAAAACGTGGGACGGAACCCTGGCCAGCTTGAGGGACCGCCCCTCCTGTGAAAAATCGTTGCGAGCCGCCAGTAGCAGGCTGAGTCCGGAGGTATCCAAGAAAGTGGTCTTGGAGAAGTCGAGGGTCAAATCACGCACGCCATCATCCTGAATGGCACATAACAGTTCGCGCAATTCCGGCACGAAAGAGACTGTCAGTTCGGCGCCCAAGATCACCTTGACCTTGGCGCCGTCACGCTCCAGCGAAAAACGGCTCATTACAACTCCTCGTCAGCCGCCAGCATCGATGAAAACCATATTCAATCACACTCCTTCTCATCGGAGTGAGAGCGGCATTCTTGAGCCCGCACCCCAGTCGGACCGATTCGGTCAGGTTTTTCCTCCTGTGCGGGGCTGTCCCAAAAGTGGGGCGGTGGAGATGGTAACGACGAGGGGTCGTGGCAAGGTCGTGGCATCCATGCTTCGCGACCGGGCGCCATTCTCGAGGTCTTCTACGCCGCCTGCGCGCGCGCCTCTTCCACGGTGGTGAAGCAGTGCAGATCCTTGGTCTCCTGGAAGCCGCGCATGGCTTTGGGTAGCTCGGGCGAGCCCACCACTTTCACCGTAATGCCGAGATCGCCGGCGACCTTGAAGGTGTCGACGAGGAATTGCGCCACCCGCGCGGGCTGCTGCAGGGGGATGTTGAGGGCGTCGATGACCGCCTTCTCGAAACACGCCTCGCCCAACTTCTGCACCACGGCCTTCACGTCCGTAGACAGCTTGGCGAAGTAGCGTTCCAGTCTGTCCTCTTTGCCGAGGAAGGGCGTGATCTGGATGAGGTCGTCTTTGGCCACGAACAGGCTTTCGTTCTTGACCGCGTACTGCTCGATCAAGGCATCGATGGCGTCCTGGGTGAAGGGCTTGAGCATGGCATCGTCGAAGCCGAGGTCACGCATCTCCTTGGCCACGTTGTTGGCGCTGCGCAAGGCCATGCCCCAGATCCCCGCCCCGGGTTGCAACAGGCGCAACTGCTTGACCAAGGGCGCGGGTCCGCCGGCCTGAATTTCGGCGTCGACCAGGATGGCCTTGATCTTCTTGTTGCGAACGGCGTTCAGACCATCCTGCGCCGTCAGCGCCGTCTCCAGCTCGACAGTTTCGGGAATCATGGAGCGCAGCTTCTTGTGCACGTTCTCCATGTCGTCGATGACCAGGATGGTCAGCTTGCCGTCGCCCGCGTCCGCCGCGCCAGTCGCCGCGCCGCCATTCTGGGCCACGTAGTTGGCCGGCAACTTGAGAGCCTTGAGCACCTTGGCGCGAAGCTCGTCGCCCTTGAAGGGCTTGAGCACGTAGTCCTGGATGCCGAGCTTCATCAGGGCAGCCACGATGGAGGTCTTCGATTCGGACGTCAGCATGAGCACGGGCGTCTTGTCGCCCACCTCGCGCATCTTGGCCAACATCCCCGGTCCGTCCAGGTTCGGCATGGTGACGTCGAGGACCACCAGGTCATAGGTCCCTTCTTGCAGCTTCTTGAGGCCGTCATTGCCGTCCTCGGCCTCTCCCACCTCGAAGCCCATCTCGACCAGTGCCTTGGAAACGATCATGCGAATGGGCCGGCTATCGTCCACTGTCAAAATACGCGGCATGTGACTTTGCTCCTTCAGCTACTTCCCCGGCAATCCACTACGCGGCCTTCACGTTCCATTTGAGAAGACCGTCGCAAGCCCACAGTGCGATCCCGACCTCGCGCGCGATGAGCACGAGCGCCGGGTGCTGGCGGGCGATCTCGGCCAGAGACTCCTTGTCATCGACGATCGCGGGCACGCTTAGCGCCTGGTCGAGAGCCATCTCTCGCTTCAGCAGCCCCGCGGTCATGTTCACCAGCTCGCGAAGCGCGTCGTTGATCATGCCCACGTCGACGCCCTCGGTCTTGCACCCGAACATGGCCGCCGTCAGCTTCGCGCAGCCGGCTTCGTCGGAGGAAAGGCCCACGCTCACGGGCCGCGGGCCGTCCACCAACATGATGGCGGTTCGCCAGTTCAGGGACGGGTGCGCGGGCCTACTCTCAGCCGGCGCGAACGAGAGCCCCAGCATGGTCTCTGTGACGTTGGAAACCAGAGCGGCCAAGCGCTCGGCCTTGGGCATGGGCTTCATCGTCGTTCTTCTCCTGCATCCGCCGCGACGGGTCGCGACCGCGCAAAGTACCGGTTCATGGGCAACCATTACTGCGACGGGTTCGGTCCGAATCTTGAGCCCCGAAGCGAGATTGGCGTCAGAAAGCCGTGAACCTCCGAAAGTCTGTTGACGGCCCCCTGGCATCTTCCCCATGATGCCGTCGTGTCGTACCTGGTCCTTGCCCGCAAATACCGTCCGCAGCGCTTCGCCGACCTGGCCGGTCAAGAGCACGTGGCGCGCACCCTGACCAACGCCATCGAGCTCGATCGCGTGCACCACGCCTTCCTGTTCACCGGGGCGCGCGGTATCGGCAAGACCAGCGCCGCCCGCATCCTGGCCAAGGCCTTGTGCTGCGAAAAGGGCCCCACCGCCAACCCCTGCGGCGAGTGCGCCATCTGCCAATCCATCGCCAGCGGACAATCGGTGGACGTGCTGGAAATCGACGGCGCCTCCAACACCGGCGTGGACGACGTGCGCACCTTGCGCGAGGGCGTGCGCTACCTGCCGGCCGAGGCGCGCAAGAAAGTCTACATCATCGACGAGGTCCACATGCTCTCCACCAGCGCGTTCAATGCGCTGCTCAAGACCCTGGAAGAGCCGCCGCCCCACGTGGTGTTCATCTTCGCCACCACCGAGTCGCACAAGATCCCGGCCACCATCCTCTCGCGCTGCCAGCGCTACGATTTCAAGCTGCTGTCCACCCATGCGCTCGCGGCGCATCTGACCGGGATCCTCGTCAAGGAGAACATCGACAGCGAGCCCGAGGCGGTACGCTTGCTGGCCCGCGAGGCCGCCGGCTCCGTGCGCGACGGACTGTCCCTACTCGACCAGGTCCTGGCCTACGTGGGCAAGGACAAGATCACCCGCGAGCGGGTCGCCGAGGTGCTGGGCGTCGCGGATCGGACCTTGCTTTTCCAACTGGCCGGCACGGTGCTGGAGCGCGACGTCGCACAGGCCCTGCGCGCGCTGGCGGCGGCGGTGGATCGCGGCGTGGATCTGGTCCAGCTCGCGCGCAGCTTCCTCGGCCTGCTGCACGATCTGGAGATCGTCTCGCTGGTTCCCGACGCGGCGGATCTGATCGATGCCACACCCGAGGAGATCGCCGAGGCCAAGCAGCTCACGCAAAAGGTGCCCCGTGGCCTGGTGACCGCGCTCTTCGAGCGCTGGGCTCGGGCCGTCGAGGAAGCCGCGCGTTCCCAGACGCCGCGCCTGATCGTCGAGATGGCCCTTGTCGATCTGTGCTTCGCCGAGCCGCTCTTGCCCCTCGGCGACCTTCTCGATCGGCTGGGCAAGCTGGAAGCGCGTCTCGCGGGAGGCGCCACCAGCTCTCCCCCGGCCCCGCACGGCTCGAACCCGCGCCCGCGACTGGCCGTGGTTCCCCCGCCGCCGTCGGCGGCTCCATCCCCTGCCCTCGCCATCGTGCCGCCCGTGCCTGCCAACGCAATCGCCCAGGCACCCGCCGTCGCCACGCCCGTCGAACGCAGCTCGCCCGAGTCCGACATCGCCGGGGTATGGCGCCGGGTATGCGAGGCCTTCGGCCACCGGCCATCTATCGCGGCGGCGCTCGACCACGCCGAGGTCGCGTCGTGGGAAGGCGGCCAGGTCACCCTGCTCTTCGACCAGAAATTCGCCCTCGACCAGACCGCGAAGAGCCGGGTCGAGATCGAGCGGGTGCTCTCGCAGATCACCGGATCGCCTACGCACATTTCGCTGGAGGTCGGCACGGCCCAGTCGGGAAAGTCGCTGGTGCGATCCGAGGTGGGCCGCGAGGCGGAGGCCGCCAGGGCCGAACAGCACCTACGCGAGAGTGAGGCACGCCAACACCCCATGGTGCGCAAGGCTCAGGAGATTTTCGGCACCGCGCCCAAGGAGATCAAGACGCAATGACCGAGGGAGCGGATCTGGCCGGCCTGTTCGACACCTGGCAACGTCTGCGCGTCGAGGTGGAGAAGGTGAAAGAGCACCTTGGCGAAGAATCCGTCACCGGCGAAACCGGCGGTGGCCTGGTCAAGGTCACGGCCAACGGCCGGGGCGAGCTTACCGCCGTCGCCATCGATCCGACGTTGATGGCGGCGGGCGAGGTGAAGATGATCGAGGACCTGGTGGTCGGCGCGGTCAACATCGCCATCGCGCGCGCACACACCTTGGCCCAGGAGGAAATCACGCAAGCCACCGCCGGCTTTCCCATGCCCACCGGACTTTTCGGGGGATAGTTACCGGGCAGGATTTGAGCATGAGCAGTGCAGGTCCCATCGCGCGCCTCGTATGCGAGCTTGGCAAGTTGCCCGGCGTGGGCGAGAAGACCGCCGCGCGTCTGGCCTTCCACATCCTGCGCGCCCCCGAGGCGGATGCCGCCGCCCTGGCCAGCGCCATCTCGGAGCTGCGCGCGAAAATTCGCTTGTGCGGGCAGTGCTGGGATTTCACCGAGGACGATCCCTGCGCCATCTGCCGCGACGAACGCCGCGACCACGGTCTTCTGTGCGTCGTGGCGCACCCCCAGGATGTCCTGGCCATCGAGCGCACGGGCGGCTACCGAGGCCGCTACCACGTTCTGCACGGCGTGCTCTCGCCCCTGGACGGGATCGGCCCGGACGATCTGCGCATTGCCGAGCTTGTCAAGCGTTGCGGTGGCAGCGATGTGCGTGAGGTGATCGTGGCCACCAATCCGAGCGTGGAGGGAGAAACCACGGCGATCTACCTGGCCAAGCTGATCCGCCCCCTCGGCGTGCGCACGAGTCGCATCGCCACGGGCGTTCCCATGGGTGGCGAGCTCGAATACGCCGACCGGCTGACCCTGGCGCGCGCCATCGACGGGCGGCGCGAGCTCTAGCTGTTATGGCTTCTTGCGCTATAAAGCCCTGGCGAGTTCCTGACGTTCCCTTTCATCGCGGTCGTGTGCGACCCGCGAAAAGCTGTTAAGCTACCGGACTTGAGAGAGCTCCCCTTGAAGTCAACGCCTCACCCCAACCTGCAAGCCACGGCCCACCGATGCTAGACCAGCTCGCCCCCAGCGTCACGGCCCCGGCCGGACATCAGCAAACGTATGCCCGCCGGGCCTTTACGAGCGTTCCTTGCTAGGAGAAACAAGAGCCAGATGAGCGGCCCAGATGTCATGTTCCCCGAAGAGCAGAAGCTGATCGCCAGCGTCTGCCAGCGGCTCCATCGGGATTCCAATGCCAAGGCCGTGCTGCTCATCGGCCGCGACGGACAGCCCATCGCCGAAGCCGGCGAGGTCGGAGAAATCGACGTCACCTCGCTGTCCTCGCTGACCGCGGGCAACGTGGCGGCCACCGGCGGGATCTCGAAGATTCTGCGCGAGAAGGACTTCACCAGCCAGTTTCATGAGGGCGAGAAGACCCACGTTCACATCACCCTGGTCGCCGGACGGGCCATCCTGGTCGTGCTTTTCGACGAGCGCTCGTCGCTGGGCTTGGTACGCCTGCGCGTCCGCAAGGCCACCGAGGAGATGGCCCGCGTGTTCGAGCAGGTCACGCGCAAGGTGGCCAGCCAGACCGGGCCTTCGATCTTGAACGAGATCACCGATGCGGACATCGACAAACTCTTCAATGATTGAGCGCCCTGGTCGATGAGCTTCATCAACTACTCCTCCCGGGAAATCAACTGCAAGCTGGTTTATTACGGCCCCGGGCTCGGCGGAAAAACCACCAACCTGCAGTTCATCTACGCGCGCACCAGCCCGGAGGCCAAGGGCAAGATGATCTCGCTGGCCACCGAGACCGAGCGCACGCTGTTCTTCGATTTTCTGCCCCTGTCGCTGGGCGAGATCCGCGGCTTCAAGACGCGCTTCCATCTCTACACCGTGCCCGGCCAGGTCTTCTACGACGCCAGCCGCAAGTTGATTTTGAAAGGCGTCGACGGTGTGGTCTTCGTGGCCGACTCGCAGAACGAGCGCATGGAGGCCAACATGGAGTCGCTGGAGAACCTGCGCTTGAACCTGACCGAGCAGGGCTACAACCTCGACAAGCTTCCCTACATCATCCAGTACAACAAGCGCGACTTGCCCAATGCCGCGCCCCTGGACGAGCTGCGCCAGCTGCTCAACCCGGCGCATGCGCCCGAGTTCGAGGCCTGCGCCACCACCGGCGTCGGGGTTTTCGAAACCCTGAAGGCCATCGCCAAGGCGGTCCTGACCGAGCTGCGACGTGGTGGCGGGGGTGGAAGCTAGCCCGCATTATTCACCACGATAGGAATACCGACGGGAATGCCCAAACAGACTGTCCCCAATACAGCGAAGAGTGGCGGGCTAGCCCGATTGTCATGGGAACCCTGGGAGGGTTCCCATACCCTCCCGCGACGCTTCGCTGCCGGCGAAGCCGGCAGGCTCCGCACGCGCTTGCCTAGCCCGCATAGGCGTCGAGTTGGTGCGACTCGTGAATAATGCGGGCTAGTTCGGCGCATCAGCCCATGCTTCCCAAAGGCGTTCGTTTCAGGCATGCGGCGGCCTTCGCCGGCCTCGTGCTCGCCTTGGCGGGCACCGCGCGAGCCGCCGAAAAGGACGACGAAACGCTCAACAGCGTCGTCGAGCTGAACAAGAAAGCCCTGGCCCTCTACGAGTCGCTGGACATGGAAGGCGCGGCGGCGCTGCTCGCCCAGGCCTTGGCGCTGTGCAAACACGCGCATCTCGACAGCCACCCGGCCGCGGCGCGCACCCACGTTCACCTGGGCGTGGTCTACGTCAGCGGCCTCAAGAACCGCGAATTGGGGTTGGCCGAGTTCCGCCGGGCTCTCGCCATCGATCCCAAAGTCAAGATCACCAAGTCGCTCGTCAATCCCGAGGTGCAGGCCGCTTTCGCCGAAGCGCAGGCCGCGGCCGCCACGCCCCAGGTCGGAACCAAGCCGCTCCCCTTCCCCACCGGCCAAGAGCCCTCCCCGAGAACCTTGCCCACCGGCTTCGACTATGAGCTCAACCATCCGGTCGTGACCGAAGCCATGCGCAACAAGGCCATCGCCATCAAGACCCAAGTCCCGCCGGGCCTGGGCGCCGCCAAGATCGTGCTGGCCTACCGGGCAGAGAATGGTGACGAATTCCTTGCCCGAGACATGCTCCCGGTCGAGAACGCGGCAAGCTGGTTCGAGGCCCAGATCCCCCCCGAGGCGACTCGGGGCAAAGAGGTGTCCTACTACATCGAAGCCCAAAACGCCGACGACCAGGCCCTGGTACACAGCGGGACGCCTGAAGAGCCCCATCGCATCGCGCTCGTGGCCTACGTCTCGACGGAGGAGAAGACAACGGCGTACGGCCCCAAAGGTTCAGGCGGTCCGGGGTTGTGGTTCGTTCTGGCAGTGGGGAGCGGCGGCGGCTATTTCTCGGGGTCGCCGGAGATGAATCCCGAGGACACCAGCGCGCCGCCGCGGGCAATCCACGTCTCGGGTTTCGGGCTCGCGCAACTCATGCACCTCGCCCCCGAGATCGGATACTTTCACGACGACCACTGGATCCTCTCTGCGCAGGGGCGATTCCAATTCGTGACTGGCGCGCAAGACGTTCACATCGGACAGAAGACCTACCACCCCGCTCGCATGGCCTTCGCCGGACTGGTCAAGGCAACCCGACTCCTCGGCGACACCAAACGCAAGTTCCAGCCCTTCCTCTCTCTGCAAGCCGGCGCCGGTCAGATCCGGCAGAGCATCAAGACACCGGCCAGCGCGAACCTCACGGGGTGCGGCGCCACGCCCACGTGCAAAGACACCGTGCTGGGCGGAGTCGGACTGGCGGGCGTCGGCACGGGCATCACCTACAAATTGAACGATACCTTCCGCGTGTACGTCGCGCTCGAGGTGCTCGCCGGCCTGCCCGACTTCATGGTCGAAACAGACGTGAACGTCGGGTTGGCAATCACCAGGTAGCGGCAGAGCGGACTCAAAGTGGCGCCTCAGCCTTCGCGGAAGCCAGAACCATTTCGTCGAGAAAGTTGCGAACATCGTTCAGTCCCGCCGGGAGCTCGCGCACCATTCTCACCACATCGATCTCGCCGTAGGAATGGGCTATCCGGTTGCGCAGGGACGCCATGCGTGCCATCGCCAGGGCCGACTGGGTGGACAGGATGCCCGCACGCGCCAGGGCCTCGAAGGACTCTCGTTGAGAAGCCGGCACGGCAAGCCCTCGCTCGGCCACCAGGTGGGCCGCAAGATCCACCGCATCTTGGATGAGCAGGAACAGGTGGAACGACAGGTAGGCCTCGAGCCGTTCGTCGGTCGCGACATCATCGATCCGCGCGGGAATAGCGTTTCTGAGCTTCTCGATTCGATCCCGGCAGGCCACTATCTTCCGCAGCAGCAATTCACGCATGCTGGGCCTCGCGCAACAGGCGACGTTTCACCCCGGCCGAACAAAGTGCAATGGTCGGGGCCAGATCCCAATAGAGAACCATGGCCCGCGCCTTGAATCGGGTCCACAAGCCGGGCGTAGCTTCGTAGACCAAGACTCCGTCGTGCGCGATCTGGAAGCGCAGCCAATCAGAGGTGGCATCCATCTCCACGACGTGAGGCTCACGCGCCAGCAATGCGGCCATTTCGTTGCCGAGATCGAGCTGATCCCAAAACTCGCCCCCCAGCACCGCCACGTCTACGTCGCTATTGGCCCTTGCCCCACCACGCGCGACAGATCCAAACAGCACGACCAGGCGTACGCCCGGATGGCCCGCACAAATCCGGGCCAGCGCGGGCACATCTATGGACGTCTGCGCTGCCATCTTCTACAAGCATACCGGGCCACGACCGATCGAGACAGATTTTCTAGGCCCCCTCGGGTAGCCCAACCCGTGGGCCGGCTGAAGTCACCTTTGAGCGGCGACTTAGCCTGGGGGCTTCTCGCTGAACAGCTTCTTGCCAAGTCGCGATGGCGGAGGCGGGCTTTGCCCGTCTCTGCCAAAACGCGGGTGGGAATGGCGAGGCCGCGCGAAGCGCGGGGGTGGCAGGGCGGGTTGGCAGGTGCCGAGGGCAAAGCGAACCCTCTCAGTCGCCCCGCCGGGCCAAAGGCTCGGAACTTTCAAGCGTGAAACGGTCACCCCCTTGCCCGCCTCGCTACGCTCGGCGACCTCTCCCCGCTTCGCTCCGCTACGCGGGGCGAGGTGTTTCAGGTCAGGGTTCCCGTATCAGCGATTCGCCTAGTCTGGGTGCTTCTTGCCGAAGGGCTTCTTACCGAAGGGCTTGTGGCCCGGGTTCTTCTTGCCTTGCCAGGGGGTGTGCCCATCCTGCGAGCGAGGCGCGAAGCGCGCCGGCTCGGACCGACGCGCCTCCGCTGGAGGCACCGGCCGATTGGCTGGCTTGTAGCCGTCGAGCTTGCGTGGCGGATAAGGACGGGAACGGTCTTCATAGGGGCGGCGACGGGCGTGGGCCGATGACGGGGCGCCCGAAGATCCCTGCACGCGCTCGATGCGAACGTGGGGAGCGCGTGGATCGGTCTGCGCGGCCGCCAAGGCGAAGTCGCCCGCGGCGTGGCCGGCGATCTCGAACTCGCTGAAGCCGGCGGACACCACGCGAATGGCGCCGATCTCGCGCCGGGTGACGCCGCCGCGACGGCAGATGAGAGGAAGCAGCCAGCCCGGTTCGGCGCGGCTGTCGGCCCCCAGGTTGATGCGAAAACGAACGGCGTCGCGCGAGAATTCCTCGCGATCGGGCGGCGGCCCGGTGGGGCGAAAGGCGTCGCGCGTGACCACTTTCAGATCCACGGGTTTCAGCCTCTCGCCCCTAGGCACCCGGGAGAGCTCGCGCTCCAGGAGAAGGTGGATAAGAGCATCTTTCTTGATGTGCTTGCCAAGCTGCTCAGCCACGGCCAGCACGCCCGCCGAGGGCTCGCGGCTCGCTTCCGCCGCCGCGACCAACGCCGCCTCCAACCGCTTCTCGCCCTCGCTGGCGATCTCGGCGGCACCGGGCGCCGCGGTCCAGGTGTAGGTCACGCGCGCGCCGGCGAGCAGGCGCTCGGCTTTGCGCCGCTCGGCCAGGTTCGCGATGAGCACGCTGGTGCCCTTGCGCCCGGCCCGGCCGGTGCGGCCGCTGCGGTGGGTGAGCGCCTCGGTGTTGAGCGGAAGATCCGCGTGCACCACGAGATCGACCTCGGGCAGGTCGAGCCCGCGCGCGGCCACGTTGGTCGCCACCAAGACTTGCGCTTCGCCCTCGCGCAGCGCCGAGAGCGCACGGTTGCGCTCGGCCTGGGCGCGATCCCCCGACAGCACCACCGCGCGAAAACCCTGGCGCACGAGCTCGCGGTGCAGATCGGCCACGCCGTCGCGGGTGGTGCCGAAGACGATGGCACGCTGGTCGGCGTTCTGACGAAGGACGTTGATCACCGCCGCGGTGCGATCCCCGATGGCGATGAGGTGCGTGACGTGGCGAATATCCTCGTGGCTGCCGTCCGTCGGCTCGCCCAGCTTGCGCGCGTCCAAGCGAACGGCCTGCTTCTGGTAGTTGGCCGCCAGGGACAAGATCGGCTTGGGCAGGGTCGCGGAAAACATATGCGTCCGCGTGCGCGCCGTGGCCGCGCCCAGCAAGGTTTCCAAATCCTCGTGAAAACCCATGTCGAGCATTTCGTCGGCTTCGTCGAGCACGGCGGTCTGCACCGCTTCGAGATGCAAGGCCCCACGCGAGAGGAGATCGACGAGACGCCCAGGCGTGCCCACGACGATGTCCACCCCCGCGTGAAGCTTCTTGAGATCCTGGCGCAGATCGCTGCCGCCCGTGAAGGCGGCCACGTGGATCTTGGCGCGCGCGAAAATCCACGCCAGCTCGGTCCGTACCTGGTTGGCGAGCTCGCGCGTCGGCGTGATGACCAGCCCCGAGGGCAAGCGGCCCGCCGGCCTGTACGCGGCGGCCTTCTTGGGTGCACTGGCAAGCGGCGCGGCGCCCGCAGACTCGACCTTCCCCGTTGCTTCGGGAACGGGAACCAGCGTGCGCGCGAGCAGCGTACCGAAGGCCAGGGTCTTCCCCGAGCCGGTCTGCGAGGAAACCAGGAGGTCGCGATCGCGATGGGCCTCGTCCAGCACCGCCACCTGCACCGGCATCGCCTCCACGTAACCACGCGCGGCGATGGCCTCTGAAAGTGCCGGGGGCAGCCCCAGCTCGGAAAACGTTGTCATGAAGCGGCCTCGTATACCACCGAAGCGACGAAAACCCAGGGAAGAAGTACACTGCGCGCGTGGCCCAGGCAGCCGGTCAAAGACACGTCAGCAAGCGAGGCAAAACAGGTGCACCGGCGCCGACGACGCAAACGGAACGAGAAGCGGCGAGCAGCGAGGGCAGCGCGGTTCTTCTTTTCATGGCGCTGGCGTTCGTCGTCTACGCGCCAGTTCTGACGGCGGGCTTCATTTGGGACGATGGCCGGGCCATCACCAACAACCTCGCCCTGCGATCGTGGCACGGGCTCTTGGACATCTGGGCCGGGCATAGCGACCCGGACTACTTCCCGCTCAAATCCACGGTGCTGTGGCTGGTGTACCAGCTGTTCGGCGGGCGCACGCCGCCGTATCACATTCTCAACGTCGCCGTGCACGCGGCCAATGCCGCGCTGCTGTGGCGGGTGCTGCGCCGCCTGTCGATCCCCGGCGCGCCTCTGGCGGGCCTGGTCTTCCTGGTCCATCCCACGCACGTGGAATCGGTGGCCTGGGTCTCGGAGTGCAAGAACACGCTCTCCCTTTTGTTCGCCCTGCTCTCCTTGCTGGCTTGGTTTCGCTACGAACAAGGACGGCGCGGACGCAGCTACGTCGCGTCGCTGCTCCTCTTCATCGGCGCCCTGCTGTGCAAGACCACTGTCGTCATTTTGCCCATCGTGCTGCTGCTGGTCACGTGGTGGCAACGGCGTCCGGAGCCCGCCCCCGCCGAAACCGAGCGCGAACAACGTTGGCTGGGGCCACTCAACATGCTCGTGGGAGCTCTCGTCATCCTGGCCGGCATCGTCGCGCGCGAATACCCGCTGGTCGCGGTCCTGTGTCTCGCGGCCGGCTCGACCGGGATCTTCGCGAGCTTCTTGGCACACAAATTTCTGCGCTCCCACCGCATCCCGCGCACGCTGGCGTTCTTTCAAGTGGCCGTTCTGCTCGGCGCCATCACCGTATCGTTCCAGTTCGGCCGTGCCATCGGCGAATACCAGCTTCCCATCGGTGGTGTCGCTTCGAGAGTGGCCAACGCGGGCAAGGCGACCTGGTGGTACCTCTTCAAGTCCATCTCGCCCACCATCGTCTGGTACGAGATGCCCGATCGCCCCATCGAGACCGAGCCCGAGGCCCAGGCCTTTCTCGCCGGCACGCGTCCCGCAAACCTGGCACCGGCTTGGCCGCGCGGGAAGCTGACCACCTGGCCGCTCATCACCATCTACCCGCGTTGGCGTGTCACCCCGCCGGTCTGGTACGACTTCATTCCAGGCCTCGGCATGATTGCGCTGTATGCGTGGATCGCCAAGCACCGCAGCGGGCGCGGGCGGGCCGTGTTCTTCGCGCTGACCTACTTCCTCGTCGCCCTGCTGCCGGTGGTCGGCCTGCTCAAGATGTCGTACATGCGAGCCGCCTGGGTCGCGGATCATTTTCAGTATCTCGCCGACATCGGCATCATCGCGCTCGCCTGCGCAGCGGTCGCGCTGCTGTGGCGCAAGGCCGCCGCCCAGAACGGCCGCCGGCTGGTCACGGGCGTCGCGGTCGCGCTGGTCGCCGGATTCGCCGCCATGACCTTCGCGCGCGCCATGGACTACCGAAGCGAGTACACCCTGTGGTCGGACAGCGTCGCGAAGAATCCCGACGCGTGGCAAGCGCAAACCCGATTGGGCGCCGCCCTGCTCTCCCGCAACGACATCCGCGGAGCGACCCTCCATTTCGCCCAGGGTGTGCGGCTGAAACCCGATGCTGCCGACACCCGCAACAACCTGGGACTTGGACTGGTGTCGCAGGGCCAGGTCGACGAAGGCATCGAGCAATACCGCGAATCCATCAAACTCCAGGACGCCCAGCTCTTCGCGCACGCCAACCTGGCCGATGCTCTCGCCAGCCGGAAGCGCTACGCGGAAGCGATCGAGGAATACCATTCGGCCCTGCGCTTCGGTCCCAACGAGGTGCCCCTGCTCTTCCGCCTGGGAAAGGCGCTCCTGGACAGCGGCAAGCTCGACGAGTCCGTCGCGGTCTTCGAAAAGGCCAAGTCCTTGGCGCCGCGCGAGCCCGAGGTGACCGAAGCCCTGGCGCGCGCGAAAGGCCTGCGCGGGCAAGCGAAATGAGCGGCGATCCTATTCGGGTCGTTCTCGGTTCAGAGCCTCCGCACATCCTCCAACTTGCCCAATTCTCGATCGAAGGTGCCAACCGGGACATGCCCGGCGTTTCGAGCAACCGCGACGATGAGACAGTCCGAGAACCCGAGCCTTGGATGCTTGCGGTACTCGCCGACCGCAGCCGCGACGACTTCCGACTTCTCGATCGCGAGCTGGGCATGGCCAAGCAGCATTGCTACCGCGGTCGCGATGCGGTCAGGAGCAAGGTCGTAGACGCTTTCGAGCACCCACACCATCTCCATCAAGACCAAGTGCGAAACCCAGGCTCCCCCAGCCACGAAACGCTCTGCCGTTGCGACTTGCTTGGCATCATCTCGGACCAGGAGCCGCACAAGGATGTTCGTGTCAACGGCGCGCATGGCGCTTTCTCATGAGGCGCCTGATTCCCCCCTTCATCTCGTCGGCATTGGCACGCGGCGGCTTCCCCTCGGGAAATACGACCCGGTGAATGTCGGCCGAGGAGTTGCGACCAGCCCGGCGAACCACGACACGACCATTCACCTCGTTCCATTCCAGAACAGCCCCCGGCCCGACTCCGAGCTTCTTGCGCACCTCCAAAGGAACCGAGATCTGCCCCTGCGCGGTCATCTTCGATTGTGCCAACGGCATGGGTCGACATTACCACGGTAATGGGCTGCGTGCCCGCGTCGTCATGCCAGGTCGTCGCCGCCACCCAATAGATAGGCCGCCTGCCGCGCCAGCGAGAACAGCAGCAGCGAAAGTCGGTTCAGATAGGGAACGACCTGGGCGCCCAACCCCTCGGCCGCGGCCAGGCGCACGGCCTGGCGTTCGGCGCGGCGGCAAACCGCGCGCGCCACGTGAAGGCGGGAACCTACTTCGCCGCCTCCGGGAAGAATGAACGCGCGCAGCTTGGGCAACCCGGCGTCGAGCTCGGCGATCTCGCGATCCAGCGTCGCCACGTGGTCGGCGGTCATTCCGGCTTCCCCTTCGCCCCCTCGCCTCGCCACCTCCGCCCCCAGCAGGTAGAGCTCGCGCTGGATCCGTCGCAAGCTCGCGCTCATGCCCGTCGCTCCTGCGACCGGCGCTTGCGAATCCAATCCGGCGCGCGCCAGCCCGAGGAACGACGACAGCTCATCGACGCTGCCCACGCACGCGATACGCAGGTCGTCCTTGCGCACCCGCTGCCCGCTGCCAAGCTGGGTCTCGCCTCCGTCGCCGCGGTGGACTTTGCTCATGTGAGCCTGAAGAACATACGGAGCCAGTCCTCGAGGTCCTCGAATTCCACGGCCTTTCCCGAAGCATGGAGATAGGACCTGAACTCCTGTGAGAAGCCTTCGCCGCTAAACACGATGATCCCTGGAATGGGCCAAGCCGCAATGTCCAAGATCGTCGCGGGAATCTTTTCCTCCGCGGATCCCCTCGAAGTCTGGACCTTGCATTCTACGCCGAGGCTTTGGCGAGTTTCCCCGTGCGTAAGGACAACGTCTATCCTCCGTTTGCTTCCCCAGAGCCGCCTTCCAACGGGAACCTCCTCTTTCGCTTGGAGCCCGAGGATGTCCCCAAGCGCCACGACCCTCTTCTTGAGAGCCGCCCCCGAAGCGACAGCAACATCACCCCCTGACATGGCACGCCTCCAATAGCCTCCTGTTGACGACTAGCCGCTCCTTGATCGGACCTCGCCGATCGGCGCGCGAATTAATATTTCGCCGGGCACTCACCTCCACTTTCTTGAAATCCTTGTAGAGCTGTCGCACGAGGTTTGTGTCGCTGTTGGAAAGCACAAGCAGGCACCCCTTTTCGTCGAGCGCCCGGTAGACTTCCGCTAGCTCCCGCTGGTCCTTCTCTCCGAAAGAATCCCGAGTGTATGACGTGAAGTAGGCTGTGTCCGATCGAGGATGGTAGGGCGGATCGAGATACACGAAATCGCCTGCTTGTGCGGCGCAAAGCACCATTCGAAAGTCTTTCTCCGCGATTTCCGCTCCAGCCAACTGTCGTGAGGCTCTGCGCAGTCCCTGCTCGTTTAGGATGCTGGGCTTGAGGTATTTACCGAAAGGAACATTGAACTCGCCACGGCTGTTGACACGGTAGAGACCGTTGAAACAGGTCTTGTTGAGATAGATGAGGCGAGCCGCGATCTCCGACGGCTTCCTTTGCTTCTTCACTCTGATCCTTCTGATCTTGAGGAAGTGCTCCTTGCTGTGCAGATCCTTGTGCTCGCGCAAAAGCTCGATGACTCGCTCTACTTCGTCCCGCACGGCCTGGAAGGTCTCGACAAGCTCGCGGTTGTTGTCCCACAGGATGGCGGACTTGGGCGCGACCAGGGCCTTGAAGTGGAAGAACACCGCGCCGCTACCCAGGAAGGGCTCGATGTAACGCTTGATGCTACCTCTCGGCGGGTAAAACCTCGCAAGCTGCGGCAAGAGCTGGGTCTTGCCACCTGCCCACTTCAGGAACGGCCGCGAATAAGGGGTCTCGACCTCCGAGTTTCCCGTGGGAAGCTTGTCCGTAGCAATGTCGAGTTGGAGCTGGGAAGCATTCTTGTCAGGCAGGTCGGGTTTCGCTGGCACGCCAGGCATTAAACGCGACATGGCCGCGAAAATGCAACGGCAGAGAAAGCGCGCGCACGGCCGGGAAGACCACCATGATGCAACCTGGCGCGGGTGAATCCTCCACGTCCCCGCCACCTTGCGCGGGATCGGCGCGAATTTGTCGGCGTTCGGTTGCAGAAAAGTAGCGCGCCTGACGAAGAAATTTATCTAGCTTTTGCGTCGCTGCTCGCTAAACTGCCGCGCCTTTAGCAATGTCCCTTGGCCCGGGGTGGGCCAGCTCAAGAAAGAACAGGTCAGGAAGTAATGGCGTCCATCGAGAAGGTCAGAAACATAGGAATCTCCGCGCACATCGACTCGGGTAAGACCACGCTGTCCGAGCGCATCCTCTACTACACGGGGAAGATTCATAAGATCGAAGAGGTCAAGGGTAAGTCGGGCGTGGGCGCGACCATGGACTTCATGGACCTCGAGCGCGAGAAGGGCATCACCATCCAGTCCGCCGCCACCAGCGCGGAATGGGATGGTCACGCCATCAACCTGATCGACACCCCCGGACACGTGGACTTCACCATCGAGGTCGAGCGCGCCCTACGCGTTCTCGACGGTGCGGTGCTGGTCCTGTGCGGCGTCGCCGGCGTGCAGTCGCAGTCGTACACCGTCGACCGCCAGATGCGCCGCTACAAGGTGCCCCGCCTGGCCTTCATCAACAAGCTCGACCGCGCGGGTGCCAACCCCGAGCGCGTGACGGGACAGCTCAAGGAAAAGCTCGCCCTGCACCCCATCACGCTGCAACTCCCCATCGGCGCCGAGGATTGCTTCGAGGGCATCGTGGATCTCATCAAGATGAAGGCCGTCTACTTCGAGGGCGACAGCGGCGAAGACATCCGTGAAGCCGACATCCCGGCCGACCTCGTGGATGCGGCCAAAGCAGCCCACACCCGTATGATCGAAGCGGTCGCCGATGTCGACGACATCCTGGCCGAGAAATTCCTGGCCGAAGAGCCCATCACGCCCGCGGACTTGGTCCCGGCCATCCGCCGCGCCACCGTCGCCTTCAAGGCCACGCCGGTCTTCATCGGCTCGGCCTACAAGAACAAGGGCGTGCAGCTTCTCCTCGACGGCGTCAACGCCTACCTGCCGATGCCCAGCGAGGTCGAGAACAAGGCCCTCGATCAAAACAACCACGAAGAGCCGATCATCCTGCCCTCGGACGTCAGCAAGCCCTTCGTGGGCCTGGCCTTCAAGCTGGAAGACGGTCGCTACGGCCAGCTCACCTACATGCGCATCTACCAGGGCAAGGTCAGCAAGGGCGACTTCATCGTCAACTGCTCGGCCAACGGCAAGAAGATCAAGGTGCCACGTCTCGTGCGCATGCACGCCGACGAGATGGAGGACATCGACAGCGCCGAGGCCGGCGACATCGTGGCCTTGTTCGGCGTGGACTGCGCTTCGGGCGATACCTTCACCGACGGCAAGGTCAACTACACCATGACCTCGATGCACGTGCCCGAGGCGGTCATCTCGCTCGCCGTCGAGCCCAAGGACAAGACCACGGCGACCAACTTCTCGAAGGCGCTCAACCGCTTCACCAAGGAAGACCCGACCTTCCGCGTGCACCGCGACGAGGAATCGGGCCAGACCATCATCAGCGGCATGGGCGAGCTTCACCTCGAAATCTACATCGAGCGTATGAAGCGCGAGTACAATTGCGTGGTCATCCCGGGCCGCCCGCAGGTCAAGTACCGCGAGACCATCGTCCAGCGCGGCGAATTCAGCTACACCCACCGCAAGCAGACCGGCGGTTCCGGCCAGTACGGCAAGGTGGCCGGCCACATCGAGCCTTTGCCCATGGATCACGCCACCGGCTACGAGTTCGTCGACGAGATCAAAGGCGGCGCCATCCCGCGCGAGTTCATCCCGGCCTGCGACAAGGGCTTCCAAGAGGCCATGCACAAAGGTCCGCTCATCGGCTTCCCCATCGTGGGTGTCCGCTGCACCATCAACGACGGCAATTCGCACCCGGTCGACTCGTCGGAAATCGCCTTCCGCACCGCCGCGCTCATGGGTTTCCGCGAGGCCTACAACAAGGCCAAGCCGACCATCCTCGAGCCGATGATGCTGGTCGAAGTCCAGTTCCCCGAGGAGTTCCAAGGCGCGGTCATCGGCCAGCTCAACCAGCGCCGCGGCGCCATCATGTCGACCGAGAAGCACGAGACCTACGTGCAGGCCATGGCCGAGGTGCCCCTGGCGGACATGTTCGGCTACTCGACCGATCTGCGCTCGGCCACCCAAGGCAAGGGTGAGTTCAGCATGGAGTTCAAGCGTTACGCCGAGCTGCCCAAGCAACAGCGCGAAGCCATGGTTCTCGAGTTCCGCACCAAGAAAGAGAAAGACGCGGGCGGATCCAAGCGCGCCGCCGGTTAGGACGCACCACAGAGACGCAGAGTCGCAGAGACGGACAAGGACAAGAAGGAAGGGGTTCGGATCCGCACGATCCGGACCCTTTTCTTATCCGCCCTCTGTGCTCTCCGTGCCTCTGTGGTGAGTTCATCCCACCTGCGTTATAGTAGATGTCTCATTTCCCCTCGGGAGATCTCGATGTCGAAGCGCGCGACCGTGGTTTGGGCCATTTTCGGATTGCTCCTCGCACCAGCGGTCGTCCGCGCGGGCGACGAGCCGGCCGTGCAGGGCGAGGGAAGCGCCCTGCCCTACCTGCGCGAGCTCCACATGAAGGTGCACCGCCTGTGGACCGACAACTTCCTGGCCATGGCGGCGACCCAGTTGCCCAAGGACCACCCCATCAACGTGATGTCTCGGGCCGCGGATCTGGAGCTCGTTCTCTCGGCCGAGGGCAAGCTGCTCGACGTTCGGGTCGCGAAAGCATCGGGGGCCGCCGAATTCGATGCTTCGGCCGTGGATGTCGTCAAGGCATCCGGCCCATTCGCTAGCGCGCCGGGAGACGTCCTGTCCGACGACGGCAAGGTCCATTTGCGCTGGACCTTCGCCCGCGACGATCGCCGCTGTTCGGGGGTGACCCTCGCCCATCGCGAGCTACCGTTGGCAGATGCGCTGAAGGCCATGGTAGCCCAGGGTCGCGAGGACGCCGCGGTTGCCCGGCTGCAGAAGACGGACGACGCTGAACGCCTGGCTGGAATGGACGTTTTCGCCCGCGCGTGGCTCGACGGCATGGAGAACGACAAGGTTCTCGCCGTGGATGTCGCCGCGGCCAACGCCGTCGCTGGTGACGACCGCGGGGCCGAACGGCTGCGCAAGGCGGCCGAGAGAGAGCCGACCTTCGGGGTCGTGCACGGGCTCGCGGCGCTGAAGATCCCCATCTGCCCGCTCATCATGGACTACATGAACAAGGGCAAGTCCGGCGAGGCGCGCGAACGCTTCCTGTGGGCGCTCGGCGAGGGAACGGACGGCGAGTGTCTTGAGCTCGCCATTGCCACGGCCAAGAATCGCTCCGCCGGGCGCGAGGAGCGGACCCTCGCGCTCGCGAGCCTTGGCCACAGCGACAGCGCCGAAGCCAGGGCCGCGCTCAAGGACGAGCTGAAGGATCCGGATCCCAATGTTGCCGCCGCGGCTATTCTTGCCGAGGCCCGCCCGGGCGCCGGGAAAGGCGCCGTCTTTCGCCTGACGCCCCTCTTGCGTGACAAGTCGGTGGCCGTACGCGCGGCAGCGGCGGCGGCATTGGTTCGCGTCGGTGGCGAGGCGGCGCTCCCGCAGTTGTTCCTGATCTTCAAAGAGAAGGATCCGGTCGTCTACACCACGATCGCGCCCGAGCTGGCAGCACTGTCCGGGCAGGCCTCGGCCGAAATGCTCGGACGCTTCCTGCGCAAGGACAATCCGCGCGTCCGACTGGCCGCCGCCCGTGCGCTGGCCGCTCGGCACGACGACTACGCGGCCAAGGTGCAAGCCACCCTGGCCAGTGCGACGCCCCCCGAGCTGCAACTCCTGGCCGGGCCGGCCCTGGAAAAAGACAAGCGGGCCGCGGCGATCGCAGCGCCGACGAACGAGAATTTCGCGCCTTCATTCGCGGCGCTACTTCGCGGGAAGGGGAGACTCGTCGCCGCCGACTGGTTGCTCGCCCAGTTCGACAAGGTAGAACCAGGAACACGCGTCGCCTCGCTGGGCCAGTGGCTGGGATCTCGCCCCAAGTCGCAATAGCGGTCAGCATTTTTCCGGCCAATGCGACAGCCCGATGCGGTTGCCCTCTGGATCGCGTACGTAGAGCGTGTAGTCGGTCTGCTGGTAGACGGGATAGCCGGCCTGGTCGAGCCTAGCGATCCATGCCTCGCGCTCGCTGCTCTGGATGTGCAAGGCCACGAGGTGGATACCGGAAGCGCCCTCGGCCTTCACCGGCTCGCGCACATCCGCGCGCTCCAGGGCCAAGAACGCGCCCGCGCCGAGATCGAGCCAGATCGATCGCTCGCCGCCGTCGGGCAATGGCCAGCGCCGTAGCACGGGCAGACCAAGCACGGTGGCGTAGAAGGCCTCCGCGCGGGGCAGGTCGACGACCTTCACGGCGACATGGTGGACGTGCATGGGACGCATACCGCCGACTTTACACTGGTACACTGGGCGAGAAACGGCCGAGGTTCACTTGCACGCAGACGACCAGCATCCCAGCTCGGACGAAGCGGAAATCGCGACGGGCGAGCTTGCTCGGCGGTGCAGCTTGTGCCGCGTGCCGATTGCAGGCCAGTTTTTCACCCTGCGCGGCCTGCTGCTTTGCCCGGAGTGCGCCGGCAACATCGAGAGCAAGCACGCCGGGCCGGGCCCGAGGCGGCGCGCTGCCATCCTCGGGCTGGCCGCGGCGGTGGTCTTTGCCGTGCTTTGGTTTGTCGCCAATCGATCCACCGGAAGACCCCTTTCGCCGCTGGCCGTGCTCGCCGGTCTGGTCATCGGAATGGCCGTGCACCAGGGCTCGGGCGGTCGCGGCGGGCTTCGTTACCAAGTCGTCGCCGCCCTGCTCGTCTACGGCGCCTTCGTCGTCCGTTACGTGCCGCCCATCTTCGGCGGCATCGCCGACTCGATCAAGGAGCAGCACGGCGCCAAGCTCGTGACCCCAAAGACAGGTGACGCCCCAGGTGACGCCCCCGCACCGGCGACGCCCACGCTCATTGGGCAACAGGCCCAAAGTGGGGAAGCAACAAAGAAACATATTTCCACCGCGACACCCATGTCACAACAGAGCTCGGCCATTGCGACGCTCCAGGCCTATTTCGTATTCACCCTCGTTGCCTGGGGCCTGGTGTTGGCCGCGCCCTTCATGCCACAAACGTCGGAATTGATTGGGATACTGTTCCTCGCCGCCGGCATTCTGCTGGCCTCGTGGTTGAACCGGCGCGTCCGAGTCCTGGGGCCGTTCCCTCCGTCCAGCTAGATTAGTTAGCCCGTCGACGCGACGATCCCATGAATATCGAACCCCATTTACCCGTCTGTTCTTGCAACCCGACCGGGTTTATAGTCCCGAACAGCAAGTCCGAAAATCCAATAGCCGAAAGGATCACTGACATGACTAAGCGAACTGCGCGTGCACTGGCTCTCGTGCTTTCCGCAACGCCTCTTCTCCTGGTGGGATGTGGCGACAGCGGAGAGAAGAGCGGAACTGGAGGAACAAGTGGTGGAACGGGTGGGGCAATCAAGTACGACGGCGGCGGTGGCGCGGGCGGCACGAACGTCGATGTCGGCGTGCCCGACACCACGCCTCCTCCGGTCGATTCGGCCCTGCCCGACAGCCCCATGGTGGATGCAGGGATCCCCGATGCGCCCCTTTCGCCGACGGACGTACCGATCCAGCTCGATACAGCTACCATTGATTCCCCCATCGTGCTGGACACCGCTCCGGTCGACACGGCCGCAGTGGACACCGGGACTAGCCCCCTGACCATCGTGCAACTGATTGCGGATGGCTGCAACATCTCCACGCCGACCCACTGGGTTCGGGCCATCTACGTCGCCGCGGACTGCGACATCGATGTTTCCAGCACCCTCCAGATCGATCAGGGTGCCATCATTAAGTTCGGAGCTGGACATATGATGACCGTGGAAACGACCGGCACGGTTGCGGCTGCGGGTGCTGCGGGTGCACCCATCGTCTTCACATCGCTCAAGGACGACGCCAACGGCGGTGACACCAATGCCGATGGCATCGTCACGACCGCTGCGGCCGGCGACTGGGCGGGTGTGGAGCTTCAGGCTAGCGCCTCAACCTTCGACCACTGTGCGTTCTACTACGCGGGTGCAGCCGACTCCGCCGCCCTCGCCGTCGGCAACGCCACCACCAAAGTGACCGTCACGAACTCGGTTTTTGCGCACAACCGAGGCACCACCGATGCGATCACTGCCACGCCGGCACTGGATGCCTCCGCGGCGGCCGCAGGGACCGTCATCACAGGAAACACGTTCTACGACAACCTGGTTCCGCTATCGATCAACTCGGCCTTCTCGATCGACGATTCCAATAGCTTCGACAATTCAGGCGCGGCGCCCAACAAGTACAACGGGATCGTCGTAGCCGGCTGCGGCGAGGTGAAGAGCACGATCACGTGGTCCGCTGCAAAGGTTCCTCTCGTTATCGGCAACCCCGTCGATGCCTGCAATTACCTCACTGTTAGTGGGGCCGCACACCTCACGTTGGGTGACAATGCCGTGCTCAAGTTCTTCAAAGACGGTTCGATCACGGTCAGCGGCCAACTCACGGCGCAGGCCGCGACCGGCAAGAGTATCGTCTTTACGTCGATTCGCGACGACGCCCACGGTGGCGACACCAACGCCGACGGGACCACGACCGCGCCGGCTGGCAACGATTGGGCAGGCATCTCCATCGGAGTCAGTGGCTCGGCTTTCGACCACTGTCAGTTCCTCTATGGCGGCTCCGGAGGCGGAGGCGACGGCCCAGCGCTCGGTTCAACCGCAGCAATATCGGTGACGAACTCCGTGTTTGCTCACAACAAGCCTACCACCGACGCGATCTATGCGCCGCCTGCTCTCGACCTGTCCGGCGCCGCCGCCGGCACTATCGTCACTGGCAACGTTTTCTACGACAATACCATCCCGCTGTCGATCAACGCTGCCTTCTCGCTCGACGACTCGAACACTTTCGATAATTCGGCCGCGGCTCCGTCACCGCCAATGCCCAGCAAGTACAACGGCGTTATCGTCTCGGGCTGCGGAGAGGTGACGAGCTCGATCACTTGGTCAGCCACGAAGGCGCCTCTCATCATCGGAGATCCAATCGATGCTTGCAATTATCTCGACGTCAACGGAAGTGGGCACCTGACCCTCGGCAACAATGTCACGATGAAGTTCTTCCTCGAAGGCAGGTTAGATATCGCAGCCGGTGGCATCCTGACCACGGGCACCGGAGACTTCTTCACCTCTATCAAGGACGACACCCATGGCGGCGATACCAACGCCGACCTTGCCGCCACCACGCCGGCAGCGAACGACTGGTATGGAATCTCGCAAGGCAGCACGAGCGGGACAGTCTGTGAGGCGTGGGCCAATATGGCCTACTACACACCGCCGGACACAGACGGAACGTGCCCGTAAGTTGAGATAGTCTGAAGAATTCAAAGGGGCGGTCCCGCGAGGGATCGCCCTCTTCTTTTCTTAGCGGATCGAGGCGTACTGTCTTCGTACACCGCGCAGTCGGCGCGAAATCGGTGGTGTTCAACCAACATTGGCAGCGCCGCGGGGTAGAAGAATCTAGGGCGGCCCGCGATGGACCGCCCTAGATTTCATTTCGGCTGGTGTTCGGAGGCGTTCATCACGTTCAAACGCCAAGTGCTTGCAGCTCTGACACGATTCGAACTGTTGGAGGTGGGGCGGTCGGTGGATTTGGAGGTGACCACCAACATGCGGCACAACGACCTGCTGGATGTGGCGCACGGGGGTAGACGCCGCTACTGATTTCACATTGCCTGGGCCAAGACCACTACCACCCCCTCCGAGCGAAAGACGACAAGGTGGGTCGTACCACGATTGAAAGACTCCGCTACCGATTTCACGTTCCAGCGTGCGGCAAGCAAGGGCCGATAGTCGAACCTGCCATCACCGGAGGACGGCGCAGCATCATGCAGCCACGTCGAAACATCTGTCGGGCGACGCGAACCGCTGCGAAGATCGCCCAGTCGGAGGGCGCAAATCCATTGTCGTGATAGACGATATGGAACTCGCAATCGAGAACCTGGGTCCGAAATTTGAGATACCGGGCAAGGAAGCGAATTCTCTCCTCGGGCGAAGGGAGATCGCGACTCCACGCGTCCGTAGTCAATCTACCGCCCATAAATTTGTCCGATGAGATCTCCCGAAATACCCACACGGCGCCCACGGCGACGATAGCCAAGATGCCGGTGCTTATCGCGATAAGCAAGTGCCTATGGAGGGTACGCGATCGCTCGCCATTATCTGGGATTTGGACCACTCCGCCTCCCGCCTATCGCCACGACGCTGCCAGCGCCAGCGATGACAGCGGGGCTGGCCAGGGCCACGCCGGCCCTCGGATGGGAGTGTGCCTGGCAGTTCAGGCGCGCGTCGCGGATCATTGCTTCAGATACTCCCGATCGAACACGCTCAGCTTCCCCGACCGTCGAGCTGCAGCGATAGCTTTCGCCAGCTCAGGACTAGGCTTCTTCAAGAGGGACTTGGCCGCTTTCGATCCCCGCTCTGCCGCATCGAGGAGCGGTCGCAGGGCAGCGGCAGGACGGTGCAGCGCTAGCTGCGCTTGATACGCGATCTCAGCCTGCTGACGAAGCAGACGCCCCATCCGCCCATCGGCCTCATGGCCGGCGTCGGCCTCCTCTGGATACGAGTACCAGAGCCGCTTGTTTGCCAGAGTCTTCAGCGCTCGAGCGGGGTCTCCCTTGGCCAATTGGATGGCCGCCAAGGTTTCCCCGGCCCCGTACACCAACTTGAGGTCTTTGATCGCCGCGATAGTCTCTGCGGCTGCGTCCGGATCGCCTGCGGCCAGCTGAGCGTTGGCCAGCGCCACTCGCAGCGGAGAAAATTCGGGAAAACGCGCCACCAGAGCGGCCACGTGCCCTGGCTCGGGACGAGCACGGGCATCCACCAGGGCGATGCGAGGCGAGTCAGAAAACTGGTGGACAGCCTCGGCGGTCATCTTGGCCTGAGACCGCAGGGACCCCTCATCCGTGCTCGCGGAATAGTCCAACAACATCTCCTCAGCTCGAATCAGCTCATACAGTGCTTCTTCATCGCCGGGACAGCGCTTAAGCCTCTCGTCGGCCTCGTCCTCGATTTCCTTCAGAGTACAGTCTGGCTCTTTGACCGCGTCCACCTGATCCAACTCATTCGAAGCCTGGGTCTGCTGGGCCGGCCCGGCATCCGGGCATGTCCCAGTCGGAAGGCGGAGTGCGTTTGCCTCGCGATGGATGGACATCGCCACGAGCACCAGACAGGCGGTCATGAGACTGCGCCTGCAATAACAGGTCATGGCGGGCCTTTCTCGCCGTAGCCCTTCACCTCGAAATAGGCCCCCTGCTTGAGGTAGCCCTTCTTCATCATGTCATCGCGGTCCTTGGGGTGAATGTGGATGCACCCGTGCGAGTTTTCGAGTGCGATGTTCTGGTTCAAGAGATGCCAGGCGACTTCGGTCTTCGGAGTTGTGTGAATGTAACAAGCGGTCCCTGGCAAATTCCAGGCCCATTCCCCGAAGTCGTTGCGCCACCACCTGTCCATCGGGGTACCGTCGTTCCATCGAAACCAGACCTCTTCGCCTTGACCGGATCCGCCTCCTGCAGCTTCAGGGCGCTCTTGCCTTTGATGGTACACACGCCGTCGGCTTCGATGGTGACGGTCTTGCTCTTCATGGCGGCGGTTTCCTCGCCCATGGCCACTACGCTGCCGGCGCCGGCGGCGGCGGTCACGGCGGGGCTGGCGATGGCGACGCCGCCGGGCAGGATGGCCAGCGAGCTGGCGCCGCACACGAACTTGATCCCCGTCGGCGAGTCGAAGGTCGCCTTGCCGGTCTTGTCCAGGCACACCGTGGCGCCGCCCGCGGTCAGGGTGATCGTGCCGGCCGAGTCCACGGTCACGTTGGTGCCCTTGAACGTCATGCCGGTCGCGCCCTGGTTGAGCTGGAACTTCCTGTCGGTGGTCAGCTTGTGGGCCAGCTTCACGTGCTCGTCTTTGTTCTTCTCGGCGAAGAAGGCTTGCTCGCCATCCACCTTGCGGCTGTGGTCGCCGCCATAGAGCTGCGTGACCGGCCCGGTCACGGTCTTGTCGTGCGTGCCGCCGATGACCACGCTGTCGTTCGCGTCAACGGTGAGCTGGCGCTCGTTCTTCACCAGGTTGGTTTCGTCGTTGCCCACGACGACGCCGCGGTTCACTCCCACGCTCAGGGTCTGGTCGTGCTTGACCAGGGTCGACATGTCCTTCTCGGCTTGCAGGTGCAGCTCTTCCTGACCTTTCTTATCTTCGAAGCGCAGCTCGTTGAAGTTGCTGGCCGTTCCGCCCTTGCTGCTGCGGCTCTTGATGCCGCTTTGGGTTTGATTGGCCGGCAGATCGTAGGGCGGCATGTTGTCTTTGTTGAACAGGCTACCCGTGATGATGGGCCGGTCGGGATCGCCGTCGAGGAACGCCACGATCACCTCTTGGCCGACGCGCGGGAGGTATTGGGCGCCGAATTTGGCCCCCGACCACGGCTGCGCCACGCGTATCCAACACGACGCCTTCTCGTTGCGCTCGCCCAGCCGATCCCAATCGAACTGCACCATCACGCGCCCGTGCTTGTCGGTCCAAATCTCCTCGTTCGCCGGGCCCACCACCAGGGCCGTCTGCCGGCCCGGCATATGCGGCTTGCGCGTGACCCGAGCTGGGCGAAACTGCGTGTGGCTGTCGAGCAACTGGTAGCTCGCCTTGAACGGCTCGTCGCTGAAGGCCACATCCCCGGTCTCGTATTGATCGACGCTGAGGCTGTAGCTCGCGCCGACCACCAGGTACTGCTTGCTGAAATCCTCTTCGCTCCACAACGGCTCGCCATCGGCCCCATCCGGTCCCGGGCGCAGGGACACCAGGTTGCCGAGCCCCAGCCCCATGGTGTTACCTTCCACCTCGATGACGGTGTTGTCCACCCGCCCCACCTGCGAGCGCACCGTCGCCTCTTGCTGCGCCTCTCCGGGGTCGCAGAGCCCGCCCGGATAGTCGTAGTGCTCGAACGGGTAGCCCGTCACCAGATCCTCCGACGTGCCCTGCCCGAAGCGAAGCTGCCTCGGCCGCGGCGCCGTCGGGTCGTAGCCGCTGAGCACGGTGTGGCGTCCGGGATGGAGCCCCCGGCGCACCTTCATGCCCCAGAGGTGTTCTTCCGAGCCGGCGACCCGTCGCTCTTTCGCGGTGTAGAGGATCGACTCGTAGCCATCGGCAGCCTCGTGCCCGGTGATGGCATCGGCCAGCACCAAGGTGTGCTTGCTCTCCTCGTGCTTGAAGAAATAGTAGATGCCTTCTTCTTCCAGCAAGCGCTGCACGAAATTCGAGATCGCTCTCGCGGTACTGCACGCAGAATTCGCGCGCGCGGTAGACGTGGTCCTGGATCGACCCCGATTCGACGTCGCCGAGCCCGCGCTTGGCCAGCACCGACTTGACGATGGACAGCGCGTCCTGCGCGGGATCGTTGAAGATGCGGCAGTCGAAGGTGTGGTCGAAGAGGCTCAACACCGGTCGCAGCTCGGCCGCGTAGCGCGTGTGGAGCTGCGTGGCCCCACCTTTGTGGAACCTGGTCACGATGCCGTGAAAGAAGCGCTCCTTGCCGGTGTTCAACTGGATGACCACCGCGAGCGGCTTGCCGAGGATGTCGTCGGGATCGAGGTTCGGTTCTTTCGAAAGCAGACCGAGCTCGAACCGGTACGGCCGCCCCAGCGCCTCGTGGCCACGGAGGGTCTCGAGAAGCAAGACGCCCGTCGGAAGAGGCCCCATTATGGAGGTATCACGACCTAGGAGTGCCATGGCGATGGGACACTCTAGCCTTCGATCAACACGCGTCAAGGACGATGGAAATCTCGCTCTCCATAAACCAAAAGGGCGGTCCCGCGAGGGATCGCCCTTTTGTGTTGGTGCGGATTTTTTCCGCGTGCTGAAGCTAGCCGCAGCAGCAGCCGCGCATCGACATCGCGCGGGCGCTACTCATGGCCGACCTTCCAGTGGTCTTGGCCTTCTTCGCGCCTGCCTTCTTGGCGGGCTTCTTGGCGGCGGCGACCTTCTTCTTGGCTGGCGCCTTCTTGGCTTTGGTTGACGTCTTGGCTTTGGTTGACTTCTTGGCTTTGGTGGATTTCTTGGCTTTGGTGGGCATGGGCGACATATTGCCGCGATGTGAGCGCGCACGCAAGATTCGCGATACTTGATTCAACAAAATCGACCTGACCTCCACGACCGACGTGGAGGTATGATCCGAGCGCGATGTGGACAAGACGAACGCTTCCGCTATCGGTTTTGGCCCTGCTTGTGAGCTGTGCCACCGCCCAGCCCGCGCAAAGGTCCGACGCTTTCCCCTTGCCGCCGGACGAGCCGCCCGCGCAGCCGTCTCCCACGACAGCCGCAGGACCCGCACGCCACGGGGATGCATCGAGCGTGAACGGCCCGGATGGACTTGTGGCCCTGTGCGAATCTCTGCGCGACGAGAGCGGCGCGAGCTTCTCCGGCAACCCCGTTCAGCAGGCGCGAGCCAGCGAAGCGCGCGCGCAAAGGCGACAGGACGCGCTGGCCCGGCGCTACGTCGTGTCCGTTCCGTCCTCGGGCTTCGGTTTTCGCAGTTATGACCTTGGCGATCACCGGCTCGTGCTCGACACCGAGCGCAGCCTGGTGCTTGGCGACGGCGCCGAGCTGATCGTCCCCAGCAACGAGCCCGCGCCCGGATTCGTGCTGGCGCCCGACCTGGCGGATCGCGTGGCGACCCAGCGAACGGATGGCAAGATCGCCCTGCGTGTGATCTTCCGCCCGGCGGGCTCGCAGCTGCGCAAGGATACCTGTCTGTGGCTGGGCGGGGGGCGTGTGGTCAAGATGGAGATCGAAGTCCTGGGCACGGCGCTGGTCGCGGCAAACGGGACCGTGCTCTCGCGCGGCGATACGGGCGAGTACGCAGATTCATCTTCCATGCTTCCTGTTCGCTCGCCCAAGGTGAAGGTGTACAAACCGCGTACAACCGACGGCAGAGACCTGCCGAGCAGCCTGGAACGAGCCTTGGGCGTTCTGGCCGAGCGTGCCCAGCCCTGCTACGAACGCGTGCTGGTCGTCCGCCCGGCCCTACGGGGGACGCTGGTCGTGGGCATCCGCATCGGTCCGGGCAGTCGGGTCGAAGCCACGAACGTCGAGATGAGCTCGCTCGAAGACGACACCCTGGTAAGTTGCGTGGCCAAGAACCTGGCGAAAACAACCATCCCCGGAACCAGCAGTGGCCAGCGCCTGAGCGTCCCCCTACAATTTGCGTCGGCCGACGAACCGTAACCTGTTCCTAATGCGGATGGTGGTGGCGCAGGATGTGCGGGCGCTCCAGACCGTGCGCCAGCATCAGCACCTCGTCATTCAGAATCTCCACCGTCGGGCCGTCCGCCACCACCCGTCCGCCGTCGAGGACGATCACCCGCGAGCACAATTCGACCACCCATTCCAGGTCGTGCGTCGCGATCAGCTTGGTCGCGACGATCCCTTGCAGGAGAGCCTTGAATTCGCGCCGGCCGCGCGGATCGAGATCGCTGGTCGGCTCGTCGAGGACGAGGACGGTGGGCTCGCAGGCCAGCACGCCGGCCAGGCACGCGCGCCGCTTTTCCCCGTGGCTCAGGTGGTGCGTGGCGCGATGGCCGTACCCCGCAAGCCCGACCATGGCGAGCGAGCGTTCGACCCGTTCTCCGAGCTCGCGCCCCGCCAACCCAAGCTGTTGTGGGCCGAAAGCCACGTCTTCCTCGACCGTCGGACAGAAGAGCTGGTCGTCGGGATCCTGGAACAAGAGCCCGACCTGGCGCCGCACCGATTCGAGATTGGCCGTCGTGATGGGTTGCCCGGCGATGCGGATGGTCCCATCACCCGCGATCTTCTCGGGCAAGATTCCGTTCAGGTGCAGAAGCAACGTGGACTTGCCCGAACCGTTGGGGCCGAGGAGCCCGACGCACTCACCGGACGCGAGGCCGAAGCTCACGCCGCGCAGGGCTTCCGTGCCGTCGTGGTAGCGGTAGCGCAGTCCTTCCACCTCGATCGATCCGCTCATTTCCACCCCCGCGCGCACATGGCGGCGTAGATACGTTCGGCGCGCTCGGAAGCGCGCACGAAAAGCTGTCCGACCACCGTTCCGAGCAGGCGCCAGCGAGCCCGGCGCTGGCGCTGGAAAGTTCGGCTGGCGCGAGCGCGACGTATGCGTTCCGATTCGTCGAGAAGCACGAAGAGGTAGCGGTGCATGAGCGCCAGCGTGGTCACCAGCAGGGCCGGAACGTGCACGATTCGGAGCGCGGCCAAGACCTTGCCGAAGGGCGTGGTGTTCGCGAGCAGCACCACGGTGAAGAGGCAGAGCCCGCTTCTGGCGGCCAGCGCCGTCCAGCTTGCGTGAATGGAGCCTTGCAAGGCGTTTACCACGACCACGCCCAGGACGAACGGCGAGAGCAGCACGAGCCGGCGCACGAGAAAACCCATTGCGATCCGGCTCGACCAGGATGCCAGCAACAACAACGCCGCGACGCCAACGAACCAGGCATGCCAGCCGCATGGCACCAGCACCGTGCCCACGATGATCGTCAGGGCGCCCCCCAGCTTGACCGCCGCGGGAAGCCGGTGCATGGGACTGTCGTGGTGGCCATGTTGATGACCAAGCCAGCTTTTCAGCATGATGGATCCATGGTCGAGTCCTTTGTCCGACCTTTCACCGACTTGCGCGCCAGCACCCGCCCAAGCACCAGCGCCAACCCGAACACCACCACAGTGCCCAAAGCGCCAGCCAGCGCCGTCGCACCCGCTGCCGAATGAACGCCCGGCAAGCGATAGTCCGACGCGGGCGCGCGGATGACGCCCGGGACGCCAAGTGTGTCGAAGCCCAGTTTCGCCGCGGCGGTTTCAAGTCTGTCGGGCCACGGACACGCAAAAGGCGCCACGAAGACCGCCAGGCCCAGCGCCACCAGCAATCCGTAGCGCAAGACCCCGCCGGGAAGGACGCCCCCCGAGGCGGGCGTGCGCTCAGCCACGATCTCGGGCCGCGTGCGTGCAATGGCCGCGAATGCCAGGGCGCCGATGAGCCCTTCGCCCAGGCCGATCAGCATGTGCACGCCGGCCATCATGGGAAAGCCAGCAGACCAGGGGATGGTGTGCGACCAGGCCAGCTCACCGGCGCACCCGATGGCCGCAAGGACGGAGGATACCCAACCACCAAAGGCCACGCCGGTCACCTGCCCGCCGAGTCCGCGCAGCCTGCTTGCAACCAAACGATACACGAGGTAGCCGCCGCCCGCGCCCAGGATGCCCATGTTGAGAAGGTTCGCCCCCAGCGCCGAGACGCCGCCGTCGGCGAACAGAAAACACTGCACGATGAGGACGGCGGTGAGCACGACGATGGCCGCACTAGGCCCCAAGAGGGCCGCCACTAGCACGCCGCCGACCAGGTGACCCGAGGTTCCACCTGCCACGGGAAAATTCACCATCTGCGCGGCGAACAGGAACGCGGCCGCAAGCCCGAGCAGCGGCACGCGACGGGGCGACAGCTCGCGCCGAACCTGACGCAGGGCCAGACCGACGCCAACGACGGAGATCGCCGCCGCTGTCACCGCGGTCTTTCCATCGATGAATCCGTCAGGAATGTGCATGAACCCCGCCGGTCGTACATAGCACGTATTTGCCAACCCGTGCCACAGAAACCAATGGCACCTATCTTCCCAATCGTGCTACTCCTTGGACAACCGTCATGAGGACGCCTCCCCGACATCGACGACGCCGGATTCTCCGCAAGAGCGCGGGACTCCTCGTGACCATGGCCACCCTGGCGGGCAGCGCCACCTCGTGGGCGCAGGATGGCGGTCAACTTGACGCCGAGACGGCAGCGAGCATCGTCGACGCGGGAGTCCTCGACGTCCGGCCCGCCCCCAAGCCCGCCGAAGCCGGCGGCCCCGCCCCGGCAAGCCAAGCCACCGAGATGCCCGAGGTCGTGGTGCGCGGGCGCGCGGAAGACATCCTGGGAGTCGCGGTCGGTGCCTCGGAGGGCGCCATCGGCGAGGCGGATCTCAAAGACCTGCCCCTTCTTCGGCGCGGCGAAATCATGGAAACCGTTCCCGGTTTGGTGGTCACCCAGCACTCGGGCGACGGTAAGGCGAACCAGTACTTCCTGCGCGGGTTCAACCTGGACCACGGCACCGACTTCGCCTTTTCGGTGGACGACGTGCCGGTGAACTTACCCTCCCATGCCCACGGCCAGGGGTATTCCGACCTGAACTTCATGATCCCCGAGCTCGTGAGCTTCATCGAATACAGAAAGGGGCCGTTCTATCCGGATGTCGGCGACTTCTCGGGCTCGGGCGCGGCCAATGTCCATCTCGTAAACAGCCTTCCGCAAGGCACCCTCAACCTGCAGGGCGGCCGCTTCGGCTTCGTGCGCGGTCTGGTGGCAGCGTCGCCGACGCTTGGTCCAGGGACGTTGCTGTACGCGTTTGAATACAACCACTACGACGGGCCGTGGGTGGTCCATGAGGATTCGAATCGCTTCAACGGACTTTTGCGCTACCACTGGACGAGCGCGAAGGACCAATACACCCTCACCGCCAGCGTCTACGCGGCCCCGAGCTGGCATGCCACGGATCACGTCGCCGAGCGGGCGATCGAGGAGGGGCTCATCTCGCGCTTCGGCACCCTGGATCCCTCCGACGGCGGCAACACGGGCCGGGGCGCCCTGACGTTCAACTGGACGCGCAAGCGCGACGCCGGCACGACGACCCTGACCCTGTACGGCTTCTATTACAGGCTCAATCTGTTCTCGGACTTCACCTATTTCCTCGATGATCCGGTGAACGGCGATCAATTCGAGCAGATCGACCGGCGCTATGTCGGCGGCGCCCATCTCAAGCGAACGTGGACCCAGACCTGGTTCGGCAAGGACGTCGAGAACGTCCTCGGTGTCCAGATTCGCAACGACTACCTGCCGCTGTCGGGCCTCGACCACACCGCCAATCGACAGGTGGTGATGGTGAATCCGGATGGATCCAGCGGGATCTACATCGACGACCGCATCGAGGAATTTACCACCGGGACGTATGGCAACAATCAGATCCAGTGGACCGATTGGCTGAGGACCAATGTCGGTCTGCGCGCGGACGTTTTCGCCGTGGACGTGACCAGCCACAACCTCCCGGAGAATTCCGGCAGCAAGGCATCCGCCATCGTCAACCCCAAGGCGAGCTTGATCTTCGGTCCGTGGAAGAAGACCGAGCTCTATCTCGACCTCGGCTCGGGTTTTCACAGCAACGACGCGCGCGGCGTGACCATCACAACTGCCCCCAGCAATCCTCTGGTTCCGCCGAAGAGAGTGCCCCTGCTGGTCCGCACCAAGGGCGCCGAGATGGGAACCCGCACGTCGATCCTGCCGGGACTGGTGAGTACCCTCTCGCTCTGGTACCTGCAATCCGATTTGGAATTGACCTTTGCCGGCGACGCTGGCGACACGGAGGCGACCTCGCAAAGCCGAAAGTTCGGTGTAGAGTGGGCGAACTTCTACAAGCCGACCTCTTGGCTCACGCTGGCGGCCGATATCGCCCTGACCCACGCCCGCTATGTCGACGATACCGCGGGTCCTTACATTCCCAATTCCATCCCCATCGTGGTGTCGGGTGTGGCCACCGTCGAGGCGCCCATCGGGATTTTCGGCAGTGCGCGCCTGCGCTATTTCAGCTCGCAGCCACTCATCGAGGACAACAGCGTGCGCGAGCCGGACTCGATGATCGTCGACGCCAAATTCGGCTACCGCCGCGACCGCTACGAGGTCGCCGTCGATGTGCTCAACCTGCTAGACTCCAAGTCGGATGACATCGCCTATTATTACGAGTCACGATTGCGCGGGGACCCGATCGGCGTGAACGGTGTGCACATTCACCCCGTGGAGCCCTTCGAGGTCCGGGCGGGGCTGACCGTCCACTACTGACGCGTGGCCGATGCCCGCCGCACGCACTGCCTCCGCCGTACGCAGACGAAGCGTCATCAGCCTCGCCGCGTCGGCGATCTGCCATGCGCTGTTGTTCGGGGTGGCCGTGTTCGTGCTGGCTCGTCCCGCGGGAAGACCGGCCGCGGCCAGGACCATCGACGTGGACATCGTCGAAGCCAAGCCGCAGCCAATCCGCGACGTTCCGCCCGTGCTGCCCGAGCAGCCCACGCCCGCGATCCCCAGCGCGCCCAGACGCCTGCGAACGCATCCCCAGCCCCAGGCACGCGTGCAAACCGCCGCGCCCGAGATCGCGGTGAGCCCGTCCACGGAGCAGGCAGCGCCCGACGAGGTTGCGCTGCCTGCCGCCGCCGAGACTGCGCCACGCAGGAAGGAAGAGGTCTCGACTCCGATTTCGCCAAGCGCACCGGCAGCCACGATCGGAAGAGTTCCCTCCCCCATCACCGTCCTCGCGAGACCCCTTTATCGAAGCAATCCCCGCCCCGACTACCCCATGGCGTCCAAGCGAAGACGCGAAGAGGGCGAGGTGCGTGTGGCTGTCACCGTTGGCCCGGATGGCCGCCCTCTGCGCGTCTCGCTGGCGAAGAGCAGCGGCCACCCGCTGCTGGACCAGGCCGCCGTCGACGCCGTCCGCACCTGGACCTTCGAGCCCGCTCGAGCCTCCGGCGTCGCGGTGACGAGCGAGGTTGTCGTGCCAGTGCGGTTTTCCCTATCCCAGGAGTGACCCTAGGGCGATCAGCGTTTGGCGCTCTTGCGGCTGTGCTCGTGCCCCAAATCGCCGAGACCTGCCACGATCTCGATTCCTCCCTGTTTCACCCCGCGCAAGGCCAGCAGGCGGTCAGCGATACTCTTCAGCCGGTCGGACCTGCCCCGAATCACGATCACCTCGAGGCATAGATCGTGGTTGATGTGCACGTGCAACGTCGCGCGCACCTGCTCGCCGAGCTCGTGCTGAAGGTCGGTCAACCGCTCGCTCAGATCGCGCACGTGGTGGTCGTAGACCAGGGTGAGCGTCGCGATGGCGTCCACGGCTTTGGGCACCTTGGCCCGGCCGACCTCGGCCCGCGCCAAATCGCGAAACAGCTCCGACCGCGTCCCTCCACGCTCGCGCACGACGGCGTCGAGATCGCGCAGAAGCGAGCCTTCGAGGGCAACACCGAACCGAACCAGGGGATCCTTCATGGGCATCGAGAGTACCGCTCCCACTCCTGTCTGGGAACGGGCATCGACCTGGCCACGGCCCCCGTCACGATCGCGGCAGTTTGGCCGCGAGGACGTCCACTTTTTCGATCGAGGGCGGTTTCGACAAGAGCTCGCCGGCTTTCGCCATGAGTGCCGCGGCGACCCGTCCGGACAGGTGCGCGTTCCGTCCAGCCTCGTCCGGAAAGGCATCGAAGATGCCGAACGTGGATGGTCCGAGGCGGATCCCGAACCACGCCGTCGTGCCCGGCTCCTCTTCGACCATGGGCAATCCCGCGCGCAGGAATTGCTCGACTTCCGCTTCCTTGCCTGGCTTCGCGTCCAGCCTCACGAACAGTGCGACTTTCACCATGACCCGACCCTTTCTTAGGCAGTTTTCCTGACTGTCGAGGCATAGCTCATTTTCTGGAAAAGGCGACCCTGCTCCCCGGTCGTTGCCGCCAGCCGGTCGGGGATCAGAGTATGATGCGTCGAAACTGCTGGAGGAGAAGCGATGGTCAACTACATTTCAATCCTCGTGTTCATCGTGGTCGGCGCCGTGGGAGCGGTGCTTGCCGGTGCGGCCGCCCAGCTCCACGAGGTCGCCGCAGTCACCTTCGGTCTGGCGTGGCTGCTCCTGGACATCATCTTGGCGTCGGGAATCAAGATGGCGGCGCAATGGGAGAAGGTGGTCGTGTTTCGCGTGGGCAAGTACTCGTCGATCAAAGGCCCGGGCTTGTTCTTCATCATCCCCCTCATCGACCAGGCCCGATTCATCGACACGCGCGTGCTGACGCTGGACATCCCGACCCAACAAGTGATCACCAAGGACAACGTGCCGGTTCGGATCAACGGTGTGTTGTTCTTCCAGGTCAGGAACGTCGCCGACGCCATCATCAAGGTGCAGGACTATCGCTACGCGATTTCCCAATATGCACAAACCTCGCTGCGCGACGTGATCGGACAGATGACGCTCGACCAGCTCCTCAGCGAACGGGAGGAGATCGGCAAGTCCATCGAAGCCAACGTGGAAAAGGACACGGAGGAGTGGGGCCTCGAGGTCAAGGGCATCCGCATCCAGGACGTCGACATGCCCGAGGAGCTCAAGAAGATGATGGCGCGCCAGGCCTCGGCCGAGCGCGAGAAGCGCGCCACCATCACCAAGGCCGAAGGTGATCGCGACGCCGCCATGAACCTGGCCGCGGCCGCGCGCACCATGGCCGAGAGCCCGGGCGCCATGCAACTGCGCACCCTGCAGAGCCTCGACGGGCTAGGCCCGTCGGCGTCCAACACGGTGATACTGGCGGTTCCGGTCGACGTCATGGAGACGATGAGGGGCCTGGCCGCCTCTCTCAAGCCTGGCAAGGGCTAGGAGACTCCTAGCGGGGACACACGATGCGTGCCCAACCGTTGCCGGTGAACGCCAGCCGGGGTCCGTCCGGATTGGGTGGGCGAGACTGACCACGACCTGGCACGCCCCCCGGGCGCAAGCGCGTCGGTACAAATGCTGGCGGCGATGCGCTGCCGAGCGACACATGAGTGGTCCGCAAAAAGGGATATGGCGGCGCCGGAACCAATGTCCGGGCCGGGCATCCAAGGGCTATGCGGAATAGAGCGATTGCATGGGGTAGGTTGCGACTGTTGTTTGCAGCGCTCGGGCTCGCGGTCGCGCTCTGCACGGCGATCCCCGAGGCCACAGCCTGCTCCATCTGCGGGTGTGGCGATCCGCTGCTCGTGGCCAGCGATCCGGCGGCCATCACCGGGCTCT
>CAWGPW010000031.1:0-52373 GCA_963824555.1 uncultured delta proteobacterium | reverse complement strand
ACACACGACTTACGGCGCGATTGGCGTCAAGTGCTGGATCTTCAAGGGCGAGGTCCTGCCCCAGCGGGCAGGTCGTCTGGCCTAGTCGGTAGCGGCCAAAGCGACGAGAGGAAGTCATGCTAGCACCAGATAGAGTCAAGTGGCGCAAACAGCAGAAGGGCAAGATGCGCGGGGTTTCCAAGGGGGGAACCTCGGTGACCTTCGGGGAATTCGGGCTGCAGGCCCTCACCTGCGGTTTCGTGACGGCACGCCAGATCGAGGCCGCCCGAACGGCGATCTCGCGTCACGTGAAGCGCGGTGGAAAGCTTTACGTGCGCATCTTCCCCGATAAGCCGATTTCGAAGAAGCCTGCCGAAACCCGCATGGGAAAGGGCAAGGGGACCCCAGAAGAATGGGTTGCCGTGGTCAGGCCCGGTCGGGTTCTCTATGAGCTTGAAGGCGTTTCCATCGATCTTGCCAAGCAAGCCTTCCACTTGGCGAAGCACAAGCTGGCGGTCCAAACGCGTGTGATTGGCCGGGAGCAGATGCTATGAAGAGCAAGATTCAAGCGAAGGATCTTCGCGGCAATGAAACCGCGGAAATCGAACGCACGCTGAAGAAGCTGCGGGAGGATCTCTTCCAGCAACGCCTGAAGCACAATACCAACCAGATCGAAAACACCATGGTGATTCGCAACACGCGTCGCGACATTGCCCGCATTTGCACCGTGCTCGCCGAACAGTCGCAACAGGCGGCGGCGGCGGCTGCCAAGGAGAAATAGGCCGTGGCGAAAGAACACTCAATGTCTGCCGGCAGCGCGGTCCCCGCGGAGACGGGGCGGACGCCCGGTTCGAAGCGGAAGCTTGTTGGCATTGTCGTCGGTGACAAGATGAACAAGACCCGCGTGGTCGTGGTCGAGCGTCGTCTGGCGCACTCGAAGTACGGGAAATACATGACTCGTCGGACGAAGTACAAGGCCCACGACGAAAAGAATGAATTTCGCGTAGGCGATAGGGTGGAGATCGTTGAATCACGTCCGCTGTCGCGTGAGAAGCGCTGGCGCGTGGAGCGACTTCTGGAGCGGCCCCAGGAGGCCTAGGCACTCCCAGGTTTTTTCAAGAGACGGCAGGTTTATACATGGTCCAAACGACGACAAACCTCGATGTAGCCGACAATTCGGGTGCCAAGAAAATCATGTGCATCCGCGTACTCGGCGGCACAAAGCGAAAATACGCATCCTTGGGCGACGTGATTATCGTTTCCGTCAAGGAAGCTATTGCCAACTCCAAGGTCAAGAAGGGCGAGGTTGCGCGGGCGGTGATCGTGCGGACGAAGAAAGAAGTCTCGCGCCAGGATGGCTCGTACATCCGGTTCGATTCCAATTCGGCCGTGCTCGTGGACAAGGACAACGAGCCCATCGGGACGCGTATCTTTGGCCCAGTCGCTCGTGAGTTGCGCGCCAAACGATTCATGAAGATCATCTCGCTTGCGCCGGAGGTCCTCTGATGCATGTTCACAAGGGCGACACCGTCGTCGTCATGGCCGGAAAAGAGAAGGGCAAGCGCGGAAAGATTCTGCGTGTCATGACTGACAAGGAGCGGGTTGTGGTGGAGCGCGTGAACATAGTCAAGCGCCACACCAAGCCGACACAGGCCAATCCAGGTGGTGGCATCCTGGAAAAGGAAGGCACCCTCGCGATGTCCAATGTGGCATTGTGGTGCGGGAAGTGCGGCAAGGGCAGGCGTGCCAAGGCGGACATCCGGGACGGGCAAAAGAAGCGGCGGCTTTGTGTGAAGTGCGGAAGCCCGCTCGAATCGGCATAAGCGCTGGCGGCTAGAAGGAACACTGACGATGGCTGAAGAAAACGAGAAAGCCGAAAAGGCAGCAGAGAAGCCTCAGAAGGCTGCAAAGCCGGCGCAGACGCCGGAACAGGCGGCGGAAGCTGCCGGGAAAAAGGCGGCAAGGGCCGCCGGCAAAGGCGGCAAGGGCAAGGACGCTGGTAGGGGCGGTGGTGCAAAGACCGAGCTCGCAACCGAAAAGGTCAAGCGCTCCGGGGCAGCCCGCTTGCGTAAGGTGTATGAAGCCGAGGTGCGCGGCAAGTTGCTGACCGAGCTCGGGCTCAAGAACATCATGCAGGCCCCGCGCATCCAGAAGATTACCGTCAACATGGGCCTCGGCGAAGCCATCACCAATCCCAAGATCCTGGATTCCGGGGTCGAGGATCTTGCGGCCATCACCGGACAGAAGCCGGTGGTTACGAAGTCGGCCAAGGCCATCGCGGCGTTCAAGCTCAAGGGTGGTCAGAAGATCGGCGCCATGGTGACGCTTCGTCGCGACAGCATGTACGAATTCCTGGATCGCCTGATCACCTTCGCGTTGCCGCGCGTCCGCGATTTCAAGGGCGTGTCGCCCAAGGGATTCGACGGTCGAGGGAACTTCACCATGGGGGTCCGAGAAGGCAGCATTTTCCCGGAGACCGGCATCGACAAGCTGGAGAAGCCCAAAGGCATGAACATCACCATCACCACCACCGCGCGCACCGACGAACAAGGTCGCGCCTTACTGCGCCACCTTGGAATGCCGTTTAGGAGCTAGCGAACATGGCGAAGACGGTCGATCTCTTTCCCAAAACCCCCAAATTCAAAGTGCGCAAGCACAGCCGTTGCAAGCAGTGTGGTCGCTCTCGCGGCTACTACCGCAAATTCGAGTTGTGCCGTATTTGTTTCAGATTGTTCTCCCTCCGAGGTGACATCCCCGGGGTCATCAAGTCGAGTTGGTAGCCATGACTGATCCAATTGCTGATTTCCTGACACGTATTCGCAATGCCATCCTGGCCCGCCGGGCCGACGTGACTTGTCCATCCTCGACCCTCAAGGTCAGGCTGGCAGAGGTCATGAAGGACGAGGGCTACATCCAGGGATATGACGTGCGGCCTGGCTTCGATGGTCACAGCGAAATCATCGTTCGCCTGCGTTGGGCCGAGCCGGGCGCGAACGCCATCACGGGTCTGCGCAGGCGCTCTCGTCCTGGGCAGCGCGTGTACGTCGGACGCGACCACCTCGCCAAGGTCCGGTCGGGTCTTGGCGTCGCCATCCTTTCAACTTCTCGTGGTCTCATGACCGACCGTGCGGCGCGCAAGGCGGGCATCGGCGGCGAGCTGCTCTGCGAGGTTTGGTAAATGTCACGCATCGGACGCAAGCCCGTGGCGATTCCCAAGGGGGTCACGGTGGTACAGAAGAGCGGCCAGTTTTCGGTCAAGGGGCCGAAGGGCGAGCTGGCCAAGCAAATGCCGACGGGGGTGTCCATCAAGGTCGAGGGCGACAAGGTCGTCGTCGGTCGCGCAGACGATTCCGGGCCGAACCGGGCAAGGCACGGCCTCGTCCGCGCCCATCTGGCCAACATGGTGAAAGGCGTAACCGAGGGCTGGAAGCGCGAGCTCGAGATCAACGGCGTCGGTTATCGCGCCGAAGTGTCCGGCGATTCCATCACCTTCGCGCTCGGCTATTCACATCCCATCGTGTTCAAGTTGCCCAAGTCGATCACTGCGAAGGTCGAGAAGAATCGCTTGACCTTGATGTCGTCCGACAAGGATGAGCTGGGACAGATCTCCGCGAAGATTCGCGAGTTGCGTCCCCCCGAGCCGTACAAGGGCAAGGGCGTGAAGTACGTCGAGGAAGTCATCAAGAAGAAGGTCGGGAAAGCCGCCGCAACAGGTGGTGGTTCGGGTGGATAGGGGCTAGGGCAATCCGGAAGAAACGGGAAGAAGAACAGTCATGGCCACGAAGAGCAAATTCGACTCGCGCAATCGAAGGCATCGTTCGATACGCAAACGTCTCTCGGGTACCCCCGAGCGACCCCGCTTGGTCGTCTACCGCAGCGCCCGCCATATCTACGCTCAGATTATCGACGATCTCAGCAAGAAGACCCTATTTGCCGCCTCCGATCTCATTCCCAAGAAGGACATCCCCGCGGATGCGCCCAAGGGAAAGAAGCGTGATCGGGCCAAGCAGGTCGGAGCTCTGGTTGCGAAGCAGTGCCTGGAAAAGGGTATCTCGCAGGTGGTGTTCGATCGGGGCGGTTACCGATACCATGGCCGCGTCTCGTCCGTGGCGACGGGTGCGCGCGAAGCAGGGTTGAAGTTTTAGGGTGTTTAGTTTCAAAGGCACTGAGGTCTAGGAGCAAGAATGGCGATTAACTACGAAGAGGTCGGCGAGCTGGTCGACAGCGTCGTGTTCATCAACCGCGTCGCGAAGGTCGTGAAAGGTGGCCGCAGATTCTCATTCTCGGCACTGGTCGTGGTCGGCGATCAGCACGGCTACGTCGGGGCGGGTCTGGGCAAGGCCAACGAAGTTCCCGAGGCAATCCGCAAGGGAACGGAACAGGCCAAGAAGAGTCTGTTCAAGATTCCCCTCGTGGGGACCACCATCCCGCACGAGGTGAAGGGAACCTTCGGTGCGGGGACTGTCGTTCTGCGTCCGGCGAGCCCTGGAACCGGCGTCATCGCCGGTGGTGCGGTTCGTCCGGTTCTCGAGGTTGCGGGGGTGCAGGACATCCTCACCAAGTGCATCGGGACATCCAACCCGCACAATGTCATTCATGCCACCATCGACGCGCTCAAGCGTCTGTCCAGCGGCGAGGCCGTGGCCGCCCTTCGCGGCAAGCGCCTCGAAGACATCTTGGCAGCGGGGTAAATCATGGCTACGAAGTTGAAAGTCACTTTGGTTCGCAGCGGCATCAACCGTCCCCTACCGCACAAGCTGACGGCTGCGAAACTGGGGCTGGGCAAGCGCGGACGAACCGTGGTACTGCCTGACAATCCTGCAGTGCGCGGCATGATTCGGTCGATTTCGCACCTTGTGAAGGTCGAAGCGGCGGAGTAAGGAACGCGCAAGATTTCCGAAAGGGACTGAGATATGGGCACGACGTTACATGATTTGAAAGGTCCTCGCGGGGCAACGAGAAATCGCAAGCGCGTGGGGCGTGGTCCAGGTTCGGGAACGGGTGAACAATCCGGAAAAGGCGTCAAGGGCCAGAAGGCCCGCACGGGCCACCATGGAGCGCGTTTCGGCTTCGAAGGTGGTCAAATGCCGATGCAGCGGCGTCTACCCAAGCGGGGGTTCAAGAACATCTTTCGCAAGGAAATCTTCGCCGTGAACCTGTCCGACATCGACGCACGCTTCGAGGCCGGCACGGTCACCATCGACGAGCTCAAGGGGGTCGGCTTGGTCCCCCGCCGCTGCGCATGCATCAAAGTGCTAGGCGGCGGCGATCTTAGCAAAAAGTTCGTCGTGAAGGCCGATGCCTTCTCGGCCAGCGCCAAAGAGAAGATCGAGAAAAAGGGCGGTCGCGCCGAGTTGGCCAATGGGGGATGATGAGATTGGCGCGCACCACCACCAGATCGCGTGGGGAGGCTGCCAGCTTTGCTGGCAGCGGACCATCGCGGGAGGGTATGGGAACCCTTTGAGGGTTCCCATCTCGAGGAGGAACTAGATGGCCTCTGGCTTCCAAAATATGACCAAGATTCCGGAGCTCCGCCGGCGCCTGCTCTATACGCTCGCGCTTTTGGCGGTCTACCGGATTGGTGTGTTCGTGACGACCCCCGGCGTGAACGCCGCCGTGATGGGCAAGATCGTGAGCCAGTCCTCGGGAAGCTTCCTGGGGCTCTTCAACATGTTTTCGGGCGGCGCGCTCGAGAAGATGTCGATCTTCGCCTTGGGCATCATGCCCTACATCAGCTCGTCCATCATCATCCAGCTCTTGACCGTGGTAATTCCCAAGCTGGAGCAGATCCAGAAGGAAGGCGAGGCGGGAAGGCGGCGGATTAACCAGTACACGCGCTACGGCTGCATCTTGCTGTCGCTCATCCAATCGTACTTCATCGCGCGCTGGCTGATTTCCAACAATTCGGCCTATGGTCACCTGGGCGAGGTCGTTCCCGATCCAGGATGGAACTTCTACCTGCTGACGATGCTTTCGCTCACCACTGGCACGGCCTTCATCATGTGGCTGGGCGAGCAGATCACCGAGCGAGGAATCGGAAACGGGATATCCCTGATCATCTTCGCCGGCATCGTGACCGACATTCCGAGCGCCTTGGTTCGCCTGGCCGAGCGCGCGCGCGACGGCAACATCACGGCTTTCTCCTTGGCCATCATGGGGCTTATCGTGGTCGTGGTCATCGCCGCCATCATTTTCTTCGAGCGCGGCCAGCGCCGCATCCCGGTGCAGTACGCGAAGCGCGTGGTCGGCCGCAAGATGTTCGGCGGGCAGTCCACGCACTTGCCGCTCAAGGTGAACACCGCGGGCGTCATTCCGCCGATCTTCGCGTCGTCGATTCTGATGTTCCCGGCGCAGATCGCCTCGTTCCTCAACAATTCCTACGCACGTGCCTTCGCCGATGCCCTTCACCCGGGCAACTGGAGCTACAACGTCTTCTATGTCGGCTTGATTGTCTTCTTTTGCTATTTCTACACCGCAGTCACCTTCAATCCCGTGGATGTGGCTGACAATATGCGCAAATACGGTGGCTTCATCCCGGGCATCCGGCCGGGCAAGGCGACCGCTTCCTATATCGACAAGGTCCTCACCCGAATTACCGCAGGTGGCGCGCTTTACGTGTCGGTCATCTGCGTTCTCCCCAACCTGCTATCCGATAACCTTGGCGTTCCCTTCCGCTTCGGCGGTACGGGGTTGATGATCGTCGTGGGTGTTGCACTCGATACCGTCCAACAGATCGAGTCGCACCTCATCACAAGGAACTACGAAGGCTTCACCGGTCCCAAAGGCCCGCGCATCCGCGGGCGCGGCGGTCGGGTGACAGCCCCGGTCGGTGGCTAGGTTTGCAACTCGAGAGGCTCCACTCCCATGGCAAACCGCCTACTCCATCACGTCGGCTCAGGCGCCGTTGCGGGACTTCATTTCGTCCCGCGACCATGCACGAGGTGCGCTTGAAAGGCATCGAGCTCAAGACCGCAGCGCAGGTTGCCAAATTGCGCGAGGCAAATCTCATCGTCTCGGATGTCCTTGATGCCATTGCGGTAGCCGCCGCCATCGGGGTCAGCACCTGGGATCTCGAGCTCGTGGCTCGCCGCCGACTCAAGGAGCTCTCTGCAGAATCGGCATTTCTCGGGTACCGCGGCTATCCCGCCGTGCTGTGCACGTCCGTGAACAGCGTGATCGTCCACGGCATACCGCGCAAAGACGTCGTGCTGAAGGATGGCGACATCCTTTCGGTTGACTTCGGCGCGTACAAGGACGGTTGGTGCGGCGATTCGGCACGCACGCTACCCATCGGCACCATCTCCGACAAGGCGCGCTCGTTGGTCGAGGCTACCCGGCTCAGCCTGGACAAGGCCATCGAACAGTGCGTGCCCGGCAACCGACTGGGCGACATTGGCTGGGCCGTGCAGGCCTACGTCGAGAAGCGTGGGTTTTCGGTGGTCGAACAGTTTGCCGGACATGGGATCGGGCGCCGCATGCACGAACCGCCGCAGGTCTTGAACTACGGGCCCGCCGGGCGCGGTCCCCGTCTTAGCGCGGGGATGGTGATCGCTATCGAACCCATGGTAAACGAAGGCGGACCCGAGGTCGTCATCGAGGACGACGGGTGGACTGCTGTAACGAAAGATGGTAGCCTCTCGGCCCATTTTGAGCACTCGGTGGCGATCACCGAAAACGGCCCGATGGTTCTCTCGCGGGCGTGAAACGGAAGAGTGTCCTATGAAGGTCAGAGCCTCAGTCAAGAAGATCTGCGACAAGTGCAAGGTGATCCGGCGACGCGGAGTCGTTCGGGTCATTTGCGAGAATGCCCGCCACAAGCAGCGGCAGGGCTAAGCGGTAGAAGTCTAGGAAAGGAATCCCAAGCCGATGGCACGCGTAGCAGGCGTCGATCTCCCACGAAACAAGCGCATGGAATTTGCGCTGACCTACATCAATGGCATCGGCCTGACCAAGTCCCGCGAGGTCCTCAAGGCCGCGGGCATCTCGCTCGACAAGCGCAGCGACGCGCTGGATGACGCCGAATCCCGACGTATCCGCGAAGTCATCGAACAGTTGGGGCTCAAGGTCGAAGGCGACCTGCAGCGCGAAATATCGATGAACATCAAGCGGCTGATGGATCTGGGGTGCTACCGCGGTCTTCGTCACCGCAAGAGTCTGCCGGTGCGCGGACAGCGAACCAAGACCAATGCACGAACACGCAAAGGCCCGCGCAAAGGGCAGATGATCAAGCGCAAGACCGAAGGGACTGGCGCCTAGGATTTCGGTCGAGCTAGCGGAACTTTCAGCAATAGAACGGACAAGACATGGCGACAGAGAACGAAGCAGCAGCGAAGCCAGCAAAGGTCAAGGTCAAGAAGGCGCGCAAGAGCGTCCAAAGCGGTATCGCCTATATCACCGCGTCCTTCAACAACACCATCGTCACCATTACGGACGTTTCCGGAAACGTGGTGTCCTGGTCCTCGTCCGGCGTCAAGGGCTTCAAAGGCTCGCGCAAGTCGACCCCGTTCGCCGCCCAACTCGCGGCGGACGATGCGGCCCACAAGGCCATGGAACACGGGATGAAGTCGATCAACGTGTTCATCCGTGGTCCGGGGTCGGGCCGCGAGTCAGCGCTGCGCGCGCTCGCCTCGGCCGGGTTCAAGATCAACGTGATCCGGGATCTTACTCCGATTCCGCACAATGGTTGTAGGCCGCCCAAGCGGCGCAGGGTCTGATGGGACTTGGTTGGGTTACTAGGACAGTGAAAGAACGAGGAAGGTAAAATACCGATGGCGAAGTACTCCGGTCCGGTTTGCCGCTTGTGTCGCCGCGAAGACACCAAGCTCTTCTTGAAAGGCGACCGTTGCTATACCGACAAGTGCGGCTACGAGCGGCGGGCCTATGCGCCCGGCCAGCATGGGCAAGCAAGACGTAGGAAGCTCTCGAACTATGGCTCGCAGCTGCGCGAGAAACAGAAGCTCAAGCGCATGTATGGACTCGCCGAGAGGCAGTTCCGCGGCTACTACCAGAAGGCGACGCGCATGAAGGGCGTTGCGGGTGAGAATCTGCTCCAACTTCTCGAGCGCCGACTGGACAACGTCGTCTACCGCTTGGGGTTCGCCTCCGATCACGCCGAGGCCCGGCAGTTGGTGCGCCACGGACACTTCATGGTCAATGGCAAGAAGGTGAATATCCCTTCGTACCTCTGCGGCTTGAACGACGCCATCGTCGTTTGCGATCCTTCGAAGAAGGTCACACGCATTCTTGAAAGCCTGGGTGCGGTGGACCGTCGGGGCGTGCCCAAGTGGCTGCAACTCGACAAGGATAACTTTCAAGGCAAGCTCGTGACACTGCCGTCGCGAGAAGATCTCACGATGACGGTCAGAGAGCAGCTCGTCGTCGAACTCTATTCCAAGTAGCCAACGCCGCTGCGAAGCTATTGATTCCTAGAATCGAACAGGAGAACAGGATGTCGACCGCTAGTGCTCAGACCACCGCCGTCACGCCGTCTGCATTTATTGCAAGGAACTGGCGCGACCCCATCAGGCCACGCAAGCTCGAGGTGGACGCCGAATCGCTGACACCGAATTATGGCAAGTTCGCCTGCGAGCCGCTCGAACGTGGTTTCGGAACCACCATCGGCAATGGCATTCGCAGGGTGCTTCTCTCGTCGCTGCAAGGTGCCGCCATCACCGCCGTGAAGATCGAAGGCGCCGTGCACGAGTTCACCTCGCTGCCGGAGGTGGCCGAGGACGTCACGGATATCGTTCTCAACCTGAAGGAGGTCATCATCCGTTCCCACGATGGCAAACCGCACACGGTTCGCATCGACAAGGACGGCGAGGGCAAGGTCACGGCCAAAGACATCCAGTGCCCCGAGGGCATCGAGATCCTCAATCCCGACCATCACATCATGACCTGCTCCAAGGGCGCCAAAGTGCGCATGGAGCTCGACGTCGGGATTGGCCGCGGCTACGTTCCCGCCGATCGGAACAAGCAGCCCAACATGGCGGTCGGGGTCGTTCCCATCGACTCGTTGTTCTCGCCTATCCGCAAGGTCAATTTCAGCGTGACCAATGCGCGCGTTGGGCAGCAGACCGACTACGATCGCCTGACCCTCGAAGTGTGGACGAACGGCACGGTGAAGCCCGAGGACGCCGTGGCCTACGCGGCCAAGATCTTCAAGGATCAGTTGTCCATCTTCATCAACTTTCAAGAGGGTGCCGAGCCCGCGCCCGAGGCCACGGTTTCGGAAGAGCAGCAGAAGCTCAACGAGAACCTGTGGAAGTCGGTCGACGACCTGGAACTGTCGGTGCGATCTGCAAATTGCCTGCAGAACGCCAACATTCGCTACATCGGCGAGCTGGTGCAGAAGACCGAATCCGACATGCTCAAGACCAAGAACTTCGGGCGCAAATCGCTCAAGGAGATCAAGGAAATCCTCGCCGGCATGGGACTTTCCTTGGGTATGAAACTTGAGGGTTGGCCAGGTGACGGCCCGCCGAAGAAAGCCTAGGCCGTCGCCGCGATCGTATTGGCGACAGTGATAGCAAGACAAGCAGAGGCAGATTTTCCAACCACGTAGATCGAGCGAGTACCTAGGCCAACATGCGACACAAGAGAGCTGGACTTCATCTTTCCCGGTCGGCGGCCCACCGCAAGGCGCTGTTTTCCAACATGGTGTCGGCGCTGCTGACCTACGAGCGCATCCGCACCACGGCGGTCAAGGCCAAGGAGATTCGTCGCCTTGCCGAGCGCGCGATTACCTGGGCACGCAGGCTTGGCCCCATTCTCACCAAGAAGCCGGAGAAGCGCACCGACGAGGAGCGGTCCCGCGTGGTGCATGCCATGCGCATGGCCCTGCGTGTCGTTCGCGATCGCGACGCGGTCCTCAAGTTGTTCGAGGAGATCGGGCCGCGCTTTCTCGCCCGTCGTGGTGGCTACACGCGCATCATGAAGGTTGGCCAGCGCCCAGGTGACGCCGCTCCCATGGCGCTATTGGAGCTGATCCCGGACGAGAACGGCAAGGCGGAAACCAAGGCCGCTCCTCCAAGCAAGGAAGCCAAGGAGCCCGCCGAGGCCAAAGCCAAGGGAAAGACCAGAGAGACGGCTCCAGCGGAGCCCAAGGCCAAGTCGAAGGCGAAGTCGGCGTCTGCGCCCAAGGTGAAGAAGGATGCTGGCGCGCGCGCGCCGGCGAAGTCGGCCGCCACCATGAAGCGTTCCGGCCGCAGCCGCGGCGGGGAATAGTCCGCCGCGTTCCTGTCCGCGGCTTACCGTGGCCGTGGTCGACGGCAACGACCTCCCGCGGCTATCGTGGAATTATGGGGACGTTGACATGAGGCGTATGGTGGCGGTAAGTCCCAGGTATGGGTGGTGCGCCAGGATCCGACCTTCCCAGCCTGGGGAGCTCACTTGTGCTGTCGTTGGTTTCGCTTGCCCTGGTCTGTTTCGTCGCGTTCTTCGTCTTGCGCTGGCTTGGTCGCAAAGGCGTCGGACGTTCCGACGCGTGTGTGCGCATCCTAGGTCGGTGCTTCCTCGAACCGCGACGCTCCGTCTACGTGATCGAGGCCGGTGGGCGCTGCTTCCTCGTGGGGGTGGGCGAGGGCGCCATGAGCCTGCTTGCCGAGATCGACAAGCCGGCCATTCCCGCTCCACCCGTTGACCCTGGCAAGACCGCACCGGGCTTTGGCGATGTGCTCGCCAGGGTGTTGCGGAGGCGCGGCGGATGAACCCACTTCTCGCCGTCGCCGTTTCGAATGGGGCGAATGTGAGTGGAACCCAGGGGTTTGCTTCGCGGCCGGTCCTGTTCTTGATCGCCATGGCGGGGATTTCGATCTTGCCCTTCATTCTTCTTCTCATGACGAGCTTCGTGAAGATCGCGGTCGTCCTCTCGATCTTGAAAAGCGCGCTCGGCACGCCCCAGATTCCTCCCTCGCAGGTCATCACCGGGCTGGCACTGATTCTCACCCTGTACGTCATGGCGCCGACCGGCGAGCGGATGTTTCGCGCCATCGAGCCGGACCTTGCCCACGGCACCAGCGCCGATCTCGTGAGTGGAAGAAGTCTCGAGGTGCTCGGTGGCGCGGCCGACAAAGCCAAGGAGCCCCTGCGCGAGTTTCTGCTCAAACACGCGTCGCCTCGGGATCGAGGTCTGTTCTACGGCATGGCCTTGCGCATGCGAACGGTCGATGAGCGTGCCGGCATCTCGGATCGCGATTTCCTCGTGCTGGTGCCGGCTTTCCTTGCGTCCGAGCTGCGCCGGGCCTTCGAGATCGGCCTGCTCCTGTTTATCCCATTCCTGGTGGTGGACGTGGTGATCTCGAACTTGTTGCTCGCCCTGGGCATGCACATGCTCTCGCCCACCACGGTTTCGTTGCCTTTCAAGTTGCTGCTCTTCGTGCTAGCGGATGGCTGGCAGCTACTTTTGCGAGGGTTGGTGGAAAGCTATGTCTAGCCTGGCGACCACCGATGTCGTCTTGCGCGCGGTTCGGGAGGGATTGATTCTCGTACTGCTCGTCTCGGCACCACCGCTGCTCGCCAGTTTGATCGTTGGTCTCGTGGTCGGCGTCCTGCAGGCAGCGACCCAGATTCAGGATCCGGCCGTCGCGTATGTGCCAAAGTTGGTCGCCGTGCTGCTGGTCTTGCTTGTGTCGGGGCCGCTGCTCGGGGCGCAGGTGGTGCGTTTCGCGCAGGCCCTGCTCCTGGCCATTCCGGCGGTTCGCTAGCCCGCACTATTCACCACGATAGGATTACCGATGGGAATGCACAGATACACTGTCCCCAATACAGCGAAGAGTGGCGGGCTAGCCCGATTGTCATGGGAACCCTGGGAGGGTTTGCTCTGCACTCGGCACCTGCCACCCACCCCGCCACCTCCTTGCTGCGCTCGGCCTCGCCAAACCCTCCCGCGACGCTACGCTGCCGGCGAAGCCGGCAGGCTCCGCACGCGATTGCCTAGCCCGCACCGGCGTCGAGTTGGTGCGACTCGTGAATAACGCGGGCTAGGGAGTCTCTCGCCTTGTCGCCCACGGATATCCAATATTTTCTTGGTCCGCTGGCCATCGGATCCGCGCGCACGATTCCCATGGTGTGCTCGATTCCGGTGTTCGGGGGGCCACACTTGCCGGGGCAGATTCGCGTGGCGATGGGGATCGGTCTTTCGTTCTTGTGCTTTCCGGTGCTTACCAATTCCGCACCGACGGGCGGAGCGGTCTTGTGGGGGCTACTCCTCGCCCGCGAGGTGATGGTGGGAATCGTGATGGGCTTTGTCGGTGCGTGCATGTTTCGCGCAGCGGAGGCGGCCGGCTATCTCGTGGATGTCTTGCGCGGAGCCGCTCTGTCCGAGGCACTGTCGCCCATGGGTGCGGGCAAGAGTAGCCCCTTGGGCGCCTTGATGACTCTCTTGGCCGTCGTCGTGTTTTTCGAGATGGGCGGGCCGGTGCATCTGACCGCGGCCCTCGCACGCAGCTACGAGGCCATTCCAGTCGGCGTCCCCGTTGGTTTCGCGGGCCGGCCCCACGCCATGGCGATGGTGGCCATTGCGGCGTCGGCCAAGCTCATCGAATCGGCTATCGGATTGTGCGCTCCTGTCATCGTCGCCCTGCTGCTGGCCGACGTCGTGCTCGGCATGGTCGGGCGAGCTGTTCCGCAGATCCAGCTCTATTTCGTCGGAATGCCCCTCAAAGCGCTGCTCGGCGTGGGCACGTTTCTGCTCGGGCTGGCCAGCATGGACATCGCTCTGCAGCATGGCCTTCACGGCTTCTTCGATCTCCTGGGATTGGCGTTTCAAATCCGTCCATGATTGGTTTCACCCGCCATGGCTGATCCATCTCCCGCAGAGAGAACCGAAGCGCCGACTCCGAGACGGATCGTCCAGACGCGACGGGCGGGCCACGTTGCAATCAGCCGCGATCTTGCCTCGGCACTGGTCATGGCCATCGCCTGCGGAGTGCTGGTCGCGACGGCGAGGGCCGGGACGGCAGCTCTCGTCTTCGCAATGCGCGAGGAGATGATCGTCGCGACCCGTGCGATCGAGTCGTCCTCCATCTCCGTGGCCGCGCGGACCGGATTCGAGGTGGCGGCGACAACGCTGGCTCTGCCTCTCGGCGTGCTATGGCTGACGGCATGTCTTGCTGTCGTGGCGCAGACGCGAGGGCTCGTGACCGTCGGGCCGGTGCGACCAAACGCGGAGCGAATCGTTCCTTCCCTCGCCAGGGTGTTTGGGCGCGACAAGTTGATCGAGGCGGGCAAGGGGATGCTCGTCGTGGGGCTCCTTTTTGCCGTCGCATGGTGGTGCATCCGTCCCGTCCTGGCGACGATCGTTTCTCTTGGCGGGGCAAGCGCGGCACAGATCCTTCGTGCCGTGGGGGTCGTTGGCCAGCGCCTGGGAATCCGCCTGGCCCTGACCATCCTGGCGCTGGGAACCGCCGACTACTATTGGCAGCGCCACCGGCACGGGAAAGCGTTGCGTATGAGCCGAGACGAGGTAAAGCGTGAGCTCAGGGAAATCGAGGGCGAGCCGGCGCACAAAGCCGAGCGGTTTCGCCTTCATCGCGAATCCATGCAGGGACAGGGGGTGGGCGACGTGCCAAGAGCGGATTTCGTCGTCGTTCAATCCGGGGTCATGGCCGCCGCCGTCGGCTACGAGGGTGGCGGAGCAAAGGCCCCGATCGTGATGGTCAGCGGCGCACACCTCCAGGCGCAGGCCATCGAGGATGCCGCGCGAACAGCCCAGGTGCCGGTCTTCGTCGATCCGGAGCTTGCTCGCAGGCTCGCGGCCGTAGGCGATGGCGAGGAAATCCCCGAGGGACTCTACGAGCAGGTCGCCGAGTGGTTGCTGCGGGTTCGCAGCTTGGGTCGTTCGTCCGACTAGGAAGCCGCGGTGGCATCCAGGCAAGGTTCTCCATCCGCGAAGGCGCCAAGCGCGGAAGTACTGCTCGAAGTCGCGGTGGCGCTACCTCTTGCCGAGGTTTTCACCTACCGCGATTCGCCGAGGGACGCACCGCTTGCCTTGGGCTCGCAAGTGATTGTTCCCTTTGGCCGACGAACCGTGACCGGCTTCGTTGTCGGGTATTCCAAGAGAAGCGCGGTGGGCGCAGGCAAGGATGTGCGAGAGATTCTGGAGGTCGTGGGCACCGGTCCTGCGCTGGATGAATCGCTCCTCGCTCTCTGTCGTTGGGCCTCCGGCTACTACCTCGCTCCCCTCGGCGAGGTTTTGAACGCTGCGCTTCCGCTGGGCGAGCGCGCCTCGGCCTCCCGGCGCGTGCGGCTGACCAGCGCCGGGCTGGCCGCGGTGGCGGAAGCAAGCCCCTCTGGGCTTGCCACCATGGCGCTTGACGCTGGAGATCGCGCGCTCTTGGCCCGACTCAAGAAGGCCCGCACCCTCAGCCTGACGGGAATTGCCCGCGCATCGTCGGTGGAATCGTCGCGCGTGAGCTTTCTTGTCGAGCGAGGTTTTGTCGAGATCGCGGACACCGTTCGTAGTACCAAACGCAGGCGGGGCGTTGTCGACGAAAGCACGCGGACAGGCGTGGCCCAGCCAGAGCAGCAACCCACGCTCAACGACTGCCAGCAGGATGCCTTCACGGCTCTGCTCGGCGCCCTCGGCCAGGGCTACGCAACCTTCGTCCTGCAAGGAATTACCGGCTCGGGAAAGACCGAGGTCTATTTGAGGATCATCGCCGAGGCGCGGAAGCGCGGGCTCGGCGCGCTGGTCTTGGTGCCCGAGATCGCGCTCACACCGCAGCTTGCCGCCCGCTTTCGCGCTCGTTTTGGCGACGATGTGGCCGTTCTGCACAGCGGCTTGCCCGCGGGCGAACGGGCGGCCTCTTGGCGGCGGCTGCGCCGGGGTGAGGTTGGCATTGCAGTCGGCGCGCGCTCTGCGGTGTTCGCTCCCGTGCGCGACCTGGCCGTGGTCGTGGTTGACGAGGAGCACGATGGTTCCTTCAAGCAAGAAGACGGCTTTCGCTACAACGCGCGCGATTTGGCGGTCATGCGCGCTAACTTTGGTGGTGCTATCGCCATCCTGGGCTCGGCGACGCCCTGTCTCGAAACCTATCGCAATGTCGTGCTCGGTCGCTTCACCAGACTGCTCCTGCCTGTGCGAGCAAACCCCGCTGCAGCCAAGCGGCCACTGCCGCCGGTCGAGATCGTCGATCTGCGTCGGCACCAGCTCGGGCCCGACGGGCTCCTTTCTCCGCCGCTTGCCTTGGCGGTGGATCAAGCACTGGCGGCAGGAGAACAGACCATTTTGTTTCTCAACCGACGTGGTTTCTCCACCTTCGTCCACTGCGTCGCGTGTGGGCACGTCTTGCGCTGCAATGACTGCGCGGTTTCGCTCACCTTGCACCAGGCGCGCGGACGTCTGCTTTGTCACTACTGCGGCCGGGCCGAGCCCGTCCGCGACATCTGCCCGGCATGCAAGGCCAAGAGCCTGGAAGGAATGGGCAGCGGTACCGAGCGCGTGGAAGCACACGTCCGCCAACGCTTTCCGCAGGCTCGCGTGGCTCGCCTCGATCGCGACAGCGCGGTCAGCGGGCGCGGTCAGCTGGAGGCGTTTCTCGACCGGGTTCACCGACGCGAGATCGACATCCTGGTCGGGACCCAGATGGTGACCAAGGGGCACGACTTCGGCGGCGTGACCCTGGTTGGCGTTCTTCAGCCGGACCAGGGCATCCACCTGCCGGACTTCCGCGCGTCCGAGCGCGCTTTCCAGATCATGGAGCAGGTGGCAGGTAGGGCGGGACGCGGCGAAAGCCCGGGCCGAATTCTCGTCCAGACCTACAACCCCGAGCACCCCGCTATCCATTTCCTCCAGCAGCACGACTACGAGGGCTTCGTGCAAGACGAGCTGGGGCGCCGGCAAGAGGCGCAATACCCCCCGTACGCGCGCATGGTGGTTTTGCGTCTGGACGGGACGGACGCCGCCGCTGTTCGCGAAGCCGCGGGTGTGGCGGCATCCCGCGCTCGTTCGGTCGCGGATTCGGCGGTCCGCGTCTTGGGGCCATCCGAAGCACCCATTGCGCGTTTGCGGGGACGGGCCCGCTTTCAGGTCTGGCTGTCGAGCAGCGAACGGGGGAAACTACTCACCGTGACGCGAGCAACGCAACGTGTGTCGCTTCCCCGGGGCGTGCGTCTTGAGGTAGATGTAGATCCTCAGAGTGTTCTGTGATGAAGCCGAGCAATGAAGAGCCGACCAGGCTGCTGGGACGTCTGGCGGAGAATATCGACGGCATACTCGATGCCGAGATGTCGACCGCTTTGCAGAGCCTGGTGGACGATGGCCCGGTCGCGGGCGGCGATCTTGCGGATCGAGACCTGCCGCTTTTGCTGGGACGCGCGTTCGGCGAGGGCATGACCGGCCGCCTTCGTATTCGCAACCATGGGGTTGAGAAGTCCATCTACTTCGAGGCCGGGCTGCCGGTGATGGCTGCTTCTGACGACGCAGCGGACAGAATGCTGGCCATGCTCGTTCGTGAAGGTGTCATTGACGGACGCCAGAGCGAGGAGGCCGCCCGTGTGGTCGATGCCACCGGGCGCAAGGTCGGCGCCGTTCTGGTGGACCTTGGTTTTCTACGCAGCGATGAGCTGTTGCCTGCCGTTCGCCGCCACTATGAAAGCATCATCCTCTCGCTCTTCTCCTGGAGCGTCGGGACCTGGCAGATCGATCCCGAGGTGACGGCGGGGCCGGACCGAACCCGGCTGCTGCGCCACCCAGCGGCGCTGGTGCGCGAGGGGCTCGAGAAGGGCTATCCGGCGGACAAGGTTTCGGCGCGCCTAGGTGCAGGCCGAAAGGTCTTCCTGCTGGACAGCTCGACCAGCGCAGCCGATATCACGGCCCAAGCACTGACGGAGCGGGCGGAGATGCGCGTTCCCATGCTTTTCGACGGCGTTCGCTCGATCGAGGATGTGGCGCACGCCACCGGACTTTCCGAGCTGACGGTGCGAAAGATCGCGCTAGCGCTGTCCTGTTTCGCGGCCTTGCGTCCGGTGGATGTGGATGGAGGCTCGCGGGGGGGAACGCGCGTGGGCTTGCGCGACTTGAGCATCGACCGGGAGCGGGTCCAAGCGCGCCATGCCCTGGCCAACGAAGGCGACTACTTCCGCGTTTTAGGGGTCGATCGCACCGCGGACGCGGGCGACGTACGCCGTGCCCACACCCGTCTGTGCCGAGAAATTGCGCCCGAGACTCTAGGCCCGGAGCTCTGGCACGAGCTGCGCCAGCAAATCGCGACCATTCAGGAAGTGCTCGACGAGGGCGTGCGCGTCCTCTCCACGCCCGCTCTTCGCTCGGCCTACGAATTCAATCTGGCCCACGGCCCGGACGCCGATGGAGAACCGGAGGCGTCAGGCGCAACGCCGGCCCCGTCTTTGGTTTCGAGGGGGTGACGGCCTTGCGCGTTGTCTTCTTCGGATCCCCGGATTTCGCGGTTCCGGCGCTTGCTGCCTTGGCGGACCGTTACGAGGTGGTCTCTGTCGTGACCCAGCCCGACCGCCCAGCCGGCCGAGGCGCGAAACTCCAGCCGCCTGCGGTGAAGGTTCTCGCTTCGGGGCTCGGCCTTCCCGTGCTCCAGCCCGCCAAGCTGAGGGATGGCGTTCTTGCCAAGGAATTGGCATCTCTTTCCCCCGATCTATTTGTGGTCGTCGCCTACGGCAGGATCCTGCCGCCCGATCTGCTTTCGTTACCCAGGCTCGGTCCTTGGAACGTGCACGCCTCGCTCTTGCCCAAGTTTCGGGGTGCGGCGCCCATTCAGTGGTCGGTGATTCGGGGTGAAAGCGAAACCGGTGTGGCCATCATGCGCATGGAAGAGGGGCTCGATACCGGGCCGGTGGCGGCACTTGCGCGCGAACCTATCAGGGCCGTCGACACAGCGGGTTCCTTGTCCTCGCGCCTCGCGCCTCTTGGTGCCCGCCTGTTGGTCGAGACCTTGCCTTGCATTGCGGACGGCACCGTGGAGCTGCGCGAGCAGGACCACGGTTTGGCTACGCTCGCGCCACCGCTGGCCAAGACGGACGGCCAGCTCGACTTCAAACAGGCCGCCCAAGTCGTGTCTGCTCGCGCGCGCGGCGTGGCTCCGTGGCCGGGCGCGACCGTCCTCTTGGATGGCCAGCCAACCAAGGTATTCCTTCCCACGGTCGTCGAGGAAGGCCAAGGTCGGCCTGGCGAGGTTTTGGGCCTTCGGCCACAGGGACTTGCCATCGCCTGCGGCACGGGTGTCATAGCCTTCTCGGAAATCCAGCTGCCAGGCCGCAAGCGGCTACCGGCCAAGGCCCTCCTTGCCGGCCATCCTATCCCGCCGGGAACGATGCTGGCCTCGTAGCCGGGCGGAGCCCGAGCGCGGGAGGTCGCAGGAACCGTTTATCTTACGGGGGACCGGCTCGCTCTCGCTCGCAGTCCCCCGGTCCCCCCTCGCTCCGCCCAGCAAAGCTGGGCTGCGCTCGCCCCCTGAATCTTTTGGGGTTCCTGATCTTATCGCGTAGGCGAAGCCGGGCTATGCCGGGCGGAGCCCGAGCGCGGGAGGTCGCAGGAACCGTTTATCTTACGGGGGACCGGCTCGCTCTCGCTCGCAGTCCCCCGGTCCCCCTCGCTCCGCCCAGCAAAGCTGGGCTGCGCTCGCCCCCTGATCTTTTGGGGTTCCTGATCTTATCGCGTAGGCGAAGCCGGGCTATGCCGGGCGGAGCCCGAGCGCGGGAGGTCGCAGGAACCGTTTATCTTACGGGGGACCGGCTCGCTCTCGCTCGCAGTCCCCCGGTCCCCCCTCGCTCCGCCCAGCAAAGCTGGGCTGCGCTCGCCCCCTGATCTTTTGGGGTTCCTGATCTTATCGCGTAGGCGAAGCCGGGCTATGCCGGGCGGAGCCCGAGCGCGGGAGGTCGCAGGAACCGTTTATCTTACGGGGGACCGGCTCGCTCTCGCTCGCAGTCCCCCGGTCCCCCCTCGCTCCGCCCAGCAAAGCTGGGCTGCGCTCGCCCCCTGATCTTTTGGGGTTCCTGATCTTATCGCGTAGGCGAAGCCGGGCTATGCCGGGCGGAGCCCGAGCGCGGGAGGTCGCAGGAACCCTCCCAGGGTTCCTGATCTTATAGAATTTCGCGCTTGGCCATCGCCTTGCGCATCTTGCCCAAGGCCTGCTCTTGCAGCTGGCGCACGCGTTCGCGCGAAAGTCGATACTCGTCACCAATTTCCTTGAGCGTCCGTTCGTGATCGTTGATCAGCCCGAAGCGCTTGCGCAGAATGTCCGCCTCGATGGGCTTGAGAACGCTCAGCAGCTTGAGCATTTCCTGCTGCGTTTCGCTGCTCATCATTTGTTCTGGCGGACTCGGAGCCTCGTTGGGGTCCACGAGTACGTCGATGAGGCGGCGCCCGTCGTCCTCGGACAGGGACCGGTCGAGGGACACCGGGTTGTCGGCCAGGAAGGTTCGCATCTTCTCCAGCTTCTCGGCCTCGATGCCGGTCACCGAGGCAATCTCCTCGGTGGTGGCTGGGCGTTCGAGCTTCGACTGCAATTCACGCTCGGACTTGGCAATGCGATGGTAGGCGTCGATCATGTGGACGGGTAGACGCACCGCTCTGCCCTTGTCGGCAAGGGCACGACTGATGGCGTGCCGAATCCACCAACTCGCGTAAGTCGAAAAGCGGAACCCACGGCGATAGTCGTAGCGCTCGACCGCCTTCATCAGACCGATATTCCCCTCTTGGATCAAATCGGGAAGGGGCAGCCGGCCGTGGTTGAATCGTCGCGCAATGGAAACCACCAGGCGCAAATTCGCTTTCACGAACTCGTTCTTGGCCCGCTTTACGACCCCGGATTTCTTGGTGATGGTGGCCGCGAATTCATGGAACGATTTGGTCTCGGTGTTGAAGCCGAGCCCTTCGATGGGGCGCCGCATGCGTGCCGCTCCACTCAGTCGCTGCAGCTCCGTCAGAGCGGCGTCGACGAACACCCGATCGATGTCCAGCTCTTTGATCTGGCTCGACAGGGAAACGAACAGCTTGGCCAGTTTCTTCTTCTCGGGGCTGCTGCTCTTGCGTGCCACCCGCTCGGACAGCATTTTGAAGGTCTTGAGATCGGGCAGCGTGCTTCCCATAGCGGTTTCGACGGTGATGACGAGATGTCCGGCCCAAGGAGCATAACCAAAGAGGGCCTGCCACAGGTCAAGCTCCAGCTCCTCGATGTGCCTCGCCGTCTCGAATTCCTGCTCGGGCTTCAGAACCGAAAGCTCAGCCATGTCTCGAAAATACATGGCGAGAAAACTCTGGGGCTCGTCCGACTTGGGACTACCGGCGGAGGCCGGTGCGGCCTCGTCGTCAGTGTCGCCTTCCGCGCTCAACTCCTCCTCCGCCTCCGCGTCGTCGCCCTCGTCTGGTGCCTCGGGCAACTCCACCGAGGATTCGGTTTCCACCAGTGCTACATTGGTGACCAGCGCATCTGGCAGCAGATCGTCACCGAGGTCAGGTTCCACGGCAGCCAGCGTTTCCGCCACGGCGTCCAAATCGGGAACAACTCCCTGCGTAAACTCCGGATCCATTGCCGACTCCGCGGCAAAGTCGATGTCGACACCGGTATCGTTCGCCGGCCGAGGAAATGTTGCGCCAACCGTCGCCTTGGACGCTGCGAGTTGTTCCGGCTTACGCCGACTCCCTGCCCGGGAGGGTCGGCTTTTTCTACTGTTCTTCATTTTGGCTGCAACTCTATGCATAACGCATTCCGTTTCCGCGATGTCGCGACTCTGAATTTATATCCTACACAATATACCGATGTGGGAGAATGGATATTCCTGGCCTTCTCCCTGTTTCGTCCTACGTTTAGATGCTTGCGCCTGAGGATCGGTTGTATTGGGACGGCAATTTAGGTGCCATCACTAGGTTGGTACCCCCAGTGGACCTGAGTTATCCAACCACAGGGCATCCCGATGTGACGGGGCTCACGGAGCTGCCCAGCCCAACCGATGGGCACTCGCGTCCGCGAAGAATGGCTAGGGTGTCGGCCGCTCGCAGACGGCAATGATGTTTCGCGAGGCCGCGCCGAAGAATCTGGACTTGGTGGCCAGTCCACCGGACACATCGAGGACTCGCAGGCCGGCTTGGCGCAGCAGCTTGCCGACTTCGTGCAAGCTGTAGGCGCGCAGGGATATCTCTTGCTCGCTTTGGCGACCGTTGCCGAAAACCACCGAGCGTCGAATGAGAGCTCGGCTTGTGTGATAGTTGAAATCCACTTCTTCGAGTACCACGCACCCGTCGCCCTCCCACCAGACCCGACTGGGGAGATCTCCGACGATGTAGTCTCGGTTGATGATATCGAGCAAGAACCGACCGCCAGGCTTGAGTGCCCGGCAGATCGCAGCGGCCACGCGAAGGTTGGTTTCCTCGTCGAAATACCCGAACGAAGACAGCATGCAGTAGGCGGCGTCGAATTGACCGTTGTAGGTCATCTCTCGCATGTCGGCGTGGACGAAGTTGACCGAAAGGCCACGCCGCTGAGCATGGTCCGCGGCGCGGATGAGCATGGGCAAGGAGAGGTCGAGGCCAGTCAAGCGAAATCCCTGTTGCGCCAATTCCAGCGCGTGTCGGCCGTATCCGCAGCCAACATCAAGAACCTCTCCGCCCTTCGGTGGCGATAGCGAGTCGCGAATGAAAGCAGCTTCGCGAGCGGTTTGCTCGGCAGTCATGAAGGGCAGGGTGCGAAGGAAGTCCTCGTCGAAGACTTCTTCGTACCAAGGCTTGGCCCGTTTCTTGAGCGGTCGGCGGGCGAGAGCTTCGGGGATCAGGTCAGAGCCACTTGCCGGGGTTTGGTACTCGTCGAACAGCGCGGCCGCGATGGCCAACGGCCGAGGCGGAGGAATGGTGGGCCCGGCGGGTTCGGACGGTGTTGTCGCGGCCAAGGGCGGCACCGGCGGCACCATCGGGACCGACGATACCGTCTGCACGGGCGGCACCGGCACGACGGGAGGAACCGGGGGGGGTGCTTGCACGGGCCAAGCCTGCGCATCCGATTGGTCCGCACCTGTCGATGTTTGGTGTTCCGCCGATTCCAGCATCTCGACCGCATCGGGCTCGACCTCGCGGGGCTCGGTCGACCCTTCGGAGACGACTGGCAAGGATGCCCCGCGCTGCAGTCGGTCGCGAGGTGCATCGTCGTGGATTGGCCCTGCAGGTGATGTCGCCGCCGCTGCCCGGTCCACCTCTGGTGCTGTCGAGGTGGGGCGTGACTCTGAGCCCACATTCTCGGGTGTCGATGGGATCAGCTCGGCCGCCTCCACGGGCAGCACGGCGTCGCTGCCCAGTGTTTCGGACAAAACTGCGATGGGCGCGATCCCCGTCCCCTTGACTGGCGTCGCGGAAGTCGGAGGTGGTGGCGTTGAATCCGCCGAAAAGAAATCGGCAGGGGTGGCACCTTGAGAAACCTCGACAATGGGCGCTGCGCCTTGGGTTGCCGCCGGAGCCGGCGGCTCGCCCGCAAGGGTCGGCTTGGGAGCTGGCATTCGTGGCGCCGCGGCAATGATCGGCAGGGGCGTTTTCTCCGCGATGGGTTCCTTGGCAAGCGGCGGCGGGGTCTTGGCAAGCGGAGGTGGTGTTGGAATGTTCGCCGCCGATTCTGGAAGGACGGGCTTCCTCTTGTCTTCCGCTTGAAGAGGTGGGGGCGTGCGCTCATTGGGTTTGAAGCGGATCGTCGGTGGAGGAACAGGAGGTGGTGTCTTCTGACCGCCTTCGACGAGATCGGAGATGATCCACTTCAATGTCGGATCGTGATCGACCGGCCCATCCCCATCGTTCTGGATGGTCGCTGGGCTGGCGCCGACGGAGCCGGCTTCGGCTGGGTGGGTGTGAGCTTGAGGCGTGTCGTTGTGACGGTTCATGGACGCTGGGCTTGTCCGCGAGCTTGTCCGGATATGATACGGCCAACCGGGGTTCCCATCTCAATTTGTGCATGGGAAACGAGCTCGTTCAGCTCGATCCGACCAGGCTCGAAGATTGTGATGGTTGTGGACCCGAGGTTGAAAATTCCAAGTTCTTGACCGCATTTGACGGGGATGGGCGAAGGAAAGGTCTTATAGCGCGCGGTGCCATTGGCAAAATTCTTGTCATGCGTCGCGACCTCAGGATCGTAGCTGGCCGTGATGTGGCCAACGCCAACCGCTGCCACCATGACGACCGCGTAGCGCCCGATCGGACTATCGACGACGGTGACGAATCGCTCGTTCTTGGCAAACAGTCCTGGCTCTCGTTTCACGCTTCGGGGGCCGACCGGAAAGAGCTTGCCTGGGATGTGGTTCCAGGCGACGACCTGGCCGCTGGCTGGGAAGTGCACGCGATGGTAGTCGCGTGGCGATAGGTAGATGACGACATAGGGGCCACCGACCAGGTGCGCCGCCAAGGCATCGTCGGCCAACAGCATTTGCAGGGTAAACGCCGATCCCTTGGCTTCGAGTAGTTTGCCTGCGGTGGCCAAGCCCGCTTCGCAAATGGTGCCATCCGACGGGGCGATGATCGACCCTTCATCGGCCGGTGGCTTTCGTGCGCCAGGCGCCAGGCGTCGCGTGAAAAACGCATGCAGGCTGGGATAATGCTCGATGGGATATTCGGCTTCGGCACAGTTCGCTCCGAACGCCCTGGCGTACGCTCGCAGCAGCGACGTCTGCAGCCGTTTGGGCAGCCTGCGCTCCGCGCCCCAGCCGATCACCCCCGAGAGCAGGCGCTTCGGCGCTATTCGCCAGGAGCCTCGCGCGATTCGCTCGCCTAAAGAAAGGTTGGGCATCGTGCTACCGACAGGGGAACAAGGAGCCCAACTCTAGGGCAGGCGCTTGCTGCCACGCAACGGATTTAGCACTTCGCCGCTTCGCATCCCCGCAGAATTCAAAACTCCTAACGCAAGGAAGCCCGCCGTTGCGGGCGGGCTTCCCTGGAGATGTAGGTCGGCAGCGTCTACGCGTCGAAGTACTGCGCGAACTCGAAGGCCGTCGGGCGGAGGCGCGAGGGTTTGAGCTCGTTCTCTTCCTTCCACCAGATCCAAGTCTCGACGACTTCCTTGGTGAAGACGTCACCCTTGAGCAAAAAGGCATGATCCTTCTTGAGATTCTCGAGTGCCTCTTCGAGCGAGCCCGGCGCCTTGGGAATGTCGCGCAGCTCCTCGGGCGGAAGCTCGTAGATGTCTTTATCCATCGGGTCGCCAGGCTTGATCTTGTTCTGGATCCCGTCGATGCCGGCCAGCAGCATGGCGGCGAAGGCCAGGTACGGGTTGGCCATCGGATCCGGGCAGCGGAACTCGATGCGCTTGGCCTTGGGCGAGGAGGCAACGGGTACGCGAATTGACGCCGACCGGTTGCGCGACGAGTACGCCAGGTTGACCGGCGCCTCGAAGCCTGGCACCAAGCGCCGGTAGCTGTTGAGGCCGGGGTTGGTAATGGCGAGGAGGGCAGGCGCGTGCTTGATGAGGCCGCCGATGTAATAGAGCGCCGTCTCGGACAGCCCAGCGTACTTGTCGCCAGCGAAGAGGTTCTTCTCGGCCTTCCAGATCGACTGGTGACAGTGCATGCCCGAGCCGTTGTCGCCGAAAATGGGCTTCGGCATGAACGTTGCCGTCTTGCCCCACTTGCGAGCCACGTTCTTGACCACGTGCTTGTACCACATGGTGCGGTCGGCCATCGTTACGAGCGGACCGAAGACCATGGAGAGCTCGGCCTGACCGGCGGTCGCCACCTCGTGGTGGAAAACTTCTACGGTGATTCCGAGCTTCTCGAGGGTCAGCGCCATCTCGGCGCGAATATCGACCTGGGTGTCGATGGGGGGAACCGGGAAGTAGCCGCGTTTGTAGTCGACCTTGTAGCCGAGGTTGCCGCCGTCTTCCTCTTTGGCTGTGTTCCAGCGGCCTTCCTTCGAATCGATCTTGTAGAACGAGGTGTTAGGACCCTCGCCAAAGCGGACCTCGTCGAAGATGAAGAACTCGGGCTCGGGACCGAAGTACGAGATATCACCGAGGCCGGTCTGCTTCAGATACTGCTCAGCCTTCTTGGCGATCTGGCGCGGGTCGCGCGCGTACGGCTGATGCGTGACTGCGTCGGCGATGTCCACGATCAGCGACAGGGTGGGCTCCTTGATGAAGGGATCGATGACGGCAGTGGTGGCATCGGCGATGCAGGTCATGTCCGACTCGTTGATCGCCTTCCAACCGCGGATGGAGCTTCCGTCGAAGTTGAAGCCCTCGGAGAACGTCTCCACGCTCAGCTTGTGGATGGGCATGGTGGTGTGCTGCCACTGCCCGAGAAGATCCACGAACTTGAAGTCAACCAGTTTGACTCCATTCTTCTTTGCGAACTCAAGAACCTCGGCTGGGGACATGGTGCGGTTTCCCTTCTGCGCTGATCGCGCGGTGCATTTATTTTACGTTGGAAAGTTGCCAGTCGCGTGGGCGGAGCCGGGCTTAGCCCGGCTTCGCCAGAGCGCGGGAGGGTTTGGCGAGGCCTCGCGAAGCGAGGGGGAGGCAGGGCGGGAGGCGGGTGCCGAGTGCAAAGCAAACCCTCCCAGGGTTCCCATCTTGGTCGCGTGGGCGGAGCCGGGCTTAGCCCGGCTTCGCCAGAGCGCGGGAGGGTTTGGGAACCCTCCCAGGGTTCCCATCTTGCTAGAGCGCGTCCTCACCGCGTTCTCCGGTTCGGATGCGGATGACTTCCTCCACTGAGGTTACGAATATCTTGCCGTCGCCGATATGGCCCGTGCGCGCAACGGTCATGAGCGCTTCGACCACGTCCTTGGCCATCTCGTCCTTGACCACGATCTGAATCCTAACCTTGGGGACAAAATCCACGACATAGGCGGAACCGCGATAGACCTCTTTCTTGCCCCCGGTTCGTCCGAAGCCTTTGACTTCGGAAACGGTCATGCCCTGCACCCCTATTTCGCGAAGGCGATCCTTGACGTCATCGAGCTTGAACGGTTTGATGATGGCTTCGATCTTTTTCATGATGCACCGGCCGGAAAGAGTAGACGGCCTTCCTGGTATCTTCAACACTCTTTGTGCGAAGACAGGACGAAGACTAGCGTTCCAAGGTTTCCGGCGTATTTCACGTCCGAAAATTTTTTGTAAAGGTGCACCATTACGGCTTGGTTTTGAGGGCTCCGACCAGCTCACGCAGGTCGAGGATGGAGTTTTGGCGGCAGAATTCCTCTACCTCGCGAACGATTCGCTCGGCGGAGGCAGGATCGATGAAGTTTTGTGTGCCCACCTGCACGGTGCTGGCACCCGCCAAGAAGAACTCGATGGCGTCGAGTCCGGTTTGGATGCCCCCAATCCCGCAGACAGGGATGCCGAGACCCGCGCGGTGGATTTGATAGACCATGCGCAAGGCAATGGGTTTGATGGCCGGGCCCGAGAGCCCACCGAAGATCGTGGCTAGCCTGGGCCTGCGGGTGCGCACGTCGATGGCCATCGCGGTGATGGTGTTGATGACCGAAACCGCATCCGCCCCGTTTTCCGCACAAGCCCGCGCCAAGGTGACGATGTCCGACGTGTTGGGGGTGAGCTTGACCCACAGAGGTTTGGCGATGACCTTGCGGCATGCTCGGACCAGATCGCCAAGCACTTGCGGATCGCGGCCGAACTCGATGCCACCGGCCTTGATGTTGGGACAGGAGACGTTCATCTCCAGGCCATCGACGCCGTCCAGCTTTGCCAACCGCTCCCCGCAGTCGACGTAGTCGTCAAAGGTGGTACCGAAGAAATTGACCAGAACCTTGGTGCCGCATTCGCGGAGGAACGGTAGTTTCCCGGCGGCGAATCCCTCAACCCCGACGTTTTCGAGTCCGATGGAATTGAGCATACCCGACGCCGTCTCACAGATGCGAGGCGCGGGATTGCCAAAGCGCGGATTGGGAGAGATCCCCTTGGTTACCAGCCCGCCGAGGGCGGTGAGAGGCAAGAGGCCCTCGAATTCCTTGCCATAGCCAAAGGTACCCGACGCCGTCAGCACGGGGTTGCGAAAGCCGATGCCACCACAGTGGATGGCCATGGCTGGCTGCCGGCTCGCCACGAAGTCGCCGGGCGTGGCGGTCATGTCATCCCCTCGGCTGCGTGGCCGGAGGCGGGCGGAATGACAAGGTCGGAGGCCATGAACACGGGCCCGTCGCTGCACACGTAGCGAAATGGCCGCGAGCGGGCCGGGACGGCACATCCGAGACACACGCCGATCCCGCAAGCCATCTGCTCTTCCATGGAGAGGTAGCATTCGATTCCATGCGGTTCGGCGATGCGCGCCACTGCCCACAGCATCTCACGGGGGCCGCAGGCGAATATGCGAAGCCCTTGCTGGCGATTGGCCGCGCGATGGTGGTCGATGCGCGCCTCGAGCTCCGAGGTCACGCGACCCCGACGGCCGACCGATCCGTCTTCTGTGGCCAGACGGGTGAAGAGGCCCATCCCTCGCATCTCTCCCAGCAGGACCAGGTCGCGCGAAGTGCGTCCCCCGTAGATCATCTCGCAGCGGTCAACCAGTCCGCGCCGCGCCGCATGCTCGGCTTGCATGAAAAGTGGCGGCATGCCCACGCCACCCGCTACGAGCAGATCCACACGATCAGGCGTCGGATCCGGGAAACTATTCCCAAGCGGGCCAAGTACGGAAACGCGCGTTCCCGGCGGGGCCGATTCCAGAAGCCGCGTCCCACGGCCTACCGATTTCGCCAGTAGGTCGGCCCGACCTTCGGGGGCAACCGCCAGTAGCGATACAGGCCGCGGCAGCAGCGGGTCGCGTCCCCAGTCACCGCGTAGCATTATAAACTGACCGGGACGGCTTTGGGCGAGCGAGTCACACCCACCTATCCGGAGCACGAAATAGCCATTACCCAGTGCGCGATTCTCAATTATTCTTGCGTCAAAATAGCGCATTTGTTGGTCTACTGCCTCTTCTACACCCTTTGGCTGGCTCTGCGCCACGGTCGGATTGGCGGGAGATGATTGTTAAAGTTAAGAGTGACGTGTATTCAATAAATATAAGTAATAATTAAACTATATACACATAAGAATAAACGCATTAACATTCCGTCCTCGGCCAATGCCAGGCGGACAATCGGATTTGTTGCAGGTCCGAAGCTAACGTGTTACTAGGCGAAATCATAGAGAACCGGGGCACAACTATGGACTTCATGTTCGAGGATGATGTCGACGAGGTAGGGTCTGACGTAGAGGCGTACTGCCCTAAGTGCAAGGCCGACACGACCCACGTTGTCATCTCCAAATACGAAGACGAGATTCGGCGTGTTCAGTGCAATCCCTGCGGGGATGTGCACTCCTTCCGCAAGCCTCGGGGCGAGGCCGAGGAGGACATGCCCGAGCCCGTGGCGGCGCGCAAACGCGCGCTACTCAAGAAGCTGACCTGGGAGGAGTTCTTCGCCAAGCACGGCGAGCGCAACGCCAAGCCCTACGAGTTTCGAGATACTTATCGCGAGAACGCCATCGTCTTTCACCCGAAGTTCGGCAAGGGCTACGTGTCGGAAGTGGTTTCCGAAAGCAAGGTGGAGATCACCTTCTCGGACGCTCGGCGGATCCTCGTGCACAATCGGAAGGACATTCCTGGCTCCCCGGTTGGCAGGGAGGACGACGGCTTGCCGTCCACGGCTGTCCCCGCGAAAGGGGCTGGCAAGGCGAAGGCGGTCGAGAAGCAGGCGGGCAAGCAGGCCACCGCCAAGCACGACTCGGGGTCCAAGTCTGACCTGAAACACCTCGCCCCGCGTAGCGGAGCGAAGCGGGGAGAGGTCGCCGAGCGCAGCGAGGCGGGTGAGGGGCTGCCCGTTTCACGCCCGAAGGACCCGGGCCATCGGCCCGGCGGCGGTACTGGGAAGAAGGTCGAAGATAGGAAGGCGGACGCGGCGGAAGACACGAGAGCCGAAGACAGGAAGGCGGCGGCCAAGAAGCCTGCCCCGTCCAAGGCCTCGGTGGCGAAGAAGCCCGCCGCCTCCAAACCGGCTGCCAGGAAGCCTGCCGCGAAGAAGCTGGCGGCCAAGAAGCCGGTTGCCAAGAAGCCGGTTGCCAAGAAGCCGGTCGCCAAGAAGCCGGTTGCCAAGAAGCCGGTCGCCAAGAAGAAATCCAAGTAGTCGCGTTCCGGCGAGGGATGCCCCGGGGAAGGGCCTTCGCGCTTTCGATCCGGGTGCGAGAGCCGAAAACGGCCCACGGCCACACGCGCTCAGCGGATGACCAGGACGAAGATGTCGTAGAAGGCATGCGTATAGACTGCGACGGCGAATCCACGCCACTTGAACAGCACGCCGAAGACGATCCCTGCCAGCACGCGGAAGGTGAACGAGCCGAAGCTGAACGCATCGCCAGTCGGCGGCAGGTAGTGCACGAACGAGAACACCACCGAGGAAAAGCCGAACGCGCCCAGGACGGCGGCCCATCGGCTCATGCCGAGCAGTTTTTCGAAAGCTGCGATGCTGCCGCCAAGCAGGCCCAGCCGGAACACGGTTTCCTCGTACACGCCGGCGCCCAGCGACATCACGAGCCGGGTGCCAAGGCTCTGCTCGGGTAAGCCCACGGACAAGTTGGGCGGAAACCTCATTACCTTCGTCATAAGCAAGACGATCACCGACCCCATGGTCAGGGCGTAGAAGACGCTTTCAAGCAGGACCGGCACAAGCACCTTGCCGTTGAAGTGCTGCTTGCGCTTGAGCAGGGCGAGGGCCAGCGCGAACGCCCCCACCACGGCGGCGAGGAAGAGCAGGTAGCCTTTGACGGTCAGGCCCAGGGAGGCGAAGAGAAAGGTCGTCACGAAGTCCGCCCCGTTGAGCATGGGCAAGGTGAACAGGACGCCGACCTGGTAGATGAGAAACAGGGGAAAGACCAGAATGAGGCTGGTCAGCAGATTCCGCGGGCTGGCTTGCTGGGCTGGAGGCACGCGGGCTACTTCCAGTCGGGTTCGGTTTGGCCGGCAACCGGGGATGGTGTGGTGGCAGGACTGTCCGAGACACGAAAGGAGGCTCCGGAGTGGCTAGCCCGCGCGGCTGCGCGGGCGACTCCCGGTGACTCGACGGGCGGCTTGACCACGGCGGTGACCTCCCGCTGCGGGTCGAGGTACTTGCATGCAGCGCGTGTGACGTCGGCGACCGTGACCTTCATGATGTTGTCCCCGTACTGCCGATAGGACTTCCAACCTTGGCCGTAGGCCTCGTGGAAGGCCAGGGCCGCGGCCAGCGCGCTCTTGCGCTGCAGGCCGATGGCGTGCACGCCGATCAAGTAGCGCTGGGCGCGCGCAAGCTCGTCGGCGGTGATGCCCTTTTCGGCCACCTCGCGCAACTCGCGGTGCACGACACCGACCGCCTCATCGAGGTTTTCCGGGCTGCTCGCAAGGTAGACGGCGAAGTAGCCGGGGTCGAGCCCCTCGACGGAAAATGCGCTGACTCGGTAGGCGAGGGCACGCTTCTCGCGAATCTCGGTGAACAGGCGTCCGCCTTGCCCCGACAAGACGTAAGCAAGAACTTCGAGCGGAAAACGGTCCGGGCTCGAAAACCCCACACCCTGGAAGCCAAGCACAAGGTGTGCCTGCTCCTTGGACATGAACTTGAAGACCTGTGTCGGCTCGGTGCGTTTGGTTTCGACCGGGACGGCGGGCTTTTCCAAGCGTTGCTCCGTCGAGTTGGCGAACAGCGCCGCGAGCTTGGCCTTGACCCGCGCGGGATCCACATCGCCCACCACCGCGATGGTGAGATTCGATGGGTGGTAATGCTGCCTGAAATAGTTGATGAGCTTGCGGCGCGTGAAACTGGCGACCGTTTGGGGTGTGCCCATGGGATCGAGCCGGTAGGGATGCTTCTGCCACATGGCCGAATGGAACAACTTGAACGCGACCTGGCCCAGGTTGTCTTCCTGCGCGTGGATGTCGTCGAGCACGATTCGCCGCTCCTTTTCCAGCTCGTCTTCGGAGAAGGTCGCGTTGAGAATGCAGTCGGCGACCAGGTCGAAGCCGCGCTCGAAATAGCGGGAGAGAAACTCCGCCTGCACGCCCAGGCTGTTGCGGCCGGAGTACCCCGTGAGTGCGCCGGCCATTCCCTCGACCTCGTTCATGATCTGCTCTGCGCTGCGGGTCTTGGTCCCACGCACGAGCAGAGCCGCCAACATGTTCGAGATCCCGTTGGATCGGTCATCCTCGTAGCGCAGACCCCCCACCCACGTCGCGCGCAGGGCCACGACCGGCACCGAGGTGTCGCGCATGATGAGGAGCTTGAGGCCCGAAGGAAACACGTGACGGATCACGTGATCGGCATCGGGCGCCGAGGCAACCGCCCGGGCAAAGCGAGCGCTTACCCGCGCTTCTGCGCTTTCCGCGGCCGTGCGCACGCGCTGCAGGAGCTTTTCGGTCTTGTCTGGTTGCCGGCCCGTCCGATTCGCCGGCATCTGGACGTAGATGGACAGGTTGGATGCGTGCAGGTATTGGCTGGCCACCCGACGCAGGTCGGCGGCGGTGGTCTTCTGCAGAGCTGCCAGGTAGTGCTCCTCGAAATTGGGATCGCCGGCGATGGCGGAAAAGAATCCCAGCTTGCGTGCGTAACCCTGGACGGTCTCTTTGTCGTAGACCCGATCGCTTTCCAGGATGGTCTTGGCCTTGGCCAATTCCTCGGCCGGAACCTCCTCGAAGGCCATGCGAAACACCTCGTCCAACACGGCGCGAACCGCCTCTTCGATCCGGACAGGCGGCAGGCCAACGCCAATCACCAAGGCCCCCGGATCCCTGGCCGAGAACAGGTATGCCGAGGTGCTCGTGGCAAGCTGTCGGTTGCGCACGACCTCGAGATTCAGCCGCGAGCTGTCGCCCTGACCGAGCAGCACCGCGAGCAAATCGAGGATCGCGATGTCCGGGTGGTTGATGGCAGGGGTGCGGAAGCCAAACAAAACCTGGGCTTCCTTGACATCGCGGGCGGCGCCCTGCACACGCAGTCCATGTTGCTCGGGCTGGGCTGGGCGCGGCCCCACCGCGACCCCGCGGGCCATAGGGGCAAAGTCCTTGGCGATCTTCGCCTTGGCAACGTCGGTGTCGAAGTCGCCGACGACCACCAAGGTCATGTTGCTGGCCACGTAATGTTTGGCGAAGAATGTCAGGATGTCCTCGCGGCGCAGCTTTCGCACCGTCGCTTCGTTGCCGATGATGGGGCGCCCATATGGATGAACGTCGAACACGGACTGGAAGAGACCAAGGCCAGCCTGCCGTTCCGGATCGTCGATGCCCTGCTTGATCTCTTCGAGCACGACATTGCGTTCGCGTTCGAGCTCGCCGGCGTCGAAGCTGGAATTCATCAGGGTGTCGGCCAGGATGTCGAGACCGGTATCGAAGAACCGACTGGCCAGCACCAGGTGATAGACGGTTTCGTCGTGGCTGGTCCAGGCGTTGATTTCGCCGCCCGAGCTCTCGACTTCGCGGGCAATCTGGCCAACGCCACGCTTCTTCGTGCCCTTGAACAGCATGTGTTCGAACACATGGGCGATGCCGGCCAGCTCGGGGGGCTCGTCGGCTGAACCGATCTTGACCCACGCCTGAAAAGCCACGACCGGCGCGGCGTGATTTTCTTCGAGGACTACCTCCAGACCATTGTCGAGTTTGAATACCACGCGCTTGGGTCTCCCTTCCGCATCCACTGATTGTGCCTGCTTACCCGATGGGACCGCGAGTCTTCCGGCGCATCCGGCGAGTGTCGCAAGGACGAAGCAGGCAGCTGCAACTTTCACGGCGCAACCGTAGCACGAGGCAGGCGCCTTGGGTGCCCTTGGCCGCCATCCAACGTGCTAAAACATCCATCATGCCGGCCCCTTCCCAGTGCCCCATCTGCAAGCGCGAGCTCCCGGGCTGGCAAGGCGTCCCTGCTTTCGGCCCCTTTTGCTCGGCCCGCTGCCGGTCCATCGACCTGGGTGGTTGGCTCGATGGGCGTTACACTATCGCCGCCACGCCGGAAGAGACCGAGGACGAGGACGCATCGGTGCCCCAAAGCGAGGACGGCGAGTCCTGACCGAGCTCCGATCGTCGATGCGAGGTCCTTGGACTTTTTTGTGGCGACGGAACCCGTTCGTGATAACTTTCGCCGCCTTGACGGCGGGGAAGGGCTAGGGCTTCGGCTCGAAAACCCAGTAGGCAGGTGAAAACTCGGGGCGTGGCGCAGTCTGGTAGCGCGTTCGGTTCGGGACCGAAAGGCCGGAGGTTCAAATCCTCTCGCCCCGACAGAGACAACTTTTCACGACCGCTTGACGAGATCCCAGTATGCAACTCGCATTCTGGGCCGCCGCGCTGGCCGCCGGCATCCTGGCCGGCATCGTCGCGGCACCGCTGCAAGTCTGGGGGGGGGCCGGCATCGCCCTCGCGGCAGTCGCCTTGTTCCTGTGCCTGCGCGCTCGGAACCTGGGTCTGGCCTGCCTGGCCATGGCTTGCGGCATCTGGCTCGGACATCGTGAAGTGGCCCGCGCCTTGGCACCGCCCGAGGTCATTGAAGATAAGTCGGTCGAAATAGTCGGACAAGTCGTGGCCGGCGCCGACGTAGCTGACCAACCGAATCCGAGCGACATCGAGAATTCCGAGGAGCGGACTGGCGACAAGCAGCGAGGTGCCTCCACCCACTGTCATCTGCGGCTCGAGGTACAGGCGGTCGAGCGCAAGACCATCGCCGCCTCGCTCTCGCTGCTGGTCCTCGATGGCGTGCCGGACTTGGCTCCCGGCGATTGGGTCCGTTTTGCGAGTCGTCTCTACGTGCCGCGAGGATTCGCAAATCCCGGGCTGCCGGACGCACGACTGCTGGCGCGTGGCCAAGGCATCGATCTGCTGGCGACGGTTCGCTCGCCGTCGGATCTGCACCGCGTCTCGGGGCGGCCGAGCGTGCTCGGCTATGCCAGGCGCTGGGCATTTCATTTGCGCCAGGCCATGGCACGCGCGATCAACCATCGGCTGTCCGAAGTGGCGGCGGGGTTCGTACGCACCATGGTCCTCGGCGAACGTACCGACGTTCCGGTCGAGGTCGAGGACGGCTTTCGGGCGGCCGGTGCCACGCACGTCCTGTCTGTGTCCGGTCTCCATTTGGCGGTGGTCGTGGCGCTGGTCTTTCACGGCCTCACGCGGCTCATCGCTTGTTTCCCCTCCTGGTCCCTGCGCGTGCCGCCGAAGGTGCTGGCCTCGGCGCTTTCGTTGCCCGCCTGCGCCTTCTACACCCTTCTCACCGGCGAGGCCGTGGCCACGGTGCGCTCGGCCCTCATGGCAGCCGTGGTTCTGGGCGCGGCAGTGGTCAATCGCCCGGTCACTCTAGCCGCCAGCATTGCCGCCGCGGCGATGGTGATTCTCGTCGATTCACCCTTGGCCATTCTCGATGTCTCGTTTCAACTTTCGTTCGCCTCGGTCATGGCGCTCGGGCTCTTCGCGCGTTGGCTCCTGCCAAGTGGTGCCGCGGAAACGTCGGGGCCTTCGAACCGTGCGCTCGGCTGGCTGCTGCGTTCGCTGTCGGCCAGTTTCGCCGCCAGCTTGGTGACGGCACCGCTGGTTGCGCATCACTTCGGCCAGGTCACCCCGGCCGCGCCGATCGGCAACCTTGCCTTGGTGCCGGTGGTGGAGCTGGTGGTCTTGCCGTGCGGGCTCGTGGGGGCGCTGCTCGCGCTCCTCCACCCCTGGTTGGGTGCCCTTCCGCTCGTGCTTGCGGGCGTCGCGTCGCGCGTGGCCATCGTGTTGGCCGGGCTCTTTCGGCGGTTCGCGCCGGTGCTGCTGGTTCGCTATCCGACCTGGTGCGAATGCCTCTTGCTCGTCGCCGGGGCGGCGTTCCTCCTGCAGGCATTGGTGTCCAGGCGGAGCCCCTGCCGGCGGTGGGTCGTTGCCGCAGTCGTGGCCCTGAGCCTTGCCGGGACGAGCTTGCTTTGGCGCGAAACCATCCGACGCACGTGCGACGATCTGCGCGTGACCTTCCTCGATGTCGGACAAGGCGACGCCGCCCTGGTCGAGGGACCGGGAGGGTTCGTGGCGCTCGTGGACGGCGGCGGGCGCTACGACGACACCTTCGACACCGGTGCGCGCATCGTGGAACCGGTGCTGCGCGCACGCGGCATCGCCAAACTGGACTTGGTCGTGCTGTCCCATCCCCATCCCGACCACATGAACGGCCTGCTGCGCATTCTCGCGCGATTCCCCGTGGGCGCGCTTTGGACCAATGGCGACGACGGCAACAATCCCAAGTATCGGGCTCTCATGGCACTGGCGGCCGAGAACCACGTGCCCACGCCGTCGCCCGTGGCCATTGCCTCGGGTGGATTGACCGTGTCGCCCTTGAGCCCGTGGCTGGACGGCCATATCGGCGTGCCTCCCGGGCTTGGGACGAATGACGCCTCCTTGGTGATTCGGCTGGAGTACGCCGGTCGACGCATTTTGTTTTCGGGCGACATCGGCGAGGAAGGGGAGGCAGAGCTTCTCGAACGCCGCGTCGCCGGCATCGAGGTCGCTTGCGACGTGCTCAAGATGCCGCATCACGGAAGCCGTCACGCATCGGGGGAGGCGTTCCTCGAAGCAGCCTCGCCGAGCCTGGCCGTGGCCTCGGCTGGCAGGTACAACCGCTTCGGCCTGCCCAACCCCGCCGCGCTCGCGCGCTATGCGCGTCGTGGTATCAAGGTGCTACGTACGGATCTCGACGGTGCGGTAGGCATCGTGGTCGATAACTCAGGTGTCATCAGCACGACGTGCATGCGGGGCTGCCAGCCATGAGGCCCCCCCTGGCTGTGCCGCCCGAACACGGGCAGACTGACATTCGAGGATTGGCGGAAGGTGCTCGGCTCAACTTTCCGCGTAAAGCTTCAACTGCTCGCCGACGACCCCCTCGGTCAAGCCCGTGCGCAGGCAGTCCTGCAGACAGTCGGCAAGCGTAATCTGCATTTCCTCGACCCCGCCATCTTGCATTATCTTGTTCAGCAACGATCGCGCTTCGGTCGACTCCTCATCGCGGAGGAATTCCTTGACCATATCGATCGTAAGCTCGCCCGAAAAGTCGAGCATCGCGTGGTCAAGGAGATAGGCGATGAGCTGTTTCACAGGAACCTCCGGAGACTTGGATTGAAAAGCGAAACACTGCTAATACCTCGTAAACGCAGCACAAATCAAGGCTATTGCTGGTCTTGGAGGTCGATTTGTGCGCTTTGTACCGACACCAGCCTACCCGGTGAGCTCTTCCACCTCGAAACGGGCACACCAAGCCTGGTACGAGGGGTGGACGGGTCAGATAAACGTGAGAGCGCTATCCACTTCTTGACTGATTTACCAGATTTTTTTACCGTCCATCACGTGCCGCCCCGTCGCCAGTTTTGGGCGCTCGCGCTGGGATTCCTACTCTTCTCCGGCTGCGGGCCTGTCGTGTATCTGAAAGAGGTGAGCACACGTACGGCTGCGGCCTTGAGCCAAGCCAAAGCCGATGGAGCGGACAAGCATGCCCCGTACGAGTATACGAAGGCCAGCCTGTATTACGAGAAGGCACGTGAAGATGCTGGCCGCGCGTATTTTCAAGATGCCATCGATTGGGGGCGCCGCAGTCAGGACTGTTCCAGACGAGCATCCGCTCTTGCGAGATCCGTGCAAGCCAAGCACGACGAGGATGCTCCCAGGCCGAACCAGACTTGCGGGGAGCTTTGACGTTGGCGAGGATTTCGCGGCGAACGATCGAAATGGAAACCCCGGGAGGGTTTGCTCTGCACGCGGCACCTGCCACTCGTCTGGCCCTGGTGCTGGCCCTTCCATCCTTTTGCGCCATTTGCGCCATTTGCGCCGGCTGCGCTGGGGCCGATCTTGCGAGCGGTGTCGGCAGGGTTCGTGACCAGCTTGCGATGGCCCGCAGCCGTGGTGCATACCGCTGCGCCCCGCGCGAATTGGCAAACGGCGAAGCCAATGCCGAATTCGCCGAGCGCGAGTTCGACGAGGGCGAGTATTTCCTAGCCAAGGACCGCCTCTCGGCGGCTCAGGCCGCAGCCGAGGAGGCATTGCGTTTATCCTCGGACGAGCGGACCTGTCCCAAGGCGAAGCCGCAGCCGCCGCGGCGCAAAGAGCCCATGCCCGATCCGCTGGCCGATCGAGACGGCGACGGCATTCCCGATGTTCGGGACAAGTGCCCCAACGAGCCGGAGGACAAGGACGGCTTCGAGGACGACGACGGGTGTCCCGATCCGGACAACGATCAAGACGGCATCCTGGATGCCGCCGACAAGTGCCCCAACGAGCCCGAGGACATCGACGGTTTCCAGGACGACGACGGATGTCCCGATCCGGACAACGACCAGGATGGCGTTCCCGACGCCAGCGACAGGTGCCCGAACGAGCCTGGGCCTGCGGCGAACGGTGGCTGCCCGCCCAAGCTCGAGCTCATCAACGTCACGCTGGAAAAGATCGAGCTCAAACAGGCCATCTTCTTCCGGACCGCGAAGGCGGTCATCATGCCGAGGAGCTTTGGCCTCCTCGACGAGGTGGCCGCGGCCTTGAACGCCCGACCCACGATGCAGGTGCGCATCGAAGGCCACACCGACAGCCGGGGCGGACACGCCTACAACGTTCGCCTGTCGCAAGCCCGAGCCGACGCCGTGAAGGCCTATTTGGTTGGCAAGGGAATCGGTAGTGATCGGATGGAAGCAAAAGGGTATGGTCCAGATCAGCCGATCGACAACAACAGGACGGCGGCGGGTCGCGAACGCAATCGTCGCGTCGAATTCATGATCACGCAGCAATAGGAAGGAATCGCTATCATGGCCAACAAGGAACTAGGGTGGTCGGCCGCACGGCTGAACGCGGTTCGGTTTCTCGCACTCACGCTGAGCGTCTCCAGCGTGGCGCTCGCGCTCACCACGCACACGGCGTACGCGGTCGACCAGAAAAAGGCGCGCGACAAGGTCGTCGATCTCAACAAGCAGGCCCTGCTTTCCTATGAAGCCAAGGATTTCGAAACCGCCAAGAATCTTCTGACCAAGGCGCTCAAGGAAGCCAAGGAGGCCGGCCTTGATGACGACAAGATGACGGCGAGGACCTACCTGCACTTGGGCGCGGTCTATTGGGTCGGTTTCCAGGACCAAGCCTTGGCGTTGCAGAACTTCACGCTGGCCAAGAAAATTCGTCCCGATATCCAGCTCACGCCTTCCATCGAGACCGCCGACCTGAAGTCGGTTTTCGATCTCGCCGTGGTCGAGCCCGAACAGGCGCCGGCACCGGCGCCAGCGCCCCCCCCGCCGCCGGTTCGCGCTCAGCCCCAGCCTCGTGCCGCCGCCCCGCGACTTTCAGGCGACGAGAGCGGCGAACCCGACCTGCCTGCCACCATGAGCTCGCCGCTGATGTGCGCGGTTCCCGATGTGGTCCCCCCTGGCAGGGAGCTGTCAATCCGTTGCGCGCTGAAGCCGGGCCTGAGCGCCAAGGTCGTGCAACTTCACCACCGCGCCCCCGGGGTCGAGGCTTATCAAGTCTTGGCCATGCACAAGACAGCCAAGGGCTGGTATCTGGCGACCCTGCCCGGTCACATGATGAAGCCCGGCGACTTGCAGGTCTACTTCGATGCCCGCGACGCCAACGACAAAGAAATCGCCAGCAACGGGCAAGTCGACAGTCCCACAATCATCGAGATTCGCAAGAAGGGCGGCGGCAAGGTCGCCGAGGGTGAGTGCAGCGCGGATGACCCAATGTGCAACATCAACAAGGGGGCGATCGCCGACGCCTACGAGGCTGGCCTGCACCGTCGTCGCGCGGGCGCGATCTGGCTTGGTGTGGGAGCGGGGATGGGATGGGGATTTTCGCCAGCGGGAAAGCTTGAGTGGGAACAACAGATCCAGGTTAGCGCGATTACCACCACTACAGGAATCTTTCATCTTCTGCCGGAGGTTGGCTGGATGTACTCCGACACCTTCGCTCTCGCGCTCCAAGCCAGGGTCGAGTTCATCAAGCAGCAGCAGGGGACGTGGGAGGATCCCAATGGCTCAGGGACGCCCCAGCTGATCACTCCCGCTTGGATATCTGGTGCTCCGACCAACATGGCGTTTGCCGTGTTCGGACGCGCGATTTGGTACACGGATTTGTCGGAGGGTGGGAATTTCCAGTTCTCCTACTCGGGCGACATCGGCGGTGGGTATATTCGCTTTCCGGTATTGCCAAGCAACATTACGAACAAGAACGACCCGAATCACAATGATCTCAATTTCGACGCCACGGATGGCACTTACAGCCCGAAACCTTCGGCCGCCATCGCCAGGACCGACACCCGGCCGGTCGGGCCGTTCCTGGTCGGCGCGGGTGCGGGGCTCATCTATCACTTATCCCGGAACTTCGCGTTTTCCCTCGACGGCAGAGCTCTCACCGGACTTCCTGCGTTTGGTATCTTGATTGAAGGATCTCTTTCCGCTCAGGTCGCCTTCGGCGGCAGCAAGGGGCCGGCGCCAGCGAGCGAAGAAGGCGAGGGCGAGGGCGGCGAAGGTGGCGGACCGGGACCCGGAAACGACGCGCCGGCGCCGGACGAGTCGTCTTCCTCCGACGACGGGGAGTAGCCGCTGATCCCTCGACGGCGCCAGGCCTTCTCCGTCATCGGGGGACCGGTTGAAACTTGGGGCGAGCCGTCCGCGGCTCGCCTCGCGGGATCGCTTTTCCATGCCGATCCGGGGCTCTCCCGAGCCCTGACCCACGGATTCCACAGCTACGCGGGCCGCATGCACCCGTCCACGGCACGCACCGCCATCGCGGCCTTGTCCAAGCCCGGCCAGCGCGTCCTCGACCCCTTCTGCGGCAGCGGTACGGTCCTGGTCGAGGCCATGGCCGCCGGCCGCGTGGCCACGGGCGTGGATGCCAGCCCCCTGGCCATCCTCATCGCCAAGGTTCGTTCGACCCTGCTCGACGAGGCTGCCTGCGAGCGCCTGGTCCTGACGGCGCGGGAGATTTCGGCCGAGGCGGCAGAGCGCGCTCGCAAACGTATTCGGCCGACCATCCCGGCCTGGGCCAGCCGCGAAAAGGAGCGCTTTTCTCCCCACGTCGCGCTCGAATTGCTCGGCCTGCGCGAGCTTCTGAGCGAGACCGGCGAGGATCCTATCGGCTACGCCCTGCGCGCCTGCTTCTCGTCGATCTTGGTGAAGTTCATGCGCCAGAAGGAGGTGCCGAGCGAAGGTGAGCCTGGCCAGCGCATCGGACGGGGCGTTCCGTCGCGCTTCTTCGCCGGACGTGCCGAGGAGCTGGCGCGATCGCTGCTGGTGCTGGCGCAAAAGACACCCGCGGGGACGCCGATGCCGGCGATTCAGCTTGGCGATGCGCGAAAGCTTTCGCACCTGCCCGACAACGACTTTCACCTCGTGCTCTCCTCGCCGCCCTATGCCGGGACTTACGACTACGCCGATCTCCACGACGTGCGTTTCCTGTGGCTGGGGCTGCCGCGCGAGGATCTCGATCGCAGGCAGGTCGGCGCGCGCCATGAGCTGCTGGGCTCGGCCGAGAAACGCTGGCAAAAGGACCGGCGGCGCTGGCTGGGCGAAATGGGCCGCGTGGTGCGGCCGGGCGGCTCGCTCGTGCTGGTCATCGGCGACGGCGTGGTCGGCAACCAGCCCGAGGACGCCGCCGAGGCCCTGCGGCTGGAGGCACCCAACGCAGGGCTGATCCTTGTCGCCACGGCCTCGCAGATGCGGCCACCGCGCGACCGCCGGCTCAGCGCCATCTTCGCCGGCCATCCCCGGCGCGAGCATATCGTCCTGCTTCGGCGAGATGGATAAGACCGATCCGGATGTTCACCACAGAGACGCAGAGGGCACGGAGGCCGGATGAAGAAGGGTTTCGGATCTTGGATCCGAACCACTTCTGCTCCCATCCGTCTCTGCGTCTCTGCGCTCTCTGTGGTGAAGAGTTTCTTCCCGTCGTCTTTCGACTAACGGGGCACGAGCGTCGTCGGGTGGTGACCTTCCTTCGCGAGTTGGATGAGGCGGATGAACGAGCTGCCCACGGTGCTGCACAGGGCCTGTAGCTCGCGCACGTTGGCGTCGGGCATGCTGGTGCTCGCGTGCGCGTAGACGAGGTTGATGATGCGCTCGCCGATGGCGATGGGAATGACCAGTACGTCGGCCGGGGCGTCGCAGCGCAGGTATTTCCAGATTTGGGCGTGCAGGTTCGCGCCCTCGGCGGGCGGTGATCCGCGGAAGGTGACCTGGCGTTCCTTGGCATGGCGGAACATCGATGGCATCGATAGGGGGAAGGCGATGGTCTCGATGGCCCTGGCGTCGAGGCCGGGGGCGTATCCGCGCCACACGTGGGCGTTCGCCCCGCGCAGAAGAAAGATGAGACCGCAGGCAAAGCGCGGCAGCATGAAATCGATGACGATGTCCGCGATTTGTTCGCGGTGTTCGGCGACCGACAGGCGGTGAACGGCGTCTTCGAGGGCCACTGCCGCGCCGGGCGGTGGCGCAAGGGCGTGCGTGCCTTGCGCGCCCCCGTCCGACAAGGCCTGCAGGGCACCGCCGTGCGAGGCCAGCGGCGCCAGACCCGCCAGCGCCGGAATCTCGCGCGACAGCGATGAGCCGGTGGTGAAGCTGGCGGGATTTGGCCGGGCAGGGCGGGTCAGCTTGATCTCGACGTTGTAGAAGCGCTTGAGGTTGCGCGCGATGGCCAGCTCGGACGCGATCATGGGCTCGACCCGCGCGCCGAGCGCGAAGGAGACGTCGTCGATGACCAGCACGTCCTGGGGCGTGGCCATGGCCACCACGATGCGCTTGGCACCGGACTTGGCCGCGACCAGGGGAATGGCCATGTAGCGCGCCGCTAGGTTGGGCTTGAGCAACGCGACGATGGCGGGATCGGCCTTGTCGAAGTGACGTTGCAGGGCCGCCGGCATGCGCATCTGGCGGCCGAGGGCCTCGGAGACCTGATCCGTGTCGAGCAGGCCACGTTCGACGAGTTGCGTTCCAAGCCTGCCGCCAAGCAGGGATCGGTCGTTCAGAATCGCCTTCACCTGTTCGGGTGTCAGCATTCCGAGCTGGATGAGAATTTCGCCAAGCTTCATGTCGCGGGCAGCCTATGCGGCGCCGTCCTGCTCATGATTCTCGCAGGAGTCGGATCAAGAAACCAGCGCGCTTCGCGCCCGGCCAGGGCAATATTCGCCGGTGCCAGACCAGGGAGGATTGCCGCTCGTCGTGCCCCGACGCACGCCCTTGGATGCCTTCGCGGAGGCGTTGCTCAAGGCCTACGGCCCGCAGGGCTGGTGGCCGTTGCTTGGTCACGCGGGAAGCAATCCGACTTTGACCGGACGCCTGACCGGCTACCATCCCGGCGATTTCGGGTTTCCGCGCACGGGCGCCGAGCGATTCGAGATCTGCTGTGGCGCGATCTTGACCCAGAACACGGCCTGGACCAACGTCGAACGGGCTCTTGACCAACTCGCCCGCAAGGGGCTGCTTTCGCCGGGGGCCATTCTCTCGGCCAAGGATGAAACCCTGGAAGGCGCCATCCGTTCTTCGGGCTATTTCCGCGCCAAGGCGAAGAAGTTGCGCGCGTTTTCGGATTTCTACCGGCGTCTTCGCGGCAGGCCGCCAACGCGCGATGAGTTGCTCGGCGTGTGGGGCATCGGGCCCGAGACCGCCGACAGCATCCGCCTCTACGCCTTCAAAGAGACGGAAATGGTCGTGGACACCTACACCCTGCGCGTGCTACTCCGCCACGGCTACTGCCGCGCTCCGGTCGACTACGCGCGCGCCAAGCGCACCTGCGAGCGCCACCTCCCGCGCTCGCTTGAAAGCTATCAGGAATTCCACGCCCTCATGGTCGAGCACGCCAAACGCATGGGGAAGGATTCACCACCCTAGCGCAGGATCTTCGCCAGCACGGCGTCGAGCTCGTCGAGGGAGGTGTAGTAGATCTCGAGGCGGCCACTCTTGGGGCTCGACTCGACCAGCTTCACGCGCGTGGCGAGCGCCTGTTCCAGACGACGAACCAAGTCCCGCGCCGCGGGCGACGCGGTGGTTGGCGGAGCGGCGGGCCGGTTGTCGTTTGCGCGCTCGCGCTTGACCAGGGCCTCGACTTGCCGGACCGAGAGGCCGCGGCTGGCCGCTTGGCGCGCCAGGCGTTCGATGGCCGGGTCGCTTTCGAGTCCCAGCAAGGCGCGTGCGTGGCCCATGTTCAGTCGACCCTCGATGACCATGCCGCGCACCGCGGGCGGCAGCTTGAGCAAGCGCAGGGCATTGGCCACGGTGCTGCGATCCTTGCCCACGCGGGCCGACAGCGATTCCTGGGTGTAGCCAAACTCGGCCACCAGGCGCTGGTAGCCCTCGGCTTCCTCGATGGGGTTGAGATCCTCGCGCTGCAGGTTTTCCACCAGCGCCATCTCGAAGGCCTGCGACTCGGCCACTTCGCGCACCACCGCGGGCACCTGGTGAAGGCCCGCGCGCTGGGCCGCTCGCCAACGGCGCTCGCCGGCCACCAGCTCGAAGCCACCGCCTTCGCGCACGCGCACAACCAGGGGTTGGATGATGCCCTGGCTGCGAATGGATTCGGCCAGCTCGTCGAGGCGGCCGTCGTCGAAGTGTTTGCGTGGTTGCTTGCTCGACGGGTGGATGCTCTCGATGTCGAGGGTGCGCAGCCCACTGCCCGCGGGTGCGCGCGCGCCGGCCTCGCTGGTGGATTCGCTGGCGTTCGGAATCAGTGCCGCCAGCCCACGTCCCAAGGCTTGCCGCTTGCCACCGGAATTCATGCGGGCGGTCCCCCATCGGGTTCGCGGGTGTGACGGGTCAGAAATTCGCGCGCGGCCTCCATGTAGCTCTTGGCGCCTTTCGAAGCCACATCGTAGAGCAAGATGGGCTTGCCGAAAGAAGGAGCTTCGGACAGGCGCACGTTGCGCGGGATGGGAGTGTCGTAGACCCGGTCGCCGAAATGGTTGCGCACCTCGCTCGAAACCTGCTCGGTCAGGTTCTGCCTATTGTCGACCATGCACAGAATGATGCCTTCGATGTCGAGGCCGGGATTGAGCGAACGGCCGACCAAGTTGACCGTGGCGCGCAAGTCCGACAGGCCCTCGAGGGCATAATATTCGCACTGCAAGGGCACGAGGACACCGTCGGCGGCGCACAGGGCGTTCAGGGTGAGCAGGCCAAGCGAGGGTGGGGTGTCGACGATGATGAAGTCGTAGTCGGGGGCTGCCAGGCGCAACGGATCGCGCAGCTTCATCTCGCGGCCGGGCAGGGAAACGAGCTCGATCTCGGCACCGGTCAGGTCTTGGCCCGAGGGCACGAGCTTGAGGAATGGCAACTCGGTGGCGCGGGTGACCTCGGCGATGCTCTTCCTTCCGATGAGCACGTCGTAGACGCTGCCGCCGTCGCCACCCGCCGACTGGCGCGCGTGTCCGAGTCCCGAGGTGGCGTTGCCCTGCGGATCCATGTCCACCAGAAGGACACGCTTCTCCGCCACGGCGAGTGAGGCCGATAAGTTGACTGCGGTGGTCGTCTTGCCGACGCCGCCCTTCTGGTTCGCAACCGCGATGACCCGGCCCATGAAATGTCGTCGCCCAGGCGTTGGGGAGCACCCTCCTAGCACCAACGCCATGAGGTTTTCAACTTCGTCCGTGGCCTGCGCGTGCAGCGGCTGGAAAAAAATACGAAAAATTGACGACAGTCACAGACGTCGTACTACTTATACCTACATGTAGCGCTTTTCCCTGCAACCCCAGCCATCGAGGAGAACAGGACATGAAGTACGGCGACCAGAGGATTTACCGGACCTTCGAAGAGTTCGAACGTGAAGAGCTGCGCAGGACGGACGGATTGAGCAGCGGGGTGGACGACATGCTTGGCGAGATGTTCGCCCAGGAGCTCGATTTCGACTTCAAGCCGTCGCGCCGGACAGCCGTCGACGACGAAGAAGACTAGAGAAGCAAAGCGAGGGGTATCTGCCTCGCTCCCGTTTCCGGTCCTGTCGTCGCCCTTCGGCGTCGAAACCCAACAGCAGCCGGGAGCGGGGACGGGAGAGAAGCAGATCCATCGTGGCGCAAGAACCGATGCTTCGGGTCGCAGCGAAGCGTTCGATTTGGCACACGCGGTGTTGAGAATTCCCCACGACCGTTGCGACGGAAAAGGAGGCGCACCGACGATCCTTCGCAACGACGGCGTTCTTGGCTTCGGCGGAGATGACCGTGGGGCCAAAAACCTTTGGAACGCCGATTGCTTCCTGTATATGGGAAAGCCCTTCGAGCGCTCGTCGCGTCCCTGCGAGGAGGCTCGACCCGGAACTCCACATGCGAATCGCTCATCTCTGCACGTTCTGGCCCCTTACCACCGGCCTTTCCCACTACGCGGACGCGTTGATTCAAGGGATGCGCGCCTCTCGCCCCGATCGGCACGTCGTTCTCGCGGAAGTCGGGTCGCTCGCCGCCGAGACCAACGCCTACGAATGCGTTCCCTGTTACAAGCGAGGCGAGGACTACGTGGACGGGATCGTCGAGGCTGCCCGACGCAAACAGGTGGACCTGCTCGTCATCCAGTACGCGAACGACCTATTTGGCGACGACAACCGCCTGCCGCACCTGCTGGCCGCCCTGCGACCGCTGGGCATCAAGACCGTGGTAAATGTCCACTCCGTGTATCCGGCGAAGTGGCGCACGGGCTATCGGCCCGGCCGCACGTCCGCTGACTTCGACCGCGCCGTGGGCGAGCATGCTTCGCTGGTCACCGTGCACACCCAGCGCATGAAGAGCGATCTGGTTTCGCGTGGTCTTCTCCCCGAGAAGATCGCCGTGATTCCGCACGGTACACCGACCATGCCGGTGCTCGACAAGGCGGAGTGCCGAGCCAAGCTCGATCTGCCCGCGGATGCCAAGGTGGTGCTGTTCTTCGGTTTCATCTGGCCGGGCAAGGGGCTCGATTTTCTGCTCAAGGTGTTTCGTGATGTCCAGCGGCAGGTGCCGGAGGCTTTTCTGCTGGTGGGCGGCCACACCCGCCGGCGCCTGTGGGGAAGCTACGTGGATTATCTGAAGCTGCGGGCGCGGGCGATGGGTCTTGCCTCGCACAGCCGCTTTTGGGGCGGCTATGTGGCCGAGGAAAAAGTGGCCGAAGTCTATTCTGCCGCCGATCTGGTGGCCATGCCGTACCAGCAAGAATACAGCTCGGCCAGCGGCGTGGTTCATCAGACCGCCGCCATGGGAAAGCTCATGCTGTGCTCGCGTATCGCCAAGTTCGACGAGGTGGAGACCGCCATCGCTCCGGCCTTGACTGTCGCGCCCGACGATCGCGCAGGGTGGACGCGCGCCATGGCGCGCCTGCTTTGCGACGAGGAATGGGGCAACCAACTGAAGACGAAGATTCGCGATTTCGCCGAGGCCACCAGTTGGGCCAACGTGGGCAGGATGCACTGGGCGCACTACACGCGATTGTTGGAACAGAATCGATGATCCCCAACCGCTACCACTTCGTTTGGTTCGGCCGCGGTTTTCCCTTCACCCACGCCCTGGCCATTCGCTCGCTGGCGCGCACGTGCGCACCCGAGGCCATCGTGCTTCACGTCTCCGAGGATCTCACAGGCCTGGCCCATTTCGACGCGGTCGCGGCCGAGGTGCCAGTGCTGCGCCAGCACCGCCTGGACATCGATCAGTTGTTGGCGGGCTGCGAAGGCTTCGATCTTTCCGCGCTCCGATCCGTCTATCTCGATTTGCAGGAGCGCAAGCGCTGGGCGGCCCTGTCGGACATCTTGCGCTACCTGATCCTGCTGCGCGAAGGAGGCGTGTATCTCGACTTCGACATTCTCGCCGTGCGTGACCTGCGACCTATCCTGCAATCGTGCCAGGGCTTCTGCGGTCGAGAACGCATCCTGGTGCCGGCCCGCGTCCACCGGGGACGACGGTGGACCAGCTACCTGCGTACCAGCCCCCTCGATCTGCTTCGTCTGATTTGCTCGCGCACCACGGCCGGCATCGATTGGTGGAAGCGCATCGAACATCTTTATCCGGCGGCCATCAACGGCGCGGTCCTTGGGCTCGCGCCGGGCCATGTACTGGCGATCGAGGCGCTTGCGGCCGTGCCCGCTCTCGTGTCGGCGCTGGAACGCCGGCGTCCCGCCATGGGTCCGGACCTGCTCCAGGATCTCGTCGACGGCGGACGGCGCACGGATATGAAGGTCTTCGATGTGCCGGCGTTCTATCCCCTGGGGCCGACCATGGCGGCGCACTACTTCCGGCGGACGAAGAACGTCGAGGCGATAGCGCGCAAGGTGGTGACCGACGCGACCTACGTCGTGCACTGGTACAACGACAACTTGCGCAAGCAGCCGCGGCCCGAGAACGCCGAGGCGCTTGCTGCCCTCGCGGACCACCAGCTGTTCGCGCACCTCGCCCAGCGATTCGCCCAGGCGAGCCAGCCATGAAGCGGAAGACCATCGTGCAGCTCGTGTGTGTCAGCGCGTCGCTGGCGGCGCTGCTGTGGCTGCTGGGGCGAATCGGCTGGGCCACCATCGGACATGCCCTTGGGCAGGTGGGGTGGAAGGGACTGGGGGCGCTCATGCTGCTCGGCTGGATCGAGAGCTTCTCGGACGGTACGGCGTTGTGGGTGGTCATGGGCCAGCGCCTGCGCTACGGCTTCGGCATCGCGGTGAACGCCGCCGGCTCCATGCTGAATCTGATCTTGCCCTGGGAATCGGGCGAGGTTCTCAAGGGCACGCTGCTGCGCGGGCAGTTCGGTACCCAGTCCGCCGTGTCCGGCACGATCATCTGGAACTACATCTTCAAGATCTCGCGTCCGGCCGTCTCCTTGACCGCCGCCTTGTGCGGCTGGGCGTTTTCTCGCGACAGCGATGGCTTCCACCTTGGCATCATCGTGGTCGCCAATCTCTTTTCCTTCCTCCCGTACCTCGTGTTGCGCGTGCTCATCCGCTACGGCGCCGCCACGGGGCTGGTGCGCGTTCTTGGCATCTTGCCGCTGTTGCGCCGCCATTCCAGCCATTGGATCGAAAGCGCGCGCAACATCGATCGCGAGGTCAAACAGTTCTGGCATGATCGCCCCGCCGACTATCTGAAGGTGTTTTGCCTTCAGTTGGTGGCGCGGGCGACAGGTTGGGCGAGCATTTACGTGGCGCTCAACGCCCTGGGAACGGATTGCACGTTCGGCCAGGCTTCGTTGCTGTACGCGGCGGTGAACGTGGTCGACTACCTCGTCGCGGTGCTGCCCGCCCGGGTGGGCGTCTCCGAAGGAACGTCCTACTTCATCTTCAAGTTCCTGGGCATGGACCCAGCCACGGGCGTCATCATGTACGTCGTCTTGCGCATCCGCACCATCCTGGCCAACGGGCTTCTGACCCCGGCGGCGTTCTTCGACTGGAAAGCCCCTGCAGCCCGTGACGATTCGCAGGCTCGATGTGGCTGATCCCCATTCCCTCATGGAGATGCCCAAGGGCGACCTTGTGGTAGTGTGAGCGCGATGCAAAAGAGGGCCGTGCTTGCTCTGCTCGTCGACGGTGCCAGGGCCGACGTCTTGGCGCGTATGGCCCAAGCCGGAGAGTTGCCTGCGCTGAAGGAACACTTCGTGGACCGCGGCGGGCTTGCCACGGCCACATCCGTGTTCCCGACGGTCAGCGGTCCGGCCCACCTACCTTTGTTGGCGGGCGTGCATCCGGGTGCCGCGAACTTGCCCGGCATCCGCTGGGCCGAACGGCCGAGCGGCCGGCGGGGATGGTTTTTCGGTCGCACCCGATCCTACATGGCTCCCTTTCGCGCCTGGAAACTCGAGCGCGACGTTCCGGCGCATATCACCACGCTCTTCGCGCATGTTCCGGCCATGGCCGACGTGAACACCTGGTTCGTGCGCGGTTGTCCGGGGCCGGCACGGCGTACGCGATGGTCCAAGCCGACGGCCTTTATGCGCAGCCTGGTCACGCGCAACTGGCACCGCTCGGAAGATCAGGCCGAAAAGGCGTTGCTGGGCGCTCTCGACCGAGGTTTCACCTCCGTGCACGCGGTCTTTCCCGCCATCGACGAGCTTGGCCACCGCTTTGGGCCACTATCCGAGCCCAGCTTCGAAGCCTACCGGCGCTTCGACCGGGCGTTGCGTAGGATCCTGGAGGCGCTTGCCCGGCGCAAGCAGCTCGATGAAACCTTGATTGTGATTTCCTCCGACCATGGCCAGACCGCGACCCACACCCACGTCGACATCGACAGGGTCGTGTCGAGGGTCTACCCCAAGACCGTGTGCTACCCCAAGATCTGGCGGCACGCCTTTTCGGCCGAGGCCGCGGTCATGGTCTCGGGCAATTCCATGGCCAACGTGTACGTCCAGGGCACGGAGGGATGGCAGGCGCGGCCGGATTTCGATGCGCCGTCCTCGCGGGCCGCGCAGCTCAAGGCGTGTCTGCTCGAGCACGAGGCCATCGAGCACGTCATCTATCGCGGGGCGGTGCCGGGCGTGTTCGTCGTCGCCAACCGGGAAGGCGCCTTGCGTGTGGAGCTGGTGGATGTCGAGGGCGCCGCTGGCCCGCGGCTGCGCCTTTCACGCGAAGGAAAGGATCCGCTGGGGTACGGCGAGCTTCCCGACCTTGCCGGGAGCAAGGAGATCGCGGAATGGTCGGCGGATTCGGCGTATCCGGATGCGCCCTGGCAGATTGTTCGCTTCTTCGCCTCGCGCCGTGCAGGGGATCTGGTGGTGTGCGCGCGCCACGGATTCGATCTGCGTGCGAGCTTCGAGTACCAACCGCACAACGGTTCGCACGGCGGTCTGCACCGCGATCACATGCTGGTCCCGGCCTTGACCAACGGTCGTTGGGCCAAGGGCCGCATGCGTACCGTGGATTTGTTCCCGTCCATGTTGGCGGCGCTCGGCAAACCGCTTCCGCCCGGTATCGACGGCGAGCCGGTGGCCATCGAGTAGTCGCTACCGAGTCTTGGCCGCGACCGACTCGCAGCCGCGCCGGCGGAAGATCCGCACTGTCCCGACCGTGCTGACGAGGTCGTAGTGGGCTTTCAAGTAGTCCATCACGCGCGGGAAATGCTCGATGGGGAAAGCCTTCCAATTGGGGAAGGTGTGCGATCCGTCGAGGATGTAAGTGGCGCGGCTGCGTTCGAGATCGCCCATGAGCTGGTCCCAGTGGTCGGGCCGGATGACGTCGCTGGCCTTGACCCGGCCCGATCGGATGGCCCAGTTACCGGGAACGTAGCCGCAAATGGTGGCGTAGGGGCCGGCGAAGCGGCTGGCCAGGGCTAGGTCGGCGGGATAGACGAACATGGCCCCCGGGCCCCAGGTGAACATGGACGCACCCTCGCGGCATGCGTCCGCGTGCAGAACCTCGGCCACTTTGCGGTACTCCGGGTTGTGCTCTTCCCACGGGAATACGTGTCCGCTGAGATAGAGGATTCCATTGGCCACGCTGAAACAGAACCAGCTCGCGAGGGCGTAGGCCACGGTCAGCTTGGCCCAGCGGCTCAGGGTGGGCGTCCACAGGGCCGAGAGCACCGGCCCCGCGCCCAGCGCCAGCGGTGTGTAGAGCGGCACGAAGTAGTGCGGGTACATGCGGAAGCCAACGAAGACGATGGGGAAGGTGCACACGAGGACGGCGGTGATGAAAGTCCACTGGTAGCGCGGCAGGTGCGAGCGCGAGCGGAGAGCCAGCACCCACAGCCCGACGCTCGCGGCGATGAAAGGCAGGAAGTACTTCGCGATCCGTTGGAGGATCTCGCCCGTCTGCATGGGTTGCTGGGCGTAGCTGAAGTTGTAGAGCACGGTCCAATAGAGGAAGGGCTGGGCGTCGCCAAGCGCGGCGAAGACCGCATACGTCGCCGCGAGTGGAACCAGCAAGCCCAGGGTGAGCGCCAGCAGCGGTGCGGCCAACCTTCGCGGCGACGGCCGGTTGGCCAGGATGGCCGCCAGCCCCAATGCCGGAAACCACGCCAGCGCCTGCTGCTTGAACAGCGTGGCGATGCCGAGCAAAGCCCCGCTGAAGAACAACCAGGCCAGCTTTCGCGCCCGGGCTTCGTCCGCGAGCACGGCCACGGCCCAGGTGGCGGGCAGGAGCATGAGCATTTCGCAATTCACGGAGTGCATGTCGTGCGCGAGATAGGCCGCGCCGAAAACCAGAAAGGCCATGCCCGCTAGCGCGCCACGACGGTCGTGGGCGAAGAAGGCCGAGACGCCGAGGGCGGTGAGGGGAATGGTGACGACCACCGACAGCAAGTGGATGGCGAACATTCCTCGGCCGAACAGAAGTTGGGCGAAGGCGTAGTAGAGGTAGAGAAGCGGGGGCTTGTTGTCCACGAACCCTACGTAGAGGTGCTTGCCGCGCAGAAGCTCCCACGAGCCCACGATGTGCATGGCTTCGTCGACGTCCAGGATGTCCACGCCCATCAGAAAGCCACGGGTGACGAGGCTCGTCGCCACGAACAGAAGGAACAACGCCCATCCGGGCCGACGCTGGTAGAAATGCCCGACCTTCTGGAGAAGCTCGCTTGGATGCATGGGATCCTCTAGCGGCCCGGCATCAAAGCGCGC
>CAWGPW010000030.1:0-214260 GCA_963824555.1 uncultured delta proteobacterium | reverse complement strand
GCGGAGTCGTGGTCGCCTGTTCTGCTGTATCCAGCATTGTCAAGTTGTCCCAACTCACGATGCAAACGGTAGTCGCGTGTTCGGAACTTGGAGCATTGTACCGGTTGGCGACGGAAAGTACCTTCGGGACGTAGCATTTGTCCTTAACGCTGGGCGAGTATCTGTCCGCCGATAGAGAACTTGAACCCCTTCTTGAGTAGCCATTCGATAAGTTCGGCCCTTATTGACTGCTGTTCTTCGGAAGAAGCCGCTTTGTACTCGAGAGTGTTAACGTCGATCCAGTAGTGCAGACCGTCGTCGAATACAATGATATCGAGTCTATCTGAGCCAGATAGTTCGGCTCCCAATCTGATCAATTCCTGGTCGCGGCGGAAGTAGATCGCACCTGCTCGGCCATTCGGGACGAGGCTGAATCCCTGGGGAGTTTCGGAGAGTTTCTCCCTGCGTAGCAAATCCCTTCGGGCTGAAGCGATCTCGTCCTGGGAACGAGTGTCAGGTACGAACTTTATGCCAATCTTGCCCCACTTGCCCGATGTTTTCCCTTCCATGGCTCTGAATAGGTCTACGCCATTGAATGGCTGGGGCTTAGCACTTCGGGCCTTGTCTTTTCGTTTCATGGGATCACTGGACGTCGTGGAAGATAATGTTAGTCACTTTGGGGTTCCGTGCCAGCGTTGGCAGCTCCACACTATTGAGAACGCTGTTCGGATTATTTCTCGCTGCAGCAGTAACGAACACGTGGACGTCCCCCGACGCTTCCTTAGCATAACGTCGCGACTCTTTCGCCCAGACTGGACGAGCCATTTCCCAGTCGTCCAAGCCCTTCGCGTGGCGCGCAGCGCGATCCCCACGCGCCGTCATTTCCAGCGTAACTCCACCATTTTTCTCGGCCCATTCTTGAGCCGCCTGCATGGAACCCTCTCCCGACCACAACGCATGGGGCTTGTCTTCGTCATCCTCCCCTTTGCAAGTCAGGCCTAGTGGGTCGAACCAGACAACTGGGTCATGCGCGTACTTGTGCGGCCGTAGTCCTCCTAGCAGTCCAATCGGATCCTGACTTACATACTCCCCCGCGTCCGGGTCGTAGTACCGGAACCGGTTGTAGTACAGCCCGGTCTCTTCGTCTTCGTACTGGCCGGGCCAGCGGAAGGGGCACGCCTGCTTATCCCCGACGACATTCCGCAGCTCGCCATATACGCCGATGTCGGCGGACCACACCGCTCCGCCGCGCTCGTCGAGCATGGTGGTGGGGGTGCCGAGGTGGTCGGTGACGATGCCGAAGCGCTCGGTGGCGCTCAGCTTGGCGAGGGGGGCGAAGTTTTCGGGCTCGAAGACCCAGGTGATGGGGGCGCCCCTCTCTCCGCTTCGCGGGGCGAGGGAGGCGGAGGTCGGTGGACCTTGCGGGGTGCGTTTCGCGAGGTCCGCGGCACGCTGGCGGAGGCCGGCGTCTTCGGCTTCGCTGACTTGCTCCGGGGCAGGCTCCATGGCTGATTCAGGATCCACTTCGACCCACTCGTGCACGGGCACGTTGCCGTCCCACATCCACTTGATGGTCTTGGTGCCGTATTTCTTCCACACGCGCCGGCCAAGAGCGTCGTAGCCGAATTCGACGGTTTTGCCGTCGGGGCGGACGAGCTTGGTCAGCATGCCGGCGCCGTTCCATTCGTAGGTCCACGCCTTGCCGTCGGGCAGGAGCTTCTTGGCCAGGTTGCCTTCGGGATCGTATTCGTATTTCGTGATGCCGCCAGAGCCCTTCGATTCGAGGAGCTGGCCGGCGGGACCGTACTTGCGTTCTCTCTTGTTCGGGGTCTTGAACAGGTTGCCGACGGCGTCGGGCATGCGCAGGTCGAACTTGTCGTCGGCGTAGGCGGCTCCGATCAAGTTGCCCAGGCCGTCGTGGCGGTATTGCACGGGGCCTTTCAAGGCGTCGACGATCATCTTGAGGCGATCGTTGGGCTCCCAGGTGTAGGCCTGGGCCGAGACCACGGTGCCGCCAGACCAGATCTCGTGCTTGAGCGGTCGGCCGACGCTGTCGCGCTCCCAGCGCGCGCGCACCCCACCGGGTAAGGTGCGCTCGACCTCCAGGCCGAGCTGGTCGCGGGTGAAGCGGGCTTCCCAAGGGGGCAGGGGAGCTTGTGCCGTAGTCTCACCACTCGGTGCCACCGGGCCGCCGCCGGCCTTCATGCCCACCACGTCGCCGACCAGGTTGCGCTCGATTTCCAGCACGTGCCCCTTGCTGGTCTTCATGCGGCTGCGCAGGCCGAGCAGGTCGAACGCGCTCTCCACGCTGTCGGCGCCTTGCATCTCTTTGACGATGCGGCCCAGGGCATCGCGCTCGAATTTGACCGCCGACGTCTCGTTGCTTGCCTCGATCAAGCCACCGTCGGGTCGATAGGCGTAGCGCTCGCTGGTTCCGTCGCTGTACTTGACCGCGACCACGCGACCACCGGCGTCGTACTCATACTCGGTCGCACGGTCGTCGGGGCGCTCGACCTTCAGCACTCTGCCGGTCTTGTCGCGGCCATACTTGCGCAGGAGTCCGTCGAAGCCGCTCTCTTCCTTGACGTTGCCGGCCTTGTCCAGGGTGAAGCGGTACACGGCGCCGGCCTCGTTGTGGATGGCGACCAGCGACTCTTCCGTGTCGTACTCGAACGCGACCGTGGTGCCTTCCTGCGTGCGCGAGGCCAGGCGGCCCATGCCCTGGTAGGCGAACTTGACGTCGTAGTGCTGGTCCTTGACCGCCAGCACGTTGCCCTCGGCATCGTAGGAAAGCTTGCGCACGTTGCCGTCAGGGACATCGACGCGCAGGATGCGGCCGGCCAGGTCGAATTCGCGCCGCTCGTGATTGCCCTTGGCATCCACGACCTCGATGCAGCGACCTAGGCGATCGTAGCGCCAGCGCGTCTGCGCACCGTTCGGCATGCGCATCCCGACCAGCAAGCCCTGCCTGTCGTATTCCAGCGCCGTCTGTCCGCCGGCTGGGTCGGTGAAGCCGACCATGCGCTTGGTCAGGCTGAAGCTGGCGCTGACCCGTCCGGCCTGCCCCATCAGCTCGGATTCGGATTTCCACTCGAAGCGGCTGACCCGATTCAGGGGATCCGTGCGCGCCAGCAGGATGGTGTGGTTCTTGGTGCCGCATAGGGACTCGCGCCTGTGGATGCCGCCGTCGCCCCAGGTGGCGATGCAGCGGGCATCGTTGCCGCGGCCCTCGTAGGCGAAGTGGAAGGCGAGGCCGCTGCGCTTGGTCTCCTTGACCATGAGGTGGCGCTCGTAGGCCATGCGCATGGCGCGGCCAAGGACATCGGTGGCGGTCACCAGGTCGCCCTCGGGCGAGTAGTCGTAGCGGATGGATTCGACGAAGGCCTCGGCGTCGAGCGCGGAAAATGCGTTCCTGTCCACGGGACATGCCTGGACAGCACCCCTTAATGCTAAGAGGAGCAAGATAGCGGTTGTCGCTTCGGCCACGGTTAGATGCTACTTCAGGACTCGAAGGTTAGCCGTTTTTCTACCGGCGGGGCTATAGAAGGTACGTTCGACGGAACGCACCCTCGGTCCGGGGACGTCAAGTTCGGGATCTTGGTCGAGGATGTGTAACGTATGGCTTTGAACAGAGCTTGATAGGAAGGTACGCTACTCAGCGTCGAAAGGATCGTGCGCACGCAATGAATTCAGGAATGCTTTCGTTTCCACAATCGGTTGTCTCTCATTTTGGCTGGCTGCAGCGCACGTATCATTTTCGCATTTCAAGGAATGATGAGAGCCAGGTAGAGTTCGCTACGCCGTACTGCCGAGTGATGGTTGCTTCAGAGAAAGGCGATCTGTTTGTCGAGATAAGTTCGAACGAGTCCGAATCGATCAGACGCATAAAGTTCTCGCTCAGCGAGTTGTTGGTGGCCAAGGAGAGCGTCCCATTGCCTGACCCACCCAGTCGTGGTGCTCGTTCCTCGGTTCTTGACCATGGGTTGCGAACCGCGGCATGGTTGCTCTCTCAGCATGGTAGTGATGTTCTTGCCGGGGATTTTTCCATTCGCCCCAGGATCGTGCGCACGCAAGTTAGCGCGTGGCTGGAATCAAAGTTTCAAGAAGTTATGGGAAAGCCGAGATCTCGAACTGTGGAGGATGGCATTCGGCAGGTGATTTGGGAATTCTCGAAGAAGACTGAGGAACAGAAGTCCGAGATCCGGAAGGTGTTGAGCGAGTGGATAGCCAATGGCGCAGATCAAAAGCGCGGGTTTGCTGAAAATCTGATCAAGCACATCTAGTTTTCTTCGATTGCGCCGGGTATACAAATACAATTGTGATTAAGGCGGGGTCATGTAGTCGCCTGTCCTGTTGTACCCGGCACCATCAAGTTGCCCCAATTCGCGATGGAAAACGGTAGTTGGGTGTTCGGAACCTGGGGCATTGTACCGGTTGGCATCGCTGGGCTCTGAGCCCAAATAGAACGGCTTCCGAGCGTCGATCCCTCCTTGCATCCAGGCATCGTTTACGTTGGGTGACCAATTGGGATCGTTTAGTCGGGTCATGCCCAACTTGTCCCCGGTCTTTGTGTCAGGGAGACGGCCGATAACAAGAGGCTCAGGTGAGCCACTGCTCTGCTTGTACGCGCGCCATCCGGCTGCCGCATCCTTTGCGTTGTTGAATCGAATTCCTTTCGCGCGCATCTGCGCTTGGAATTCTTCAAAGGTCTTTGCCGGCTCGTCGGAGGCTCCGCAGGATGCGAGACCGAGCGGGTCACGATAAGAAAGTGGGTCGCGAACGTAGCGGTGCGGATTGTGGCCTCCCATCAAGCCAATCGGATCCTGGCTGACATACTCCCCCGCCTCCGGGTCGTAGTACCGGAACCGGTTGTAGTACAGCCCGGTCTCTTCGTCTTCGTACTGCCCGGGCCAGCGGAAGGGGCACGCCGCTTCTCCCCGACGACATTCCGCAGCTCGCCATATACGCCGATGTCGGCGGACCACGTCGTTCTGCCTTGCTCGTCGAGCATGGTAGTGGGTGTGCCGAGGTGGTCGGTGACGATGCCGAAGCGCTCGGTGGCGGTCAGCTTGGCGAGGGGGGCGAAGCTTTCGGGCTCGAAGACCCAGGTGATGGGGGCGCCCCTCCCCCTCTCCCCGCTTCGCGGGGCGAGGGAGGCGGAGGTCGGTGGACCTTGCGGGGTGCGTTTCGCGAGGTCCGCGGCACGCTGGCGGAGGCCGGCGTCTTCGGCTTCGCTGACTTGCTCCGGGGCAGGCTCCATGGCTGATTCAGGATCCACTTCGACCCATTCGTGCACGGGGACGTTGCCGTCCCACATCCACTTGGTGGTCTTGGCGCCGTATTTCTTCCAGACGCGGCGGCCGAGGGCGTCGTAGCCGAATTCGACGGTTTTGCCGTCGGGGCGGACGACCTTGGCCAGCATGCCGGCGCCGTTCCATTCGTAGGTCCACGACTTGCCGTCGGGCAGGAGCTTCTTGGCCAGGTTGCCTTCGGGATCGTATTCGTATTTCGTGATGCCGCCAGAGCCCTTCGATTCGAGGAGCTGGCCGGCGGGACCGTACTTGCGGTCTCTCTTGTTCGGGGTCTTGAACAGGTTGCCGACGGCGTCGGGCATGCGCAGGTCGAACTTGTCGTCGGCGTAGGCGGCTCCGATCAAGTTGCCCAGGCCGTCGTGGCGGTATTGCACGGGGCCTTTCAAGGCGTCGACGATCATCTTGAGGCGGACTTTGAGATGGGAACCCTGGGAGGGTTCCCATGCCTTCCCGCGATGGTCCGTCGCCGGCAAAGCCGGCGAGCTCCCCACGCGACCGGGCTCCCAGGTGTACGCTTGCGCGGAAACCACGGTGCTGCCGGACCAGATCTCGTGCCTGAGCGGCCGGCCGACGCTGTCGCGTTCCCAGCGGGCGCGCACCCTACCGGGTAGGGTGCGCGCGACCGCGAACACATCGTCTACATCTGATGGTCGAGAAATGGCCAGCACGGAAAGAAGCAAGACCATTGGATCAGTCACTGAAGCATCCTGCGGCAAGAAGGTATGCCCGAAACGCCAATACGGGAGTTCCCAACCATCTCCTACCCTCCTACCGTCCCTATTGCTATCGCCGAGTGACCACGACTCCCCCGAGAGAGAACTTGAGCCCCCTCTTGGTTAGCCAGTCGATGAGGGCATTTCTTATGGCGCGCTGCTCATCCGTCGAGATTGCTTCGGATACTAGCGTGTTCACGTCGATCCATTCTTTAATACCGTCGTCGAAAACGACGATGTCGAGATACGTAGCACCGGCAAGCTCAGCGCCTAGTTCGATTATCTTCTGGTCACGGCGAAAGTAAATCGTGCCTGCCCGACCATTGGGCACAAGACTGAAGCCTTGTGGTATCTCCCAAATCCGGTGCTCGCGCCATCTTGCACGATCCGCAGCAACCACTTCCTCTGGAGTCCGGCTGTCAGGAACAAAGGTGATCTTCTTGTCTCCCCAACCTTCCAGGACGGTGCCTGGAATTCTGGTGTCGCGCGAAGGCATCCTCTTGCCATCTCCTGCCAAATCCCTTCCCCTTATTTTGCTCATGGCACCCTTTCAAAGATGACGTTCGTAACGCGAGGGTTCTGCGCCAACGCTGGACGCTCAACAGTATTCAAAATGCTGGTTGGACTGTTCAATGCAGTGTCTGTCGCAAATACATGAACCTCGCCTTGTGACTTCTTGGCAAACAGACGCGACTCCTTAGCCCAGACTGGGCGGGCCATTTCCCAGTCGTCCAGACTCTGCGTGTGTCGAACAGCGCGCCTGCCACCTGACGTCATTTCCAACGTGACGCCACCGTGCTTCTCAGCCCAGGCTTGGGCAGCCTTCATCGCCTTCTCGCCTCCTGACCAGAACACGTGCAGTGGCTCTTCTGCGTCCTTTCCTGTTGGTCCACATGTGAGTCCAAGCGGATCAAGCCAGGCCAGCGGATCGCGTGCGTATTTATGGGCGCGCAGGCCGCCCTTCAAACCAATCGGATCCTGACAGACGTACTCTCCCGCCTCCGGGTCGTAGTACCTGAACCGGTTGTAGTAAAGTCCCGTTTCTTCATCTTCGTACTGCCCTGGCCACCGGAACGGGCACGCCGCCTTCTCGCCAACCACGTTCCTCAGGTCGCCGTATACCCCGATGTCTGCGGACCACGCCGTTGCGCCCTGCTCGTCGAGCATGGCCGTCGGCGTGCCGAGGTGGTCGGTGACGATGCCGAAGCGCGCGGTGGAGGTCAGCTTGGCGAGGGGGGCGAAGCTTTCGGGCTCGAAGACCCAGGTGATGGGCGCGTCGGCCTTGCCCGATTCTTCGGGCGGTGGTGGTCCTTGCGCTGAGCGCTCGCTGAGCATGTGCTTGCGATCAAGAAGGCCGACGTCCCAGGCGACGGATTCTTGCTGCGAGGCTGGGTCTTCCACGGCGGGATCCACCTCGACCCATTCGTGCACGGGCACGTTGCCGTCCCACATCCACTTGGTGGTCTTGGTGCCATATTTCTTCCAGACGCGGCGGCCGAGGGCGTCGTAGCCGAATTCGACGGTCTTGCCGTCGGGGCGGACGACCTTGGCCAGCATGCCGGCGCCGTTCCAGGCGTAGGTCCACGCCTTGCCGTCGGGCAGGAGCTTCTTGGCCAGGTTGCCTTCGGGGTCGTATTCGTATTTCGTGATGCCGCCAGAGCCCTTCGATTCGAGGAGCTGGCCGGCGGGACCGTACTTGCGATCCTTTTTGTTGACAGTTTTGAACAGGTTGCCGACGGCGTCGGGCATGCGCAGGTCGAACTTGTCGTCGGCGTAGGCGGCTCCGATCAAGTTGCCCAGGCCGTCGTGGCGGTATTGCACGGGGCCTTTCAAGGCGTCGACGATCATCTTGAGGCGATCGTTGGGCTCCCAGGTGTAGGCCTGGGCCGAGACCACGGTGCCGCCAGACCAGAATCTCGTGCTTGAGCGGTCGGCCGACGCTGTCGCGCTCCCAGCGCGCGCGCACCCCACCGGGTAAGGTGCGCTCGACCTCCAGGCCGAGCTGGTCGCGGGTGAAGCGGGCTTCCCAAGGGGGCAGGGGAGCTTGTGCCTCTAGTCTCACCACTCGGCGCCACCGGGCCGCCGCCGGCCTTCATGCCCACCACGTCGCCGACCAGGTTGCGCTCGATTTGCAGCACGTGCCCCTTGCTGGTCTTCATGCGGCTGCGCAGGCCGAGCAGGTCGAACGCGCTCTCCACGCTGTCGGCGCCTTGCACCTCTTTGACGATGCGGCCCAGGGCATCGCGCTCGAACTTCACCGTGGCGGTGACGTTGCTTGACTCGATCAAGCCACCGTCGGGTCGATAGGCGTAGCTCTCGCTGGTTCCGTCGCTGTACTTGACCGCGACCACGCGACCACCGGCGTCGTACTCATACTCGGTCGCACGGTCGTCGGGGCGCTCGACCTTCAGCACTCTGCCGGTCTTGTCGCGGCCATACTTGCGCAGGAGTCCGTCGAAGCCGCTCTCTTCCTTGACGTTGCCGGCCTTGTCCAGGGTGAAGCGGTACACGGCGCCGGCCTCGTTGTGGATGGCGACCAGCGACTCTTCCGTGTCGTACTCGAACGCGACCGTGGTGCCTTCCTGCGTGCGCGAGGCCAGGCGGCCCATGCCCTGGTAGGAGAATTTCACGTCGTAGTGCTGGTCCTTGACCGCCACGACGTTGCCCTCGGCATCGTAGCTCAGCTTGCGCACATTGCCGTCGGGGACATCGACGCGCAGGATGTGGCCGGCCAGGTCGAATTCGCGCCGCTCGCGGTTGCCCTTGGGATCCACGACCTCGACGCAGCGGCCGAGACGATCGTAACGCCAGCGCGTCTGCGCGCCGTTCGGCATGCGCATCCCGACCAGCAAGCCCTGCCTGTCGTATTCCAGCACCGTCTGCCCGCCAGCGGGGTCGGTGAAGCCGACCATGTGCTTGGCCAGACTGAAGCTGGCGCTGACCCGTCCGGTCTGCCCCATCAGCTCGGATTCGGATTTCCACTCGAAGCGGCTGACCCGATTCAGGGGATCCCTGCGGGCCAGCAGGCGGCCATTGCGGTCGTAGTCCCAGCGCCACTCGCCTTTGATGGGATCCACGGCGCGGATGACGGCATTGCGTTCGTCGTAGGACAGCGAAATCTCGGCGCCGTCGGGGTGGCCGATCTCGGTGCAATTGCCCCGCTCGTCGAAGGCCCACTTGGTGGTGCGGTCGAGCGGGTCGGTTTCGGCGATCTTGTTGTAGCAGTCGTCGAAGTCGTACTTGGTGACGGCGCCCAGAGCGTCGGTGACGGACACCACCGCGTTGTCGGCGTTCATCTGGTAGATGGTGGTGGCGTCGCGCGAGTCGGTGACGATGGTGGTGTGGTTGTTGGTGTCGTAAATCAGCTTGCGCTTGTAGATGCCGCCGTCGCCCCAGGTGGCGACGCAGCGGGCGTCGTTGCCGCGGCCCTCGTAGGCGAAGTGGAAGGCGAGGCCGCTGCGCTTGGTCTCCTTGACCATGAGGTGGCGCTCGTAGGCCATGCGCATGGCGCGGCCAAGGACATCGGTGGCGGTCACCAGGTCGCCCTCGGGCGAGTAGTCGTAGCGGATGGATTCGACGAAGGCCTCGGCATCTGGCGCGGGCACCAGCACACGTGCAACCCGGCCGGCCTGGTCGCTCTCGACGCGGATGGTGCGGCCGACGCTGTCCACGAGGGTGGCCAGGTTGCCGACGGGGTCATAGCCAAAGGTGAGAACGTGGTCGAAACGGTCGCGAATGGAGAGAAGGCGCGCCTGCCCGGGCCGGATGCGATCGTTCTGCAATGGCGCGAAGACACGCACCAGGCCGTCGGCGCTTTCGACCTCCCAGGTGCCGTCGCGCAGCTCGCGAAGGATCAGGTGGTTGAAGCGATCCCAGCGCTCGTTCGGTTTCAGCCACGGCCGGCGGTCGCGTGGCTCGGGGGTCTGCTCGATGTCGGTGTCGAACTCGATCTCGCGGCCGTCCTCGGCCTGGTACACCATCTTGCCGGTCTCGCCCCACACCGCCATGTCGTAGCTGTGGCTCCAGCCCCAGCCCAAACGGCCGTTGCGCTCGGACCAGCTGGTGGCGTACTGGCGTTTCCACACGAAGGGAATCGGGCCGGGCAGGCGCAGCTCGACCTCCGAGGTGAGCATGCGCCCCGACGCCACATCGACGGGGTGACCGGTGAAGTGGCAGGTCAGCTCGTGGAAGAAATTGGCCGCGCGGCCCTTGCCCAGCGCCTTGCCGATGATGCTGTGGAGCGCCTTGGCCAGGGGCGCGTTCAGCTTCATGAAGAAGGCGCGGGCGAAATTTTCCAGCGGGGGCAAGGGAATGCCGCCGATGAGCACGGTGGGGGAGCCCATCATGATCGCGCCGATGCAGGGCGGAACACCGGGATCCTTGCCCATCAGGGCAGCGACCGCGCTCTTGGCCACGTCGACGGCGGTTTGTGCGGCTGCCATTCCGGCGGCGAGAGCGTTGGGTGCCGTGGCAGCACCGAGCAGGCCCATGATGGCGCTCACGCCGGCCCCCATCATGCTGAAGTCGGATGGGCTGGTGGCGCCGCAGTGCTTGGTGATATCCCCCATGCGGGCAGCACGGGCCCCGCCGATGAAGACTTTGCTGGAGCCCGTGTAGATTTCGAACGGCGGCGAGAACGACACGCAGGTCATGGCCAGGCCCAGGTCGCCAGCGCGCGCCGCGGGCAGGCCGCCAATGAGCACCGACACGCACCCGCCGACCATCACGTTGCCGATGCTGGGCAAGGGGATGGGCGGTGCCGGCGGGACGGTGCTTGGCGGGTGCGGGTGCGTGTGCGGGCTGCCCACGTGCAGCGCGGTCAGGGTCGCCGCGGGCAGGGCCGGGTAGATCGCGTTGAGCGGTGCCGTGACGAGCGCCACCCCGGCATTGAACGCGTCGACCAGCACGTCCATGTTGAGCAGGCCGATTACGCCCTGAACGACCGTCTGAACCTTCTCCAGTGACGTCTGGTGGGGTAGCTCCTGCCACGGCTCGGCGGCGCGATTGAGCACGTGGGCGAGCATGTCGATGGGCATGATGCCCGTCGGCGCAACCAGGGGCTTGGGTGGCGCCGGCGAGGTGGTCGCAGGCTGGGGCGCCGAGCGCTCAAGCGTCGCGTGCTCGGGGCTCTTGTACGAGCCTCCCGCGGGTGCGCCTGGGTTGGCGCCATGTCCACTACCAGCAGCGGCCACTAGGCAATCTCCTTCGGGGTGAGCTCTTGGGCGGAGGCGAGCGGCGCACGAGTGGCGCGCCCGCGCGCACGGCTGCCAGCTCGCCGTCGCAGGCGCGCTGTTCTGTGTATCTGCGACCGGCGGCGTAGACTGCCGACAAGCGCTCCAAGATGCTGCACAGTCGTGTGCGGTGGTTGCAGCCGCGGCACACCTCTGCGGCCTGATTCCAGATGGCCACGGCATCGGCAATGCGCTTCTGCTCTAGGCGTGCGATGCCCATCTTTTCCATGGCGTCGGCTTGCAGCTGCGGGTTGAGCATCTTGCCGGCGATGGTTTGCGCGACGTCGAGGTGCCCGTCAGCGTCGGCCCAGCTCTTGAGCGCAAGGCTGGTGTCGCCGGCGTTGTAGGCGAGGCTCAGCATGAGCGGAAGCGACTGTGTCTCCAAGGCATGCGTAAGTCCCTGCCCGTAGCGCTCGCGTGCCAGCGGGAGGTTCCCCGCCTTGCGCAGGATATCGCCCACGCCTTGCAGAACCAGCGCCTGCATGGCCGGGGCCTTGCCTCGCGTGTAGTAGTTGTAAAGCACGCCGTATTTCGCTGCTGCTTCTTCGAGCCGTCCGTACGAAAAATCCACCGCCGCAAGCTGTCCCAGCACCTGCATGCGCTCTCCCTCGCTCAGGGTCGGATCGGCCGCTTCGCGTGCCATGGCATCCATCATCGCGGCCGGACTGAGATCGGGCTCGTAGACGAGCACGTGCGGATTCTTTTGCCGGCGCAGCTGCGGAATCAGCGCTGGATTCTTCTTGTCGTCGCGAAGAACGAGGCGTACGCCGGCCCAAGCCGGATCGCAGGCTGCGTTTGCGGACGGGAGCAACGACGCAACGGCGTCGACGTACGACTCCATGGCGCCCATTTGCTGCGGCAACAGGCAGAACACCAGGCGGTTGTCCGGATCGTTCGGCACCAGACTGCGAGCGTGTAAGATCGCAGCGCGCAGCCGTTGCGTCGCCGAGGTTCGGACATCGTTGCAGACGGCGGGTATGGGCGGCCAGGACGGCTGGCCTTCACCCACGCGGGCCATGTTCGCGCCATCGAGCTGACTGGCGACCGCCTTGATGATGGCGTCCACATACCTGCTGCTGCTCTTGTCGACCGGCTGGGGAAACGAGCCGTACACGTTCGCCTTGTCTTGTTGGTCCAAGGTCTCGATGAGCTTGAGAACATAGACCAGCTCGGACTCCTCGAGGCTGATGACCAAGACAGAACGCCGCGACTGCTGGATGAAGCCTTCCAGCGCTTGCTGCAGTTCTTTGATCTTGGACTGCATGACGTTTCAGCGGGCGAGATTCGACCGAGACGCTAATACGGCACGTAACAGCCAAGCCACGAAAGCGCCCCGTAACGGGTGGTGGTGCGCCAGCAGAGCCGGGTGTTTCCACCGCAACCGGTCACCTTGGCGCCATTGTCTCCGAATGGCTCGACCGCAAGTTGCTCGGCAGGACAGTGCAGCTCCTTCGAGGCTGCCTCGATTAGTGCGCCGCGGTGCTCGATAGCAGGTGGATGGCGAGCCGCATACCAGGTGGAAACGGGCCGCCAGAGCAGCACGCCCACGATGAAAAGCACGACGATGCCCACCGGCCACGCCCACGACTGTGGGTGCCAGGTGAATGTCTCGGTTGCCGGCTCCGCTCCAGATTCCGTCGTCATCGTCTTGCCTCGACGGCTGCGACGCGCATAGCCGGCGAACAAGAGAATCACCAGAACGCCTTGGGCAAGCACGATGATGGTTGTTCGATTGAGGATGGGGTCCATGTTCTGCTCCAGAGTCGGGCGGTGGCCTGTGGCTGGCACGGGCAGCCTTATCGCCACAGGTTGTCGCAGTATCGGTATTCGTCTGCATGATTCCCGGACCGTCCGCTAGTTGATCTTGATGAGTGCGCCGGTGATCTCGGTGATCGCGTCACCGCTGATACCGACCTTCATGCCCTTCATCGTGGCGCCGGCCTGCTCGAGTCCGACGGTGGATCCGCCGCCACTCAAGTTGACCTTCTGCTTGCCGTTGATCTCGATGCTACCGTCGTTTTTGAGCGTGATGCTGGCATCTCCGCACTTGAGGGTCAGCGACGACTTCGCCATGACGGTGGCGTCCGGCCCCTCCAGGTGGACTTCGCACTTGCCATTGTTGAGCGTGATGTGATTGCCCTTGAGGTCGACACTGTTCGTGCCCTGGACCAGCTTGTACTCCGTGTCCGCGGTGATGTCGTACGTTCCATGGACAGTCGCCTTCTTGTCCGAGCCCAGAACCGTGAGGGTGTCTCCCTTTTCGACGGTCTCAGTCCGCCCAGCGTGGTACGTCCCCGTATGCGCGCCGGTGATCTCGTCGAGATTGGTCAAGGCGACCTTCATCTCGCGTTCGGCGTTGTAGGTCTGGGTTTCCTTCTTGGTGACCGTCGTTGTCTGCGTCCCCGTCACGCTGACCGTGTGGTTGCCGCCCACACTCACGCTGCGATCCGCGCCCACCGAAATCGACTGGTTGCGCTTGACCAGCGTGGATTCGTCGCGCTCGGCTTGGATGTGCAGCTCCTCCTTGCCCTTCAGATCCTCGAAGCGGATTTCGTTGAAGTTCTGGGCGTGCCCGCCCTTGGTGCTGCGGCTCTTGATTCCAGACTGAGTCTTGTTGGCCGGCAGCTCATAGGGCGGCATGTTGCTAGCATTGTAAACGCTGCCAGTGACCATAGGCCGGTCTGGATCGCCATCCATGAACTGCACCACCACCTCATGGCCCACCCGCGGGATATGGATGGAACCCCAGTTGCTGCCGGCCCACGTAGTCGCCACCCGCACCCAACAGGAGCTGTCTTGCTCGGGGTCTTTGTCGGAGCTCTCCTTGCGGTCCCAGTGGAATTTCAGCTTTATCCGGCCGTATTTGTCAGTCATGATCTCGTCGTCTTTGCCGCCAACCACCCGTGCGGTTTGCGCGCCAAGCACAACCGGCTTCTCGATGCGCGGCATGCGAAACGGCGTCTTGCCGTCCATCGCGGTCAGCCGAACGTAGCTTCTGTCGCCGGTCGAGTGGCTCCCCGAACCGAACATAACCGGGTTTCGAAACGTCACCTCCGTGGAAACGATCATGAATTGCCGAGCCGAAAGGTCCGGAGCGTCGGAGACGGCAAAGAGAGCGCCCACTTGCAGGCAGCGCGCATTGCCTTCCGCTTCATAGCATTCGACCTTGCTCTGTTTCTCTTCTAGTCGGACGGCAGCTATCCGTTCACCCTCGGACAGCTCGGTCTCGAGGAGTTTGGCCTCCTCGCCAGCGTTGGATTCGTTTTCGTGGAGTGCGATGATACCCGGATATTCGTAGCGCTCTGCCTTCGCCTCATCCTTCTCCGATCCGGACGCCTTCCTTGCTTTGAGCACGCTGGCTGGACCACGTTGGCGAAAATCGAAATCCCTCACGGAAAACTCCCGGATGGCGAGCTCGTACGTTTCACTCCACCAAGTCAGGTAGTCAGGGCTGTCCACTGGCTGCCATGACGGACAGAACGGAAGCGATCCGAACCCAGCGCGCTCTTCATGCGAGCTGACCGAATCGGCAAGAACCATCTGGTGGCCATCCGCGAGGTGTTCGAAATAGAAGTAGATTCCTTCGAGCGCCAGAATTCGCCTGATGAATTCGAAATCTGATTCCCGATACTGTGTCAAGTAGTCCCATTTGCGGTATTCCCCGAACAACGACTCTCGCACCGCGCGGAGCCCGTGTTCCGTAAAGACAGTCTTCACAACGTCAACTACGGATGTGTTCTGAAAGATGCGGCAGTTGTGGCGGTAGTTCAACTTATGCTGCTCGGGCCGAAGCGTTAAGTGATAGGTGGTTCCTTCATAGTCCGAGTCGCCGCGGCGGATCTTGGAAACAACGCCACTTAAATGGCGGAATTCGTCATTGCCCAGATCCAGGTGTATGGTCATGGGCTCCGCCAAGAGCGACCTCATGTCGATTTCGGGCAACCTGGTAAACAGCTCGACGTGATACTCGTAGAGCGTGCCCAGCTCTTCGCTGCCAGAAATGCTGCGGACGAAAAACACGTCTGGTGCCTTGGCACAGGTTACGGTGATCCATACTTCCTTCATAAGTTCCATGACTACCTCGTTACCGTTGTAACCATTTTTTCATCTGCGCCCGGGCAGATGCTGACCATGAAGTTGCGATGGGTGAGAGCGATGGTGCAGGTTCCGGCGCGAGCGAGGGTAACGACACTCCCCGCGCGCTTGGCTACCTGCACCGACCAGCGTCGACGGCCGGTGGGAAGGCTGAAGCTGGTGATGGACTTGCCAGCGTTCAGCAAAAACTCGTCCGGACCCGCGCAGGTGATTCCAGTGTCTGCTCCAGTCCTAACGGAGGCGACCTGGACGCCGTCCCTGATCCGGCGCACGACGGTACGGTTCCGAGAAAAGCTGAAATGCGGTTCACGTACGGCAACCTCCTGCTCCAGCAGGTAATCGCCGCAGGGAACCGGTAGCCACCACCAGTGGCCCCATTCCCGCCAAGCAACTTTGTCCTTGCGGTAGCAATAGCCATAGTGGCAAGGCCCGTCATGTTGACACTCATGCGGGACACAATAGACCTTTTCCCCAGTGGGCCCGAAGTAGAGGACGGCGTCCCACGGCACGACGAGGTGTCCATCTTCCTCGGTCTTCGGGATGTCTGCATGCCGCACGACCCTTCCACCCGGGAGAAGCTCCAGGAGGCCGTTTGGAGAAGGTCTTGTCCACCACCCCTCGGAAACGGTGGCCCAATACGTGTCCCTCCAGGTTGCCAGTGATTGCACGTAGAAGGGGTTGTCCGGCAGATTCCAGGTTTCCTTGATGCGGCCATCAACTCCAACCAGGAATACCTTCCACCCGTCTGCAAGGAGCACCGCCCCCGCCACCAGCAGGCCAGAGCCAGCGCTTTCGACCTTGAGCACGACATCCACGGGGAGCTGCCGGACATTCGACCACTCTCCAGTTGGGGAACGAAACTGAACCCCACCATTTCCGGCGGCCAGCCCCAGCCAACCGTCTCCTAGGGCAAGAAGGCTCAACGGCTCGAAGCCCAAAGTATCAGCCCCTTTAGGACCAATCCATGAGAGCGCAGGCTTCTCAAGCGAACATCTTGCACCGGGAGCTGTGGAGATATCCGCCACGAGAAGCAGGAGTATCTGAGACCAGATCATCGCATTCACTCGTATTTGTCGAAGTCGAAGATCTCACTATAGGGATGGATGGCCAGGGTCATGCCCTTTTTGAAGGCGCCTGCCTTGATGAGAGTGTCTCGATCGGCAGGTTTGATATGGATGCACCCGTGGGAGTCGAATAGGAAGACTTTGCTGGAGTCCCCTCGAGCCTGGTACGACTCGCCCTCGTTGACTTGCGTGGTGTGAATCATCTCTCCCGAAAGGGGCTCATTGGCATCGCGCCTGCGATTCTTATTCTTGTCGCGGTAGTAGCGCACTGCGACTGGACCAAAGTCGCTGAAGAGCCAGGTTTCCGGGAAGTCGTGTGAGTCCCGGAGGAACCTATTCAAGCGCATGACGTCATTGACCGTCAGGGATTCCTCGAAATCAGTTAGCCCATGTTTTTGGAACACCGCCTTGATGATTTCCGGGACTGTCTTGTCCTGGAAGATGCGACAGTCTCGGGCGCGACTGAGTAGCCAAATCCAAGGCCGAACGGCCGCGGTGTAGGTGTGGTACTTGCGATGCCGACCCAGTCGGGCCATGCGGGTCACGTAACCGTTGAAGTACCTATGGCCGTTGTTTGGTGACACAGGATTACTGGGAAGATCCAACTCTACGGTGACGGTTTGTCCTAGCAGGTCTTGGGGCGTCAGGCCGCCGTCCTCGCTGAAGAATGTTATTTCGTAGAGGAATGGCTTCCCCAACTCCTCGCTTCCGTGCATGTGGTGGAACAGCAATCTATTGTCATCGGGGATTTTGAAGCGAACTTCCGTGTTGGATAAGACTGGCATGCTCTTTCTCCTAGGTACTCGTAATGGACCCATCGAGCTCGATCAACGGATTACCTGTAACACCCTTACCGCGGGGAAGGTGAATTGCTCGTCGTCGTGAAGCCCGGCCCTTGCATTGATCCTTCCTTATGACGCCATCGCGCTGGGTCTCTGTGAAGACTTGCAACGTGTCCAGGTGCAACCCTATCTCGCGAATGAAGCACGCGTCGTCCCATTCGATCTCTACGTACTTGAAGAGCAGATTGCAGTTCTCAATTCGGAAGGTCGCCGTCCCAGTGGTCGCCGCTGCGGTCTGGGTCTCGCAGTCCTCAGCCAAGAGAACAGGGGAGGCATCGGCACCACGTACTAACCAATAAGAGCGCCCTACGCACTCGTCACCGTTGCCATCTGGTTGGAGGGGCCCCAATGTCGATCTTGTGTCTAGGATTTGGGCTCCGGCATACTTTGGGACGTTCCACGCGCGCGCGACGCGACAGGAGCCGTCCCGGATACAAGAGAGATTACCAACGTTCGTTGTTGACACGGGAACCTTGGCCGCCACCTCGGGCAGGGGCGTTTTCTTATCCAGGGTCGCTCGTCCATCAATATCGACCAATGGGGAGCCGACGATGCCTTTGCCAAGTGGAAGCAGAATCGCCCGTCGTGTGGCAGAGTTGATTGCGAATCCATGGTTCATTACCAGCACGCCATCGCTTTCGATCTCCCCAAAGGGCTGGAGCGTCTCAAGGTGTATCCCGAGCTCTGAAAACACCAGTAAACGAACTTGGCGCACCACGCCTGCCCGAGGGTTTGATTAGCCGTCCGTTGGTATTCGTCGACCCTTGGACCGTAGTTTTCGTTGGGGGCATGATCCTTGTCCCCGGTCTCGTAGACGCCTTGCACCGCCTCGGCGAGGGCTATCTTGACTGCGAGGTTTGCTACTGCGGAATGAAACTCGGGTGCCGACTCGGAAGTGTTCTCATCACCCATGGGGATGCGCCCCTTTCATTTTCCCGGACTTAACCACGAGCTCGCGCGGCGCGTAGTTTGGGGTGAGGGCATCCTCGAAATCGGTCAGCCCGTGACTGCGAAAGACCTGCTTGAGGCAGATGGTCAGCAAGAGGGCTAATCAAGCGAATGTCTACGCTGGTAGGAATCGGCATAGGAGCTCCCGATGAGAGGAAAGGAGGATAGTTCTGAGTCGGACTAGGTGGCTACCCGTCCGCGGGTTTGTCAGGTCGTAAGATGAGTCAAACTTATACTGCCGCACCGACCACGGCCAACGCCAAAGATGCGCGTGGTTGGAATGAAAAGGGGAGTGGTGGCGCGCATCGACAAATTGCCCGGTTGCGCATCTGGTATGCCCGACGCGGTGGGCGCCCCCGAGCGTACCAGTCTGGCTCTCGTGGTTTCCGCGACACCTGTGAAGACATCCAGAACTTCAACGGCACGAGACCATGGCGGCGCCGAATTGGCATCGCGGTTGGAACCACGCTGCCACGCCGAGGATTGGGAATCGGTACGGGTTCTTCTCGGGGCTTTGCAGGACGCCTTCGTGCGCCTCAAGGGTCGCCATGGCCGGCGCGAGATGGAAAGGGCCATGGCGAATAGGCCGTGAGTGGCCATGTTTCGGCACCTCCTGCAACAGATCGACAGCACGGAGCATCCTATGGACGCCATCGCGCGAAAGGATGCCCATGCCCGAGACCTTGCCAAAGTCCGAACCGGCCCCGCAGCTGTTCGCCCCACCCGCCGATCTCAGCCGGCGGGCGCATATCTCGTCTTTCGAGAGCTATCGCAAGCTTCATGCGGAGAGCTTGAGCGATCCCGAGAGTTTCTGGCGAAGGAGCGCGCTTGAAAACCTGTCGTGGTTTCACCCTTTCAGCCAGGCCAGCGACTGTGATTTCGAGTACGGCCAGGTGTCCTGGTTTCTCAATGGGCGTCTCAATGCCTGCCACAATTGCGTCGATCGGCACGTGGCCACGCGCGGCGATCAAGTCGCGCTGATTTGGGAATCGGACACGCCCGGACAGGGCGAGACGATCACCTACCGCGAATTGCAGCGCGAGGTCTGCCGGTTGGCCAACGTGCTCCGCCACCATGGCGTGCGCAAGCGGGATCGTGTGGCCATCTACATGCCCATGGTTCCCGAGGCGGTGTACGCCATGCTGGCGTGCGCGCGCATCGGCGCCGTGCACAACGTGGTGTTCGCGGGTTTCTCGGCCGAGAGCCTCCGCGATCGCATCAACGACGCCCGCTGCGCGATCGTCATCACCGCCGATGAGGGCGTGCGCGGCGGGAAGCTCATCCCGCTCAAGCGCACCGTCGACGAGGCGGTGATGGCTTGTCCCACCGTGCGCACGGTCTTGGTGGCGCGTCGGACGGGCAACAAGGTCCCCTTCTATCCCCAGCGCGACGTTTGGTTGCGCGAGGCCATGGACAGCGAACGCCCCTACTGCCCCATCGAGCACATGGACAGCGAGGACACGCTTTTCCTTCTCTACACCTCGGGCAGCACGGGGAGGCCGAAGGGCGTGGCGCACACGACGGCGGGCTACCTGCTGCAAACCGCGCTCACCCACCGCTACGTCTTCGACTACCACGACGGCGACATCTACGCCTGCGTGGCCGACGTGGGGTGGATTACCGGCCACTCGTACGTGGTCTACGGGCCGCTCTGCAACGGCGCGACCACCCTGCTTTTCGAGAGCGTGCCGACCTACCCGGACGCAGGCCGCTACTGGGACATCGTCGAGCGCCACCGCGTGACCCAGCTTTACTCCACGCCCACCGCCATTCGCGCCATCGCCCGTGAGGGCGACAGCTTCGTCAAGGCGCACGATCGATCCTCGCTGCGCATTCTTGGCACCGTGGGCGAGCCCATCAATCCCGAGGCCTGGCGCTGGTACCACGAGGTCGTGGGCGAAGGCCGCTGTCCCATCGTGGATACCTGGTGGCAGACGGAAACCGGAGGCATCATGATCACGCCGCTGCCGGGGGCGACGTCGCTCAAGCCGGGTTCGGCGACGTTTCCATTCTTCGGCATCGAGCCCGTGCTGCTCGACGAGCAGGGCAAGGAGATCCAAGGGAACGGCGTCATGGGTTTGCTGGCCATCAAGCGGCCCTGGCCCGGCATGGCCCGCACGATTCAAAACGATCACGAGCGTTTCATCCAAACCTACCTGCGGCCATTTCAGGGCTACTACTTGACCGGCGATGGCTGCCGGCGTGACGAGGACGGGTACTACTGGATCACCGGTCGCGTGGACGATGTCATCAATGTTTCGGGACACCGTCTGGGAACCGCGGAAGTGGAAAGCGCCTTGGTCACGCATCCTGCGTGCGCCGAGGCGGCGGTGGTCGGCTACCCGCACCCCATCAAGGGCCAAGGCATCTTCGCCTTCGTGATTCTCAACGAAGGCTGGAACGAAAGCCCCGAGTTGCTCGGCGAGCTCAAGAACGAAGTTCGCCACCATATCGGTCCCTTTGCCACGCCCGATATCGTGCTTCTCGTGCCCGGCCTGCCCAAAACCCGCTCGGGCAAGATCATGCGCCGGATCTTGCGCAGCATCGCCGCCGGCAAGAACGATGAGCTGGGCGACCTCACGACCCTGGCCGATCCGTCGGTCGTCGATGCGCTGGTGGCCCGGCGAGCGGCGAAAGACTAGCGGCGGTCGGACGTTGCCGCGTGGGCCGGAAGCCCGACCTGTTGGAGCGCAGCGTTCACCCAACGGAAACAGTCTGCTAACAAACTTCCGGATACAGTTCATCCCATGCTCGATGGAAACACCGACAAGGTCCGACGCTCTGTTCAGCAGGCCCGACCGCGAGACATGGTGAGGGTGCGCGAGGCTCGGATCGCGGACGTGGAGGCGATGGTGGCTCTCTTGGGCTACTTGTTCAAGCAAGAGAAGGATTTCGTCCCTACCGCGACGAAACAACGCAGAGCACTCGAGCTTCTTCTCGCGCAGCCGACGATGGGCAGGTTTTTTGTGTTGACGCGAGGCTCTAGGATTCTGGGAATGGTGAGCCTGCTCTTCACCATCAGCACCGCGGAGGGGGGCAAGGTGGCGTTGCTCGAGGACTTGGTCGTGCGCCCGGATCAACGCGGTCGCGGGCTCGGGACTCGGCTCCTGCGCGCTGCCGTCGATTGGGCACGGAAGGAAGGTTTGATGCGGATTACCCTGCTCACCGACGCCGACAATGTGCGCGCGCGCCGACTCTATCTACGTCACGGGTTCGTCGCCTCGGCGATGCAGCCGTTACGTCTGAGCCCGGCGGCGCGCGAGGCCTCGCCGCGCGCCTTGGCCATGGCCCTGCCCTGACCCGGCGCTAGCGCGCGCGGAGCCTACCGGCTTTGCCGGCAGCGAAGCGTCGCGGGAAGGTTTGGGAACCCTTCCAGTACCGCCGCCGGGCCGATGGCCCGGATCCTTCAGGCGTGAAACGGGCAGCCCCTCACCCGCCTCGCTGCGCTCGGCGACCTCTCCCCGCTTCGCTCCGCTACGCGGGGCGAGGTGGTTTCAGGTCAGGGTTCCCATCACAAACAGGCTAGCCCGCCACCCACCCGCAAATCCGACACCGTCTGTTTGGGCATGGCAGCTGGCGATACGACCGTGGCGAATAGTGCCGGCTAGTTGCACTTGAGGGTAGCCAGGCCCTTGCCCGAGCCGGCCACACTTTTTAGCCCATTCTTGAGACACTGGGGCGCATCGACGGCATAGGTGTAGCCGAGCGCCACGGGGAAGGCCGCTGTCGTGGTCCAGTCCGTTGCATCCTTGGTGGGCGTCGAAGTGCTGGCCGCCCAGGTGACATCGTACTTGGTGAAGTCGGCCGGGGTCAGGACGTTGTTGCCACGCAATTCCCAGTACCCGAGGGCCGAGCTGTCGCGCGAGGTGACGGGATTGTGGTCGTTCTCGAAGTAGTTTCCTTCGATGAGCGAGTAGCCGTTCATGCGGATGTTGGCGCCCGAGACGGTGACTGTGCTGAGGAGGTTGTTCAGCAGGTGACTGTATCCACCGCGCTGCAAGGGCGTGCGGGAGCCGATGTTCTCGAAGACATTGTGGTGGAAGGTCACGTGGCGAACGTCGGTGTCGCTGTCGCTGAAGCCGTTCAGGCTGCCTTTGTGGTGATCGTGGAGGTAGTTGTACGAGACCGTGACGTTGTCCGCGCCCTTCTTGATGTCGATGAGGCCATCGAAGGACGAATCGCCCGCGCCCGAGCAGTCCGCCATGGAGCTGAACAGCTCGTTGTGGTCGATCCAAATGTCCTTGGGCACACCCCCGCTCATTCCCTCGAGGGAGATGGCGTCGGCGGCATCTCCGCCGGGCAAGAGCCCGATGGTCATGTTGCGGATGATGATGTTGCTCGACGAGGATGCGATGTGAAAGCCGAAATTGATGGCGGATCCGTCGACACCCTGGATGGTGATGTCGTTCTTCTTCTTGATCTCGACGATCTGCGCGGGCAGTTGCCACTGCGTGCATGGATCGGGGATGGTCGCGAAGTCGAATTTTCCCGTGTACGCGATCACCAAGCCGCCGGTGCCCGAGTAAGCGTCGATGGCCGCCTGTACCGCTGTCATCGAGCTGGCCACCACCGCGGTCGTGGAGCCGCCGCCGGTGGTGTTCTGACCGTAGCCGAGAGGTTTCGTTTCCGGTGGACCCGCGCTCGCGGCGCCGCCAGCGGAGGCGCCGCCGGTTCCAACCGTCCCGCCCGCGGCGCTTGCACCACCGGTCGCCGAGGCGCCGCCCATCGAAGCCGCGCCACCCGCGGCGGGGATGCCGCCGCCCATCGAAGTCACGCCACCGGTCATGGTCACGCCGCCGGTTGCGTTCACACCACCCGTGCCCGCGATTCCGCCCGTCATGATCGCGCCGCCGGGCGTATGGGTTCCACCCGACGATGGTGTGCCTCCCGTCGCGCTTGCGCCGCCCGTCCCCATCGCGCCATCGCTCGTCGACAGGCCACCAGCTCCCGTGATTCCGCCTGTCGGGCTCACCCCGCCTGTGGAGGTCGCGCCGCTGGTTTTTTCAAGCGTGGTTCCACCCGTCGGGCTCACCCCGCCTGTGGAGGTCGCGCCGCCGCTTTGCGAGCCCCCGGAGGTGCCGCCACACCCTGGCGCGAGGAGTGGAATCGCGCACAGCAGCGCCGGAATCACGGATCGTTTGAACATGGTAATTCCTTCACTGAGATTCTTCGAACACCTCGCCAGTGGTGTCGAACCTCGGCGGTGGCTCACCTATTCGTCACTACGCGTTCGCGCACTTGGCCGAGATGTCCGAGCCGATTCCCCGTACCACGGGCTTACGGCAGATCGCCCGCGATGGCGAACATGCCTCCACCCGGTATCGGGGCGACCAAGCCCGCGACGGATGCGTGCTCCGGCGGACGGGTGACGAATCCAGTAATGCCTGCCCCAAGCCCCACCGCCGCCACCCCGGCAAGCACGAGACTGGCAATCTGCCAGTCCTGGCCTTCGGTCTTCAAGGCTTGGGCGCTCGCGTAGGGTTGCGACTTGTCCGAGAGGGCGTTGTAGCGGTTGCGCGCGACCACGGCGCAGATGCCGGCAGCCATGGCTGCGCTAGTGCCGAGAAGGGTGGGCAGCCATGGCCATTCCTTTTGTGTCCAAGCGGCCCCGTCGGGTGGGCGGACAACGGCCAGCATTGGCTCGGTCCGGATTGGGGCGTCTTGGGTCGGCTTGGCCACGGCTGGGGCGATGGACTTTGCGCCACTGCGCTTGACGTTCTCCCTCGCCGCGGCGGGATGCTCGGGGGCAGGCTTGGGCGGCTCCCGCGCGGGCTCGGACGGGACGCGCGGCGCGGGGCGCGGTTCACCGGTCGCGGGTCTTGCCGGCTCGGCTTGGGTCGAGGACGGCTCGGCGGCGGCACGCTCGACCGGGTTTTTCCGCTCGGCCTTGTGGTTACCAGATCGAGTCAACGCATTCTTGGGCTTCGCATCAGGGCCCGTCTCCCAGGTCACGAGCAGCCGGGCCTGGATGGCGATGGCGCGCGCGCGATCGAAGAGTGGGCTTCCAGGGGGAAAGCTCAAGACCGCCGCGGCGGAGTGATGTTCTTGTCGCACGTCGATGCGACAGAGCCCCTGGGCACTCTCGATGACGGCAACCTTCGCGCAATAGAGGCAGCGTGCACTGGTCGGGCCTCCAAGCATGACGCGTGCGCCGCCGGCCACCAGCGCGCGGGCCACGGCGTCGGCCAGCTCGGGCAGCTCCGCGCCCGCCGTCGTGATCGCCTCGACCTCCAGATCGGGAGCGCGCAGCGGGGCCGACAATCCCAGCAACAGCAGGAGTGCCGCGTTCACTACATTCCCTTGCTGGAATGTGCCCGCGCTCGCGCCACGGCAGCATGGACGCCATCCGGGAACCGGCGCAGACACTCCGCCCAAACGGGCGGGGCGTTCTTCGGCGTGTCTTGCTCGATCAAGATGGCCAGCTCGGCGCAGGCGTTCTCGGCCCACAAGGGCTGCACACCCTCGGGCAGAAGGGCCAGCGCTTGCCGGTAGCGCGGGATGGCCTCGCGGCGCTTGCCGCGCGAAGAGAGCAACCAGGCCAGGAGCGCTTGTGCCTCGGCCCGCTGAGATCTGTCGGCGCTGGAACCCAGCAGTGCATCGATCTGTTTTTCGGCGGCGATGAATTCACCGTGGTCGAGAGCATCGAGCGTGGAGCGCTTCAACCCTTCGCGGTAGGCTTCGGCGGATTCGACGGTCACGGTTTGGCCTGCGCGCACGAATTGAATCGGCCGACCGATGCCCTCCGGGCGAACCTCGACCACGCCCTCGACGACGTGCACTTGCGTGTCCTTGTCGGTGCGAATGACCTGAAAGCGCGTGCCATGGACCCGCACCTCTGCGTCGGGGGTACGAACCGAAAGAGTCGATCCCGGTGGCAGCTTGGGCACGTCGAGGTACACACGGCCCGACGGAAGGAGCAGGGTTTGCACGTCTTTGCTCGCCGAGGCGAGCTTGAGCGTCCCAGCATCCAAGCGAACGTGAGCACCGTTGGCGAGAATCGCGGAATTCGCCTCGCCCACGGCGCGGATCTCGGCGCCTGGTGTCAGCAACTTCGGCCCGCTCGCGCGCGTTTGGCCGACCAGGACGGCGGCGACGATGCCGGCGGCCAGCGCGGCGGCCACCCCGGTGTAGACGAACGGCGCCGAGCGACGCATGGCTTGCCTTCGGCGTTGATTTCTCGCGGCGCTTTGGGCGGCCGAGGCCACGCCGGCAAATGGGGGCACGACCACTGGCACTTTCGCCACTTCCGCGAGCGCTCGCTCGACATAGGGCAAACCTTGGTAGGCCAACCGGCAGGTCGGGCAGGTTTGCAGGTGGTCGATCCACACCGGGTCATGCGCCGCTTCCGAGCCCGAGGCGAAATACCGATCGCGCAAGGAGAGACAGTCGCTCATGCGCGGTCCTCCGAGCTCGCGCGAGCGCTGTCCGCAAGCAGCCCGGCCTCCGCCACGCGCAGGGACAATTCGGCGCGGCCGCGCGAAATCCGGGCCAGGATGGTTCCGCGCGGTTCATCGGAGATCTCGGCGATTTCGGCCACCGTGTAACCTTCAGCTTGCAGCAGCAGCGCCAGTTTTTTCGAGGGATCCATCTGGTCCAAGATCCCCATCACTTTGCGGGCCAGGTCGCGGCCCTCGACCTGGGGTTCCGGCCTGGACACGACCTCCTCGACCGGCGGGGGAGCGGTTCGCTTTTGCCGGGATTCATCGCGGATCAGGTTGTAGGCGCGATTCGTCGCGATGCGCGCAAGCCAACTGGAAACGGCGATCTCGCCGCGAAAGCGGGCGATGCTTCGGAATGCCGCGATGAACGTGTCTTGAAGAATTTCCTCGGCGCGGGCTCGGTTGCGCAGAATTCCCATGAGCAGACGCATCAGCTTGGGAGCGTAAAGCTGATAACAATCTCGGTAGGCCCCGTCCTCGCCGGCAACCAAGCGCACGCGCAACGCACGCTCGCCAATTTCGCCAGGGAGGAAGAGAATTGTCTCGTCGCGCCGCTCGCTCACAGCCAGCCTCGCAGTCTGATTCTACATGACACCGAGACCGACGGCCCGATTGCTTTGGCATGTCGCGGTGCGCGGGCTAGCGCAACTGTCTGACGAGCTCCGCGCGGATCTCGGTCATGCACCGGGCGAGCTCGCTTTTGAGTTGGGCGCGGCTGAGGCCCAGGCTGCGCGCCAGAGGCTGTTCGTCTTTGTCGGCCAACCGATCGTCGGCATAGTCGCGCAGCAGACGCAGCCGCAGGCTCGCGCGCGCAAGGAAATGGTAGTGGTCGAGCAAGCGGGCGTCGAAAATGCCTCGATCCGCCATGCCCCTGAGCGCCTGGAACGGATTGGTGGTGCGCAGGGCGGGCTCGTCGCCGCCACGGCGAAGTTGGCCCCATGCGGCGATGAATTCGAGGTCCGTGAGCCCACCCGGACTGAAGCGCAAATGGAGCGGGCCGGCGGCCGCGCGTTCTTGTTCGATGCTCTTGCGCATGCGCAGGAGCTCGTCGCGCAGGACGGCCTCGGGGATGTCGTGCCGATAGGTTATGTGGTCGAGGCGCTGGCTGAAAGCGGGGAGGGTGCGGTCGTCGGCTTGACCCTGTCGCGGCGCCAGCACGCATGCGACCCGTCCGCGCAGAAGGGCGACGCGCTCCCAGGGTGCGGCCTCTTCTCGATGGTATTCCTCGAAGGCGCGGTAACTGGTCACCAGCAACCCCTGCGAGCCGGACGGTCGCAAGCGCGTGTCGACGGTGTAAAGGCGCCCCTCCTCGAGAAGCGCGCCGAGGGCGCCGATCAGGCGCTGGGCCAGGCGCGAGAACCATTCTTGGTGCTCCATTCCCGCACCGGTGGTGCCGTCGCGTTCGTAAAGAAAGACAAGCTCCAGATCGGAGCCGTAGCGCATTTCGCGGGCGCCGCAACTGCCGAGCACGAGAATGGTCAGCTCGGAGTCGGGGTTGCCGAAGCGAGCGGCCAGATCGGCGGCCACTCGGCGTGCCGATTCTTCCAGGCACGCCTCGGCCAGCCGCCCCAGTTGCGCCGAGACGTCTTCGTGTCCCAGGCTGCCGGCCACGTCGTGCACGCCGATGCGCAGGATCTCCTCGGATTGAAAATTGCGCATCTGGTGCAAGGCCGTTTCGTAGTCGCAGTTGGCGAGGCGGGCGGCAAACCCGGCCCGCCAGGTCGGCGGATCGGGCATGGGGTCGCCGAGCCCGCGGGTCAATTCGGGCCACAGCTCGGCGTGTCCGACGAGGTGTCGCGACAGGCGCTCGCTGGTGCCGAAGAGACTGGCCAGCATGCGCAGGAGCTGGCGCTCCTCGCGCAAGAGCGCGAACAGTCCAAGCGATGCGCGTAGCGCGAGATCGCGAAAGCGCGCGAGCGCACGATCGGGATCGGGCGAGGCGATGGCTTCTTCGAGCCATTCAGGCGGCAGGCGGCCGCGTGCCATCTCCAGGCTGTAAGCACTTTGTTCGAGGTTGCGAAAGCCGGCTGCAGCGAGATCGCGCGCCAGATCTTCGCTCGACGTGGTGGGCGCCAGCATGCGCGACACGACAGCAGGTGGTCCCGAGGTCGGCTCGCCCAGGGTGTCGGCGATGGCACAGACGGCGGCGCGCTTCTCCTCGACGACGGTCGTGAATTCGTCCGCGCCGGAAAAGCCGAGGCGCCTGGCCAGGCAGGAGAGGGTGTCTTGGCCGACGGGCAGGCGGTGGGTTTGCTGTCCGTGCTCGAGCTGAAGTCGATGTTCGATCCTGCGCAACAGGCGATAGGCATCGGTGAGGGTTCGGTTTTCCTGGTCGGACAGAAGGCCGGCCAGCCCGAGCTTGTTCAGAGCCGGCAGCGTCGTGCGCTCGCGCAGATCGCGCCTTTTTCCCGCGTAGAGAAGTTGCAGCACCTGCGCTACGAGCTCGACGTCTCGGATACCGCCCCTGCCGAGCTTGACGTCCCAACTGGCTTCCGCGCTCGCGGCCACGAACATGCGGCGGAGCGAGCGCACCTCCTCGAGCGTGCCGGGGCCGGCGACGCGGGGATAGACGAACGGCTCCACGGTCCGGAGAAAGCGCTCGCCCAGCCAGGCGTCACCTGCGGCATGGCGAGCGCGCAGCAAGGCCTGACGCTCCCAGGTCCGACCGAAGCTTTCGTAGTAGCTCTCGACCGCGGTCAGCGAGTTGCAGATGGCTCCGCTCTGCCCCTCCGGCCGCAGGCGCAGATCGACGCGAAAGACCATGCCCTCACCCGTGCTTTCGGAGATGGCGCGCGTGACCGCCTTGCAAAGACGTGCATAGAATTCATGCAGGCTAAGCGATCCGGCCTGGCCGTCGTCCGATGCATAGACGTAGATGACGTCGATATCCGACGAGAAATTGAGCTCTTCTCCACCCAGCTTGCCCATGGCGATGACGGAAAACCCGGGCGCGGAATCGTTGCACACGGGGTCGCCGAAGCCGGCGCGTAGCTCGGCGGCACAGAAACGCACGGCCGATTCCAGGCAGGCGTCGGCCAAGAAGGAAAGCTCGCGCGCGACCTCCAGGGTCAGTCCGTACTCGGGCGGGGCGATCGCTTGGTCGCCGATCCCGGCCCCGATCTCTCGGGCGCCGAGGCGGAGCATCTCGCCGCGCGCGTACCTGCGCAGGCCCCGCTGCAATTCCATCTGCGAGCGCGCCCCCGTGCACGCCACCTCGACTTCGCGGGCGAAAAGGTCGCGCGGTTTTTCGCGATGGAGCCAGGGGTCGGCGAGAAGGCGCGGCAGACGCTCGGGATCGGCGAAGAGAAGGTCCGGCAAATAGGTTCCGCTGGCAAGCACGGCCGCCAGCAAGGCCATGCCCACGCCGTCTTCCGGCAGCTTGACCTTGGTCTCGCGTAGGCGTTCGAAGCGCATGCGGGCCGCCTCGGCGTCGGGGCCAGCCGCGAGACATTGATCCAAGGTTTGCCGGGCTTGCACGGATGGAAGCGTAGCAAACACCAGCTACAGCGGTTCGAGGCGCGCGCAGACGACCGTGATGTTGTCGATGCCGCCATTTTCATTCGCCGTGGCGATCAAGCGCTCGCACAGCTTGTCGAGGTCGGCTTCCTCCACGGCCAGCCCGGCAATCTCGGAGTCCGCGATCATGCCGGACAGACCGTCGGAACAGAGCACGTACAGATCGCCCAAACGGTGATGCTCGACGATGATGTCGACCTCGATGGAGGGCTTCATGCCGAGGGCGCGTACGATGACGTTCTTGTGCGGGAAGGCCGCGATCTCGGCTTCGGACATGCGCTTCATGCGCACGTAGTCGTTGAGCAGCGAATGATCCTCGGTGATCTGGTCGATGGCGCCCTCGCGCACGCGGTAGAGGCGGCTGTCGCCCACATGCCCGACGATGAGCACGTCGTCGAGGAACAGCGCGGACACCACCGTGGTGCCCATGCCGCGGCACTCGGGTTTGCGCTCGGCCTCCTCGTAGATGCGCTGGTTGGCCAGCTTGACCGCCGTGGTCATGCGGCTGATGTCTTGTCCTTGTCCGCGGTCGACCTTGAACGGCCAGGTGAGCTGTTGCTCGCCCTCGGTTTCGCGGAAGTACCCGACGATGGAATCCACCGCCATGCGGCTGGCCACCTCGCCCGAGGCGTGTCCCCCCATGCCGTCGGCCACGATGGCCAGGCGTTCGCCCACCGGCAGGTAGAACGCATCCTCGTTGTGGTCGCGCTTCATACCGACGTTGGTGTCGCCCGAGAAGCGGACGCGTTTTCCGTCCATGGGGAAGGACGTGCTCATGAATCACCTATCGTACCGTCGGCGTGCCGCGGTTTTCAACAACTGATTCGGTCGGGTGAATTCATTCCGCCAGATTCTAGGAGAAGGGTTGCTTCGAGCCCCCTTTACCCGCGCCCCGGCTTGACGATGGCAAGGGTCGGGCCGAGATCGACGGTGAGGGGGCCGTGGCCGACGTACAGGTCGCCGTCGAGGGTGTAGGCCGATTCCGGCTCCTCGGGTTCGATGGATAACCGGGTGGCGACGAAACTGGTGGCGCGCTTGGGGGACAAGCCGCGGCCCAGGCGCACGTCGAGCACGTCGAGGACGAGCGAGAGCGGTCCGCCGTGGATGGCCAGGCCACCCATGCGATCTGGATCGTCGTCGGCGCGGTGGTGGAGCTTGAAACGAAAGCCGACCTCGGACACCGTGGCCGCGCCCATGCCGGTGAGGCGGGTGCGCGGAAGCTGGCTGCCATCGACCCACACCCGGCCGCGAAAGCGGCGAAAAATACGCCGGGCGTAGCGCCCCGTGGTTAGCACGGAGAGCAGGATGCGGAAAATGATCCACACGGCCCGCCCCGCGCCGTAGCTGCCATGTGCGTAGTACTCTTCGAGAAAGTTGGTGAGCAGGCCGTTGCCGAAAATGAAACCGTAGTCGTTGCCCACCCGAAGGCAGCGACGATGGATGGTGGCCGGCGGTGTGCCCGCACGTTCGCTCATCGCCAGCTCGGCGAGCAGGTGTTCGGGTTTGACCCGGATGCCGAGTGACGAGGCCACCACGTTCATGGTGCCACCGGGCAAAATGGCCACTGGCGGCAGGGGGCGCGTTCCGTAGGCCGCCACCAGGGCCGACAGCGTTCTGTGCAAGGTTCCATCACCTCCGTGAATGGCAATCACCGAGGGTGATTCGGCAGCGGCGCGCCGGGCTTCCTCGGCCAGCCGCTCCAGACTTGGCGGCGCCGCCACGCGTCCGCACGAACCAAGGATATTGGCGAAGCGGTCGGCGCAGCCGGGATCCTTTCGGTTGGCGCGGGAACCCGGGTTGACGAAAACTACCACAGCCACGAGGGGGGTACTTTACACGACAACCCATGCCCCAGCATTTGTATTGACACGACACGCACAACGGCGATTACATGCGCCTTGAATTCGGTTTGAGCCGCATGCGTTTCGGCGGGCTTTGCTCGGCGGAATGCACCGCGGGAGGTTGAAGGAACCCTTCCAGGGCTCTTGCTTAGGACGGAACGGGGAAATCTTGTCGGAGAATAGCGCAACGCAGGCGGTAGTTCAGGGAACCCTCAAAGAGCGGCCCTTCCCGCGTCTGCTGCAACAGCTCTATCGCAAGAAGTTCACCGGCCACTTCGTCATCGCTGATCAGACGCGCGACGAAAGCGAAGTCTATCTGCGCGAAGGCTCGCCCGTGCACGTGTGCCGTCCGGTTGATACCGACCGACTGGGCAATCTGCTGGTGGAATACGGGGTGGTGCCGGCGGAAATCGTGGCCGCGGCCAGTGCCGAGGTCACCGACGGAGTACGCCTCGGGAACGTTTTGGAGCGCATGGGCGCGCTCAACAAGCAGTCCCTGGCCCAGGTCCTCAAGTCGCAGGTGGTGCGCAAGCTGACCCGACTCTTTTTCGTCGTCGAAGGCACTTACGCCATCTACTTGGCACCGCACGGCTTTGGCGAAGGGGAGGACCTGGCTCTCATGCGCATCGACCCGCGCAGCGTCCTCTACCCCGGCATCCGCGCGGCCTACGATCTGCCACGTGTTACGCAGGAGCTGACGCGCCTGCTTGGTCTTCGCTTCCGTTTGCAGGATCTTTCATCGGCCTTTCTCTCGGCGATGGGCGTGCCTGCGGACGATCCGAGCGTGCATGCCCTGCGCAAGGGATGGATGACGCTCGACGATTTGGACGCCATCACCTCCCGCACCTTGGAAGTCCGCTCGGTCGTCTTGGCCCTGTACTACGCCGACCTGCTCGAACGGGAGCCCGTGGTCGAATCGACGCCGGTCTCGGACTCGGCGATTCCGCGAGCCGTTCATTTGACACAATCCTCGGACGTGGGCGCGGTTTTCAAGCTTCCAGGCGATTCCGGACCGGCCTTGCAGGCGGCTTCCGAGGCGGCTGCCCCTCCTTCCGCGCCGTCAAGGACTGAAACAGCCGTGGCCTCGGGCTCGCAATCTCGTCCCGCTTCGGTCTCTTCCTATCCTTCCGGCGAAAGACACATGGTTTCCCCAGCGAACAGTCAGCCGTCGGGATTTTTTCGCTCGGTCCAGGTCCCCCCCATTGTCGCGCCAGCGCCCGCGGTCGTGGTGCCAGCAGCGCCGCTGGTGGTTTCGGCTGCGGCACCGAGGGTGCCCCCGGTCGCAGCAGGTCGTTCATCGACGGTTCGCGGCCAGCCCGCATCGCCCGCGCCCGGCCCTGGAGCGCCCGTCGTGCGTGGTCCCATGGTGACCCCGATGCGATTCGACGCCAAGCCCCCGCAACCGGCGCCTGCCAAGGTCGCGGGCACCCTGCGTCCTGCGCAAGCCTCACCCGAGGCCACGCGCGCCACGATTCAGGACATGGCGCAGAGGCTGGGCAAGGCCACCCATTTCGAATTGCTCGGGGTGAGCCAGAACGCAAGCTCGGACGAGGTTGGAACGGCCTTCGTGCGTGCGGCGCGCCAATTTCACCCCGATCGTCTGGTCAGCGCCGGCCTGGAGGATTTGCAACCTTTGGCCGAGAAGATTCTAGCGCGCATCAACGAGGCGGCGATGGTCTTGGGAGACGCGACCCGGCGGGCGGAATACGTATCCTCCCTCGCAGCTGGCCCGCAAGCCGCGCGCACAAGCCTTCCCACCTTGCTTGAAGCGGAGAACATGTTCCTCAAGGGCGAGGTTTTTCTCAAGAAGAGCGAACACGCCAGGGCCATCGAGTGTTTCGCCAGCGCCTGCCAGGGAAACCCCGGCGAGCCGCAGTACCGCGCTTTCCTGGCTTGGGCGCGCTTCGATGATCCGCACGCACGCAAGGAAACTCTGGTTCGCGACACGCTCAAGACCCTAGAAGAGGTCGTTCGCGAGCGACCGAAGTTCGCGCGCGGCTTCTACTGGATCGGCTTGCTGTGGAAGTTCCTCAACGAAGCCGACAAGGCCGAGCGATTGTTCCGCGAGGCCGTGGCCCTCGATGCAGCTTTCATCGACGCTGGCCGAGAGCTGCGGCTCATCGAGATGCGCAAAAGCAAGTCCACGCCCGGCAAGCCCGGCGCGAAAACCGAGCCTCCGCATGGTGGCGGGTTCATGGGCAAGCTCTTCAAGAAGTAGCCAACGACTACACCTCGCCGTCGCCGCTCTCGGGGAGGTCGTCCGCTTCCGCTGGCTCGGAGGCTTCGCCCATCTTCACGTACCAGCGCTCGAAGACTTCGGTGATTTGGCGTGCCTGCTTCTCGCTCGAAACATTGAAAGAGGATTGCTTGCGGTAGCTGCCCTTGAACTTCTTGAAGCGCACGATGGCGATCTTGGGCGCCCGAAACGTGCCCGCGGTCTTGTCGAGCTCCTGGTAAAGAAACATCAGCGTCGACCAGGAGCCCTTGGTCAGCACGACCTTGTCGAGTTGCTTGCGCACCAACACACCCTCGTCCTCGTAGTCGTAGGTGAGCTCATCGATTGTCTCTGCCATGTCGGGCTCCTTCTGCTGGGACGCTATGGGTCGGGATCGGACTTGGCCAGTGCACGCAGGTTGTCGGCCAGGGCGCGGCGGTCGTGCGCCGACAGGCGTGCGAATTCGATGCCCATGCCGGCCGCGGCCTTTTTCCCGCTGCCGCGGGTGACCCAGGCGACTCGCCCGCGTGCCACGGTGACCTTGCCATCGCCGATTGGGATCTCCAGGGTCAAATCCTCCCCAACCTCGAAAAGGAGATCGGAGCGCAAGAACAAGCCCCCCTCGGAAAGATCGGCGGTATCGAGTCGCACGCCGGCTCGGATTTTGTTCCCCTCGGCACGGACCACCACGGGCACGAGCGCGCTTTTCCGGTCGAACCGGCGCGCGTTGCGCGGCCGCGGGGTCTGACTCACGGACGCAGTTCCAGCACCGCGGACGAGCGGGCCTCGAACGAGACGCGGGTCGACTCGCTCCCGGTTTGCACCAACCGGCTCTCGCGCCACACGGCTTCGAAGGAAACCGGGGCGCGCCCGGCCGTGGCGATGAGCTTGGCCAAAAGGTCGTGCGGAACAACGACCCAACCGCCCGAAGTCGCGGCGCAGGCAATGGCAGAGGGGGCGCCGAAGGGACGAATTTCGAGAAAGGTCCTCGGCGGACCGGAAACGCGTAGCACGAGGTCGCCCTTCATGCTCATGGTCGCGCGCGTATCGAGAAGAGTTTCGCTGCTGTCGGAGACCGATGGTGTGCTTGGCAGCATCATCTTGAGGGTGGCGTGGTCGTCGCCCTTGGTCGGAACCACGAGCGTCAGAGATTCGGGAACCCGGCCGAGATCGAGCGGTCCGGCCTCGGCGATCACGCCGCTGACCACGTCTGCGAGCGGCGGATAAACGCGAGGCGCAGGACGAAGCGGCTCTTCTTGTGCCCCTTGCTCCGATTGGGGCACCTGCAAGGAGACGCCGCCTAGCTCTTCCAGATTCAGCGTGCCGCCCTGGGCCCGCACCATGCGCGCGGTTCCCGCCACGTCGCGCAGCTCGCAAGCCGCTTCCGGTGGCGGCGAAACCAAGGGATCCACGGCGCCCAGGACATCGGACGTGGACATGTCGATGGCCTCGGCCTGGAAGGCCAGCACGGACACCGATGGGGCGCCGCCACTCGGCAGGTCGAGCCGGACCGAAACCTGCGACATGTGCTGGATCGTGGTGGGCGCGGCGTCCCGGTCGTGGGAGCCACTCTCGCAGGCCAAGCCCGCCGAGAGCAGGAGTGCCACCAGCATTCCCCGCGCCCGGACTGGGCGGCAAGACAGGTGGAAAAGACGGCGCTTGGGAGTGAAGAAGAACATCAAGTTTTCCGACAGCCGATCATTATATGCAGATTCGCCGCGTTACGCCAGTGCGGCCACGGTACCTTGAAATCGTGGGAAAGATGGTAGAAAGACGACGAAATGCCAAGAATCAATTCTGAGGAGGTGCGCGAAATCGCGGCCCTGGCTCGCCTTCGCCTCGATGAGGCGGAGGTCGAACGCATGACCCACGAGCTCGACGGCATACTCGGCTACATCGAAACGGTCAAGAGCCTAGCCACGGACGACGTCGTGCCCATGACCCACGCGGTGCCGTTCGATTGCCCGATGCGTGAGGACGAGCCCGGACAGTCCTTGACCGTGGATGAAGCACTGCAAAATGCGCCGCGCCGCCGCGAAAGTTCGTTCGAGGTCCCGCGCATCGTGCCCGGCACGGGAGGCGCGTAGCCGTGGCGCCGGATATTCGAGGGGCCTCGCTCACGGCCCTGGCCGCGGGCGTGGCGGCGCGAGCTTGGAAGTCGCGCGACTTGGTCGAGGCGTACCTGGATCGCATCGCCCGGCTGGACAAGAAGCTTGGTTGCTTTCTGTTGGTCGATGGCGATGGCGCGCGCCGGGCAGCGGACGCCATCGACAAGAAGATCGCCGCGGGCGAGTCCGTGGGACCGCTTGCCGGCGTGCCCATCGGGCTCAAGGACATCTTCGTCACGCGCGGGATCGAAACCACGGCGGGGTCGAAGATCCTGAAGGGCTTCATCCCTCCCTACGAGTCCACGGCCTCGGGTCGCCTGGCCGCGGCCGGCGCCATCAGTCTGGGGAAGCTCAACATGGACGAGTTCGCCATGGGCTCGTCCAATGAGAACAGCGCGTTCTATCCCGTACACAATCCATGGGATCTGGAACGCGTGCCGGGCGGCTCGTCGGGCGGCTCGGCGGCGGCGGTCGCGGCATCGCTGTGCGCGGGCACGCTTGGAACCGACACCGGCGGCTCGATTCGCCAGCCGGCCTCCCTGTGCGGCGTGGTCGGGGTGAAACCGACCTACGGCCGGGTTTCCCGCTACGGTGTGATCGCCTTCGCCTCGTCGCTGGATCACCCGGGCCCCTTTGGCCGCACGGTCGAGGACGCCGCCGCTTTGTTGGAAGCGATCGCGGGCCACGATCCCATGGACAGCACCTCGATCCCGGAGCCCGCCGGGCGCTATCGGGAGGCCTGCAGGGCAGGGCTTGCGGGCCTGCGCGTGGGCGTGCCCAAGGAGTATTTCCAGGCTGGCATGGATCCCGAGGTGGAAACCGCCGTGCGCGCGGCCACTCGAGGAGCTCGGTCGCGCGGGTGCCAAGCTGGTGCCGGTGTCGCTGCCCCACACGCAGTACGCCATCGCGACCTACTATCTCATCTGCATGGCCGAGGCGTCGTCGAACCTGGCGCGCTACGATGGCGTTCGCTACGGGCACCGTACGGCGGACGCCGGGTCGCTGGATGAGCTATACGCGAAGACCCGTGGCGAGGGGTTCGGTAACGAGCCCAAGCGCCGCATCATCCTCGGCACGTACGTCCTGCGCGCGGGCTACTACGAGGCGTACTACGGCAAGGCGCTACGCGTGCGCCGACTGATCGCCAACGACTTCTCCGCGGCGTTCGGCCAGTGCGACGTGCTGGTCACGCCGACTTCGCCCACGCCCGCGTTCAAGATCGGCGAGCGCGCGGCGGATCCCTTGCAAATGTATCTGGCCGACATCTACACCGTGGCGCCACCGCTGGCCGGCGTGCCGGCGCTGTCGCAGTGCTGCGGCTTCACGCGCTCCGGGCTGCCCATCGGATTGCAAACCATCGGGCCGCCCCTCGGCGAGGAAGCCGTTTTTCGCGTGGCGGGCGCCTACGAGGCGCGCACCGACTGGCACAAGCATTTGCCAGAGGACAAGTCATGAGTAGGGACCAATACGAAGCGGTCATCGGGCTGGAGGTTCATGTCCAGCTCGCCACGCGCACCAAGATCTTCTCCATTTCGTCGGCCGCCTTCGGCGCCGAGCCCAACCAGCACACCGATCCGGTGTGTCTCGGACTGCCCGGCGCGCTGCCGGTCCTGAATCGCGCAGCCGTCGATTCGGCGGTGCGGCTGGGCTTGGCCGTCGGCTCGCACATCCGACCGCGCTGCCGCTTCGCGCGTAAGCACTACTTCTACCCCGACCTGCCCAAGGGATTTCAGATCTCGCAATACGACGAGCCCCTGTGCGACGGCGGCGTCGTCACGTTTCGGCTGAACGGCGAGGTCAGACAGATCCGGCTCACGCGCATCCACATGGAAGACGACGCGGGCAAGAACATCCACGACCCGAGCGGGGTCAGCTTCGTCGACTACAACCGGGCCGGCGTTCCCCTGTGCGAGATCGTCAGCGAGCCCGACATCCGCTCGGCCGACGAGGCGGCGGAATACGTGCGCGCTATCCGTACCCTGGTGCGCTACCTCGGCATCAGCGACGGAAACATGGAGGAAGGATCGCTTCGTTGCGACGCCAACGTGTCGATTCGGCCACGGGGTGAAAGCAAGCTTGGCACCAAGGCCGAGCTCAAGAACATCAACTCGTTCAAGAACGTGCGCGACGCCATCGAGCACGAGATCGCGCGCCAGACCGTGCTGCTCGATCGCGGCGAGAAGGTGGTGCAGGAAACGCGGCTGTGGGATCCCGACCGCGGCATCTCGGCCTCCATGCGCTCGAAGGAGCAGGCGCACGACTACCGCTATTTTCCCGAGCCCGATCTGCCGCCCGTGCTCGTCGACGAGGCCTGGATTGCGCGCGCCCGCAAGGCGCTGCCCGAGTTGCCCGAGGCGCGCCACACCCGCTACCTTGACCTCGGCCTTTCGGCGCAGGACGCGTCGGTGCTGGTGTCCGAGCGGCCCATCGGCGACTACTTCGACGCCGCCCTGGCCGCCGCGCCGGCGCATCCGAAGAAGATCGCCAACTGGCTTCTCAACGAGGTCCTGGGGCGTGTCGACGATGCGCGCGGGCTCATGGCTGAATCCATCCCCGTGCCGCCCTCATCGCTGGCCGAGCTGGTCGACCTGGTGGAAAAGGGAACGCTTTCAGGCAAGCTGGGCAAGGATGTATTCGCACGCATGTGGCAGGAAAAGCGGCGCGCGGCCGACATCGTGGCCGCCGAATCCGTCAGCCTGATGTCCGATCCGTCCGCCATCGAGGACGCCTGCAAGCGCGTGGTCGAGCGCAGCCCCGACGAGGTCGCGCGTTTCCGCGGCGGCAACGCCAAGCTCATGGGGTTCTTCGTCGGCAACGTCATGAAGGAAACCGGCGGTAAGGCCAACCCCAAGACGGTGAACGAGATCCTGCGCAAGCTGCTCGGGTAGCTTTGCCCTCGCCATGCGCCTGACGTCGCAACCCCTGCCGCTCGGGCCCGCCGACGGCAGACTGACGCCGCGCGAATGGATCGTGCTCGTGCTCGGGGCCCTGACCCTGACGGTTCTGGTCTGCGTGACCGAGCCGAGCATTTTCGGAACCACGGATTGGGTTCGGATGCATGGGTTCTACAAGAGCTACATTCAAGAATCCGTGTCCCATGGCCGCCTGCCGCTCTGGAATCCGTACCACTGGCTGGGCCGACCCTTCCTGGCGGACATCGAGACGGCCTTCTTCTACCCGCCGGAATGGCTGTACCTGTTCCTCGATATTCACGTTGCCTGCGCGCTGACCTGCGCCTTGCACTTTCTGCTCGTTCTCTATGGCACGTTGAAACTGTCGCGCGCCCTCGGCACGGAAAAGCCGGTGAGCTTCTTCGTCGCGTTCGCGCTCGCATCGAGCGTACCCATGGTGGGCTGCTTTACCAGCGGCTTGATTCACTATGGTCAGGCCCTGTGCTACACACCGATTGTCCTCTACCTTGGCATGCGCTTGCAGTGCTCTCCGCGCCTCCGGGATGTCGCCGTGCTCGCGCTCGCGCTTGGCTTCGAGGTGCTGTGCGGCCACCCGCAGGCGTCGTGGATCACGCAGGTCGGCCTGGTGGTTTTTCTCGTGGGACGCCGGATGGAGCGACCGATCTTGCCGTCGCTGGCACGGCTTGCCACGGATCTTGGGCTGGCCGGGGCGAGCCTGGTCCTGGGTCTTGCCCTGGCCGCCGTGGCGCTGCTGCCACTGTCCGAGCTGATCGCGCACGGGAACCGGCCTGATGCCTCGGTGGCCTTCGCGGCTCTCTTCTCGGAGCCCCTCTACGGGTGGGCAACGCTCATCGTGCCCACCCAGGAACCCTTTTTCGCCTTTCAGGCCAATGCACAGATGTATGCCGGATTGGTTCCGCTTCTCGCCGGCCTGTGCGGATTGTCGTTCTTGCGTGACCGCAACGTCAGGGCACTGCTCGTGCTGGCGCTCTTCGCCGGATTTCTGGCGGCGGGCGAGCAGACGCCGATCTTTCGCCTCTTCTTTCACACCATCCCCGGCGTGGGCTGGTTGAGAATCCACGCGCGAGCCACGGTGCTGATCACGACGGGGTTCGTGTTGGCGGCCGGCTTGTTTTTCTCGCGCAAGCACTCGCCCGGGGACGTCACGATGGCCGGCGTATTCGCTTTCGGCGTGGCCATTGCCGCCGTCGCCTTCTGCCTTGCCTGGCCGGGATATGGGAGCATGGCTTTGGCCATGGCCGTTGGTCGCGGACTGGCCACACTCGTGGCGGGGGGACTTCTTGTCGCATGGATGCTGGCGCAAAGGGAAAGCAAGAGGCGGCTCGCGCGGGTCCTGATGGCGCTGCTGGTGCTCTTCACCGCCGCCGACGTGGGACTGGCCATCCACGCCCTCAAGCAGGACAATCACGAAATCGCCCCGGACGAGTTCGAGCGGAAGTTGCAGCTCGTGCTGGCAGGCCAGGGGCTGCTGGAACCGGGCCTGCCGCCCCCACGCGTGTTCGTTCCCACGGCGAGAGAGAATGCAGGCATGGTGCGAGGTTGGAGCTCGCCCTACGGCTACTCGGCCCTGGCGCCGGGGCGGGTATGGAGGTACCTGCACCAGGCGCTCGGCGTTCCGGTGCCGTTCGAGGTCAACACCTTTCCCTCGCCCGCACTCGCCGCCTTTGGCCCGTTTCCCTACCATTCCATGTCGTTGGTGATAGGCGCAGATCCACGTAGCCGCCGGCCGATTCTCAATCGACTGCCAGATCCGAGAGCCTATCTCACGCCGGCCGCGCAGCTGGTTCGCGACGACGGCGAAGCGACCCTGCGCATGCGGGCGGGACATGATTTTCACAGTGTGGCTCTCGTGGAACAACCGCTGCCGCTGCCCGCCCAGCCCCCAGCGCAAGTGGGCCACGCCACCATCATGGACTTTGCCCCCGAGCGGATTTCCGTCGCCGTGGAAAGCCCGGCACCCTCGCTGTTGGTGCTGGCCGAGCCGTGGTATCCGGGGTGGTCGGCGCGCGTGAATGGTGTGGCGACTGCGTGCATTCCCGCCAATGCCTGGATGCGGGCGGTGCTCGTTCCGGCGGGAAAGAGCCAAGTGGAAATGACGTTTCACTCGACCTATCTCGTGCCGGGCGCCTTGATCTCGCTGGTCGCGCTGGCCACGCTTCTGTGGATGCTGTTCCGGCGTGGGGCCGTGTCTGCGTCGTAGCAGGTCCGGCGTAACCTTTTTCAGGTTGGCCGGTATGACCTTGCGTAGGATTCACAACGTTCTTCGGCTCGCCTTATGGATGACGGCTTTCTCATTCGCCAAACGCTCGACGGCAACTCCAACGCCTTTCGCTTGTTGGTGGTGCGGTACCAGCGTCCGCTGTTTCGCTTTCTGGGCGGCTTCGGCCTCGGACAAGCGGTGGCGGAAGAGCTGGCACAGGAGACCTTCCTGCGCGCCTTCCGCAATCTGGCCGGCTACGACGCAGCCAAGGCGAAGTTCTCGTCCTGGCTGTTTACCGTCGCCAAGCACCTGGCCATCAACGAGAAGGCGCGTGTCGGCCAACGTGCGCCTCGTGTCGAGGTCCCCGCGAGCGAGACGGAAGCACCCTGCCGACATGCCGGTGCGCAGGAGGCTCTCGAGACCGAAGAGCGCCGGATGCGCGTGCACAAAGCCCTGCAGCGGCTTCCCGAGGTCCTGCGTAGCGCCGTGGTTCTCGCGTATCTCAAGGAGCTGTCCATGGACGAGATCGCAGCGGTCGAGAGTTGTTCGGTGGGGGCCGTCAAATCGCGCATCTTCCGCGGCAAACAACTGCTGCGCGCCGAGCTGGCAGAATCGGAGGAATGAGATGGATACATCGTCATCGTGCAATGCCATTCAAGAACGCATCGTCCTGGGTGAGGCCCTCGATGAAACCAGCCAGGCGCATGTGCTCGCGTGCGCCAGTTGCAGCCGATTGGCGGCGGAATGGTTGGCGCTCGATAGCCAAGTGGCCGATGGCATCGACGGTGGGATCGTCGTGCCCGACAGCTTTGCGGATCGGGTGATGGCCAGTCTTCGGCAGGAACCCGTCGCGGCTTCGCGCTTCGAGCTCTTGCTTGGCCGGCGCTGGGTTCAGCTTGCGCTCGCCCATGTCGGGCTCGCGGTGGCCATCGCCAATGTGCTTCGTTTCGTGCTCGCAACCGTGGTTTCGGCCACCAGCCTCGGGGGTGTGCGATGACCGCCGCGACTGACCGGCCGCGCCGGCCCCTGGTCGCGCTATTCGCGGGCTTGCTCTTGCCGGGTCTCGGACAGGTGTACAACGGCGATCCTGCGCGAGGGGCCGCGTTGCTTTTTTCGGTGGCAATGCCTTTGCCGGCGGCGGCGTGGCTAGGTCTGCATGGTCCCCGTTCGTTGCTGTCGTTGGTCGTGGTGGTTGGCGTGCTCCTGTCGCTTACCGTCTACGTCTACTCCGTCAAGACAGCCTATCGAACCGCGGCCCGGCTTCGTGATGGGTTTACACCCGGACCGTGGAACCGTGGCTACGTTTACTTCGTCCTGTTCGTGTTCGGCCACCTGTTCGTGCTCAGCCCGCTGGCCGGCTATGCCAGGGGTCACTTGATCGAGACCTTCAAAGTTCCGAGCGCGAGCATGCTGCCCACCATCGTGCCCGGCGATCGGTTTTTCGCCGACAAGCGGGTAGGGCACCGAGGTGGCCAGCGGCTGCGGCGCGGCGATATCGCCGTGTTCGTGTACCCCAACGATCGCACGACCATGTTCGTGAAACGAATCATCGGCCTACCCGGCGACCGCATCGACATCGACGGCATTTCGGTCAAGGTCAATGGCGTGGAAATCCGGGGCCAGGAATTGCACGACCTGGGCGATCCGACGCTCAACCGCTTGCTCGACGAGCATGTGGCATTTCGCGAGTCGGCCGACCGCCATCTTTATACCGTGCTCTGGCGCAAGGATGGCAAACGCGAGCGACTCTCGACGGCGGTGCCCAACGGACAGGTGTTCGTGCTTGGCGACAATCGCGATTCGTCGCACGACTCGCGCCAGTTCGGCGTGATTCCCATCGCCGACGTGACCGCGGTGGCACGCCAGGTTTGGTTTTCGGCAGACGCCCACGATGGCATTCGGCTGCGACGAACGGGCAGGCTGCTCGACTAACCAACCATTCTGACCGCCGCCGTGGTCAGCAGGTGGCCGTCGATTTCGGACCAGCGGGCTTCCACGGCAAAGGGACCCTCTTGCTTGGCGAGAGTCAGATTCACGACCACGCTGCCGTCGCTGGCGGGCAAGACCGTGGCTTCCTGGAAGGAGACGTAGCGTCCGATGATGGGATTGATGGCCTTGTAGAGTGCTTCCTTGATGGAGAAATGCAGAACGATTTCACGGCGGCGCAAACCGTCGGGAACGGCGGACAAGACGGCGAGCTCCTCGGGGGTCATGACCCGGCTGCTGATATCCGGCCGATTGTTCCAGGCAGGCTCGTTCAGCGAAACCGGCAGCACGGGAATCGGTTCGATGTCCACCCCCAGCGAAAGGCCCTCCTGTTTGCGCGCAGCCAAGGCGACCGCCAATGTTCGCTTGTGGCTGATCGAACCGGCCACACCCGGCGGCAATTCGGGGGCGCCGCGCTGGGTGGCTAGAATGGGGCCGCTCTCGATGCCGATGTCTTGCAAGGCCGCGCGCAGGGCCACGCGTCCGGCGAGCCATGTCGGTCGGCGCGCCGGGCCTAGGGTTTCGAGAAAGTCGAGCTCTTCGCTGGGAAGCAGGAACGGCGCTGCCCGCTCGTTCGGACCAGGAACGCGAACGCCCACGCACCGTCCATGCGGTAGATCGACTCGGAAGACGATGTCGGCGGGCATGATCGAGGCAAGCTCACGATCGAAGCGGAGCTTCGCCAAGGGTATCACGAAAGGGTGGCCGCGCGGAGCGAGATGCGCCAAGCAACTTGGGTCTCCCGATACTTTAGGGGCACTTGGTGCGCAAAGTGCGGAAGCGCTCGTCGCTCGGAACCAGCAGCTCCAACTCGTCGAAACGCTCTCTGGCCCTCTCGCCGAAGCCCAGCTCGCACGACCAGACTGCGTCGATGTAGTTGCGCCAGGCCAAGTAGCCTCGCACTTGCGGATCGTGCGAGGCCTCGGCCTGCACCCAAGCCGGCAAGGGCGCCATGGAGGCGTGTGAGGTGCTTTTCGCCGGCGCCCACCACGCGCCTGCCGGCCCAAGCGTTCGGCGGATCTCGGGTGGCGTGACGGCATCGGGCTCGATGCGCACCGGTCGCGTTTCATCGAGCTTGGTCAGTTGCTCGGCCAGATCCGCGTGGCGAAGGGCCGCGTCGATGACGGGGCCGAGCTCGGGCCGGGCCGCGACCGCGCGCTCGGCGTAGCCGGGGCCGGCCGCGAAGGCCAGGTGCGTCCACGCGACATCGGGCCGGGCACCCTCGACGAATCGCTGGTAGCCGATGAGAAAGCCGGTTTCGAAATGGTGGGTGAACGCGGCCGCGCGTGGAGGTAGATCGTCGAGCATGGCACGGGCCTCGAAGTCGGCGGCGCGCGCGTCGCGCAGTCCCGGGTAGTGGTCCGGCGACGGAAAGCGCGACAGCGCTCCCGCCAGAAGAAGCAGCACCAGGACGCCGCGCAGCCAACGCAGGCGAAAGAAGGCTGTCCCGACGCCGATTGCGACGCCGGAAAGGACGGCGACAAGAGCGATGGCCGGTCCCAAGTAGCCGCGAATATCGGGATTGGCAGGGTCCAGCCCGCCCACAAGCGCCGCCATCATCGAACCCGCGGCGCCGAGCAGCAGCGCCACGCCGACCACGCGCGAGGCAGCCCGGCGCAGCAGAAAATACGCGCCCGCCGGTGCCAGGAGCGCGAAGACCGTTCCCAGCTCCTCGATGGGCAGAAAAGGAAGATCCCATGGCGAGGCATTGCCGTGCACGACCGCGGTCTTTTCGGCAAAGGTCCGCGCGGACACCACCCACCAGAATCCATGCCAGGTGCGCGCGTCACCCCACACGACGTTGTCCAGGCCACGATCCGCCGATGCGAACAGGGCACCTGCGCGCAATGGAAGATAGGCCTGCACCAGGAGACCGACCGCGAAACCGGCGAGCGAGAGCACCAGCAGTCTGGCGCGCGAGCTGGATCGCGCGAGCAAGGGCAGCGCCGCGGCCACGGCGCCAAAGCCGACCAGGCCCGCGACCAGCGAATGGTTCCCCACGCCAAGCCCAATCAGAAGAGCCGCAACGAACGCCGGGCGCGCGTCGCCGCTCGCGCGGGCCCGCAAGGCCAGCCACAAGGCGCCCAGCGATAGCGCGGTCTGTACCGCGTACACCTCGGGGCGATTGCTCACGATGACGACGCCCGGGGCAAAGGCGAAGGCAAGGGCGGTTGCCGCGGCCACCACGACGCGCGTCTTCTCGCCGGTCGCTTCGGTCAGAAAGCTCAGGGTCTCCATCGATTCGAGCACGAGCAGGAAGACCAGCACGGTGGCCAGCGCTCCGGCGGCAGCCTGCGACAAGGCAACTTTGAAAGCGATGCTTCCGAAGGGCAGCAAAGTGACCAGCTTGCCCCAAAGCAAGCTGGTCTCCTCGCCGGGTGGGTGGGCGACGCCCAGGCCGAAGGTCGCGGTGGCCAGCTCGGCCGAATCGAGTGGGTAGGCGGTTGGCGTGGCGCACAGAACGTAAGCCGCGAAGGCCGCGACGCCCACGCCCATGGCGCCCAGTAGACGAAGGCGGGCGGCTGGAATCATGTTCGTTGGCGCTGGCACGGATCCCCATGTTACCGTCTGTCCCATGCCCGTGGGTGAAATCGCTCTATCGAAGTTTCCCGTGCTGGTCGTGGACGACGAAAGCGACAATCTGGACGCTTTCCGGTTCACGTTCGGCAAGACCTTCACCCTGCACTACGCCGGCAGCGGCGAGGATGCCTTGGCTCTCGCGCGCGCGCACGACGTGGCGGTGGTGGTTACCGATCAGCGCATGCCGCGCATGACTGGCCTCGAGCTTTTGCGTGCGGTGCGCGATGTGCGTCCCGACGCCATCGGCATCATCGTGACCGCCTTCACCGACGTGGACGTGCTCATCGAGTCCATCAACCTCGGGCGTATCTACCGCTACGTGACCAAGCCGTGGGACAGCAAAGAGCTGCGCGGCATCCTCATCCAGGCGGTCGAGCGCTTCCACCTTCTGCGCGAGAACCGTCGCCTGGCCGACCAGCTTTCCCAATACGCCGGCATCCTGTCGCGCGAGGCGCACAGCGAATTCAACTTCGGCGCCATCGTGGGTGATTCGCCGCCCCTGCGCCAGGTGCTGGCCAAGGTCGAGCAGGTGGCGCAAACGCAGGCCACCGTGCTTCTGCGCGGGGAAACCGGCACGGGCAAGGAGATGGTCGCACGGGCCATTCACATCAACAGCGCGCGCGAGTCGCGTCCCTTCGTGCGCGTGAACTGCGCGGCCCTGGCGCCCGGCGTTCTCGAATCCGAGCTGTTCGGACACGAAAAGGGCGCCTTCACCGGCGCCGTGGCGCGGCGCCAAGGCCGCTTCGAGCTGGCCGACGGCGGCACCTTGTTCCTCGACGAGGTCGGTGATCTGCCGCTCGACGTACAGGTGAAACTGCTGCGCGTGTTGCAGGAGCGCGAGTTCGAGCGCGTGGGCGGCGTGGAGACCGTCAAGGTGGACGTGCGCTTGGTCTCGGCCACCCACCGCGACCTCGAGCGGCTCATCGGCGAGGGCAAGTTCCGCGAGGATCTCTACTACCGCCTGAACGTCTTCCCCATCACCATGCCGCCCCTGCGCGAGCGGTCCGGGGACATCGCCCTGCTGGTCGAGCATTTCATTGCCAAGTACGCGCAGACCACGGGCAAGGCAGTGCGCGGGGCCGACGCCGCGGCCATCGCGCTTCTGGCCGCGTATGCCTGGCCGGGCAATGTGCGCGAGCTCGAAAACGTCATCGAGCGCGCCCTCATCCTGGCCACCTCGGACGTGCTCACGACCGCGGATCTCGACTTCGGTCGCCGCCAGGCCCAGCCCTCGGGCGCGGTGGTCGCGCCGGTGACGGCGAACCAGAGCGGAGGGCTCTCCGGGGAAAGCGGTCGCTCGCTGTACAAACGCTTGTCCGAGCAAGAGCGCAACGAGATCGTGGCCGCCGTCGATCAAGCCCAGGGCAACATCGCCCACGCAGCCCGTGCCCTCGGCATCAACCGTTCGACCCTCTACTACCGCATGCGCAAACACGGTCTAGAGCACCTGCTGCCCACCCGGGAAGAACCGACGCGCGACGAGCCGCCCATGGCACCTCCCTCGGTGGAGTGACGAACCAGCACCTGTCAAAGGGCGCTCGCCGCACCACTAGCGCTTCGAGACGCGCTTCTGCTCCGCTGCAACCTCTTGGTTTGCGCGTAGCTGCCGCGCTGTCGCCAAGGCCTCCAATTCGCGATGCCTGACCTTGTAGAACAAAACCTCCCGGTGCGGAGCCCAGCTCAGGCCGACTTCAGGGGTGTGCGCACCGCTGTACTTCAGACAGTCGTCAAGCACCGCGTACCGGCTCTCCCCCGACCTCATCACGGGCAGGGTCTTCTTACACAAGGCCACGATCTCAGCGGATAGCTTCTGGGTCGCATAGAGTTTCGCGAGTGGGGTAAAGGCACGAAGGCTGGGCCGAACCGCAATGGAGTCACGCAGGGCACTCGCCCCCGGTTCGGTCCTGCCCGCCGCAAGCAGCACCTCGCCCTTATCCACCAGCAGCTCGGCCACATCGTCGGGATGGTCTTTCTGTGCGCGCTCCAAGCATGCTACGGCCTCGTCCACCACCGCAGGTGAAACCGCCCAACGGGTGGAGATGCCTCGGCTGAAGAGCAGCGTCACATAGTCGGCGAAATCCAGGGCCTTGCTGACGTCGCCTGGAGCGCCGAGGGCTCTCTTCCGCATCATTTCCATGCGTTCAATGACGTTCGTGGCGACCGTGTGTGGTGTAGGTACAATTTGTTGTTGGGGCTGTTGCTGCGGTTTGGGCTGGCAAGCCGGGAGCAGGAGTAGGGCAGGCACTGCAATCCCGGCAAGGCATGCGCTCGTGCCTCGCCCCGGCTTCCGAAAAGCCGAGGTCTTCGCGTGCATGCAAGGTTCCACGGCGTGCAGGTGCTTGCGGTCATCATCGTCTGCCATTGGACTTTGCCCTATTGTGCGTGGCTTCTTCTACCTTCGCGATGTGCATCGCTCATGCCGAATGCTTGCCCGAGAAATCACGACTCCGTCACGCTTTGGCGTGTGGCCGATTGTCCCGCGTGGCGGATCGCCACACCCCAGGTCAGGTCAGAGGGCGGCGTCAGCCGAGAACGGAGCAGCGAATGCTGCGTGCACCCAAGCGAGTGTCGACGCCGTAGACGGCCCGGTGCCGCGTGGAGGTGTTGAGCCATGCAGAGGATTTCTTGAGCACGCTCTGATACCCTGTGCGGCCTCTTGGCATCCAACCGACCCTGAAGGTCATCGGGAGATTTTCATGCAACAACGCAAACTCGGACACTCCACACTCTCCGTCTCCACGCTCGGCCTCGGCTGCATGGGAATGAGCGAATTCTACGCCGGCGCCTCGGAGGAGGAATCCCTCGCCACGCTCAAGCTCGCCCTGGATCGCGGGCTCAACTTCCTCGACACCGCGGACATGTACGGGCCGTTCAAGAACGAAGAGCTGGTCGGGCGGGGCATCAAGGGCCGACGCAAGGAGGTGGTGCTGGCCACCAAGTTCGGCAACATGCGTGGCAGCGATGGAAGTTTTCAAGGCATCAATGGCCGGCCGGATTATGTGCGCACCTGCTGCGACGCCAGCCTGAAGCGGCTACGCGTGGATCACATCGATCTCTACTACCAGCACCGCGTCGACCGCACCGTGCCCATCGAAGACACGGTGGGCGCCATGAGCCGACTTGTCGAGGCCGGCAAGGTGCGCTTCCTCGGACTCTCGGAGGCTTCGCCGGCGACCATTCGGCGCGCGCATGCGGTCCATCCTATCTCGGCGCTGCAGACGGAATACTCGCTGTGGACCCGCGATCCCGAGGATGGGTTGCTGGCCATCGTACGCGAGCTCGGCATCACATTCGTGGCCTACAGTCCCCTTGGTCGGGGATTTCTCACCGGCCGGTTTGCCAAATTCGAGGACTTGCCCGAGAAGGACTACCGCCGATTCTCGCCGCGTTTTCAGGGCGAAAACTTCCACAAGAACCTCGCGCTGGTGGACAAGGTGTCCGAGATCGCGCGCGCTAGAGGGGTGAAGCCTGCGCAACTGGCCTTGGCCTGGGTACTGGCCCAGGGCGAAGACATCGTGCCCATTCCCGGCACCACCCGGCGCGAGCACCTGGAAGAGAATCTCGCCAGCCTCGACATCGCCTTGTCCGCCGACGAGATCGCCCGCATCGAAGCCGTCGCCCCCCAGGGCGCCGCCGCAGGCGCGCGCTACCCCGAGGCCGCCCTGCAACACGTGAACGGGTAGAAGAGCAGAAGAGCAGAAGAGCAGAAAGGCGCGCTACTTGCGCTCGTAGAACGTGATGCTCACCCCTCCACTTCCCGAGCCGGGCGCGGAGCTCAGGAACTTGCCGGTGGTGAGGAATGCGTAGGGGCCATCGGTGGCCGCTTCGAAGACCGGGGTTAGCCCATTCATCGGCCCGCAATTGCGCACGATGATGAAGTAGCCGTCGCTCGACTGCAGCGTGTAGCGGGCATCCAGGGTGGTGCTTCCCCCGGTGGCCGCAAGCTGGTAGTCCGCGCCGCCGTTGAGAATCTTGCCTGACTCCTTGCTGCCGGTCGTGGTGCCGCCGGTGATGGGGATGATGTTGCGACTGCCGCGCTTGGCATTGCTGACGGTGATGGTTGTTCCGAGCGTCACGTTCTCGGTGAACACGCTATCGCCATCGGTGCCGGTCGCGGTCACGCAGTCCCACGAAACGTTGGGGACGCCCGCCGGATCCTTGAGTTGGACCTTGGGATCTCCCGCGGTCACCGTGGACACGTCGTAGACGTCGAGCGTGATCGTCTTGCCGGCGGCGTCTACCGTACGCGTCCCCACGAGCTTGGTGGTGTTCAGCCAAGCGTACGAGCCCGCGGTCGGCGCCTCGATATCGGGGACGATGCGGACGAGCGCATCTCCCGCGGCTGCGACACCGCAAACGCGCGTGAAAATCGTGACGTTGTCGCTCGTTTTCCAGATGAGAACTTCCTCCAGCTCCATGGCGCCCGTCGACAACGTCAGCTCGTAATCGAGGCCGCCGGTGAGAACCGTTCCCTTCAGCTTGTCGCCCGTGATGGTGCCGCCGGATACGTCAAGCTGGCGGCGCTTGCCGAACTGGGTGTTCCCCACGTCGTGGATAGCGCTGACCGTGAGCGACAGGCTGAACGCAAGCGTGCCGAGCGTGGGGGACGGGATGCCGTCGGGCATGCCGCAGGTCCACGAGGGATCGGGGACGATGGTCGCGGCCGTGGCACCCGAGCCGCCACCGCTGCCGTTGCTTCCACCGGTTCCAGGCGCCCCTCCGCCAGAAGCGCCTCCGCCTGTGCCGCCGGTACTCGCGATTCCACCCGTGCCCGTGATGCCGCCAATCCCACCATCAGCACCACCGGAAGCACGACCGCCGCTCCCCGAGCCCCCCGTCTCGGCACCGCTCTTCCCGCCTGCTTGGCCGGTCGTGCTTCCGCCGGTGCCGAAACTACCGCCGGTACCCGTCGAACCTCCCGTGAGCATGGTTCCGCCCGAACCCGCCACGCCACCTGTTCCCTGCGCGCCGCCGGTGGCCGAGGCTCCGCCGCTCCCGACAGTTCCCCCCGAGGAGCTTCCACCGGTGCTGGTTGTGCCAGACGAACCTCCGTGGCCGCTGGCACCGCCCCCCGAGGCGCCGCCCGCACCCGTTGCGGGACTCTTCGTTCCTCCGGTGCCGGAGCCGCTGTTGCTCGACTGGCTACAGCCCACGACGGCGATACTCCAGATACCCAATAGTAGGAGTTGCCTAGGCATGCTTGCTATCTTCATCAATGGACTCCTCCTTGGAGGCCGGCACATGTCGGTTGCCGCTAGAACTGCTTGAGGAACGCCGTGATGGCGCTGCTGCCGAAGCTGGGAATGCCGTGGGGGCCGTCCCATTCGCACCAGGTCACGTCGTAACCTGGGTCACACCCTTGGTACTTCACGCAGGGGCTCGGATCGACCGCCACCGTGGTGGTGCCGCAATGGTTCTGTTGCAGGATCTTGTCGCGCGCGGCGCGGCCGTCGGCAATGGGGACCACGGTGTCGCTCGTACCATGCGATCCCCACATGGCGATGTGGGGGCCGGTGCCCTTGCAGTTGAAGTCGCTATAGAGCGACCCCGACATTGGTGCAATGGCGCGGAACACGTCGCTCATCTCGCAGCCGATGGCGAAGGACATCATGCCGCCGTAACTGAAGCCGACCGAAAAGATGCGCGCGTTGTCGGTGCAGTACTTGCCCTGGACGTCGGCGAGCATGGCCTTGGTGAAGGCAATGTCTTGGCCGTTGGTGTTGGCCCACCCGGCACCGTTGCTGCCGGCGTCCAGTCCCTGGGGTGTCACGTAGATCGCGTCCGGTATCCCCGAGCTCAGCCCATACATGGTCAGGGCTTGGTCGGCCGAGCCACCCCAAGGGTGGAACTGGAAGATCACCGGATACTGCTTGGACGAGCTGTAGGTCTTCGGCAGTTGGACGTAGTACGTCCGATCTGTGCCGCTGACACTGAGGGTGCACATGGTTCCCTTGACGCCACAAGGTGAGGTGGTATTCGTCGAGCCGCAGCCCGCGGATGCGCCACCAGGGCCACCCGCCGGGGTGGTGCCACCGTCGATGGCCACGCCGCCCGAGCCACCCACGCCGGGTACACCGCCCGTCCCTGCCCCACCGCTGCCCGTCGGTAAGTCTCGTCCGGCGTCCCGCCCGGTCGTGCCACCGATCACACTCGTCCCTCCCGAGCCTGTTTGGCCGCTCAAGCCTGTCGTGCCTCCGGTGGCGCTCGTGCCGCCCGAGCCGGGGTGGCCTCCGGCGGCGCTGGTGGCGCTCGCGCCGCCCGAGCCTGTCGCGCCGCCCGAGCCGGCTACTCCCCCGCTGCTGGAGGCGCCTCCGGCGGCGGACGTGCCACCAGATCCCGAACCAGAGGCTCCGCCCAATCCCGCGGGGATTCCTGAGCCGTTCGATGAACAGGCACCGCCCAGGAGCACAAGCGCGGCGACGATTGCATTCAAGTGACGCGTAGGTTTCATGGGGACACCTCCATGCGGGTTAAAGCTCATCCCGATTCAGTAGCGGCGGCCTCACAAAACGGGCCACGAAATTCATGGAACGAGGTTCGCTTGGCCAAGGACACGGCCGGACGTCATCTCACGGTAGCGGTGCCTCATCCTTTCGCGTATATTGCTCGCGGTTCAATGTGTCAAGATGGGCGCGAGCTACCTTCACTACTGTTTCACGTATACCCTGCAGTCAGGTATGAACGTACTCCCCTCGGTGCAGCTGCCGGGGCTCTGCACCGGCGTATACGATCCTAGACCGTTCGCCAACTGCACCGTCAGAATCGGACCACTCAAGTCGTAGGTTCCGCTCATATTTTGTCCGACTGGAAGATACGTCCCGGTTCCAGACTCAAAGACAACTTGAAAATGGTGAAGTCCGTTATCGTAGTCCTTGAGGGTCCAATTTGATGACCACTGCCCAGCTTCATCGGTGTACACCATCGCTCCATCGCTGATCATGAGCGAATGTGGCGTGTCCGACGGGCCCAAATACGCCCATGTTCCGTCAACCTCGAAAGCGTCAGGCTGCACCGTCGTCGTGCCTCCGGTTCCGGTGCTGGCTCCTCCCGTTCCGGTATCATTTCCTCCGGTGCCCATGCCAACTCCTCCCGTTTCCCCGTAGCCCGCTGTTCCCCCGGTTCCTGCGTTACTTCCGTTTGACTTGTTGCAGCTCCAAACGCCGACAGTCAGGCTTCCCACCAGCACGAACGTCCTTGCCAAATTCGCCGTTCTCATCAATGTGATCCTCGCTGCGGGCCAGAGTATCTCGATTTCCAGATCGAGAGCTCCGCAAAGTGGTTCTCGAAGCACGGTCGATCCATCGCAGGTCCGAAAATGGCGTTCAAGATGCTACGCTCCAGCCGGCCGGGATGGCGCGCGTCGGGCGCAGGCTGGCTTCGCCAGCCGAAGCCCATCGTGAAAGGGACTGGGAACCCTTTCCCAGGGCTCCCAGTGCGCTCATCGGCCAGAACGTGCCCGACATTTCGACGGGCGAGCTGGGTCACTGAGCCATGCAATCACTGACCATGGTCGACCAAATCAGGTCTCCGACGTGGTCTCCGCCCGACTGAGTCGGATGGAGGCCGTCAGACAGAACGTCATTAGTCTGCCAAACGGGCCTCAAGTCCACCCAATGGCAGCGAAGTCCGCTGATGCCTTGACACACCGTTTGCATGTTCGGCATCGTGGCGTCGAGGCACGCCTTCAATGAGGCGTTCGATCCGGGTGGGCTCCCCGGTTCCGGATAGCGCGTATAGATGACGTCCTCAACTCCGGCGGTGACCATCTTTCCGAGAAGGGTCTTGAATGTGTCCGGACACGTGGTACAGCCCGCTGATCCCCCTCCCGTAAGGCAGTCGATGCCGCCGCCATCCATGATGACATTCTTGACCGATGCGCCGCCCGAGGTGGCGTTGGTCCATTCCGTCGTCGCGATGTAATTCATGTTCTGCCCGCTGACGGCCACGTTGCGATACTTGGCGCCCGAAGCGAGCGCACCCGCCGTTTGGGCGTCCGACTCTATCCGCGTCTCGATGTATTGGGGCGCAATTGCATAGAAGGATTCGCCCATGATGACGACCTCGGCAGGCTTTATTTGGCCCTTCTGGCACGCACCGGAGGATGCGCCGCCGGCGCCACCGGCCGCGGGGCCTCCGTCGGTCGGGCCGCTGGTACCGCCTTTGCCGCCGGTGCCCGGGGCCGCGCCACCGGTGCCCGTGACCTTGCCGCCGGTGCCTTCCGTGAGCACACCTCCAGTGCCGCCCATGGCCGTGCTGCTGGACGAACCGCCTGCACCGCCCGAGGACGAGCCTCCGGTTGCCGCGCCGCCTGACGCGCTTCCGCCGGTCGCCTTGGTGCCGCCGGAGTTGCTGCCACCTGAGCCAACGGTGCCACCCGTTTCATGCGCGCCACCCGAGCCCGTCGTCCCGCCGGAGGTCGTGGTTCCGCCCGTGCTGGTATAGCCACCCGAACCACTGTGCCCACCACTACTGGTGCCACCAGAGCCCCCTGCCGAGCTCCCGCCGGACCCTGAACCACCGCCGTTCGACTGTCCACAAGCGTAAGCGCCTACGCTTACCAGGCCGAGCAATAGACCGCCCTTGAGCAGATTCCGAATTGCGAGTTTCATAAACGATCTCCTCTGGCAAATTGAAGTGCTTCGAGTCCCAGTAGCAGCGGACCCAAGGAGCGGTTCAAGAAAATGGTGGATGAATGACCTTGCCGCGTGAGCAGAGATTGGTACTTAGGGCTGGGGCGAACGGGTGACGATATGCAGCATGATGGCCGGTGCTACAGAGGCGCAAGCTCTCCTCATCCCCGACCCATCTCCTGAAGGGACGCTCCGGGAGATGGGCCACGGGGTGAGGGCGCCGCATCGGGCAAGCGCCATACAGTCCGTATGACCCTGTAAGATGGAATTGCCGAACGTGAAACAGTCGTGAAAGAAGCCCGGAGGCGGCCGGTCGTTGCACCAGGCCGCAAGGTCGGCTGGCGAGATGCCGAGTTGCCGTGCGAGCTTCAGATCTCCTGGCGGCGCAAACGCCAAAAGACGATGAGAAGAACCAGCAGGGCGGGTCCGAGCGGGCTTGTTGCTGGGGCGGTGCTGCAACTGCACCCACCTTGCGCTGTGGTCGTCCCTGCGCTGCCGCCGTTGGCGGCGCCACCAGTCGCGGTCGTGCTGCCAGTTGCCGTTGCGCCGCCTGCTCCTATCGATCCCCCAGTTGCGGTCATGCCGCCGGTGCCGGGGTTGTTGCCGGAAGTGGTTGTGCCGCCGCTGCTGGAGTTGCCTCCCGAGGAGGTTGTTCCGCCGGATGCGGCCGTGCCGCCGGTGCCGGAGCTCCTGCCCGAGCCGGTCGTGCCGCCGGTGCTGGTACTGCCGCTCGAGCTGGTCGAGCCGCCGGTGTTGGTACTGCCGCTCGAGCTGGTCGAGCCGCCGGTGTTGGTACTGCCGCTCGTGCTGGTTGTGCCGCCGGTGCTCGTCCTGCCGCCTGATCCCGTCACGCCGCCAGCGCTGCTACCACCCGTGGACATGGCGCCACCCGAGCCCGCTCCGCCACCCGAGCCGCCCGTGCCGCCTGCCCCGCCAGTACCGTTGTCGGCCGGGGGGGTACCTGGGGTGCCCGTAGCGTTGTCTGCCGTCAACGACAACACGGCGATGCCGTCTACGAACGCGACGTTCTGCGGGTTGTGCGTCGACAGGTTGAAGGGCGAGGCCCAATTGCCGACCGCCCAGCCGGAGGGAGTGCCCGAGGACTGGAAGTCCTCGTGCCATTGCACGTTGAAGTTGCCGTTGTCGTACGACGAGTATTCCACCCAGCTTATGTACTGGTGCACCGGCAAGGTGGTGTTGTTGATGTTGCCGCCGAAGCTGGAGTTGCCGGGCCAGATGTTGAAGTGGAACGACATGCCGGCGGAAGCATTCTGAGCGTAAGCGGTGGCGTCGGCGCCGGTATCCCGGCGGATCTCTTTGCCGTCGACGACCCAGGCGATGTAGGTTGGGGTCCATTCGAACCGATAGTCGTGGTATCCGGCGCAAGTGTTACTCAGGGTAGGGGTTTGCTGGTGCTGGGTTTTCGGGTTCCCGTAGATGTTATTGATCTGCATGTGGCAGTCGGCGCCGACCTTCTCGTAGTCCAGCTCGTTCCAATACGCGTTGGCTGCGTCGGATCCATCCTTCCAAAGAAAGAACGAGCTGACCACACCGTCGCCCGGGGCGAACTGGATGCGCGCATCGAAACGTCCATAGAAATAAGCATTCGTGCTGTACAGCTCGGCGCTGGCCATGCCGAAGGCCGAAGCAGGGACGAGGACCGTCGTGAGGACGAACGTGAGCAGCACCGATCTTGAATTCATGTGCAAACCATGAACGTCTGGTTCGGGCTTTCCAAGCGGGCGCGGGGAAGAATCCCAAGAAACGCGAAGATCGTCGTCAAATCCTCCCGCGTTTGGCTTCCAGGCTGGCACGAATGGAGCGCATGGTGTCGCGGGTCAGCGGATAGCGCCCCAGGGCGAGGGCGGCGAGCAGTGCGGCCGCAGCCGGCACGACCGCGAACAGGATGCGCAGCTCCGTGATGGTCGTCTGGTCCTGCCATGCCCTGCGGGGATCGAAGCCGGTCAACTCGACGAGCGGGCCGGTGGCGAGCATCGTCAAGGTGGTGCCGAGCTTCAACACGTAGGAAAGGGTCGAGGCAAAGGCGCCTTCGCGGCGTGTCCCGCCTCCAAGCTCGTCGAAATCGACCACATCGGCCAGCATCGAGGGCAGCAATACCCAAAAGAAGCCCGACGCGACAATACCGAAGAGGCCGTGACAGACTACCGAGAGAATGGGAGCCGCCGGGGTGTAGAGCATAAAGCTCGCGGCCAGAGTGACGCTCCCACCGTAGAGCGCGCCCTGGAGGGCCTGGCGTTTTCCCACCTTGGCGGCGAGCCACGCCGCGCCGGGGATGGAGGCGGCCCCCAGGATGCTGTAGGCGGTGCCCGCGAGCCCGCCGTAGAAGGCGGCGAGGCCGGGGTGACCGGCCAGCACATGGTAGTAGAGGACGTACCAGCCGAAAGCGCCGACCATCGCGGTCGGTACGGCGAAGAGGACGAGGGTGAGCAAGAGGATGCGAAAGGGTGGGCAGCGAAACGTCTGTCGCGTGGTGAACCAGAAGCCGACGCGCTCTTGCGCACGGGCCAGCGGGTAGTAGCGCTCGTGCACGAAGAGGACGTTGCCCATCCCGGCGAGGATCATCACGATGCCGGCGGCGACCCCGGCCCACATGGCCCCGCGGGCGAGGTTGGGCGCGCCATCGGCGCCCGCGAACCAGGGGCGAGCGGCGAACCACCAAGCCCAGGCATTCGCTACGCCGGCCAGCGTCTGCACGATACCTCGCCAGGACATGACGGCCGTGCGTTCGTCGGTGTCGGCGGTCAGCTCGGCTCCCAAGCTCTGGTACGGCATGTTGTAGCAGCTCAGGATGGGGGCGTAGGCGCACGCCGTGAGCAGGACGAACCAGAAGAGGGTCGACGTGCTCCAGGTGTGCGAGGCGGCGAAGAGGCAAGGCAGCGCCGTGCCCGCGAGCAGCGAGCCGACGAGGATGTACGGTCGTCGTCGCCCCCACCGAGTCCGCGTGTTGTCCGAGCGCCAGCCGAAGTACGAATCGGTGAGCCCGCCGGTGAATCGGGCCGCGGCTTGTGCGATGCCGAGCAGCGACGGCGATAGCTGCAGGAAGCCCACGAACACGGGCTGCATTAGCCCGAAATACAGCCAGTGGCCGAAGATGTCGATCGTGCCGCCGAACGCGTAGGCGGCCTTGGCGAGCGGGCGAATCCCGGGCCGGGTCAAGGATCGTACGCCTGTTGCATTTGCTCCCGTAGTCCCGTGCGAAAAAAACGCCGCGGGGAGCAACCGAGCTCGGCCTGGAAAATACGATGGCACTGCGAATAGGAGCCGAATCCCGATGACTCGGCGGCCGCCCTGAGCGTCACGCCGCCGCCGTCCACGAGACCGATCACGCGCAGCAGGCGCAAGCGCGTGCGGTAACGGGCGAAGGTCATGCCGACATCCCGATGGAAGTAGCGGCTAATCTCGGAATCCGTGGTACGCAGGCGGCCCGCGAGCGATTGCAGATCGAGGCTGGGCGCTTGGCTGACGGCGGACAGAGCCCGTCGCGTGAGGACGTGCATGGTCGAGGTCGAACGGGCCGCGCAATGCCTTCTCAGCCAGTGCGCGTGCTCCCACAGCTCGGCGCACGGCTGCTCGACCCCGTCGCGATCCACGATGGCCGACGCGCGGTTGACCAGCATTCGAAAATCGTCGGGGCTTAGCCGAAGGTGCAGCGGCAGCATGCCCTCGTGAGCCGCAGCACGCAGGATATCGGACGAGAACGTCGGCTCCGTGCCGATGGCGAAAAGGTACAGGTCAGGCGATGCGTCGAGCAAGACATGGTCCTGGGCGGGAGAAAACCCGAGCAGGTCGCCTTGCGAAACCCTGACCACGGCTGCACCGACGCCGAAGATCGCGTGTCCGGACGCGATGAGGTTCAGCTCAGGCTCGATATGGAAGTGACGGGGACGACGCCCCCAGTTGACCGGCGAATACTTCCAGACGAAGGCACGCGACTTTCCTTGCGTGGGAAGGAAGCCCTGATGGATGGCTCGCGAGGCTGTCATGTCACCTGCCCTCTAAATGTACAGCACCAGGCCATGTCCGTCCGTGCTTTTCGGCAGCGTGTTCATTTCGCCAAGCCTACCGTTGGCGCGCGCGCGGCGGAATCGGCCGGCCGCCGACGGTGGTCCGTCAGCCAACCTGTGCCACCGGCGGCGCGCAGCCTTGGGTCATCCGGTCCTGTGCCGTCAGCGGTGCTCGTTAGCTTGAGCATGACGATGCAGTGCTTCGGAACGTGGTTGCCGTGTAGGTGGGATTGCAGTGGCGACACCGCTCGAATTGCGTCATGGGAGCCGGCAGACGGACGCGCGCCCGATCCGGGCTGCGCGATTCCACGGAAAAGAACCGCCCAGCCGGAGTGGGCTGGGCGGTTAAGCTATCGTTCGTGACGACCGTGTCGCTGCTGCCTTCGTCAAGGCTATTGTCGGCAGGAGAGTCGCGGGCGCATTGACGGCTCGTGCACAAGCCCCCTAGGGTGCGGTCGTCGTGATGTCCACCGCGCCTCCAGGGAGCGATCCGGAGGTCGCCTTCAGCGTGACCGTTCCAGCGGTTGTTGTGGACTGGACGATGGCCATCAACTTGCCGCTGAAGGCGGCATGCGACGTTCCCTTGTAGGAATCGTGGTTGGTCGAGTCTCCAGCGTCGAGGCCTACGATGGCCCCGAGTCCGGCAGGACCCTTGGTTCCACATGCCGCCATCGCCAAGAAGGCGACGGAGCCTACGGAAAATGCGCGGCTTCTCACCGCGGAACCCCTTGCGTGACACAACCTGGGAGCAATGTCATCGCTCGTGCAGTGGCGCGAGCCCGGTGTTTCCGTTTCGCGGACGGCCTGAGAGCTTCGACGACGGCTACCCGCCTAGTAAACGATTCCTGGCGGGATGGTGCAGTCGGTCGTACAAAACACTTGCGCCCCGGGATCGTTGGGATCGCTGACCGGCTGCAACTGACTGTCGAGCTTGAGGCCGTTGTCGACACCCAGGTCGCATTCCTCGCCGAGATCGGTGTCGACCTTGCCGTCGCCGCAGGAGCGAGGTGCCTTGCACGAGATGCTGCATTGGCTTCCCGTGCTGGTGTCGCCGTTCTGCTTGCCCAGGTCGCATTCTTCCGGACCGTTCGGTGGGCCTTGCACGGTACCGTCGCCGCAGAAGGCGCCCCATTTGCACTGCGTGGTGCAACCGCCGTAGGTCGTATCGCTGTTGGGACCGGGGCAGCCCGCGGGCACGGAACCCGTGCCGTCGCCGCAGTCGCACTCCTCGTCGGCGACGGTCACGCCATCGCCGCACGTGGGAGTGCACTGGGTCTTGCCGCCGATGAAGTTTGCCAGGGTCAGCATGTAGTTCGAGCCTTGTCCATAGCGCTCGGCCTGGAACACGACCACTTCGTAAACGCTGCCCTTCGTCAGTTTGAAGTCCACTGTGACAGGCGCACTGGGAGACGAAAACGGCAACTCATACACGACTTGTCCGGTGCCATTGGCTGGATCGAGGGAGACGGTTCCCCCTGCCGTGTTGTGAATGCCTCCAAGATCGAGCGCCAAGGTGCCATTGATGAAAACCCACACGTCGTCATCGCCGGTGAATTTCAGGTTCTCGGTGCCTTGGTATTGAAACCAGTAGCGCAGCTCTGTGGTGAATCGAAAGTTGTGGTTTGCCCAGCTGTTGCCAAATCCCAGCCCTTGGTACGCGTGACAAGTGCGGTCGTCTGGCTGTCCTTGGTCATATGAGTAGGTAACTGCCTGCCCTGTGTTCTGATCGATGAGCGGTTTGGTGAGATCGTCGAGTGGGAAGAAACCGCAGAGGTCATACCAGGGCGGGTCAGTGTCGCTGTTCATCGCATAGGTGGTCTTGCTGGTCGCGTTCTGCAGCAAGCTCAGGCTCTCGTAGTAGGTCATGTTGACGCCGCTCACGTCGCGATACCACTGATCGAATTCGCTCTTGCCCGTGAACTGGCTTTGGGACAGGTTCGGAACCGGATCTTGGGTCGGACCAGCCCAAACCAGCTTGCGATCAATCCCCAAGGTCGTCGCTACTATTCCCCTGCCCTTCTGCAGGCTGTCGTCGGTAGGAAACGAAGAGTTTCCGAAGTCCGGATGTCCGCTGGGGGGATTGTCGTTTGGTCGGTACTCAAGGGGGAAATCGCGCGCGATGATCGGGATCTGCAACTGCGCGGGCGGAGCGTCGAAAGACGATTTGCAGGTCCATCCCGCCTCTATCTTGCAGTCATGGGAGCAGCCGTCGCCATCGGCACCGTTGCCATCGTCGCACTCCTCGATGCCGGGCCAGAGGATTCCGTCTCCGCAGGTGCTCTCGCAGGCGCCCACCGCGCTGGTGTCCGTGCCGCACTTGGGCTCGCTCTGGCAGTTCGAGGCGCAACCATCGTAGGGCAGGGTGTTGCCGTCGTCGCAGGTTTCGCCGGCCTCTTTCTTCCCGTTGCCACAGACGGTCGGATTGCAGGTGCTCGGGCTACCGGTACAGTCGAAGCCAGGCTCGATCTTGCACGTCGCGGAGCAGCCATCGCCGCTGGCGGTGTTGCCGTCATCACAGGTCTCGTAGCCCTTCATCATGCCGTCACCACAGCGCGTGGAGCAGGCCTTGCCTGGCACCCGGCAGATGTAGCCGGGCTCGACGGTCTTGCAGTCGCTGGAGCAGCCATCGCCGCCGACAGTGTTGCCGTCGTCGCAGGCCTTGTTCGAGGTCAGGACGCCACTCCCGCAGTTCCCGACATACGTGCACGGTTCTCCCTCGGTGGGACAGTCCCAGTTCGCTTCGACTTGGCAAATCCGGCTGCAGCCGTCGCCGCTCGTCGTATTGCCGTCGTCGCATTGCTCGCTGCGCTCGACCACGCCATCACCGCACATGCCGCCACCCGGCCGGTCTACGCTCGCATCGGCGCGAGGAGGAGCCGTGTCGAGATTGACGATCACGCTTCCTCCCCCACCGACCCCGCTGGCGCCGCCGCCGGCCTGGGCTTTCCCACCGCCACTTCCACCCTGGCCGTTGTCGACGACAGACGCGTTGGCGCATGCTCCAGCCGTGAACAATGCCGCCACGAAAAGCGCGAAAGCCGCCCCTTGCGCCGATACATCACGCAAAACTGAGGTATGGAGGGATTCGTCTCTCGTCATGTCAAGGCACCTTGGTTTCGTCGATCAATTAGACACGAATCCGGAAGGAACCGTGTCGCTATTCGTGCAGTCGGCGATAGCACCTACCGTGGCTCAGCCCGGCTGGGGAAAATTTGCATAGCCGTGTCAAGAGCACCCTCTCCTTCGGACAGCATGGAGATTGTGTCAGTCAGCAGTGGAATGGGCAATCGGGTTCTGTCTTGACTCGCGAAAAGTGCGCGTGTGGCCCTAGCGCATGGGCTAGAACGCCTTTGCGCTTGCTTGCGTTGGGGCGCGTGGGCGGAGCATACTTCCGCAGCTTCCATGTCGATGCCGAAGAGACTCGTCCGTGTCGGCGCGCTCACGCTGCTTCTGGCCTGCAGCCGTCACTCTGGTCGAACGCAGAAGGAGTCCGCGACCTTGCGAGCAGCCGTGGCGGCATCCAGCTCCGCTGATCCCGTCTCGGACGAGCCGCCAGCCAAGCCCGTTCCACCGACTCGCCTTCTTTCGTTGCCAGTGTCTGCCTACTCGACCCTGCTCGGGCTTGATGAGGATCGTGCCTACCTGATGACGCGAAGCGCTGTCTATCGCTTGGCGCCCGATAAGCCGGCTCAGAAAGTCGCTCTCGATCTTGGAATCGGTCCGGTGCTCGCGGACTCGGGTATCGTCTTCTGGTCCAAGGGGGCAATTTGGAATGCCTCGAAAGATGGCGCGTCCGTGTGGCGAGTGGCGACGTTATCGGCGCAACCAGAGTACTTCGTCGCATCGAGTGCGGGCATCGCTTGGCTCGAGCGGGCTGAAAACGGCCCCTACAGGATCCTATCGCTCGATGGGCAGAAGCCGCGGGTGCTGGTGGCCGATCAGGGCGAAATCAGCGCCCTCCATATGGTCCACGAGTGGGTCTACTTCGTGCAGCGCGCGAAGGACAATTCCTGGCGCATAGGTCGTGTGCAAGTGACGCACGGAAGCCCAGAATACACCGACTCGAGGAGTGGTCCCACTCCAGCGCTGCTCTCAGGCACGGAAGACATTGTCTATTACGACATGGAGAGGTCCGAGATTCGGGAATTGAGTCCAGATCTCAAGGGCGAGAATGGATGGCTCAAGGATTTCGTGTGCTCGCCCATCTGCGAAGCCACGAATATTTACTGCGGCCGAGTCGAGGGCCTCTTCGAGGTTCTTGCAAGCACCCACAAGCCAAAGTTTCTTTGGCGTGGCCCTCGCGAAACCATCACCCAGATCCGTGCCAACTCGAAACAGGTGGTTTGGACCGTAGACGTGGGCCCGGACCAGCTGGCCGTGGATAGGCTGCCAGCAAGATAGTCCTGTTCATCGCTCTTGCGCATGAACACGTCCACGAGAAGTGATCAAGGACGCGGTTGACCCTTAGGGTTTCCGGACGAGCCCTCAGCGGGCTGCCAAGCGTGCGTCGCAGAATTGCTTTGCTCGCACCGCCAGAGGAGATTGCGACGCAAGCCCTGTGATCTTTTCATTCGCCTCAGTGAATCGTCCCAAAGCGCACAGAGTCTGCACTCTGGCGGCGCGCTGTTCTTCGCCGAGCAGCCCTTTGGGAAACCTGCGGCGATATTCGTCAAGGGACTTGAGAGCCTCCGCGGGGTGGCCCGCATGCAAATCACGGGTTGCCCGCGATAGGAGCGCGACCTCGGCTGCCAACCGATCCTGCGGATGACGGGCCGCGGACCCGGACGGCGCGGGAGGATCGATCGCGGGCGGTGTCGCAGTGGCGCTTGTTGGAGGCTCGGCGGAAGGGGCTAGAGCGCGATCGCTCGCCAGTGTCGACGCGGAGCTCGGCTCTTGCGCATGGGTTGCTCGCGTGGCAGCGCGCTGCGCGAAGAACAGTGCCCCACCGACAATACCAATGCCGGCTACGACCGCCGAAATGAGCGGCCAGATCGTTCGGGCCGCAGCGGCCACGTTCGCCGCCGAGCCCATGCTGGGTGGGAGCGCGGCGTCGCCCAGGCGGGAGCGCAGCGCACCCAGAAGTCGCTCGCGGTCCACATCGGTCGGTTGAAAGGCACGCCGGCCGGCACGGACAAGATCACGTCCTTTTGGACTCAAGGTCGACATGATTTTCGATTCTCCTCGTCACGCGCCTCATGCCTGGCGAGTGCTTCCTCGAAGGATTGCCTTGCCAACCGAAGCCGTGAATAAGCTGTATTCAAGGGTATTTCAAGCGATTGAACCACTTCTGGTACCGTCATTTCCAAGACTTCCACCATCACGAAGACCTCTCGTTTCGGCTCGTCGAGCTCGGCCAGCACGCTCTCGAGCAGCTCCAGCTCGGCGTTCCTCTCGGCCATGTCGAGCGGCGACAGTTGGGACGGTCGGCCGGATTTGAGCTCGGCGCCGAGTCTCGCCCCGGCGGCATCCCTGGTCCGCCTCGACCGTCGGTAGTCGCTCGCCGTACGTCGCACGATGCCATAGATCCAGCTTCGCAAGGCTTCCGGCCGTTGCAATGTTGCAAGCTTGGAATGGATCACGATGAACACATCCTGAACCACATCGTCGATGACGTCGCTGGTGGCACCGAGGTGTCTGGCCGACGACCACACAAAGTCGAAATATTCCTTGTAGATGGCTTGGAGAGTCGGCACAGGAAAGGCTGAGATGCCTAGATCGGGATCTGCATGAGATGGGATCGCAGAAACCTCCGCGGTTGATTTGATTCCCATCATCATTTTCTTCCCAAGATGCAGTGGCATACCGACCTGCTTTCCGTCACAGGATCCATTCCAAGCCAAGTGCGGCGACGAACGCTGCCGGCGCGAATTGGTATACGGATCCTAGCCCATTCACGGAGATCTGGGGGCGGGATAGCTCGATTTGTCCACCCACGGCCGCAAATAGACTCAGCCAGGTTGCCATATGGATCCGACTCTGGAAGCCGGCGCCCGCTGTCATTTCCATCGCGTGTTGCGTGCTTGGAGCAATGTTCGGTCCGGTGCCAGTCGCAGACACTCGCTCCATCCCCACAGTGAGGCAGGGCGAAAACCCGAACCAGGAACGGCGGAGCTCGCGGCAGCCCCAGAAAGCCGCGCTGACGCGATCGATGTTCGCCCCATAGCCAGGAACGGAAATGCTTTGTCGTTGCCAAGATAGCCCTTGAAATTGCAATTGCCAATTCGCGTACTCGAGGCCGAGGGAAAGCCCGATGCCGCGAGCAGGCTGTGGGAGGGGGCCTACACCCAGCTCCAAGACTGGCGCCTGCACCAGGGCATGCCAGGCACGTTGCGACTTTTCCGAAGGAGGTTGCTCCTTCGCCTCGCTCTCGGCTGCCTTGCTCTCGGATTTCGCGCCATCGGGCACTCGAGTTGCGGGCCTTGCAACCGTCCCCGGAGCCGGGTGCGCCTCCGTTCCGTCGGAGCGCGAGCTCGATGCCGTTCCGTCGGAGCGCGAGCTCGATGGCTCCGCTCCTGGGGCGGGCGGCAGACTTGGAGTCTGCGTGCCGGGACGGTTTGGCTCAGAGGTCGCCTCGGCCGAGTGGATCAGCAATCCAAGCTCCACCGCCGCAGCGCCAGCGAGATCCTCACACGCGTTGGATTCGATGCTTCGTGTTCCGACGAGGTCACGGACTCGCACGACGAGATCGAGGCGAAAGCGTCTGTCTATTCGCGTGATCGTGCCCTCGGCTCGCAGATGGCTGTCATGTCGACCGGACCCCAGAAGCTTCTCGAGCCGGTCGCGCACGTCGCTCTCCTGAGGGCAGGCCGGCGGCGCTTCCCAATGGATGTCGATCGGCGGCTGCGGGTCAGCCATCGCGGTCACCGTCGCGAACAGCCCCAGGAGCATCCAACCAATCATCAGACCGGTCCCGGCAGTCCGCGAGGTCTGCGATCGGCTTCGACTATGGGGTTGCGCGAATGCTGACGTCATCCACGTACACGGTAGACTGAGGAGGCTGCAAGGCGTTGGCAAGGTTGCCCACATACCATTGACCCCAGTCGCTATCATCGGTGATGATGTTCGCGAGATCCACGACCCGTGTATCGTCTTGGTACAGGGCCACCTCTCCGCTCGTATCCTTTGCGCGTTTCCAGTAGAATACGAGATGAAACCACTTCCCAATCGGAACGGACAGGGCACCAGTGCCATTCTTGCTCTGCATGTCATCGAACACGCGAAGGTTCAGGTCGCCGGTCGGCCCATTGACCAACGACACATCCCAAAGAAAGTGTTGCGACGAGGTATCGGCATTTCCACCCTGGAAGTGGAACAGATTCCAGTTGCCCATGTTTGTCGCGGCCTCCAGAATATAGTACCAGGCGCCGTAGTACGCTTCGGCCGGAAATACGCCTTGTCTAACACAGCGCGCCTGGGGACTGTCTCCACCGTCCGTGCCAGTCAGTACCGTGAATGCGGCAGCAAACTGCCCGGCATGGACCGGGGATGCGACGATTCGGAACGACGATGGCGGGAATCCGTAGCACCACCCCGGCCCGGCAACATCCGGATAGTCGCAGAATTGGTCCTCGAACCCCGTTGCCCAAGGAACCGAGATCGGGTCGGTCTGGCTCGGCGGGCTGCCTCCTTCCGAACCGCCCACAGGGCACTTGTATTCGCCGACCACCAACGGCTGTTTGCACGCGCCAAGACAAAGCAGCGCCGCGACAGCGAGCGTCTTGTGGGGCCGAAGAACGTCCATCTCTAGTAACTATCGGCTGGCCCCTCCCAGTGGTCAAGGGTTCCCAAGCCTGTCGGGACCTCGCCCACCACAACCGAAGCAGACGCGAACCCATGTGACGGAAGTCGAGCTTCGATCCCACTGCCCATCATGGTGTCTTTTGCTCGGGGTTTTGCATGCTTGTAAAACGATTCCGCCTGGTCACCCTTTCTCTTCTTCTTGGGTTTCTGGGTTGTGGGACTGACGGCGCCACCTCCGGCGGCGCTGGCGGGGCCGGGAAGGCAGGTGCCGGAGGCACTGCCGGCCGAGGTGGATCCAGCGGGACTGGCGGCGCAACAGGCAGTGACGGGGGTTCAGCCGGTGGCGGAGCTCCGAGTACCGGCGGCGCGACAGGACGAGGTGGTGTCACGGGCAGTGGTGGCGCTCCTGTCACCGGCGGGGCATCAGGACGAGGTGGTGTCACGGGCAGCGGCGGTACTCCCATCACCGGCAGCGCACCAGGACGCGGCGGGGCGGCCGGGACTGGTGGCATGATGGGCAGTGGGGGCGTGTCAGGCAGCGGTGGTGCCACCGAAGGTGGTAGCCGCGATGGCGGCATGCCGGATCGCGACGCGGTAGCCCCGACCATCCTGGATGCTGGCGGGGGTGGGGTAGGCGGATTCGATCCCTGTCCCGCCACCGGCAGTTGCAAGATTCTGCCCCTCGGAGACTCCATCACTGCCGGCGCAGGCGCCCAACCCGGCGACAACGGGGGATACCGCGTCGAGCTCTTCACCAAGGCGGTGAACGACAACATGCACATCACCTTCGTCGGGAGTCTGTCCAGCGGGCCAAGCACCGTCGCTGGCCTCACCTTTCCCCAAAACCACGAAGGGCATATCGGCTGGAAGATCGACCAGATCAACGGCATTGCCACCACGGCCCAGACGGTGACGGTATCGGGGCAATCGTACGCCGGGGCTCTCAAGGACTCTCCCCACATCGTCCTCTTGTTCATCGGCACGAACGACGAAGGCTACCCGGACAGCGCGTCCGGCGCATCGGACAGGCTTGGAACGCTCATCGACACCATCGTCGCGGCGCTTCCGGATACCCTTCTCGTCGTCTCTTCGATTTATCCATTTTCGGGCTGCAAGGCTACCAACTACACACCTGCCCAATGCGCCGCCAATGTCACTGCGTACGACGCTGCGATGGTCGGCGTTCTTGAACAGCGCGTAGCCCAAGGGAAGCACGTCGTCTCCGTGGACATGTCCACACCCCCGACTGGCGCGCTCAGCACTGACGGTGTCCACCCGAATGACACCGTTGGCTACCCGTGGATGGGCGACACCTGGTACGCGGCGATCAAGTCGTATCTGCACTAGCAGCCCGTGGTGGAAGTCGGACGCGGAGACTTTCACCACGGGCTGCTAGGCACCAGGAGCGTGCTGCGCACTGACGGATCGGAACCCCTCGCTGCTCCTTCGGCCGGATCGATTCCTTAACGGAAATCCGTAGCGGCTGCCACTGCGTTGCTGCATCAACCTCCGCGATCGGAAACAGAGTGTCCTCATGAAACGCCTTCGTCCAAGAGTAGCAATTACCGGCTTTACGGGAGGTGGAATGTCGAGTGGTGCTGGTGCTCGTTGAGGCGCCGACATGACCAAACACGTGTTGAAGGATGTTCCCGGTGTTGCCCGACTTCTCAAGCTGGGGCATTGCGAGTCGATGGTATTTCCGGACCTGCTAGGCTCGCTGCCTGCGCAAATCCATAGCGCTGGCTTCCAATCGGAGTGCGGTCCCAGCTACAATGGGAACGGGCGCAATCCCAGCAACAGAGGGTTGGCTGCAATCAGGTACACACTGAGCGGACGCGCCAGGCTTCGCTACTATGACCGGCAAATCGTCGTCGGGCCGGGCCAGGCACTGTTGCTGCACTCTCCGTACCAACACCACTATTGGCTCCAAGCCGGTGAACGGTGGGAATTTTTCTATGTCACCTTGGCCGGGCGGGAGGTGATTCGTTGCATTCGCGAGGTCGCGGACAGGGTTGGTCCGGCCGTGACATTGGCGGCCAATTCGCCAACACTGGCGCGCGCCGCTGGAGCGTGCGCCGATGCCCTGGAGCAGAAGATAACGTCGCCGTATCAGGGCTCAGCGTCTGCCCACGCAATCTTAATGGCCTTGCTTGGCGAATATTGTCCCCCTGCGCAAGTGACCGCCTGCTGCTTGCCTGCCATTCCCGCATTCGTCACCGAGGTGGAGGAATTTTGCCATCAGAACCATGCTCGTCCTGTCGGCGTTGCGGACATGGCACACGTCGCGAAGATGAGCAAGTTTCACTTTACCCGTCTGTTCGAGAAGGCTTGGGGAATCTCTCCAGGTCGATACCTGAGACTCGTTCGACTCGAACACGCCATACATCTCATCCGAAACGATAGAACTTCGGTCAAGGATCTGGCGCGACAATGTGGCTTCAGTACCGCGCACTCTTTCCGCAAAGCCTTTCGGAAGCACTATGGCGTGAACCCTGGAGGCTTCGATGTCGATAGTCTTCTGCTCAGGCCCCCACCACAGCCGCCCATGGTCGATGGCCGGGTGAGCGGTTCCAGATGGCACGAATGCCGGACCAGGGGAGGGCTCCATTAGACAGGTCAATAGCCCCGCGTAGCGGTCGCTACGCGGGGCGAGGTGTTTTCAGGTCAGGTGTCCATGACCGCGGACCGTCGTCAGAGCGTGTGGCGCCTGAGCACCGGCCACGCGACGCTGGGATTGCCAGCCTCCAGTCCACCGCCTTGCTTCGTGCACAGCACCACCTCGACACCGCCCTGGCACGCGGAATAGGTCGAACAGCCGTTGCTGTCCGCCGTCGATGGCGAGTCCGTACACTGGTCGAGCTCCGCCCACTTCTGGAAGGTTGCCTGCGCGCCGAGAAAAGTGATCGGCATGCTCGGCACCACCAAGGAGTACCCGCCAGCGTAGGGCACCAATGTATCGGCGGTGCCACGAAACGAGATCACCGTGATGAATCGCGATGGCTGGCAGTCGCCGACGTTCTCTTCCAACAAGTCGAACGCGGCCGGCGCGATCGCCGCGAACATGTCGGCCGCATGGCACGCGAGATAGTAGGCCATTCCACCACCCGTCGCCAGGCCCACGGCGTAGACGCGCTTCGGGTCGATGCATGCGGTGGCCTGTACCTGCACCACGAGAGCCCTGGCAAAAGCCACATCGTCGACGCCCGCCACGCAACACGGCCCCACGTTCCAGGCGGTGCCCCCCGGTCCCTTCAGGCCGGTCGGGAAGGCCATGACGACGCCCTCCGGATCGGTCTGCGCCGGATAGGGCGAGCTCGACAGCTCGCTCGGCCCCGAGCCGTTCTGGGCGTGGAAATCAAGGATCAGGGGAACCTGCTTGCTGCCGTCGTACGCCGCAGGAACGTGCAAGACATAACTGCGGCTCGTGGCGCCCACCTGGACCGTCTGGTTGGTGTCGCCAGCTTTGAGCGCGGGCGATGGACAGGTGAGGATGCCGGTGCCGGCTTCGTTGCTGTTGCCGCCGCCACCGTCCGTCGTGGGCGCGCGCAAGGTGGCATCAAGATTGCCGCGCGTGCAGCCGGCCGCCAGCCAGAGGAAGGTGAAGCAGGATCGACGCAGGTTCATAGCCAGGCTCCGAGCGCGAGTGTCAAGAGGATGTTTGGACGTTCAGCCGTGGCGACCACCGAGCCCGCAAGGCGAATGGCGGGATAGGGTTCGGCGACTTGCGCGCGTGCAGCCAGCGACAGGTAGAAGCGATCTCGCAGCAGCGCTTCAGCGCCGAATCCCCCGTCGAGCAAGAAGGACCATTGCTCCGCATGCTGTCCTTGCAGCGGCCAGTTGGCGCGGCCCGCGACCGCGGTATGAAGTACGCCGGCCGAAAGCGAGACGAAGGGTCGCAACCGCTTGTCGACCCTGAAGCGATAATTGGCACCGAGCAGGGCAAATGCCTGATCGACCTGGGCGCTTGCTGCCAAGGTTCGGACGCTGGGTCGATTGCCCAGCCCGGCTACCGTCGCCTGCGCGACCAACCATGGCCGCGCGGCCCAAGCGACACGTACGACGGGCATGACCGCCGGGCCGACGCCGTCCAAGCTCATGCTGGCCGCCCCGCCCACTTCGACGCCGAAACGCTCCGTCTGCTTTGCCCTTTGTTCCATCTCCACGAAGTGAACCACCGTCGGCGGCGGCCCTGGCCTGGCTTCGCTCGGTCGGGCATTCGAGGAGAGATCGATCTCGAGAAAGCTCGCGCGCAGGAGCTCGACGGCTTGAATGGCCAGGGTCTCCGGTCCCTTGGCGGACAGCGGGCGAAAGGGGACATGGCGAACGACTGACTTTCCGGTCACCTTGTCGATGACCCAGACCTCGACCGAATCGGACGACTTGTCTCCCATCATGGCAACGACTGCGTCGGCGCCACGGCGTGCCGCCAACTGCTCCAGCCAGCTCCAGGATTCCCCATCCGCGCCTTCCACGGCTGGTCCGTCTGCGAGCTCTACGTCGAAGCCCGCCGACACCAACTCCCCGTGGATGCGCACCAGCGCCTCGGCCATGCCCGGCGCGGGGTTGGGGGGCCGAACAAGAACGACAGTCGCCGCGAGCGAGGATGTGGCCCACAGCGTCGCCGTCAGAAGATACATGGTGAGCGTGAGCCGACCCACGGGGAAGCCCGGATCAGGGGGCGGCAAGCAGCGCTCGCGCCGCCCCTGCGTAGGTACCACTAGGAAAACGGTGGAGATAGTCCTCGGCGACCGGCTGCGCCCGCGCGGTCCCTTCGAGCTTGCTCGTCGCGATCATCCTTCGTCCGAGGGCTTCGGAGGCGTAGGTACCGGTCGGAGCTCGGGCCAGATATTCGTCGTACCAGGCGATGGCCTTGTTCGTGCCTCGTTCCTTCGATTCCTCCAAACGACCAAGCAGAAAGGCAGCGTCGAGGGCGCGGGCCGACTCGGGAAAGCGCTTTCGCTCCGCCAGCAAGGCCTCGCGCGCCAAGCTGCGGCGGCGGCGATAGCGAGCGGCGTCGGCCAGAGCGAAGAGATCTTCACTGGACGCTTCGGCCAGCGTCCGTTGCACGCCGATGTGGTCCGCGTCGGCGAGAATGCGGTCCCAATCACCTGATGCCACTGCCTCCGCCCACGTGCGCCGTCCGTACGTCTTGCCCGAGACGGATGGGGATGGCGCCGAGGCTCCCCGGCCTCCGGATCCCGTGGTCGGCCGATCCTCCATGTTGACATCGGTTGCCGGCGCGGGCGGCTCCGTCGGTGGCGCACCCAGCCATGCCTCCTCCGGCCTCTGCTCGGTGATGAGGATTTCTTCCTTGGGCAAGTTGATGACCAGTCGTTGGCCCGCGCGCAGGGGAATCGTCCCCCCGGCAATCGGGCCGGTGACCGCCACGCGGCCGTGTTGCAGCCTGAGCTCGAATCTTTCCTTGGCCGCATCCCAGGAAACCGTGAACACCGTTCCCTTGACCGTGACCAGGAAGGGGCCAACGTCGACGAGCCACCTGGCATCGCTGCGTGGAGTGACCTGAAAGGACGCTGTGCCATGCTCGATGGCGATGCGGGCGCCGGTGCTGTCGACAGCGCGCAGACGGCCGCGCGCTCCCGGCATGAGAACGAGCTCGGTCCCCTCCGCGAAGACGAGCTTGACGGTCCCTTTGCCCGATTCCCGAAGGTACCCACCTTCGACGACGCTGCCGCCTTGGATCTGGTACGTGAGCGGAGCAGGCGCGTTCGGATGCAGATGCGTGCGAGACCACGCGATGCCGAGCGCGACCAACGCCAACGCAGAGGCCGTGGCCCCTACCATCGCCAGACGACGTATGCCTTTCCGTCGCGCCTTCAGGGCAGCAAGGCGAACCGAGACCTCGGACCAGCCCCGGTTGAGCTGCGCAGGCGTGGCGGGTTGTACGCTTCGACGGGCGAGCGTGGTCAGGGTCTCGAGCGCAACAGGGGTTGTCCGTTCACCACCATCAGTCTTCATTGAATCCACGCTTTCCATCGAGAAGTCCGACTAGCTCGAGATCGGTCTCGATCCAATGCGACAACTTCCTCTTGGCGCATTCCAGTGACCGCTTCACCGTCGACACCGAGATCTCCATGGCCTTGGCGATCTCCTCGACGGTCATCGATTCCAGGTAGCGCAGCGAAAGGACCAGCCTTTCGCGCGGTGCCTGGCGAGATAGAAACGCATAGAATCTCCTCAAGAGATCCCGCGACTCGACGTCCAGCGTTTCGTAGGCGAGGTCGGCAAGCTGCTCCGGCTGGCGGAAGGAAAGCCAACTCCGTGTTCGCTTCCGACGTAGCTCCCATTTCAGGATACGGATGGCGAACGAGACGATGAAGCTGTGTAGGCTCTCAGGATTGCGCAGAGACTTGGCCTTCGCGAGCACGCGGTAGAAGACCTCTTGGACCACATCTTCCGCCTCGGATTCGGAACCCAGGGTTCGGGCCGCCATACCGAACACCATGGGCGCGAAACGATTCCAGGTTTCGGCGTGTGCCCAGGCAGCCCCGGCGATGAGCGCCCGCGCCAGGTCGCTGTCGTTGACGTTCCCATTGTCCGGATCGACCACGAGTGAGAGCGGTATATGGAAACGGCGAATTGACATGGACCGACAATGGTAAGTGTTCGTATGCGTAGACAGTAGCGATGGGGGCCGGGATCGGCTCATCACCGAAAGACAGCGTGAGAGCCATCATTCGATGGCGCTTCGAGTCGAGAGGCAACGTCTCCTAAGCAATGACCGTGTCATGGTACCATCAACGAGCAGCCACCTGGGCTTTTGGTGGCGCCGATGCCGCTGCAATCCGGACAGCCGAGGTCGGTGGTACCAAGCATGTTCGATGGTGGGGTGTACATTCCACCACTTGTGGTGGGACCTCTTCCCGACGGGACGATTCCCGGGAGTGGACGCGGAAACGCCCTCGAATGCTCGCGCTGAAGAAAGTGAGATCGAGGCCTCGACGGGCGGAGAGGGCAACCGCAGCAACCCGAGCGCGGCACAGGCCAAAGTCAGGCGGTGGGGCAACCGTGAAATCGAGCTACTGGTTGTCAGCGCGTCCAGATCTGACCGTAGTTACTCGGGATCGTGACTTGAATGGGGGTGCCCGCCGACACGTCAACCAGGTTCTGCGTTCCATCGAGCTGCTCGGCGTAGTTACCCTGCGCCGGCAGCGTGATGGTCGTGGGGACGTCGGAATCCGTGAAGTTCAGCGCAATCATGCTGAACTTGGCGTCGACAGAGCGCGAGAAGAGCAACAAACCCGTGTTGTTGTAGTAAGGCGTGTCGTAAAAGGTATAGCCATCGCCGCGGAACTGAGGGCCGCCGTTGCGTATGGCGATCAGCTTGCGGACCAGGCCGAGGATCGAACGTCCAGCGGGGTCGTAGAACTTGGCCCAATCGACCGGGCGGAAGATGTACGGCCGGCCGCTGCCAGCGTTGGGAACGAAGTAGCTTTGACAGATCTCCTGCCCCTCCCACAGCATCGGTACTCCCCTGGCCATGAGCAGGCCGATGAGATAGGGCTGCAGCTTCGCCCACCGATCGCGGTTACCGTCCCAAAGCAGATCGTCGTCGCCCGGATTGGCGATTCCGAGCTCGCAAATGAAGCGGGAGTGGTCGTGGTTCTCGATGTATTGAAGCGCTGTTTGCGGTAACGGAGCTCCCGTGACGGTCTGCTGGGACGGGAAGTATTGCAGGCCCAGGCGATTCCCCAGGTCGGAAATCGCACCGCCCTTTCCGCGGGCACAGTCCTGTGCAGCACTGAGGGTCCAGTCCTGCCAGGTGCAATTCGATGCCGTGTTGTTCAGGATCGCCGGGGGATCGTCGAGATACTCGGCGCATTGGATGAGCGTGACGACGCCGCCCGGACCTTGGAATCGGTTCCAATAATTGACGCCCGGACCGGGGTTGCCGAGGTTACCGGAGACCAAGCTGCTCGTCTTGGAAACCAATTCGCCGTAGGCTGCGCTGGGTACCTTCGGATCCCAGAACGCCGGGACGTTGTCGTAGCGGAATCCGTCTACATGGAACCTGTCCAGCCAGAGCTGGTTGACGGTGTAGTAGAAGTCCTGAACAAAGGATTGGGAGAAGTCCGGCAGTGGACCATAGCCGATATCCTTGGTGGTCGGGCCGTTGAAAGGGTTGGCAATACCCAGCTTCGGATAGAGGTAAGGAAAGACGAATTCGGGCGTGGTGTGGCCGTACACGACATCCAGGATGACCGCCATTCCGCGCTGGTGAGCCGCGTCGACGAATTCCTGGAAGTCCGCGCGGTTGCCGAAACGCTCGTCGACCCCGAAATACCCGATGGTATCGTAACCCCAATTGATGGTGCTCTTGACGTTGTTGACCGGCATCACCTCGATGCCGCGGATACCCAGATCCTCGAGGTAGTCGAGAAGCGGGAGGGCTTTCTGGAGGTCGGAGCCGAACTCGTTGATCGATCGAGCTCGTAGAGGATCATGTCCTTGAGATTCGGCGTCTTCCAGGTGGCCTCGTTGGGGCTCCAGACATGGTCCTTGAAACCAACCGTGACGGCCGAAATGTCGCCCACGCCGTACTCGCGCGCGTAGGGATCGATGATGAAGTCGATGGGCGCGCCGTTGACCGGCGTCGCGACGTATCGGTAAAGATAGGTCCCCGGCTGCCCCCACTTGGATGAGGGAACGAGGGGCCCAGGCGGGGGAGCCTTGGTGTCCACGCGGACCGTCCAATAATCACCCTTCGGGAAGGCCGGGTTGATAGTATTGGCGAGCGTGAAGTCCAGCGGTTGTATTGCCTGCATGAGCTGGTCGGCCTCATGGATGATCCTGAGGACGAAACCGACCTTGAAACCGGCGGTGACGTTCGGCAGATACAATCCGAAATCGAGGACGCCGGGTGACCTTTCGTGTGCACCGAGTAGGGACATGGGCAGTAGGTTCATGGTTGCTAACCCTCCGATGTGTAATGGGCTCCCCGCGGGCCAGGAAGCGCCGAAAATTCTGCACGTCCCAAGGATTTGTTCAAGTTCGCTGTGCTGGAAACGCGCAGTGCACCAGACTTCCTCTGGCCGCAATCGTGCAACAGTCGCGCAACAGCTTGGCTCGACCTGCGACGCCAGTTGGCGCTGCGTGCAGCAAGAGTTCACGCGTCCGTCACCGAATTGGAACAGGCGGGGTCAATACTTTCATCCGACCATGGAGGCTCCAATCCAACACAAGGATCGCGTGCTCGTCGTCGAGGACGAGGTCGATATCAGCAGGTCGCTTGCCTACGCCCTGCGCGCCAGCGGTTACGAAGCCCTGATCGCCGACCGGGGGCAGTCGGCCTTGTCGTCGCTGGAGACCTTTCGACCCGACCTGGTCTTGCTCGACCTGATGTTGCCGGACATGTCGGGCATGGACATCTGTCGCCGGCTTCGCAAGTCGCCGAGCCCCGACCAGCCGGCCGTCATCATTCTCTCGGCTCGAGCCCAAGAAGCCGATCGCGTGGTTGGATTCGAAATGGGCGCCGACGATTATGTGGTCAAGCCCTTCAGCGTCCGCGAATTGATGTTGCGTGTGGAAGCGCGACTCAAAGTGAGAAAGGCGATCCTGGCGGCCGGCGTCAAGCGGGAGGCGGCAGAGGTCGAGAAGGGTACTTCGACGCTCGGCATGCGCAATCTGCGCGTCGACGAGTCCGCCCATCGTGCCTTCGTGGATGACAAGGAGATCCGCGTGAGCGCGCTGGAGATGCGCCTGTTGCTCTTTCTCCTTCGCTCGCCGGGACGCATGCGCACGCGCAAGGAGTTGCTGACCGAAGTGTGGGGCTACCATCCCGAGGTTGCCAGCCGTACCGTCGACACCCATATCAAGCGCCTACGCGACAAGCTCGATACCGCGGCCGATCTGTTGCAAACCGTGCGTGGGGTGGGTTTTCGCCTGGCCGAGCCCGCGGAACCGCAAGCCCTGTAGCCTCGGGCGATCCCGCGTTCGAGTCGATCGGCCTCGTCCCATTGGGATGGGCTGTCGGCGAATGGTTGCTTAGCTGTCACTCCGTTGAAACACCGTGCTTGCTACGATGGGTTCAGCCAAGGAGGTTCACATGGCAGCCGTCAAACACGGGCAACGCGGAAATGACGTGACCCGGAATTCAAGCCAATCGGTGCTCGAAAAGGAAACCGCGCTCGAGCCTGCCGATTTCGAGCTGGACGAGCGGCTACGCACCCTGCGGCTCGACGAATGGTTCGCCATGGCCGAGGAAGGCATGCCCATCTGGGTGTGCTAGTCCACAGCGGGCTCTGCGGAGAAGACCATGCCGAATCAGCTTCGGGACGACACTCGCCTTGTACGCGTCCCCCACCGACTGGTGGACTTGGGCGAAAGTATCACCAGCCCCATGGGGCGAACCGTGTATCGACTGCTCGAACAGCCGATCGAGAGGTTCCTTTCGCTCGACACGCTCAATCGCGTGTACGCTGGCATGTCCCCAATCGCCGAGGATCGCAGCTACTTCGCCACGGCCTTGCGCGGGCTGGGCGTGGGCTATGATTTGGCACCCGAGGATGTGGCCAAAATCCCGTTGAATGCTCCTCTTGTCATCGTGGCCAATCATCCTTTCGGGGCCGTCGATGGTTTGATTTTGGGCGATATTCTGACCCAAGTACGTCCGGATTTTCGCCTGATGGCCAACGAGCTATTGCACGGCATCCCGGAGCTGCGCCCTTGGATTCTGCCGGTCGACGCCTTTGGCGGTCCGCGGTCCCGCGCGCGCAATGTCTCGCGGCTTCGCCTGGCCATCAAATGGCTCGAGCAGGGTGGGGCGCTCGGGATCTTCCCCGCGGGAACGGTGTCGCACTTGCAGCTACGCAAGGGGTGCATCGCCGATCCCATTTGGCACAAGACCGTCGCGGGACTGGTGCGCAGGACCGGCGCGACCGTCCTCACCATGTTTTTCGAGGGACACAACAGCATGGTGTTCCAGCTTTCCGGGCTCATTCACCCCAAGCTGCGGACGGCCTTGCTGCCTTCGGAGATGCTCAAACGCAGTGGCTCGCGGGTAGCGGTGCGCATAGGGCGTCCCATCGAGCCGCACAAGGTATCGCGCTATCCCAACGATCGGACCTTGACGAGCTATCTTCGTTTCAAGACGTACATGCTGAAGTGGCGTGAAAGTCCCATCCGGCCCCGCTTCGCCCCGCGCGCTTGCGACGGGACGGCGCAACCGGTGGCGGTGCCTCAGCCATCCCACGAGCTGGCCGCGGAGGTATCGCGCTTGCCGGTGTCGGCGCTTCTGGTGGAGCAGGGGAAGTATCAAGTCTTCCTTACGGACGCGGACAGAATGCCGACGCTACTCGCCGAGATCGGGCAGTTGCGCGAGCGCACCTTCCGTGCCGTGGGAGAAGGCACCGGCCAGTCCTGCGACGTGGACCGTTTCGATAGCCACTATCAGCACCTTTTCTTGTGGAATTCGGCCCGTCACGAGGTGGTCGGCAGCTACCGGCTCGGAAAGGTCGACAAGATTCTGAGGGAACAGGGCCCGACCGGCCTCTACACGACCACGTTGTTCAAGCTCAAGCCGGGGCTGCTGGAGCGGCTTGGGTCAGCGCTGGAGATGGGGCGCTCCTTCGTGCGGCAGGAATACCAGGGGCAGGCCATACCCCTGGCGCTCATCTGGCGGGGCATCGGCGAGTACCTTGTGCGCAATCCGACGTACAAGGTGTTGTTTGGTCCCGTCAGCATCAGCAAAGAATACGAGGGCCTTTCGCGCCGGCTGATGGTGGAATTCCTGGGTAAGCGTTTTGGTCACGACACGCTCAGCTCACTGGTGAAACCGCGCCACCCTCTGCGCGACCGCCTCAGCCGCCAAGAGCGGGAGGCCCTGTTCGCACTGGTACGGGATGCGGACGATGTCTCGGCCCTGGTTTCCGAGATCGAAGCCGACCGCAAAGGACTTCCTGTTCTACTGCGCCACTATCTGCGGCTGAATGCCTTCTTGCTCAGCTTCAATCTCGACGCCAGCTTCGGTAACTGTATTGATGGGTTGATCGTCGTGGACTTACGCACGGCCGAGCCCAAGTTGCTGCGTCGTTACTTGGGCAACGCCGGCTACGAGAGCTACTGCCGCGTCCCGGGCCCGACCCCGGTTCTCTCGCTGCGAACGCGCTCGTAGGGTCGTGCGGAAAGCGGCGCGGGTCAGCTTGCAAGTGGGACCTGCAGCTCGCGGGCGATGGCGTGCACGGCATCGCGGACCGTGACCAGCGTCGCCGGCTCGGTGTCTTCGAGGGCCGTTCCGAACGTGTCCTCGATCTCGTACATCAGCTCGGCGACGGCCAGCGAGTCGATGCCCAGGTCGTCGCGCAAACGGGTGTCCCACTGAATCTGCTGGGCCGAAATGCGGCTATTGACCTTCTCGGCGATAAGGGTGGCGAGCTTTGCGCGGATTTCTTCTGGTGTCATTGCAACATCTCCTCTGGTTGTCGGACCACGAGTACGGCGTTTTCGCCGCCGAAGGCAAACGAGCTCTTGATAGCCACCCGAACATCGGATGCACGGGCGGTGTTGGGAACATAGTCCAGATCGCAGGACGGATCGGGGGTTTGGTAATTGATGGTGGGTGGAATTACGCCGTCGCGCAGGGTAAGCAACGTGCTGACCAGCTCCAAGGCGCCGGAGGCGCCCATGGTGTGCCCCAGCATGGATTTGTTGGCGCTGACCGCGACGCGCTCGGCGTGCGTTCCCAGCGCCAGGTGCAACGCGCGCGTTTCGGCCTCGTCGTTGAGCTTGGTCGAGGTCCCGTGGGCGTTGACATAGTCGATGTCACTGGGGACGAGTCCAGCAGAGCACAGGGCGCGCTCGATGGCTTGGCTTTGCCCCGTCGCATCGGGCGCGGTGAGATGACTCGCGTCGCTGGTGGAGCCGTAGCCGGCAATCTCTCCGAAGCATCGCGCTCCCCGCAGACGGGCGTGCTCGAAATCCTCGAGCACCAGCATGGCCGCTGCTTCGGAGATGACCAAACCGTCGCGTTCGGAATCGAACGGACGGCAAGCGTGCGTGGGGTCGGGATTGCGCGAAAGCACGCGTAGGTTGGACCAGCCGCCGAGAACGCTGCCACAGATGGGCGCGTCTGCGCCGCCCGCCAGCACCATGTCGTCCTCGCCGTAGCGGATGCGACGAAAGGCCTCGCCCAGCGCCACCGCGCCCGACGCGCACGCGGCCGCGACGGTGAAATGGCTGCCACCCAACTTGTACTGAATCGACAGGTTGCTGGACAGCGAGTTGAACATGTTGCGCGGAACCGCCAGCGGGTGCATCTTGCGCCAGCCGCGCTGAAAGTACGAGTCGTAGACATCCTGGAGTCCCTGCGAGGCGCCGAAGGCCGAGCCGACCATGACCGAGATCGGCCGCCTTTCGTCGGCGAGCGCGCCGAGCCCCGACGATTCCAGGGCCAGCCCGCCGGCCAGAAGACCGATGTTGGTGCACAGATCGTTGCGCCGAATGAGCTGTTCCGGCAGGAACGGTGTCGGCGACACGTCGGCAACCTGGCCGCCGATGCGAACCGGATAATCGGAGGTGTCGAGGCGGTTGATGTTCGAGATGCAGGAGCGACCGGTCTTCAAGGCATTCCAAAACACATCGACGTCGCAGCCCCAAGGGGTAACGATGCCGATGCCAGTGACGACCACCCGTCGCTGCAACTGCGACCGGCGCAACGACGGGACAATCCTGCCACGGCTGCGGAATGGAACGGGTTTGGATTCCGTGCTTCCCATGTGGGCAGAGTACGCCCGCCTCGCTCGACCTGAAGTCACAGATGGGCAACGTTCATGGGGACGAAATGTGGCGTTCCGGCGACGGAAATGTGGCTGGACCCCTGAACAAGAGCGCGGCCCTGGGCCGGAGGAGGCGCCAGGGCCGCTTTGATTTCGAGGGTTTCTAGGTTTCTTAGGCTACTCTCAAGGTGCGCACGACTGGCTGGTGGCTGCCCAGCCGGAGGCGCTGCATGCGTAGATCACGTAATCCGATCCGCAACTCGACTGGCCGCAGGCCACCGTGATGGAAGCGCCACCCGGCGCCGCGCCAGTGCACGTGCAGGGTGGCGGTGGGGGCGCGCACGACTGGCCCGTGGCCGTGAAGCCCGAGGCGCTGCACGCATAGACCTGATAGTCCGCCCCGCAGGCCGAGCCGCCACACGCGACGGTGATCGCAAAGCTGCCAGCTCCGGTGCCGTTGCAGGAGCAGGCGTCAGCCGCGCACGACGCGCCCGTCGAGGTGAAGCCGGAGGCACTGCACGCATAGATTTTGTAGTCCGAGCCACAGGTCGACTGGCCGCAGGCCACCGTAACGGCACTCCCGCCGGGTCCCGTGCCATTGCACATGCAAGGGGGGGCTGCGGGCGCGCACGACTGGCTGGTTGCCGTGAAGCCCGAGGCGCCGCACGCGTAGAGCGTGTAATCCGACCCGCAGGTCGTCTGTCCGCACGCCACGGTGACAGGCACGCCGCCGGGCCCACCGCCACTGCACTGGCAGGACGGCGGTGGTGGTGCTTGGACCGTGCACGTGTAGCCTGTCGTGGTCCAACCCGAAGTGCTGCACGCGTACATGTTGTAATCCGATCCGCAGGTCGACAGGCCGCAGGCCACCGTGATGGAAGCGCCACCCGGCGCCGCGCCAGTGCAGGTGCAGGGTGGCGGTGGGAGCGCGCACGACTGGCCTGTGGCCGTGAAGCCCGAGGCGCTGCACGCGTAGATGGTGTAATCGGTTCCGCAGGCCGACTGGCCACAGGCCACGGTGATCGGATCGTTGCCAGGGCCCGCGCCGCTGCACGCGCACGCATCGGACGCGCACGACTGGCCGGTCGGCGCGAAGCCCGAGACGCTGCACGCGTAGATGGTGTAATCGGTTCCGCAGGCCGACTCCCCACAGGCCACGGTCAACGGGACATTGCCAGGTCCAGCACCCGTGCACGTGCAAGGCGGGGGAGGGGCCGGCGCGGTACACGACTGGCTTGTCAGTGTCCAGCCCGAGGCGCTGCAGGAATAAATGTTGTAATCCGCCCCGCAAGTCGTCTGTCCGCACGCCACCGTCACGGGCACGTTGCCGGGTCCATTGCCATCGCACTGGCAGGGTACGCCCGCAGTCAGCACGAAGGTTTCGGAGGCCGACTGGCCCGTCATCGAGCTCGTCGCGGTGACGGTGACCATGACCACGGTGTGGACCGCCGGCTGAGTCGGCGACGAAAACGTCGCGGCGGAGGTCCACGGGGAGGGATTGAGGCCTAGCGCGGCGGGGGTAGTCAGGGTGGGAGCAGGGCCGAAAGTCGTCGTCCATTCGTAGGTCAAGGTTCCACCCGCTAGATTGTTCGCCGCCACGGCCATGCCGACCACCGAGCCGGCCACGAAGCTGTCCCACGTCTGATAGTCGAGGGTGATGACCGGGGCCCCCTTCACCGCCACGGGCTTGACCGCGAGGACGAGGTCATTCGTGATGACGCCGCCCTTGGCGTGACCATCGGGGAAGTTGCCATCCGTCACAACCACGGTGAAGTCGCAGGAGGTATTGGTGGCGGCCGTGGCGAGGGTGAAGGTCGTGGTGGAGGCATCGGCAGAAGAGAAGGCTCCTGGACATGGCGTCGACCATGCGTAGGTGAGAGCGTCGCCGTCCGGATCACTGGCGAGGACGGTCAAGCTGGTCGTGGCGCCGGGCACGAGCTGCGCTGGATTCGCGTTCAAGCTCGCGATCACGGGGTAGGTGTCGAGGTAGGCGGTGATCTTTCCATTGCCGGTGGCATTGGCGTCGGCAACCGTGATGGCGAAGGATGCGGTATTACCGAGGCCAGTCGGATCCGTGACGGTCAAGGTGACGACGCACGCGCTGTCCGCGCTCGGGGCCGTGAAGACCGCGTTCGCCACGGACGGGGTGGTCTCGTTCCCCGCCGTCACGACGTTGCCGCTCACGCTGCCGCAGGTCGCGCTCCACGCGAAGGTCAACTGCGCGGTTTGTCCGGCATCGGGGTCGTGGGCCAAGGCCTTCAATGAAATCGAATCGCCGTAACCTGCCAGCAGCGACGATGCCGTCAGGGCGTCGATCCAGGGGGCTTCCTTGGACAGCGGGGCCACGGCCGCAACCTGGTTCATGTTGATGACGATGTTCGCGGTGCTGTTCTTCTGGATCACCTGCTGGGTGACCGACCCGTGGTAGATCTCGACCGGCGGTGTGCTGTTGTCGGTGGCGGATGCCGTGAACGAGTAGTCCGTGCCCACAGGAATGTCGCTCGCCAAGGCCGAGAACTGGGTTCCGGTGCGAACCAGCGGGATCACGAGCGGGGAGGGTAACTCCGCTCCCGTTACCGTGACCTTCACAAGCGCGACATCGCTGATCTGCAGGGCTTGCGCGGTCATGCGCGCAGCGCCCGTGCTCGTCGCCTTCTCAGCGCGACCACAACCGGCAACTGCAATCAGCACGCAGATTCCGGTCAATCCACCCTGACGGAGGGTGCACCCTTTTGCAAGAACACCAGCATGCGTAGACATGCGGCGCAGGCTAGTCGAAATCGCTGGGCGCGAGCGTCACCGATTCGCAAAAGTCTGGTGACGAAGTGTTGCAATTCGTTCGCTTCCAGCTTCGCGGCTCGCACCGGCCGGCGAACGAATCCGGCTACGGGCAGGCGACGCCAGTGGCCGACCAGCCGGAGGTGCTGCAGGCATACAGGGTGTAGTCCGACCCGCAGGCCGAGCGGCCACACGCCGCGGTGACCGGAACCCCGCCGGGTCCCTTGCCATTGCACTCGCAGGGACCGGCATCGAGACCGCACGACTCGGTGGTCAGCGTCCAACCCGAGGCGCTGCACGCATAGATCTGGTAGTCGGACCCACACGCGGATTGTCCGCACGCCACCGTCACGGGAGCGCCGCCGGGTCTGGCGCCATTGCACTCGCAGGGACCGGCATCGAGACCGCACGACTCGGTGGTCAGCGTCCAGCCCGAGGCGCTGCACGCATAGATCTGGTAGTCGGACCCGCACGCGGATTGCCCGCACGCTACCGTCACGGGAACGCCGCCGGGTCCCTTGCCATTGCACTCGCAGGGACCGGCATCGAGACCGCACGACTCGGTGGTCAGCGTCCAGCCCGAGGCGCTGCACGCATAGATCTGGTAGTCGGACCCGCATGTGGATTGACCGCAAGACACGGTCACGGGAACGTTGCCTGGTCCGGTTCCATCGCACTGACAATTGTCGCTCTTGACCGAAAAGTCGAACTGAGCGCTGGCACCGGCCGCATCGGTGACGATCACGGACACGGTGAAGGTTGCGCCTGGCGCGGTTGAAGCCGTCCATACGATTTGCGATGTACCCGCGCCGTCAACCTGGTTCGAAATTGCGCCCACGGACGACAGCCACTGGAAGGTCAGCGCTCCGCCTTGCGGATCGACCGCGTCGACCGAGAAATTCACCCTGCCGCCGGCCGCGACGTCGGCCGAGGACTGGACGGCGCTGGTGATGGTGGGTGCCTCGATGATGGTCGGCTTGCCCACCGGCAAGGTGGTCTGGCCGGTCGTGGATCCGCCGCGTCCATCGCTGACGGTGACCACGAAATCGCACTTCGCATCGGCTGCGCCGGCCGAGAGCGTGAAGGTGGTGAAAGCCGCCACCGTATTGGAGAAGCCTCCATCCGTGCAACTGCTGGTCCATGCGTAAGAGAGAGGATCCCCATCGGCATCACCCGCGGTCACCGTCACAGCGGTCGGCGAGCCAGGAACGATGTATCCGGGGGAGGCGACGATGTCCGCAACCACGGGCCAGGTGTTGAAGCCAACATTGATGTCGGCCTGCCCGCGACCATTTGCGGCCGCGACATGGACGATAGTGGCGGCAGACGTCGAAGCGCCGTGGTTGTCGGTGATGATGAGGACAACGGCTTGGTCACCTTCGCTGCTCGGGGCCGTCCACTGGGTCGTGGCCGCGGAGGGCGCCGAAAAGCTGCCTGGTGCCGGGTTTGCCGTCCAGGCGAAGGTGATGGTGTCTCCTACGTCCGGATCGTGCGCCGTCGCCTTGATCGCGATGGTTTCACCCGGGGCGACGTTCGTCGAAGAGAACACCAAGGAATCGATCACGGGAACGGCGTTCCTGAAGGGACCCGGCGGGGCGACTTGCTGGGCGGTGATGGTGACCGTCGCCACGGCGCCAGCCGTGATGGTGATTCCGGACGCGCTCCCCGCGTAGTCGAGGGCGCTCGAATGGTCGATGGCCGACACGGTGAAAACGTAGTTGCTTCCCACCGGAAGTGACCCAAGCAGCCCCCCCCACGCAGCGGCAGAACCTCCGCGCTGGGCGAGCTGAAACGACCTGGGCATCGGGAGCGCGGGACCGCTGACCGTCGCGACGACACCGCCGACCTCGAGCGCGCCGAGCGAGCGCACGGTCAAGTCCGCGCTCCCCGTCGCAGGCGGGTCGCCCTTGCAGGCCGACAGCGCGGACAAAAACGCAAGCGCTCCCAGCGGGAGCTTGGCAAGCGCACCTACGCTTCGATTTCGGCAGTACATGTCAAACCTCGGTGGATTTACGAATTGGCAAGGCAATTTACTTCTTTGTGGAATGGGTTGTGTCACGCTTGTGAAACAGCCGCCAAGGCCTGCCGGGGTTAGACTCCCGCGCACCATGGGATTTCATCGACCGGGGGTTCGAGCTCACACCATCATCGCCATCGTGGTTCTCATCGGCGCTTGCAAAAAGAGCTCGCCGTCGACACCCGTCGAGGCGACCAAAGACTCATCGCTGTTCTTCACCTACGTCGCACCGAATGGGATGTTCACCACCACTGACAAGGCCGAGAAGGTGCCTGGTGTCGCCCAGCGATTGGTGCGGATCATGGCTCGGACCAATGGGGAACCTGCGCGGCTGAACAATGCCAATGTCGAGGTCGTCGATCTGCGCGAATTGCTCGCCAAGGGCAAGACTCGACCACGGGTGATGTTGCGCGAGGCCTTCGAGACCGACGCGTTGGCACAATTGCCCCCTGGCGACTCCTGCTCGCTGACAGGTCCGCATGGTCCGCCCTTGGCTGAGGAACCCGAAAAGGCGGGGGAGCAAGACGAGCCGCCTATCGCGATCCTGTACAGAACGGCGTGGTGCGAGGCCTGCAATTCGGCGCGCCGGTACTTGGCGTCCAATCTCATTCCCTTCGTCTCCAAGGACGTCGAGAAGAATCCTTCCGCTGCCAAGGAGCTTGCCCAGAAAGCCACTCGCTTTGGAATTGTGGCCGACCGGGTGCCTCTACTCGAGGTGCGCGGACGCTTGTTGGTCGGGTACGACGAGACACGAATGGACGGGCTGCTGGCCGATTGGTAAGAAAAAAAGAGTGCGGCCCTGGAGCCGGTGAGGGCGCCAGAGCCGCTTGGGGTTTCCGGGTTCTTGGTGGCTTAGGCTAGTTGCTGTTGCTGCTGTTGCTGCTGCTGTTGCTGATTAGAAGCGGGCGATGGCGAAGCGGCCGGCGTGGTTGACGACCGCCCAGGCAGTGCTCGTGGCCGGATCGACGCCGAAGGTGCCGAGCCCGTAGCTCGCGTCCCATGCGCCGAGCACGAAGGACGGTGTGCCGCCTGCGTTTGCCGCGACGGCGTTGGTCCAATTGCCCGCGCTGTCCTGCGTGGCCAAGCCGAAGCCGCCGCTGACCAGGGTCGCATCGCTGACCGAGGAGCGGTCGAACGACATGGACAGGGCGAGGGTGTCGCCGCTGCTGCTGCCGATGTCCGACGTGCCCCACAAGGTCATGATGGCGCTCGAGGTGGCGCAAGTAGCTGCGTCCCAACCGATGTCTACGGAATGGGTCAGCTTGCGATTCGTCAGATCCATCGCCATGCTGGTGTTGGTGCCGGCGAGGATCTGCGCCGTGGTGCCGGAGAAGGTGAGCGGCGTGGTGGGGTAGGAAGCGCCCTGGGCAACCAGGCAGCTCGGAGCCGTTCTGGCTGTAGCCCCAGGTCTGCTTCTTCGCGAAGGTGAAGACCGGGGTGATATTGGTGTCAGGACGGCCCGTTCCGAGCGGGTAGCTGGCGTCCGACTGCCAGTTGCCGTGGTTGTCGGAGTAGAAGTCCACCGTCACGTTCGGTCCATCCACGGTGAAGATGTAATAACCGACCGTGTAGCCCTCCTGGGCGATGGAGGTCTCGCGCCCCTTCTGCCCGAACCAGTTCGCATCGGTGAGGGGCTTGGGCGTGTAGAACTTGCTGCTGTCCGAGGCGCCGATGATCTCGTGCACGCTCGACAGTCCGTCGGGGCTGGCGACGATCGAGTGCTGGTTGATGTGGTCATGGCCGCTGAAGAAGTACTTGACGTTGTTGTTCTGCATGCTGGCGAAGAACGCGTTCTGCATGTCCGGGTTCGCGTTGGTGTAACCCTGGAACATGGTGTCCTGGTGGCTCTCGGCGATGAGCGGCTGGTGGGTCATCACGAAGGCATGGTCCGTGCCGCGCGTGGTCTTGTCGAGCCGGCTGCTGATCCACGCCTGCTGCTCCGCGACCGAGTAGCCGAAGTCGTATCCCGCCGTGTTGAGGTCGCGGCTCGGCGTCACCCAGGGATCGACGATGACGAAGCGGGCGTTGTTGTAGTCGAATGAGTAGCTCATGCCATCAAGCTCGGTGCTCACGTCGGTCGGGCTGCTGAAGTTGGTGGCACCGAAGGTGTTGCTGATACCGCGGGTCTGCGGGTAGAGCGCCTTGAGCACCGGGATGGAGAACTGGTTGCCCGTGCCATAGGTCTCGTGGTTGCCGCGCATCGGGAAGAAGCCGATGCCAGCGTCGTACAGATCCTGGGCGGCCCGGGCGCGCACGGTCTCGTCGGCGTCATTGCCGGTGTCGGCGAGGTCACCGACCTGGATGACGAACTTGACGCCTGCCGCGATGAACTGCGGATCGATCTGATCGATGATCGACACCGCGACGGTGGTCGGGTTCTGATGGGCCGGATCCGTGGTCGTCCATTGCGTATCCGACATCAGACCGAACTTCCAGGCCGTGGAAGCGGGCGGTGTGCAGAAGGTCGCCAGAGCGGCCGTCGAAACCGTGAAGTCGTATTGCGTGCTGGCACCGAGAGCGTTCGTCACGATGACCGAAACCGTGAAGGAGGTCTTCTCGGTGGCGGGCGCGGTCCACATCACGTTCGAGGTCGTGGCGGTGTCGGACTGACTCGAAATCGCGCCGGACATGGCCGACCACGCGAAGGTCAGGGCGCTGCCCTGTGGGTCGCTCGCCTCGACGGCAAAGCTCACGCCGCCGCTGACGTCGACCACGCTGACCGATTGCACGCTGTCGGTGATGACAGGGGCCTGGATGGCAGCGGCCTTGCCGACGGGCAGGGTCGTCTGACCGGTGGTCGAGCCACCCTTGCCATCGCTAACCGTCACGATGAGGTCGCAGTTGGTGTCGGTTGCGCCGACTGGAAGTGACACGCTGGTGGCGGCCGCTTGGGCGGAAAAGACCGCGCTGGCACAGGAGCTGGTCCATGCGTACGACAAGACATCGCCGTCCGCATCGCTGGCCGTGACCGTGAGGGCGGTTGGCGAGCCAAGCACGATGTAGCCAGGCGCCGCGACGAGATCCGTGACCACTGGCCAGTTGTTGAAGCGGACGTTGACGTCGGCCTGGCCGCGGCCGTTGTTGGCCGAGACGTGCACTACGACGGAAGCCGTGGTGGCGGCGCCATGGTTGTCTGTCACTTGGAGGGTGAGGGTCTGGTCGCCTTCGGCGTCCGGGGCGGTCCAGGTGATCGTGGCCGTGTCAGCCGTGGCCGGTGTGAACCCGCCCGTGGTCGGGCTGGCCGTCCAAGCGAAGGCGATGGTATCGCCGGCGTTGGGATCGTGCGCGGTGGTCTTGGCGGTGAGGGTGGCGCCGGGAACAACGTTGGTCGACGACAGGACCAAGGAATCGATGACTGGCACGGCATTCTGGAAGGGATCCGGAGCCGTCGCTTGCTGGGCCGTGATGATGACCGCCGTAACCTGGTCCTTCATGATGGCGATTCCGGACGCCGAACCCGTGTATTGCGGGACGCTCGATGAATCGAGAGCGCTGACGGTGAAGACGTAGTTGCTGCCCACGGGAAGCGCGCCAATGAGAGCGCCCCAGGTGTCGGAGCTACCACGCGCGGAGAGCGCGACGGTCTTGGGGGTCGGCAAGGCCGGACCGCTGATCGTGGCCACGACGTTGCTGACATTGAGTGCGGCCAGCTCATGCACGCTGAGGTCGGCGCTGCCAGTCGTCTGGGAGCCTCTGTCTTCGCCGCCGTTGCAGGCCGAAAGGGCCAGCAATGTAGCCAGGGTGAGATGGGTCGTGAGGGACAGAATGCGAGCTCTTCGAATAGTGTGGAACATATCGAGCCTCCATAGGTGGAATGGTCGGCAGCAAAGTATCCCTTGGGGACAAAAGGTTTCGCGACAGCTCTGCCACGTTAAGGAAAACAACGAGTTCACAGTGTTGCCTCCGAGACGTCACTATTTCTTCACCCCACGGACGAGAAAAATATCGTGTAACAGAGGGCATGAGAACACTCATCCTGTGTCTTGGAAACGAGCGCGTGTCTGACGACGGAATCGGCGCGGAGATCGGTCGGGTCCTGCAGTCGCTTCCCTTGCCCAAGGTCATCGAGGTCAAAGTGGTGCCGCGTTTGCGCCTCGATTTGCTCGACGAGCTTGCCCAGATCGACCATCTGGTGATCGTGGATGCCCTCGTGGCGAACGCCGATTCCGGCACTTGCACGGTGGTGGAGGTCACGCAGCATTGCGCTGGCGTCGTGGCCTCGGGGTGCTGCCACGCGAACGACGTTCGCGACCTCATCCACCTGGCGCGCGAAGTGGCTCCTGCCGGACCGGAGTGTGCCATTACCATCGCCGGCGTGGCACGGGAACAACACGACTGCTACGGCGCGGGTTTCAGTACGGCGGTGCTGGCGGCGATGCCACGCCTCGTGGATCTCGTGCTGATGGTGACCGGCGCGGGCCTCCATGTCCGCCTGCTCGCCTCCCACACCTTCCGCCAGAACCAGGGTTCACAACGCACCGGCCCCTCTCATTATAACGATAACGACAACGGCTCCTACCGTAGCTTCGGCGAAGCCAGCCAGCAGGTACCGAGCTTCCAGTGACGTCTTGTTCGAACGACCAGGACCTCCGACCGAAGTCCAATAGTGACGCAAGTACTTTTTGAAATGTTGCGATTTCGTAACGCTTCCGTTGCGCAGTGTTGGCAAACGTCGGGCCGTTTGATCGCTATGTTCTGCCCGCCGCTAGGAGCTATCCGATGCGGTCAACGATGACGGAGGACCCTATCCAATGACGCATGAAAAGAACCTTAGAATCTCGGCGGCCCTTGGCCTTGGCATAGCCTTGGCTGTCGCCACGCCCGCGGCGGCGCAGACCGTTGCGTGCGACGACGCCACCGTGAATCCCAACCCTGTGTACATGGCCGGTAGCACTGCAATCGAGCCTACGATAGCTCAGCTTGCTCTGCAGATCACGGCCAAGCAGGGTATGTCGCTCATCTACGCCCCAGCCTCGTCGTGTACCGGGGCTGCCGACGTCGTAGATAGCACGCAGGTGCTTTCTGGAACGGCCGACTACTACGTTGCCGATGCCACACAAAAGAACGGCGTCAAGATCAATACCTGCACGATTCCGACGGGGACCAAGCCGATCATCGGCATTTCGGACGTGTTCTACGAGTCGTGCACTGGAGGGACGGCACTTCCAGCGAATGTCGGCGAGTGGCATGGGCCGGTACAATCGATGTTGCTCATCGTACCAGAGGCCAACGTGACCACCACGGCCCTGTCCTACAAGCAGGCGGCGGCGATCTGGGGTTGCGGGACCAAGGGCCTCCAGACACCGTTCACAGACGAGACGGCGATTCAACAGCGCACCTCGACATCGGGGACGCAAACGATGGTCGCAGCGGCGATCGGCGTTCCGCCGACGGCCTTCAAGGGCAAGCAAAACTCAGGTGGCAGCGGCCTCGTCACCTCGCTGCTCGCCGTGGCAGATCCCCAGACAGCCATCGGGATCCTTGCCGCAGACGCCTATGATCCGGCGCGGGCCACACTGAACTCGGTTGCCTTCCAGGGCAAGGGCCAGACCAAGGCCTACTACGCGGACTCGGACGCCAGCTCCGTGGACAAGAAGAACGTGCGCGATGGCCACTACATGATTCAAGGTCCTGTACACATGTTCAGCCAGGTGACCAACGGGGCGCCTTCGGCGGCTGCCAAGAAGGTTCTGGATTGGATCACCGGCGTGGTGCCTATTGATCCCACCGACACCAGCAATGTCGGCTACATCAGAACGGTGACTTTGGCCGGCGATGTCCCCACTTGCGCGATGAAGGTCGTGAACGCCTACGACGGCGGACCCTTCTCCGTCTACACGCCGCCGGTTTCCTGCGGCTGTTTCTTCGACAAGACCGTGAACAAACTGACGACCGATCCAGTGGGCTGTACCCCCTGCACGTCCAACGCCCAGTGCACGGGTGGGAAGACCTGTCAAACCGGATATTGCGAGTAGCCGCCAACTGGAGGAAATGACCTATGAACTCACTCAAAGTTACAACCATCGTACTCGCACTCGGATTCGCGGCCGGTATGGGCTGCGGCAGCGACAGCGGAAACAAGAACACGGATGCCCCGGTCATCGGCTCTGGAACCGGCGGGCAGACGGGGATGGACGCTGCGGGAGCAGGCGGAACAGGCGGGACCGTGGGCATGGACGCCGGATTGGGTGGCGCGGGCGGCGTGATCGGCATGGATGGCGGGGGGAGCTCCTGACGTATCCATGGCGACCGGTGGGGCAGGCGGCTCACTGGATGGCGGCGGGGCCGGCGGCACGACCACCATCGACGCTTCGATCATCGACGCGCCAACTCACGATGGCGGCGGCACATCGCTTGATAGCTCGGTTGGCGAAGTGGGAGTGGCGTCCAACCTTTGCACTGGACTTTCCGTCGACCAGTGCAACCTGGCAATCATCAACGCACCCGTCGCGGCCACGGTGCTTGCCCAAGATCCACCGGTGACCAATCCGCCGGCCTATGCCACCTGCAGCCAATAGACCTACCAAGCAATAGATCACTCGTCAGACCTTCATTGAAAGACAAACACGGTGCACAGAGATGGCTGTTCGACGCTTGCCCGGCTTACCTACGCGAGGATCGGGTCAACCTTTCCCTACTACCAGAAAGCAGCGATAGCGGGGCTTCTTGGAACGGCCATCATGCTCTTTGCACCGCGATTGGCACTTGGGCAGGACTCGGAAGAGCCTGTCCAGGTGCCGACGCCTCAAGTGGAAGTGCCACAAGCGGCAGAGGTAGACAGGACGGCGGCGCTGGAGGAACAGGTCGCCAACCAGAAGGACGAAATCTTCGCCTTGCGTGCGGATCTGGAACGTCGACTGAACGAAGAGACGGCGGCTCGAAAAGCCGAGGCAAAGTCCGCGGCCGATATCAAGGCCGCCGTGGACGCGGCCGTGGAGGCCGCACTGCACAAAAATCCGAGTGTTGCTGGGATAGACGGCCTGACCCTGTCAGGTTTCGTGCAAGCCGATATGTACGTCCGGCAGAGCTCGGAGGATCAGCTCAACACGTCGACGGGTCAGCCGCTCAATGACGATCGATTTGCCATCAAGCGCCTGAGGTTGCGAGCCAGTGTCGATCGGCGCTATTTGGCTGCCATTGCCGAGATCGATGCCAACACCGTCAATGGACCCCAAGCGAGGCCGATGGCGGTGGAGGTGACGGCCAAACTTCCTGGCGATGAGGTTCCCCTCATTGCCGGCACTGTGGGGATCATCAAGATCCCTTTTGGGTTCGAGATTGGCCAGAGCGACTACCAGCGGTTGTTCGCCGAGCGAAGCAACTTGGAGAAGGCGTTCTTCCTGGGGGAATACGACTTGGGGGCGCGGATCGCCGGAGGCTGGCGATTCGTCCGCTATGCGCTGGCGGTGCAAAATGGCGAGCCGGTGGGGGAGAGCACCTTTCCCGCCCGCGACCCGAATGCCGCGAAGGACGTCGTCGGCAGACTGGGCATGACCTCGGCGCTCGGTGCCGGCGTCGATTTTCAGGCGGGCTTCTCGGCCCTGACCGGGAAGGGTTTTCACAAGGGCACCGCCCCCAGCAAGCCCACCGTGTCTTGGCAGGACACCAACGAGGATGGTCGCGTCGGTCCGAACGAGCTCATTCCTTCTCCTGGCAGCTCGGGTTTGCCCTCGCAGAACTTCAGTCGGAGCGCACTCGGCGCCGACATTCTCATCACGGCCAGAACGTCGAGGTTGGGCAATACCACCGTCTATGGTGAGATCGCATGGGCCAAGAATCTGGATCGTACCTTGGTGATTGCGGATCCCTACGGTCCGCTCGGGCGCGACATGCGGGAACGGGGCTACTACGTGGCTTTGGTCCAGGATGTTGGCCGGTACGTGCAGGCGGGGGTTCGCTACGACTACTACGACCCTGACCAGGACAGCACGGACCGCCAGGCGGCGACGGTGCTTCTATCGAGCGAGGCTGTGTCGACCTTCGGGATGGCGGTGGCGGCCCGGATGACCATCGGGGGTCTGACCAACCGGTTGCTCCTTCAATACGACATCAACCGGAACCATTTCGGTCGCGATCCATCCGGGCTTCCCACCAATCTGGCGAGCAATGCCTTCACCCTGCGCGCGGAGACCGTCTTTTGATGCGCACACAGACGCTGGTTACCACCTTGCTCGCAACCATTGCGGTTGCCGCGTGCTCCGGGAGCAACCCGAGCTCGGGACAAACCGCCTACATGCGCATCCAGAACGCGCAGTTCATCGCCGGTAGCATCGACACCGCCGACCATGGTAATCTGCCCCAGGTCCACAGTATCGCGACGCGGAGCAACGATGTCTTTTCGGGGGTATCCGGAAAGAGCTTTTCGGGGGACGTGGGCCCAGGCTCGACGGGAATCTTGATTGGGCTGCTGGGCGACAGCGGCCACTGGACCATGCCGGTTCAGGACATGGACCAGAACACCCCGGGAGATTTCACCTTTTCGTGCACAGCTTCGTTTTCGATGGATCCCCCCTCTAATGACGGGGGAGCCTTGACCCTGGTCGTCCGGGCCACGGATAAAGATGGCAACATCGGACCTGCGAGCCTTTACACCTTGAACCTGCAAGAGGTTCGCCCGGAGGGCGCCTTGGTCATCAGTCTGGATTGGGACACGCAGGCCGACCTGGATCTTCACGTCGTGCTGCCGTCCGGCGACGCAGGGATTAACGAGATTTGGTCGCGCAAGCCATCAGGACTCCCGGTGGGGACAAGTGTCGCGCCGGACGACGTCGACGCCGCGATTGCCGATGGCTACCTGGATCACGATTCCAACAGTCAGTGCGTCATCGATGGTCGTCGCAACGAGAACGTGATCTTCCCGATCACTCCGCCCGACGGTCACTACATCGTTCGGGTCGATACCTTTTCCTTGTGCTCCGAGGTGACCGCGCGCTGGAGGGTGCAGGTCTTCTCTCAGGGGTCTGAGTCTCCCATCCTGCAAGCATTCGGACAATCGACAGACACGGACACGCGTTTCCCCCACGGCCAGGGCGCCGGAGTGCAAGCGTTGGTCTTTGACTACAATTTGTAGAAGGAAGGTGATCGATGCTGTTAATGCAGAAACTCGTACTTGTTGCTTCGACGGGCGCGACGGCGGTGCTCTATATCCTGCTGTTCCTGTCGGTGATTTCCGTTGGCGTGGTGATCGAGCGCTGGTGGTATTTTCGCAAGCGCAAGCTCGACCTCGCCACCGTGGGTGACGGCCTGGCCAAGCACCTCCGCGCCCACGATCCGGACGCGGCGAAGAAGAGCCTGGCCACGAACCCGGCCGTCGAAGCCCAAATCCTGCACGATGCCCTGGCCTATTACGCCGACGGGCCGGACTCGCTCAGTGAGATCGTGCAGAAGGGGATTCGACAGCGACGCAAGACCTTCGAGAGTGGTCTTCTCTTCCTGGGAACCTTGGGAAGCAACTCGCCGTTCGTGGGTCTGTTCGGGACGGTGCTCGGCGTCGTTGCGGCCTTCAAGGAATTGGGCGCCGCTTCGGCGAACATGGCAGCCAGCGGTGGCGGTATGGGCAATGTCATGGGCGGTATCGCGGAGGCCCTCATTGCCACCGCGGTCGGCATCTTGGTCGCAATTCCCGCCGTCATCGCCTACAACTTGTTCCAGAAGAAGTGCAACGACATCGAAGAGAACACGGGCGCGCTCACCAATCAGGTGCTCGCCGTCATGAAGTCAAAGCACGGTGTCGCGACGAAGCAGAAGGCGACCGGCAGCTCGACCCCGATGGATGACGTCGAGGAAGCCGATGTGGCCTTGCGTCCCGCGGAGGCGAACAGCTGATGGCCGGCGCGGTCTCCGGTTCCGGGCGGGCGAAGACCATCGCGGCCATCAACGTCACGCCGTTGGTGGACGTCGTTCTGGTCTTGCTGGTCATTTTGATGGTTGCCTCGACCTATATCGTGGCGCAAACCCTGAAGGTTCACTTGCCCAAAGCTCGGATCAGTGACGGCGTGGCTGAAAAACCGAGCACGGTCCAGCTCATGAAGAGCGGCGAGCTCCGTTGGAACGAACAGCCCGTGAGCGAGGAGCAACTCGAGGGTCTGATCAAGGCCGCAGTTGCCGCCGACTCGGAGATGAGCCTGGTGGTCAGCGCGGACAAGGATGCGTTGCACGGCTGGGTTGTTCACATCATGGACCTGGCCAAAGTAGCGGGTGTGACCAAATTCGCAATCAACGTGATGCAAGGTGGCGGTCCTTAGGCACCTGTGTCGGATTGCCAATATCTTGCCCTGAGGTGCTCTCGTGAAGAAGGCTACGGTCGTAGTTTCGTTGCTCATCCATGGCGGCGTCGCCGTAGCGCTGCTTGCCGCCTCGCAGCACCACGCCTCCGGGAAGAACTTCTTCGTACAGATGACCGAAGCCAAGAAGAAGGAGATGAAGGAGAAGGCGAAGGTCGTTCCGCCGAAGCCCAAGGTTGCCAAGGTTGTCCGTCCGGAGGAGCACAAGGTCGTGGAGCACAGGGCCGCCCCCGTCGAAGCGCCGATGCCCGCGGCAAGACTTCCGGTTGCGCCCATCAACATGGACCTGGCCATGAGCAACGAGGACATCGGTGATGCCGTGGCGATTCCCGTGGCACGGCCCCCGCAAGCCGCGACGCCCACCAAGCTGGCCTCGATCGAGGCCGAGCCCCGCAAACGCAGAATTCACGAGATTGGGCCGGGCGGGCCGGCAACCGAGGCACCTTGTACCGAGGAGCCATCGAAGCCTGAACCGGTGTTCAAGACCGAGATTGAATACACCGCAGCCGCCCGCGCGGACGGGATCGAAGGCAAGCTGAAGCTGAAAGTCGTGGTGGGTGCGGATGGCGCCGTCATGACCGTACAGGTCTTGGCCAGCGTGTCCCCCGAGCTCGATGCAGCGGCGGTGGCTGCCGTCAAACAATGGCGCTTCAAACCGGCCATGGCCTGTGGCAAGCCAGTCGCTGGAGGGACCTACGTTCTTGCCCGTCGCTTCGAGCTGGGGGACTGATTGCGACATCGCCGTATTTCGTTGGCGGCCCTTGCGCTCGCAGGGCTCCTCGCTACCTCGCTGCATGCCGAGGAGGAGGCGTCGATGATCACCAAGGCGCCACACTTGGTTCATTTCGTCGAGGCTGAGTACCCGAAGGACAAACACGCCGCCGGCATCACGTCGCAAGTGCTGCTTTCGATCGAGATTGGCGAGGATGGCAAGGTGGGAGAGGTCGGGGTTGTCAAGAGCGGGGGAGAGGACTTCGACAAAGCCGCCGTGGCGGCCGCGCGCCACTTCGTGTTCACGCCGGCCGAATCGAACGGACAACCCATTCCGGTGACGATCACCTACCGCTACGACTTCACCATTGTCACGAAGATGGTCTCGACCGGGCCTCAGGTGAACTTCGACGGCGTAGTTCTCGACCGGTTCAAGAAGCAACCCATCGCGGGTGTGACGGTCAAGATCAAGGACTTGGATTTGACCACGAAGACGGATGAAGAGGGTAAGTTTGCCTTCACCGATTTGGCCCCGGGCACGTATAAGGTCGAGATTCGTCATCCGCGCTTGGTGACGGTGCTGACCGAGGAGACCATCAAGCGCGGCCAGAAGCGGACCATGAAATACTACGTCGAGGAAAAGGAAGAGGACGTAGACGAGGAAGTCGTGGTCCGCGCCGCGCGCATCAAGAAGGAGGCGGTGGAAACGCGCATTCGCACCGAGGAGGCGCGCAAGGTTCCTGGTACCCAGGGCGATACCCTGAAGGTCGTTCAGAACCTGCCCGGCGTGGGCAGGGCCAGCTTTGGCTCCGGTCAATTGGTGGTGTGGGGCTCGTCGCCCAAGGAAACCAGGGTCAACGTCGACGGCGTGGAAATCCCGGCCCTCTACCACATGGGTGGATTGCGCTCGACCATCAATTCCGATTTGGTCAAGTCCATCGACCTTGCGCCAGGCGCGTATGGGGCGGAGAACGGCCGCGGCTTGGGCGGGCTCGTGCGGGTGGAGCTAGGCCAGATGTCCACCTCGGGGGTGCACGGCTACGTGGCGGCCGACATTCTGGACACCTCGGCCGAGGTGACCGCGGCGGTCACGCCGCGATTGCGATTCTCCCTCGCCGGGCGCGTGAGTTACCTGGATCGATTGATGCCACTGGTGACATCCTCGGATATCGGCGATTACTTTCCCATCCCCCGCTACGACGACTATCAAGCGCGCGCGGCGCTGGCCCTGCGCAAGGACGAGGACGTGACCGCCACCTATCTGGCGTCCGACGATCACCTGCGCCGGGCCATTCCCGCCAGCGATCCCGCGGATTTGCGTACCGAGAACGATGACAGCTCGTTTCACCGACTGCTCGTCACCTACAAGCGCCTATTCGACGATGGCTCCAGCGTGCGCGTGACCCCCTCCATCGGCTACGACACCAATTCCGTTTTGCAGACCTTCGGCAGCGATACCACGGCAGTACAGTCCAACACCTGGCAATACGCCGTTCGCGGCAGTCTGCGCCGACGGGTCAGCAAGTGGGCGGTTCTTCTGGTCGGCGTCGATGCCCAGGGAAGCAATGTCGAGCTCGCGCGCCACGGTTCGGTGAACCAGCCCCCGCGCGAGGGCGACATCGTCGTCTTCGGACAACGCCCGTCGTCGGAAATCGCCTTCGACAACTGGAAGGTGAACATCCTCAGCGTGGGCACCTTCGCCACGCTCGACATGAAGCTCGGAGACTGGACCATCACACCGGGCTTCCGTTTCGAGCCCACCCAGGTCGAAGGCGATCATCGTCTTCCGTACAGCACCATCGCGGCTCCGGTTGGCTACACCCGGCTTTCCGCACCGACCAATCCGGTGGACGTTCCGGTCGTTCGCAATTTGCCCAATCCACGCTTGCAGGTCTCCTGGAAGGTGCTTCCGCGCCTGACGCTCACGAGCGGTGCCGGCGTATACGGGCAACCGCCCGATCCCGAGGACATGTCGCCGGTGTTCGGAAATCCGACCATTACCCAATCGCGCGCCATTCACCTCATGGCTGGCTTCTCCTTCAAGGTGCGACCGACCTTGGTCTTCGAAACCGTGGGCTTCTACAAGAAGCTCTACGATCTGGTCTCGCGAAGCGAGAACCCCTCGCCCCCCGTAGCGCAGACGCTCACCCAGGACGGCAGCGGTAGGGTCTTGGGCGTGCAGGTGCTGTTGCGCCAAGAGCTATTCAAGGGTTTCTTCGGGTGGTTCACCTATTCCTTGTCGCGCAGCGAGCGCCGCGATCATCCCGATCTCGGCTACCGCCTCTTCGATCAGGACCAAACCCACGTTCTCGCCCTGCTTGCCAGCTACGACCTAGGAAGAGGCTATGAGGTCGGGGCTCGCTTTCGCTACGCCACCGGGATGCCGAGGACCCCCGTGGTCGACCACTACCTCGACAGCTTGTCAGGCTATTACGAGCCGATCTTCGGCGCGCACAACTCGATTCGCATACCCGCATTCTACCAACTGGATGCGCGCGCCGAAAAATCCTTCGTGATGCAGCGGATGAAGGTGAGCGTGTTCGTGGACGTTCAGAACATCACCAACCGCAAGAATCCCGAGGAAATCGTCTATAGTCAGGACTACACGCAAAAGAGCTACCTCATCGGATTGCCGACGCTGGCCGTGGCTGGCGCGCGGCTGGAGTTCTAGCCGAGGATTCCGCCATGACCTCAAAGCCAGGAATCATGTTCGTCGTTGCCGCCTGCACACTCGTGTCGGCCTGCAAACCAAGCGTGGGTCAGCCGCCCTATTTGGTCACGGACTATGCCTTGCTTGCGGTACGCGGCGAGCCGGCCGAGGCCAAGCCCAACACGAGTGTGAGCTATTCGTTCCTGCTGGCTTCGCCCGTCAGGCCAGGAGAACAATGCCGACGCCCTGTGGGACGTATGCCTGACGCCCAAGCCACCCTCGGAAAGCAATGCTGTGTCGAATGCGTGCGCAGGCATCCCCGATGCCGGGGTCGGAACCGGGGGACAGACCTTCACGTCGATCGTTCCCGCCAAGGCCTGCCAGCTGTTTGGCCCTATCGCGCCTCCCCCGACAGCCGGCCAGCCACCCGTGCGACCGCGCGACCCCGACAGCACCGGCGGATACTACCTTCCGGTTCAGGTGTTGTTTCCGAATTTGCCCACGGGTGTCCTGTCCGGGTTTGCCCTCGAGCGCATCGGATGCGGTCTCGCGAATGCCCCCTCGGGGCTGATCCAGGACTACAACAGCCAGTACCAGGCCAACGTCGATCCCGGCATCGACCACACCGATCTCCTAGATGATGCGGGCAATGCGCTTGCCCTCGATGCGGGAGCCCAGACGGTGAACGCGGGTTTCCGTGTCACCGTCAACGCGACATTTGCCCCTGGTTCCGCCGAGGTCTTCCAAGTCTACGACCCGCAAACCCAGACCCTGGTGTCGCAGCAGGAGAGCCTTCACATGTCCTGGTTCGTGACCGGCGGAACTTTCGAGCACGATCGGACGGGCGTGGCCTCGGACGAGACGGCCACCTCGACCAGCAACCCCTGGACCGCGCCCATGCAAGCCGGAACGGTCTACCTGTGGTTGGTCCTGCGCGATTCGCGCGGTGGTACGGACTGGAAGTCGTATACCATCCAAGTGGTTCCTTGACAGAGTGTGGGCGCGGCAGGGCGCCAGGCTCGTCCGGGTAGCGCTCTTTACCTGCGACGCCTGGTATCTCCCGAATGACGAGAGCTACGCGCGCCCTCCAGTGGCAGAGTCAGACGGTAGCCGACCCCGTGTACGGTTTGGATCATCGTCGCCAAGGGACCGAACTTGTCGCGCAATCGCTTGACGTGCGTATCGAGTGTGCGGCTTGTGGCCTGTGGGTGGTATCCCCATACGGTGGTGAGCAAGTCTTGGCGCGTATGCATCTTGCTCGGCTCCTTGGCCAGGTAGACAAGCAAACGCATTTCCTGCACGCTCAGATCGATCTCCTTGTCGTAAAGAAACACGCGGTGGCTCGCCTGATCGATCTCCAATGGGCCTAGGATGATGGGTTGGACGGCTCCGTCCGTTCCGTCCTCTTCTCCACGCGGCGTCATCGCCGTGGTCTCGCCGGTGCTGCGGCCTTGCAGCCGAGCGTGGATGCGCAACATCAGCTCACCCAGACTGAATGGTTTGGCCACGAAGTCGTCCGCACCAACCTCGAATCCTGCCACCCGGTCACCTTCCCGAGCGTCGGCCGCTGCGATGATGATCGCGGGTTGGGAAAATCTCAAGCTTCCGCGTATCTTCCGGCACACCTCGAAACCAGGAATGTCGGGGAGCGCAACATCAATTAGAACCAGGTGAGGCCTGAACTCGGTGAACAGTCGCAGAGCTTCCTTGCCGGTGCCCGCCGGCCTTACCTGGTAGCCTGCAGCTTCGAGGCTAAAGCGAATCGAATCGCTGAAAGCCGGATCGCCATCGACGAGTAGAATGCGTCTTGACGCCTGAGAAGCGATCCCCAACACACCACGGACCATAAGCACCTAGCGCAGCAAAGAATAGTGACAGCAGTGCTACGAAATTGTGAACACCTTGGTTCGCGAAAGATCTGCGTCAGTGGAACCAGGGCAACTGGTCCCCTGGTGCTAGCCCGCCGTACACTCCGGAAACAAGATCGCCGGGTTGGGTCCCGGATCCTGGATGAGCACGCCGTCCGGGATCTGGTTGATGATGCACGCCTGACACTGCTCCGGGGTAAGACCCGTGCAGTCGCCACAGCCGACGGAAGGCCCAGCCTCGCCGGAAGAGCTATCGTCCATCGGCATCGCAACATCCGGAACACCGCTGTCGGTTCCACCGCTGCCGCCCATTCCCCCGGTGTCCGTTGTCATACTGCCGCCGCTGCTTGGAAAGATGTAGTCGGGCGGGCTCGGATTGCTGCTGCTGCAACCGAAGGCAACGACGCCAGTGAGCGCGAAAACCAACATCGAAAGCTTGAAGATCTTCATGGACGTGTCCTCCGATTGGCTACTCGCAGAAACCGGTCTGGCAGCGCGTGCCGCCGGTGCAGGTAGCATCGCTCGTGCAAGGGGCGCACGTGCCCGTGACAATTTGGAGGCTCTTGGCTCTCCGGAAGGCGCAATCACAGGACGTCGGGGGTGTGTAGGGCGCGAAATGACCACCGTCCGTGTCGATCCTGACCCTCATCGCGCACTGTGGGACGTCTCCATTGGTCGAAACCGTTCTGACGTAGCTTCCAGGATCGGCCTGGTCGATGGGGACAGCACCTGTCAGCCAATTCACGACCACACCGATGGCCGAGTCTGGCGCAGGTGCTCCTCCGTCAGGGGAAGGTGTCACGGGTGCGAAGAAATGAAGCGGTCCCTGAATCATGTAGCGACCTTCGCGCACGTTGAAAAGGTCGTCTCGGGTGGAATCCGTGTCGGGGTAGTAGGCATAGTTCTGCCCGAAGCCTCGGAAGGCAACCGAGTTGAGCTGCGAGCGATGAGTCGTGTAGAAGTCGTTGGCGAGAAATCCGATGGCGGTCTGCGGATTCGCCACGGAGAGAAGCGAGCTGAACAGGGCAGCACTCGAAGCGTTGGGATTGCCCTTGAAGGCGTTTTCGGGAACGAAGCGACGACCGCCATGGCCATCGCTCGAACCGATATTGCGCGCGACCATGATTTGGCTTCCAGAGGAAGGGCTTCGCTGTTGAATGGCGTTGTTGTCGATGAAAGGGGCGAAGTTTCCGATTTGGCCGCAGCCCCAGATGACCCCGGCCTGCTCCGCCGACATGGCTGTCGTCGTAAGGTTGGCTTTGGGAACCACGATGACCATGGACTGCTCGGGCCCCAGCCACTCGCCAAGGCTAGCGGGCTTTGCGACACCTTGACACGACTCGAAGGCCACATCGGAAACTCCGACGCTGGCATACGTGTTTCCGGAGAGCACGCAAGAGCAATAGACCGTCAGCGTTGGGTCGGCCGGGTTTTGCAAGTAGTAATGGGGGGTTGCCGTCAAAGGCAACGGAGCCGTGCCGAAGCCGAGCGACGGGTCGTTGTAAATGGATGAAACGCCATTGCACGAAGAGATAGGAGAATAGACAATGGAGATGCCTTGCTTGGCCTTGATTTGTAAGGCAAGCAGGCTCAAGATCGGCTCGAACGCGCTGCTCCCGGCCAGGAAGACCGGACTTGGCAACTGGGAAGTGTCACCGCACGCAATCGGGCTTGCTGGGCACACCTGCGTCTGGGCGTCGGACAGCGACGCCACGAAGAATACACCGGCCGCGCTGGCCAACGCCACAATCGATCGAGTTTGAGTCATAGAAGTCCTGCCTCCGTATTGGGGCTCGTCAACCCCGAGCCAGGCCGAGAACATATCCAGGCTCATAACTCGGTAGTCAAACGGATTCGCAGCGGATTGGTTACAGATATGCAACGACGGATGAAGCCGAGACCAACAGGGAGAGAGAGTAACTGTTCGTTCACATAGGTGTAACGAACTGCTCACACAAATCGGTCGTCAAACGCGTCTAGAAGAGGCCCCAGTTTCTTCCCCTTCCCAAGCCCTATGCAGAACCCCAGAAAGCCGATGGATCTTCGTAGCCTGTCAAAGCATGTCATCACGCTGGTGGCCATTTTGGGCATGGTCGGCGGAACGGGTTGTGGCAAGAGCAGTGGCACGTCTAACGCCGACGCCTCCGACGCCTCCGGCGCCGGCCAGGGAGTCGAGTCTGGCTTGGGCGCGGGTGATGCTGGCTCTGTCGACAGCCCGGCTTGCCCGCCAAGCTGCGATGACGACGATCCGTGTACCACCGATAGTTGCGACACCACCACACTCCAGTGCGTCCATGCGCCTCTTGCCGACGGAACGAGCTGCCAGGGCAGGCCTTGCACGACGGGCAGCATTTGCCAAGGTGGAATCTGCCTCGATGGGCCGTTCAAGGTTTGTCCGCCGCCGAGCGATTCGTGCCACGTCGTCGGCCTGTGCAGCCCTAAGACCGGCGAATGCGACAACCCCAACGCGCCCGAGGGAACGACTTGCGATGATGGCGACCTCTGCACCTACTCGGACGAGTGCAAGGGCGGTGTTTGCGCCGGGACCCGCCTTGTGTGCAGCGGCGCTGGGACCGTGTGCGACCCGACCAGTGGCACTTGCCCAGGTGGCTTCCCCACCGCCATGGCGGCCTGGTCGTTCGCCGCCCAGGGTTGGCCGACGAACGGAAGCGGGATAATCAAATCACCTGACGGACAGATTTTGGCGGCCGGAAGCTTCACCGGACAAATCGATCTGGGGAGTGGTCCCATCGTTCAAGATCCAGCCTATGGCGCCAACAACACCGACGTCTTCTTGGCCGGGCTGGATCCCAATACGCTCATGGCCGCTTGGACGGTCGCGTTCCCTGGGCCCCAGCAGCAGGGCGTGACCTCCTTTGCCGTGGATGGAGCCGGCCATGTCGGCGTCATAGGCTCGCTCAGAGGCGCCGTGTTCGTCGGGGGCAATGAGCTGGACGCGGTTTACAACGGCGACCAGTTCATTCTGGGCGCGAGCGCAAAGGTTGGCACCGGGCAGTGGGCCACGCGCTTGAACCTGCAGAGCGGCAAGACGGACGGCCGGACGCTCGGTCTGCGCGCGATCGCCGGAGACCCCAACGGGGACTCGTTCGTGGTGTGTGGGACCGTGGCGTGCGCCACGAGCGCACTTCGACCGGATGCCGGGCCGGTTCCCGATCCGGCCAAGGACCTTTCGCCGGCGGACGCGTCGCGCCCGCAATACTGTCAGGGCGGGACCGATGTCGTCGTAGCGCGCATTTCCAGCAGCCAGGGGGATGCCGGTGCCGGCGGAGGGACCGTGCTTTGGTCCGATGAAGTGGGCGGCACCAACGAAGAGTATTGCGGAACCCTTGCGACGGACGCCGAGTCCAACACCTATGTCGCAGGCACCTACAGCTTTGCCAGCGATGTGGAATTTGGAAAGCAGGCGAGCGATGGACAGGCGGCTTTGCCGGCTTTGCCCGTAGTAGACCACGCAGCCGGCACGGCATGGATGTTCCTTGCCAAGCTTGATTCCCGCAACCGATGGGCGTGGGCGCAAGGCATCGGCACGGGCAGTCAGACCATTGCCCCCCAAGCCATGACCGCCTTCGGAAGTGACGTCATCGTGGCCGGCACGGTGAACGGAGGGTCGTCGTTCGGGGGCGTTGCCCTGAACGCACCCACCTTCATCGCCCGCTTCGACGGAGCCACCGGCAGCCTCGTATGGGTCAAGGGGATCGGCTCCGGGACCGTCATGACCGTGAAGAGCTTGGCCGAAGAAGGCGGGCACCTCCTCGTTTCCGGGAGCTATGGCCCATCCTGCACGAGCTGCGCGATAGGGGCGGTTGCTTTGGCCACGCCCGGGGCCAGCGGCGGGTTCATTGCCCAAATCGACGCCAGCAGCGGTGCCGTGGTGGCCGCCAAGGGGTTCGGCACACCGCTCAAGACCAATGGTGCCGCGGGCGTGATTGGGCTCGACCAGTCGACCGGCAACCTGACCGGAAGCATTCTCTTGCTCACCTTCAGCTCGCAACTCGATCTGGGGCCTCCCATCGGCGTAGTCACGTATTCCGTCCCAGACGGCGGCGCGACCGACCCTAGCAACGACCTCAGTTGTTTTGCCAGGCTTGGTCCCTGATCGACCCATGACCAGCACCGTAACCAAGGCGACACCCAAAATTCGCAAATTCATCACCCGATGCCCCCTTTGACGGGGGTATCTACGCACGACACCTAGTCCCCGTCCGGGGCGACCAACAGCGAGGAAATCATGATTCGACACGCACATCGAGGTAATGCCGTTCGTGGTACAGTTCTCAGCCGCCTGTTCTTGACCGCGGCAGCATCCGCGCTCGTGGCCGCTGGCTGCAGTAGCGGCGGTGGTGGTGGAAGCGGTGGAAGCGGAGGGTCGAGCACCGACACCGCGCTCCCGAAGGATGCCCCGCCAAGTCTAGATTTGCCCCCTTCCTCGCCGGACGTGGGCAAGGATTCCGTGGTCGTTCCCGATGCGGCCGCTGGAGGCAGCGGCGGCGGCATCGATATGGGTAACGGCAGCGGCGGAAGTGGAGGCGTCGACTCGGGCAGCGGCGGAGCTGTCGGCGACGCCGGCCACGACGCGCCAGCCGATCAATCGATCACGCCCGACGCGCCCATCGATTTTGGCGGTGGGAGTTCGGTAGACGGGGCAATGGTGGATGGAGGAGGAGTCTTCGTATGTTCGACCCCCGTACATGCCTGGGACTATCCGGTTCCCGAGCTCTACACCGTGTCTTGGGACCAGGACGGAAGCCTCATCACCGGAGCTGAATTCTACCCCTACCCGATCAGCCTCACTAAGACTCCCAGCATCGTGCCCTTCGCGGGCACGACAATCACCAACGCTGGCAGCACCGACGTCGTCGTGGCCAAGCTCGATCCTGGGACCGGCAACGCGAAATGGGCGTTCACGGCTGGCGACGGCGCGGACCAGGCGGTCTCGGGCACAGCGGTGACCAGTGGCAACGTCGTCGCGGCTGGAGTGTTCGACGGGACCCTCGACATCGACCCGGTCAACCAAGTGATCCCCGCCATCATCAATTCCGGCGCCCAGGTGGTCGCCTATGTCATGGGCTTGAACGACGGCGATGGCACCGGAGTCTGGTCGAAGAAGGTCGACCTAGGAACGAGTGGGGGCTCTTTCACCGCAATCGCCGGCAATCCGACGCAAGCCTACTTCCTGGTCTGTGGAGCGGCGATGAAGAAGCCCACCACGCTCAATCCGACCGGAACCCTAGGAGGCGGCCTGGACGTGATTGTGGCCGCGATCAAGGCCAGCGATGGCACCGTGATGTGGGCCAAGCTATTTGGTGGTGCCATGAACCAGAGCTGCGCCGCTGCCGCCCTGGATGACAGTGGCAACGCCTACTTTGCCGGTAGTTACGCCGGAACGCTCGATTTCGGTCTGGGTGCCCTCACCCCGGCTCCGACGGGCAGCCAGGACCAAATCGCTTGGGTGGCCAAGCTCAACGGCGCCGACGGAACCACCCTGGCGGCCCAGGCTTTCGGCACCTCGGGGCAGGTACTTCCCGCCGCGCTTGCGCTCGACCCCCAGGGCAACGCGATCCTGGGCGGATCGTTCCAGACCGCCGTGCTCTTTGGGTCTCAAACCTTGACTCCGACGCCGGTTGGGACACAAAGCAATGGTTTTGTGGTCAAGCTCGATGGCGCGACCCTGGCGCCCTCTTGGTCGCGAGGGTTCGGCGGCAGCAAGAATGGAAATTCTGTCAATGGCGTGGCGGTGGATTCCACGGGCAAGATCATGGTCGTTGGCGGGTATGAAGACTCGATGGACACGGGATCGGGAGGTGGCGTCTTGCAGTCCAATCTCAACGCCGGGGCCTCCGATGCTCCGGTGGTATTCGCGCTGACTCTCGACGGCGCGAGCGGTCAGACGTTGTGCGCTAGGTCGTACGGGGATCCCAATTCGGGCGGCGCTGGCGCCGTGTCCATCGCCATCAACCGTACGGGGACTGGAGCCAACAAGGATCGAGCGGCCGTCGGCGGTTTCTATAACGGGGTAATCAACTTCGGAGGGGAGAGCACAGCTTTGAGTGCGATCGTTGCATCCCCTCAGCACGACGGGTTCTTGCTGGAATTGTAGTGCGAAGGTGGGATCGCCCGCGCTGTCGTGAACCCCCGCTAGGTCAAGCCGCAAAGCCAAGAGGACAACCGTCGTGGCACCCATCGAGTTGCCTGCTCCCGAGCCGCCGACTTCCCAAAGCCGTTCTTCGGCCATGGTCGTCGTGCTCGCCTGGCTGGCGGCTTCTTGCAGCAGCGGAACCTCGAACGAGAAGCTGGACGCGGGACAGCGCAGGTACTGCAATGGCTCTGCCGTGGACGGAGGCTGCGACGCCTCCGTTAGCGAGGCAGCGGCCGGAGACACGAGCCCCAGTATGGTCGACGTGGGGCCGAGCGACGGACCCAACAACACGGATGGGCCGGGCGGGATTGACGCTGGCAGAGATGCGAGAGTGACCCTCGCGGAGGCGGGCGGGCTCGACGCCGGCGGCGTGGATTCGGTCCCCCCGGATGCTCGGGACGCAGCCAGCGATGTGCCCGACGCGCCCATTGGCGCGGACAGCAAGGACGCACCAGCACCGGATATCACCTCCGACCGCACTCCCGACCTGCCACCCGATGTCGCGGTCGACAGAGGCCCTGATGTGGCGGACGCTGCGCCCGCCACGCCCGACTCTCCACCCGAGGTCGCGCCGGATGCGGTCGAAGTACCGGACGCCAACACCCCAGACCGTGGTCCCGACGGCCCTGCCGGAACCTGCTCCATCGGCTCCCCAAGCTGGGCCAATGCGTGGCCCTCTGGTGCCTACTTCCCTTTCACAGCGGGCATGTCGGTCTCGCCGGATGGAACGCCGTGGGTTACTGGCTACATAAACGCTTCGGTGGACTTTGGAACCGGGACGCCTCTTCTCTACACATCAGGTGTTACTGCACATGCCAACGCAGCCTTCCTGGTCAAGCTGAATCCTTCCTCGGGTTTGGCCACGGAAGCCTTCAGCTTCGCGGATCAAGGGGGGGCCGATCAAAAGTCTAATGGCGTGGCGGTTGCGCAGAATGGCAACGTTGGGGTTGCCGGAATCTACACTGGCGAAATCGATTTCACCGCTAAGGGCAGCGACAGCGGAGACAGCGGAATCGACTACCTTTCCAAGGCCTCCTCTGTCCATCGGAGCACCGATGGGCTACTACGCCATTATCGATGGCACCTCGTCCGGCCAGTACGTGAACCCCATCATGGCGCACAACGTGGATCTTGGCAATGGCGCCTTCCAGGCCGTGGCCTCGAACCCGCACCAGAATCTCATCGCGGTGTGTGGCAAGGCCGCTCGCGCCGTGACCCTCTACAACTCGACCAACACTGCAAACACCGGCTTGACCACCGGCGCGGCCGGCGTCTTCGGTGGCAGCACGGACATCGTGGTGGCCGCCATCGACGCCACCACGGGCACGGTAGTATGGGGCCACGAGCTCGGTGGCGCCGGCGATCAGCAGTGCGAATCAATGGCCATGGACGACGCTGGCAACGTCTACATCGCTGGCAACTACAACGGTGCCCTGGACTTCGGCAATGATAGCAACGGCGATGACCATGCGCTTCCGACGGTGCCGCAAGACACCACCCTTGGCCTCATGTACGTCGCCAAATTCGACACCAACGGAGTCGTCCAAGCGGCCTCGACTTGGGGCAGTGCTGGAATTTCGGACGTCTTCGGCATCGCGGTGGATCCCGATTCCAACATCGTCATAGCAGGCAGCATAGCGACAGGGACCAGTACCCACCCCAATGCCGCCAACTTCGGCGCGTCCGTGGGCACGCTCACTTCGAGGGGCAAGAGCGACGGCTTCGTGGTCAAGCTCGATTCCAGCCTGACCGCGCTCTGGGGCTTCACCTTCGGCGACGCGACCTATGACCAGCAGGTCAACGCGGTGGCAGTGTCCTCGGTTGGAGATGTGGTCATCGGCGGCCGATACCTGGGTACGCTCAATGGGTTGAATGGCCTGGTTTCGACTGGCATTGCCTATTTCGATGCCTTCACCGCCGAGCTCTCCGGAGCCAATGGCTCCATCCTGTGCGCGCAGAGCTATGGTGACTTAGGAGGAGTCCAGGAGATCACCGCAGTTAGCGTAGCCACGGCCGCGACCGGGAGCCTGCACGATTCTATCGTCGTAGGTGGCAATTTCCAGAGCACGATAACGGTAGGTTCCACCACGTTGAACAGTTCAGTCACCACGTGCAGCGCAGATACCGACTGCTACGTGCCTCCGGCGAGTTCCGTCCGATGCAGCAACGGGTACTGCGAGGAACTTAAAGTAGTAAGAAGTTTCGTATCCCGTCTCAGCCCATAATGGGGATGGGTTTCCGTTGTAGGTGCGTCAGCCCACACCAGCGGCGCATAGCTCTGGGTAGCAACGCAAAGGCGGTCGTCTCGCCTCCGGATTCCAGGAGGCGAGGCGGTTTTTCCTCAATTCGTGCCTTCTTTACTGACAGATCCCTCCGCCAACGCCGAGGCCGTCATCCACGCAGACGCCGCTTGCGCACTTCGCGCTCAGGATGCAGCCGTAGCTCGAGGGCAGGTCCGGCATGGCAGGACATACGGTGGGGTTCAGCGAGTTGCCGCAGGTGAGCGGGTTTCCGGTGCCGACCAATCCGTTGGCAACGCAGGGGTAGCTTGGATCGCAAGCGTTCCCCGAGGTCTCGTCGCCGATGTTCTGCTTCGACAAGCTGGCACCAGGGGTAATCGTCCCGCAGGTGAGGGTAGTATTGTATGGCGCGATGAGGCAATTGTTGTTGCCACAGGCTCCAAGATCTCCGGGCCTAATGGTGCCCCACCACTTCGGGAAGAAGCCGCGGTTGACGACGATGTTCTGCATTCCGCCCTGGTCATAGTCGAAGGTTGTGTGGCCGGTTGTGATGACGGCAGGACATTGCTCGCTGTGGGTGAAATTCCAAAGCCTGGTCTCCTCGGCCAAGCGGCCTGCGGTGGATTCGCCCGGATTGCTGGCGGGGCAGGTGCCGGTGTTGGCGATGTCGTAGGGATTCTGGAGGTAGAGGCGGCGAGAGAACAGGTAATAGCCATGATAGATATTCGACGAGAAGGTCCAAGTGCCGGTGTTGATGTTGGTGACGGCGTTGGGGTTGCACGGAGCCGTCCTGGAGGCCGCGCCCGCGACCCCGATGACCCGGCCGAGGGCATCGTTGGAGACGCGCAAACCAATCGATTCCGTGATGTCGGCATTGTGCTGGTCGGGGCCGGCACAGCCAGCCTTCGACGCTCCCACCGACCCATGGTCGTTCTCGGAGAGCGCGACGACGACACCTTGCGAGCACTGGAGCGGTTGGGAGTACGAGTTGGTGAGGGTGACCCCTCGGATGGTGAGCGATCCATGGGCAGGGACGTCGGCATCGCCGGCCTGGCAGGTTTGGCTGGTGGGGTAGTAGGTGCAGCGGGTGGGCGAGGTCGTGCTCGTTGCCGGCATGCAGGAACGGCGGATGGGATCCAGGTCCTCGTTGGCGAGGTTGCTGCCGGGAAGAAGGTTGTTGCCCTCGGACTTGCCGTTGCACCAGCGGTCGAAATTCAGCTTCTCGCGGAAGGTGTCCGCAGTACCGGACTTGTCGTCGCCGCGGAGGATGTGCTCGATGGGGCCCGAGCCTTCGCACGAGGGGCTGCCGAGGTAGCCGAGCAGGCACTCGCGGCAGGGATCCGCGCACTCGGCCGTGGTGGCCTCACTCTTGACATTGCCACCCTGGGGATAGCCGCCGAGGATGACCCCCATGGCGCTGAGCGCTGGGGTTCCGGGCCCCACCTTCGGGCATTGAGATGCGCACGTGGCCGGGACGGCATCGTCGAGATCGATACACTGTCCGGTTTTTTGCTTGAACGTCCACAACCCGGTGTCGAGCGCGATGATGTTGTCCTTGCCCGTCGGCATCCACGCACCTGCGTGGGCGTCGTTGACCGACTGGGTAAAATGGCGCGACATGGGGCCGAGGCACTGCTTGACTGTGCCCGTGACGCCCGCATCCCCCGCGGTCCAGCGCAGGTTGGTCTCGGCCTGTCCCGAGCCGACGTTGTGGTAGCTGAGGCACGCGCCAGACTGGGCGATAGCGTCGTGCATGATTTTGGTCATGGTATCCGAGCCGTCCAAGCGAAAGCAGCCCTTGCCGACGTTGCCGCCGCCGTAGGCGTTCGCGCAAGCCATCGCCAGGTCATGAGGCATGTAGCCCGCGAATCCCTGGACCGGCAACACGTTCGGATCCAGCGTCTCGTCAGGGCAGGTTTCCTGCGCCCGCGCGGCGCCGTTTCCCATGGCCAAGACGGCCACCAAAGTCGGGAGCGCGATCCCGAGGAGCTTCTTCACACGATTCCATGCAAACAACGTCATTGTACTTGCCTCCTATGCTGGTTCCATTTCCGCACGCCGGCGCGAGGGCGCCGCTCCGAGGCTCGAAATGCCGAGTCCGGGTTAACGCTTCTAGTCCTACTCTCTGCCGCATGGTGTGAACGCTTTGCCACGACTTCGTCACGGTGGCGTGCGGGATTGTTTGCGCGGTATCGCGATGATAGGCATCTCTCGTTCCATGCGCTCACCCGTCCGGCGAAACGCGGCTCTTGCCGGCATCGTGCTACTGACGGTGCTCGTGTACGCGCGGGGGCTGCACGGCCAGTTCGAGCCTCGACGACCTGCACACGGTGGAATGGAATTCGACCATTCACCACCTCGGGAACTATCTCGCTTTCTCCCAATGGCTGGGCATCTTGCAAGCGGACCGCGTTCTCACCGACTTCACCTTTGCTCTTGATTACGCGATTGCCGGGCTCGATCCGTTTCCCTACCACGTGACGAATCTGGCCATCCACCTCGCCGCCGTGCTGCTTGTGTACGCGTTCGCGCGCCGGGTGCTCGCCCTCGGTGGTCTTGCCAAGCGAGAGCCGCTGTCCCTCGTGGTCGCCGCCGTCTTCGCGCTCCATCCTTTGCAGACCCAGGCCGTGATCTATGTTTCCCAGCGCGCGGAATCGCTGGCCTCGGCGTTCTACCTCGGCTCGCTGCTGCTCCTGCTTGAAGCCGAACGCCGAGGTCGCCGGCCGGTCGGGGCCGCGCTGTACGCCGCCGCGTTCGTGACCTTCGTTCTGGGGCTTGGCACCAAGACCATCGTGCTCACCCTCCCTTTCGCCTATCTGCTGATGGGGATACTTCCCGGCCGGGCTGCGTACGGAAGCAAGCTTGCCCGGCCCCGGAAGCGTCTCGCCTTGGCCGCTCCGTTCGTTCTCTATTCGGTCCTGGTGGTCTTGCTGGTTCTCCCGAAGCTCAAGGGCGACGGCACGGGGCTTGACGTGGCTGGCTTCGGCGTTCCATGGCTGCCTCCCTGGCGCTATTTTCGAACCGAGTGGCACGTCATCGTCACCTACTTGCGCTTGCTGTTTTGGCCAGCCGGCCAGAATCTGGACTGGGATTTTCCCCTGGCGCGCGGATTCTGGGATCCCGTCGTGCTCGCTTGCGGCCTGTTTCTGGCCAGCCTGCTGATTGGGACCGGGCTTATGCTCTACCGCAACTACGCGCGGACGGACGACAGGGGCGCGGTGGCGCGCGTGATTGCCTTCGGCGTGTTCTGGTTCTATCTGGTTCTTTCGCACACGTCGACGCTGCTTCCCATTCTCGACGTCCTGGTGGAACATCGACTGTACCTGGCCTCCTTCGGCGTCTTTCTCGCCGTCATTGTCGGGTCCGACCATGCCATCGCGCGGGTGCGGAAGAAGGCCGGGGTGGCGCTGGTCCTGCTTCTTTGCGTAGGTCTCGCCGGCCTCACCTTCGTCCGGGTCGGCACCTGGAGATCCAAGCTTCTGCTGTGGACGGATGTGGTCGCCAAATCGCCGCGCAAGGCGCGGGCCCATCTGGGATTGGGGAACGCCTACCGTCTGGCCGGTCAGCGCCAGCTCGCCATCGACGAGTACACCACGGCGCTCGAGCTGGCGGCCGACGATCCGGTGTGGATTCGCGGCGACATCCGCGAGAAGCTTGCCGCCACTTTCCTCTCGCAGGGGCGAACGGCAGACGCCCTTGCCGTCGCCCAGGCGGGGCTGGCGGAGAGGCCCGACCACAGCGGCTTGCTCGGCACGCTCGCCCTGGCGCACCTGCAGCGGCACGAGCTCTCCGAGGCCGAAGTGGCCGCCGAGAGGGCCGTGCGCGCGGCCCCCAAGTCCGCGACCGCGCTGCTCGCGCTCGGTCTGGTTCGCGCGCAGCGGGGCAATCAATCGGGCGCACTGGACGACTTCGAGCGCGCGGCGAAGCTGGAGCCCGACCTTGTGCAGGGGTGCTTGCTCCTCGCCAGCGCCTACCGCGTCCAGGGACGAAACCAAGAGGCATGCGATGTCCTTCTCCGCGCTGCCCAACCAGCGAACCCGGAGTTGCAGGCGCAGCTAAGGCAGTCTTTGGCGGGCTGCGCGCCTCGTTGAGGGGCTGCAAGCCGTCGGTTTTCCGACGGTGCGCGCCACGCCAGCGTCAAGAATTTGTCCAATTGTGAATTGTAACTCAACATACTTATTATCTGAAGCATAGGGGCCGAACTCCAGATCGTCGTGGTCAGGTCCAAGCTCATCGGGTGGGCGTGGTCGCGACGCCAAAACGACGGGAGGAGTTCGATCATGCTGCAGGCCTTTGCTTCACCTCGATTCGCTGTTGGCCTTTCACTGCTCGTCGCTGCGCTAGGATGCGACGGCACGAGCACGAGCGCACCGTCGCCCACGGGAATGAGCCGTTCGCAAGTTGCGGCGAGCTCGCTGAACCAAGGCAGCGCGGACGTGGAGGTCGTCATCAATCACGCCCCGCAGGTGACGTCGGTGCAGAGCTCGGCCGGCAGCGTGGCCAGCGGTGCATCGGTTGTCCTGGAGGTGGTGGCCAGCGATGCGGACGGCGATGCCCTGAGCTTCGTGTGGAAGAGCACTTGTCCGGGCGCCTTCGACCGCACGGATCTGGCCCAGGTGACATTCACCGCGGGCGCCCTGGCCGCGGCGACCTCGTGCTCCTTCGTCGTTGATGTGTTCGACGGGCATGGCGGCGCGGCAACAGGCACCATCGTTCTCTCGGCGGTGCCACCCAAGATCGACGTCGCGCCCCAGATGGGCATCGTGTACCAGTCGACGGCTGATGCCGCTGGCGGCGAGGTTGTCATTCTGCACGCCACCGCGACCGATCCCGAGGGAGAGGCCTTGACCTGGACCTGGAAGTCCGACGACGGTGCATTTTCCAATCAGACCGACGACGCAAGTGGTAGCGACGTGCACTGGACCGCACCCGCAACGCCGGGCGCCATCTCGAAGATCACCGCGACGGCCATGGACCCAGAAGGCGCCAGCGCCGCTTTCGTATTCACGGTCAAGGTTGCGAGCTAGCCACGGGCAAAGTCCCTGGGGTTGCTCCTGATCGTCCCTGGGCCGGTCGCATTTCGCGAAGATGTTACGCGCGATTCCGGCTGCTGCTGCGAACATCCGCTCCGTTGCCGATAGCGGCAGAACTCAGGCACAATCTACCCGCTTCCAGCCACGCCACACCGGAGCACGCTTGTCATGCGCACCAGCATCGCTATTCCAATCGTCGTCATTACCTCGCTCCTCGCATCCAAGCTCTTGGCGGGCGAACCTGCTCAGTCGGGCTCGCCCGCGGAGTGCGGCTCGCCGGAGGCACTCGCCTTCAGCAAAGGAATCAAAGATGTTCTGTCCCGATCCGAACAAGCCGGGAAGAATCAGCAGCAGCCACGGCGGCCTCCCCAGGAGCCATCGCAGGACCTTCCGCGGGAGCCTCCGCAGGACCTTCGACAGGAACGATGGAGCAAGGACGCCACCTTTCGCCAATGGGCGGTGAGCCCGAAGTCGACACTGGCTGAGGTCGATCGCTACTTGCGCTGCACCCCGATGGCGTCCCCGATGGAGGTGGAGCTCGCGACGTTGACCCTGCAATGTTTGGACTTCGGCGCCTATCTCAACTATCTCAAGGGGCTCTCCCTCGTAGCCAAGAACGACGCGGTTGGATGGGGCCTGTACTACGCGCTCGCGCCCGGCTTCCTGCGTTGGAGCACGCAGGTGGCCGCGCGGTACACCGACGCCAAGGTGAAATCGACACTCAAGGAAGTTGCGCGCTCGGCGAATGCGAATACGACGGTACAGAAAATGATCATCGAGATCCTCGATGGCAGCGCCAAGAAGGCGATGGCCAAGAGACCGATCAAGCCAATCTTGACTTGCGGTGCACGCGCCGGAAAGTAGTGGCGGCGGGCTCTCTACGGGGCGTTTGCCGGTTTCAATGAGAAGGTCAAAGTCGACTGGAGATTCGTGATCGAGCTGGTCGCGGTCACGGAGACTTGAAGGTCGCTGGTCATGGCCTGGGAGCCAACGGGCGGAATCCAAGTCGCCGCCGCGCTGAATGCCGGATCAAGGCGAAGGAGTGGCGGGTCCGTGGCATTGGGGGGCGAGCCCTGCGAGGCCGACCAATCGTAGGTGAGCGTTCCCCCTTCGGGATCGAAGGCGATGGCGCCGAACATGACCAGCACGCCGTCGGTGGCGGTGTCGTACGATTGATACGCGACGCCGAACGTCGGTGGCACCAGCGCGACCACCGGAGCGGTCATGGCCAGGGTGAGCGTGGCCAGCGACGTGTTCTTCTTCACCCCTCCGTCGGGCCACGTGCCGTCGCTGACCGACACGACGAAGGTGCAGAAGGTGGCATCGGCCTGGGTCGCGGTCGCCGTGAATGCCGAGGCAGCGCCATCGGGACTGGCAAAGTCGACCGCGCACGGAGAATTGGGCTCGGTGCTCCAAGCGTAGCTGAGATTATCGTTTTCCGGGTCCGTGGCCAGCACTTCGATCACTCCGCTGGTCGGACCCGCTGAAGAGAGTTGGGCGGGCGCCGAAGTGATGGCCTCGATGACCGGCGCGTCGTTGAAGACCAGGGCGACATTGCTGGCGCCAGTTCCGTCCGCTCCCGCGCCCACGCGCACGACAAAGGTGGCGCTGGTCGACAAGCCCAGCACGTCCTTGGCCGTGAACGTGATTTGGCAGTTTCCTTGCGCTTGCGGTGCCGTCCACGTGGCCAGGGATTGGGAAGGATGGAGAGCGTCCGTGCCGGGCAGGTTCGCGGCATTCGAGATCGTCCCGCACGCCGCAGCGGCGGACCAGGAGAAGCCAAGGGTCGCGGTCTGTCCCGCATCTGGATCGTGCGCCAACCCCGCGATCTGAACCTGCTCACCTGGTGCAGCGACATCGGTGGAAAGCGTGATGGCGTCGATGAGCGGGGCGGAATTGGAGAAAGGCGGGGGGACGATGACTTGGTTCAAATAGATGATGACCTCGCTGGTCTGTCCCTTCGTGATGGCGACGCCGCTTATCAAACCATGAGCCATGATGACACTGTTGCCGTCCAGCGCGTCGGCGGTGAGCACATAGTCGCTTGCCACGCCCAGGTTCCTGAGAAGCACCGAAGACTGATCGCTCTTGAACGCGAGGGGAATCTTGAGCGAATTGGCGAGCGTGGTGGGGGATTGCACGGTCACGCGCAGGGAAGAGATGGGGGCGGTGAGGAGCGACCGTATGGTGACGTCGATATTTCCCGTCGCCGGTGGCGTGGTTGGAGAGTTGCAAGCGAACAGCGCCAACGCGCCGAGGGATACAACGAACGCTGGTGCCCTCGACGTGCGCGGGATGAGGGCCAACTTCGCCATCTATCTCCTACTGTGTGACCAGGGTAGGCACCTGGCGCCACTCGGACGAGCCGATGCCAAGCTGCCCGTTGGCGTTACTGCCCCAACACCAGAGCGTTCCACCTGACGCCAACCCACAGGTATGGGCCAAACCCGCCGCCACGGCCTGCCAGGTCTGACCCGGGACTCCGATTGCCACGGGCGCGCTCTGGGGGGTCTCTCTCGCGTCGCCAAGCTGTCCCTGCGTGTCGTCTCCCCAACACCACAGAGATTGGTCGCTCATGATACCGCAAGTGTGCGATTGACCCGCTGAAACGCTCAGCCAGGTGCCCGCGACTTGCACGGCATCACTGGTCTTGGAATTGTCCTGGGCGGGAATGCTGGCGTTTCCGAGCTGGCCCTTGTAGTTGCCCCCCCAGCACCACAGGCTGCCATCCTGCTTCAACGCGCAGGTATGGTAGAGCCCGGCCGTGACCTGCGTCCAATCGCTTCCGATAACCTGTCCCGGCGACATGAGGAAGGCCACGGAGGGATTGCCGAGCTGCAGGTCGGCGTTGAGGCCCCAGCACCACAGCGTCCCGTCCTGCTTCAGAGCGCAGGTGTGCAGATAGCCTGTGCTGACTTGGCGCCAGCCGGTACCGGTAACCTGGAGCGGATCCGTGCTCGGGACGGTATTGCCGGTACCCAATTGTCCATTGGTGTTATCGCCCCAGCACCACAGCGAGGTGTCGGCTTTGATTGCGCACGTCTGATAGCTCCCGGCCGAAACGCTTTGCCAGGGGCCGTTCGGAACCTCGGTCTGCTGATTCGACGTGGTGGTCGTGGCGACGCCCAGTTGGCCGGAGCCGTTGTTGCCCCAGCATGACAATGTGCCGTCGGCGCGAAGTGCGCAGGCATGGGTTTGCCCGCACGAAACGGCAGACCAAGAAAGTCCCGACACCTCGACCGGGGTCAGCCGGTCAGTGGCACCCGAAACGCGAAGCTGGCCATAGGTGTTGTTCCCCCAGCACCACAGGCTGGTGTCGGAGCGAATGCTGCAGCTACTCAGCGAGCCGACCGCCATCTGGACGAAGGGCAGCCCGTTGCCGACCGCAACGTCGGCTCTGACGACATCGGATCCATGGGTCGAACCGTCGATTCCCATCCCGCCATCGACCCCAGGGTTTCCGGGCTCGACCACCGGGCCGGTTACGATGGCCGCCGCAATTTGGACCTGAAGGTCGAGCCGGCCGCCCGATGCGATGGTGCCGCTTGCCGTTCCCTGGCCGATGGATTGATACTTGCTGTCGATGGCCTGCACGGCCACGTCGACGACACCCCTGCGCGAGCTTGGCAAGTCGAGAACAATCGAGCTCGGAAAGCCGAGCTCTGTCGATGGCACGGCAGGAATCAACTTTTGATCAAAGACAGCACCGTTTTGAATCGTCACGAGCAACTGAAACACTCGAGGGACATCGCAATTCACGTCGTTGTGAAGGACGATGTAGGAGTCCTCGTCGCGGTGACAAGAAACCAACAGAAACACGAGAGCCGCACATCGCAGCGCACGCACGGTCACGGCAGCACCTTGACCGCTCCATACGTGGAGCCAGGCGTTTGATTGATGGGGCGCGTGTACCACCAGGCGGCGGCGCCAGCCGCGACGAGAACGACCGCGGTCGACGTCAAGAACCACCAACGTTTGTAGACAGGACGGGACGCCGGTTCTCGAGATGCCTTCTTCTGGACGGCGAAATCCACGGCCGGCGGCGTCGCGGGTTCCGGCTTCGGCAGTAACGCCGGCGGCTCGAGCTTGGCCGCGACGAGGTCAGGCGGGCTCACCTCGTCGGGCTTCTTCTCGACGATCGTCGCTGGCTCGCTATCCTCCTTGGCAACAGGAGCAGCGGGCGGGGTTACCTCGACGACGGACCCTGGCTTCGCGGCCGGTCGGGTATCGACGGGACGATTGAGCATGAACGAGGTGATGCTCTCGATTTCCGCCGCGGCTCGTTCGATTTGGCCGCGGTATTTGGGGCTGCCACCCGCCGCGCGCAGGAACGCGCTGTAGGTAGCGAGAGCCTTGTCCGCCTTGCCACCGAGACGGTAGGCTTGGGCCAAGCTGAAGAGAAGGGCTGCATCCTGGGTGAGGCTGTAGGCGCGGGAGAAATGCTCGACGGCTTCGTCGTAGTTGCCGAGATTGAGAGCCACCGTGCCCTGCGAGCGTTCGGTGCGCGCGGTTTCGTTTTCGCCCGACCTGCGCGCGTACGCCGGTGCGCTGGCAAGTGCTTGGAAGAGCGCCAGGACGACGGCGAGAGTTTGCAGGAATCGACGACTGGGACACATGGACGCAGAACCTCCTGGGAAATCGATGCGAAATATCATTCCGAGACCGGGATTGAATCAAGGAGGGAATGGGGCCTTTGCGCTACTGTGACGGGAGTGTTTCGTCGAGTTTGCAATTCGGTCACAACTCGTTCTCGAGGGCGCGCCGGCAAATGAGGGTGGCTAGCGTCAATGGGTGAAATGGGCGCGTAATTCGCTCACTTGCAAGAGATCTCAGGGCCTTGCCACAGGGCGAGGCGTGAGGCGGTGTCATGCGACCGTAACGAAGACTTGGCAAATGCCTCACACACTTCCCGCTTGCATAGTGGTATTTGCTTGGCCGCAAGAGGAGTGGAGGAGCCATCGAGGCGTGCGCGCCGGAGAGGCTGGAGAGAAAGACAACAAGGTTCCGAGAGCAGAAGAAACGGTTCATTCGCAAAGAGAACAGGTCCACGAAGGAGGCAGACAATGATATCGACGAGAAAGAGTATGCAGAGGATGATCGGGATTGCGATTCCGACGTCCATGGCCGTGCTGGCCATCGGAAGTGGAACGGTCATGGCGCAGACAACCTGTCCTGACGAGACGCTCGATCCGAGCGTGTTGGCCATCCCGGGATTCGCGGGTTACATGCCTCACGCCACGGCGGTGGCTTGCGGAGCCAAATACAACCCCAGCAACCCCGCCCAGGGCTGTTTCCCCTATGCCGGCTCGGACACAGAGACCGACCTCCAGCACGACCTGATCGCCCAGTCCGGGGCGTGTCTGGTCTACATCAATGCCGGTTCGGGCCAGGCTGAAACCAACCTTCGCTACACCGCGGGTGACTCGGGCGTGACGGGTACGTACAAGCAGTGCATCGGCCCGATGTCGCGCAATTTTCAGCAGTCGGTCATCGATGGCCACACCTCCGTGTGGACGCCGGTGAGCAAGGACAACGTCATCGCGGTCGACGCCGCGGTGTGGTCCTTCAAGCAGAAGACCGGGCAGTGCATCGATCTCGACGATGGCGTTCCGGCCACGTGCGCGGCCCAATGCCCGAAGGTGGGGACCGGCAGCCCAGTCCTTAGCGCCATGGGCGTCATCCTCGGCGGCTATCCCCAGGGTAGCAACGTCAAGAGCGAGGCCACGACGGCGGAATGCGCGGATCCCTGCCGCGAGTGCCTCCTTGGCTACCTCGGCAGCCCTTCGTGTGAAGGCTCGGGCCACATCGAGCACATCCTGCGCCGCGACGACAAGTCCGGCACCCAGGACACCTTCCGCGAGAAACTGAATATCGACCGCTGGTGCAACGGCAAGTCCGAGGGCAACGCCAACCTGCCCGGCTCCAATCTTGTCAACGAGGATCTGGATCCCATCCGTCGCTCTTGCATGCCGGGAACGACCACGACCTCGCTCACCCGCTGCACCTACTACCCCACCAGCCAAAACTGCCAGGCTGGCGACGCCGACGTCCCTGCCAACGGTTCGATCGTCGTCCGAGGGACCACCATCACCAACTCGTACAGTCAGCCGCTGAAGTGCTCGCAGGGTGTCGTCGTCGCGCTCTCCGAGAACGACAATGGGTCGGCGGGAGCGTCGAAGGCCGGCTGTGCCGGTCCCAACCAGCACAATGCCGACATCACCGAATCGATTGGTTTGCGCGTGGCCAACGATGCCCTCGGCCAGCTCGTCGGGGTCGCGGGCGCGTCTTCCAGGACGGCTCCGTGCAATCCCAACGCCGTCACCAACATCAACACCGTCACCACGACCTTCCTGCCCAACATCTACAAGGGTGCTTACCTGTTCTCCCGCCGCTTGTACCTGGAGAACCCCTACGGCATCGACGTCGGCAACACGGCCGGCTGTCCTGCCACCAACCCCGGCGAGGTTGCCGGCCGCAAGGACGAGGAGGCGACGCTCTGGCATTTCGCCCAGAACAACCAATGTCCTGTCGCGCTCACGGTGGGCGGCGACACCTTCGACATCAACCATGGCGGAACGCAGAATATCGACATCAACCGTGGTTTCTACGCCAAGTGGGAAGGCTCCATCACTCCGGGAGATCCTGGAGCCTGTGGCAACAACAATTGCCTCATCTCGCCTTACAATACCACCCTTACCTGCGGGACGCTGACTGCCGGCGTGGGCACGCCGAAGCAGAACATCGGCGACGAGACCTCGAACAACGCTTGCAACGCCAGCTATCCCTGCGTCGCCAACGGACAGCTCGGCAGTGGAACCCCGCTCACCTGTGGTGGCGTCACCGTCAATAACACCGGCTTCTGCCCGGTCATGCCGGCCCTGGCCACGAACTACGGCTGCAACCTGAGCACGAAGTGCACCAGCGGCACCTGCGTCGATGACGGGCTCGGCGTTGGTGGCGGTATCTGCCAGTAGAAGGTGCAAGTCGGCAGCTCATAGCCCAGATGCCTGACGGCGGCGTTGCGAGTCGAGGACAGTGTCTCGCCTCCTGGAACCCCAGGGGGCGGGACTTCAGACAGACGACAGATAACTCAAACAGTTGCGTAAATCGAAAGATCCAAGGAGGACACCAATGCTTCGTAATCGAATGACATGGATGGCTGCCGCGCTCGGCGTGGTGGCTATCGGTATGGTTGGCTGTGGCAAGGGCCAAGGCTCTGACAAGGGCTCGGCTTCTATCAACGCCGCCAAGATGCTCTCAACCGCTGACGTGTCGAGCGTGACCGTCACCATCACGGGTGGCATTCCCACCCCGCTCACCGTTCCCCTGGTGGGCCAGGGTACCCAGTACGGCGCTCTCGTCAGCGATCTCCCTGTCGGCACCAACTACGTCTTCACCGCCTCGGCGAAGGACGCGTCCAGCACCGAGCTCTATCACGGCGCCGCGACGAACGTGACCATCACCAAGAACCAGACCGCCGCGGTCATCATCGACATGAACCAGGTTGCTCCGGGCGTCGCCATCTCGAACGAGGCTCCCGTGATCGACTCGCTCACCGCGACCTCGCTCTTGGTCTCCCAGACCGACACGGTCACCATCAAGGCCAGCGCCCATGACCCGGATGCCGGCCAGACCGCCGCCATGGGCTGGGCCTGGGCCGTTACCTGCGGCAGCATCAGCGCCCCCACGAACACCGTGGGCACCGACTCGGTCGATGGCACCTCCATGGTGACCTTCACCGCTCCGGCCGCGGATGGCCCTTGCTCGGTCAACGTGACCGTGACGGATGCCAACGGCGTGCTCAAGAACGTCGCCTCGCTCACCATCCAGGTGGGCTCGGCGGCCGCCACGGGCAGTGCGAAGATCACGGCCAACCTGGACACCTACCCGGTGATTACGGGTCTCAACGGGACCCCGGTGCCCCTCATGAAGGGCCAGCCCACCACGCTGACCGTGACCGCGTCCGATGCGGACGGCGACGCCCTCAATTACCTCTGGACCGTCGGCCCGAACGCCGACAACAGCGGGACCTGCGTGGGCACCTTTGGTTCGGCCACTGCCGCTACCACCACCTTCACGCTCGCCAGCACCTCGACCATGAGCGAGTGCACCTTCCTCGTGCGCGTGGATGACGGCAACTTCCCGGACAATACCCCCAAGGGCGGCGTGATCACCAACCACCTCAGCTTGCCGGTCTCCGGTCCGGCCGTGGTCGGCGGCCCCGTGTTCGGCTACGACTACCAGTCGCTCACCACTATCAAGGGTGGCGATGTGGTCGGTTTGGCCATCGTGGCCAACCAGGGCTGCACCGGCACGCTCAGCTTGGTCTGGACTGCCTCGGACAGCACCGCGCTCACGCCCACGACCCCGGCCGCTCTCGGTCTGGATGGGACCGTGTTCACCGGCGCCGTGACCTACACCGCGCAGCCTGGCGCCGAGGATGGCTCGGTCGTGACGGTCACCGTGGCCGCTACCTGCAGCACCTCCGGAGCCTCGACCTCGCATGTCTTCACCCTGGTCCCGCTCAACAGCGTGTGCAACGGCCAGCCCGACGGCACGAACTGCACCGCGACCGCGGGTGCTGCCAACAAGTGCGTCCAGGCCGCCTCCTGCCTCGCTGGTGTCTGCCACGTCGACACCCAGGTCACCTGCGATCCGAACGCCGCTGATCAGTGCCACAGCAACGCCTGCGTTCCCGCGACCGGTCTGTGCGCGCTCGCGCCCAAGGCCGACAACACGACCTGCAACGACAGCAGCGCCTGCACCAGCGGCGATGTCTGCACGGCCGGCGTGTGCGGCGGTACCGCCAAGGTCTGCCCAGCTGGCAATGCGTGCCAGGTCGCGACCTGTAACGCCACCAGCGGCGCTTGCGGCCTTGGCAACGTGGCCGACGGCACCACCTGCAATGACAACAGCTTGTGCACCACGGGTGATGTCTGCACCGCTGGCACTTGCGGCGGCACTGCGGTCTCCTGCAACCCGGGCTTCGTTTGCACGCCGGCCACCGGCTCCTGCGACCCGAAGATCTGCTTGGCCCCGGGCTTCGGGACCCAGTCCGACCCGCTGCTCTCCGGCCTGACCAGCGCCGCCGACGGCACGCTTTGGAGCACGGGCTCGATCTACAACCCGTTCAACTTCGGCGCCGGCACAGTCAGCTCGACCAGCAGCTCGGATGCCTACCTGAACAAGCTGAATCCGGCCACGGGTCTCGCGACCCAGAGCTTCACCTTCGGCTACGTCGGCGGTGCGGATCAGACCGGTAACCTCGTGGCCGCCACCCAGAACGGCAACGTGCTCGTGGCCGGCGTCTACGTCACCGAGATCGACTTCACCCCATCGGTGGTTGCTGCGACCGGCGGTACGGACAACGTCGACTTCCTCTCGAAGTCGTCCTTGGCCATCGGTGCACCGATGAACTACTTCGTGGTGGCCAGCGCTGCCTCGGTCATGCCGGAAATCACGCCCATCAAGGCGCACAACGTGGACCTCGGCACGGGTGCGTTCTTGGCCTCGGCCTCGAATCCTGCCAACAACCTCGTCGCTCTCTGCGGCAAGACCGGCAGGTCGCCTGGGCTCTACGGGACCGGCACCACCAACACTGGTCTGCTCACCGGCACCGCGACGGCCTTCGGTGGCAGCACCGACATCGTGGTGGCCGTGGTCGATGCGACCACGGGCGCCGTGGTGTGGGGCAAGATGTTCGGCGGCGCCGGCGATCAACAGTGCCAATCGGTGGCTATCGACGCCGCTGGCAATGTGTACATCGCGGGTAACTACAACGGGACGCTCAGCTTCGGCACCGGCTTCGATCTTCCCACGGTGGCCACCAGCACCACGCTCGGCCTCCCGTACGTGGCCAAGCTGAACAACACCGGCACGGTCGTGGCCGCCAAGACCTGGGGCGCCGCTGCCATCTCCGATGTCTTGGGCATCGCCGTGGACAGCAGCTCGAACGTCGTCATCGCGGGCGACGTGGGCGTTGGCGTCAACGCCGACTTCGGCGCCCCCGTGGGCATCCTCAACTCCACCGGCAAGACCGATGGCTTCGTGGTCAAGCTGAATTCCAGCCTGGCTTCGGCCATGTGGGGCTTCACCTTCGGTGACGCCGCCTTCGACCAGGCTGTCTTGTCGCTGGCCCTGTCGTCGAGTGGCGACGTGTTCATGGGCGGCGCCTTCACGGGGACCCTCACCGGGCTCGGTGGTCTGGCGTCGAACGGCAACACCTCGACCGACGCCTTCACGGTCCAGCTCTCCGGAGCCACTGGCGCAGTCCTTTGCGCCCAGAGCTACGGCGATGCGGCCGGAAACCAGAACGCCGCCTATCTGACGGTCGCCACCGCCGCGAGCAACAAGGTCACCTTCGGTGGCAACTTCTCGGGCACCATGACGCTGGGCTCGCTCACGGGGAGCCACGTCACCCTCACGGCAGCGTCCAACAGCGGCTACGTTGCTGGCCTCGTTCCCTAGTTGAACGGGTCGAAAGACTAGCTGGCCTTGCGGCCGGCTAGCCTAGCTTGAAGGGGGGCGTCTAGAAATGGGCGCCCCTTTCCCTATTGGGGCACATCCATCATCCCCTGCGTGAGAACCAGCAAAGGCGTGGCTCTTCGCATGGGTATGCACGCAACAGATTAGTGACGGAAATGCGACAGGTGCGCACCGCCGACCATTTGTGTTGACCGGGCAATTCTGCCGTTGCTATAGGCAGTCCGTGCCTAAGGCAAGCGGAGGTCTCTCTCGCATGACTCGCGCAAAGATCATCGGTATCACAGGATTTTGCATGGCCATCGTCACCGCACCCGGGCGACTCGCTTTGGCGCAGGGGAGCGTTCCCGATTGCTCGACCCTGACGAATACGGTGTATATGGCCGGTACGACGGCGGTCGTCCCGGTCATCCGGCTTTTCGGGGCGCGGTTGACGAAGGTCGGCGTAACCCTACTGTGGAACGAGAACAGCGAGGGCTGCAGCTCGGCCTGGAATCTCGCCTACCCACCGCCTGCGGGGGGGGCCCTTTCGCGGGACGTGTACACGCACTACAGCGAAGACCCCAATCAGCCGGGCAAGGTCATCTCCACCACGTGCAACTCGACGCTCGGCCAGATTCCCGATCTGGTGATCAATGATGTGGGGTTCTCGAGCTGCTCGAAATCATACCAGGGGACAGGCGTTCCGGTATCCTTGCCGGCCGGGTTTGCCGAGTTTTCCGGCCCGGTCCAGGGCCTGGTGCCCGTCGTGGCCAGCTCCTACACGTACTACAACGATATCATGGCCGAGGAGCTGCAGGACCTTTACGTGTGCGGAGGCGGCGGCGGCATCCTGACTTTCACGAATAGCGCGCTCATCTTCGATTACAACTGCACGAATAGCGGTATGCGCGAGCTGTTTGCGCGGGGAATCGGGTTCCCCAACGCTGCGTCCCTGTTGCCCTTGATTGGGCAGGGCTGCAACAACACCATCACCGCCGAGCAGATGGTGGAAGATCTCGTCGGCTCGGCCATCTCGCCCGATCGCACGATCGGCTACACGTCGACGGAATTCTATGACCTGGACCGGAATCTGGTGCGCGGGCTCAAGGTGCGGGGTGTGAACCAGACGCTGGCCTACTGGCCGGATTCCAGCATGACCGGCACCGACAAAATCAATATCATCGAGGGACGCTATACCCTGCAAGGTACCTTGAGGCTGGTGGCCGCCGTCGACGGCAATGGCGTGCCAACCAATCCCGCCGCCAAAGAGGTCATCGACTGGTTTCAAGGGAATCCCGTCGATCCCTCGCTGCAGCTTCCTTTCGATATCAATGCAATTTACGCATCCGGCGGCGTGGTCCCCCAGTGCGCGATGAGGGTAACCAAGGACTCCGATCTGCCGGTATTCAAACACTACTATCCAGCCCAACCCTGTTATTGCAGTTATGAAATCTTGGCCACCGGCAAGACCAGCATTCCGGGATGCGTGGCCTGCACGGACCTGCTGACCTGTCAAGCAGGGCAGATTTGCAGCCACGGTTACTGCGAGCAGGTCAACTAGCCCGGCAAGCGAGCAGGAGGAGAATCCGATGCACAGACGATTGATTGGTGGCTTGCTTGGAGGTCTGCTCTTGGCCGCGTGCGGGTCGGGAACCAGTGGAGGCAAGACGGACGCTTACATCGGCGGCCGTCCCGACACTTCGCTTCCCATTCCAGTCGATACTGCTCCTCCCGCCTACGACACTGCGCCAGCGGGGCCTGATGCGGGCTGCGACGAGGATGCGATGACTGTGAATGGCTGCATCATCAATCCCCCGGGCCCAGGTCAAGGTGGTGGAACAGTCGTGGCGCGCCAGAACCCCGCTGCCTGGCAGACCTGTAAACCGTGATGGAGTCAACCTTTGTGAAGCTCGGGCAGGGTCTCTGCCTTCGAAGAGACCTGGCTCTCTCGCTAGCCCTGTTCGGATGCCTACTGGCGAGTCCGGCGTCTGCACAGGGTGGCCACAAAAGGGCCAAGGATGCCGAGCCCGCGCCCGATCCCATGGCCGAGATAGAGAAGATGAAGGCGGACTTCGAGCAGCGCCTAGCCGATCAAGAGGCCGCGGCCAAGGCACGCGAGGAGGCCATCCGCAAGGAAGACGCCGCCGCCATCGAGGCCGTCCGAGATGAGGCGGACAAGCGTCTGGCCGCCGACAGCAACGAACGCCAGGCCGAAACGCTTCGCTTGCACAAGGCTTTGCAAGACGCCGCGGCACATGAGGACGAGCGCGAACGGAACACGCCCGCCTCGGTTGGCGTCGGCGCTGCCGGCGTTTCCCTCTACGGTTACGTGCAGGCCGACTATCAGACGCGTCAATCGTCGGAGGACCAGCTCGGGGCTGGCGGGCAGACGCTGAATCAGGACCGGTTCTTGATCCGGCGAGCACGTCTGGGCGTGACGATGGATCGTCATTTCGGAGAGGGTCGGATCGAGATCGACGGCAACACCGTCAATGGGCCGGCATTCCGGGTGCTCGACGCGGAGGCCTCGGTCAAATGGCCCGGCAGCAGTGACACCGTGCCGCCGGTGGCTCGAGGAACCATCGGTATGTTCAGAATTCCGTTTGGCCAGGAAGTCCCGCAGGACGACCGCTATCGCCTCTTCATGGAGCGCAGCACGGCGGCCCGTGCGCTATTTCCCGGTGAATTCGACCTCGGGGCGCGGCTTTCCGGTGGCTGGCAGTTCATCCGCTACGCCCTCGGCGTGATGAACGGACAGCCCATCGATGGCAGCAGCTTCGGTGGGATCGATCCCAATCATCAGAAAGATATCTTGGGTCGCGTGGGAGTGGAACAGTCCATCACCAACATCGATGTCACGGGGGGGATTTCTGGCCTACGAGGCACGGGCTTTCATTCCGGGGCGCTTTCCAGCAAACCCACCTTGCAGTGGAACGATGCGGACGAAAACGGGATCGTTGCCCAGGGAGAGGTCACGGGAAGCCCGGGCCTGGCGGCGTCGCCCTCATCGAGCTTCACACGCGTGGCATTCGGGGCGGATTTGGCTCTTTCGGTGCGTCTCTCGCCCTTGCTCAGGACTAGTCTTGCCGCCGAATTCTATCTGGCCAACGACCTCGATCGCGCCATTCTGCCCGCCGACCCCACGGGCGTCGCGGGCCGGGACTTTCGCGAATTGGGATACTACGTCTCTCTCATCCAGGAGTACGGCCGCTGGCGGCTGGGCGTGCGCTACGACTATTACAATCCCGACCAGGATGCCAACAAGAACGCGAAGGGCAGTCCCGTCCCCACCGATGCCAGCTATTCCACGCTTGCCGTGGTTGCCGCCTGCGTGGCGCCGTGGGGAAGATTGCTCGTCGAATACGACCACAATCGCAACCATTTGGGCCTGAGCGTAACCGGAATGCCGGCCAACCTGGCCGACGATGCCGTTCTCGTGCGCGGTGAGGTGAGCTTCTGATGGTACGTTTCGCTCGCAGCCTGCTCGGGCTCGGTGCACTGTGTGCCATGGGGACACCTGCCTGCAATTGGACGCCTGACACGTCTTCCGGGGTGAATTCGATCATCCAGGTGGAGGGTGGTCAAGCCATGCGGGGATCGATTTCCGATCCCTCCAGTGCGAGCCCCGCAACAGCCGTCATCTTTCCCAGGAACCCCATCATCTTCGCCGGGGTCACGAACAAGTCCATCAAGGGTATCGTCGGTCCCAACGCCAACGCGGTCGCCCTCGGTGTTGCCGGAGACGTGGCCTACTGGCAGGTGCCCGCGCTGGATCCTGTTCAAAGCGATCCCGAGTCGTTCAACTTCGCATTGGGTCTTTCGATCTCGCGCGACGTTTGGGATAGCCCCCTGCTCCAGGTCAGTGCCGATGGCACGACGACGCTTCCGCTTTCGGTTCGTGGGGTGGACAACGCCGGCAACTTCGGCGAAGCCACGATCCAGTCGCTCTTCCTCGATTCATCGACCATCACCGGCACGCTGGCCGTCACGTTACAATGGGATACGCCGACGGATCTCGATCTGCACGTCCTCGTTCCTGCCAACAACGCCGCCGGCTTTGTCGAAGTCTGGAGCAAGGCGCGCAGCGCCGACCCCAAGACACCGGACGGAACCTTGGACTTCGATTCCAACGCCAACTGCCAGATCGACGGACGCGACCAAGAAGACGTGATTTGGAAGGAGGCGCCGCCGGTCGGGCACTATGTCGTTCGCGTGGCTGCGGCCTCGCTGTGCGGGCAGACCTCTGCGGCTTGGTGGGCCTACGCCTCGACTCCAGGGGTAAGCAAGGGCGAGGCTTCGGGGGTTCTCACCGAGGCTGCCACCCGAAGTGGAGAGGCGGCCGGCGCCGGCGTCACCGTGCTCGAATTCGACTATCCCTAGAGCGAGAGACGATGCGCCTTCTTACAGTTGCCGCCACCTTGGTCCTTGCGGCGGGGATGACCCTGACCGCGAAGGCTCAGACACCGTCTGGCGAGGGTCCCGAGGTGAACAAGGGTTTGCGGCCGCCCAAGCTGAAGAAGTTCGTCGAGGCGGTCTACCCCAAGGACAAGGAAAAGGCCGGCATCGAGGCCCGCGTGGTGCTCGCCATCGACGTGGAGGAAACCGGGCACGTGGGCGGCGTCGAGGTCGTCTCGCCGGCAGGCCCTGATTTCGACGCCGCCGCCGTTGCCGCGGTCAAGCAGTTCGAATTCGAGCCGGCGACCCTGGATGGCACGCCGGTACCGGTGAAGATTCACTACGCCTACAAATTCGTGGTCAAGGAGGTGATGGTTTCGCTCGGACCGCAGATCAACTTCGAGGGTGTGGTGAGCGACCGCTTCAGCAGCGTGCCTGCGCGCGGTGTGAAGGTGAAGATCCTCGACTTGAACGTCGAAACCGTGACCGACAAGGACGGCGCCTTCGCCTTCACCGATGTGGCGCCCGGCATGCACGCCATCGAGCTGTCGTCGCGTGAGCTCGTAACCATCAAGACCGAGGAAGAAATCACCAAGGGTAAGAAGAAGACGGTCAAGTACATGGTCGAGCCTAAAGAGGAGGACGTGGACGAGGAGGCCGTGGTGCGCGCCCCGCGCATCAAGAAGGAGGTGGTCGAGACGCGTGTGCGCACCGAGGAGGCCAAGCGCGTTCCCGGGACGCAAGGCGATACCCTCAAGGTGGTGCAGAACCTACCCGGCGTCGGGCGTTCGGCGTTCGGCTCGGGCGCGCTCATCGTGTGGGGTTCGGCCCCGCAGGACACGCGGGTGAACGTCGATGGCGTCGAGATTCCCATGCTGTACCACGTGGGCGGCATGCGCTCGACCATCAATTCCGACCTTGTGCGCTCCATCGACCTGTCGCCGGGATCGTTCGGGGCCGAATACGGCCGCGGTCTGGGCGGACTTGTGCGCATCGAATTGCAGGATCCGGGGAATGAGGGCGTGCACGGGTATGTGGCCAGCGACGTGGTCGATGTTTCGGGCATGGTCAAAGCAGCAATCACGCCCAAGTTGAGCCTTGCCGTTTCCGGACGCTACGGCTACCTCGACAAGACCCTCAAGACCGTGGTGTCCAAGGACGTGGGTGATTTTTTCCCCATTCCCCGCTACGACGACTATCAAGCGCGTGCCGTGCTCAGACTCGGGAAGGACGAGCAGGTATCCGCGACCTTCCTGGCCTCGGACGATCGCCTGAGCCGGGTCGTTCCCTCCGACGATCCGCTGGAAGTGAAGACCCAGAATACGGATCAGCTCTACCGCCGCTTCATCGTGCGCTATACGCGCCTGTTCCCCGATGGTTCCAGCGTCGTCTTGACGCCCTCGTTCGGCTACGACGTCAACAACAGTGCTTGGAACTTCGGGGGTACCCCCCTGCTTCTCAACGTGAGCGCTTGGCAATACGCCGTGCGTGCCTCCTATCGCCGGCGTGTCGCCAGCATGGTCGTTCTTTCCGTGGGCATGGATTTCCAAGGACGCAGCAGCACGGCGGACCGCGTGGGATCGCTCGAGCTGCCGGCCCGCGAGGGCGATATCACGGTGTTCGGACAGCCTCCCGGCACCGACTTGGCCGCCGACCGTTGGAAGATCAACATGCTTTCCGCCGCGCCCTACGCCTTCGCCGAGATCAACTTGGGACGGTGGACGCTCATTCCTGGATTTCGCCTCGAGCCCACCGTCATCGATGGCAGCTTGGAGCTTCCGCACAGCTACCAAAAAGCTGATATCGGCTACCGTCGTACGGATTTGCCTCGCAATCCCCTACCCGGACCGCTCGCTTGGATCCCCAATCCCAGGTTCTCGGTCGCCTATCGGGCCACGCACAAGCTGAGCTTCACGGCCGGAACAGGCATCTACGGGCAACCACCCGCGGTCGAGGACCTGAGCCCGGTGTTCGGCAACCCGCACCTGACCAGCTCCACGGCGGTCCACGTCAGCGCGGGTGGCTCGTACAAGCTCACGGGAACGCTGAATCTCGAAACCATTGGCTTCTACAAGAGGCTCTATGACCTGGTGGCCCGCAGCGGCCTGTCTTCGCCTCCCGTGGGGCAGTCTCTCTTGCAGACGGGTATTGGCTACAGCTATGGCGCCCAGGTGCTCCTGCGCCAGGAGCTGGCCAAGGGCTTCTTCGGCTGGATCTCTTACTCGATCATCCGCAGCGAACGCAAGGACCGTCCAGATAGCGACTGGCGGCTCTTCGACTACGATCAAACCCACGTCCTGGCGGTTCTGGCCAGCTATGAAATCACGCACGGCTTTCAGGCCGGCGCGCGCTTCCGCTACACGACCGGCGCGCCGCGGACGCCCGTGATCGGCGCCTATTTCAACAGCTCGTCTCAAGTGTACGAGCCCATCTACGGCGCCCAGAATTCGATCCGCCTCCCGGCGTTCTACTCGTTCGATGTGCGCGTCGAGCAGTCCTTCGTGTACCGGCGGCTCAAATTCAACATCTTTGCCGACGTGCAAAACGTGACCAATCGCAAGAACCCGGAAGAAATCATCTACAGCGCCGATTTTTCGCAGAGGAGCTACATTACTGGCCTCCCGATCTTGGCCGTGGTCGGGGCGCGCATGGAGTTCTGATGAAACCGACATGCATCTCAGCTCTCACCCTTCTGGTTTCGTTCACGGCTTGCCGCCCTGAGGTCGGCCCACCGATCTCGCTCATCAATGGTCCGACGATCTTGGACGTGAAGGGTGTGCCAGCGGAGGTCGATCCCACCGTAGGCACGGTGGTCTCCTACGAAGCCCTGGCCGTGGACGTAAGCGGGCGCGTTCCGGGACCTGCGCCGGCGGCGGACATTTCCGATCCCTTGCTGTGGGTGATGTGTGATCAGCCCAAGCCCCCGACCCAGAACAATGCCGTCAGCTCCAATTGCCTCGACCCGTTTCTGCTGCCGGGCGTGGTCGGTACCTCCGCCACCACGTATTCCGCACCTGCCGCGGCCAACGCGTGTGCGCTATTCGGCCCAAGCACGCCGCCCGCAGTCGATGGCCAGCCCAGCATTCGTCCGCGCGACCCCGACGTCACGGGCGGGTACTACCAGCCTTTGCGGGTCGAGCTGCTGGTTCCGGAAAACTTGCGCCGGGCAGACATGTCCACCGGCGATTCGCTCATTTCGTTTCTCCTGCAGCGGGTCCAGTGCGGTTTGGCCAATGCAAAGCTCCCGGACGTCCTGCAATACAACCGCGACTACACGCTCAACAACAACCCGGTCCTGACATCGCTGACGGTGCAAAGCGCTGGCGCCGCTCCGGTCGATGTGGCCGCGACCCCGGTGGCAGGGGCCCCGATTCCGGTCGGCAGCGGGCAGACCGTTTCGCTCGCGGCCAACTGGCCCGTGGATTCCGTTGAAAAATATCCGGCCCTTGATGTTGTCACCCAGCAGCTTGTGTACCACTGGGAGTCGATGCGCGTCTCGTGGTACGCCACGGGCGGCAGTTTCGAACACGACATCACGGGCAGGGGCGAAAACGAGAACGAGACCACCTTCGCCGAGAACACCTGGAAGTCCGACACCACGGGGCTGGTTCACATGTGGCTGGTGCTGCACGATGCCCGCGGCGGCAGCGACTTCGCGGCGTTTGATTTCGATGTCGGGCCCTGACTCGCCACCGCGGAGACGCGGCAACTGGCAAGCGTGAACGAATTGCAACGGAATTGCAACGATGCCCGTCACCGGACTTTTGCGAATAGGTGACATTGTCGTTGACGTTGCTTTGCCATTCTATGTCACTGACAATGTCACATGCTGTGCGACGAAGGTTCACCCCTCATTGGGGCGGGAAGGCCAGGGTTGGCACGCTGGTCGGTGCATTCATCGTTCTGGCTGCGGGTTGTGGGCGTGTCGGCACGCAGGATAGGGGCAGCGCGCTTGTCACGGTGCAAGCGCTGCAAGTGAGCACCGTTGCCCAGGTCAAGGTGACCGTGATGGCGGCCGAATTGCCTGCCCCGCTCGTGATTCCGCTGATTCGGACCGGGACGCAGTTCTCGGCCCTGGCGAGCGATATTCCGGCTGGCGTCGACTATTCCTTCACCGCCTCCGCCTTCGACAACGGTACGCCGCCAACCGAGATCTATCGCGGCGCGGTTACCGGGCAGGTCATCCGGAAGAACAGCACCGCAAACATCGTCATCGACATGAACCAGACCGCACCCGTGGTTCCCGTTTTGGACGAGGCGCCTTGGATTGACGCTGTCTCGGCGTCGTCGCTGCGTGTCGGCTACGGCGATCTGGTCCAACTGAAGGCCGTGGCCCACGATCCCGATGCAGGACAGACCGCCCAGCTGACCTTCTCCTGGAGCACGACGTGCGGCATCGTGAGCGACAACGTCATCGCAGCCGGAGGCGATACCACGCCATCGATGTCGAACGCGCTCTTCATGGCCCCGAGCTCAGACGGCGCCTGCAACATCAACTTGACCGTGACCGATCCGAGTGGCCTGAGCAACACGGCATCGTTCGCCATCGCCGTAGCCGCAGCCAATGCCAACGGCAACGCCGGGATTTCTGCCTACCTCGACACCTACCCGGTCGTAACGGCCATGACCGCGAATCCCGCGCAGCTCGTGCCAGGCGCAGTGACCAGTCTCTCCGTCATCGCCACGGACGTCGATGGCGACCCGCTGACCTACGCCTGGTCGACCGTATGCCCCGGATCCTTCTCTGCGCCCAATGCCTCCATCACAACCTTTGCGCTTGCGCCTTCCGCAACCGGCTCCTTCTGCGATTTCGCCGTGGTCGTGACCGATGGCAATTTCCCCAATGGCCAGCCCAAGGGTGGCGTGACCACGAATCACCTCATCTTGGCCATCCAGCCCGTGGTGGTGCGGGTGCCTCCGATGATTACCCTCGACTATCAGAACCGGGCCGGCTTCGTCGCGGGTACGGTGGTCGGGATGGCCGTGGCGGCGACCGATCCGGCGGGCGGGACTTTGTCCTACGCGTGGACCACGACCTTCGGCCCGGCACCAACGGTGACGAGCCCCGGTGCGCTGGGCCTCGATCCATCCCAATGGACTTCCGCAGCGACCTTCTCCTCGGCCGATCTTCCGCCGACCGGTGCCCCGGTCGTCATCACCGTCACCGCCACCAGCTCGACCACGGGTCAGTCAACCTACGACATGTTTCTGCTGACTCCGGGACCTGCCATCGCCGCAATGAGCGCGGATCGGACGTATTTCACGACGACCTCGGCGACCGCGGAGCTCTCGGCCAACGCCATCGGAGCCCAGGGAGATGTGCTGCTGTACGCGTGGTCGAGCGACTGCCAGGGCTCGTTCACCGATCCTACCAGCGCCTTTACTGCGTTTACACTCGCTGCCACACCCGGAGAGACCGTGTGTACGTTCACCTTTGTGGTCACCGACGTAAACTATCCTGACGGCCCAGCCAATGGAGGTAGCGTCACGAAGCAGCTCACCATCCCGGTATTGGATTGCGCCGATACGGACATCAACGCCTGTGGCGGCTGTGGCGGTCTCGGACATTCTCCGGGCTCTAGCTGCGGCTCGTGCGGTGCCTACGTCTGCTCCGCCGACAAAAGCACGGTGACCTGTTCCGACCCCGGCTACAATGCCTGCGGTGGCTGTGGTGAGCTCAGTGGGGCGCCGAACGCATCGTGCGGGGCCTGCGGCCAATATGCGTGCAGTGCGGATCGGACATCGGTCCTGTGCAACGATGCTGGCTTGAACGCGTGTGGAGGGTGCGGGTTGCTTGGGCACGCCCCTGGCACCAGTTGCGGCACTTGCGGCGGTTACGTGTGCAGTGCGGACAAGACGGCGGTAAGCTGCGACGATCCAGGGGTCAATGCGTGTGGGGGGTGCGGGATTCTGAGCAATCTCCCCGGTTCGTTCTGCGGCGTGTGCGGTAGCTACGCCTGCGGCGCGGACAAGACGACGGTGAGCTGCAACGACGCGGGGCTCAATGCATGCGGCGGTTGCGGCGCCCTTGCGCATGCGCCTGGCGCCGGATGCGGTACGTGCGGTCACTACGATTGCAGCTTGGATAAGACCATGGTGAGTTGCAACGACCCAGGGCAAAACGCGTGCGGCGGCTGCGGAACACTCGGCAACATCCCTGGAACGGCTTGCGGGGCTTGCGGAACCTATTTGTGCAGCGCCGATCGAACCTCTGTCAGTTGTAGCGACCTGGGGCTCAACGCCTGTGGCGGTTGCGGAGTGCTCGACAATGCTCCAGGCACAAGCTGCGGTGTGCGAGGCAGCTGCGTGTGCGGTACGGACAAGAGCGCGGTGGTCTGCGTGGATTGCGCCATCGGGTTCCACGATGGAGGGGACCACCTGTGCCGTTCCACAGGTACTTGTTCCAGTGGATACCACAGCGACGGTACGGGTACTTGTGTTGCCAGCGGGTGCGCGTCGGGCTACTCCATGGTGTCGCAGGGCGAGTGTCTGCCGGTCTTCACGAGACTCTCTTCCGATACGAATCACGCGTGCGGCCTCAAGCCGGACGGCAGCATCGTCTGCTGGGGAATGAACACGGTGGGAGAAGCCAACCCGCCCGCGGGCACCTATCAGGCCGTCGCGGCAGGGCAGTACTTCGTCTGTGGTATCAAGTCGGACGGGACCCTGGGCTGCTGGGGCCAAAACGGTGCTGGCCAATCGACGCCGCCGGCCGGCACCTTCACGGTCGTGGACAGTGGTTACAGCCACGCCTGTGGGCTTCAGACCGACGGGAGCGTCTTGTGCTGGGGTTCGAACGGCAGCGGCCAAACCTCCGCGCCCGTCGGTCCATTCGCCGGGATTGGGCTTGGCGCCAACCACTCTTGCGCGATCGGAAACGACGGCAGCGCCACCTGCTGGGGGCTGGATACCAACGGACAAACCAATGTCCCGGCGAGCACGGCCTTCCTGTCGTTGGCGGGAGGTATCGTACACACCTGCGGCCTCAAGACCGACCACACCGCTGTCTGCTGGGGCGCCACGGTTAGCGGCCAATACGGGCAGCAGATAGCTCCTAGTGGAACCTTCGCCAGCCTTGCGTCTGGGGGATACCACTCCTGCGGCCTGAAGAGCGACGGCACGCTGTTGTGCTGGGGGCAAAATGCCTACGGCCAAACCTCGGTTCCTTCCGGTACGTTCAATTTGGTCGCCCCGGGCGGCTACAACACTTGCGCCTTGAGGAGCGACAACACGGTCGTCTGCTGGGGCGACAATACCTACGGACAGTCGAGCCCGCGCCAGAGTAGTTATCGGAGCGTCGGTGCGGGTTCCACCCACACCTGTGCGGTCAAATACGATGGTAGCGTCCTGTGTTGGGGCACGTCTTCGAGCGGAGAGTGCACGCCGCCTACCGGAACCTTCATCTCGGTCTATTCCGGCGCCAGTCATTCGTGTGGCCTCAAGAGCGACGGCACGCTGGCCTGCTGGGGGCTTTCTTCATCCATCGCTTCGATGCCTTCGGGGACCTTCGCCTCGCTCAGCACCGGTGCCAATCACAATTGCGCGGTCAGATCGGATGGCAGCATGGCTTGCTGGGGCACGGCCTCCAGCGGAGAAAACACGGTACCGAGCGGGACCTTTGCCTCGGTCAGCGCCGGTGGCAGTCACACGTGCGCCGTGACGACGAGCGGCTCGCTGGCCTGTTGGGGCTCGAATGCCAGTGGCCAGATCAGCGCGCCCACGGCGGGAACCTTTTCCATGGTTGCCACCGGGGCCGCCCATAGCTGCGCCATCAAGGCCGACGGTACGGTCCTATGTTGGGGCGATAACACGTATCACCAGGCGAACGCGCCGACTGGAAGCTTCGTCTCGATCACGGCCGGCGACACCAGCACCTGCGGCGTCAAGACCAATGGGACCGTCGCCTGCTGGGGCTATAACAACTACGGTCAAACGAGCCCGCCCACGGGCTCCTTCGATGTCGTCAACGCGGCCGCGAATCACACCTGCGCGCTGACCCCGGGTGGCCTCATGCAATGCTGGGGCTACTACTGGAGCAGGCCCTGACCAACGCTCGCTCTCGGAGAATGGTCAAGGTCCTGAGCTGCAAGGAGCGTCCGTCATAGTCGCTCGAGCATGCTCTCCCAGACCGTCGTGTACTCTTCGTCCAGAGGCTGGTCGACGATCTGCTCGCCGTCCAAACCACTGGTTTCCCATTCCCAGACATCCTGGTCGGGAATCGCCACGGTCGCTGGGGGCAGACCCGTGTATTGCGTCGCCTGCCTGACGCGCATTTCGGTCTCGGTGATGAGAATGAAGTCTTGCTCGAATGGTTGCATTTCCCTAGGCATGACCAGCCTCCTTTCTATTCGTTTATGAAGGGTTGTGGTGGAAATGGTAGAACGAGGAATCGACCTGTACCGTTACCATTGCGTTCTCTTTCTTCAACGACACCGAAGCGCCAAGGTTTCTTCCTTGTTGCCGGCGTGACGGGTGGGGACTACACCGATCGGTGTTGCGGTAGTGTTGCAGACAAGCGCAAGCGACCCGCTATCATCCGAGAGCCGACCGCGAGTGAGCTGGTTTTGTCATCTAGCCTATTTTGGAGGGGAGGCGGGGCCAGTCCGTAGCGCATTTCGCCAATCGCAACAGCGTGATTTCACGCGGTTAGTTTAGGTGCGCTGCAGGGATCTGGCAAGAGATCACCTGGGGAAAGACAACTCTCTCCTGGCCCCAGGTGGTCTCTCTTTTTTCTGCGCGTCGGTTGTGCCGAAGGTTTTCACGTTTGTCACAAGATTGAAACAGGTGCGGTGCGATGGTGCCCATACCATGGAGCCTCAGACGGGCCGCAGAGCTCGACTCCTCGTCGTCGAAGACGAGACAGATCTCTGCAAGTCGCTCGAGTACGCGTTGAAGGCATCGGGGTACGAGGTTCGTGTCGCGGACAGAGGCGACACTGCGGTTCGCGTTCTGCACGAGCTCGAACCTGACCTGGTTCTACTGGATGTCATGTTGCCGGATATGTCGGGTTTGGAGATTTGTCAGCGCATCCACACGATGCCCGCGGCGAGCAGGCCGGTTGTCGTGATCTTGTCCGCGCGGGTGGAGGAGGCCGATCGCGTGGCTGGATTCGAAGCGGGAGCGGATGATTACGTGGTCAAGCCCTTCAATGTGCGCGAGCTCATTCTTCGCATCGAAGCCCGGCTCAAGACCCGCGAAAGTTTATTGGAGGTGGACGAAGAGAAACGAGGGGGAAAACCCGAGCTGCTGACGGTCGGGTGTTTGGCGGTGGATGAAAAGGCACACCGGCTATTCGTGGACGGAAAGGAGGTTCACGTCAGCGCCTTGGAAATGCGCCTGATTCTCCATCTCGTCCACGCGCCTGGATACATGTGTACGCGGCGGAAGCTCCTGACCGAGGTTTGGGGGTACCACCCAGAAGTTTCGAGCCGCACGGTCGACACCCACGTCAAGCGCCTTCGGGACAAGCTTGGCAAGGCCGCGGACATGTTGCAGACGGTCCGTGGTATCGGTTTCCGACTGGCAGAGTCGAAGGAGCATCCGGCTGCTCCAAAGAAGCTCGAAAGAGAAAGGTAGCAAAGCCACTGTCGCCCAACGAGTAGCCGCAACCAAGGTTGAGCCCGAGCCACAGCCCAGCCTCCACGTACGGCGCCGTCAACATACCATCCCGAGTGACGGCTGTCTGCCCAAATGATGCCGGATACTCGGACGTCTTGCACGTGGCCGCCGGGATTGCGTCGGTTTGGCTTCGCTTGCCGCGGGATTTCGGGTGCTGCCGCCAGGCTTGTCGCAGGGCTCTTCGGAACGTAGGATGGTGCGCGTGTCGACGAGAATGAGACGCTCGTGTCCGCGAATTTGCCCGGTGCTGGGACTTCTGCTGTTCCTGGCGGGGTGCGGGCACGCGTGCATGAGCGAAAAGGACAAGCAGGCGATGCTGAATGCGATCCCCGACAAACCGAGGTTCATGGCGTTCATCTTGCGGTCGTACACCGGGAGCCGGCAGCACCTGCTCATTGCCGCGCGCCGGATGCTGACCGACAGCTTGCTGGGCGGCGACCCCAAGAAGCAGGGGATGAGCTCGAAGGTGTACCAGCTCAAGGCCAACGGGACTCTTCGCGAGAACGTCATCGGTGCGGTGAGCTTCCAGAACACGGCCTCGATCCAGCAGGCCATGGACATCGCCGCCCAGGTCGAGCACAAGCTGGAGGATCCGCAGAAGCCCGGCGCACGCGAGACCGTGCGCATCGACCTGGTCTGGGTGCAAGGCGTGAAGATGAGGACGCCCGGGCTGGAGCTGCCGAGCCCGGAGATCGCGGGGAACAGCGCCTTGGCCTACCGCTTCGAGGAGTCCCTGCATTCCATGGGGTTGGAGGCGTTTCCGGACAAGAGCGAACGTGAGCACATGGCGAAAGTCATCCAGAGAGGCTCCGGAGATCCAGCAGAAGGGCTGGGAGATGGAATTCGACTTGAAGGAGAGCCTCGGTTTCTACCGAAAGCCGGACTTCAACGAGTGGGTTGCCGCAGGTCCGGACAAAGCCGAGATTTTGGCTAGTGCTGGCTGCGCGGTTGGTGCGGCGGTCATCGAGCGTGTGCGGGCTGGTGGCGCGGCGGAGAAGCCCGTGGATCCGGACGTCGCGAAGGAAATCGAGGTGGGCCTTGCCGAGCGCCATGCTGAGCGATGGTCGGTTGCTGCGATGACGGAGAACTCTTACGGAGTGCAGCGCGGACTTGCAGCAGTGGAGGAGCAGAGTCTGATTCCTCTCGTTAAAGAGATCCCTATGGACATCTCCGTGGATCCCAAGGGCCCGGATGAAGCTTTGGTGATGAGGTGGTCATCTGAGGTACAGTCCACAGCCCGGCAGAACTGGCTTCGACTTGGTCAGGTGGTGGTCTATGCGGTGGAGGCGGGATGGGTTCGAGGTGCACTGCTTGGCGAAGCGTCCGACAGGCCAATTCCCGGAGTGGAGCTCTCGGGCGCCAAGGCGAACTACGATCCCAATCGCGGCCGGAAGAGTCTGAAGCCAGGAGTCAACTATTACGACTACCGCCTTTCGACCGGCCAACTATTTAACCAGGGAGCGCGGGACAAGTAGTTTGAACTTTCCGTTCCAGCACCAGCCCTCGCCCTTTGCCTCGTCGGCGTCGGTGTAGGGAGAATCTGGAAGACAGACGTTGTCTTCCGAACCTCCGATTGGATCACTATCAGGGATGCCGAGGTCAATGTCTGCTGCCCTTACCGCGATCTCGCTGTCACGCGTTGTGGCGTAGTTCCACAAGCACAGATGTCCTTCCGTTCCCGTTCGGCTCATTTCACGGAAGGATCGGTAGTTGGCGAAGGCACTCGTTTTGACGGCTTTCACGCATTCTCCGCCCTCCGGCTGCATCCACAGACCTTCGGGGAATCCTGGCCCCAGATGCTCCATCCACAGCCGCTTGCGCAGGTCCTGCACCTTCTCGATGCACTTGTCTCGTTCCGTCAGCCGCGGCCAGGCCGACATCACGATCTCGCTGTCGGTGTCGCCGGTGAGGCCGCGGTCGTTCAGGTTGCAGCTTCCGAGAATGACGTGGCGGTCGTCTACGATCATCAGCTTGGTGTGGACGTAGATCATGTAGCGCTGGTGCGCCTTCAGCCGCTCGTTGCGCTCGCCCTTCGTCAGCCACTTCTCGCGGGGCACGTCGGTCCAGTTGGCCAGGAAGTAGAATGACAGGTACTTCTTCCAGTCGTCGCCCATCTCTTTGGCGAGCGCGAAGATCATCCACTTGACGGTTTCCCACTCACAGGCGCGCAGCTCGCAGGCCGAGCCGTCGCCGGGATTCCCCTCGGGGAACATGGGCATGACGATGTACACGTGGAAGTCCTTGCCGGCGGCGCGACGTTCGAGAATCTTGTTCACCAGCCGTTCCGGAATGTCGTTCTTTGAATCGTCGTAGTCCCAGTGCTTCCCCGAGCCGATGAAGTACTGGTTCTCGATGTAGATGAACCGCTCGGCGACGTCGATGCCGCGGCGATAGGCCTCCCAGATGCTCTTCTCGTAGTCGGCGCCGGTGACACCCCAATGGAAGCCATAGGCTGGGCTCCAATGTTGGCCCTTTTCGAGATCGTCGAGGGTGCGCTTGGGTAGGTCGACGCTCCAGTGGGCCTTCTCCAGCGAGCGGCATACCTGCACGGTCCAGATCCCGTCGGGCAACGGCTCTTCGGGCGGCCAGAACTTGGTGCGGTCGCACAGCGAAAGGTAAGCCTTCCAGACCGGGTCGTCCTTGGCCGAGCTACCGCTGATGGTCAGCCATCGGCCAACGAGCTCGCGCAGGTAGTCCCATGCGGAAGGTCCGTCGAGCTTTGCGTGCACGTCGTGCCAGGGTTGGCGCGGCAGATCACGTTTGCCGTTGGTCTCGGCGTTGTACCATTCGTCGACCAAGTCTTTGGGGTGCCACCCGTCGACCTTCCACTGCTGCGCGTAAGCCCAGGTCTGCTCGTCGCCCTTGCCATCGCCGGGCGCGGGCGCAACCGGATGCTCGGCGAAGTCGAAGCGCCCCTTGGTCATGTCCAGGCCGCCCAGGAAGGCTCGAATGCCCCGGCGGCCGTCCGACTCTTCGCAATCGACCACGACCATCTTTTGGTGATGGCTCTTGGTGATGGATCCGACGGCCCCCGCGCGCGAGGTCTTGCGCCAGTAAAGGTTGGCAGGCAGCTCGGCCGAGCCGAAGAGAACATTCTCTCCGATAGCCGCCACAACGGCCGTCCCGCCGATGACGGCCGCAGCGACGGCCGGGTTGCTGGTGGCCTCGTGAAGACCATGGGCAGCCTTGCCCACTCCCGAGCCCACGCGGTGGTCGTCGGCGAGCTTGGCGCCCTCAAGGACGGCGGCAGCCCCTGCGCCCGCCACGAGACCGGCCATCGCCGCGTCCTTCACATTTCCCGTATTCGAATCGTCCCCGGCTTCGTGGGTGAAAGACGCGTGGGATTGCTTGGCAATAGCAGCCAGAACATGGTCGCCGTCGTCGTTCTGAGCATCGGATGCGATGACCGCCGTGTGATCCCAGGTCAAGATCGCCGTGGTGACTCCCGCCGTGGCCTTCTTGACCAGCTCCACGCCGATGCAATTGGCGATGCTGGCGTCCGCGCCGTCGCCCGCGCGTGATGGCCGAAACAGCGGATGAAACGACCAGTCCACCACGAACACGAAGTTCTTGGCGCCGCGAATGGCGTCGACCATGTCCTTCAAGGCGCCCTCGCTGCCGGTCTGGTCTTTGCAACCATCGTTGTAGAATTCCAGTCGATTGCCGGTGCGTGGGAAGTAGGTCGCCTCTCCACGTGGCACCGCGCGCGGCATGTGGGCCATGCGCACGGGTGGCGAGAGCAGGTCGTAGTCCTTGCCGGCGAATGAGGACTTGCCCTTGACCTGGACTTCCCAATAGTCGCCTTCCTGCTTGCCCACGTCCTGGTCGCTGAGGCGGAAGTAGCCTTCCGCGGGCCCGTCTTGGGTGAGCAAGACGAGGCATACGAGGATGGTCTTCATCTTGGCGTCGTCGTCGAGATCCGCCAGGGCTTGGTCGCGCGTGGGCAAGGGCGAGTCGGGCTGGATGCCAAGACCGCCTTGCGAGTCGCGCTGGGATAGCACCTTGCCCGAGAGCTTTCCGAGCTCACGCTCGGCCCGGCGCGCTCCGTCGGCGGTTCCGTCGGTCTCGCCGAGCGACACATTGATGGCCGCGTTCGCGGGAAGGCCGTCGACGCTCAGGCCGAGCTTCAGGGTTGGAATGCCGCCGTCTTTCGGCGGTCGCGGCATGCGACGGAGCAGCAAGAATGGCTTCCCAACCGGCTGGGCCACGCTCAGTTTCCTCCTTCGTCGGTCGGGTTCGCGTCCGGCGCGTGGGCCTCGGCATCCACGACCTCGGCATCGACCGGCAGATAGACCGGGTACGCGTCCGCGAGGCGGCTGACGGTGGACACCATGGCGCGCTCCTGGCCGTCGATCTCGCACAGGTAGTGCCCGGTCGCAACCAGACGGGGCAAGCGGGCCACGCCGTCGCCATCGGTGGTCATGGGATCGCCCACGGCATTCCCCTTGTTGTCGTCAGCGTCCTTTGCGTACTCGAAGAACTGCGCCTGGCGCCCGAGCGCCGGCTGTCCCTCGAACAGCACCTGCGCGGCCAGAAATCCCATCGACCGAGGCACCAGCACCGCGCTGACCTTGCCGCTGGCGGGAAATGGCACGCGCGCGAGGTAGGCGCGCGGCAGGTCGTCTTCAGATGCCACCGTGCACCTCCTTGAGCTTGTCCCGGGTCGCTTGGTCGGCCTTGCCCGTGATGTCGAGGTCGTGATCCTCCTGGAAGGCGCGCAACCCGAACGGCAGCACGGCGGGAGCGTTTTCGCCAGCCGGCCAGTAGCCGAGGTTCGACAGGCGCTGCTGCAGGCCGCTGTCGGTGTCGACCGGATCGAGGTGCCCGATGGCCAAGCGCCAGACGTAGCAAGGCCCATCGGCGTCGTCGCTCAGGTTCACGGTCAAGGTCAGGTCGCGTTCGTTCGGCACCTTCTGCTCGAACCAGCCGTTGCCATCCGTGGTCCCTTCCAGCGGCTTGGTCGCCGGTGCCAGCGCGTATTTCGCCCCGGCGATGGGTGTTGCATCCAGGTGGAGAAGCTGCGGCCGGAGCGCCACGCGCGGTCTGGGGACGACGATACGGTGCCGCTTGCCCGTCGCAAGCATGAACACCTCGGGCTTGCGATCCGGAACGAAGACCACATCCCCCGCGGCGAGAACCGACGGTTCGGTGCGTAGCTGGCGCAGGTCGCTGTTTTGCGGATGGTTCCATATCTCGTTCCAGTCGGTGAACCCAAACTCGGCCGCGATGCCGAGGATGCAATCACCAGACTGAACGCGATAGCGGATAGGCACGAAGATCCCCCGAGGCAAGCTGAGGTGCCTACTTTATGCCGCGAGAGCCCTTGGTGCACAGAAAAAGGGACGCTGCTCGGCTGACGTTTGCAACGGCAGCACATGCGCCTTCGGCGGCTCAGAAAAAGCTCGAAAGCGAGAGGTAGTAGAGCCCACCCACCGCGCCGAATTCGCTGCGCAGCTCGGGCGCGGCATCGACCACTGGGATTTCGCCCAAGCCCTGGAACGCCCCGAGCGAAAGCGCGGTTTCCTGTGCGATCTGGTAGGTCAGGGCGCTGGCGAGCACCACGCTTGGATCCTGCAAATTCCCCAGGGTGGTGAACGAGAGCTGGAACAGCTCCGAGATCTTCCAGCTCGCGGCGGCGCCAGCGTACCAGCGACCGAGCAGGTAGCTCTCGCCGCGTGCGACCACCGGCGAGGTGGTGAGATGCGCGAGGTAGTCCGAGGCGTGCTGCACGCCAGTTCCATTGTAGCTCGCCTCCAGGGTCAGGGTGAGCCGGCCGCTCAGCCAGTCCGCTCCGACCGAGCCACGCGGACGCGCAAGCGCCTCGCCGTCCAGATCGTAGGGTCCGGCGAGCTCGGCGCGCAGCTTGAAGCTGCCAAGGACGGCACCCGCGCCGGCGAAGGCGATGAGCTCGCGCCACTATTTGGTCAGGGCGAGGTAGAGATCCACGGCGTGCAGGTAGGCCACAGCTCGCAAGCCGGCAGACAGATCCGCCAGCGTGCCCCGGTCGGCCACCACGCCCTCGAATTCCAGCGAGGACGAATGGGAGTAAAGGACGCGAAGCGCATCGACGCCGCGCTTTTGCGAGGTGTCGAGCTCGAAGGGGCTGAAGGTGGTCCATAGATCGGCGATGGGGAACAACGAGGCGAAGCCCCAGGTGATGGCCTGGCGGCCAAGGCTGACATCGAAGCTCCCCAAGAAGTTGATAAGAAGTCGCTTGCCTGATTCTCGATTTGGATCTAGTCAAAGGCTGCTGTCGTGCCGAGGCATCTCGAGCTGCGCGCAGATGTTGTTTCGCTCTACGAATCCTGAACACGGCGGGGGCATCGTGGGCGGTGGGACATTTCGACTATTGCCCAAGCCAGTACAACCAGGATCTCAACTACGCCGTCGACTACAGCCCGGCATACGCGGCGACGGTCACCTCCAGCCTGCAGAACATGATGGGTGGGGCCGCCGCGACGACACACTTCATTGTCGATACCAGCCGCAATGGGCGGGGCACGCTGAACACGGCCCCCTACGCCGCCGCTCCCTACAACCAACCCGCGAGCGTCATCGGTACTCTCGCGAGCGGCAATTGGTGCAATCCTCCCGGCGCCGGCGTCGGTCTGCGCCCGTCTGCCAACACGGGCGTTGCGCTCCTGGACGCCTACCTCTGGGTGAAGGTGCCTGGCGAGTCGGACGGTCAGTGCGACAGCGCCGGCGGCGTCCGCGCGTGGGACTACTCGCTGTACAATCCATGGAATCTCGCGAGCGGCGCCCAGAGCACCTTCGACCCGCTCTGGGGAATGGTCGATCCTGCGGCGGGGGCGTGGTTTTCTGCGCAAGCATTGGAGCTGGCCCAGAACGCGAATCCACCTTTGATACAATAGGCCGAGCTTAGGACCCGCTCGAAGATAACTGTACAGATTTGGGCGACGGTCCATCCCGCCCGGCTGCGTTGCTCCTCGTCGCAATGCGTCGAGTATTCCTCCTCGTCGCGCCTTGCCGGGCGGGTGCCTCGTCGCCCAACTCAACACATTATCTTCGAGCGGGTCCTTAGGAGGGGAACCGGGGCTTTTGCGGGCCTGCGGTTCCCCCGCTTTGCCTTCTATTTAGGCGGACGCTCGCCTCGTGGTCTGCATATCCAGATCGCGGGCAGCAGCAGCGCGACGAGATGTTCGCGGCAATGTACCGGACCTCCGCCGGAGACGCCGCAGCTGCAGCCGCCCGCCTTCCTGGTCTGCTCCACCGTCGTACCTCCTGCGAGCTCTCCGCCCATTTCGGTGATGCCTCCGGATGCAGCCCTGCTGGATCCGGCTTCTCCGCCGTCTCCTTCGCCATCCCTCGGTCGGCACCGCCTTCTCCTCCCGCTGCGACGTCGCGGGGCGGCGGGCTGAAGGGCCTCGTTTCAAGGCTAAGTCCCTCGCGTGGCAGGGCGACGAAGGGTCGTCGTGGCCGTGGCCGCCACCGTGGCCGTGGCCGGACATTTTGGACGCTTTGGACGCTCCGAGCACGGGAGAGCATCCTGCGATCCAGCGCGGCCCGGCGAAGCTGGTCAGCCAGGGCACTGTAGCCGCGGGGAATCCGCTCAGCCAGCGCTCGGCCACGGTCACGACTACGGTGACGACCGCCTTCTTCACCTGCGGCGTTACCGTCCGGTGACTCGAACCTGGTGCCTTGCTACCAAGAGAGAATGGAGAATCCCTAAGTCGGGATGATTGCCGAGGAGTCTCGAAACTGAATCTCCGGCACGGGGATTGCGTTGCATGCGATGGCCGAGATGGCCGCGATAGCCGTCCTTGGCGACCCCAACCAACACCAACCTTGAAACGAGAAACATGAATATCCCTGCTCGTGACAATCCCCTTCTTCCGCTTTCGACTCGTTCAGCGCCGCGGAAGGCTTCGACCGCCATGCCCCGTGACCACGGCGAATTCGCGCCTGACGAGTTGCTGGTCGCGCGAGCACAAACGGGGGATGTGATTGCACTCCGGAGGCTGTTCGACCGGCACGAGGAGCGGCTGTTCCACTTGGCCATGCGTTTCGTACGCGACGAGAACGACGCTCGAGAGATTCTTCAAGACGTGTTCGTGACGGCCTGGCGGAAGCTGCCGGGATTCGAGGGGCGAGCGCAGATAAGCAGCTGGCTTCATCGGGTCACGGCCAATGCGTCGCTGATGTTCCTGCGCGCGCGCAGCCGCAGACCGACGTTCAACGGTGCTCTGCCGGGCGATCTGGAGGCCGAGATCGCGAATTCGAACCACGACGCTGGCTTGGCCGGACCAACTCAACCTGACGAACACTTGGCCTTGGGTGAATTGCAACAAGAAATCCGGAGCGCGGTGGACAAATTGCCCGACATGTTGCGCTTGGTTTTCCAGGCTCGGGAGATCGATGGGCACTCGACCTTCCAGGCGGCCCGAACGTTGGGGGTGTCCGAGCAGGTGATCAAGACGAGGCTGCATCGAGCCCGGTTGGCCCTCCGCGAGAACATCGGCGGCTATCTGGCCATCTGAGGAAGGAGCGTTTCCATGTTCACCTCCGGAGAACCGCACATCATCATCCTGGCCGGCGCCGAGGACTCCCGGCTTGATCCGCTCACCCGGGCGCTGTCGGGCGAGGCGGTGCCCAAGCAGCTCGCGCTGATCGCGGGCGACGGATCCCTGCTGCAGCAGACCGTGTCGTCGTACGCCGCGCTCGTGCCGCCAGAACGGGTTTCCGTCGTCGTCTCGACCAAGTACGAGGACTTTGCTCGCACACAGCTACGTCCATGGCGTGGCATCGGGATCTTGGCTCGTCCGCTCGATCGCGGTCCGGCGGTTGACCTGTTGCTCGCGCTCGGGCAGGTTCTGGCGCGCGCCCCTGATGCCGCGGTGATCGTGGCGCCAGCCTATCACTATGTTCCCGGCGCCAGCGTGCTGGCGGGTTCGCTGGTGGCGGCCGGTCTCGCGCTGGCCACGAGCCCGATCATCGTTGCAGGTGCGGCGATGAACGGAGTGGCCGCTGGCGGTCGTATTGTCGTCCCGGGTGCTGCCCTCGATGGCCGAGTCTTGTCCGTTCTCAGGCTGGTGGAAGACGCCTCGCCCTCGCAAGCCAGGCGCCTCAAGGCCCGCGGAGCGCTCTGGGACACTTGCGCATTCACGGCGCGAGGTGCTGACCTTTGGAGACTCATCGCGCGCAAGCAGCGCATCCCTGGATCGATCCAAGAGAGTGCCCCCTGGCAAGGGACAAAGGACGTGGGGGTCATTCCCGTGCACGGCTCGGGCTGGAACGAATGGCGCACGCCCGAGCAGGTCATGCGCTCGTTGAACGATCCCGTGGACCTCGACAGGCTTCTGTCTCGCATCTACCAACGCCAACACGGCATCACCCAAACGCAGATGCGCCGACGATTTCGCGCTGAAGCGAAGGTCCGCATCGTCGCTGAACGACCCATCCATCGATAGTAGCTCGCTACGGGGGGTGTAACAGCGACCGATCTCGTTGGCCACTTTGTAGACGAGGCCGCTGGGGCACTCTGCCATCGACGTTCGCCAGCGCGTGCGGACAGGATTACAATCGTGCATGGGCCAACTCCCCCTGTGACACGTTGCGGCTGTTTGTGCGATGAAGAACAAGCGAAGACACACCGTCGGAATCCTGCTGGATTCCCATGTCTACGCGGGGATGAATCCGAGCTGGTTCTATTCCCCCATCATCCGTGGCGCCCAAACCGCGGCACGCGAGAACGGAATCAATCTGCTCGTGGCCTGCGGCATCCGACACGAGTCGAGCGCAAGTCGGTATCGTCTGGCCTGGCCCACGATCGAGGACAACGTCGACTTCGTTCCTGTCGGGCCGTGGAACACCGACGGATTGCTGGTCTTTTCTCCCCTGCGCACGGAGGAGCGGATCCAGTACATCCGGGAGCTCCGCGAACGAAAATTCCCCATGCTGTTCATCGGTAGCGGAAGCGGCATTCCCACCATCATGCCGGACAACGAGGGCGGAATTCGCCAGGCCCTCGATCATTTGGTCGGGCACGGCCATCGCGAGATCGCCTTCATCGCGGGCGATCCGCAGGACTCCGGCGACAGCTTCGCCCGGGTCGAGGCCTACCGACAGGGCGTCGCCGAGCTCAACCTCAGCGACGATGCGCGACTCTTGCAATACGGGCTTCATTGGGACGAGGAAGCCTACCGTGCCACCAACCGCCTGCTGGCATCCCGGGTGAAGTTCACCGCCGTGATGTGCAGCAATGATTTCTCCTCCCTGGGCGTCGTGCGCGCGCTTGGCGAGGTCGGACTGCGCATTCCCTGGGACGTGGCGGTGACCGGGTTCGACGACCAGCCTGAGGCTTTGGTTCAGATTCCGCCGCTGACCAGTGTCCACTACCCGCTTTACGAGACCGGGTACCGGGCGCTGGAGCTGATCCGCGAACGGATCGAGGAAGGGCCGGAAGCCCTGCCCACCACGGTTCGCGTGGCCACCCGGCTGATGACCAGGCAATCCTGCGGGTGTTTTCCGGAGATGCTCAGCGCCGCGGCCTTGGATGAGACCGACTTCTTCCAAGGATCGATAGGCGATCCGGTTCTCCGGAAAGAGAAACTGATCCAGGCGATGATGAAGGCGCTGCGCTCGCAATCCATTCTCGCCAACCATGTCGAGATTGGGTCGCTGTGCGAACGACTGGTGTCGGCCTTTCTGCAAAGTTTGGCAAGCGGCGAGCCCTCGCATTTCCGGGTCGCGCTCATGCAGGTCCTACAGCGCATCGAAAGTCTGGATGACGACGCGCACGCGTGGCAGGCCGCCATCTCCGTGCTCCGCCTGGGGACGCGCCCAGACCCTGGGGGGGCGGCGCTGGTGCCGAATTCGGCCGGCGAAGACCCGAGAGAAGAGCTTTTGCACCAGGCGCGCGCTTTGCTCAGTGAGAGCACCAGACGGCGCTACGTGCGGCTGCAGCTCCTGCAAACGAATCGCGATGAAAACATGGGACGCCTGACCGCCAAGCTGCTCTCTTCTCTGGATGAAATCCAAATCCACAGCACCCTGGCAGAGGAGCTACCCAAGGTGGGCGTGACCGGGGCTCACATCGCCTTCTTCGAGGCGCGGCAGGGGGATCCCGTCGCCGAAAGCGTCATCTATGCCAACGGCAGCACCCACCCGCCCTCGCGATTCGAGAGCCGGACTTTCCCTCCGCCGAGCCTCTATCCCGAGGACAAGCCCTTCAACTTGGCCCTGCTGCCCCTCTTCCACCAAGATGAAAGCCTTGGGTATGTCGCATTCGACGCCGAGGACTTGAGACCCCTGGCGGCGGTGGCGGTGCAGTTGACCGCCGCGCTCAAGAGCGCACGATTGCACGACGAAGTCCGGCAGCTCTCTCTCACCGACGGCCTGACCGACGTGTACAACCGACGGTATTTCGAGATCCTTCTGCAAAAGGAGGCGGAAAGGGGGCAGCGCTACGACCGCGATTTGGCCGTGGTCATGATCGACATCGATTGCTTCAAGGAATACAACGACGTCTTTGGCCACCCCGCCGGAGACGAGGCATTGCGGATCGTCGCCCGATGCATCGGCAACGGGGCCAGGCGCGGCCTAGACCTGGTCACCCGTTACGGCGGGGACGAGTTCGGCGTCATCCTTCCAGAGACCGATCGGGAGGGCGCGCGCATCGTCGCGGAACACATCCGCGCGCAATTGGGCGCGGAAACGTCCCTTCTTCACAAGCTCACGATCAGCCTGGGAATTGCATCCTTGCGCGGTGACAAGCTACAAGCGCAGGAATTGGTGGAACGGGCCGACCGCGCCCTCTATCGGGCCAAGGACCAGGGCCGGGATCGGGCCGTGCTCGATGTCGAGGGCTCGGCCGAGTAACGGGTTGTTCGGGGAGCCAGGGGTGTCGCCGGCCTCTCAAGGGCGATGAATCACGACGGAATCGGCGTCGGAGATTTCTCGCACCTTCGCCGAGAGCGTCACCATGTCGAAGGGTTTCTGGATGAAACCTCCGCAACCCTGCGCGAGCATTTCCTCGACCCGGTCCTCGATGGCGTAGCCGCTCGACAGAAGGACCTTGATGCCTGGCGCGACCTTTCGAAGGGCATCGTAGGTCTGACCACCCCCCATCTCGGGCATGACCATATCGAGGAGGACCAGGGATATCCCCAGCCCGCGCCGGCGAACGATCTCGACGGCATCCCGGCCACTCGACGCGGTCAAGACGTCGTATCCGAGGCTCTCGAGCAAGCGCGTGAGTGCCTTCAAGACGGGTTGCTCGTCGTCCACGACCAGCACCGTGCCGCTGCCGCGCACGATCGCCGTCGTCGGGGTCATCTCCTCGGGGATCGGCAGATCCGTCGCCGGCAGGAATACCGAGAAGGTCGTTCCCTTTCCGAGAGCGCTCTCGACGGTAATGAATCCACCGTGGCTCCTCAGCATCCCGTAGACGGAGGCAAGACCGAGCCCGGTCCCCAGCCCCGGTCCCTTGGTCGTGAAGAAGGGCTCGAAAATCCGCGCTTGCGTCGGGGCATCCATTCCTACACCGGTGTCCGCGACCGTCAGCTTGACGAAGGGGCCAGGCGCAACGCCGAACGGAGCCACGTCCGAGTCGGCGAGGTTCACGTTCCTGCCACCCAAGAGAATCTGGCCGCCGTGAGGCATGGCTTGGGCGGCGTTGACCAAAAGATTGAGCAACACCTGTCCGAATTGGGTGCTATCCATGATGGCCGCCATGAGCCCGGGCGGAAACGCGAGCCGGATTTCAATTTCCTTTCTTGCGCGCCCGAACATGGCGCTTGTCTTGGCGACCGCACGTGCCACATCCAATGGCCTTACGTCGTGCTTGGCCCCACGCGCGAAGGCGAGAAGTTGTTTCGTCAGCTCGGAGCCACGGTTCACCAATTCGAACATGTCCGAAACGTAGATATGGCTTTTGTCGCCCCGGTCGAGTCTCAGATCCAACACCGAAAGCTCGCCCAGCAGACCGGTAAGAATGTTGTTGAAGTCGTGCGCAATACCACCTGCCAGGGCACCGATTGAGTCCAGCTTCTGGAGCTCTGCCAATTGCAATTGTAGCTGCGAATAACGCGCGACCCAATCCTCTACTTCGGCGCGAGCCCGCCGAAGCTCATCGTCTTTCCTATCCAGCTCGATCTGGCGCAGCTGTACCTCCTGCACCAGCCGTTGCATTTCCGGCGTCGTCTCTTCGTCGCTGGAAATGGAATCGTCGCCAATGGCCCGCCATCGATCCACCACTCGGTGCCGAAATCGGGACTGATAGAGTCCTTCTTGTTCTCTCCTCTTCTCCATCACCCTAGCTCCTCGTGCCTCATTGTGCGCGAGGTCAGACCGCCCCTGGCGCGACACGAACTATTCTTTAGATGCTGCCGGGTCGTCTGGGTTGCTTCCGACCTTCGATTCCATGCTTTCCTGTGCACTGCAACGACACCCCAAGGCATCAGGTCAGCGGGAAGCCTGCGCCGCATGGGACGGCGCGATGCGGGGCTCGTGAAAAGTTTCACTTCGGCCTGGACTTTGGTTTAGTAATCGCTTAACTACTAAACAGTAAAACAGACCATGAATGCCGATATGCTCATCCTGACCACCCTGCACAGCTCCGATCCGGGAGCCAATGCGGTGGGGCAGGCGCGGCTCCAGTACGATCCCCATACGTACATCCTGCGCGTACCCGATCCCGTGATGTTTCCCGAGTCGTTCTACTTGCGCGCTTTCGAAAAGGGGATCGCGGGCATCATCATCATGAGCTCGGGGTCGGACTGTCCTTACGAGGGCGCGTACACGCGCCTGTCGAAGCGCATCGATCGCGTGTACGCCCTCATGAAGGGACGTGGCATTTCCACCGCCCGGCTCAAGCTGACGACGATCTGTACCGTGTGTCGGTCTGCCTTTCTCAAGGAAATCAGCGAGATGCGCAAGAACATCAGCGAACCCTCCAATCCAAACCTTGCTTGAGGCTCCCTTGGACCAACGCCAATTGCAACATGCCGACAAGGCCGCGCGGATTCTGAGCAGCGTGGCGCATCCACTGCGCTTGCTCATCATCTGCCTGCTCATCGAGCACGAGCGATTCGTCGGCGAGCTGCTGGAGCGCATCGGCACCACCAAGGGCAACATCAGCCAACATCTGCGGCTCCTGGAAAACAAGGGACTTATCGGCAAACGGCGCGAGGGCAACCGCATCTTCTACTCGATCAAGGATCGAAAGATCGGCGATCTGCTGAGATGCGTGCGGGGGCTCTACTGCGCGGGACTCAAGCTCGACTGACCACTCTCAACCCCTAACCCGTGGAGACCGTATGACCGACCTGGTGAATCTCAAGAGCGACAAAATCGTAGACGCGCGGGCCATGGCCTGCCCCGGCCCTTTGCTCGAGGCCAAGAAGGCGATGGGCTCGGTGCCCGTGGGCAAAATCCTCGAAATTCTCAGCGGGGACAAAGGCAGCCGCGAGGATATTCCCGCCTGGTGCAAGAAGACGGGCCATCTGTTCATGGGGTTCACGGAGCGCGACGGCTACGACAGCCTCTTCGTCACACGGAAGAAGTAGTCCCCAAGCTCGAGTCAATCATGGACCAGCCGAAGAGCAAGGAGACGGACGTCTTGGTCGTGGGTGCCGGCATCGCGGGCATGCAGGCCGCCTTGGATGCGGCGGACCAGGGCGTCCGCGTGATGCTGGTGGAAAAGGACGCGAGCATCGGCGGTCGCATGATCAACCTCAGCAAGGTGTTTCCCACCTTGGATTGCGCCAGCTGCATCACCACGCCGCGCATGGCCTCGGTGGCCCACCACGCGCGTATCGAGACGCTCACCCACACGGAGGCGCTGGCGGTGGAGCGCGCTGGCGATGGCTTTCGTGTGCGGTTGCACAAGAGGCCGCGCTACGTGGACGAGGCGAACTGCATCGGGTGCAGGCTGTGCGAAGAAGCGTGTCCCGAGTACCAGCCGGACGCCTACGAGCATGGACTGGGCGCCACCAAGGCCATCGCGATTCCCTTCACCAATGCCATCCCGCAATACGCCGTGCTCGATCCGGAAACCTGCACTTGGTGCGGTCGCTGTGCCCGGGCTTGTCCGACAGACTGCATCGACTTCTTGCAGCAGCCGGAAGAAATCGAAGTGCGCGCGAAGTCGGTCATCATGACCACAGGCAGCCAGCTCACGCCGGTGGACGCCAAGCCGCAGTACGGACAGGGGCGGCTTCCCAATGTGCTGACACCGATGCAGGTCGAACGGCTCCTGGCACCGCACGGGCCCTATGGCCGCGTGCTTCGTCCAGGGGACGGCAAGATCCCGGACAGCATCGCCTTCGTGCAATGCGCGGGAAGCCGGGATTTGTCGCTCGGAACCGGCTACTGCTCGCGCGTCTGCTGCATGTACGCCATCAAACAAGCCGTCTTGCTGTCGGGTTCGCTGCCCGTCGCGGATATCACCATCTACTACATGGACATCCGCGCCTTCGGTAAGGGCTACGAGCAATTCTATGCGTCGGCCCGAGCCATGGGCATCAACTTCGTGAAGGCCAAGGTGGCGCGCGTGACCGAGGACGCCGAACACAACCCCATCCTGCGCGTCGAGCGACAAGAGGACGACTGTCGGGTCGAGGAAGCACGCCACGACATGGTCGTGCTCTCGCTCGGCATGGTGCCCGGCGCCGATCCGGCTCTTTTCGATAGCTGCGGTGTCGGCGTGTCGCCGGACGGCTTCATCGATCAGCCGCACCTGCTCCACTCGCCAACCCTGACCAACATTCGCGGGGTCTTTTCCGCGGGGACCGCCAGCGGCCCCAAGGACATCGTGGATTCGATCATGGATGCGGGGGCGGCCGCCATGGAGGCGCTCGGTCACCTGCGCACCACCACGTCCGCGAGGACGCCATGACCGAGAAGCTTCACTTGCCGATCGCTGCCGGTTCGGCCGCGGGGGACAAGCCCAAGGTCGGGGTCTACGTCTGCCATTGCGGCGGAAACATCTCGGACGTGGTGGACGTCAAAGCGGTTGCCGAGGCCGCCGGTCGCGACGGTGCCGTGGTGGCCGCCAGGGACTTCGTGTTCATGTGCTCCGATCCGGGGCAGAACCTGATTCTCGACGACATTCGCGACAAGGGCGTCAATCGTGTCGTGGTCGCCGCCTGCTCCCCCGCGCTGCACGAGAGCACCTTCCGCCGGGCCATGCAGAAGGCCGGGCTCAATCCGTACCTGTACCAGCACGTGAACGTGCGCGAGCAGGCCTCGTGGGTCCACAAGGCGGATCACGCGGCGGCCACCGCGAAGTCGCAGCGCCTCGTTCGCTCGGGTGTGCGGGCGGCCGCGCTGAAAGATCCGCTCGAAGCGATTCGGGTGCCGGCGGAGCGGCGCGTGGCGGTGATCGGTGGGGGGCTTGCCGGCATGCGCGCGGCCCTGGCCTTGGCCGGGATTGGTTTGCCGGTCATTCTGATCGAACGCGAAGCACAGCTCGGCGGCAAGTTGCGCAAGATCGGACGACTCCACCAAACCGGAGAGGACGGCGCGAAAGTCGCGGGCGAGCTTGCAACGCGTGTGAAAGCCGAGCCGCTCATCACCGTTCTGGCGGGGGTTGTGGTGGAAAAGGTCGACGGCTACGTGGGTAACTTCGTCGTTCGATTCCGCGGTCGCGAAGCGGTCACCGCGGGCGCGTTGGTACTGGCCACGGGCTTCGATCTTTATCGACCTTCCGCTGGCGAGCTTGGCTGGGGCGACGAGAGCGTGGTCACGTTGGCGGCGCTGCTTGAAGCCTTGCCCACCTTGCCGCGCACCAAGGACGGCGCTCTGATTTGGCAAGGCAAGATCGTGCGCAATCTGGCCTTCATCCATTGCGTGGGCAGCCGGCAAATCGAAGGCGTGCACGCACCCGGCCCGGACGGCAAGCTCAACGACTACTGCTCGCGCGTGTGTTGCGCCGCCGCGATGAACGCGGTCACCCAGGTGCAAGCACAGTTTCCGAGGACGCAGGTCTACGACCTCTACCGGGACATTCGCACCTACGGCCGTGGCCAGGAAGCGACGTACGAGCGCGCCAGCAAGGGCGGGGCTCTCTTCTTCCGCTACCCTGGCGAAGAGCCCCCGGTGGTCGAAGCGGCGCCGGCCCAGGCGGAAAGCCCTCTGCAGATTCGATTCAAGGACGCCCTGACCTGGAACGAAGAGCTTGCCGTCCCGGCCGATCTGGTCGTGCTCGCCACGGGCATGTTGCCGAATCCCATCTCCGAGCTGGTCGAGTCGATGAAATTGCCGACGGGCGCCGATGGATTCCTGCTCGAAGCGCACCCCAAGCTGCGTCCCGTCGAGGTCGCCAACAACGGCATCTTCTTGGCGGGTACCTGTCAGGCGCCCATGGATGCTTCCGAAGCCGCGGCGGGCGCGGGCGCGGCCGCGGCCAAGGCGGGCATCTTGCTGTCCGAGACCGAATTGTCCCTCGATCCGTTCATCGCGACCGTGCGCCCCGATCGCTGCAACGGTTGTGGCGACTGTCTCGCGGAATGCTCGTACGAGGGCGCCATCTCCATGGTGGCGCGCGACCCGGGTGGACTGTCGGACAAGGTTGCGCGGATCAATCCGGCCTTGTGCAAAGGGTGCGGCGCCTGCGTGGCCGTATGCCCGACCCGAGCGCTGGATGTCGCCGGCTGGACGCTGGACCAATACGAGGCGATGGTCGACGCCATCGTGGCGTCATGAGGAGGACGCGATGACGGAAAGGGCCATGCAAGAGCGCTACAAGCGAGAGCTCCAGATGGCGCGCGAGCGGCACGGAAAGCCCTCCGACCAGCGCAACGCCGAACGCAAGGAGCGCATGCGCCTGCGCAAAGCCGTGCTCGATTCCCTGACCGAAGGCCCCAAGACGGTGCCCGAGCTCGCGGCCCAGATTGGCGCCGATGCGCGCCTGGTTCTGTGGCAAGTGGCGGCGTTGCGCAAGTACAACGAAGTGGCGGATGGCCCCAAGCAGGGCGACTACATCGCCTATATGCGCAAGTAAAGGAAGCAAAGGAGTCGACGTTGAACGCCCCCCTGGTCAAACCCGGACTCATACGCGAGATTGCGCGCTACGGCGCCGTCGAGGTCAGCGCGTGCTTCCATTGCGGCAATTGCTCGGCGGTCTGTCCCCTGTCCGAGGGCACCGAAAGCTTCCCCCGTCGGGCCATTCGGCTGGGTCAACTTGGACGTGTGGACGAGCTTCTGGCCAGCGACGAGCCCTGGCTTTGCCACCACTGCGGTGAGTGCACGCAAACCTGTCCGCGGCAGGCCGATCCCGGCGAATACATGGCCGCGGTCCGTCGCTGGACGATTGCGCGCCTGGAACCAACCGGCATCGCCAAGCTGATGCTCCGGGGCGCGGCGGGGTCGCTCTTGGTCACGCTCGGCATTGCCGTGGTGCTGGGGCTTTTCCTTCTGCGCATCAAGGTGGGGGCGGGGGAGGGCTTCGACAGTTGGCCGTTCCGGGCGCTCGTCGACTACGGCACCCTGCACGCCGCCGGGATCGCGGTCAGCCTCTTGCTGACGATGTCCTTGGCAGTCTCGCTCTTTCGCTTCATCAGGCCGCGGCGCGCTCGTCTTCGACAGAAGGACCGTGCCACACGGACGAGCTTGCTGGCCGCCCTGCGGAGCACCTTGGTCGATGTGGCGACCATGCGGCGTCAGCGGTCAGCATCGAGCCCCAAGGGCCTGGGCTGGCTACGCAACCCGTGGTTCATCCACATGTTGATCCTGGGCGGCTTCGCGGGCCTCGTTCTGGCCACCACCCTCGATTTGCTCTTTCTCTACCTGCTGAAGGACTCGCTTCATCTGACCGTATTTTGGCCAGCGCGGGTACTGGGCACCGGGGCCGGATTCGCTTTGCTGGCGGGCGTGCTGCTCGCCATCGTTCGTCGCATTCGTCGCGATGGACCGAGCGCGGTCACGACCCGCGCCGCCGATGCTTGGCTGCTCGCTTTGCTGCTGCTGCTTGCGGGGACGGGGTTCTGGATCGAGATTGCAGTCACCTTTGCCGTCCGGGCGCCGGTCAATGACTGGATCTTGCTCATGCACTCGGTGATGGCCATGGAGCTCGTGCTCCTCATGGGCGCGACCAAGCTCTTCCATGCCATTGGCCGCCCGCTTGCGCTTCTTTTCATGCACATGCGTCGCGATCCCGTGGTCGAAGTTGCCCTGCGGCGCGGATGCTCGACCGAGAAGGCCTCCGCGCTCCGCTGATCCCGACCCCCTATTTTTGGAGAAACCATGTCCGATGAGCTCGCGTCCCTGAAATCCCGTGTGGAAGCCCTGGAGTCCGACCTTGAAACCCTCAAAGCCAACGCCCCTGAGGACAAGCTCAGCATGGTGGTGATGAGCGGCGACCTGGACAGGATGCTGGCCGCCTTCATCATCGCCACCGGCGCGGCGGCGATGTTCGAAAAGGTGACGATGTTCTTCACGTTCTGGGCCACGGCCGCCCTGCGCGACCCCAAGAAGGGAGCCGTCAAGAAGGACATGATGGGGCGCATGTTCGGCAAGATGCTGCCCAAGGGGGCCCCGAACCTGAAGCTGTCGCAGATGCACATGGCCGGCATGGGCACCGCGATGCTCAAGGGCTTGATGAAGAAGAAGGGCGTGATGTCGCTGGAGGAGCTCATCAAGACTGCGGGCGAGTCAGGCGTGGAAATCTACGTGTGCGAGATGAGCATGAACCTCATGGGCATGAAGCACGAAGAGCTGATCGATTACCCCGGCCTCAAGCTCGCCGGTGTGGCGAGCTTCCTGGGCCAGGCGGGCTCGAGCAAGTCGACGCTGTTTATCTGAGCGGGCGTCGGAAAGGTGCTGCCAAGGGCGGGGGACAGGGACGAGGAACCAGGTTCACGGCCAGCAGGACGTTCATCAAGGCCCGGTAGTGGAACCAGCCGAGCACGGGCGAGAATCCATCGAGTGGCCCGGTACTCGTCGGCGCGCCAGAAACGCCACCCCGCCAACCCCAGCGTTTCGCGCCCAGATTCGCCACCTCGGATGTGGCGAATCGTCGGGGTCCGTCCTCGGGAAGAATCGGAGAGAGTTGGCTAGAGTCGGCACTGGAGAAGTGACCCATGCGACTCGTCAAGCTGCCAGCCGGGCCGTCCGGGTTGTGTTGCGCCCCGACGTGAAGCCCGTCTCCCTCGGCACGCGAGAATCCGCCTTGCGTGCCGAGGCCTGCCCGCCCGATCTGATGGCGGAAGTGGAATCGCTCCAACACGAGCTTGCCGCCAAGGTTTGGAGTGCACCTCCCGACGCGTACTACCGGATTGAGCCCGTCTCGTTCCCCTACGATCCCGGCAAGCTGCGCGGTGACGTCGGCAAACGCGACTGTCCACCAGCAAGAAGCCCGGGCTAAATCACGTTCGTGATTTCAAGGCTGACCTCTGGCTTGAACAAAGGACCGCGCGGTTTCCGAACCGAATCCGGGGGTTGGCAGGTTTCCACGATGGGGGCGAGATATTCGCTTGACAATCTGGCCATGTTGCCAGATGATGATCCCTTGTGGTTACCAAGAGGGACGACATCTTTCGACGGCAGGCGCGGGTGCTCAAGGCGTTGGCCAGCGAGTCGCGGCTGAAGATAGTCGATCGGCTATCGCGCGGCGAGTGCTCGGTGGGGGGCCTGACGGAGATCATCGGATCGGACCAATCGACCGTCTCGAAGCATCTGGCTGTGCTCAGGGCGCACGGCATCGTCAGCGACCGGCGAGATGGCAACGTCGTCTATTACACGTTGCTGACTCCTTGCGTGATGAGCTTCTTCTCCTGCGCAACGCAGGTGCTGAAGGAGCGTGTATGAGACCGGCCGAGGCGCCTTTTTTTGATCGAATAGTGCCAATATGGCCATATAGCAATGTATAGGGAAGGTGAGGTTATGCTCCAAGGCGCACAACACGAACGTATGGCGGGCTCGCCCCTCGCTGGCCAGTCGCGACCGTGGCGACTGGCTTCGCGGATGGTTCTGCCCCTGCTAGGGGCTGCCTTGTGGTGGTTCGTGTACCGAGGGCTCGAACCCGTCGCCAAGTGGTTCACGTACGGCCTTCTGAACATGGCCACTGGCAGCAGGCTGTCGCTGGCCGTCGAGTTCTTCGTCTTCGAGGCGCCCAAGGTGCTGATGCTCCTGACCTTGGTGGTGTTCGGGGTTGGGATTGTCCGCTCGTTCTTCACCCCCGAACGAACCCGTCGCATTCTCGCTGGCAAGCGTGAATCGGTCGGCAACGTGCTCGCTTCACTTCTGGGCGTCGTGACGCCATTTTGCTCGTGCTCGGCGGTGCCGCTCTTCATAGGCTTCGTGACCACGGGCGTCCCCCTTGGCGTGACCTTCTCGTTTCTCATCGCGGCTCCCATGATCAACGAGGTCGCGCTGGTGCTGCTCTTTGGGCTGTTCGGCTGGAAGGTCGCCGCACTCTACATGGGCACGGGTCTTGCCATCGCGATCATCGCCGGGTGGATCATCGGACGCCTGCATCTCGAGCGCTGGGTCGAGGGCTGGGTTTACCAGACCCAAACCGGCGCGGCCCCGTCGGGCAATGAACCGAGCTTGACCTGGCGAGAGCGGGTGCGCGTTGGGCGTGAAGCCGTCAAGGACATCGTCGGCAAGGTGTGGCCCTACGTGCTGGCCGGGATTGCCGTGGGCGCTGGCATCCACGGCTACGTTCCCCAGGACTTCATGGCCTCGATCATGGGCAAGGGCGCGTGGTGGTCCGTGCCGCTGGCCGTGGTGATCGGCATTCCCATGTACTCGAACGCGGCCGGCATCATTCCCATCGTGCAGGCACTGCTCGGCAAGGGCGCGGCGCTCGGCACCGTGCTCGCGTTCATGATGTCGGTCATCGGGTTGTCGCTGCCCGAGATGGTCATCTTGCGCAAGGTTCTGAAGATCCCCCTCATCGTGACCTTCGCGGGCGTGGTCGGCGTGGGGATTCTGATCGTGGGTTACCTATTCAACATTGTTCTTTGACCAACAAACGGAGACAAGACATGAAGATCAAGGTTCTGGGTACCGGTTGCGCCAAATGCAAATTGCTCTACGCCGAAACCGAGAAGGCCATCGCCTCGGCCGGGATCGGAGCGGAGCTGGAGAAGGTCGAAAAGATCGACGAGATCATGAAGTACGGCGTGATGATGACGCCGGCTCTGGTCATCGAGGGAGAGGTCAAGGCCAGCGGAAGGATTCCGCGGGCCGACGAGATCGTGTCGTGGATGACCACCGTGGCCGCGCGAACGTGATCGCATGCTCGACAGCTTCGTAGCCAACGCCAATCAGTACCTCCATACCAACCCCTGGTTGGCGTTGGTCGCGGTCTTCGTGGGCGGGATCCTCACCGCCTCGAATCCGTGCGTGCTCGCGATGATTCCCCTGATGATGAGCTTCGTCGCGGGGCGGAAGGAGGACAGACCGAACGCAGGCCGAGCCTTCTTGTTCTCGCTCGTGTTCGTCTTCGGGTTGGCCGTGACGTTTACCGTGCTCGGGATGATCGCCGCGCTCGCCGGAAAGATGTACGGAGACGTCTCGGGCATCTGGACCTGGATCGTCGCCGTCGTCTGCGTGCTGATGGGCCTGCATCTTATGGGCCTTCTGACGGTGCCCATCCCGTCGCTGGGGGGCAAGCTGCAGCCCAAGACACGGGGGCTTCTCGGCTCGTTCGTTCTGGGACTTCTCTTCGGCGTGGTATCGGCCCCCTGTGCCGCGCCCATTCTCGTGGTGCTCCTGACCTATCTTGCCGGCTCAGGTGCTTCGATCCCCTGGGGTGGCACCCTGTTGCTGGTCTATGCCCTCGGGCATAGCGTTCTCATCCTGCTCGCCGGCACCTCCATGGGTGCGGCGAGACAACTCATCGAAAACAAGAAGGCGACGCACGTGCTCGGGTTCCTGCGTAGAATTGCAGGAGCCGCGATTGTGCTCGTCGGCGTGTACTTCGCCTACCGAGGTCTGCAATGACAACATCGACAATGTCCGCTCTTTCGCTCTGCTTGTTGCTCGGCTCCATGGCTGGCCTCGCCGGTTGCGAGCGCTCCCGGGCTGCCACCAGCACACCACCCGCGGCGGTGAAGGCGGCCAAGCCCGCACCGTCCGTGAAAGTGGCCAAGATCGTCTTCGTCGGCAAGGAGCACGCCTGCGATTGCACGCGAAAATCGGTCGATGCCGGCTGGGCCGCCCTACAGACCGCGCTCGGCACGCCGCCCAAGCTGCCGGTCGAACGCCTTCAGGTCGACACCCAAGGCGAGCGCGTGGAGCCCTATCGGCAGCAGAAGCCGATTATGGCTTTGCCAGCCATATACTTTGTCGATGGAAAGGCTGCCGTGGTGGAGCTGCTTCAGGGAGAGGTCACACCGCAGCAGATCGGCGGCGTCCTCAACCGCAAATGAGTGAGCCGACGGACGCCGCCGACAGCCTGACGGAACGGGCTCGCGAGCTGCTTGCCCCCTGGTTCCGCGAACGTCGCTTCACGCGAGGTGAGCTGCTGTGGCGCGAGGGCGAGGCGACCGGGCTGCTGGTGGCGATTCGCACCGGGCACGTGAAGATCTACCGCCTACTGCCGACCGGGCGGGCGGTCACGCTCTTCGTCTTCGGCCCGGGAGAGGTCTTCGGTTTCCTGCCCTTTCTCGACGGCGAACCGTACCCTGCCTATGCGCAAGCTATCGACGATACCGTGGCCGACGTCATGTCGCGTGCCGATCTCGTGGAGTCGGTTCGGACGAGCCCCAATGTCGCGATGACGCTCCTCTCGTTCCTGGGGCGGAGATTGCGCGAGGCCCTCGACCGCATCGAGACGCAATCGACGCCGGGCGCTTTGGCCCGGGTGGCCGCGGCCATTCACGCGCTGGTGCCGCCAGAGACGGCCGTGGGCTCGGCGTTGATTCTGGAGCTGCCCGTTTCCTCCGCAGAGTTCGCCGCGGCCATCGGCGTGAGCCCAGAGACACTCTCTCGCTCGGTTTCGCGGCTGGTGGCCGACGGTGTGGTGCACCGGATCGGGTCGGGACGCCTGCAGGTCCTGGATTTGACCGCGCTCGACCGGGCCGCGCGCTCTTCACGTCCCTAAACGACTGGCGAAGGCTGAATATGAAGAAGCGCGTTCTTGTCGTTGCTTTGACTCTCATTGATGCTGGACCGAGCGTGGCTACAGCGTCAATTGGTACGCCTCGCAAAAGGATGGACCGAGACCCCTGCGACGTGCAATAGACGACCCAACGGGATCCAACACGACCGTCGATAGAGTAACCATGAATGATTTTCTGCTGTCAGGATTGCTGGGTGTTGTCGAGGGGTTGACCGAGTTCCTTCCGGTGAGCTCCACGGCCCATCTACGCATCGTCGAAGCCTTCGCCCACATCGACCTCACCAGCGGCTACTGGAAGATGTACACCGTGGTGATTCAGCTGGGGGCGATCCTGTGCCTTCCGGTCTACTTCTGGAGCGAGATCAAGAAGCTCGTGACAACGTTTCCCGGCGGCGAGGCTGGGGACCGTACAGCGCTCACCCACCCCCTCGGGCTGACCATGGTGGCTTTCGTCACCACGGCGGTTCCCGCGTTCCTGTTGACGAAGCTCATCAGCAAACACCTGGAGAGTCTCGTCATCATGGGAGCTTCCCTCGTCATTGGCGGCGTGGTGATGTGGGTGGTCGATGCCAGAAACGCGGCGTCGGAAGCCTCCGGAAGGCAGGCAACCGTCGGCGGCCGGATCCACACTTGGAGGATGGAGGAGATGGGGCTGGGCCAGGCGGTCTGGATCGGGGCTTGCCAAATCCTCTCGGCGGTGTTTCCTGGGACTTCGCGTTCCATGTCCACCATCGCTGCTGGGCAGCTGGCCGGGATGTCGCGCGCCTCGGCCTTGGAATTCTCCTTCTTCCTTTCGATCCCGACCATGGTGATTGCCACCGGCTACGATCTCCTCAAGACCTTCCTGCCGGGGCATGCGAACCCCCTCGGAACGACCCATATCGACACGCACGGCTGGGCCGTGCTCGCCATCGGGTTCATCCTCTCGTTTCTGGTTGCCCTGGCTGCCGTGGCGTGGTTCATGAGCTGGGTTCGGCGGCGAGGCTTCACCCCCTTCGCCCTCTACCGGATACTCCTGGGCGCCGCGGTTCTGGTTTGGGCGCTGTGGATGAGATGATGCGAATGCCTACCGCTGCTCCGGCGAACCGGCGCCATCACCGTGTTCGTGCCCGCCGGGTTGCGGTTCGGCGTGCTCATCCGCCGCGTGGGTGCCAGCGGGTTCCGTTCCGACTTGGGCGGCAGTCGCCTTTTGGTAGTCCTCGGGGCTCATGCCATTGAGACGCTTCATGAAAGCGACGATGGCCCATAGCTTGTCATCATCGTGTGTCTTGCCGAAGGCGGGCATGCCGGTCATCTGGATCCCGTTCTTCACGACCCAGAAGGTTTCAGCGGCATCTTCCTTCGTCATCGGCGGCCCTCGGTAGAGCACGGGCGGCGCGGGCTCGAGCCCTTGCGCAGCTTCTCCGGCTTCGACTCCGGGGGCTCCGTGGCAGCCCACGCACATCTCCTTGTAATGGTCGGCGCCCATTTCCAGCATGCGGGGCGCGTCGAGGCCCGGCACCGCGATACCTTGGGCTCGGGCATGAATCGAGTGATCGCGAGTCGTACCGAGAAACCAGCTCGTGAGCCCCGATGGATGTTTTGTCGCGGCAACGTCGACCGTGCCGGAGTACGCCACGGCGAGGGTGCCGGCCACGCAGAGTATGAGTGTCCCGACCACCGTCAGCAGAATCGTCAGGACCGTCCTTTTCGCTCCCATTGACATGCTTGAGCTTCTAGCGCCGAAAATCGGACTGGCAAGGGCTGGAAGCTTGCCATCCTCGCCCTGTCACGCTTCTCTTTCCGCGGCCTATTGGGGGTGAAGGCCGGAATCACCCGGCCCAGGCCACGCTCGGGTAGCGAGTAGCCCATGGCAAAACGCTGCCGGGCGAGGCATACACCCAGGGCTCCCCCCTGGGCTCGCCCCTTCGTGTGACCCCCAATGAACGCAGACGTCAGAAAGCACGTGACCGCACTGATGATTCGCTTGGCCGATGGCGACCGCTCCGTCTTCGACGAGGTCTACGCGGCGCTTCGTCCCGTCGTGACCTCGTTTTGCGCCAAGATGCTGGCCGGGGCCGACGCCGAGGATGCCGCGCAACTGGCCCTGCTGAAGGTATTCGAGCGCGCCTCGACCTTCGAGGCTACGGGCGACGCCTTCACTTGGGTGCTTGCTATTGCAAGCTGGGAAGTCAGAACCGTGCAAAAGCAGATGGCGCGCGCGCGGACCAGACCCTTGGACGATCACGACCCCGCGGATCCGTCCGAGAGCCCCGAAGCGCGGCTCGCCCGCGACCAGCTCATCACCAGCGCTCGCCAGGTGCTAGGCACGCTGTCGGAATCGGACCAGCAAACCTTGCTGGCCAGCTTTGGCGATACCAAGCCGGCCGGTGTTGCGGGCGCGACCTTTCGCAAGCGGCGCGAGCGCGCCCTGGCTCGACTGAAGGAAGCTTGGAGAGCAATCTATGGAAACTGAATCCCTGATTCTGCGCGACCGTGCCAAGCGTGCCTACGAAGTCGGGCGCATTCTGCGTGCCGCCGCATGGTCCATTCCGACCCTGCTGCTGGGCGCTGGCGTGGCGCTGCTGGTTCATGAAATGTCGATCCCGCTGCTGCTCGCCGCCGCGCTTTACGCGGTGTCGGTCTTCCTGCTTTGGTGGGGCCGGGCCCCAGGCAAAGGCGTGCTTCCCGGCGTGACCTACGGTCTTCTCCCACTCGGCGCCGGCGTGGTCGCCAAGCTGCACGGCCACGTTTGCATGGGCCTTTCCTGCTACACCTCGTGCATGCTCTACTGCATGGGCGGCGGAGTCATCGCCGGCCTGCTCACCGCGCGTCTGGCAGCGCGCTCGAAGAATCCCCTGGCCGTCTTCCTGAGCGGCGCCTCCATGGCCCTGTTCACCGGCGCCATTGCTGGCGGCTGCGTCGGCCTTCACGCGATCGTCGGTATGGGGATCGGGATTGCCGTGGGCATCGTCCCCATAATGCTGTTTCGCCGCTTGCGGCGCGGGTAGCTGGGCAAGAAGAAGAGCGACGGCAAATACCGTGACCGCCGCAAACAGACGCTGTTCACCGACGCTGTTCACCGACGCCCGCAAGATGGGGACGCTGATCGGCCGCACCTACCACGCGATGGCGAGGTTGGTGGCCGGGGTGAGCGGGCAGCTCGCAGATGGGGCCGCCTCGCCCCGCGCAGCGTGGAGAGGCCGACACGCGAAGCGTGGCCCCCAGGAGTGGTGCCAGGAGTGGTGCGCCAGGAGTGGTGCCGCCAGGAGTGGTGCCAGAGGCTTTCTGCCCCCAGGAGTGGTGCCCAGGAATGGTGCCAGAGGCTAGGTGCCCAAGAGTGGTGCCAAAGGCTTTCTGCCCCCAGAAGTGGTGCCAGGAGTGGTGCGCCAGGAGTGGTGCCAGAGGCATTCTGCCGCGCATTCTGCCGCTTTCTGCCCCCAGGAGTGGTGCCCAAGAGTGGTGCGTGCCCCAAGAGTGGTGCCAGAGGCTTTCTGCCGGGCTTTCTGCCAGGAGTGGTGCGCCGGGAGTGGTGTCAGAGGCCTTCTTCCAGGCTTTCTTCCAGGGGGAGTGGTGCCAGAGTCTTCGCTTTCTTCCAGGCGGCGGCTGTCCCGATATTTGACGAAGCAACTCCGCGTGTACGTGGTCCGATAAGCGTGTATGCCGCGACCACTCCGTTTCATCCCCGAGAAGTCCCTCGTCGAGATCACCACCCGCACGCTGCAAGGCAGGTTGCTTCTCAACCCCTCGCCCGAGCTGACCGACATTATCCTCGGCGTCATCGGCAAGGCGCAATCCCTCAGCAAAATGACGATCCATGCTTTTGTCTTCTTGTCCACGCATGCCCACTTCCTCTTGTCCCCCTCCAGCGCCGACCAACTCGCCAAGTTCATGCAGTTCGTAAATGCCAATGTTGCCAAGGAGGCCGGCCGCTTGCACAAGTGGCGCGAGCGACTGTGGTCACGTCGCTATCGCTCCATTGTAGTTGCCGATGAAACCGCGGCCCATGGTCGCCTACGCTACATTTTGGCTCATGGGGCGAAGGAAGGTCTGGTTTCGACGCCGGGCGCGTGGCCCGGCCCCAACTGCGTTGCTGCCCTCACCACTGGCGAGATCTTGCGTGGCACCTGGTTTGACCGCAGCGCCGAGCATCTCGTCCGCCAGCGCAGTGAGACCGTTCTGCCGTCGCAGTTCGCGACCACATTCGACATCAAGCTCACGCCGTTGCCGTGCCTGCAACACCTGACCGCGGATCAGCGTCAGGCCGAATGCCGCCGCATCGTCGGGGAGATCCAGGCCGAGGCCGCAGCCAAGAACAAGGAAATGGGGCGTCAGCCCATGGGCGTCGCAGCCATCCTGGCCCAGGACCCGCACAGCAAGCCCGCCAGCACCGACCGGAGCCCCGCGCCCTTCGTCCACGCGACCGACGATGCGACGGAGATGGAGTTCCGCGCTCGTTACCGTGCCTTCGTCGATGCCTTTCGGGTTGGAGCCCGGCGCCTGCGCGATCGAGCGCGCGAGCTGGTGAACATGTTTCCCCTCTGGTCTTTTCCGCCAGCCTCACCATTTAACGCGCCGTCCTGACGAGGCTGGTCTCCTCGGTGCTGACTTGACCGTCGGGTAAGTGGCAAGGGCAAACCTCTACCTGGGGCTGCTTCCATCAGGCAATCTACGGCGTTGCCACATCAAGTTCCGTGGTGGGCATCCCAAGAAACCACCATCTTTCTCCCCGCGGTGACTGTCACGGACGACCTCTTCGCCTCGATCGCGGCCAATCACGGATGCTCTTCCTCCACGCCTGTTCAAACCTCTGGAACCTCCTGCGTGGAACCTCCTGCGTGAACCTCCTGCGAGTCTGTTCAAACCTCTGGAACCTCCTGCGAGGAACCTCCTGCGAGAGGAACCTCCTGCGAGAGAACCTCCTGCGAGACCTCTTCGCCTCGATCGCGGCCAATCACGGATGCTCCTCCTCCACGCCTGTTCAAACCTCTGGAACCTCCTGCGAACCTCCTGCGTGAACCTCCTGCGTGAACCTCCTGCGAGTCTGTTCAAACCTCTGGAACCTCCTGCGAGAACCTCCTGCGAGGAACCTCCTGCGAGGATGAACCTCCTGCGAGGATGCTCTTCCTCCACGCCTGTTCAAACCTCTGGAACCGCCTGCGTGATCGCGGCCAATCACGGATGCTCCTCCTCCACGTCTGTTCAAACGTCTGTTCAAACCTCTGGAACCTCCTGCGAAGAACCTCCTGCGAACCTCCTGCTCATCGGCTAAGGACGCGCGCGGAAATAAAAGAGCGTGTCCGGTGGCATTCTCGTTTAATTCGCACTGCAAACGTCAATCTCCACCCCTGTTTTTGGGAAATGACTGGGACTACACAGTCATGCTTCCAATTGATTGATGCGATCAGTTATTTTCGCGCGAGCCCTAATCACGGATGCTCCTCCTCCACGTCTGTTCAAACCTCTGGAACCTCCTGCGAGGGAACCTCCTACGAGGAACCTCCTGCGAAGTGAAACGCATCCTGAACAAGTTCGGCTATCCGCCGGATCTCCAGGAAGAAGCCGTGAAGACCGTCCTCAGGCAGGCCGAGTTGCTCTGCGCGAACTAGGTGTAGCGTAGAGACGCCCATCGACCACCCTCCGTCCACCACTCCTGCCCGTCCACCGCGGGAAATGCCGCCTGGGTCCGCACATCGGCCATTTCCACTGTGGTCACCGTCCTCTGGGGGCGCGAGGCGTGTCATCCGCCTCTGATCCTCGCACCCGTCACGTTCTTGCCCGTGCGGCCTATAGGGAGTGAAGGCCGGAATGACCGGCCATTTTCACCCAAGGGAGATTCGTCATGTTCAGAAGCGTTCTCGTCGCCATTTCAATCGTGGTCGTTGCCGGCACATCGGCGTTGGCCAAGCCCGCGGACAGCAAGCAACCCCACGAGCAGGTGGTCGCCATCGCGGTTACGAGCGCCGGGTTCGAACCTGCGCAGGTCAACGTCAAAGCCAACCAGCCGGTAAAGCTCGTGGTCACGCGCAAGACCGAGCAAACCTGCGCCAAGACGATCGTCATCAAGGACTTCGGAATCGAGAAGGCGCTGCCCCTCGACCAGCCCGTCGAGATTACCTTCACGCCGAGCAAGTCGGGGCAGATTCGGTACGCGTGCGCCATGAACATGGTCGCCGGCGTCGTCATCGTGGATTGACGCGATGGCTGGGGGCGCGCCCCTCTGCTACGGTTCCGCCCAAAGGGGATTGCAAAATGAGGATAGGGCCTATCTCCAATAGCTTGTGCACGACGGTGCTCGTTCTTCTGTCGGCGAGAAGCTTCGCGGCCGAAGCGGATCACGCAAACGCGCTCGGCGACGAGGCGGTTCGCGCCAACCCCAGCCTGCAAGCGCTCGGGGATCGGGTCGGAGCCCTGGAGCAAAAGGTCCATCAGGCGCGGGCCTGGCTCGACCCGACCTTCTCGGCCGAGTACAGCAACATGCCCATCGACGATCCGACGCCCGGCCAGCATCCCATGAGCGGGATCCAATTCATGCTCAGGCAGACCTTCTATTGGCCCGGCAAGGTCGGGGCGCGCGAAGAGGAGGCGAAGAGCCGGGTGCGCACGGAACAACTGAGCCTGGCCGAGAAAGAGTTGCAGTTGCGAGCGACGGTGAAGCGCGCCTACTACCGTCTCGCGCTGACCCGACAATTGCGAGACGTGACCAAGCAGCACGTGCGTCTGGTGAGCGATTTCGTCGACACCGTCCGTATCAAGGTCGAGACGGGCGTCGGCGCGCAGCACGAGCTCCTCAGCTTGCGCGTCCTTCTCGACCAGCTCAAAGACGATCTCAAGAGCTTCGACCGCGACGAGGCCTCGTTGACGGCGGCCATCAACGCGACTTTGCACCGGCCCATCGGCGTCGAGGTGCCGACCCCCGAGCAGACCGTGGTGCAAGAGCCCACCACGGACGCGGCCACCCTTGCCCAGCAAGCGGAGCGCGACCGCCCTCTGTTCAAGCGCTTCGTCGCCGAGGCCGAGACCTACCGGAGCGCGGCCCGCCGGGCGAGGCGAGAGGGGTACCCCGACATCACGCTCTTCGGCGGTTACCGGGTGCGAACGCAGGCCGGCACCGACCCTGGCAAGGATTTCGTGTCGCTCGGCGTGTCCCTGCCGCTTCCCCTTTTCTATGATGACCGCTGGGGAAGCGAAGAGCGACAGAACGAGAAGCTGGCCGAGGCGACCGTGCAAGAACGCGATGCCGCGCTGGATCTCATGCGCGGCGATGTCGGTGGCGTTGTCGCGGATTGGAAACGGTCGGCGCAGAAGGCCCGCACCTATCGCGAGGAGCTGATCCCGGAGGCGCGCATGAGTCTCGATGCGACCTTCGCCTCCTATCGGGTGGGGCGCGCCGATTTCGCGTCGCTATTCCAGGCCGAAGTCGAATTGCTGAACTTCGAGCGCGCCACACGGACGGCTGCTATGGACGCCGCCGAGGCGCGGGTCCGCGCCGAGGAAATCGTTGGAAATGGGGTGAAGTGATGTCGATCCCGCGATCGATGAGCAGGAAGCGTCTCGCCCTATGGATTGGCGGAGTCATCTTGACGCTCTATCTGGGAGCGGAGATCGGGCCACCGATCGGCAAAGGGCTGCACAAGGTCTGGTCGTCCGCGGGCTCGAAGAGCGAAGCAGCCGGCGAGGCCGGCGGCCAGCACTACTACACCTGCGCCATGCATCCCTGGGTCATCGAGCTCAAGCCGGGCAACTGTCCAGTCTGCGGCATGAAGCTGATTCCGCTCGATCCAGCCAAGTTCTCGGGCCAGGTCACCATCGATCCCGTGGTCTCGCAGAACATCGGCGTGCGCGTCGAGAAGGTCGCCCTGGGGTCGGAGACCGGTTCGATCCGCACGGTGGGTATTGTGACCTACGACGAAACCCGCCTCACCGATGTGAACTTGAAGGTTTCAGGTTGGATCGAGAAGCTGCGCGTGAATTCCCTGGGGGCGCCGGTGAAACGCGGCCAGCCACTCTTCGATCTCTACTCGCCGGATCTCTACTCGGCCGAGGAGGAGTATCTGCTTGCCTACCGGGCATCGCAGCGGATTGGAACGGGCGCGGGCTCGTCTGGTGCGGGGCTGGGCAACGACCTGCTCGAATCGGCCCGGACCAAGCTGTCGTTCTTCGACATCAGCAGGGAGCAGATCGCCGCGCTCGAAGCACGGGGAACGCCCCTCAAGAGCATGACCATCAGCAGCCCACAAAGCGGCGTGGTCATCGAGAAGCAGGCCTTCGAGGGCATGAAGGTCACTCCCGGCATGACCATGTATCGCATCGCGGACCTGTCGCGCGTTTGGGTGATGGCCACGGTCTACGAGTACCAGAGCCAGCAAATCAAGGTCGGACAGACTGCGACCATGACGCTCACGTATTTGCCGGGCGTGCAGCTCGAAGGCAAGGTGGGCTACATTTACCCCTACCTCGACGAACGCACCCGGCAGGTCAACGTGCGGCTCGAGTTTCCCAACCCGCGCTTGAAGCTCAAGCCTGGGATGTACGCCACCGTCGTGTTTCAGGGCACGGAGGCCCCAAGCCGGGTTCTGGTATCGCGCTCCGCGGTCATCGACACGGGGGAGCGCCAGGTCGCGTTCGTTGCCCTCGGCGGCGGGCGGTTCGAGCCACGGACCGTCCGCATGGGGGCCGAGACCGAGGACGGCAAGGTCGAGATTCTCGACGGGCTCAAGCCCGGCGACGAGGTCGTGGTGAGCGGTCAGTTCCTCATCGACAGCGAGGCCAGAATGCGCGAGGCCTTGGCGCGCATGATGAAGGGCACGCCGGTCGGCGAGGCCACGGCCCCGAAGGTTGCCTCGGCGGTCGCGCCTGTGGCCATCGTCCTTCCCGAGGCCGCGCACGCCGTGCTCGCCACGGCCATCGACGGCTATCTCGCCGTGGGCAAGGTGTTGGCCAGCGACACCACCACCAACATGGGCGTCTCCGCACGCAAGGTCGCCGATGCCATCGATGCCCTGGTCGCGATGGCGATCCCCGACCAGCCCCACTACTGGCACGAGCACGCCGAGGCCGCCAACGTGAAGCAGAAGGCACTCGATCTCGCCGCGGCCAACACCTTGGACGACGCCCGTCGCGCCTTCGCCTCGCTGAGCACGGTGCTGTCCAAGCTGCTGCACGACACCGGTGTGCCCAAGAGCTACGGCCAGAAGCTCGAGGATGTCCATTGCCCCATGTACCCGGACGGCAAAGGGGAGGGCTCGGTGTGGATCCAGGCCGCTGGTGAGATCCGCAACCCCTATTTCGGCAAGGCCATGCTGACTTGCACCGATTGGCAGCGCCCGCTTGCGGTGGCGCGATGATCGCGCGCCTGATTCGCTGGTGCTCTCTCAACCGCGCCCTGGTGATTCTGCTGACCTCGTTCCTGGCGCTGGCCGGGATCTGGAGCGTGTACCACATCACGGTTGACGCCATCCCCGACCTGTCCGATGTGCAAGTGGTCATCCGCACCGAGTACGCGGGGCAGGCGCCCCAGATCGTCGAGGATCAGGTGACCTACCCGCTGACCACGGCCATGCTCGCGGTTCCCTTCGCCAAGGTCGTGCGCGGCTACAGCATGTTCGGCACCAGCTTCGTCTACATCATTTTCAAGGACGGCACCGACCTCTACTGGGCGCGCAGCAGGGTGCTGGAACAGTTGCAGCTCGGTCACCGCCCGGCTTCCCCAAGGTGCAAGTCCGCAGCTCGGTCCTGACGCAACCGGGGTGGGCTGGGTCTACGAATACGCCCTGGTCACGGGAAAGTACTGCGCCTCCCATCCCGATGGGGCCTGGCACGATCCGACGTCGGACAAATGGTACGCCTCGCCCGCGCAGGCGCCCGCCGAAGCGCGCCCGCGCCTTGTCCACCATCGCATCTTCCAGGACGCGCGCGTGGTTTCCTGCCCGCTCGACGGCAAGCCGCTGGTCGACAGCAAGCTCAACCTCGCGGATCTCCGAAGTCAGCAGGACTGGTACTTGCGCTACGCCTTGACCGCGGTCGACGGCGTGAGCGAGGTCGCCCCCATCGGCGGGTTCGTCAAGCAGTACCAAGTGGTTGTCGATCCGGTGAAGCTGCTCGGCTTGAATGTTCCGCTCGGCAAGGTCAAGACGGCGATCCAGCGCTCCAACATCGATGTGGGCGGACGCCTCATGGAGATGAGCGAGACCGAGTACATGCTGCGCGGGGTGGGCTACCTCGGCAGCCTCACTGATCGCGAGATCGCCGAGGCTCGCGAGGCGGGAAAAACCCTCGCAGAGATCCGCAACGACAAGGTGCTGGCGGAGCTGCGACTTGTGGCCTTGGGCGCGAATGCCCAGGGCAAACCCATCTATCTCAGCGATGTGGCCGAAGTCCGTACCGGGCCGGATATCCGCCGCGGCGTGGCCGAGTGGAACGGCCGTGGCGAAACCGTCGGCGGCATCGTCGTCATGCGCTTCGGCGAAAACGCGCGCCAGACCATCGCCAACGTGCGCGCCAAGCTCGCCGACCTCGAACGCGGGCTTCCGCCCGGCGTGGCCATCGAGACCGCCTATGACCGCTGCGATCTGATCGAGCGCGCCGTCCACACGCTCTCGCACACGCTGATCGAGGAAATCACCGTGGTCTCGCTGGTCATCCTGCTGTTCCTGCTGCACGCCCGCAGCGCGCTGGTGGCCGTGTTCGTTGCTGCCCATCGGCGTGCTCGGCAGCCTGGTGGTCATGAACCTGCTCGGCATCAACGCCAACATCATGAGCCTGGGCGGCATCGCCATCGCCATCGGCGTGATGGTCGACAGCGCCATCATCATGGTGGAGAACGCGCACAAGCACCTGGACCAGGAGGACCGTGCGCGTCGCCAAGGGCGCTCCGCCGCGCTCGCGCGTGGACATCATCGTCGAGGCGGCCAAGCGAGTCCGGGCCCGACGCTCTTCTTCGCCCTGCTCATCATCACGGTCAGCTTCCTGCCCATCTTCGTGCTCGGCGAACAATCCGGGCGGCTCTTCAAGCCGCTGGCCTACACCAAGACCTTCGCCATGGGCTTCGGCGCGCTGTCTGGCGGTGACCATCATTCCCGTGCTCATGGTGTACCTGGTCTCGGAGCGGACGATTCCCGTGACGGTGTCACCGCGGCGTCGGCTCGTGATGGTCCTCGGCGGAATCCTCGGTCCGGCGCTGCTGCTTGCACTCGTGCCACTGTCGCACCTTGCGCACTACCGCGCGGCCATGGCCTTGGGCTGGATGGTGCTCGCCGCCATCTTGCTCGTGCCGCAACGGATCCATTCCGAAGAGAAACATCCGCTCAGCCACCTTCTCCAACGTGTCTACAGTCCCGCCTTCACGTTCGTGCTGGCGCATCCGCTTTTCGTCATCGGTGGCATGCTCCTGCTGCTCGCGTCGACCGCGTGGCCCGTGAGCCAACTCGGCAGCGAGTTCATGCCGCCGCTGGAAGAAGGCGACCTGCTCTACATGCCGACCACCGATCCGGGCATCAGCATGGACAAGGTCCGCGAGCTTTTGCAACAGACCGACGCTCTCATCAAACAGTTCCCGGAGGTCGAAACGGTCTTCGGCAAAGCCGGCCGCGCGCAAACCGCGACCGATCCCGCGCCGCCCAGCATGCTCGAGACCACCATCGTGCTCAAACGCGACAAGACCAGTTGGCGCCGGGTGCCGGAGCCGCGTTTCTACGATTTTCTGCCCGAGGCAATGAAGGCACCGTTTCGCCATTTCTGGCCGGACACGCGCCCCATCACCACGAACGAGCTGATTTATGGCTACAACCTGCCGGGCAATCTTCACGCGCGCGGGCTCAACGAGGTCATGCAGATCCCCGGCCTTACCAACTCCTGGACCATGCCCATCAAGACCCGCATCGACATGCTGTCGACGGGAATCAAGACCCCGGTGGGCATCAAAGTCCTCGGCCCCGATCTCGCGACCCTGGCAGAGCTTGCCCAGCGGATTTCCGAGGTGGTGCGCACGGCCGATGGGACCGGGCGCTACACGGTCAGCGCCTTCCCCGAGAAAAGCGTGGGCGGCAACTACCTCGACATTCGTATCAATCGGCAAGAGATCGCGCGCTATGGGCTCGACGTGGCCGACGTGCAGGACGTCATCATGTCCGCCGCCGGTGGCGTGAACATCGGCGAAACCGTCGAGGCGCTCGAACGCTATCCCATCAACCTGCGCTACCCGCACGAGCTGCGCGACAGTGAAACGGCTCTGCGCCAGACCTTGGTGGCGACGCCCAGCGAGGCGCGCGTTCCTCTTGCACAGCTCGCCACCCTGGTCATTCACAAAGGGCCGCCGATGATCAAAAGCGAGAACGCGGTTCCGACGAGCTGGGTCTACGTCGACATCGCGGGCATCGATGTCGGCACTTACGTCAAGAACGCCCAGGCCGCGGTCGAGGCCCAGGTCAAGTTGCCCGCCGGCTACACCATCGTGTGGTCGGGGCAGTACGAATACATGGAGGCCGCGCGCAAGAGGCTCGAGGTGGCGGTGCCGCTCGCCGCGATCATCATCATCCTCTTGCTTTACCTCGCCACGCGAAGCTGGCTGCGCGTCGGCATCGTGGTGCTCGCGGTGCCCTTCAGCCTCATCGGCGCCATGTGGCTTACCTATCTACTTGGCTACAACCTTTCGCTCGCAGTGTGGGTCGGGGTCATCGCCTTGGCCGGACTCGACGCCGAAACCGGCCTGGTCATGCTGCTCTATCTCGACCAGAGCTACGAACGCTTCCGCGCCGAGGGCAAGATGCGCGACAAGGACGACCTATGGCACGCCGTCCACGACGGGGCCGTGCAGCGCATCCGGCCCAAGATGATGACCGTGATGGTGGTCTTCATGGGCCTCGTGCCCCTGTTGTGGGGAACTGGCGCCGGCGCCGATACCATGCGCCGTCTGGCCGCCCCCATGATCGGCGGCCTCGCCACGAGCTTCGTGATGGAGCTGCTGGTGTACCCCGTGATCTTCTACCAGGCCAAGCGGGTGACGATGCGGGCGAGGGTGGGGTGAAGAGCGCTTCCATGCACGGGGACGGCGGCGTTGAAATCACCGTGGAACGAATCCAGCCTTGGCCGATATGCGGGAGGCAATCCTTGCCAGCACCATCCGTCACGGCCACCGGCCCGGCACCAAGACATTCTACTCGACCAGCGCCAACAAGTTGCTGAAGTCGTTCTGCTTGCCGAGCATGTCGAGATAGAGGGAGATCATGCCTCGGTGATGGGTCTGGTGGTGGAACATGTGCAAGATCAGCCCGCCCAATTCCCGCTCCTGATCCATGCCCTTGAAATCCTTGTAGCGTAGGCGCTTCGGCAGGTCCTCGGGAGTGATCTCCTCGGCAAATTTCGTGAGGCATTCGTCCAAGGCCTTCCGGTCGGCGCTGTAGTCGAGGAAGCTGGGAAAGAGCATCCCACCCCAAGTCGGGTTCCCTTGCAAGACGGGATGCTGGACGTAGGCGAACGGGCGAAGGTTGCCGAAGCGCCGCAGCCAGCTGAAATCGACGATGAACAAATGGGAACAAAGCGAACGGATGGACGGGTAATAGCCGCCCAATACCCGGTTCCATTCCTCGTCGGCGAGCTGGCCGAGCACGCGTCCCATTTCCGTGTTGACGTGGGCGTTGTAGCGGGCCAGAAATCTGATCGTGTCGGGTGTCATGCGGCCTGACGGACATCCAGGGTCCGGCTACGCCTCGACGAGCATCACCAGTGTTTCGGCCAGCACTCCATCGTGCGCCATCGCCTCGGCGGCACCAGGGGTGCTCATCGCGGTCTTGAGAGTATTCATATCAGGAACCTCCATCAGCACCGCGACGCGAGCCGGATTCTGCGGGTCGATGAATTTACGAATGCCAGTGACGCCGAGGGGGCCGAAAAACTTCTCGCGCATGGGCGAGGCGAGCCAATGCTTGGTGTCCTTCACGTTGTGGTAGCCAATGACGGTGGGCATGTTCTATCTCCTAGGCAACGGGTGCGCTGGCGCCGCAAATGTGTTGTGAAATTGAACCGTTGATTTGATTCCACACCTCACCAAAGGATTCTGTGTTTTGCCGCCCAGGGTCGAGTCTCATTCGCATTCGCAGATGACCCCATGCGACATGGGCCGAGAACTCAAACATTGCAGCTACTACGCGCGCGGGAAGTGGCGCGTGACGACGATGCGCGCCTGCTCCAGCCATGCCTGCCTCTCTGCGGGGGTGCTTGTCACGATCACGCCGAAGGTCTGCCGTTCGACGTTCGAGATGCCGCAGAGGCCGAAGATGCAATCCTTCCAAATCCGTGCCAGCGGATCGCCAAAAACGCGGGCCTCGCGCGCGGGCAAGGTATTGCAGGTGTTGAGCACGACGACCCCACGCGCACGCAGGAGGCCCACGGGCGTCCCTTCTCCCGAATCGCCCTCCTCGAAGCGGTAGGCGACGCCCGGCCGCAATACCCTGTCGATCCAGCCAGTGAGAATGGCCGGCGGCATACCCCACCAGTTAGGATGGACGACCACGATGCCGTCCGCCTCCATGATCTCGCGACAGTGGAGATCGACTATCGGCGGAACGGCTGCGCTCGCGACCTCCTCACCCGCCGGCAGCACCGGATCGAAACCCTCGGCCTGCAGATCGTGGAAGCGAACCTCGTGGCCGGCCGCGCGCGCGGCATCGACCGCCACGATGGCGAGCGCATGGTTGAAGCTGTCGGGCCGCGGGTGACCCAGGATGATCGAGATCTTCATCGTGCCCTGTCCGCTAGAATGCATAGCGAAGCACGCGATCCAAGGGAACAGAATTCCCATGGTGAAGATCGAGCTGCTCCGCTGGACACGAAGGGCTTCATGACCCGTATCCGATGGGTCGCCAACTTCAGGGGTTGGTTGCAGCGCATTCGCCCCAAGATGATGACCGTGATGGTGGTCTTCATGGGCCTCGTGCCCTGTTGTGGGGCACGGGCGCCGACACCATGCGCTGTCTTGCCGCTCCCATGATCGGCGGCCTCGCCACCAGCTTCGTGATGGAGTTGCTCGTGTACCCGGTGATCTTCTACCAGGCCAAGCGGGTGGCGCTGCGGGGAAGCGCGCCGCGTCGCGCAGCGATGCAGGTGAGGGGGACTTGGCGCGGGCGCAAGGCGGACCGCAGGGACAGGTCAGGCCGGCTGGTACTGGCAGGTCCCGATGGCGCCGTAGCATGCGCCCTTCACGCAAGCGACTGAGCATTGGCTGTCGTCGGTGCAGCTGATCCGTTCGCAGAATCCGCTCGCGCCACAGGAGAAATCCGTGGCACAGGTACCGTCACCGGACACGCAGGTGTTCTGGCAACTATGGCTGGCATCGCACCCCTGCCCCGCAGGACAATCAGCACTGCTCCTGCACCCGTTGATGCAGATGTCGATCGGGCTGCAGTAGCACAACGCACTGGGTGCGGGGGCACATATCTTCTTGGCCGACGTGCCGCCACCGTCTGCGGAGCAGTCCGCATCGCTTGCGCAGGTGATTCCCCCCGACAGGCAGACGCCACAACCGAGGAACTCTCCCGGCGCCCGACAAAGGAACATGCTCCCGGACGGTCCACAATCGGCCTGGACATGGCATGCCGACCCCTGCGTTGGGCTCGGCTTGTCGACGGCGGCGTCGCTCCCGGAAACCCCGCCGCGGTCTGAGATGCCGCCGTCGGATCGACCTGCGTCAGCTCCTCCTCCGCCACCGCTTCCGCCTGCCACCGAGCCACCCCTGCCCATGCCGCCGCTGCCTGCCCCACCGCTGCCCGTCCCACCGCTGCCTATTCCACCGCTGCCGGCGCCGCCGTCTTCGATCGTCCCGCTCCCCCCAGAGCTTGCCCCTGTCCCCAGCGTGGCGCCGCCCGCCCCGGCACTTCCGCCTCCACCGGCTTCGATTCCTCCCGTGGCAACATCCGATGCCGCGTCACTGAGGTGCAACGAAGCGCCTTTCGAGCCACATGCCACGATGAACGTCACCGCTGCAAGATATCGGAACCGTCGCTGTGGGAATGCCATCGATTCAAATCATACGCGCCTAGACGCCCGCCGCACGACGGTTGGCATCGTTGTCGTGACGGCCGCCACAGTCGGCCTGCCCACGTATTGCAGGGTTGGGGTAGTCGTACCCAGCCGCCGTGCGGCAACAGGAAACTCGGTCGCAATAGCCTCTGCTGGTTTCTCAGGGCAGGACGCATTCGTCGGTGGCGCAGATGAGGCCGTATTGGCAAGCGACGTCCCGAATGCACGGGCAGCCGAGCGAACCTGGCGCGCAAACAGTCTCAGTACTGTCGACGCCGCTGTCCGCAGTCGAGCTTGTGCTGCTGTCGCATGCCCAAACTCCTGCGAGCGCAAAGGCAACGAATAGCTTCAAGAACCGATTCATGGTGAGCCTCCGCACGAAGGGCCAGCCGCTACTGCTGGACCATATCCGCCGTATTCGACCCCGTCGTAATCAGCAAGATGCCGGAAAGTGTTCCAAGTGAAAGGATGCCGGTCGCGGCCATAAGCGGAGTTGCAGAGTGATTGCAGGGACCGTCGGACGGGCAGGGAACCGCTGCGGATCCGGCAACGAACAATCCGCCCACGACAACCGACGTGGCGATGAGCGCCATTCCGAGACCTCGGCGCCAGGCGTTCGACTGGTAGTGTCCGACCACCGTCGTATCGCTGCGGACCACGAGCGGCCTTTTCACCAGAACGGGCTTGTGACCTTCGTCGGCCATGCCGAGCGAATAGTTGCCCGGAGGTAGCTTCATCGAGCAAGGAGCCACACAGACCGGCTCGAAGTGCCCTTGGTAGTGGGTCGAAAGTCGGTCGGGAGGAGGCAGGGCAGGCAGCAGTCGGCGACTAGCGTCCACTTCGATCGAGTAGGTCAACCGAGCCCATGGGTCTTTCGCCAGAAACTGTATCGTGGCTGGAAAGGGTGACGGGGGTAGCGCCGAGCTCACCGGTGAACAAGCCTTCGAGGCTTCGTTCGTCTGCGCATGGGCGATCCCGATTGGCACACACAACATTGCAACGAGGCACGACGGTCTCGGCCAACGACGAACCCACATCATAAAAGTGTACCAGCACCAGAGAAATCTTGGAACGGGCCGGTTCTCGCGAGAGGCCGCCTCGCTGCGGACAGAACAAGGGCTTCCACTCACGGCCCGAACAGAGGAGGTCGAGGCCAGTGGTTTCTGGCCGGGACGCTCTGCGCGGGAGCCGTTTGACACCAGCCTCCTAGACCTTGTCGAGCAGGTCGGTGGAGGAAATGCGACACTGTTAAGCTCTGCGCGGCGCGATCGGCGCGATTGCCATACCCTGGCGTCGGTCTTGCGTGCGGGCCGTTCACCACTACACTCGTCCCATGCCATGCAAATTGCGCCACGGGAGTGTCAGCGCCGGGCAGGATTGTCGGTAACGAATGCAGAACATCGACGTCATCGTGGTCGCGCTGTTCGCGGTGGCTACCGTGGTCGCGCTCGTCGTTCGCAAACTGCTCGTGCCCTACACGGTCGGCCTAGTCCTGGCTGGGCTCCTGCTCGGTGCCACGCACGTCATGCGGCCGCCTCACCTCACCAAGGAGCTGCTCTTCGCGGTCTTTCTGCCTGGGCTGCTCTTCGAGGCAGCCTATCACCTCGACTTCTCTCGCTTTTGGCGGAGCAAGGTCGCGATCGTGTCGCTCGCGGTTCCTGGCGTGGTCGCCTCCATCGCGGTGACCGCGGCGCTGCTGACCCCGGTGGTGGGAGCGCTCCATTTCGTGCAGAGCTTCAGATTCATCCACGGGCTTGTGTTCGCCTCTCTCTTGGCAGCCACCGATCCCATCGCCGTGGTGGCGGTGTTCAAGACCCTGGGTGTGCCGACCCGGCTCGGCGTGCTCATCGAGGGCGAGAGCCTGCTCAACGATGGTACCGCCGTGGTCTTCTTCGGAATCATTCTGGCCATCGCCTCGGGGCGGGGCGCATCCATCGCGGTCGCCACGCGCGAGTTCGCGAGCGTGGTCGGGGGCGGGCTCCTGGTGGGCGGAATCCTGGGGATAGCGGTGTCCCAGGTCATCCGACGCGTAGACGAGGCGATGATCGAGATCACCCTGACCACGCTTGCCGCCTACGGTTCGTTCGTGGCCGCGGAGCATCTGCATGTTTCCGGCGTCATCGCGACCGTGACCGCGGGCATGCTTTGTGGAAACTACGCCGCAAAGAGCGGGATGAGCCCGTCGACGCGTCTGGCGGTCGAGACCTTCTGGGAATATCTGGCCTTCGCCCTCAACTCGTTGGTCTTTCTGCTCATCGGATTCGAGGTTCAGCTTCGGGATGTGCTTGCGGTCTGGAAACCGATCCTGGTGGCTTTCGTCGCACTGACCCTCGGGCGAGCGGTCGTGATCGCGTGCGTTTCGGCGGCCCTCGGTCGATCTCGCGAGAAGATTCCGTGGTCCTGGGCGGCGGTGCTCACCTGGGGCGGTCTTCGCGGCGCCCTTTCGATGGTCCTTGCTCTCTCCTTGGCCAAGGATTTTCCCCACCGCGATATCTTGGTGAGCCTGACCTTCGGCGTGGTGATCGTGTCGATCTTCGCGCAAGGCCTGACCATGGCGCCGCTCTTGCGTTGGCTGGGCGTGGTTCGCGTCGCGACCGACCGGCGTGCCTACGATACTCGGCGGGGGCAACTGGTTGCCGTCCAAGCCGCCCTCGACAGTCTTGACCAGGCCGCGCGCACCCACGCCGTGGCACCGGAAATCGTCGCCATCGTCAGAGGAGAATACGAGTCCATCCTGCGCTCCGCGGAGGCCGACCTGGGGCGCATCTACCAGGAACAGACCGGGCTGCGCGACGAAACCCTGGCGCGACTTCGGCGCTATCTGGCCCTGGTGGAAAGAAACGCGATTGGACAAGCGGCGCGACACGGGCTGATCGGCAGCCAGGTGGCGCATGAATTGAACGCGTCCGTGGATGCACGCCTGGCCTCCTTGGCGGTATCAACTTCGGAGGAGGAAGACCTTTGACCATTCCCTGTCGGACAGTTTAACGCGACTCCTTGGGATGAAGGCCGGCACGACGGTTCTTCGACCAGCAGTCCTCGTTGTGCTGGGTGCACAGCGGTCGATCCTTGCCATAGGTCACTGTCTTGAGCTGGTCCGCCGACACGCCCAGGCGCTGGAGGTAGCTCTCGACCGCGGTCGCGCGCTTATCGCCGAGCGCAAGATTCCACTCCTCGGTGCCACGCTCATCCGCGTTGCCGTCGATGGTCACGTGGAGGGCATGCAGAACCTTCAAGCAGCGTCCCATGCGTTGGAGCTTTGCCTCATCGTCGTCGCGCAGGTTGGACTCGTTGAAGTCGAAGTGAACGCGCATGGTGCTGCATTCGGCGAGATCGGGCGTGATGTCGACGCACACCGAGCGGATGCAAAGCTGTGTTTCCGCGCAATCGCTGTCTGACGAGCAACTATGCGGGCCACTGGACGATGGGGTCGTTGCGGCCTGGCGCTGCGCGGCAGGTGCCGGCGCTGCCGTCGGCGCTGCCTTCTGGGGCTCGTGCGCGCAAGCGAGCACGCCCGCGATCATTGCTGCACATAGAATCAGTCCGTTCCTCATCTTCATTCTCCTGTTGGCTTTACTAGGTGGAAAACCGTGTCCGGTCGCATGCGGGCGACCACACACTTCACGCGCCACCCCGACGCGCGTCTGTCCTAAATCATCACAAAAGGTGCCAATTCCGCAGACCCACAGAGATCACGGCTTGGCGGCGAACTTCTAGCGTACCCATTGCGTTTTTCGAGGTAATTCTTTGGTCCTTATCTTCGACCCGTGCTTGGACGAAGCACACCGGAGAAATATTCAAGGGGCTCAAGGAACAAGCCCGTGCGATGAAGCCAGCGAAACGACCTCGGCCAATGCGCCCACCGCCTTGGCGGCGTCGTCCACAAGACCCAGCTCTCGACCGAGCTTGGTTGCCGACGAGGCCATGCCAGCGACGACTTCCTTCAGCTCGGTCGCGTCTTCCCTGATCGAATCCACATTCTCCGAGATGTCCTGGAGGGAGAACTGTATGGCGCGTACGAGCTGGGTCACACCCCGGGATGCATCCTTCGCCGCCACGGTTGTGGCATCGAATGTCCGCGTCTCGAGGTGAACCTCCTCGTACGATCGGACGACGGCAGAGGGCAGCTTCACGAAGGTGTCGTCGGCCTTGGCGAAGTCCTGGATCGCCGCCGCCTGGGGTTTGGTAAGGACAGCGCCACACCCGGCCACGACGAGCACGGCGGCCAGGAGCACCAGAGCGCTTCCCCGCCAGCGTCCACCGCTTCTCGATGCGCATCCCCACGCCAACATCATCTCTTCAAGTAGTCGCGCAGCTCGGGATACTTGATCAAGGCTTCCGTCTGATGCCTTGCCGCGAGCTCTCGTATCGCGCCATCGAAGGCCTTCCGCAGATCGGATTGGGGCACACTGCCCGGATCGGACACACCAGCGCCACCGCCCATCCTGCAGATCTCGGCGTTCCCGGCTGCCGCATCCAGGACGACGGACAAGCTTTCGATCCCCTGGTGGCTTCTGCCCAAGACCTCCGACGAGTACGATTCGCCTGGCGAGCCGAACACCTCGGCCAATAGTTGCAGGATGGATGTGTTGTCGAGCCGTCGCTTGGACACGCCACGCTTGGGCGCGAACGGCCCGCCGATGATGGTAGGGGTTCGGGGCCCCGTGGTATCGAACGAGACGCCATTCGGATGTCGGTAGGTGATGGGCAAGGGCGGAACATGGTCGAACAATCCCCCGTGCTCATCGTAGGTGAGAACGAAAACGCTGCGCGACCACTTCTCGATGTTCGCGGTCAGGGTTTGATACACCTCCTTGACGAAGGCTTCGCCAGGCGCCATCGCGAGCGGGGCATGGTTGTCGCACGGCGGGTGGAAGTGCACCGGGCAGTCATAGTAGTCCGGCTCGATGAAGATGACCTGGGGCCAATCGCTGGCCTGCTCTTCCATGACGTCCTTCTTGAGGTCCGAGAGCTTCTTGAAGTGTCCCGTCAGCACGAGCGGCGCCATTCGTGGCATGAGCGCGAAAAAGGGAAGTCCGGCGGCATACACGCGCCATCGCACGTTGTGCCCAAGTAGCCAATCGTACACGGTCTGCTGATCGGGCAGCAGAACGCCCGTCTCTGCCAGGGAGGTGGCACCGCACATCGACATGAGGCGATTGGGCGCCGTGGACGTCGGAACGCACGCAAACCAGTTGTCGCAGACCGTGTACTGCTCCGCCAGCGGGGCGGTGGCCGGAAGATCCTTCGCTTGCAGGAGCCCCATCACGGGCGGATCGTCGACAATGCTATGGCACTGATCCTCGAACGCTCGCACGAACCCGTCCATCAAATGGACCTTGGCAAACGAGGACCAACTGAGCTGCTCGCGGACGGCACCCGAGTTGTGCGGCAGGTCGCTCACGAAGGGAGCGTCGGCCCTCCAGAACGGTCGTCTGGCGAGCCCGTCCGTGTTCTTGTTGACGTAGCGATCGTTCTGAAAGTCCTCGACGCCCTCGACCTCGGGCCGATTGCCTCCCTCGGGGTGGCGCAGATACCCAAGGACGTTGTCGAACGACCGATTCTCCATCATGAGGACCACAACGGTCCCAATCTTCTGTTTGAGCTCGTCTGGGGTCATGGCTTTGGCTCTTGGCACTCGGTGAAAACGAACAGGGTCAAACTGTGGGGTGGATGGTCGCACGACTCGCCTGGACCCAGCGTGGATGAGACTCGCCAGTCACCCGCCACGGGAAAGGCGGCGAAGACCCTGGAAATCTCTCCCTGCTCCAGGTGCGCCACGATAGGTTTGCCCGCGCTGTCCGTGACGATCTTCCCGGCGCCGTCGAGGCGGCTGATATCGAGTGGCCGCTTGGCGTCGCCCATCCTCTTGGCAATGACTCCCGGCGAGAACCCCTTCACGTGGGCCACGAGGGTCAAGACTCCGTTTTCACACAGAGCCGCGTCGTTGAGGTCTGCCGCGATCTCGACGGGCGCCGGGACATCGACATCCACGTCGGCGCCGGCAGGCTCGCCACCGAAGCGAGTCACCCTGAGAGACACGCGGGTTTTTGCGGTGGGCTTGATCATCACGCGACCGCTGGTGGCCACCGGACCGTCTGGCGCTCCGCCAAGCTTGGGGGTCACGGTCAGCGTGGGCGAGCCAGTGACCTCCCAGTCGATCATGACCGCATCCCCTGGGCAGATTTGCCTGGGTGTCACATCGAAGTTTCCGATATGTGCATTGCAACCCGACACCAAGGCCGTCGAGACGGCCACGATTGTCCACAGCCCGAGCGCGGTCATGGAGCTGTTTCTGATTGTTCTCCCCGACAGTTCCAGGTCTCGTTTCCGCAAGTCGGCGTCCATTCGGCTTGGCACCCCCATTTGCTACCCCTAGGCTCTTGCGAAGGATAGGTGCACCCATCGAACGCGGCAACGAAAAAGGATGGGGCAGGTCGGGTTTTAGAATGCCGGCCGCTTGGCCCACCTGGTTCGTGGCCCTTCCAACGGTGCTCGGCCACGGCGTGGTGCGGTGGTTCACGGGCGCAGCGGCGGCCCGTAGAGCGTGGGCCGCCAGCTCGCGTAGCCGATGCGTGCCGAAAAAGTCTGCACCTCGTTCCAGCTCGCATCCAGCTCTACGACTTTTCCGTCGGTCGAGTAGGTCACCAGGGTGTTCCCGCCCGGCAAGCGCTGCACGTCTCCCATGGTCGTGCTGGTGTTGCTGCCCGAGTAATCCTCGACGACCTTGGCCGTGAACGTGCTCGAGGTGACGTCCAGCTTGAATTCGAAAACGTGAGACGTATCTGTGTAGGTGTTGTTGAACGCCAAGAACGTCCCGTCCTCTAGCAAGTGGTGGCCGTGCACGACCTGCCAATCCCGAGGCGAGCACAGATTGCCCGCAGGTGCCTGGTCGCACTGTCCGCCAAGCTGCCACGCTACCGTTCCGGTCGCGCTCACCTTTACGAACACGTTGGGATTGCGATCTGCAATCGTAAAACTATCGTCGGCTGGCAGGTAGTGGATTGCATTGGCGTGAAACGTATCCGATTGGTACAGGTTGCTGCCAATCCTGAATGCGTTGGTGACGGTACCGTCCGGTGAGCGAATCAAGAGGTCGCTCTCGGGATCGATGCCCGACCCGGCCCAGACCAGCGCAGCGATTCGCCCACCCGGCATCACGGTGAAATCGTGGTGCGCATGGTCGAGCCCAGGGACGTTCTGCTGCGCCTGTTCCCCGTCCATCGATACATAGCGCATCTCGCCGCCCGAATTGTCGATGTTGAGGGAGATCATCCACATGTTCTCCCCCTCGTAGTCCATTTGCGCGCGCGTCGGGTTCAGAGGGGCGTCGGCATACCAAACGACGTCTCCGTCAGCGTCGATGATAAAGGCATAGGTGAAGACGCTCGTTCCCGAGCTGGTCACGATGAACCCGGGCTCTCGCTTGGCTGGCTGCGTCACCTGGACGGTAACGGGCCGCGCACTCGTAAGGCTGCCCGTGGTGGGTAGGGCATAGTCCGTGCTGACGCAGGTCTTGCCGTCGCGCGCGGCTTCGATGTGGAACGTATAGTCTGCGGTTTGCTTGAGGCCAAGGAGCAGGGTTCGATAGTTGGGCTCGCCGAGGTTAACCGGTGCTTCGCCACCCTGGTTCAAGATCGAGCTTGTGGGGTCCTTCAGCTTGTAGACGATCTTGGCGCTGGCGGGCGCCGGCCCCGCCAAGGACCACTCGACCACGCCGACGGTCGGGATCTTGGCGCTGACCTCGTTCTTCGTGACGGAGAAGTCGACCCCGTTACGGCACGGATCCCCCACGGCCCCTTCGCAACCGGGCGACGCAACCAGAACGAAAGCGGCGAGCAGAAGACTTCTGTGTGCCATTGAGGAAGTCTGAAAAAAACCGAGCCCTGGCGGGCTCGGGTCTTCTCGGTTTTGGAATACCCGCCCTATTGCAGGGTTGGGGTCGTCCAGTCGAAGTCGTTGGTCAGATCGAAACTGGTCCCACTGGGCTTGATGGCGATACTGGTACTTGTCGAGCTCTTGTCCCTGAGGAACTTGTCGGCGAAGGCGTTGATGCTGTTCTTTTGACTTGTGGGGGCCGAGCAATGGGCGTGGCCGCCGGTGAAGTCGTAGCCAATATGGTCCGCTACGCCCAGGGCCTTGAAGACCTCAACCGCGGCCGTGGTCGATTTGAATCCGGACTCATCACCCAACCAGTCATACCCCGGGTTCCCCAGGATGATGGTGGCGCGGGGAGCAATCGCCGCGATGAGCTCATGATGGTCGTGGGGCAGCTTGTAGGGATCCAGGCTCTTCATACTGGACATGAACCATGCGTAGTTGGTGTTGTCGATCTTTTCGACATTGGTGCCCGTGCGGGTGGTGAAGTCCTGAGACGCTCTCCAGGAGTCGATGCCGCCGCCGCCTGATTCCTCCACCACGACCAACGCCACCCGCTCATCGAGCGCCCCCGCAAACAGGGACATCTTTCCGGCGTACGAGCAGCCGTGCGTGGCGATCTTGGTCATATCGATCTTGAGCTGATCTTTGACCTGATCAAGACCGTCGATCATACGGCTTACGCCCCAAGACCAGGCAGTGTAGTTTCCGATCTTGCCCCACAGTGAGGGGAACACCTTGTAGAAAGGATCCGACTGGTTTTGCGAGCCGCTGCCGTTGTTGTAGGGGATCACGTCGGTGGTCGAAAAAGTGACCTTGGTACAGCCGGTAATGATGCCCAAGTCCATGTCCGTGGCGATGACTACACAGTTGCCACTGCCGGTTACAGCCGACTTGATGGTGAGGGAGCCTGAGCTCGATTTTACGGCGACACTCAAGTTGCTGCCGGAAAGGGTGGCTGTAACGGTTGTTTCTGACGGATCTGGTTTGGGGCCAATTTCGTATTTGTAGATGTCCTGAAGAATCTCGTTTCTTCTGCATTCCCAATCCGCCTTGGCGCTGATGCGCGTCCCACTGTGCATGGCGAAGGGATCGGGGAGTTTCTTGTTCTGTGACGATAGGAGGGCAGTCGAAGTCGCATTGCAGCTCGCACCGGAGTTCTCGACCATTTCGCCACCGCCGCCTGCGCCACCACTACCGCCATCGCCACTACCGCCGCTGGCCGAGACGTCCGTGCCGTCCGTCGTTCCGCCCGTGGCCGAGCCGCCGGCTCCAACGGCATCCCTCCCGCCGTCCCGGGGTCCGGTACCGCCCGTGGCGGCTCCACCCGCTCCCGCACCACCCGTGGTGCCTGCGCTTGCCCCAGAATTTCCACCGCTCGCGCTGCCAGCTGAACCGCCATTTGCGCTCGTGCCGCCGCTGGCCGAGCCCCCCGTATTCGCCGTCGTGCCGCCGCTGGCCGAGCTCCCCGTCGCGTTACCGCCCGAGCCGCCCTTCCCGGTCATCGTGCCGCCGCTGGCCGAGCCCCCCGTAGTCGTGGTCGTACCGCCGCTGGCCGAGCCGCCCTTCCCGGTTGTCGCGCCGCCGCTGCTCGAGCCACCCTTGCCCTGACCTCCACCGCTGGCGCCTTGCTGGCCGTCTCCAGTGTTGGTGCAGGCTGCTAGTAAGCAACCGAGGGAAACGCTGATGATGGATGTTCGAGCTCGACTCATGGGATCCCCCTTTTCGTGCCGTCTTCAGATCTCGGCTGACATGGCTCAGCCGCCCGTTTTGTAGGGTCTTGCGGTAGTGTCCACGAGGCCCCCACATCGGCTCAGGGAGTACGGCGCTGTGCGGAATAGATCGATCTACCGCAGCACGAGCGGTTCGTTGATGTCACTCCAATTCCTCTGCGAGGGGATCGTCAGTCAGCAACGGCTTGTTAGCGTTCACGCGATATGGCTGATCCAAGCCCAGACGGTTGCCCACCAGGAAGTCGTGGAATTTGTGCGTGAACGACGACTATTCGGGCGAGGTGTCGGCTGGGCATGAAGGTGGAACACACGGCGGACATGGAAGCGCTCCTCGCGCAGGCGGGGTGGTTGAGACGGTTCGCGCGCGCGCTGGTCCACAACGCGGACGACCCGGAGGATCTGGCGCATGACACGTTTGCGACGGCGTTGCGCCAACCATCCGCGAGCGCCGGTCGGGCGTGGCTTGCTACGGTGGCTCACAACCTGGCGGTGGATCGCTTCCGAAGCGACGCCAGGAGCATCGTAGGGGCCGCAGGTCATTCACAGGGACAGCAGTAGAACAGCACATTGCTCGCCGTGGGGACGGGGATTGTCGTGCAGCCGAGGGAGGTATCCGGCGAGGGGATCGAGGAGGGCATCATCGTGTCGCCGGTGCAGGTCAGGGCGTATTCGGACGCCGAGCAGGCGTCTTTGCAGGCGTCGGTTACCACCTGCCCGTCTGGACCCCGAATCGTCCCGTCTTGCGCGTTGACCGAGCCGCCGTTGGGAACCTCGCAGATGTTGAAAGTCGGTTTGGCCCAGCAGCCGACAGTGCTCGCATCTCCGCTCGAGGTGACACGGGCGGGCCAGGTGCACGTTCCCGCATCGACGATGTTCGAGATCGCTGCCCCGGCATCGGGCTCGCCGATCTGCGGTCCCTCTTGCTGGCACTGTGGGGTGCCCGTGATGTTGAGGCACCGGTTGGGCGCACAGCACTCGTCGTTGATCGTGCAGGCGTGGAACAACGGGTAGCAGGCAGTGGCCGTGTCCGCGCTCGCTTGCTCCGGGGCGTCCGGTGCCGCATCCGCATCCATCGGCGAATTCGCCGCGTCGGATCCGCACCCCGTCCAGGAAAGCAGCACGGTGGCGGCAACCGCCAAACCGGTCGGACTCAGTGCAAAGCTTATCACTCGGCAAGTCTACGCCAGACCACGCTTTCAGCCAAGATGTCGAAGCAATACGGGCGCGTGTCATCCTTGATCGATGGATAGCGCTCCCGGTAGGGCCAGTCCCGCGATGCCTGGCAGGGTCCGGCAGGCGGCTCTGGTTTTCCTGGGTCCGGACGAGGACTGGCGCAAGTGGTGCGCCCGTGCCCTGGCCCTCAACCGCTTGCACCGCCTGGTGTGCCCTCAGCGTTCGAATGAGCTGCGCGGGCGCGGTGCAACACCTGTGCAGCCCGCGCTCAAAGCGCCGTCGGAGGCCGACCCTTGGCCCTACCCATTGATGACGGTCGCCTTCGAGAAGGTGAAGGAGCGCCTTCTCGCCATGGCCGCTGCTGCCGTGATCCTACGCGAGGACGACGACGAGCTGGCTATCCGTGCCTTGCTCGATGTGCTCGTCACCGCACTGGGCGCGAGCCGAGTGTCGATGGCCGTGGTGTGCGAGAACCACGACTCCCCTTGGCTCAAGGACAAATTCCTGGGCAGCTTTCCCGTGACCACCACCGTGCTTTCCCGACGTGGGGATGCCTTGACCCTTATTCGCCGCGTGCGCCGCATGCCGAGCGCCTTCTTCACTCGACGAGCGCGGTTTCGGGATCATGGATGACAGCCCAAACGATCTTACAGGCCCCCGTGGAAGCGACCAAATCCACGGGCGAGCATGATTGACATGGCCACAACACCCGCCCCGAGAACGACCACGTGCTTGGTGTTCCGTAGGTCGAATTTTCCCACGCGGCACACGAGCAGATAGCCGATGGCCAGGTTGAGCAGTCCCCACAAGACGTTGACCGTCGACGATGACAGACCTTCGCCTGGCGGCGAGGCGAAGGGGCTCTGGAATGGGTGCCCCGAGATTCCGTTTCCAAGGTGCGGGAGCGTGTTCGCCAGGAAAGCCCCGCCGAAAAAATATGCCACGTAGTGGTACCAGCGCATCGTTGCCTCCGTTCCTGCGCGCACTTTTCTGCCAAGATCGATGGATGTCAAGGCGTGTTCGGCGTGGGCCGCGCTTTCCGCGCTTCGCAGGCGTCGCCGTAGCCGGTGTTTCAGTTGTTGACGGAAATGATCCTGATTGTACGGTGTCGGCAGTCGTGGCCTACGCAGATACCAGAGAACCAGATTGCGCCGTCTCCAATCGAGACGCCATTTGAATTTGCGAAAAGCTCGTCGAGCCGCTGGCCGCTGATCGCGCCTAGAACCGGGGCAGAGAAGATTCGGTTGTACATGGCCCGACAGGCCGACTCGGTGGCAACCTTGTGGCTGCCGTGCTTCGAGTGCACATCCAGTGGATAGCTAACCAACGAACAGACACCTGGCCTGTCTCCCTGAGCGCTTCGCGTCTTTAGCGTATCGAGAAACTGTTTCGTCTCGGAAACGCTTAGTCCCGCAATTTTCAACTGGTCAATGATTTCGCTGCCCACGGCTGAAGGCTCATGCGCCCCGTGCGTGGACGGCGACTCGGCAACTGGTCTGTTTTCGGCAGACCTCGAATCGCCTGAGCCCGTTCCAGCGGCAGACGCAATCTTTGTCGGAGCGGGCTGGATGTTCTTTGATCGGCATGCCGGCAGACCTGCCGAGAGCGCCACCAGCCATCCGCAGACAAAGCGATATCGACTAGTAGCGACCATTGTTCAGAAGATCTGCTTCGTCTGTCCTGCGGACGACAAGTCCCTGGAGGCGACGATGACCGGCACGAACCCACTGCAAGAAGGCATTGTGAATCTGTTGGGGCGTACCCCCATGGTTGACGAAGTTGACTACCCCTGAGCCACGCATCGCGCCGGCGCCAACATTGAAGGAAAACGAAACCAGAGCATCGAACTTGTTCTGCGTCAGCGGGACTCGGACAGCGCGACTGACGGCGCTTATATGGGCCGCGGCATCTCGACTCAGGAGGCTCAGCGCTTGCGCTTTCGTGATGCCTCCAGCGAAGGGAGCTTCTGCGGTCGCGTTTGTGCCGACTCGACTCCGGTGGACGAGGTGGCCATAGCCGATGGTTGCATAGCCCGCAGCGTCATTGTACAGGTGGCCAACGAAGGCTTCATGGCGGGCAATGAAATTCAGACCCGCTTGGCTCAACGTGTGGGCTTGCGTTGTCGCAGCTTGTGTCGCGACTACCTGAACCTGAACGGAGGTCCAGACGTTCCCTTGTTGTCCTGCCTCAAGCATGCTCGTGCCGAGGGATTTCCCGCTCAAGGTGAGGATGCGAAGCTCCCCGCTTGGCTGCTCGCCGAATCCATTGTTCGGCACGACGGTGGGATTGTTCGACCAGACTGTAAGACCTGCCCCACCCCAGAGCGCGATATCGCGTGTCCCACCGAGTGGGACCTGCATGCGCCAGACAGAACCTGGGGCTACCTTGCCATCGACATCGTATCCCGCGCTTCCTCGGCCCTGAGGTTTTAGAAAGTGAGCCATCGATTGTTTCCTGAGGTCATTGCTTTCGGGCCTTAGCATAGTCCGCGATCTTTTGCACGCGCCTGCCATGCCGCCGGCAGAGGGGTCTTGCGGGGTGGACGGGACCAGAGCGGGATCGACTGAACCGAATAGGGCAGAAGCGCCGGAGGTCGCTCGATTGCCTACCCAATTCCCAGCTCGCGCCGGATGGCGCCGAAGTCGAAGCGTCGGACAGGTTCTTCGCGGCTCTCGAGATACTCCATTTCTTTCAGCAAGGTCTCCAGCCGGGCGCGGTACTTCGGCTGACCGGCGGCTTCCCTGGGCGACAGGCCGTCGAGCGCGGGGAGGCCGACGTCGGGCCAGGTGGCGTAGTGCTGGGCCTTGAAGTCGCGCAAGAGGGCGTCGACCTCGGGGCCCGCAGGCGCTGGCGGCGCGTTCTTGTTTGGGAGGGGACCTCTTTCGAGCATGTCCTCGATGCTGGCTTCCTCGCGCCTGCTGAATTGCACGATGGGACCGAAGGTTTTTGCGAGAAGGGCGCGCTGCTCGTCCGCGCGCTCGCGCGAGTTGGTCTCGACGACAACCCCGCGTGCCTTGACCACAATCGAGGCCAGGATGGTGTCCTTCATCGCCGCATTCGGGTCGTCGTCGCGAATCAACGTGTATCGCCGCTCGCTGGCATCGGGATCGGGCGCCTCTACATCGGCAAAATTGGCCAACTCAGCTTCCACCGTCGCGCGCGCGCCTTTCCCTACCAGCTTGTAGTGGTCCTTGATGAGGACGAGCTCCTCGCCATCGCTGTTCCGCAGCGCCGGCATCGGTCGACCTTCAGCGGCAGCGACGGCTTCTTGCCAGAAAGTGATCAGCGTGGTGGGTCGGGCCCCTTCGCGCAGCTCTTGCGGGGTCATGCGCTTGCCGAGTCCCAGCTCGGCGCGGAGGTTGTCGACGCAATCGCGCCCCGTCTCGGGCGTCAGCAGCGACGGATGCTGGCCTGCCAGCAACGAGAGACCGGCGTGATCGACGATGCGCGCCAGGACCAAGGGATCATTGCGACCTGGTGTCATGGACACGATCTACAACAGCGGCATGGTTGCTGGCCAGCTGAGCCTTCAACGGCCCCTTCCTACACGCCCTTAAACACTCCCGCCTCCGCCGCGTTCCGCCACTGGTGGACAAGCTCTCGGGCGAGCTTCTCGCTTTCCACCAGAACGCCGACCTCGACGTTGCGTTCCTGGCCCCGGCTGGTGAAGTTGGCGGACGTGACCAGGGCGCGGCGGTCGTCCACGACGATGCACTTGGCGTGCAGGCTGGCGGTCGAGGTGGGCTCGATGGTGCGCGGGTCGTAGTAGAGGCGCGGGATGGGGGAGCCGAAGGGCCAGTTCTTGATCAGGAAGTCGTCGATCTCGCGGCGGGCGTGGGTGGCGACATCAGTCTCGGCGCGAGGCGCGCGGGGGAGATCCAGGAAGATGGATGCCTCGACCGCGCGCTCCTTCATGGCGCGGTGAAGGGGTTCGAAAATGTCGGCGCCGTGGTCGAAGGAGAAGCCCGCCATCAGGACGCTATGCTGAGCGCGGGCGAAGAGCTCGCGGACGACCACCGCGGTGTCGCGGGCGGTGCTGCCTGCCACGTCGGGCCCCGTCCAGACCAGGTCGACGGTGACTGCTTCGGGACGCCGGCGCTCTGCCAGCACCGCGTCGATCACGGCGAGCACGGCGCGGCCATCGAGACCTACGAGGGAACTGGCGCGGACGTCGACCGATAGTTGGGCGAGGCCGGTTGCAGTCAGCGGGGATGCGACGATCCCCTGGCGCACGGCACGCGCGATGGTCTCCAACTCCAAACTGGACAGATCCAGCAGGCCTAGAGTGCGCGTCGTCATGGACGCTCGGGGAAGAAAGCCACGCCATCATGCCCGAGCGCGGGCACGACCAACGCTCGGTCGAGGTATTTGTTGAAACGCTCGCACGAGCACTCGGCGACGAAAAGACAGCCGTGACAGGCGGCACCTTCCAGATAGCGCTCGGTCAAGCTGGATGGCTTGTGGCTGGCGCAGACCGGATCGTTCGAGCAAAGCTTCCCCATGTCGAAGGCCCGCTGCAGGTGCGCGCGTAGGTGGCGGCCCTGTTCGACCAGACCGCCCAGGGTTCCCTCAGTCCCGGTGCTGCCCGTGCTGATCAGGATCGCGGCCATCGGCGTCGGATCGGTGGCTGGCGCGCAGTAGATCCGCTCCGTCAAAGCGCTGGCTCCATAGCCGCATTCAACCGAGAGCGCTGTCATCAGCAGGTGAGACAAGGAATGCAGCAGGTAGAAGCGTGCGCCGGGAAAGTCGACTTTGCTGCCATCGGGCCACTGTTGGAAACCCTCGTACAGCTCGCGACTTCTCTCGAGTACCAAGGGCCGGTTCTCCCAACGCTGAACTGCCGCCTCATCCAGCTCGATGAAGATACCTTCGCCGCGCACCTCCGTCGCAGGAAGCCAGTCGGTCTGCAGGCCGAGCGGCGCGGTGGTCACGCCCAGATCGTACTCGCCTTGCAGATCGGGGGTGGCGGACTCCAGTCGAGTGAGGCCCACCTGGACGCGAACCTCACGAAGCCGATGCGCGAGAACCAGTCGGCTGATACCAGCCGGCAATCCGCTCGCGGGCTTGAAGGTTCGCGCGAAGAAGTAGTGCCCTTTGGGCGGCGGTAGGTCCCCCGTCCGCTCAATAAGCGACCCCGCAAACTGCTTGAACTCCGCCGTGCGAAGGGCGTCCCGTTGAGGCTGCTTGCCCTGGCGAATATTGTCGATGGTCTTGAGGATCTCGGCGTCGCCGCGCCCCTCGAACGCGAACTGGATCTTGGGAATCTGGCGAAGGACCGAGAGCGTTGCTTCGTTGGCTATCTGCAAGGTGCTCCAGTTCTCGCGAACCGCATCGTGCAGCCCCTGCTCGGGCTCAGGGATCGACAGGGCACTGACTACCTGTGGAAAGTAGCTGTTGCTGGCGGTGCGCACGAGAAGCCGCAGGCTCTCTCCACAGGGCTCTTGCCCCTCGCGGCCCAACCACGGGCGTTGACCGCTGCACATCGGATTCGCCTGCGGAACCAGTGCCTTCGATACCGGCCGGCTGGCGCCGCAGGCACAGCGCACTTCAACCTCAGAAAAGTCACCGGTGCCGCCTTCGTGCAGCCGCAGCGATGGCGACGGGCAGCGTGGGCGTCCCTGCCGTCCATGGATGAAATCGGTCCAGGGGAATTCTTCCAGGTGGCCATTCTTGCAGGCCATGACGAAGCGCACGGGTACGCAAGGGGAGCTCTCGCGTCCGTCGCACGAATGGATGTACTTGTCGCTCTTTCGAACCAATTCACCGCTTTGAACCAGCGCTCGGCAGTCCCGGTTCTGACAGACGAACCACCTGGGAAACTCCAACACTTCGATGCCGCAGTTACGGCGCGGTTCATGGTCGTCGCCCAAGGGCGGCAACCGGAACGAATCCTCATCGCGGATCGTGCGACCTTGCTGTTCAAGGCGGCTGGCGATGGCGTCGCGCAGGCGCGGCTCGGAGATCGCTCGTCCCGGTTTGTCGTCGTAGCGCCAGAAGTCCAGCCCGCCGATGACGACGGCATCGTGAACCAAGTCAATCATCGCGCCCGGGCCAAAGGTGGATGCCGCCTGGCTCTGCCGAACCTTCCCGTCAGGTTCGAGGTGCGGGTTGTAGGCGCCGCCGCGCCACTTGTTAGCCATGGGTTGGTCCCTTCGTCCCGAGGCGCTGTCGCTCGATCCAGAAATGTACCGATGGCTCGACATCGCGCATGGAGGTAGCTGCCGAGAAATCCTCTTCGCCCTCGGTCATGAAGGCCGGATCCGCGTCCAGGATCGTGTGCAAAAGAGCCTTGTCGTTCCTGCAATCAACGTCATAGGCCGAATACACCCGTTCGCCTCCTCCTTCGGCCGACCTGCGCACGATCTTCTGCCAGGTGTCCAGCAGGTGCTTGCAGCGTCCATGGATCTCATCGCCCAGCCGTTCCCCGTCCGCGGCGTCACCTCGGCGTGGCTGGCTTCGCGCTTTGTCGGCGATGGCCGCTACCGCAGCATTGCCAGCGGTCTCCCGCAGGGCCTCTAGCATCCTGACCGCCGTGGGTGGCGTCAGCGCTGGCGTACCCAATCGGACCAATGCCACCAACGTCCCGCAAAGACCGCGATCGATGGCCGGTCCCGAGAATGGCGTCACGCTAGTCGCCTCCACGAATCGATAGAAGCTCTCGTGGTACGTGCGAAAGCGCTCGTAGTGGGAGCGGTCGCGCGGCCGGTGCACGTTCATAACCGTGACGACCAGGCCCGGCCGCTTCACATCGCGGCCCACACGGCTGGACGCCTGGATGTACTCACTGGTCGTCTTGGGCTGGCCAGCCACGACCATCAGGCCCAGGCGCTCGATGTCCACGCCCACTGAGATCATATTGCTGGCAAGAGCCACATCGACGTGTTGATCGTCGGTGTGGTGGCGGCCAAGCAGATCCTTGGCTTTGCTGATCATGTAGGTGCTCTCGCGGCTGGTCAGCTCGACGGGCTCGGGCCTGATGTCGCGATTGGCCACCCACGGGTGCGGCCCCTTGAAGCCCTCAGGTCGCCGTTCCTCGATCTTTTGGCATCGTCGCAGGACCTCGTCCTCGACCAGGCGGCGCATCCCGCCCAGCTCGCGCAAACTATTGAAATACCCCACCACGGTCATGTACGGGTCGGCTGCCTGTTCGCCCTCGCCCTTGGGATCGAAGTGGCGCTGGGATGCTCCCAGCAGCGCCGCGTACACCCGCAACAAGATCGCCTTCACCGCACGGCCGGGAGCCGCGACGCCCAGATACTCACGTCCCGGGTTTTCGGTGTCCACGGTGGCAAAGAAGGATTCGGATTGGTCCACGCCGTTCGGTGGGAACACGTCTATGCCGGTCCGCCCGAACAGAGCCTGGATCTGGCTCTCTGCCCGGCGTACCGTGGCCGTGGATGCAATGATCTTGGGCCTGACCTTGCTGCCGTCCGGGCGCGTACGCATGCACAAGCCCTCGATGGCGGTCTCGTAAAGCCCAACCATCGTGCCGAGCGGTCCCGAGATGAGATGGAGCTCGTCTTGCACGATCAAATCCGGCGGCAGTAGTCCCTCGGGCAGCTTCTCGGACTGTGGTGGTGGCACGGCGCCATCCATCGGGCCAAAGAAACGGCGACCGTCACGCGAATGGACGCGGCCGAAGAAGGCGCCCGTTTCCCCCCGCCAGGGCAGCATGGCGAATTTGTCCACGGTGGCGACGACGAAGGACGGCAGCTCGCGATAGATCTGCTCGTCGACGAACAAGACGGGCAATCCCTCGCGATTCTTCGACGCCGCGAAGTCGCAGCGGAAATCCGAGCAGCCAATCAAAACCTCCTGCGGGCGCGTCTTGTTGGGCTTGAGCTCCAGGCTGTCCTTGCCCAGCGGTTTTCCGCACCACGGGCAGGCGGGCAACGGAAACGGCGACTGCGCCACCGGCGAATTGCTGTTTCGATATTCCGTGATGCGCTTGGCGACATCCTCGAGCGTGTTCGCCGTAGCGGACTTGCCAACCCACAGACCGAGGGAGAATCGCACCTTGCCAAGCCGAGCATCCGCCTTGCGAATCAACTCCAGAGCACAGATCAGGGTCGCAGCGCGGCCAAGTTGGTCGAGCGTCAGCAGCCGAAGCGTGTAGCGCAGGAGTACCGAGGTGCCAAGGCCGCCATCTGCTCGCCCCTGGCCGCGCAGCCGGCGCAGGACCAAGTTGAACGCGATCACCCCAAGGTATGCCTCGGTCTTGCCGCCGCCCGTCGGGAAGAAGATGAGCTCGACCGTTTCGCGGTCTTCATGCGTCTCGTCGGCCAGTCCGGGCAACGAGAGCAACACAAACGCCAACTGGAATAGACGCCATTCGGGCCTCCTGCCATCCGTGTAGCGATCCGGGCTGCGCCGGTAGGCTGCATCGGCCATGGCTTGGTTCGCAATCCTGAACGCATCGAAGGCCAGCGGATCCCGTGCCAGAAGGTCAATTCCCGCGTCGATTCGCTTGCGAGCACGCTCGGCCTTGAGCACGAGCGCCTGTAGGGTCTCTCGACGCCCGTCGGTATCCATCGAGGTCGCCTTCTGGTCCTTTATCCAAGCGGCATAGTGCGCGAGCAACGGCGCCAACCTCAGCCGTGCAGTGGTGGCGTCTGGCAGGGCCGCCAGATCCTCCATGGCGACGGTCACGTCCTTGATGTCGTCCCGGGTCTTCACCCTCGTCACGGTCGCGGTGGGCAGCCAGGTGGACCTGACGGCAAGCACATTGCCTTCCTTCTCGACGGGCTCGGCCGCGATGCCGTGCCCGACCACGTACTCGAACTGGTTCCGGAACTGCAGATCCGCGATCCGTTCGTCAATGTCGTCCGCGCTCTCGCCCCGCAGATTCGGCCTTGGGATGAACCCCTTCGCGCTCGCGATTTCCAGCTCGACCTGGAAAATGTACGCCTCATCCTCTCGCCCCTGCGGCGCGGGTTGGCGCCGATTGACCAGAAACAACGACAGCGCCCTCGCGCCGTTCGAAAAGCAGGGCGCCGCGACCTTCTCGACGGCGCCGGTCAGAACCAGCTCGGGGAAGCCTGGCAGAGGGACACCGTTGGCCAGAATCCTGGGATCGACCGGAACATCCACCTCGATAGGGCCGCGAGGCAGTCGCCGCCAATGGAACTTTCGCGCACGCGCGGATCCCTCGTCGCTCTCGGGAGCATCAACTGTCTCATAGTCGGCGAAGGTCACCCGGGCGGTGATGACATCCCTAGCATTCCCGTCGGGAATGAAGACCGACATGCCGAGTGATGCAGGGAGAAGGCTCTTTCGTTTGGGCTCGGGCTCAGCACTGGCGCTGGCCTCCTCGTCGTCGTCACCCTCGCCAAGCTCGCCCTCCTCAACCTGCACCTCGGGCTCGCGCCCTTGCTCTGGCGCGAGGAAGCCACACAGGTACCAGCGCGAAGGTGGCACTGGCAGGACTTCCTCGGAGCGAGCATCGCCGGTCTCTGGAAGAAACGGCCCGACGAGATCCGCCCGGAGCGCGGCGATCAGATGCTGGCGGACTTCTACCGGCCGGGACGCTGGCATGGTCTGGCGATGATACGACAAGTTGCGACGGACGCGTCGCATTCTCTCTATCAGGTGAGCAGCAGGTTCCGGAATGGCTTCCGGTTCTTCCAGCGGTAGGTGTGGAAGTCGCGCTGGTCGGTGGAAAGAATCCGGCCGCTGCCTGTTTCCTCCGCCAGCACCACGAGCGATGCGTCCGCCAGGTCCATAGGTAGGTCCGCATACTGCGCCATCAACTCCTCGATTCGCGGCAGATGCCCCTCGCTAACCTGGAACACGCTGCAAGCACCGTTCTGGATTCCACGCAAGAAGGCCAACTGCGCGGCAGTACCAAGCCGACTGAGCAGCAGATGACACGTTTCGGTCAGGACTGGCCACGTGGTGATCAGGTTCTCGCGCAGGCCGGTCGTTGCCTTCACTGCCGCCTGATGGTGTCGATCGGCGCGATTCGCCAGCGCCAGCCAGTAGCCGGTATCGGCGATTACCATGCTTTGCGACCGAGAGAGCGCGCTAGTTCCTTCTTGTAGCCGGAAGACAGATCCTCTGGTCCATCGGCACAGCCGACAAAGCCGGCCGACTTCAGGATCGCCAATGGCTGACCGCTGTCGCGCAGCTCCTCATCGCAATAGCGCGTGAGCGACTCCTTCACGACCTGCGACAAGCTCCGGCTGGTGCGCTTCCTCACCAAGCTGACCTTTCGGGCGAGCTCCTTGTCGAGCCTGGCATTGATCCGACCTTCACTTCGCATGTCGATTCCCTTGTCATACAGTATGTACGACAGCTCCCAAACGGTCAAGGTCCCGTGGAAGGCCTTGGCTATGGGCCTACGCGACCCAGGATGCCGCCAGCTTCCGCATCTCTGATAGGTCGAGGCCCAAGATCTCCGCGCCTCGGCCGAGCGTGATCTGCTCCTGCTCGATGGCTTCGCGCACCAGCAGCTTGAGTCGGTCGCCGTTGAACTCGTGCGGGGACAGGCGGTCGGGCTCGCGCGCGCTGCGCGACTCGGGCATCCCTGCCCTCAGCCCCTGTGGCTCCTCGGTGGAAGCCAGGGTGCGGCCGTACCGCGCGCGGTACTCGGCCTGGAATCGCCCCCACACCGCTTTTCCCAAGGGGGTGGTGTTCTGCACACGATGAAGCACGGTCCGGTAGCTGACCCGGAACAGCCGTTTGACCTTGAGCACCCTGTCTACGAACGGCTTCCGTCAGGCGCTCTCGGATAGTTGCTCACCGATCACATCGCCGAGGAACTTCCCGATTCTGTCCTTGTTCGCGGAGAGGCTTGAAAACTGTTTCTCGCAGACATCGGAAAACCTTGCGAGTACCTTCCGGCTCGTCTGCTCCTGGTCCTCGAAGATTCCAAGTGAGCGGAAGCCAAGTCCCCATCTCTCGAACTGGAGCAGAGCGATGGTGGCGACGCTAACCCGGTCGTCAGAGGGCAGTGCAAAGATGTACAGCGGCTTCGCCATCCCATTGATCCGGCAATCGACCACGTAGTTTCCAGCGGGGTCATGGCTTTCATCGTGCCAATCGAAAGAGCGCCGATCCGCTGGGATCCTCTCCTCAATGAGGGCGCGGAAATCGTCGATGAACGTCGAGCGGACACGTTCACGGGAAAGGTAGGCGACATCGGTGATCTTCAGCAGCGCCTGAACGAAGTCGAAAAGCGCATCCCCGTATCGACCTTCGGGTATTGGCAATCGAAGCTCACCCTCTCGGTCCTGTACGGAGAAAGCATCAAGAGCGTTCGAGATGACCTTTGCCCTTGTCCCCTTCTGAAGGTCCTTCTCGAAGATGTCGTAGGTGAGGTGCATGTACGTGTGGCCCTCATCGGTGAGGCACCACGAGCCAGCTTCCTTCTTCAACACCACCGCCAAGTGATCTCTGTCGTCGAACTGGAACGGCGTAGAAACGCGAAACCGGTTCTCCCCCTCGGCAAATAGCCGAACCTTCGATGATACCCTGTCGCGGAATTGCTGCTCTATGGCTTCCATAGTCATGATCGGTTCCTAGCTGTCAAAGAGACTGCCCTGGGTGCCGGGGTCAGGCGGTGGCGTGACGAAGCCGCAATCGGCGAGGAGACATGCAAAGGCGCCTTCCATGTCCGTGTAGCGATCGGTGGTCACGGCAAAAGTGTCCTCGCGGTTTCCTGTTCGCTGGTATCGCTCGGTCGCCGTGTGAATGTGAAAATCGTAGAAGGTTTCTCGTTCTATTGTATTGGTGTGCTCATGACTTCTCCCGTTGTAGCGGCGAAGCCGAAAGACCTGGTTGGATGCGGGCATTCGGTACGCTAGGATCACGGAGAAGTCGAGCGGGTTGAAATGGGAACGGCGCCTGACGATGCGGAATTCGGAGCCGTCCTCTCCACGAACATCCAGCTCGGATTCCGAGTGCCCGCGCTTCGGCTTCATGGCCACCTTCTTCGCGTAGTCATCCGGCAGGAGCTTCTTCTCCAGCAGCAGTTTTGCAATCTCCGAATCTAAAAGGAAGTCAGGCACTTGGGGATCCCTGTCAGGCTGATCTCTCAGCTTAGCACGCTGGCACCCATGTCCAAAATCCAGGGCAATACGCGAAACGCCCCCTTCGAAAGGGCTCGGACCGGCGCGGGCGTGGTCCAGACCAAGAAGAAAATCGTGGTATAGATAAATCAGTCATGTCGATCCTTCACTACGAGATCGTTTTCGAAAAGCTCGCGCAGGCGGCCAGCGAGGAGGCGGGCGAAGGGCAAGACTATCGCGCCATCTTGCGTGAAGTCGACGAGGTCGACGAGCTGAAAAGGATCGTCCTCGACGTGACCGAGCCCGCCGAGCAGTCGTACACGACTACGTAACGCCCAGCCGCGATATTTCGCGGGGGCTTACTTTTTGCCTCGTCCTCAGTTCGTCCGCTCTGAAAGATCCATCTCCGGATTCGCCGCTCGACCCAGGGCTTGGATCTCGCCGAGGAAAGCCTGCCGGGCGGATTCGCTGTCGGTGTCGATGGCTGTCGCTTTCACGCTGGCGAACGCGGTGAGAGCTTCGTTGTGATGGTGGGCTCGGCCAGCGGAATTCGCGCCCCGGTGAACGGGTCGGGCACGAAATGGACAACTCGGTATCTCGCGATCATGGTCGGCCCCCTCCTATACGCTTGAGGGAGCTCTCGACAAGGTGGAGGAGCTCGCCTTTGGCGTCCCAAGACATGTCGTTAAACGCGCGCACTGCCGAACGCAAGTCGCGTTTGCCGCGGGGACGAGGTAGTATCCCATCGTTGGGAAGCGCGATGAAACCCGATATCCTTAGACAGCTCCTCCAGTCTCATGCCGAAGGCGACGAGGCAGGTTTCCACAAGGCAGCGCTTCAGCTTGCGTCGGCGGAGAGCACAGCGGGCCACGTGCGCGTTGCCGAAGACCTTAGGTCGATCATCGCGAAGATGCCGCCGCCACGGTCGATGCGTCAGGGTGCCATCGTCGACATTGCCCAGCCGCGCGGTGAGCTCGCGGACATCCTCGAAGGTGGCCATCGTGAAGAGCGACTTCACGATGTCATCCTTCCGAACGAGGCGCGCAGCCAAGTGGAGCGTGCGTTGCGTGAGAATCGATCGAGGGCACGCCTGGAAAAATGGGGGGTCGGCCCGCGTCGACGGCTCCTGTTCCACGGCCCACCGGGATGCGGAAAGACGTTGACCGCGGCGGCCATCGCAGGGGAAATGGGCCTCCCGCTGATGACGATCCGGGTCGATGCCTTGTTTTCCCGGTTTCTCGGCGCAACAGCAAACCATCTCCGATCCATTTTTGCTGAGATGCCAAGGCGTCCAGGTGTGTACTTGTTCGACGAGTTCGACGCCGTCGCCAAAGCGCGCGGTGATGCTCAGGATGTTGGTGAGATGGGGAGGATTGTCACGGCCTTCCTCCAGCTCATCGACGCTGATGTGAGCGGCAGTCTCCTCATTGCGGCGACAAATCACTCCCAACTTCTGGACCGTGCGGTTTTTCGTCGATTCGACCTGATCATCCCGTTCCAGCCGCCCGATCCGAAGCAGATCGAGGCCATGTTCGGGCTTCGACTCCGAGCCTTCGACTTGCCTGTAGACAGGCTCCGAGAGCTCGCGACCACTGCCGCGGGGTTGAGCTACGCGGATGTGGCCCGCGCATGTGACGACGCGATACGCACGATGGCGCTGGACGGACACGAGCAAGTCACTGTGGAGGATGTGTCTAGGGCGCTTGAGGGCGTTCGCCGTCGAGATCAGCATCTCCGGTAATTCTGAATGGCCAAAGGATCCTTCCCGCTCCTTCGGGGTCGAACCCAGGCGAAAGATTACAAAGCCGTTGTTGGGGGCACTCGGTCGGCAACGGTACCGCGGCCCGATCCGGCAGACCATCGGCTGAAGCTTCTCGCTCAGCTTGACGCAATCGTTGCTGCCGCAAATGCACGCCCGGCTGGAGCGCGTGACCCGGACGCAGTTCGAGAGATCGTGGCAGTTCGGCCAGCAGATCCCAATGCGCCGTTGGATGGGGAGGCACTTGCTCATCCATCATCTGGTGGGGTGCGATGGGTTGGAACGGATCCCATTTCGGGCGTGGTTCTCTTAGATGCACCGAGCCCTGAACTCGATGGTCTACGGAAGAAGTCCACCGAGTTTGGCGAGCCGAAGACGAGAAAGAAGGGTGACGGCACGACCACCAGCCCTGCTCACCAAGCAACGCTTGGTCCGGTGGGTGAAATCGCGTTGGCTTCCGAAGAAGACCGAGCGGGGGTGCGCTTGCGCGCATGGGCCGATCGGGAGGGAGCCCAGAAGGATCGAAAGCTCTGGTTCGAAATGGCCTGTCGCGGCGGCTATCGAAACCTTCCCGCACAGACACTCGCGAGCCGAACGCAAATAGATAGGCAGCTCAGTCGATTTGGGCATGGTCCACCGCAGTCCTTCGAGGCACCAGAGGAGGTCACGTTTTTCGTGCGCCTCACCTTGGAAGAGCTTCGGGCCGTTGTTGCGGCGGTGGACTGCGTTTTCACGTACGACATGGTGCCGCCCGATATTCTGACTTGGCTGCTCCTGAACGATCCACCACATCACGAAATCCGCGACTTCACGCTGGTTGCCCCCGCTGCGGATGCTCCGTCGGTGGTTCTTCTCGATACCGGAGTTGCGACCGAACATCCTCTGTTGAAATCGGCGATCCTTCGCGCCAACTCGATCGTGCCGGGAGTGACCTCCCCAGAAGACACCTATGGCCACGGCACCAAAATGGCTGGGGCAGCACTCTACGATGGCCTTGGCGCTGCGATTTTCGAAGGACGTTTCGAGGCAAGCCATTGGATCCACAGTGTGCGAATCTTGGTGACGCCCGGGCAGGGAACGGGCGCAGAAGAATACCGCCCGTACTGGCCAGGGATGACGATCGACGCCGTTACTACCGCCGAAGCCAGCGACAATCTGCCGAGACCGCGGGCTTTTGCCTTGGCTGTGACGTTCGCGGTGGATCCGCTGACGCCGACTTCGTGGGCGCAGGCCATTGATCAGCTCGCATTCAACGACGGTCGGGGCAGATTGTTTTGTGTCTCGGCGGGCGACGTTCAACCCGAGGTCATGTTTGCGACTGCAAACGCCTATCCCGATAGCCTCTTCCAATGGAAGATCCACGAGCCGGCGCAAGGCTCGAACGCCTTGACCGTTGGTGCGTACACCAACAAGACCGCCTTGCCGCCCGATCCCGACTACGCTGAGGCGAAGGCCGTTGCACCTGCCGGCGGGGCCGCGCCCCACACAACAACGGGCAGTCCAGAAGTCCCCTGGCCCATCAAACCCGATATCGTCCTGGAGGGCGGCAACATCGCGCTGAGTAGCGCCATAGCCGACCCCGACGTGGAGACCCTGGTCACGCTGACGACCGGGAGTCGCTACCTCACGCACCCACTCTCGCGAATCTCAATGACGAGCGAAGCCGCAGCTAGAGCCGCCCGGATGGCAGTTGACGTCTGGAAGGCCGATCCGTCGCTCCGCCCGGCGACAGTGCGCGGGCTCCTCGTGCATTCAGCGTCATGGACACCCGCGATGCTCGGGCAGTTTGGGGAGCGTGACCTATTCCAGGCTTGTGGGTACGGCGTGCCCGATTTGGAGCTGGCGCGTGCGTGCACTGCTGAGCGGGCGACGGTCATCATCGAGGACTCGATGCCGAATTCGGTCGTGGCAGAACGGCTGAAGAAGAAGCCACCTCGAAAGTCGACGACTTCGATTACCGAAGAAGTCCGCAAGCGCGTCATGAAGATCTTTCGAATGCCTGCCCCGCAGGAGTTGCTTCTTGCCAACCCGGAAATGGCTGTCGAGTTGCGTGTGACCCTCTCCTATTTCCCAGAGCCAAGTACCTACCGGACGAGGGTGGAGCATGGACTTGACCTCAAATGGGACATGCAGGGTCCACAGGAGCCTGAGCCCGCCTTCCTCGAACGGGTGAACGACCTGCTTCGTCCTCGGGGAACCAATGGCAAGAAGGTCAGGAAGAATCACATGAAGAGCTTTCCTTGGGACATAGGGATCCAGCGACGCAGCCGAGGAACCGTCCAGAGTGACCGGTGGACGGGGAAGGCTTCAATGCTTGCAGGATCGAAACTAATCGCTGTGGTTCCGGTCCTCGGCTGGTGGGAACGCCGACCGGAGATGCTCACCCGCGAGATGCCATTTTCGCTCATCGTCTCCGTCGTCGGTGATGGCATCTATACTGCGGTTCAGGGCGAGTTGGCAGCCGAGGTTTTGATCGAGGTCTAGTCCTGGTGCGAGGCGATATCTCGCCAACAAGTATTCCGCGTCGCCAGTCTTCCCAAACATCTGTGGTCAGCGTGTTGACACTTCCGTGGCGTCCAGCCAAGGCGGCCCTGTCAAACTCGCCTCGCCCTCCCGGGGCCGTGCTGGAACAGGTTGCGCAGAGCCAGGCGTCGCTGGCACCCAGCGTGCTATGACCGATGGATTCTGGCTTCCCAGTCCCCCGCCGGGATACTATCCATGTGTCCCATGCTTCGCGCCGAGGTCAGCCCCGCCTTGTTTCGCTGGGCGCGTGATCGCGCCGGGATACCCCTGGCCGCGCTCACGGAGCGCTTCGCGAAGCTTCCCGACTGGGAAAGCGGTACCGCCCAGCCGACGCTGAAGCAGTTGGAAGCCTTGGCAAAAGCGACGTTGACGCCGGTGGGATATTTCTTTCTACCCGAGCCGCCTGTCGAAACGCTGCCGCTTCCGGACTTCCGCACCGTAGGGGACAGTCCGCCGGCCCGACCCAGTCCGAATCTGCTTGAGACCATCTACATCTGCCAGGAACGTCAGAGCTGGTACCGGGACTTCGCCATCACAGCCGGGGTCGCGCCAAGCGCCTTTGTCGGTTCCGTCACCGTCAAGCACGACGTCGTGGCCGTCGCCGAGTCGATGCGGCAAACGCTGGGCTTTGACCTCGCTGCCCGCGCCGCTTGCCCAACCTGGACTGGTCTTCATCAACGGCGCCGACACCAAGGCAGCTCAGATGTTCACGCTCGCGCACGAGCTGGCGCACCTGTGGATCGGCCAGTCCGGCGTCTCGGACGCCACGGTGCGAGACGTGCCGGACCGCGAGACTGAGCGCTGGTGCAACCAAGTCGCGGCCGAGCTTTTGGTACCGCTGGCGGCTCTCCGAGCCGAGCACCAGCCCAAGGTCCCGTTGGACGGCGAGACCACCCGCCTGGCCAGAAGGTTCAAGGTCAGCACGCTGGTCGTCATTCGCCGGCTCCGTGATGCTCGAGTTCTGAGCAAGGCGGCCTTTTTCGACGCATTCGAGGCGGAGTTGAGCCGGCTGCTCGCCCGCGAGAAAGGGGGCGGAGGCAACTTCTACCTGACCCAAGCGGCGCGAACGAGTAAGCGCTTCACGCGCGCGTTGTTGTCGAGCACGCTGGAGGGTCAGACCCTGTTCCGCGATGCCATGCGCATGCTTGGGATCTCGAAGGTCGAGACACTCCACAAGCTGGGCCAGAACCTCGGTGTCGCGTAGATGGCCTACCTGCTCGACGCAGTCTCGCGAAACTGGCAATCGGACCGTCAGACGGCGTATCGTTCGGTTCTGCGATGAACTTTCCCCGAGTCGTTGTCGGATACCATGGGTGCCTGGAGCCTTTGGCCTCCGATCTGCTGACCGGACGCAGGTCCGTCGAGGACTGGCCGGTCAGTAAGAACGCGTGGGATTGGCTTGGTGAGGGCATCTACTTTTGGGAACATGGTCCCGGCCGGGCAAGACGGTGGGCTGAGGACCGGGCAAAGAGGGCGACGGCCAAAGGGAGAAAGGCGAGGCCCGCAGTGGTCGGCGCGATCATCCTTCTTGGGAACGACGTTCTGGACCTTACCGATGTCAGGTTTACCGAGATGCTGGGGCAGGCCCATCGAGTGCTCGCGGCGCAATATGCCGCCGCCGGCTCGCAGCTTCCCGGCAATGAGAAGTCCGAACGCAAGCGGCACCACCTTGACTGCCTCGTCATCAACTCGCTGTTGAGCGATCCAGGTCTACGCGAGCGGTACAGTATCGTCCGCGGAGCCTTCGAAGAGGGCGCCCCTGCTTTCCCGGAGGCCCTCATCCGTCGGGAGACACATATTCAGCTTGCGGTGAGACGACCCGGGGTCATTTGCGGACTGTTCAAGCCACGGGGCGAGCCATGACGCCTGGACCCTGGCAATCCTCGCGCGCGAGAGGTACGCTGAAGCCATGATCAGAGCTTCGGTGGCATCGGCCGATCCAGTGGACCGCATTGTGCGGCAGAGCCTGCGCGCGCTCGCGAAGGCGAAGAAGGTCCCACCGCTCAAGGGCTTCCAGCGGCTGGTCAAGATCGGTCTCATTGATGAACAGGGCAGGTTAAACCGAAACCATGTCGAGGTAACGACGCTGGGCGAGCTAGCGAATCGAAGTCGCAGGCTGTCAATCGGTGCCGTGGCGGGAAAGCTCGCCCGTGGCGGATCCGTGGATTCGAGCGGGGCGCTCGTCGTCCGGCCTCGGGCAAGCAAGAAGGCAGCGAGACGGTAGCCCGTCTCTAGTTCGTCTGCGGATCCGATAGGTCGGTCTGCGGCTCGGCCGCGCGGCCCAGGGCTCGGATCTCCTCGACGAACGATCTTTGGGCTGAATCGCTTTCGGTATCGATCGTAACAGCTTCGACGTCGGCGAACGCGCCGAGGGCGCTACTGCGGTCCCCTGATTTCCCGCCAGGAAGGACGTAGACACATAGCTTGGTGTGCTGCTTCGCCTCCTCGGGTGCGCCGCCCCGGTCGAGAAAGGCACGATAGCCGGCGAACCGCTGGTACACCTCGACGAGCTCCCGTTGGAATCCTGATCGAGTCGGGATCAGCGGCTCCATGAGGAGAATGCCCACCTTGGAAGCACCAACCCAGTGCGATATGGACCCGAGCTTCCGCGGCACGCCTACCCGCATGCCTGCCCAATGCTCGTCCGGCTGAAATCGCTGATGTACGTACTGCGAAACCTTCCAGGTTTCAAAAAGGCGGAACCCTTGCGTGTCTCGATGATGGCTCTTGGCGGCACGAGCAGGCTGCGCCTCGTCGGTTCGCGGTAGCACATTCTCGACGACCCATCGCACGGGATCCGCGACGTCACCGGGAATCTGGCGCTCAACATCGAGCACCGCATGGGGGCCGATCGCCACCGGCAGGACATCGAGACTCTCGACGGCGGAAAGCGACTCGAGAACCATTTGCATCGCCGCATAGGTTGAAGGTCGGCCCAGGCACACGGCCCCGGGAACGTGACCGGCTGACGCTATCGACACACCACCGCCCCCGGCCACGATGGCGGCCAGCGGAATTCGCGCCCCGGTGAACGGGTCAGGCACGAAATGGACAACTCGGTATCTCGCGGTCATGGTCGGCCCCCTCTTATACGCTTGAGGTAGCTCTCGACAAGTGCCCTGGCATTCGCGCAGCGCTCTGCCAAGACGCTTACGATTTCGTCAATCTTCTGCTCGGCGGCGTTGGTGCAAGCCTCCCTCACTAGAGCAAGTATGTCCTGCAAGGCGAGGCAAGTCGCCTTTCCCGCCGCTTCCATGGCGCCTTCCTGTAGAAGATCCATCGGCAGACCGGGTGCAAGGTTTCGCGGATCGGGAATTTCCCTACGGCGCGCCACGTAGTCGGTCGGCCAACCCACCAGGGCGTTCCCGTGGTCGATCGCCCATGCCTTCAGGTGCAGCTGGTCCGGGACCGGCTGAAGCAGGATGTTCCCGGCATGCCGATCCTCATTCAGGATCATCGTATCGAGGGCCATCATGGCGCCCAGCCCGGCCATATTCGTCACGAATGGAGCTCGCGACGAATCCCAGTGCAGGACGTCTTGAATCTCGGCGCTGAGCCATGACCGATCATTCCCGGCGACAAACACGCCGGCCTCGGGAACCGGAACGAGCAACCTGCGCGCCAGCAGCCAGCCGATCATCTCGGCGAGGAGCTCCTCGACCCCGGTGTTTGATTCGCGCTTGCGGACCCAGTGCCTACCGGCGCTGTCGATGCTGTAAACCGCACAGCCGGTGTGCACGACCGGAACATCGCCGTGATCGGTCAGGTCCTGAACGATTGGTATGTCGGTGGAAAACAGCGTACCCATGATCTACCCGCCTCGATGTCCCTTCTTGGTTCTTCTTCCAGGAGCACTCGTCATGCGTGCAAGTTTGGCTGCGATGATCGCCTCGGTGATGTCGGGTTCTGGTGGTGGCGAATTGCTGCCGCTATCGACGCTTGTTCCCAGATCGACGTGAGCGATGGTTACGCGGAGGTTGCCGATCTTGTATTCCGGCACAGGTGTCGCGCGCGGGCCGCCAAGGCGGAAGACGAGAAGAACCGGGTCGACGTGTACTCCTCCGTCGGCCAGTGTGTTCGCGTACTGGTGGATTTGTGATAGCCCTTCCACGACGGCAGCTAGACCGCGACGCTTGCCATCGTAGATCTTGGCTTCGACAAGAAGTTGATCGCCAATGATGTCATAGCGGTGAGTTCCCTCGGATTGCTCGGTCAGAACCTCGAAGCCCTGGTCGAACAGGAACACGGCGGCATCGCGGGTCAGTGCAAGCTCTCGTTTCTCGGTCGGCGCAAGCTCCTCCAGCATCTCTCTCAATTCGTTTCGCCGAAGGCGTCGGCAACGACGTGCGTAACGTTCCAAAATCCAGGCGATGGACGCTCGCCGACCAAGCCGGGCATGGAAGTCGCTTGCGACGGCATGCAGGCTCGTTCGCAAGTCCGACAGCCACTCGCAAGCCCTCCTGCACTCTGGTTCGTCAAGGAACCGCTGGTGGTGGACTAGCTTGTAGAGCGGACCCAGCGCCGGAGGTTCCCAGCTGTTGGATTCGCTCAGCCATAACTGGGGACCATCGGGAGGGTTGGCGGCGACCGGCACGTCGGCAAGCCGTAGCCACCTCTTGCCAGGGCTGCTCTCGTCCAGAACATGCCGAGCGCGACGAAGCCGCTGAAGGTTTCTTGAACTGGCACGGCACCCCTCCTTCCAGCGATCAAGCCGGGGTTCATGTTCGTCTACGTGATCCAGGACATCCCACAGCCGCTCGCCTGACTTGTGCTTGCCGCTAGAAAAGAAGGAATCCTCCTGCCCCAGCTTCTTCAGGCTCTTTTCGAGGAATTCGTCAAACCCAGAGACCAGCTTGGAGCCGTCGGTATGGTCGGTGACTTGCGCCGATGGATCCAGACTCTGGCACTTGGCGACAATCGCGTTTCTGATCCTTCGCAGTCGCAGCAGCGTGCTTCGCTCATCCGCATGGAGACGGGCCTCTTCCCGACGGTGGTCGGAAGCCGATTCCTCGGCCGCGCGAGCCAGGTGGAGGTTCTTCTGGATCAGCGCGACCAGTCGGCATATCCCGCCGAAAGCCGCCCTTGCTGCTCTCTCGACGAGTCGGTGATTCTTGGGATCGGGTATCTCGATCGAGCCGATTTCCTCCACCGCGCGGTCGAGTGCCTGGCGGGCTTCTTCGATGGAGGTCATCGCTTGCCCTTCCTGCTGGTCGGCTCGGAATCGAAACTGAGCTGCGTCTCGCCCTCGTGGGCTTTCGACGATTTGCGAGACTTTGAGGCGGGCCGAACCCCGGCGCCTTGCAGGCGCTCCTTTTCGGCCCTCTCGGCGTTGAGGGCGAAGAGGCGGTCTATGATTTCGTCTTCGAAGGATTCTTGGGTGGTGCGGGCTGCGGGGGTGGTGGGTGTTTCGAAGGGGGGGACGGGGATGTCGGCCCAGCGATAGGCGGCGAGAACTGCGCGGTCGAGGTCTTCGTGGAGGCGGCGGAGGGCGAGGATCTCGGGGTCGTCGCAGGCGGGGTCTTTGAGCTGGTTGTAGGTGGTCGTCAGGCCCTGGTTGCGCTCGACCATCAGCCGGGCGCGGGTTTCGTAGAGGCGGGCGCCGATGGCTTCGAGGTCGCCGGTGGGGGCCAGGGCCTCGGCGGCGGGGAATGGGAAGGTGTCGACGCAGTCGGAGGGGCTATAGCTAAGGTCGCTCTTCATTGTGGACGAAAGAAGCCACGCCCACCCCGCGTGGACGCGTGACTGGAGAACACCAAACCTCGCGTAGTCTTCCATTGGAAATACTACGAGCTTTTGGCTGAAGATGCGTCCGGTGGGTTGGAAGGAAAAACAGAGATGCTTGGTTATCTGTGCCGCGACCAAACACCGTTCTTTGCTATGCAGGGCTTTGTAAAGGGCCGGTCGCTTGTCGCCGTGGTGCCACCAGAATTTGCGATGCGCGTCGCGCTTGACTCGGTCTCGTTCCGGCTTGACCTTGGCGCGAACAATGCTCATCAAGTCCGGCCACTTCTCCGCTGCATCTAGAGAAAGATCGCCGAAGCTGATCACATACCGTTCGAAGTCTTGCGTAGGACTGGTATTTACTTCCTCGCCACCAAGGTATGGAAAGATCATCTCGGTGTTGCGTGAGTGCTTCCTCACCAATACGTCTCTCTCGTCCGGCGTCAGGACGAAGCCGGGCCCAACCATGATGCTTCCCTGGTAGCTCCGCCCCTCGTTCTCAACCAATACCTGGGGATCGGACCGCTCGGGTTTTGGGCGAAGTCGCGAGTTGATAGCCGCCACCTGGATACCGTCGAGCCGCCTACGCAGTCCACCGAGGCTACTTAGATGGCCCTTCGACAGGTGGACCACTGCGACGGCGACAGCGGCTTCGCCGGGCCAAGGCATCGTCCTGATCGCGTCGTAGATTGTGATGCCATCGTTTACCAGTCGCTGAAGGCCGCTACTCCGTGTATCCCCTTGCGCGATGGTATTGGTTGCGATGAGACCGATGGTGCCGTGCTGGCCAAGGAGGAAGTCCGCGCGGCGAAAGAAGTGCGCGCAAAGGTCTGCGTTCTTGCTTGCTGAGTGGATGAATTCCAGCCATTGCGAGTATGAGTCGCCGAAGCTTCCCGAGATCATGCGGCCACCCAAGAACGGCGGATTTCCAACGAATGCATCCATCCACGCGGCCCGGTTCACGTGATCCTTGTCCAGGGGATCTGGTCTCCCGCCGTAGAACACCTCGGGAAACTCGACCATCCAGTGAAAGGGCGGGATGGCCTTGCGTCCCTCGCCATCGCGGTGAAGCTCGTCGCACAGGTCGCGCAGCTCGGCGGGAACGGGACCGCCGTCGCGCAGCCAGGTGGTAACGAGATCCAGACGGCGGTTGCGCTCGGCCTGCCGGGCCTTGTCGCTGTCGGCGGCGAAGAATGCGCCCACGACAAGATCCGCGATCACTCGCACGCGGTCGAGGGCGTCCTCGGCGTCCCAAAGCAGGCGCTCTTTCTCGCGTGTGATGGCGCTGCCGTGCTCGCGCGCCAGTTCGAGGATGCGCATGCGCAGGGCCAGAGCCTCCTCGATGGCGGCATCGATCTCTTTGCTGACCAGATCGAACTGCTGCTTCTCGGGCTGCCAGCCGAAGGCGCGGATCTGATCGAGCGACAGGCCGACCAGCGAGTCGCCGTGGCGAAGGGCGTGGTCGACGAAGGTGAATGGCTCGTCCTTGGCCAGCGTCACCAGCCACAGGGACAGCTTGGCTAGACTGACGGCGAAGGGGTTCTTGTCCACGCCGTACAGGCAGCGCTGGGCGACTAGGCGGCGGGCTTGCGTGACGACGTCTTCAGTGGCGGAGGCGACGGCCTCCATGCGGCCCTCGCGCGTCCACGCAGCCACCACCTGGTCGGCCAAGAAGCGGCAGGCGGCCACCAGGAACGCGCCCGAGCCCATGGCCGGGTCGCAGATCTTGAGGTCGAGCAGGCGCTCGGAGGGCGGGGTGCCGCCCATGGCGCCGATGAGCGGCTCTAGGGTTCGCCGCACGATGGGCTCGGACAGCGAGCGCGGGGTGTAGTGCGAGCTGGTGCGGCGGCGCTCGACACCGGGTTGCAGGACGATTTGCAGCGGACGCGCCACCTCGGTGTCGCGGGCCTGGATGGTTTGCAGGGCGGCGATGAGCTCGTCCTCGGTCTTGGCGGCCTTGATGTCGGCGCCGGCCTTCTTGAGGGCGCTCTTTTCGACGCCGGCCTCGTCCTCTAGCCAGGCGGCGCGGCGATCGGGCGCGATTTCCAGCAGGTCGGCCACAGGCACCCAGACGCGCGGGCCGCGCACGCACACCGCGCGCGAGGGGACGCGCACGACGTGGAAACCCATCAGGGCCTCGTACACGCTGCCGATCTGCTCGACGTCGAGGGCGCGATAGGACAGGCGCTGGTGGTCGAGGTAGAGCAGCTTCTCGAGCACGCGGTAGATCGACTCGTCGTCGACGCTGGGCACCTGTACGCTGGCGCGTGCCACGGTGTCGACGGGGGCGCCGCCGGTCGCGGGCCAGCCTTCCAGGAAGGGGTAGCGGGCGGGGTCAAACAGGTCACCGCGGCGGGCGGGCAAGACCAGGGGACCGTGCTGCGCGCCCTCGAAGACGATGCGGAACAGGGCCAGCAGGCGCGGCCAGGCGCCGAACCGGCGCACCATGGTGTCGGGGAAGTTGGCGTGGTCGTCTTGTAACTGCTCGAACAGGCCCAGCACGGAGTAGTGCCGGGAATAGCGGCTGTCGCCGATGGGCAGAAGCTCGCGATCCTCGGCGTAGAGCAGAAACACCAGGCGCAGAAGGACGGTCAGTAGGCCGCCGTAGACGTGGTCGTCGTCGCGGGCCAGGGCCTCGTCGAGGGTGCCGGTTTTGTCGCGGTCGGCGGCGGACTCGAAACCGCGCAGTAGGAATTCCAGGGCCTGGCGGACCTGGTCGGCAAGCTGGTTGGTGACGTTGGCCTGGCGGCGGCGGCTGTCGCGCAGGATCTGGGGAAGCTGGCGTTCGGGGGAAACGGCAAAGAATCGGCCGGCGGAGAGCAGGGTAGCGAAGGCGTCGAGCACTGGCCGCCCGCCGGCGTCGGCCATGGTGGCGAGCGAGAAGGTGATGGAGCCGGTCGCCTCGCCGTGCGGGGCGTAGATGAGGCGGAGGCATTGATGGTTGGTCAGCAGCCCGATGGGCACGCGAGTGGCGCGCAGGAGGCGATCGAGCTTGGCCGCGGGCGCGTATTCCCAGGGGCCGGTGGCGATCTCGGGCTTGTCGAGGTCGAGACCGGGGGGGAGGGACCAGATGAGCATTTCGTAGGCGGCACCGGCGCGGCTGGCGGGGGTGGTGTCGTCGGGGAGGAGATCCCCCTCGCCCTGTCCCTCTCCCCGCTGCGCTTCGCTTGCGGGGCGAGGGGACCCTTGGTCGGGGGATTCGGTTTGGGGCTGCTTTCGCAGGGCGAGGGTGGGGCGGAGGTCTTGGCGGCCTTCGGGGACGTAGAGGGATAGGTCGGGGGGAAGGGCGTCGGCGCGGTCGAAGAGGTCGGGGGCAGGTCGAGGATGTCGGTGAGAAATCGGTCGAGGTCGGCGAGCTGGCGGGCGGCGCCGGGGTCGTCGCTGACGGCGGGGGCGAGCTCGCGCAGGCGTTGCTGGAGGGCGACGGGCTTGCGCTCCATGCAACCGGCGTCGAGCAGGACCGGGATCGAGAAAACCAGGCCCTCGACCGGCTGAACGAAGCCGAGCCAGGTCTTGTGAAAATCAATCTCGATGTCGGACATGGGTCATCTCGTTGCGGGCCACAGGTAAACGAGGCCGACGGGTTCAAGACGCCTGAGGACGACCTGGTAGAGCGCTTCGATTTCTCGGGGCTCGGTTTGGATCTCGCGGTCGATCTGATCGAGGCGGGCGCTCATGTGCTTGCGGTCTTGCTCGAATTGGATGCGCTGGATCTTGTCAGCCTCGGTGAAGCCGAAGGAAGTTGTTGCCCTTGCAGGGTCTGTTTGATGGCGTCGCGCTGGTCGGTGAGGATCTTCTTCAGGGCGTCGGACTCGGTGCGGGCTCGGATGCGTAGCTTCTCGGCGGCGTCGTGCTCGCGGCTCTCGCCTTCGGCCTGGATGTGCTGCCAAAGATCGCTGAAATCCGCGGACGCGGCCTGCTGCAGGCGGCGCTGGACGGTGTCGCTGATCTCGGGCTGCTGGGGGGCCTCGGCGAGAAGGCGTTCCAGATCGGCGATGGCCTTGCGGTCGGCCTCCTCGGCGAACGGTTTGAGGCGGCCGTCGGCCCGATTGTCGAGCCAGTGGGCGGCGACCAGGATCATTTCTTCGTGCAGCCTGGTGGCG
>CAWGPW010000029.1:0-31550 GCA_963824555.1 uncultured delta proteobacterium | reverse complement strand
GACCTATGGTCGAAACCGCGCTTGTGCAAGCCCTGCGTGGGGCGATCGAAGGTTGATAAGAGACATGCGAATCCTCTACGGCGTCGTGGGCGAAGGCATGGGGCACGCCATGCGCTCGCGCGTCGTGCTCGAGCGCTACCCCAAGCCACGAGGTCCAGGTCGTGGCCTCGGGCCGCGCGCACGATTACCTCGCCAAGCGGGCCTGCGAGGCCTGGGTGAAGAAGATCTGGGGCTACACCCTCGCCTACGAGGACAACGAGGTGCAGAACGCGGCGCACTGTTGTGCAGAACGTCGAAGGGCGCGCTGGGCGGGCTGCCCAAGAACATCCGCGCCTACTTCGAGCTCAGCGAAGAGTTCAAGCCCGACGTCGTGATCTCCGACTTCGAGACCTGGAGCTACCTCTTCGGCATGCGCCACGGGCTGCCGGTGATCTCGGTCGACAACATGCAGATCATCAACCGCTGCGCGCACGCGCCCGAGCTCCTGGCTGGCCGCGAAGCCGACTTCCGCCTGACCAATGCCTTGGTCAAGGCCAAGCTCCCGGGCGCGTTCCACTACCTCATCACGACTTTCTTCTATCCGCCCACGCGCAAGCCGAGCACCTCGTTGCACCCGCCCATCCTGCGTCCGGAAATCCTGGCCGCGCGGCCCGAGCCCGGCCAGCACCTGCTCGTGTACCAGACCTCGACCTCCAACACGGCGTTGCCCGAGATCCTCAAGCGCAGCGGACGCGAGTGCCGCATCTACGGCCTGCGCCGGGACATCCAAGACGACGTCGTCGATGGCAACCTGCGCTTCAGGCCGTTTTCAGAGACGACCTTCATCGACGATCTGCGCACGGCCGCCGGCGTGGTGGCGAGCGCGGGCTTCACCTTGATGGGCGAGGCAGTGTACTTGCACCGCCCGATGCTGGCGGTCCCCATTCAGGGTCAATTCGAGCAAGTCCTGAACGCGCGCTACCTCGAGCGCGAGGGCTACGGCCTGGCCGCCGACGCGATCGATGACGAAAGGCTCGGCCAATTCATCGAGCGCCTGCCCGACTGCGAGCGCCGCCTGGCCAGCTACGGGCAGGAGGGCAATAAGGATCTGTTGAGCAGCCTGGAAAGGACGCTCGAAGCCGCCGCACAAGGCAAGCGCGCACCGACCCTATATCACCACTAGAAGGCTGCCATCCGTAGTAAGAGCCAGCCCTTTCAAGGTGTTGAGAAGCCCGCACCTGAAACCGGGATTTGCTTCCCGGAGGCCGCGCAGCGGCCACATCCCCTCGCCCCGCGGTTACGCGGGGAGAGGCGAGGATCTAGGCCCAGCGAACATCTTGAAAAGGGCTGGCTCTTACTACCCACGCCGCGCGCGTCGGCGGAATCCGGCGGCCACGGCGTAAACGAGCGGTCCGGCGAAAGCCAAGCCCACGCCGAGAACCACGCCGCCGATCTCGTCCGGGTGATCGTGGCGTTCGCTGGCGAAGGCGAGGGCGAGGAGCGCGGCGGGCCCCACGCCGAGCAGCGCGGCCGCGGGCATTCCTCCTGGAACACGGAAGGGGCGGGGCAGAGCAGGCTCGTGCACACGCAGCACCAGCAGGGCCGCGAATTCCAGCAACAGCGCTAGGCCGTAGAGAATCACGTCGAGCTCGATGAGCCGCTCGAACCCCAAGCTCAGGGCCAGGGACCAGGCGATGGACAATCCGACGATGGACACCCAAGGCGCTCCCGTTGTTGGGAGCTGGCGCGCGAAGAGGCGTGGCAGGTAGCCTTCCTGGGCCATCACCATGGGCAGGCGCGAGTAGGACATGACGAGCGCGTCCATCATGCCGAGGCCGCACGCCATGCCTCCCACCGCGATGGCCAGCGCCAGTGGCGCTCCTCCGAGGAGGCGTCCGGCGTCCACCCACGAGCCCGTGGTCCACGCCTCGGGCGAAAGGCCGGTTCGTGGCGCGGCGAGGACCGGAACGAGATAGGTCACCACCACGAGCGCGGTGGCGGCCAACATGGCCCGCGGATAATCGCGCCGCGGGCGATCCACCTCGCCGGCCACCGTCGAGGCGTTGTCCCAACCCATGAAGTTCCACATGGCGACGAGCACGCCACCCACGAAGTCGCCGCCGCGCGCGGCAACAACCGGGATTGATGTCCGCGCCGGGCCGAGCCAGGCCAGCGCGCACAAGATCGCGAAAGGCCCGAGCAGCAGCACGGCCATCCACTCGGATGCGCCGCCCACGGTGCGCGCGCCACGCAGGTTCACGGTCGCACACGTGGCCACCACGCCTACGCCGATGGCCAAGGCCGCCGGTCCGCTGGCGACGCCCGGCCACACCCGGCCGAGATAGAGCACGAACAGGGTGGGGTAGATGGCCATGTCGAACACGCTGGCGCACAGCGAGAGCCACGCTTCTTGAAAGCCCCAGAACGGCCCCAGCGCGCGCCGGACCCACACGTAGTAGCCGCCCTCCTCGGGCAGGGCGCTGGCCAGCTCGCCGACCATCAGCGTGGTGGGCACGCTCCACAGAAGGGGCACGAGCAGCAAGATGGCGATGGCGGCCTGGTAGCCGCTCTTGTGCAGGAGCTCCTCGAGACCGTACGGACCTCCGGCGACCATGAAGTAGGTCGCCGCCACCAGCGGAGCCAGACTGAGTTTCTTCTTCAACGAGGCCAACCCGCGATCTCGCGCCGGAGATCGCGCAAGCACTATACAGAACGCCGTGGTGTCGAGAAGATCCAGCGCCGGCCACGGCCAATGCCAGCATATTTGATGGCCTGGCGGTGTGCGCGCGGGACGCGAATTTCCGGGCACTCGGTATTTCGGCCGAATCCGCCGGATTGCCCACGCTATCCCCTGACCCTTGTTCGCGGCCCGGAAAATGCAACCAGCTAACAAGGTGTCCCAGTTACCCTACCTGCTCTGCTACCTGGCGCTGGTCTCGTTCGCCGTCACGGTGATCGCCCGCTTCGCCATGTGGGCGAGGCTGCCCATGCACATGCGCTGGGAGCTTTACCCTGTGCCCCACGCGCCTGCGGGGAAGTCGCGCTACGGCGGCTCGTTCATGGAAGAAGCCGACTGGTGGAAGCAGCCGCGCAAGACGTCTCCGCTCGGCGCGGTCAAGGCAACCCTTCCCGAGATGCTGCTGCTGTCCTCGGTCAGGGAGCACAATCGCCAGCTTTGGCGGCGCACGTTCTCCTTTCATCTGGGTTTGTACCTGGCGGGAGGCGCCGCGGGGCTGGCGCTGCTGGCGGGCCTTGCGCGCGCGCTTGTGCCGCAGCTTCTCGCCGGAGGTCTGGGGAACCTTGCCCACGAGCTCGTGCTGGTGCTCGGCGTGGCCGGGCTGGCACTTGGTTGCCTGGGGGCTGTTTTGCTATTGCACCGACGACTGACCCTGCCCGCGCTGCGGGCGCACACCGTGCCCGCGGACATCTTCAATCTCGCGTTCTTCATCGTCACGTTCGCCTGCGGCTTGCTGACCTTCGGCCTGGTGGATAGGCGCGGGGAGTTGGCCATGGCGTTCGCAGCCAACCTGACTACCTTCCATTTGGCGTCTGTGCCAGGCACGGGGATCGATTGGTTTCTGCCGACCGCGACGGTGGTGCTGTCGAGCTCGCTGCTCGCCTACGTTCCGCTTACGCACATGTCCCATTTCGTGGGCAAATATTTTGCGTACCACGCCATCCGCTGGAACGACAGACCCAACCTGGCCGGCGGCCCGCAGGAAGCCAAGATCGGCAAGCTTCTCGCGTACAAGGTTTCATGGGGTGCCGAGCACATCCGCGGCGCGGGCAAGAAGACCTGGGCCGACCTGGCCATGGAAAACCCGACGGAGAGCAAGAAGTGAGCGGCGGCGTGATCTTTCGCTCCTTCTCCCAGGGCGACGGCCCGGTCGCCAAGGTGGAGCTTGAAGACCAGGTCCCGCTGCCACCGCCCTTCGACAAATTGGAAGACGAGCCCCGGATTGCGCCGCTCGGCGACGAGGTGCGTGCGAAGCTCGTCTGCCTGGACGACACCATCGCGCTCAATATCCCGAAGCCCGCTACCCCGGCGGAAGAAGAGCGTCTGGTCAATGCCTTCCTGTCGGGCTTGCGCAAGCTCTTCTCCGCGGCCGACAACTGGACCTTCCTTCAGCCGTTGCTGTTTTCCGTCGAGCACTGCGCGCGCTGCCAGACCTGCTCGGATGCCTGCCACATCTTCGAGGAAAGCGGAAAGAACGAGCTGTACCGTCCGTCGTTTCGCTCGGAGATCCTTCGCCGCATCTACTTCAAGTACGTCAAGGGCGCCTCGACCTTCGTCCATGGCGACATCGATCTGAACTGGCGCACGGTGGCCCGGCTGTTGGAGCTTTCCTACCGCTGCAATCTCTGCCGGCGCTGCGCCCAGACCTGCCCCATGGGCGTCGACAACGGGCTGATGGCGCGCGAGATCCGCAAAATCGCCAGCCAGGAGATGGGCATCCACCCCAAAGAGCTGCACGAGGACGGCTCGATGTTGCAGCTCAAGGTCGGCTCGTCGACGGGCATGAACCCGGACGTGCTCCGGAGCAACATGGAGTTCATCGACGAGGACACCAGCGAAAAGACCGGCATCAAGGTGGTCACCCCGTTCGACAAGAAGGGCGCCGATATTCTTCTCATCCACAATGCCGGCGAGATCATGGCCTGGCCCGAGAACATCGGCGGCTTCAGCCTGCTCTTCAACCAAGCCGGGCTGAGCTGGACCATGTCCAGCGAGGCGCCCGCCTACGACGGCATCAACTATGGGGTCTTCTACGACGACGTGCAGTTCGCGCGCACGGCCCTGCGCCACATGCAGATCGCCGAGAAGCTGGGCGTGAAGAAGATCGTCCTCGGCGAATGCGGCCACGCCCACAAGGCGCTCACCGTCATCGCCGACAAGGTGCTCACGGGCGGGCTCAACATCCCGCGCGAAAGCTCCATGCCCATTCTGCGCGACATCGCGCGCTCCGGCGCCATCCGCTTCGACAAGAGCCGCAACGACTTCCCGGTGACCTTGCACGACCCGTGCAACTACGTGCGGCTGATGGGGATCGTGTCGCCGCAGCGGGAAATCCTTGGCCAGGTCGTGCCCAAGGAGCGCTTCCGCGAGATGACCCCCCACGGGGTGAACAACTACTGCTGCGGCGGCGGCTCGGGATTCGCCATCATGAGCGGACGCAATTTCGCCAGTTGGCGTCACCATCTGACCGGGCGGCGAAAATTCAGGCAGATCCTGCAGGCCTTCCAGGACGAGCCGATGGGCGCCGAGAACCACAAATACGTCTGCGCCCCGTGCAGCAACTGCAAGGGGCAGATGCGCGAGCTCATCGCCTTCTACAAGGCCCACGAGAAGGCCGGCTTGCACTACGGCGGATTGGTCGAGCTGATGGTCAACGCGATGGCCGACGCCAAGCCCGACTACATCAACTGGGAGTGGCACTGAGAGCCAGCCCTTTCAAGGTGTGGGCAGTGGCCTAGATCCGCGCCTCTCCCCGTCGGGGAGAGGCCGCCGACGTCCGCGGCGTCGGGTGAGGGGTCCGAGGAAGGCGCGGCTTGTCTTCCCCTCACCGGCCGCGCTTCGCGCGTCGGCTTCTCCCCGCGTGCCCGCGGGGCGAGGCGATAGGGCCGCTGCGCGGCCCCTACAAAACAGCGTCCGGACTCAGAGGCGGGCTTTCAGGACCTTGAAAGGGCTGGCACTGAGAACACCGGGTTTCAAACCCGCCCCTACCTGTTTTCGCCCGGTCTTGGTACCTTTACGGGATGACCGTAGTTCCAGGTCTTGACATCTTGCGTTCCGCCTTCCTGCCTGTCAGCGGGCGGGTGCTGTTGGCGGCCTGCGCGCTTGGGCTGACCCTCGGTGGTTGTGCACGCGCGCGCGCGCCGGGCACCGACACGACGAGCACCTCCACTGCGCCGGGTTCGGGCGGAGCCTCGAACGTAGGCGGCACGACGGCCGGCGGGGGCGCCTCGGGCGCGGGCGGCTCGGCGAATAGTGGCGGCGCGGCCGCGGGTGGCGGCAGCTCAAGCGTGGGCGGATCGGCGGGCGAGGGTGGCCTCGTGGGCGAAGGTGGCGGAACCGGGCGCGGCGGGGCTAGCGGTGGAGCCCCCAGCGGCGGTACAGGTGGCATGTCCTCCTCGGGCGCGGGCGGCACCACTCAGGCCGACGCCGCCGTCGATGCCCCCATCGATACCGGACCTCCACCCCTCGTCTATGCGCTGCCTCCGCCCAATCAGATGATCAATCAATTCTACATCAAGGGCTGCCAAGCCGGCTCGGCCACGTCGCCCGGCGGTGGTGTATGCACGCAGGGGCAGAATGCGTGCGAAGGCACCAAGCAAGGCGCGCAGGTCAATTTCCTGTGCCCGCGCTTTATGCTTTTCTCCGACGAAATGGCCCAGGCCGCCTTGGATGACGGGTACACGGGCCTCAACTACGCGGTGGTGGGGCACGACGTTGAAACCGGCGGCATCGACGGGAACGTGACCATCAGCTGCTGCCAGTGTTACCAGCTGGTCTTCAGCTTGCCGGAGAACGAGGCACAGGTCGGCGGCAATGGCGCCTCGGCCATTCCCATTCCGCCGCCCCTGGTGGTGCAGGCCTTCAACACCTCGGCCGGCGGCGGCCAGAACTTCGACGTGTTCATGGGCGCGGGCGGCTTCGGCGCCTTCAATGCGTGCGATCCCAACGCGTCGATGAAGAGTCCCTCGGGCAAGTACCTCTACACCCAGTTCCCGACAGAGGGCGAGCCCGGCTCGGGCGGCGTGAACGCGGCCACCCAGGTCGCGGGCTGCAAGAACAGCAACAACCTGGTCACCACCGCAACCTTGTCGTCGGCGACCTGCCAGGCCAACGTGGCCACCTCGTGCGGGAAGTTCAAGGCGAGCTCGACCACCGTGACCAACGAATCCATCAACTCGTGCACGCAATCGAACGACGCGAACACCTACTACCACATCAACTGGAAGATCTACGCCAAGCGGGTCGAGTGCCCGACGCACCTGACGCAGGTCACGGGGTGCAAGCTGGCGCCGCAGGGCCTGCCGGCCGTGAATCCCGCGGTCGCCACGCCTGAGCAGGCCGCCGCGGATTCCTCGTTCAAGTCCGGCTACACGATCACCACCATGCAGGACTGCTGCATGCCCACCTGCGCCTGGCAGGACAATGTCAAAGGCCAGAACCTGGCGGTGGTCGGAGACTACGATTCGTTCTACTCGTGCGACCAGAGCGGCGTCCCGGTCACGGAATAGCCAGACGGGGGAAATCGCGGGATTGAAATCCCGTCCAGCAGGCCCTACCGTTTCCGTACGTGAGCCCAGCCGCCATCATCCACCTGGACATGGACGCCTTCTATGCGTCGGTCGAGCAGCGCGATTTTCCCGACCTGCGCGGCAAGCCCGTGATCGTGGGCGGCCATCCGAAGCGCGGGGTCGTCCTGGCCGCCTCCTACGAGGTGCGCCCCTTCGGGGTGCGCTCGGCCATGCCCATGGCGGTGGCCGTGCGCAAGGCGCCCACGGCCATCGTCGTCCCGCCGCGGATGGACGCCTACGCAGAGGCCAGCGACGCCGTGTTCGCCATCATGGCTTCGGTCACCCCGCTCATCGAGCCGCTCTCGCTCGACGAGGCCTTTCTGGATGTGACCGCGTCGCGCGAGCTCTTCGGATCTCCGGGCAAGATCGCCGCCGACCTGCGCGCGCGCATCGCGGCCGAAGTGGATCTGCCCGCGTCGGCCGGCATCGCCTCGGTGAAGTTCGTGGCCAAGATCGCCTCGGATCTGGCCAAGCCGAACGGACAGAAGGAAATCGCGCCGGGCGAGGAACGGACGTTTCTTGCCCCGCTGCCCGTCGCGCGTCTGTGGGGCGTGGGCCCCAAGACCGAGGCCGTGCTGGCCGAGCTTGGCCTGCGCACCATCGGCCAGATCGCGGACGCCGATCCCGAGTGGCTGGGCAAGCGCGTGTCGGGCGGTCGCGATCTGTGGGAGCTGGCGTGCGCGATCGATCCGCGCAAAGTGGTGCCCGACCGCGAGGCGAAGAGCATCGGGGCCGAGGACACTTTCGATGAGGATCTGTCGGGCAAGGAGGCGCTGCTGCCGTACGTTCATGCCCAGGCCCTGCGTGTGGGACGCCGCTTGCGCCAGGCGGGCAGGAAGACGACCGTGGTGCAGCTCAAGCTCAAGCTGGCGGACTTCACGCTGCTCACGCGACGAACCACACTGCCCGAGCCGACCGACGACGGTCAGACGCTCTATCGCGCGGCCAGCGCGCTGCTTTCCGCCCAGCGCCTGCAGCAGAAGGTCCGGCTCACCGGCGTCTCGGCCCAGTCGATTCTCGCGGGGGAGGGACAGCTCTCGCTCTTCGATTCCGATCGCCGCAGCGGCCGTCTCAACGCCGCCCTCGACCGCATTCAAAAGAAGTACGGCACCACCTCCGTCACCACGGCGGACCTGCGCGAGACGCCGATCAAGGATCGGGAGTAGCCGGAACACCAGCTACCCCACGGTGGGAAGCACGCCGCCCGGGCGACCGTAGTGCGGGACCACGTCGTCGCCTGGCCGTGGCTCGACGAATTTTCCCAGCGCACGAGAATAGTAGAGACAACCGATCTCGCTCGGGTCGCGCGTGGTGAAGAAGTGCTCGGCCTCGTCCAGAGCGGCCAACCACCGCTATGCACGAACCTCCGGTGTCATCCGAATAATCGTAGCCAGCTTATGATACATATCAAGCAATATCATGGCCGATTTCGAGGCATTCACGGCCGCGATCCGGCAGCGCATTGGCGAGACAGGGTAGGAGAATGCGGGTCTTTGCGCGTGAATGCGCAGACGATCCGGGTCAGATCTTCCCCAGCGCGTTCAGGTCTCGCGGCTCTAGGCGGGGCTTAGCGGCCCGGCCGCGCAGGGCCTTCAGCATGGCGCGGGTCAAGCGCTCGGGCGTGATGATGAGGCTGGGTAAGAGCCACCGCAGAAGTGGAAACAGCGGCCGCAGGACGAAGTAGAGCCAGCGTATCCAGGGGGTCTTGGAGCGGAACCCGCGCGGGGGCACCAGCCCTCCCAGGCGAATCATCGTCGCGTGGCTGAAGGGCATGGCCAGAAGAGCGTTCTCGGTGCGGCCCTTCACCCGCGCCCACATCGTGCGCCCCTGCCCCGTGCTGTCGGTGCCCGCACCGGACACGAAGACCATGGCCAGGCCCGGATTAGCCGCCAGTAAGGCGCGGGCCACGGCGACCGTCAAGTCGTGCGTGATGCGAGTGTAGGCGGCCTCGCCCTGGCCCACAGAGCTCGTTCCCAGCGCGAAGATGCATCCATCGAAACCAGCCAATCTGTCTTGCGCCGAGGCTACATCGAAGAGATCCGGAATCAGCAGCTCGTCGACTTTGGCATGGCTGACCCCGCAAGAACTGCGTCCCACCACGCGCACGGCCGACACGCTGGCATCCTTGATCAGCTCAGCCAGCACCGACGAGCCCACCATACCCGTAGCGCCGAACACCAGTAGGCGTAAAGGCTGGTCCGGGGGGCGATCGGGAATCATCGCTTGATGTTGCTGCGCGCGAGGGGTCGGGGCAACGAGAATTCCTTCGTCGACCGCATTGTCGAGTCGAGCGCGCTGAATCCGCGCAGCCTCGAAGACATCTTGATGGAACGAATTCTGAAGAGTTGAGGGGGGCCGACCGCTAAGCATCACGGCCACGACCTCGGCCGGATCGTGGAAGACCTCCGTCGAAGGCAAGTCACTTCCGGCCGTAAAGTTGTGTTACTGGAGCCGCGCCCGCCGCAACCAGGGTCCTGGAAGACGTCGAGAAACTGTAGCGTATACTTCGACCATGAAAGCCATGGCGGCCTTCGAGTACGGCCCGCTCGAACACCTCGATCTGATAGACGCGCCTTTGCCGATACCCGGGCGCGGGGAGGTTCGCGTTCGCGTGGTCGCGTCTGCGCTCAATCCGGCGGACTACAAGGTCTTGCTCGGCACGGTGAAATTCCTTCACGGCCGCAACCGCCCCCTCATCGTTGGCTATGACTTCTCGGGCACGGTCGAGGCGGTCGGAGCCGAGGTTGCCGGAATTGCGATGGGCGACGACGTCTTCGGATTCCTACCCTACGGTCCCTGGAGCAAGCGCGGCGCCTTTGCCGAAGCTGTCGTCGCGAAATGCGACGAAATCGCGGTGAAACCGCAAGGCGTCTCGCACGAGATCGCGGCGGCGTCGGCCACCACCGGGCTTACCGCGATCCAGGCCCTGCGCGATCTCGGACGGCTGCCGGCAAGCGGTGGGCAGGTCTTGGTGACCGGGGTTTCGGGCGGGGTCGGCTCGATCGGCGTGGGCATCGCGAGGAAGCTGCACGCATCGGTGACGGCAGTGGGTTCCGGCATCGGACTCGAACACGCGCGGCGACTCGGCGCAGGCGAAGTCCTCGACCGAACCCAGCGCGACCTGCCGGGAGACATGCGCGGGCAATTCGATGTCGTCTTCGATGCCGCGGCCGCCTACCGCTGGAGCAAGTGGCGGGGAACGCTCAAGCCCGGAGGCGCCTTCGTGACGACCTTGCCTTCGCTCGGGTTTGCGGCCGACAAGTTGGTCAGCCTTTTCACGCGCAGCCGGGTTCATTTCGTCAACGTGAAATCGCGCCCCGTCGACCTCGGCCTTCTCGCAGGATGGCTTGCCGAGGGCCTCGAGGTACCGCTGGCAGCGACGATCCCGGTGCGCGACGTGGCCAAGGGGCTTGCCCAACTTCAAAGCAGCGGCGGTCGCATTTCGGTGCGCGTTGCCGACGGATTCTAGGTCGAGGCGAAGCCCCGGGGTGGGGCCTCGCACCATGGACCCGCGCCTGCAGCAATGTTCTATTTGTGCCGTTTGATTGGTGAGAACAGGCGAATCAATTCCTGGCAACCGTCGTGAAAGCTTCGCGTAAAATCGATGTACTGAAAGCTGGAAAGAGTCCAGGACAGCTTGCTCGCGCGGCACTTCTTCTTGAGGAGGGGAACGATCCGGTTCTCATATCTCGGTGACTGAAGGGCAAAGACGAGCTCTCGCTTGACCCACATGGATTTCACCGAATCGGGGCTCAGAATCACGACGAACCAGTTGCAACGATGAAGGGCGGCGCCGAGCTCGTCGTGCCACTGGCGGGCACCAGCGATGTGTCTCTTGCTGTAGAAGTACCGAATTCCATGATTGTCCAGTTCCCCGGCCACTCGCTCGACGAGTTTTCGGTCTTTTGCGGAGTGCGAGAGGAACACCTCAGGACGATTCACGTGCCCTCACGCCGGGAGCGTTCTGTCGCACTTCCAGGCGATTCAGTACGGCGCGACCCACCGCCTCGGGTGTCGTCGCGCGAACCGGTTGAAGCCTCCCGAAGATCCAGGGTTCGTCGGCGGCAGGTTTCACCTGCACCGGGATCAGGCTGTCCCGGAACCTTTCCTGTCCGAGGGCGTATTCCCATTCCCGCTTGACGAAATCCGATCGCAGGGCATCCGGAGAGACCAAGGCGATAAGCGCGTCCGCCTTTCCGAGAGCGACTCCGGCCAGCGACGCCCAGTTGTCACCCGGCAGGACTTTCCAGTCCGCCCACACTTCGTGTCCAGCACGTTCCAACTTGACAGCGAGGCTTCGGGCGAAATCACGGTCAGACTGAGCGTGAGAAATGAAGACGCGCATATGCCTCAGTATACCCGCGCTGGCCGCAGCATCCAAGACGCGACATCGTGGCACATCTTCGTTGACGCTACTTTCCCCTCCCAGCCGAGCAACTTGGTGCGCTGCCTGCAACGCGCGCTTGACGAAGATGGTGGCGCGCGAGTGGTCTTTGGCTCGGTGGGCGATGCGGGCCTGGCGGAGCTAGGTCAGGGCCAGGACCTTGGCGTCCTTGATGGGATTCGCGGGACCGATGCTACGCCTCGAGGAGCCGCCGTTGCAGAGGGCTGAGTAGATTAGGGAACGAGGCCAAGAGAGCGCCACTCCGCCATGAGGAAGTCCCAGAAAACTAGGCGTCGCCCAAGATTCCGACGCAGCCTCGGGTAGTTCGCAACCATCTCAGATACAGGAATCAACCCCACGGCCTCGTCGAAGCGTGCCTCGCGCATGACCTTCGACGCCAAGCGCGTGTGCTCCTCCTCGTCGTTCCCAGCTAGTAGGGCACCGCTGATCCTTGGGAAAGGTCGGCTGTGAGGAGCACCTGGAAAGTATACAGCGCCGCGATCTCAATTCGCAAAGTACGGAATGTAAGGTCGGGCCGACGTCGCTCGTAGCTGGACGGACTTTCCGCCGCAGCAGGTCGCGCCTCCTTGTCCATGAAAAACCAACTCGTAACAATACGTTTTCATGGGGGACGGCTTGTCGACCACGGCGGAAAAGAAGTCACCCGCTTCGAGGAGGAGAGCCGGGGGGCGAATGTTGGGTTGAAGCGATCGCGCGGTCGCAGCATCATGCCCACATGCGAGTCACGTCCCGCTCTTGGCTGGTAGCCATCTTCGTGATGGGCCAGCTGGCGCCACTCGGCTTCGCGTGGGCTGGCGGAATCTTCGTCGATCGTCCACATACGCCAGAGGAAAAACACGCCGAGGAGGTCAAGGCCCGGTGCCAGCCCGGGCGACCCCGTGCTCGGTATTGCGGGTTTCGTAGGTCTTGCCCGGCGTGATACCTGGTGTCATTCTGTGTCCATGCTCCCGCGGTTGCCAGATCCCGACCTCGTACGCGCCTTCGGTCGCGCCGTACGGGTGCATTTCGAGGAAGAATTGGCGAAGGAGGGAGAGCAGGCCGAGGCTCGACGCCGAGGCGTGTTGCCCGGCGTTCGCGGCGCCATCGAGCGTGCCCGAGCCGAGGGACTCTGCGCCGACGCTTGGCTCTTCGGTTCGTATGCCTGGGGAGAGCCGGGCGAACGAAGCGACATCGACGTGCTGGTAGACGGCTGCTCCGATCCGTTCCTGGTGGCCTCGCTCGTCGGTTGCGCATGTGGGCTGGATGTCCATGTCATCGAGATGTCGGAGGCGTCTGTTTCGCTGAAGGAGCGCGTTCGCAAGGACGGAGTGCCCTTGTGACCCGGCCGAAGCACGCGCGGCCCTTGCGGCTGCCTAGTGTCACCGCGATTGGGAGACGCTGAAGACTCACCTAGGCCGCGCCCGTGGCGCGGATCCCTTTCACGGCGCTGCCGAGGCCGCGCTTGTGGCCCTCTCGCTCGATCACGCATACCAAGCGTTCGAGGCGATTCTGGTGCGACTGGAGCGCGTGGCGGGTCTGCCAGAGCGAGCCGGCGCAAGCTGGCACTCCGCTGTGCTGGCGGATGCCGCCTTGGCGATTCCAGGGCTTCGCCCGCCAATCTTCCCAGCCGAAGCACACGCAGATTGGGACGCTCTGCTGCGCTTCCGACACTTTCTGCGCCACGCTTACGTCGTCGATCTCGACCCGAGCAAGCTCGTGGCCAACCGGGACCGACTCGAGCGCGCGGTCGCCGCGACGGACGCCTGGCTCGACTCGGTACTCTCCGGGCTCGGCTGACGGACCACTTCCTGGGCGCGGGGCGCCTGTGGCCGCCTAGCCACCTAGGGTCGGGCAACCGGCAGGGGCAAGACCATTTGCAGCACGGCCGCCAGCAACACCACGCTTGCGCAGCCGATGACGTTGTACCAAAGGAAGCTGATGTCCGTGCCCAGGAAGACGGCGACGACGACGGCCTCGGCGACGATGGCGGCGAGAAACACGGCGGTCCCGCGCACCACGCGGCGGGAAAACGCCACCAGGAAGATGCCCAGGATGGTGCCATAGAAGAGGGAGCCGAGGATGTTCACGGCCTGGATCAAATTGTCGATGAGCGAGGCGAAGGTCGCGAACAGGACGGCCAGCACGCCCCAGCCTGCCGTGAACCATTTCGCCGCCCGGACATAGTGCGCGTCGGAGGCGTCCTTGCGCACGCTGCGACGGTAGAAGTCCACCACCGTGGTCGAGGCCAGCGCCGACAGCTCGCCGGCCACGGCCGACATGGCCGCGCAGAAGATGACCACCAGCAACAGACCCACCAGCCCACGCGGCAGGTTGCGCATGACGAACGACAGGAAGATGTAGTCGGCATCCTTGGTGTTGGCGTCGGGTAAGGCCTGGGCGATGGTTTGCTTGGCCTCCAGGCGAATGGTCGCCGAGGCAGCCTCGGCCGCGCGCACCCGTGCTTCGCTGGCCGCAATCGCTACGGCGTCCTGCCGGCGCAGCGCCTGGTCCAGCCCCTGGATCTCGTTGCGCTTGTGCTCGAAGGCATCCACGTGCGCCCGTTCGAGGGACGAAAGCTTGCCGGCGAAGGCGGTGTGCTTGGCCCGCGCGAGCTCGGCCTGGTTGAAGAAGACCGGGGGCGCGTTGAATTGGTAGAAGACGAAGAGCATCACGCCCACGAACAGAATCAGCGACTGCATCGGGATCTTGACCAGCCCGTTGAACAGCAGGCCAAGACGGCTCTCGGTGGTGCTGCGGGCGCCGAGATAGCGCTGCACCTGCGATTGATCGGTTCCGAAGTAGGCCATGGCCAGGAAGAAACCGCCGAGCAGCCCCGACCAAAGCGTGTAACGCGCGCTCGGATCGATGGACAGATCGACGGCGTTCAGCTTGCCCAGCGTTCCTGCGATGTGAAGGGCGTTGCGGAAGGAAACCTCGGGCGGCAAGCGCGCGACGATGAGGACGAACGCGACGACCAGCCCGCCCAGCATGACCAGCATCTGCTGCTTTTGCGTCTGGCTGACCGCCCGCGCGCCGCCGATGACGGTGTACACGATGACGACGCCGCCGATGCCCAGGCAAGTCAGCCGGAAAGGCCAGCCCAGCACCGACGACAAGATGATGGCGGGCGCGTAGATGGTGATGCCGGCGGAAAGACCGCGTTGGAGCAGGAACAGAAACGCCGTCAACTGCCGGGTCTTGCGATCGAAGCGGCCCTCGAGGAATTCGTAGGCCGTGAACACGCGCAACTGAAAGTAGCGGGGCAGAAAGACAATCGACAGCACGATCATAGCCAGCGGCAAGCCGAAGTAGAACTGAATGAAACGCATGCCGTCTTGGTACGCCTGACCCGGCATGGAGAGGAAGGTGATGGCACTGGCTTGCGTGGCCATGACGGACAGCCCGATGGTGTGCCACTTGTCTTGGTTCCCACCGCGCAGGTAGCGGGCCATGTCTTGCCGGCCGCGCGCCTTCCAGATACCGTAGCCGACGATGGCGGCGAGGGTGCCGAGCAGCACCACCCAGTCGAGGGCGCTCACCGATAGATCCAGGTGAAGGCCGCGAACGCGGCGATTTCCAACACGAGCGCGCCGGCGACGATGAGATAGAGCGCCGTCCAGCTCAGCGGCGGAGCCGAGGGCGGTGTCTCATCGGGCATCTTGCTCATGTCCCGCGGCCAAGAGATTGGCGAACAGTCGGAACGCGCCGGGAACGCCGGCTGGCAATTGGCGGAAGAAGGCCAGGCCGGTGTAGATGAAGACCCCCTTGCCGTGGCGTACCCACAACAGGCCGCCGGTCAGGGGCGTCTCGCCGGGATCGTTCATGTCGAGCACGGTTTGGTAGCGCGGATCCCAGGTCGTCGCGAAGTACAGCCCGCGCTCCTGGATCCAGCCGTCGAAGTCGCGCGCGGTGATGCGATTGGGGGCGTTGAGGAGGCGCTCATCGGGATGGAGGAAGTGGACGGCGGCGGTTTCGTCGGTCACGCGCTCGTGGCCAATCTCGAAGGGGAAGGGCCCGATGGGCGTTGCCAGCGGGGCCAGGCGATTGTTGGTGTTGTACTGCGCGACCAGCGTGCCGCCCGCCTCGACATAGGCCATGAGGGCCGCGTGCGCCCGGCGGAGGGTCTCGTCGGTGTTGAAGGCGCGCACGCCGATCACGATGGCATCGAAATGGGTCAACGCGGGACTGCCGGGGACGAGGCCGGCTAGCACGTCGTCGCCGATGGGCGTGACCTCGTAGCCGACCTGGCGAAGCGCGGCCGGGACTTCGTCGCCGGGCCCGGGGATATAGCCAACTTTGCTCCCTTGTCGCTCGATCGCGAACGAGACCAAGCGCACGTCCGAGCGGTCGAGCACGGTCTGGATGGGGATATGGGAGTGCTCGATATGGCTTACGCCCTGGGCAAAGTGAAGCGCGCCGACGTCGGCCACCGCGTGCAAGGTGCCCGTCGCGGAATCTTGCTGGCCATTGCTTGGGGGCGGAGGCTGAACGCGAAAGGTGAGCTCGGTCTCCGCGCCCTTGCCCGAAAGCGTGAAGGGTCGGGTGGCGGGCGTCGCCGACCAGCCCGTCGGCATCTCCAGGCGAAGCGTGCCGGCGACGGAGGGGGCGCCGGCCGCCAGGCGAACGGACAGCGTGCGCGCCTCGCCGCGCGGGAACATGAGAACCGTTGTCGTGGGGCGCACGGAAACCGCGGGCGTGACTTCGAGAGGACGGTGGCGCTCGCCCGCCACCGGATCCGTCCACTTGAAGTCGATGGGGCGGCGGACCGTCAGGGGGTGGCCGTCGATCTCGAACATGAATTCGACCGCGAGGGGCGACTCGGCCTCGGCAAGACCTATGAGCGAGGGATCCTGGACGCGAAACAGTCCCGGCTCGGGCGGCAACGCCAGCCAGTACGGCGTGGTCAAGGGAAGCTCGGGCGGCACGCGCAGGAGCCGCTTCACCTCTGCCGTACCGAGCGGCTTGTCTACTTGCACTTGGTGCCCTTCGGCGCCACCGTGCTGGTCGGCGATCTCGCCGCCGAGGAAGCGCACCTCGCGCAGGGCGATCTTCGCGGGCGAGCGGTTGACGGCGGTCGCGGTCACTTCGATGGAGGCGCCGGGCACGACCCGGTAGTCGGCCGAGGTCGCTTCGCTGAACAGCCCGGCACAGGCCAGGATGAGGTCGCGAATTTCGGCTTTCTTCTTCGCCCGCCAACCCACATCGGCCACGCTGTCCAAGGCCTGGTCGATTTGCAGCAGGGCGGGAATGCTCTTGTGCGGGGCTGCCGGCTCGAACGCACGCAAGGTGCGCTCGACCAGGCGTTTGAGCGCGGAGGTGCCCTTGAAGCGGGCCCAGGAGAAGTCGAGCCCGTCGAGCACGGAGGCGTGGACCGGCGCCGAAGGCTCGGACGCGGCGAGCAGCTTGAAATACTCGATGATGGGCGCACGCGTACGAGCGACCCCGAATCCCTGGCTCTTGTGCATGCTGCGGCTGTCCGCGGCCAGCTCGCCGCAGGAAATGCCGAGCAAGGGATTGTAGGCGTTCACGTCCATCTTCAGGAAGCCCGACAGGTTGTCCTCGGGCTTGATACTCCACCATGAGCGGTTCCAGAAGATCCTGCGTGCCTGCCACGGCCGTACCTCGGCGCTGAGCTGCTCGGGGTGGAAATTCGCGTCCGCCGCCGCGTGAAAGGCCTCGAGGGCAAGCTGGGCCGAGGCGGTGTGGTGTCCGTGCGTTTCGGTCACCTCGGGCGAGAAGCGCGTGATGATGACGTCGGGGCGAAAGCGGCGGATGACCTGGACCACGTCGGCCAGAACCGCATCCTTGCCCCAGATGCGAAGCGTTTCTTGAGGATTTTTCGAGTAGCCGAAGTCGCGCGCCCGGGTGAAGAACTGCTCGGCACCGTCGAGCCGGCGCGCCGCCAGCAACTCCTGCGTACGGATCACGCCCAGGTCAGGGCCTTGCTCGGAGCCGATGAGGTTCTGCCCGCCATCCCCGCGCGTGAGCGAGAGATAGGCCGTTCGCACCAGCTTCTCCTTCGACAGATAGGCCAGCAGGTTGGTGTTTTCGTCGTCGGGGTGCGCGGCCACGTAGAGGACGCTGCCCACGACCCCCAGCTTGCGCAGGGCGAGCTGGATCTCGGCCGCGTCGGGCTGGGGCGGGGGCGGGCTGGCATTGGCCTCGCTGGAGATGAAGGAGATGATGGACATGAGCAGAATCGCAACCGATACGAAGAAGCCGCGGCTCCTCCGGGACAAGCAAGTTCCGCCGAGTATACTGACCGCTACCAGTGGGCCGCGCATTTTCCAATTCCTACCTCGCAGGTGAGCCTGCTGCACATGCGTTCTTCGCTCCTCGCTTCCGCGACCCGGCGGCGCGGGTCGAGCGCGCCCATCTTGCCGCGGGGCGCGCCGTGCCGCCGGCAGTGCTGGAGGTCCTGCGCGAGCAGCAGGCCGGCCTACCGCCCAGCACGGCTCGCCAGGCCAACCTGGACAAGCTGGCCGCGGGGCAAACCGCCGTCGTCGCCACCGGCCAGCAGGTCGGTCTCTTCTTGGGCCCCCTCTATGCCTTCTACAAGGCGGCCTCGGCCATCGCCGTGGCGCGCGCCATGGAAGCCGAGTCCGGGGTGCGCTGCGTGCCGCTCTTCTGGCTGCAGACCGAGGATCACGACTTCGAGGAGATCCGTTCGTGCACGATCGCGAGGCGAGATGGAGAGCCGATTCGTCTGGTTTTGCCTGACGAAGGCGGAGAACGCGCCTCGGTCGCCCATCGCACGCTGCCCGTTCAGGTGACCGAGCTCCTCGACACCCTGGCCGAGGCCCTCGAACCGGGTCCGGCCGCCGAGGAGACCCTCGCCCTCTTGCGCGAGCACTATCGACCGGGGCACGCCATGGCCGCGGCCTTCGCGCGGGTGATCGCCGCCGTGTTCGCCGACGAGGGGTTGCTGGTCTTCAATCCTCGCGATGCGCGCGTGGCGGCGCAGGCCGCGCCTATCTACCGTATCTGCCTGGACGAGAGCGAAGCCATCGAGGCGCGGCTGCAAGAGCGGCACGCCGCCCTGGTCGCGGCCGGTTTCGACGAACAAGTGGCGGTTCGCGAGCGCGGCGCGCTTGTCTTCTTCCATCGCGACGGCGAAACCGGCCCGCGCTTTCGCATCCAACGCAAGGCATCGATCCCTGGCGAGGTATCCTGGGCCTTGGCCGGCAGCCCGGAAGTCGTCGGCCACCGGGAGATCCTGCGCACGCTGGAGCGCGCGCCCCTGCGCTTTTCCACGTCGGCGCTACTTCGCCCCATCGTCCAAGATACCCTGCTACCTACGGTGGCCTACGTCGGAGGGCCGGGGGAGATCAACTACTTCGCCCAGCTTTCGCCCCTGTACGCGCACTTCGGCCTGACGCCGCCCTTGCTGGTGCCGCGCGCGCGTTTTCGTTGCGTGGATGCCCGCACGCGCAGGTGGCTGGCGCAGCTTGGGCTCGGTGCCGCCGATTTGTCGTCACCCCCGGACACGTTGCGCGCGCGCCTGCCCGCGGCCATCCCCGAGGGCGTGGCCAATCCCGGGGAATTGCGAGCTCTGGTCGACCATCACATCGCCCCCGCGGTGGAGAAGATCGCCGGTGCCGTCGAGGCGGCCGGCGCCCACTTGCAACGGCCCGCCCGGCGTGTGCGTGCAAGCGTGGCGCACGGGCTGGGGCGCCTGATCGACCGCTACGCTCGCACCTTGGTGGAGCGCGACGAAAACACCTTGCGCCGTATCCGCCGCTTGGAGCTGGCCCTGTTCCCGAATCGGACGCCGCAAGAGCGCTACTACGGCTGGCCGTCCCTGGCCGGCCGCGTGGGGGGCGCGGTCCTCAAGCGCCTGGTCCTGGACAAGCTGCGCATGGTCGGTCCCTTCGTGACCGACATTCAAGATTTGGAACCATGATGGTCTCACGGTCCAGCCTGCGTATCGGCATCGCCTGTTTCTCCACCTTCGGCGGCAGCGGCGTGGTGGCCACGGAAATCGGCATGGCGCTCGGCCGCCGCGGCCATCGCGTGTGCATTCTCAGCGACCGGCCGCCCGTGCGACTGGATCCCGAGTGTCCCAATGTCACCTGCCACCAAGTCGAGCCGCTCGACTATCCGCTGCTGGCCGAACGCTCCTACGCCCTGGCGCTGAGCGCGAAGATGATCGAGGTGGCGCAGGCGGAGAAACTGGACCTCTTCCATCTGCATTACGCCATCCCGCACGCGGTGAGTGGTTTTCTGACCCGCCAGGTGCTGGGGCTCTCGGCGCCCAAGATGGTGACCACGTTGCACGGAACCGACGTCTCCTTGGTCGGGTCGGATCCTCGATTTCAGCCCCTGGCCCGATTTGCCGTGAGCCAAAGCGATGCCATCAGCGCGCCCTCGCGCTGGCTGGCCGAGACGGCGTATCAAGAGCTTGGCCTTCCCCGCGACGTGGCCATCGAAGTGATTCCCAACTTCGTGGACACGGAAATTTTCCGACCGCTCGATGCGCACGCGGAGCATGGTCCCAAGGCTCGCCTCGCCGAGCGGCCGCGCGTGCTGACCCACGTCTCGAACTTTCGGCCGCTCAAGCGCGTGGACGATGTGGTGCGCATCTTCGCGGCCGTGCGGGCCGAGGTTCCCTCTCGGCTCGACCTGGTGGGCGAGGGGCCGGAGCGGTCGCGCATCGAGGCCCTGGTTGCGTCTCTCGGACTGGCGTCGCATGTCCGTTTCCTGGGAGAGAAGAGCGATCTCATTTCGCTCTTGCAGCACAGCGACCTCTTCTTGCTGCCCAGCCAGACCGAGAGCTTCGGCCTGGCTGCTCTCGAAGCCATGGCCTGCGGCGTTCCAGTGGTGGCCTCCGACGTGGGCGGCATTCCCGAGGTCGTGGTGGATGGCGAGACCGGTTTCCTGGTTGCGCCCGGCGACATCGCTCTTATGGCCAAGCACGCGCGGCGCCTGCTTACGGACGAGGACTTGCGGCGGCGCGTGTCGCGGGAGGCTCGACACGTGGCCGAAACGCGATTTCGGCCGGCTCCGGCCATCGATCGCTACGAGGCCCTGTACCGGCGGGTGCTGGCCGCGTGATCGACACGCTTGTCCGCGCCAGTGGACCGGCCAGCCCGGCGCTGCTAGGTTGGCGTCATGAAGGCCCGGACCAGCACCAGTGACGCCGACTACACGAAGTGGCTGAGGCGCCAGGAGTCTCTGTGGTGGAAGCGACTGCTCGACGTGCAGCGCCCGTACCGGCGCCATCTGCGCTCGCTGGACCTCGGTCTCGTCTTGGACGTCGGTTGTGGTTTGGGAAGAAACCTCCACAACCTGGCCGGCAAGGGCGTCGGCGTCGACCACAACCCCGAGTCGGTCGCCACGGTTCGTGAGCGGGGCTACACCGCCTTCCTGCCCGAGGAATTCTTCGCCTCCGAGTACGGTCGTCCCGGGCGCTTCGATTCTCTTCTGCTCTCCCACGTCGCCGAGCACATGCACTTCGACGAAGCCCGCGCGCTGGTTGCCACCTACCTGCCTTTCATCCGGGTCGGCGCGCGCACCGTCTTCATCACGCCGCAGGACGTGGGATTCCGCTCGGATCCGACCCACGTGGAGCTCTTCGATTTCAAGGCCCTTACCCGCCTGGCCACGAGCCTCGAGTTGGAAGTGGAAAAACACTACTCCTTCCCGTTCCCGCGTTTCGTCGGTCACGTGTTCCGGCACAACGAGTTCGTGCTGCTGGCGCGCAAGCGGGCCTGAGCGCGTGCCGCCCCTACCTTGACGCCCCGGAGTCGTGGGCGGCGTGGGTCGCGCTCGCCACCACGGAATCGATGAAGGCAAGCGTCTTGTTCGCGGTGGCTTCCCAGGTGAACGCTTGCGCGCGTCGATAGCCCCTTTGAACCCATTCCGCGCGCGCCGTCGGATCGGTCAAGAGAGACACGATGGCCTGGCCGATGCTTTCGGGGTCGAGCGGATCGAAAAAGATCGCTGCATCGCCCGCCACCTCGATAAGCGGTTCGATGCGAGAGCAGAGGACCGGCACGCCGCAGGCCATGGCCTCGATGATGGGCAGACCAAACCCCTCGTGCAGGGTGGGGAACACGAATGCCTCGCAGCCGGCGTAGATGGGTGGAACATCCTCGAAAGGGATCCAGCCAAGCAGGACCACATCGTTCTGCAAACCCATGCGGCGGATCTCGCGCGTGAGAACGTCCTCGCCCTTGTCGCGCGCGCCGGTGAGCACCAGCTTCAATTCCGGGATCTGCTTCTTGGCACGTTGCAAGGCCGCGAACAGCCTGGGATGGTTCTTGTGCGGAAGCGAGGCCGCTCCATAGAGAAGGTAGCGATCGGGCAGACCGTATTTCTGCCGGATGGCCGGGGTCAAGGGCCGCCGGTTCACGTCGAACAGCTCGCGGTCGACGCCGAGATGGGTCACCTCGATCCGCTCGGGGCGGATGTGATAGAAGCTCACGATGTCGTTCTTCACGTGATTCGAGATGGTCAGAATCGCATCCGCGCTCTTCGCGCTGGCGTAGATGATGCTCTTGAGAAACAAGAGATACGACCTGGGAAAGTTTTGTGGCTGGTTGACGTGCTGAAGGTCGTAGAGCACCAGGATGGATTTCGTCGGGCAATAAAAGGGCGCCGTCAGGCCGGTGGACAGCAGAACGTCGATCTTGCGCGCGCGCACTTGAAAGGGCAGCACGCATTGTTCCCAAAGGATCCTGACGGGACGGCGACTGGCCCTGATGGGGCAGGGAACCACGTTGATTCCGGGCGCCAGGGACTCGAAAATGCCGGCGCTTTCCTGGTTGATGAAGATGGAATAGGTGTCGTGGGGCCGAGCGACGACCAGCCCCTTGACCAGATTGCGCGTGTAGGTTTCCGCCCCGCCCACCTTGCCAGGCAGCAGGTACAGGGCGTTGATACCGATGTGCAAGAATCCCCCTCCTTTCGCAGCTCATCGCACACTACTTGAACCCCGCATGGGGCGCAATCCAGGCGCGCCGAATCCGCGCGACCGGGCTCCCGTGTCTTGGCCGGAGATGCCGATTCGTGTAGTGTCTCAAACTGGCGTCGTTGTTGGCTGGAAGCGTGTCGCCGGACGCGGACGCCTCGACAACGTGGTTGGTTTGCTCGACGATGGGAAGGAGCCCCTCATGAACCGAACGTACGGAGAACGTGCCGTGGCCGTAGCGATTGGCGCGGTGGTAACAGCAATGCCGTCGGCAGGACTCGTGGGGTGCGCATCCTCCCCCAAGACGCAGATCTCGAAGGACGCCAGTCACGATGGGCCCATCACAACTCTGTGTAGCGGCCCTGCGGCCGGCGCCCTCATAGACGACATGAGCGGGTCGAGCATCAGCTTGGCCCCACCTCCCTGTGCGACCAACGGAGCCTGGTTTGCGTTCACCGGAGGCGATGATCCGAGCGCGCCCGGGAGCCTCACCGTTCCCGCGGCTCCGGCGGCTTCCAGCTGCGGCAGTGTGTGCCAGAGTATCTATAGTCCCCTTCCGGCAGCCTTTCCCGGACTCGATGGCAGCACCGTTGATGGCGGATCATCGGGTTTGCGAGCAATGTGCATGGCAGGGCACACCGGAGCGCGGCAGTACGCGTGGGCCGCAGCCGACTTGTTCTTTGCCAACGGTGATACGAACGCCCCGGCATTGATCGACGCCAGTGGATACAGCGGCATGCAGTTCTGGCTGTGGGCTTCTCCAGATACCGCCGCGTCGGTCAGCTCCGGCTTTTCCGTCGGCCTGTACGACAAGAACGGGATTCCCGAAGGCGGTGTGTGCGACACCAACAGCACCGGGCCAACAGCCTGCGCCAGCACCAGCGCCGCCTTCTCCGGCAGTGTTGTTGCCACGAGTGGTGGAGGTTCGGGCGCGCTCCTCGCTGATGACGGCAGCCAATTGCCTGCCCTGTCCGCGGGCTGGCAGCATGTCCGCGCACCATGGAGCAGCTTCCTTTCCAATCCCTGGTGGGGAGGCGCCAACGAGCGGATGGTTGATCCGCAAGCTCTGGTGGAGGCGAACTTCGTAGTCTCGCAGACGGTTCAAGGCGGTGCTGCCATTCCGTTCGACTATTGTATCTACCAAGTCAGCTTCCTACCTTGAACTACTGGCCTGGGCCACCGCCGCCGCAGGCTTGTGCGCATCTGCTCCCAAACACGTACGCCGAACGATTTGCTGGATGGCCCATGATTCTACACGATGTCCCTGCGGCGGGATTGACAGCTGCAACGGCTTTATGACGGCAGACCACCGTGTTCGTACCAATCGCTCACGGGCCGGCGGCACACATGGCTGAATGCTACTTGTCACCTTCCCTGGCGGCCGGAGTCGGAGTAGCGTACTCGGCCATGAATCGAGTGAAGGTGTGGATCTTTGTCCCGACCGTAGCGGTGCTCGCCAGCGTGGCCACGTTGTGGGCGTGCATCCATGTCATGCGGGACGCTTTCAGGCGTGAGGCTCAGACTTCGGCGAACGAAATTGCCGATGATATCGAGCTGAGCCTCGAACGTCTCGCCCCCGTGGCTCAAGAGCGCGAGTACGCCATCGAGCTATCCGGGTACATGAACCGTCACCCGCGCATCCAACGTCTGCAACTCGTCCTTGACGATGGCGCCTCTGGTTCACTGCCAAAGCATGCTGTCGAGCCCATCGTCTACGAGCGTAAAGCAGCCAAGGGCGACGTGTATTTTACCCAGCGCGCTGTCAAGCTCAGCGAATCGGGACATGCCACCCTGGCCATGCGCTGGACCTTCGCTGGCTTCTAGGTGAGAGCGAGAGCCCGTCTTCGAGATACCTTCTCACCGGCGTCCGCCGGACGGGCACCTCAGTGAGAGTCCGTCGAACGCTTTGCCGTTCAGCGGCGCGGGCGCCGAAGGCGACCGTCAGTTTTGCAACGGCATGTTGGACGGCACCGATGCACCTACCGCAACTCTATCGTGCGGACCTTCGCCGTACGTATCCACTTTGCGATCCTTCCCATTTCCTCATCCTTCGCCAGGCCGACGCAACCGTCGGAGGTGTCGAACGTGTTGACCAAGCTGCCGAGCCATTTGACCCGTCGATCTGGACCATGAACCCCCACTGCGCCACCCGTGAATCCCTTCTTCCGCTGTTCGGCTGTCGGGTACCCGATCGGAATGAAGATCCCATATCGTTGCGATGCGCGCGGCTGGCCGAGCGGGTACGTGCCGATGGGTGTCTTGCCGTCTCCTGCACGAGTCTTGCCTACCCCGCTGTGGCCGAGCCGTACTCCGAACGACTCCACAACTTTGGTCCGGTCGCAGAGTGCGAGCTTGTGGTCCTCCAGATCGACCACGACCCGAGCGTCGGTGCCATTGCACAATGGCTCTCCCTGGGAAGCGCGGCTCCACGCCGCGCTCCCAGCAACGAAGAGAAGAAGTACAGTGCCCGGCCTCAAAATGTGTCCGTCGAACGGTATGGCGTTCAGCGGCGGCGCGCAAGCGAACGCCTGGTTCGACGGTCCCAGCTCCGATGCCTTTCTTCTTGCGCCGGTCCCGAACGCATTCTACGAACAGGCGGCCCAGTCGACTGGAATCTCCCCTCGTGAGCCTCCTTCGGTTTTGCACAGCCGTCGACTTCCAATCCTGCCCGCGGTCGCCTTTCACCGCCGTACCCGCGCACCGAGCCTCGGCTTCTCTTCATGAGACCAACCCCTGTCCGATTGGAATCGCTCGCCTCGCTGCGCACAGCTTGTTCAGCGCTGCTTGCCACCCACCCATTCTCCGTGGCCTCACCTTGCCTGGCGTGATCGTGGATCCGTCGAACTACCTATTAGCCCGCGAAGGATAACATTAGCGCAGCGGCGGGTGGTGGGCTTTGCCAACCCCCAATCGGCGAAGTCTCGTGATTCCGCGCTGTTGGTCGCTGGCGGTTCGAGGTGGGGGGCGCGGGGGGCGCGGGGGCGCTTCGTAAGCAGGATTTCGGCCGCTTCCTTTCGCGTGCTATGGCCGGTCGAGCTGGCTGCGCACGCCACGGCCGCCGCGGTTGATGGACGCGGGTATAGGTCTTATAGTCGTGCCTACGTCGCGGTGGCCGAGCAGCTTTTGGATGGTGCGGATGTCATAGCCGTCTCCCAGCAGATGCGTGGTAAACGAATGACGCCGTGTGGGCCTGGAGCAGGCGCAGCCCGCCGCCGTACAGCAAGGCGCACACCAGCCACACGGGCAACGCCACGGATCCGCCCGCCTGGCTGCGCGCGGCGCCCTGCTATGAGACGGCCTCCTGCGGGGCGGCTTTGTTGATCTTGTTGATCTGAACGACAAAGCCGAGGGCTTCGAGCTTGGAGCGGAACCGTCGTGCCAGGCGGTCGCGGTGCTCGTCGGAGAGCGCTGCGGTCCCAGATGGGTCACGGTAAGGCGTGCGGTCGCGATGGCGACGATGGCTTTCTTGGGTCCGAGGTGGGAGCGCAAGCGGCGGAAGACTTGCGGCCAGAAACCCCTTGGCGGCACTTTTCAGACGTCCTCTGAGAAACCCCGGCGAGGTTTCAGCATCTACTGGACGGCAAGTGGATGTTGGCGACGCGCGGCAATGCCGACCATTGTTGTCGCGCCGAGAACCAGGAAGACAAGATGACCGCACACCAATCGGCGCCTGGAACATCTCCTCGCGTGATCGTGTTTCTTCAAGAAAACAAGACAACAGATTTCTACTTTCCCACGCTTGCAGCTTGGGGGGCGGATGTCCAAGCGAACGGTCCGCTGCTTGCGGCGCCACCGGACTTCGACCAGCCCCACGACCGCAACGCCTGGGTCCACTACAAGGTGGGCGACTACCCAGCGCTGAAAGTCTCAATCGATAATGATGCCGTCATTCCCTACTATTCCTGGTTGGCCAAGACGTTCACGTTTTGCGATCATCATTTCGGCGTGGGTTCCAATTCAACGCCTGGCCACATGCTGGCCGTCGGTGGTCAAGTGCCCACGTTGAAGAATCCGCCTTTTGGTTCCGGCGGTCCCACGTGGGACATCCCGAGTATCTTCCAACACGCAGAGCGAGCGGGCATCTCATGGGCGGCGTTTCCTGACCAAGATGGCTATCCGACCAAGTTCTACGACGAGCTGCACACCACCACGGCGGCCAAGCATATCCATACCGCAGCGGACTTCCTAACCATGGCTGCGGCGGGTACACTGCCTGAGCTGGTCTACGCCTGGAGCCCTGCTGGTTATGACGAACATCCGCCGCGCAGCAACTCTGACCCAGGATACGTCGCGCACGGACAAGGCCTGATTTGGCAACGTGTGGATGCCGTGGTGAAGGCTGGACAATGGCAAAACACCGTATTCATTTTGACATGGGACGATTGGGGCGGCTATGCCGACCACCTCGCAACCCCCGAGTCGGAAGTCGTTCCGGATGCCCTGCATCCGCACGGCTTCCAAGTGATCGGCGGTTCGCGAATTCCGCTGGTCATGTTTGGCGGCTGGGTCCAGCAAGGGATCGAGAACGCATGGCATTCACATGCCAGCATCCCCAAAACGATTATCGAGCTGTTCGGCCTGCCCAAGATCGGCATCCCGCGTGTAGATACGGCGCCCTCGCTGGTCGGACGTGTGATCAAGACCTTGAATCGGCCCGCGCCGCCTGCGTTTGGTTCGGCTGTCACCCAACCCATGCCGCCCTCACCACCGCCCAAACCTGTGGCCCCTTCACCATGGACCGGACCTGCGCACCAGATGCTGCCACCGCTTGTGGCCAACGGTGGCAAGACCATTCCCGCCCCGCAAGACGGCACCGTGAACGCCAAACCTCCCAAGCTGCCAGTCCACTAATAGTTGGGATGTGACACCCGCGTTCGCGTCGCCCGGCGATCGATGATGATTCTGCGTCTAACTGGGCCGTCGTGCTGGCCGCCGGGGATGGCACGCGCCTTCGTCCCGTCCCGCGAATTCTCTATGGACGCGACCTGCCCAAGCAGTTCGCAGCACTCAACAGCGACCGGACACTGCTACAGCAAACGATGGTTGCATGGGCACTCACGTGCTTCCGTGCACGCTGACCGCAGATCCAATCCACTCCGTGGTGCCCGCAGAATGTGCCGAGGGATGTGGTCGAGCTGGACGAGCAGGTACACTGGAGACTGTCGTAGAAGCACTGCTGGCCGGGAGCGAATAGAGGACACGCTGCCCCTGCCATCTCCTCAATCGTTGGGGCACAGTCGATCATGCCGGACGAGATCGGAGGGCATTGCGGATAGGCGACCACCCAAGCCCCGTTTGTGCACGTTGCCTGTGCCCTGCATTCCCGGCGTGGATCTGTCGCGTACTCGCAGGTTAGTCCCTCGGTGCACGGCCAAGCTCCGAACTGCGAGAGAGCAGTCGGGCATAGCTTCGACAGGGGACAAGCGCCATCTGACAATTCCACCTCCACTCCCGGTTGACCCATCGCGTTGCTGCGGCGACACCACACTGCCGCCAGCGCCACCGCTTCCAGATGGACCGCCCTCAGGTACGTGCGAACTCAAAGGCGAAGAGCAGGCCATCGCCAAGAAGGAAATTGTACCATGGTGGTGCTCACATGGTCAGTCGTATGTTGTCGAGGCCCATCGAATTCTGGCCTACGCCGTTCGTCAGGTCGATGACCAGGGTGTCAATCAGGTCTCCGGCGTTTGGATTGGCAACCGTCGCGAAATTCCCAAAAGTATTCGGGACCGTGCCGGATACCGCGAATACCTTGGTCGAGCCCATCAGCCCGGTGAAGACATACGGGATGGACGTCACGCTCGAATACAGGTCGATGGAGACGAAGCTGAAGGCAGAGCCACCAGCTGTTACCTCGACTTGCCCGGTAGCTGCGGCCCCCACCGGTGCGAAGAACAGGATGGACGGGGCCGGGTTTCCGAAACCGGTCCGCGCCTGCCAGCCTCCGGCAGTGGCAAGGATGGTGATATCCGACTCGGTGTAGCTCGACAGGGACTCCTCATCGACGAGCAGTCCGCCGAAGGTGCAGGTCACGACCTTTCCGGATGCGCCACCTGTACTCGAGCTCCCACCGCTTCCACCCTTGCTGCCGCCGGTGGACGATGAACCGCCCATGCCGAGAAAGGCTCCTCCCACGCCGCCAGCTCCCTCGTTTCCAAAGTAGCCACCGCTGCCCAGAGGAAACACCGTGCTGCCGCCAGTACCGGCAAGAGGAGGCGAACACACGAGCTCGCATTTTCCGCCAACGCAGCCAAGGGTAATCGTCTGCGCCGGAGTGTCGCACATGGTAATGCATGGACAATCGATGAAGGTCGAGGATTGGTTGGGGCAATAGATTGCCCACGCAGCCTGATTGGCCTCGCATCGTCTCTTGCTCATCCAGTTTGATCCGCAGCAATATTCAGCGAAGCATTGGCTCGAATCCGTGGGGGCTGTTGTCCAGGTGCACGAGGTGGTGCAATCGTCATCGCTTGAACAAGCATCAAGGTCCCCGGTGGATGTCGAACCGACGGAGGCTCGAAGGTGCTCCGCCGGTGCCTGACATGCCCCCCGTCGCTCGGGCTCCTCCGGTTGCCGGCATCCCGCCAAGGGCCATCGTTCCCCCTTCGCCGACAACCACCGTGTCTAGGTTTGTGCGTCCACAGGAGGGCGCGGAGACCAAGACTGAAACGACCAGGACCGAGGGTAGGCGATGCATGAAACCTGCATCCTACGCAACGATGGGTCGCTTGCCAATGTAGTACCTGGGACTGGAATGCCGGACTTGAGCTGTCCGGTCGCCCGGACAGTTGGGCGGGACTCTCATGGCCCGAGCCGGGCGGGACGCCGACGGCGCGCAGAGAGAGCTCGACAAAACCTGGGAAGTCGCCGAGCACATGGCGATGCCGCTGTTGGTTGAGCTCACCGTACCCGAGAGCCTGGTAACCTTGGGCGGTGGACCGTCGTTCGTGGCCGGCCACATCGATCACTCATGCGGGTTCTGGTGCGAGGCTCCCCCGCCTTCAGACTACAAGGGAGTCGGCTTCGATTGGCGTGTCGGGTTCACCTTCGGTGCAGGCCGCCCAACCGTGCGCGGCGGTTTCACCGTCGAGTTGGCTGGACACCACACCGCGTATGACACCGCCGTCGTGTTGGGGATCGGCGCGGACTTGTTCTGACTGTTCAAGCGCGACAGCGACCATGCGTGTGCCACATTCGGAGATGGCCGCAGTCCCCGCAGTCGGATGAGAATGACTTACTTTGGTGTCAATTTCATAACGCTGCCCGTACCGGGAACTGCGTCGTCCGCATCGCCACCCGACACGCCGCCAGAGGCTGAGATTGACCCGCCAGCGCCGATCACGCCTTCCGTTGCTCGGGTTCCTCCGTGACCTGACACGTCACCGGATGCCGAGGTTGATTCGCCTGTGCCCACAGCGCCTCCAGCCACGGGCGCTCCGCCGGCCGCCGGTACCCCGCCGAGGGCCAGAGGTCCTCCGGCGCCCTCAGTCGGCAGGCCGGGTGGAGATTACAGAAATTGGCCGGGAATCCTGGTCGCGCGGGGGAGCCGCCGAGCTTTGCAACGGTTTTGCAAACACAGAAACCTTTGGGGAGCTGGCGAATCGAAGTGCGAGTCGACTTTGTAACTGACACTTCACCCGGAGGTTTGCGTGCTGAGTCTATACCGAAAGAACCTTGTATTGAACCTTGTGGCGGGCCTTGGGCTCTCGACGCTGATCGGCTGCAGCGGCGCGCCGACGGCGAGCGATGGCAGGACCTCGAACGGTCTCGTCGGGTTCGTGGCGCTGGCGATCCAGGGCGCGCCCGGAATCACCGTGAGCTCGTTCGCCTATTCGATCACGGGACCTAGCACACATTCGGGGACGATCAACGTCGCGAGCTCATCGACGGTCAGCGCCGTCATCGGTGGCATCGCGGTCGGCTCGGGGTACTCGCTCACCCTGACGGGAACCTCGGTCGATGGTCAGACCAGCTGCGCGGGGGCCTCGGCACCGTTCGTCGTCGTCGCGGGCGCCACGACCTCCCTCTCGGTGGCGATCGACTGTCATTCTCCATCCAAGACCGGGAGCGTGGCCGTGAACGGCACGATCAACGTCTGCCCGTCCATCGACTCCGTCAGTGCGAGCCCGCCCACGGGGAACGTCGTTGCGATCTCGACCTCCGCCGAGGATCCGGACAGCGGCCCACAGCCGCTCTCCTACGCATGGACGACGACCTCGGGCACGTTGAGCAGCGCCACAGCCCAGAACCCGACGCTGACCTGCACGAGTCCCGGCGTCGCGTCGTTGACCCTCACGGTTTCTGACAGCGATCCTGGGTGCAACGCCATCTTCAACCTGCAGGTGACCTGCCCACCTGACTCCGCGCTTGCCGAGAGTGCCTGGGTTGAGATGGGGGTGAGCAACCAAGCCATCGCACGCCTTCTTACGCCCTACAGCGTGTGCCCATCGATCACGGTCGACGGGGTTACGAGCCCGATGACCGTCAGGGCGCTACCCGCCATAGAGCCAATCCGGACGACCAGCACCGATACGACGCTGGCCTCGGCGATGACCTCGGGCAACTCGAAGCCGTCGCTCTTCGCGACGACGACCTGCGAGTTCCTTCTCCCGGCGGGGGCATCCAAGGCCACGGTGGCGGGAATGAGCCTTCCGCTCCCGAAGCCGGTGGTGAACCGCGTGGTGATCATCGGGGACACCGGGTGCCGCATCTCGATCGGAAATATTTACCAGGCCTGCGGCGATCCGACCCAATGGCCCTTCTCGGTCATTGCGTCGGCCACAGCCGCCATGCAGCCCGACCTGGTTCTTCATGTCGGCGACTACGAGTACCGCGACAATCCCTGCCCTCCGGGCAACACGGCCTGCGCTGGGCAGCCCTGGGGCTACGGCTCCGACGCTTGGCTGGCGGACTTTTTTGCGCCTGCGGCACCCCTGCTCGCGGCGGCTCCCTGGGTCATGGTCCGCGGCA
>CAWGPW010000028.1:0-114409 GCA_963824555.1 uncultured delta proteobacterium | reverse complement strand
AGGACGTGGTCACGCTAGACGGCCGGCAGGTGGCCACGGGCGAAGACCTGATGAAGGACTCCGCCACCGGTGACATGAAGATCACCGAGCTGCACGATGAGCTCGTCACCGACAAGAACAACTACAAGCTGCTTCACCCATCCGAGGACTTCAAGGGCGTTTGCATCATCCAGTCCGACAAGGCCGTCGAATTCAAGATGCTACGCAAGGTCATGTTCTCTGCGGCCGCGGCCGGCTACCAGAACGTGAACTTTGCCGTTCGTCCCAAGGCCAAGGGAGGCGCAGCAGCGCCAGCCGCCGAGTAGTGGACGGTCGGGACGTTCCAACGAGCGTTCCCGGCTGCCGCTCAGACTGTCTCGTCGCGGCCGGCTCCATCAGGGGTCGGCCGCAGGTCTATATGGAGTTTCCTTTCTCTGGGGAGGTGCCTAGATGCAGATCCGAACGCTAGCCGTATTGTCCCTGTTCTCTTGTTCCCTGGTCGTGGCCTGCACAGGGGATCCCAACGACCCCATGACCTGGGCCAAGAAGCTCAAGAACGTGAGGGACCAGCAAGAGGCACTGAACCAACTGGCCCGCATGGGCGTGGATCGCGCCAAGGTGGCCCTGCCCGCGCTCATCGACCTCTACAAGGAAACCAAGAAGCCCGAGCACCTGGAGGCGCTGGTCCGCTACAAGGATCCGAGCACGATTCCTCTGTTCATCGACGCCTTGGATTTCACGGAGGACGACTTCGATCGGGCCATCGTGGCGGCCGGCGCCCTGGGCGACATGAAGGAGCAGGCGACCGAGGCGGTTCCCGCGCTCATCAAGGCCGTCGAGCACCCATTACCCATCAAGTCGCGGGCCAACGGGGTGCGCCTGGCGGCCATCCGGGCCTTGGTCAAGATCGGTGATAAGCGTGCCGTGCCGACGCTGGCCAAGATTCTCACCACCTCGGCGGACGAACAGGACTTCCTTCTCAACCAGAAGGCCGCCCTGGGTTTGGCCGAATTGCGCGATCCCGCGGCGATTCCGGCCCTCATCAAGGGAATGTTCATGACCGGCCGGGGGGCCAATATCTTCCAAGAGTGCCGCCTCGGTCTTGTGCGCATGGGCGAGCCCGCCGTGGCGCCGCTCATCGAGCTGCTCAACGAGAAGAACCCCGAAATCAATGAGATGGCGAAGAAGCTCGATTTCGACAAGTACAGCCCCGGCATCGTGCCTTTCAAGGCCGCCATGCTGCTCGGCGACCTGCGCGCCGCCAAAGCCGTACCCGCACTTGCGGCGCGACTCAAGATTCCCGCCAAGTCGGGCGAGCACAAGTCCATTTTGATTTCGCTGGGCTTCATCGGAACCAAGGACGCCGTGGATGTGCTGCTCCGAGCTCTCAAGGACAAGAAGGTGGACGCGCCCACGCGTTCCGCGGCCGAGGACGGCATCTACCTCTCCGGGGACAAGCGCGCCGTTCCCATTCTCATGGAAACGGCCAAGTCGGGCTATGTCATGGTCGACGGCCAGAAGGCCTCCGATCTGCGCGCCAACGCCGCCATCGACCTGGCCCGCATCGCCGGCCCCGAGAACTACGATGAATTCAAGGCCCTGGCGGAAAAGGAAAAGGAAGTCCAGGGCGTCTTCGGCGAAGCGCTCGACCGCATGCAGGTCGCCAAGGAATGCGGCGACAAGATCGCCTGTTACGGCAAGTTCCTCTCCGACCCATCGTGGCCCCGGGCCGAGAAGGCCGCTTTCTGGATCGGGTTCTCGGGCAACGCGAAGCAAGGCATCCCGCTCTTGCTCGGCGCTCTCAAACCGGTGGCCAGCTTGAAACCGGAGCGTTTCCCCGTTCATCAAGCCATCCTGCAGTCGCTGGCGCGCCTGGCGAACAAGAATGACAAGGACGTCATCGACGCCCTCGAAAAGCAGATCGATCGCGACGAAGCGGCGGTTCGCATCCCGGGCGCGCGCGACCTTCTCGGCGAAACCCGCGTAACGCTCGCGGTGATTCAGAACAAGGGCTGATGGTCGGGCATGTAGTCGACAGTCTGCTTGGGCAGTCGAAAGGCGACTGTCGACTACCCCTTGCTGGCTGTGTAGTCGGCGACGATCACCGTGTGAATGCCGCCACGAACGTAGAAGTCTCCCTCGATGCGGGCTCGACGTGGCTTCGTGGCGGCGACCAGGTCGTCCAGAATCTTGTTGGTGACGGCTTCGTGAAACGCTCCCTCGTTGCGGTAGGACCACAGGTAGAGCTTCCACGACTTCAGCTCCACGCAAAGTCCATCCGGCACGTACTCCACGCGGATCGTCGCGAAGTCCGGCTGGCCTGTCTTCGGACACAGACAGGTGAATTCCGGACATTCGAACCGAATGACGTAGTCCCGTTCCGGGTTGGGATTGGCGAAAGTCTCGAGGCTCTTGGACGCGGTCGTTGCCATGGAGCGGTCAAGCATACCAGCTCCCGGCGCCACACGACCGGGACGTTGTTGCTCAGAAAACACCGCTAGGAGGCCATGCCGGATGACACATGCAAGAATTCACCGTGCTTCGCTTGCGATCGCCGCTCTGGCGGCGGGGTTTGCGTGGCAAGGATTGGCCATGGCTGCCACCGTCAAGGGTACGGTTAGTCTTCCTGCCGAAATGAAGACCGGCCGGCGCTTCATAGGTCACTGGCGCGTGGAGAACACCAATGTGCCGGTGCAACGGGCCGATCTGCGCGGCGGTACGGTGGTTCTGCTCGCAGGCCCCCAGTTTCAAGCCATTCCACCCAAAAGCGTATCGGTCGAAATCTCCGGGCTGCAGGCCACCCCGGCGGCCATCGTGGTGAGTGAAGGCACGGTCGTTGAATTCAGGAATTCGGACAAGGTCTCGCACGACCTGACGATTCCCGATCACCCCGAGGTGATGCCGCCCGAGCGACTCGCCTCCGGCACCGTACGCAAGCAGCGCTTCGCCACGGCTGGCGGGTACCTCGTGCGCTGCACGGAGTACCCGCACATCGTCATCTCGGTCATCGTGACCAGCTCTCCGCTCTTCGCCATCGTGGATGACCGAGGCGGATTCAAGATCGCGGACGTTCCCGAGGGCCACGCCACCTTGAAGGTTTGGAGCAACGGCGGTTGGGTCCACGAACAGGAGATCGACATTCCTGCCAGGGGCCTGGATCTCTCCGTCAAGGTACGAAGCTCGTCTTCCGCCAACGAAACCGCGGAGTAGGAGAAGCTAGCGATGTTCCTCTCCAAGATTTGGTTCGTTCTCGTAGGACTTCTGGCTGGTGTCGCGGTGACGGCGGCCTTCGTGGCGCCCCGCCCCGCCGATCGCCACATCGAGCAGCTGGAAGGCCAACGCATGGATCGCGCCCAGTATGCGGCCGAGCAGTTGCTGAAAAACGATGCCCGCCGCTGGATCGACTATGTGGCCAAGCTGGGTACGGACGGAAAATTGATCGATGCCCTGGATGCCGCAACCCGAGGCTCCAGCGATCTGCGCCCCCTGCACGAGTCCGCGCGCAACCGCTTGCGGGAGCTGGTCCCCAATCGCCAAGCCATCGGGGTAGAGTCGATCATCGCCGTCGACGGCAAGGGCCGTGTCGTGGCACGTGTGGGTGACGACGAGGGCGAATTCGGCGAATCCATCGCGGGGGCCGAGGTCGTGGCCGACGCGCTACGCGGCTACCTTTCCGACGACGTATGGGGTGCGGGCAACCGACTCCGCCGCATCGGCGCCGCGCCCGTGTTTTCCAAGTCGCACGATCGTATCGTGGGTGCCCTGGTGGTGGAGGTGGAGACCGGTAAGCGCCTGGTGGAAATGTGGAAGCGCAACCTCGGCGTGGACGTTGCCATCGTCCTACACAAGAATGTTCTTTCGGCCACCCTGCCGGAAGCCTTGCTGACGCAGCTTCCCGAGATGATCGAAGAACACGCCGCCGAGATCGCCAAGAACAGGCGCTCGCGCGCGCTGCCGCTCTACATGGGCAATGAGCGCCTGCTCACCGTTGCGGCTCCGTTTATCGGCGAAGCCTCCGAACAGCGCGCGTATTACGTGCTCATGACCAAGAAGTCGCCGGAGTCCGACCCGTGGGCTCTGCTTTCGAGCACCTCCTCCGACGACCTCAAATGGGGGAAGTTCCCTTGGCTTTCGCTCGCGGGAGGGCTTATCGGCATCATCTTCGTAGGGCTCTTTCTCCAGCGCATGGAGATCGAAAAGCCGCTCAAGCACCTGCGCGCGGAGGTCCATAGCCTGGCCAAGCAGGAACTGCAGAAGATCGACGACACGAAGTACGGCGGAAAGTTGGGTGGGATCGCCCGCGACATCAATGCCGCCATCGAGCACTTCACGCACGCGCCGCTACCCAAGAGCGAAACGGCCAGAAAAGACATCTCGTCCATTCTCGATCCCAAAGCTGCCTCGGCCGACGGAAAGTCCTTTGATGTTTCAAGCACGGCCGCGCCCGCCAAGGCCGCGGTTCTCCCGCCAGCGGCCATGGCTGCTTCGCTCTTCGGTACCCCACGATCCGCCCCCGGTTTGGGTGGTGGACCGCCGGCCATCCCCGTCGCACCGCCGCCCACGCCTTTCACCGCGCCATCGGAACCGGCGCCGTTCCTGGCGCCCTCGCCACCCCATCACGCGCCGCCACCCCCGCGTCCACTTCCGCCTACTTTGGCCAAGCCGGCCGCGCCACCAGCGGCCTCGACCAACCCAGCCAACGGCGCCGAGGATCCCGACCAGACACACTTCAGCCAGGTCTTCGAGGCATACGTGGCTCTTCGCCAGAAGTGTGGCGAATCCACCGTGGGCCTTTCGCTGGAAAAATTCATTGCCAAGCTGGAAAGCAACCGCCAGCAGATCGTCGCCAAGCACAACTGCAAGACGGCCCAATTCACCGTCTACGAGAAGAACGGCAAAGCCGCGCTACGCGCAGTGCCGGTACGCGAATAAATAGCGCCATCCTGTTCAGCGCGAGGATTCTTTGTCCGATGGAAAGTTGCCTGATCGCACGTCGGTGACGTAGGCTGAGAAGGCACCGAGGATCTCTTTGCCGAGCTCGGCGTAGCGACGGGCGAACCGCGGCGACCATTCGGGATCGAGCCCGAGAAGGTCGTGCATGACGAGGACCTGCCCATCGCAAGACGGACCCGCCCCAATGCCGATGGTGGGCACGGGAACGGCTTCGGTGATGGCAGCGCCCAGGGCTGATGGCACGTGCTCGACGACGATGGCATAGGCTCCGGCATGGGCCAAGGCGCGTGCTCCTGCGAGGATCGATTGGGCTTGCTCGTCGGTGCGTCCTTGCAGCCTGAAACCACCGAACTTGTGCACCGATTGGGGCGTCATGCCGACGTGGCCCATCACCGGAATGCCGATGGAAACCAGACGCGCGACCAGATCCGAGACCTCCTCGCCGCCCTCGAGCTTGACCGCCTCGGCCGCGCCCTCTTTCAGCAGTCGCCCCGCCGCGCGTACGCCGTCTTCGACCGACGTCTGGTAGCTGAGAAAAGGCATGTCCACCACGACCTGGGCGTGCTCGGCGCCACGCGCCACCATGCGAGAGTGGTAGATCATCTCGTCGAGGGTGACGGGCAAGGTGTTGGACAAGCCCTGCACCACCATGCCCAGGGTGTCACCGACGAGCACGATGTCCACGCCCGCACGATCGGCCAGCCGCGCGAAGGCGACATCATAGGCAGTTACCACGGCGATTTTCTCGCCCCCACCCTTGCGCTCGCGCAGGGCCGCGCTGGTCAGTTTCTTGATCGTTGCCATGACAGCGCTGATTGTAGCAGGGGTCGGGCTGTGGGCGTGGCTACCTTCGGCTCCAGTGATTGATGCCGACGTGGGTCTTGTCGATGACCTCGAGCAGGGCCGCCCGATCTTCCTTGTCGCCTACGAAGTCGATCTCCGAGGCGTCGACGATCAGCAAGGGTCCCTCGCTGTAGTTGAAGAAGAAATCGGCATAGGCACGCGCTACCTCGCGCAGGTAGTCCGGTCGGATGGTCTTTTCCTCGGGCCGTCCGCGCTTGTCGATGCGAGCCAAAAGCACCTCGGTGCGGGCCTGCAAGTACACCACCAAGTCGGGCGTTGCCACGCGTGGCCGCAGCGCCTGGTAGACGCGGTCGTAGAGCGCAAGCTCTTCGGGCGACAGGGTAAGGGTGGCGAACAGCCGATCCTTGGCGAACAGGTAGTCGGACACCACCCCGCCCTGCTCGAAGAGCCCGCCCTGCAGAAACTCGGCCTGCTGCCCATAGCGCTGCAGAAGAAAGAACAGCTGCGTCGACAGGGCGAAGCGCTTCGGATCCTTGTAGAAAGAAGCGAGGAAAGGATTCTCGCCTGGATTCTCTCGGATAAGGCGCGCACCCAGGTCGGCCGCGAGCAGCTCGGCCAAACTGGACTTGCCTGCGCCAATGGGACCCTCGACCGCGATGGTGCGGGGCCGTTTGCGCGGCTGCCGAGGCGGCACTTGAGTCATGGCTGTCTATCTATGGCTAGCACAAGTTCGCTGCGCGCCGAAGTTCTCTCGCAATATCCTAACGCGCTATTGCGCGGGCTTCACGTTCCACAGCATGAACACGTGATCCTGGTAGTCGCCGTTGCCGTCCTCGTCGAACGCGACCACGTAGGCGTCCTGCACGGGGGTGCGGCCACGGCTGCGCAAGGGAAAGACCTTGGCCGCGTGTTTGTGCGGGCCCGCGTTCAATGCGTCCTCGGAATAATAGGTTCGCCTGCCGGTCTTGAGAAAGAGCCCGAACGCTGCCTCGCCGGGATCGAAGCTGGTCTGGCTGTCCCCTTCGAGCTCGGGATTCAGGGTTTGATGGTGCCCCTTGGCGGTGCTGCCGATGACCTTGCAGACCGGCTTGCCAGCCTGGACGGCGTAGTGCCCGAAAGATGTTTCCTCGTCCTTGGTGTAGCGAGCGATGAGGTAGAAACCAACGTTGCCAGGTTTGGCGCGCTGGAAGAGCGGCGACTCGATCTCGTCGCCCGCGATCTGGGACGGCAGAACCAGGGAATTCGAGCCCACGTCCACATCGTAGCCGAGTGCCTCCAGAATTTGCTGCAAGGGCGGCTCATCGGCCGCATCCCTTCCCTTGGTCACGAGGCCGGTCAAATCGCAGGGTGGTCCGTCATCGTCCTCGCTGCGCACGATGCGAACGCGGGCGTGATGGACACCCGGCTCTGCGTCCGCGCTCGGCTCGAAGCCCACGGAAAACGAGAAGGACGATGTGGGCGAGAGCACCACGGGCAGGAGCGGCACGTCGACGATTTTGAAGGTGGCCGCGTCGGCCCCCACCACACGGATGTCCGAGACTTGAACCGCCTCGCCACCGGTGTTCTTGACCTCCACGGACTCGCTGGCCTTGGTCGCGCCGCGCAGACCCGAAAAATGGAGCTCGAGCGGTGTCACTTCGAGCGGTTCACGCATCTTTTCCACGCGCGGCGGGGGCAAGGCCGGCGCTACCTTGGGCTCCGCCTTGGGCAGGGGCCTCGTGGCGCAGCCGACGAGGAGTAGTCCCAAACACAGGATCCCGGAGCGGGATGGTTGAATTCGCATGGCTTGACCTCCGGCTAGCGTAAGTCCAGTCGCGGCCAACAGCCAGCATAAGCGTCAGCTATTGGATGACCAGGGGCACGCTTTGCAGCACGCTGCCCGTGGAGGAGAGTCCCGCGACTCGCGACTAGTTGTTCCCGTGCGGGAAGAAGCTATCGCTGTAGGCGAAGACCCCGCCGAAGCGATCGAAGGTGATGGCGCCGAACAGATTGACCGCGATGCCGAAGATCACCAGCACCTTGAACAGCCAGGTGAATTTCCGGCCACCCACGGCCAGCAACATGACCAGAAAGACGATGTAGTCGAGGCTGAAGCGGTAGCCGAACTGCTGGAAACCGGAATTCTGGTAGAGCAACGAAGGAAGCGCGGTGGCCAGAATCGAGAGCCATAGACCGCGGGCAAGCGGGCTGCGCTCGGCCGGCGCCACCGTGTATGCCAAGGTCGGCGTGGTGACCAGCATGGACATGCCGTGCTCGCTGACCTTGACGAACGGGTATTGGGACAAGATGCGCGGCAGGAGCAACAGCGCGCAGGTGAGATTGCGCGACAGGAAGTGGTAGTTGAACAGGCCGAAGCGCTGCATGCGATCTTGCCAGCCGATGTTGAGATATTTGTGCCCGAATTCCGTGAACTGCTGAAAGCGCAGGTAGTTGTGCACCAGCAGCGCCGCCAGGATGGAGCCCGCGGGGAGCCCGAAGCGGATCAATTTGGACAGCAATCCGGGCGGGAGACCTTCTCGACGCAGCTTGCGCAGACGCTCCCAGCCGCCGCTGGCGCGCACGGCTTCGAGCACGAAGAAGGGAACCATGAAACCCATGGGTGTGCGCGAGGCATAGCCAAGCCCGACGCACAGCCCCGCCAGCGCAGGGTGAAGGGCATCCAGGCTGGCCCACGCATATCCAATCGCGCAGGTAATGCCGACCACGTGCGCGGTGAACCACACCTGGCCGAGCACCGAGGCGAAATAGTAGACCGACCCCACGCCGAACAGGACCGTGAGCCACAGGTCGTCGGTCACGCTGCGTTTCGAGTAGCCGCGCTTGGCGAGCCGTCGCAACAGCAAGAACAGCAACATGGGATTGAGGGCGGCCCAGATGACCGTGAACAGGACGTCGTTGAACTTGAGGTGCACGACGGCCACGAAGGGCAGCATGAGCACGGCCGGAAAGGGCGGGAACGATACGTAGCGAATGTCCGAGCGCGAGGCGATCTGATCGTTGCTGATGGTCAGCGAAGAACCGCGCAGGGGATAAAACCGATCGATGGGGCCGGTCTTGCCGAACATGCCCTTGAGGGTGCGCCCGTCCTTGAGATGCAAGACCTCGACGCGCGCCCAGTCATTCTCGTTGGGCGGCGGCACCGGCATATCCAGCCGGCCCTTGAGCCACCCTTCGGCCAGGTAGACGAAGTGGTTGTACTGCGAGTGCTGGCGTAGCCGTCCGCCCGAAGCGCCGAGATAGGCGCCCAGGAAGACGATGTAGAGCACCACCAGACCCCAGCCACTAGCGAACAAACGTTGGAAACGACTCATGGTGCGAAGATCTCCGGCCGCGGTGGCGGCCCAGCGTGGCGCTCGTAACCGACCACGAAGGGCACGCCCTCGTGGGTGTAGACGATGGACGGGCGAGTGGTGCGGTACGCTTGCCACTCTAATCCTTCGTATAGGGTGAAATGTTTCTCCAGGATCAAGATGCCCATCTCCGACTGCTCGACGACTTGCTCCCCCACGCCGACGTCGCCGATCCCCAGTGGCAGGCGACCGTCCCGAACATACATGACCACGGCATCGTGGAGAACGTCGTGCCAGTAGATGCGATTCGAGGCCGGCCGATGCTGGACCATCCAGGGCAAGATGGGCAGCGCCGAGTAGCCCCAGAACTGCCGGTTCATTCCCAGGCTGGCGCCGCCCGCGTAGCCTCCGGCCAGCATGTTGTACCAGCCTAGCCCATCCGGGTGCGAGCGCACGGTTTCGGCCACCCCGGGCAGACACAAAAGTCCCGCCAGCGCGGCCGGCAGGGCCCGCGATAAACGCGACATCGAGAAAGTCTTGCGCGCGACCTCGATGAGCCACGCCGCCCCCGCGCCGGCCACCACGCACAGGAACGGCATGGCGGGCAGGAAATGCTTCACGCCGCCGAAAATCGGCGTGCTGGGCAACGCCAACATGAAAATCGGGCCCGCGATGTGAATGGCCAGGAATACGCCTGGAGCGCGATCCACGTCCACGCCTGGCCGCGTCCACGAGGGGCGCAGGGCGGTGGGCGAATCGTCGAGAAGAACCCGCGACATCCCGGCTCCTCGGCGGCGACGGCGAAGGAAGGCCGCGGTTCCGAGAGCGGAGAGCGCCAGGGTCGTCACCGGCAAGGTGAAGAAGGTCGAGACGAAGGGGAAGGTCACGCGCAGGAGCTTCAGCTTCGTCTCCGTGGGCGGCAGGTTCCAGTTGCGGCCCAGGTACTCGAAGTTGTAGTGCTCGTGATGCATGTGCCGCTGCAGCCAGGCGCGCGTGCGCTCCACGGGCGCGTGCCACAGCCACGGCCATAGGATGAAGAGCACGAGCGGTCCCAGCGTGGCCATGGAAACGAAGGCCAGCGGTGGGCGCGGAAACCGGAAGCGACGCGCGTCCCCACGCCGAATCCAAAGGTAGTGCGCGAGCAGAAAGATGGGAAAGAGCCAGGCGTTGTGCTTGGTCGCGAGCGCCAGCCCCCAGAAGATCCCGCACAGAATTCCCCAACGCCGGGAGCGCAGGGATTTCCAATATGCCAATGCCACCAGCACCGCCATCACCGTGATCGGCACATCGAAACAAGAGATCTGGGCGTGAAAGAAGTAGTGCGGCTCGGCCACGGACAACACGGCCGCGATGGTGGCGGGCACAGGCCGCAAGAAGCGCCTGGCCAGCCAATACACCAGCGCCACGCCCAGACCGGCGAGCAGGATGGCGGGAAAGCGGAAGGCGCTCGAGTCGCGTTTGAAAAGCGGCAAGGTGATGTGCCGTCCCGTGATGGGGATGGGGTGCAGGCCGCGCTTGGGTCCCGTGCAGTCGCAGGTGTGGAACAGGCGCCAGGACACGCCGAACAGGATCTTCATCAGCGGCGGGTGCTCGTGGTTGTCTTCCCAGGTTCCATCCACCGCCGCGCGGGTGAAGGCCCGACGCGGATGCCCTTCGCGCAAGTTGTTCCACACCGACTCGAACCAGCCCCAATAGTGCTCGCCGGCGCGGAAGTACTGGGATTCGTCGCGGCCGATGCCTTGCCGGCCCTCGACGGACAGCATCCACGACGACGTGGCGATGGCCAGGATGAGCGGCAGCAGCCACTCCCGCCGCAAACGGGATGGCTTAGGCAGCGGCCCAGGCATCGACGACGGCATCGGCTCGGACGTCATGGCGTACGCGCCTCCGCCGCGAAGCCGAAGTGGCGTGCATTGGCCTTGTCGACCGTGATCTCGAAGCGCACCTTGCCAGTCTTACCGGCCAGTGCAGAGGTGTCGAAGCTCTTGCGCCCCCAGCCGCTCTGGCTCGTGGCCTCGATCACGCCAAGCTCGCGGCCGTCGACAAGAACCCGCAGCCGCACCTTGCCCTCGCCAAGCTTGCGTAGCCACACGCTGTGCAGCCCGCCGGCAACGGCGAGCTCGCGCCCCAGGAGCACGCCCGAGAAGGCCACGACCAGCGTGGAGCGTTCGACCGGATCGACGGCCAGACCGTTGCGCAAGGTGAAGTCGATCTCGAGCAGCTCGGATTTGAACGAAGCGCCTCCGAGGCACTGAAAGCGATCCTGCGCGAAAGCGCACGGCACTTCTGCGTGCGCGGGCGTCACCACGGAAACCTCGGCCCGGTGCCAATCGGCGAGGAGGTCGAAGGTCACCTTGGCGGCCGGTCTTTCCCACCGAGTCACGGTCAGGGCACCGTGACGCGAGGACTCGGCGACGCGCGCGCCTGCCGTGTCCGCCGCGCGCGCCCCCCGCTGCGAAATTTCCCAAATGCGCCCGTAGCGGGCACTGTCCATGCGCCCGGCCACAGGCATGGGCACGAGGTCGCCCAGTTGTAGCCGCATGAGCGGGTCGGCCCAGGCGGGAGCCGCGACGATCAGGTCGCCGGGGCGAAAACCGGCGCGCACCCTGGCCGCAGCGGCTACCCAGTCCTTTTCGGTGGGAGCGCGGGAAGGCGCCACGAGGGAATTCACGGTTTCGACCATGGCCAGCACGACGATCGCGGCCGCCACCACGACGGACACGCGCCGCCGCTGCAAATCACGCAAATCGCGCGAATTGCGCGAGTCAGAATCCATGGTCACCGACGAAGCCACTGGCCGGCAAATTACCCCAATTCCCCCCTTGGAAGCGAGCGGGGCCACGATTTATCGCGCCATGTCCGCTAGGGATCGACCTCGAACGAGCAGCGACCGATGAGCTGCGACGATCGGTCGGTGAGCAGATCCACGCGCCACGAACCGATGACCGGGGCCGTGTGATAGGACCAAGTGCGGTAGCCCTCTTTTCGGCCTCCCTCGACGGTGGCGTGCAAGAGACCACCCACCGGCACGCCCTCGTGGTACCACTGGAATGCGACCCGCTGGCGACTGCGGCTGGGCAAGGTCACCGCGAACCAGGCGTACACGCGCGAGCCGTCGCGCGAAAAATGCTTCGCCCTACCCTCGAGCTCGCGCTTTACCAGCGCGGTCCCCGCGCCGCGATCGTGACAAACCATGGGCACGGGTGGAAACAGCGGGGCCGCGAGGCCAAGCAGAGCCGCGACCGGCAGGGAAACCTGCGCCAGCGATTTCAGTCCCTGGCGCGAGAGGAGATTCGACTTGGGCGCCAGCGCGACCCAGGCCACGGCCGAGGCCACCAGAGCCGCGATCACGATGGCGGGCCTCGGCGCGGTAAGGGCCACCACCGCGGTCGCCGGCACCAGGGCGGCAAACAGAACCATCGCGGTCCACAGCACGCGCACCCGTGGCTGGTCGAGCACCAGCTCGCGATAGCTGCTGGCGAAGCAGGTCAAGAGCGCCATGCCGGCGAGAAGGAGCGGCACGAGGATATTGATCGATCCGAAGGTCGCCGAACCGAACCAGATCGGAACCAGAAAGAAGAGCACGTTCTTGTAGAGCAGGACGGTGAGCGTCGGGCTGGCGGTGCGAAGAAGATGGCGAACCTTGCTTTCCGGAATGCCCTCGGCCGGCGCGTGCAGCCAGCGCGAGGCCGCCAGGGGCAGAAGCCACGCGAGGGCCACGATGGCCACGGCCTTGGGCGCGAAATCCACGTCCTTGTGGCTGAGAGCGCGGGCCAGCACGCCCAGGCCGAGAGAAATCCAGGGCGCGTACTGCCCGTTGAGCTTTTTCACGTTGTCGAGGACGCTGGTCACCACGGCCCCATCATAGACACATTGCCTCGCGGCTGGTTGCGAGTCGGTACCAGGTTTCCAAGATCAACGACACGCCTGCCGTGGTATAGCTACCGCGCCAGAGCGCGCCGCGCCCATGAATGACACGCAAAAGACCATCGCAGAGCGATATGGTTGGCTCTCGTTTCCATTGTTGATATTTGCGGCCAGCCGGACGCTTCTGTACACCTTCGCCAAGGCCGGTCCCCTGTTTGGGAAGCCCATGGGCGTGGACCTGGGATTTTCCCCGGCCTTTTCACGCGCCTATCCAACCTTGGCCGCACTTGGACATGGCGAGATTTCGGACTTTGCGCGCATCGCGCGCGGCGGGTATAGGGGAGCAGCAGATAGTCCGATCCCTCCTGTCGTTCCGTATTTGGGCAAATGCCTTGGCGCGGCCCTTGGCTCCGTAGAGCTAGGCCTGATGGTGCTTTCGTTTGTCGCCTGCGCCGTAGGTTTTGCTGGGGCCTATCGGCTATTCTTCAAGCTGCGCGATGCCGAGACGGCCCGCGCGGGCGTGGCGCTCTTGGCCGCGTTCCCGTTGTCGTACCATCTGTCCGATGGTGGTTCGCTAGCGTGCCTACTGGCGTTCTCCACTTGGGGCGTGCTGTTTACCGTGCAGGGGTCGTACATCCTTTCGGCGGCCATTTTGTCCGCCGGCGTGCTCGCCCACCCGGCATGCGCCCTGTTCGCCATCGCGACGATACCGCTGCTGTCCCAAGGTGCGCAGCCACAACGGCCATGGGGATGGCGTCGCTTGTGGGTTGTCGTCGCGCCCGTCGTGGTCGGCCTGCTCTGGTTCGGCGTGATGGCATCACGTTTCGGCGCGCTTGGCAGCGGCCTGCGGGCCGCGCTGGCCTTTCGTCCCGAGCTTGGCGGGCGCGGATGGAAGGCGGTCGTGAGTGCCTTCGGCATTGTCCTCTGTGTTGGCGGCGTGCTGCTGCTCCGGATGCGCGGTTTGTGGGGCTTGGCCTTGGTGGCAGGCTTGCTGTTGTATGCGGCGATCGGCGGCTGGGACACGTACTCGTCGTTTGCCCTCGCGGCCTGTTGGCCGGCATTCTTGGGACTCGGCGCGCACCTGGCAAACCGACAAAACCTGCGCGCGACAGTGGTGGCTGTTCTGTGCACCCATCAGGGACTGCTCCTCTATTGTTTCACGCATTTCTTGCGTTCCTCGTGATGCGAAGATTGTTGCTCTCCGCGGTCGTAAGGTACTTGCTTGCGCGCTGGCGATGGACGCTATTTCCTTTCGGATTGTGGGTCATCACGCGCCTGTCGCTGCTCCTGCTGGGCTACATTTCGCTCACTCTCACGCCGGGGCTGCGCGGCAGTGCAAGTGCGTCGCTGCGCTCGTTCCCGGCCCTCGATGCGCTTTGCTGTTGGGACTGCGGTTGGTTCGATCAAATCGCGAGGGTTGGCTACAGAAGCGCCTACGAAACCAATTTTTGGCCTGGGTTGCCCATGGCCGCTCGCGCGCTCACGAAACTGACCGGGATGCGGGTGGGAATCGCCCTTCTCACCATTTCGAACCTCGCATGTCTGGGCGCCTACTTGACTATCTATCGACTGTTCGTCCGACTCGATGGCGTGCTCGCGGCGCGGGCCGCGCTGATTCTGTTCGCTGCCTATCCCTTTGCATTCTTCCACGCATCTGGCTACCCCGAGACAATCATGATCTTCACTTCCGCAGCGGCACTATCCCTGGCCATGTCGGGGAGGCATGCGCTTGCTGGCATCATCCTTGGACTGGGGATTCTGTCTCGGCACCTGACGGTCTTGCTTGGTGGCGGCTTGCTGGCAGCGCAGTTGCATCAACGCGGACTGCGCCGATTCTTCCTCCATCCCGCGATTCTTGCGCTGGGCTTGCCATTCGCGGTTGCTGGCATTTACATGGTCTATTGCCAGTGGGCCTGGGGAGACGCGCTTTCGTCCATGCATGCCCGCAATGCCTGGGGTCAGACGGCCTGGTGGAGCGTTTGGGATGCCATTCGCCAGTTTGGGCGCCGGCCGCACATCGCCAGTTTCATTCCCTTTGCGCTGTTGCCGGCCGTTGGCTCGCTGGCGCTCCTTCGTTCGCGCAAATACATCGAGTTGGCGGCGGCGACAATTCCGCTCATGGGCGTGTTGTGGCTCATCGGGGCCTTTGGTCTCGGCCGCTACTCGGCGTCGTGCTGGCCCGCTTTTCTGCCACTCGGCAAATGGTATGTGCGCCATCCGCGATGGCAGGTCCCGCTGTTGCTGTTCCTGGCCTTAGCCCAAGGCTGGTTCTTCTTCCTGCACTCGCACCACTACGAGATCCAGTGATCGCGCCGGGCCGCTCTTCGTAAGGTCAGCGGTGCCCGTCCCAGGTTGCCGTGACCCAGCCCCAAACGTGGTTAGCGTATGGGCCAGTCCGGGGGTAAGGACGCTTAACCTTGGCACATCCAGCGTTCATTCTGGCAGTTACAAGCAAACCAGGCTTGAGCGCAACTTTGACCCGCGTCCTGATAGTTCGCACAGTCCGGCGTGCAGATGTAGCCTGGGTATCCATTCGGCTTGCCGGTGCAGTCTGGTGGATCGGCCGGGCAGCAAGGCGTATAGTCTTGACTGGAGAAATTCGGACACAACTTGGTGCCAGCTTCCACGCCCGGATAGACCTCCGGCGGACTTGCATCGACGGGATACAGCCGAATCGGACTGTCCACCGCGACCTCCTTGCCAGAGGGAAGATCTGTCGGACCATCTGGCAAGGGTACTTCCGCGCTCGACGATGGTCCGTCGGAAGATTCGCGTAGGTCCAGGTTGGCGTTCGGCATGCGGTCCAAGGAAGCATCATTGCCGTTCGGCGGCACGTCCTCCCCCTGAGGCAAGTATCCCGCTTCCTGGCCAACACTTCCCAAGGGAGCACTCTTGCCACAGGCAACAGTGGACAGCAGCACGAGGATTGGGCACCTCCATCGGCGTGCCGGAAAGACATAACTTCGAGACCTGGAAAGCCTTCCTTGCATATGCTCTTCCTTTCGTTCCTCTCATATAAATAAAGCAAGATCCGGACCAAGCCAGGGCATCGAGTCCACCCTGCGGAATATCCGACTGGTTCGCCCCTTTGGAGACACTGGGGTCTCTTGGAGAACGGAGTCCCCACCTCCAACCGTGACATTTCGATCACGGGCGCGACGCCAGGATCGAAGCTTGCGCCATACGTAATGCCGGCTAGCGGTGGCGCGGTTCCCAGACGCTGTGGACCATCGGCCACGGGCTCATCTTGTTCGGATCCGTGCGCGGAAATGCCCGGTGGCCGATGACGATCATCGCGGCCATACCGCACACCATGGCCAGCATCGGCAACGACCGCCGTCGCAGAAGCCCGAGAAGCCAGAGCATGGCGAGCAGCGTGAACAGATAGAGCGGCAGAATGGCGGCAATCCCCTGCAAACCAACCAAGGTGCCAAGAGAGTGCACGGCGTAGCCCCGCCCCAGCAGCGGGAACACCAAATCGTAAAGTGGGTTGTCGAGGCGGTCGGGCCAGTGCGGGAACGTCGTGCCTCCGACGACGAAGATAGTGGCGCTGGCCACCACCAATGCCAATGCCAGCACCCGTGTCGCGGTCCAACGCTCGGCGGCCTGCATGCCAACCGCCGCCAGCCACGCGACGAACGGCATGGCCACCGTCATATAGCGCGGCCCCACGCACCATCCGCCTCGCGCCATGTAGGGCAGCAAAGAGGAGAGAAAGAGCAGGTAGGCGATACCGACGGTCGCACACACGGTGGCCTCGGCGCCCATGCGCCTGCGCGCCTCGCGCTTGCGGGCGACGACGATGCCCCCCACCAGGGCGAGGAGCACCCAGGGCGCGAGCACGAGAATTCCGTTCGAGGGCAGGATGAACGTGCTGGTGAGGGCCGCCTTGTTGATTCCGATGATTCCCATGAACCCATTCTTGGTGGACTGGTCGACGCCGAAATCGTAGCCGGTGCGCATGAAGGAGCCGAAGGCGACTTTCTGATAGATAGCCAGGATGGCAGCCGGCGGCACTGCACCGAGGGCCATCCAGAACGTGTTGCGTAGCCGCATCGAGCTACGGAACAGAACATAGAGACCAATGACGGTTGCGGCCATGACCGACTGGTAGTCCATCATGACCGCCATGGCGCATGCGAATCCAGCCAGCACAGCCGCGCGGTGCCAGCGCCTCGTGTTGTCGCGTGCAAGCCGCACGGCCGCCACGAATGCGAGGCCGAGAAATGCCGTGGCGAGTGCGTGCGACATGAACAGCAGCGCGTAGGGAAACGCCTGCGATCCGAGCGCGAACGCCACCAGGGCCGCGCGCCGGGCCGTTTCACTGACCGTGAATCGGCGCGAGAAGCGGTAGAACAGGGGCAAGAAAAAGAGCGCCGGAATGGTCACCACGGTCACGCGAAAAGCCCAGGTCACCGACCGCAACGACGTTGCGCCGAACAACTTGCACAGGGCATACACCGGGACCGCGAGAAACGAAGGCCCTGGAGCCTTGTTGGGGTACCTGTGCCTGTTGGGCGCCACTGAGGTATCCGAGATGCTCTGCAATTCGCCCATGCTTGCGTCGATGTTGAGCACGCCCCGATCGACGATGGCCTTGGTCATCAGAATGCGCGGCATCTCGTTGGCGTTGCGGAGTCGGTCGAAATACGGAAACGCGTAGAGATAGATCACCGCGAAAAGCAGAAAGTGCCACCAGCGCAGGGACGGCAGCGATGCCTCCATCGGACGGGCCGGAGGGCGCGCCGACCCCGCCTCGTCGCCGAGGTGAGAAGGCGCAAGGACAAGCCGATCGCTTTCGTTCGGCGCGGGAGATTCCGACATGGAGGGCAGAGATTGTCCCAGATGCCCAGGCTTGTCGAGGTGCTCGGTGGTCAGACGGGGGTGCACCAGGCCCGGTACTTGGCCATGCGGCCGCGGACCACGTCGAAGAACAACGTGCGCAATTTCTCGGTGATGGGACCGAGCTGGCCACTGCCCACCGGGCGGTGGTCGATGCGCGACACTGCCGTGATCTGGGCCGCGGTGCCGGTGAGAAAGACCTCATCGGCCACGAACAGCTCGCCGCGCTCGACCGGTCGTTCCTCGACGGGCAGGCCCAGCTCGTCGCGCACCAGGGTGATGAGCGATCGCCGCGTGATGCCTTCGAGCACGCTCTGGTTGAGCGAGGGCGTGACCACCACGCCGCGGCGGACGAGGAAGATGTTCTCGCCTGAGCCTTCGCTGACGTAGCCTTGGTGGTTCAGCAACAGGGCCTCGTCGAAGCCCGCCAGCTCGGCGTCGCTCTTGGCGAAGGCGCTGTTGGCGTAGCTGCCCGTGATCTTGCCGCGCGCCGGAATCACGTTGTCCTCGGGACGGCGCCACGACGACACCGTGCAATGGGCGCCATCGGCCTTGTCGATGTAGAGGCCGAAAGGAACCGCCACGATGCTGAGACTGGGGCTAAGGCCGTGCAAACGCACGCCGATGACCTCGTCGCCGTAGAAGGCCATGGGACGGATGTAGCAATCCTCCTTCAATCCCTCGGCGAGCAACAGATCGAGCACGGCGCGCGCGGTGGCGTCTTCCGAGAGCGCCAGATTCATGCGCAAGAGGCGCGACGACTCGTGCAGGCGGCGCACGTGGTCGGCCAGGCGGAAAACCAGCAGCTTGTTTTCGTCGCCGTTCCAGTAGCCGCGGATGCCGGCGAAGACGCCCGTGCCGTAGTTGAGCGCGTGGGTGAGCAGTCCCACCTTGGCCTCGGCGTAGGGCACGATGCGATCCTTGAAGAATGCCATGCGGGGAAGCTTGCTTGCCACGATGAACCTCCGTCAGTCCACTTCCAAGTCCAATTACAATCCACTGTGCGAACTGGCTTGAAAGTGCGCCACGGATGCGCGACATTCAAGGACCACTTGTCCACAAGTGGACTTGCTCCAGGAGCCCGCCGACCCCATGGCAGCCACCGACAACCTGGCCAAAGTGCTCGCCACCTTTCCTCGTGGCGACGGGCCGCTCTACCAGCAACTGGCGCAAACCATCACCCTGGCCGTGGAGCGTAGCGACCTTCTGCCCGGCACGCGCCTGCCCCCCGAGCGCGCCCTCGCCGAGGCCCTCGAGCTCAGCCGCACCACGGTGGTGCAAGCCTACGCGCGTTTGCGCGAGGCAGGCACCATCGAGAGCCGACACGGCAGCGGAACGTGGGTGCGCCGCGCGGGCAAGACCGGCTGGCCCAGCCCGCAGGAACACGAGGTCTCCTCGGCCTTCCGCCGCAACGTCGTATTTCGCAGCCTGATCGAACGTACGGGCGATGCCATCAGCTTCGTGAGCGCCCAGCTTCCGCCCCTGCCCGAGGTCGACACCGCCTTCAAAGCCGTGGCCCGCAAGGGCGCTGCCAGCCTGGGCAGGGGCGAAGGGTATTTCCCCATGGGATTGCCAGCCCTGCGCAAGGCCGTGGCCGCGTATCTTTCACGCACCGGCCTGCGCACGAGGGAAGAGCAGGTCTTGGTCACCAACGGCGCCCAGCAGGCCATCAGTCTGGTCGCGGGCCTTCTGGTGGCGCGCGGCGAGGCGGTGGTCACCGAGGATCCGACGTACATCGGCGCCATCGACGTGCTCGCCTCCGCGGGCGCGCGCATGCTGGCCGTGCCCGGCGCGGCGGATAACCTGGACATCGACCGCCTGCGCGCCTTGATGGCGATGCGTCCGCGCCTTCTTTACTTGGTTCCGACCTATCACAATCCCACGGGTGGGCTCATGCCCGAGCGTACCCGGCGCGAGATTGCCCGCCTCGCCGAGGAGTTGCAGGTTCCGGTGGTCGAGGACAACACCCTCGCCGACCTCGGGCTTACCGGTGAGCCGCCTCCACCCATCGCGACCTTCGCCAAGAACGCGCCCATCTTGACCCTCGGATCGTTGAGCAAGCTCTTCTGGGCCGGCCTGCGCGTGGGCTTCATCCGCGGCCCAGAAGCCTGGATCGTGCGCCTCGGCCGATTCAAGGCCCTGTCCGATCTCGGCGGTCCGCTGGTGTCGCAGGCCACCGCAGCTCTGCTCGTCGAGCAAGCCCAGGCCGCGGCCAAGGCCCGCCGCCGCGAGGTCGCTGCCAAGCTGGACGTGCTCACCAAGTTGCTCGCCAAGCACCTGCCTTCGTGGACATGGAAGAAGCCCGAAGGCGGCTTGTTGCTGTGGGCGCGCATGCCGGAGGGCTCGGCCGACGAGCTTGCCCAAATCGCCGCGCGCCATGGTGTAACCATGGTTCCTGGCTCGGCCAACTCTCCCGACCACCGCTTCGCCGATTACGTGCGACTGCCCATCGTCGCCGATGCCGCCACCATGAAGGAGGGCGTCATCCGCCTCGCACGCGCCACCGTGGAATACCAACCCCGTCCGCGCGCCACGGGTTTCGACGTCATCGTCTGACCCGAATCCGCGACACCCTTGTGACGGGCCGTCACGTTTCACGCTTGAAGGATCCCGGTCTTCGGCCCGGCAGCGGTGCTGGGATGGTTCGCACTGGGAGCTCTTCTGCCCGCGTCAGATCGTCGACGCGCCCGGATGGTCCAGATACTGCCGAGCCTTCAGCGCCAGTGCGGACACGTTGGGCGGCTTGATGATGCCCAGGTGATCGCCTGGGACGGACACCACGTGCAACCGGCCCGTCACGTGATGCCACCAACCATAGTCCGGCTCGAGCTCGATGTGTTCTCCTCTCTCCGACTCGGAGGCGCGGAACAGAACAACGTCAAAGTCGGAGACGAGACCACGCGTGTTCCATACGCCCATGGCCTCATAGAACGCGGCTTGCCTCAGCTCGAACGCTCGATTGGCGCTCACCTCGGACCCGCGATCGGTGGTGGCGGTGAGGCGGTCAATCAAATTGTCGCGCAGTTTGGACAGAACACGTCCGAGAACCTTGGAACCGTTGCCCTTGTGGATCTCCGCCGCCTGAACGCGAAACCATTTCGACCAGTTCCTGCGAACCCATTGCGGCAGGACGGTGTCGAGGAGAAGGACCACCTCCACTTCGGCGCCATGCTTGCGCATCCTGGAGGCCACTTCCATGGCAAGCACGCCCCCAAACGAGACTCCGGCCAAGCGGTAGGGGCCCTGCGGGCTGGTTCTGACGATGGCCTGGTAGTACGCCTCCGCCAGCCTTTCGATGGAGATATCAATCTTCTCTCCTTTGATGGATTGGTCCGCCACCGCCATCTCCTCGGCCACGTACACGCCGTAGACCGGCTGGCTCGGTCCCATGCCCCTGGCGAAATCCCGGTAGAGGTCAATCCCACAAAGGCAGAATACCGGGCGGCCGTCGCCATGGGCCTGCAGTGGCACGACCAACGAGACGCTGTTGGCGGCGACCGAGCCCAGGCTCTCCACCAACTCCGCAATGGTTGGAAAGCGAAAGACGGAACCGAGACCAATCTCGATGCCGGTTGCCTTCCTCATCTCCATGGTCAGCCTGATCACGGTCAGCGAGGTGCCGCCCAAGTCGAAGAAGTTGTCCGTGATTCCGACGCGCTGGACCCCGAGTACCTTTTCCCAAGCCGTGGCCAGGCTGATCTCCAGATCGTTCCTTGGGGTGGCGTAGGGCCTGGAAACAGTCGTCGCAACACCGGCCTCGGGGGCGGGCAACGCCTTGCGGTCGACCTTCCCGCTCGCCGTCATCGGGAGCGCATCCAGCTCCACGAAGTGCGATGGCACCATGTACTCGGGCAAGGCCGCGCGCAGAATCCCGCGCAGCTTCTCCACCAGGTCGACGGCCGCTTTCTTGGCCACCACATAGGCCACCAGGCGCTTCTCCCCGGCCCCATCCTCGCGGGCCATCACCACCGCTTGCTCCACCCCGGCGGACCGTGCCAACACCGCTTCGATTTCTCCCAGCTCGATACGGAATCCACGAATCTTCACCTGGTGATCCGTCCGCCCCAAACATTCCATGTTCCCGTCCGGCCGAAAACATGCCAGATCTCCCGTCCGATACATCCTGGCCCCCGCCTCGGCACGGAACGGATCCGCGATGAACTTCTCCGCCGTCAGCTCCGGTCGTCCGTGGTAGCCACGCGCAAGACCGTCGCCGCCGATGTACAGCTCTCCCACCGCTCCCAGGGGAACCGGCTGCAGATACTTGTCGAGAATGTAGCATTGCGTGTTCGCCACCGGCCGCCCGATCAGCACCGGCGCATTCCCGTCCCGCACCTCGTACCCCGTCGACCAAATCGTCGTCTCCGTAGGTCCGTACAGGTTCCACAGGCGTCCCACCTTGGGCTGAAGCTGCGCCGCCAAATCGCGGGGCATGGCCTCGCCCGTGCACACGACTTGCATGCCGGCCCTCCCCTTCCACCCCGCCTGCAGCAACATCCGCCACGTCACCGGCGTGGCCTGCAAGAACGTGATGCCGTGCCGCTCGATCTCCTCGCGCAGGCGCTCGCCATCCACGGCATCCTCCCGACTCGCCACCACCAGCCGTGCCCCCACCAGCAGCGGCAGCCACATGTCCACACCCGCGATGTCGAACGAGATGGTCGTCACCGCCAACAGCCGATCCGCACTCGTCACCCCCAGCCAATCACGCATCGACCACAGCAGATTCATCAGCGCCCCCCGCGGCACCTCGACGCCTTTCGGCTTCCCCGTCGACCCGGACGTGTAGATCACGCACGCGAGATGCTCCGGACGGACCGCCACCGCCACGTTGTCCCGCGGGTTCGACTGCCAGCTCTTCTCGTCCAGCGACAACACCGTCCCGGGAAACGCCGGCAACGATGCCCGCACGCTATCCTGTGTCACCACCAGCGTCGCCCCGCTGTCCTCCAGCATGTAACCCACTCGCTCCGCAGGCAGCAGCGGGTCCAGCGGCAAGTACGCCCCCCCCGCCTTCACGATCCCAAGCAGCCCCACCACCATGTCCACCGAACGCTCCACGCAGATGCCCACCAGGCGATCCGGTCCCACTCCCTGGGCCCGTAGGGCGTGCGCCAGCTGGTTCGCACGCGCGTTCAACTCCGCGAAGCTCACCGACTCACGCCCGAACACCACCGCCACCGCCTCTGGCGTCCGCGCCACCTGAGCTTCCACCAACGCAGCCAATGGCACTTCCCGCGGATAGCTCGCCTCCGTGCGGTTCCACGTCTCCAGCACCTGCCGGCGGTCCGCCTCTTCCAGAAGCTGCAGGCGACCGATGGCTTGGTCGGGATTCTGCGCGATGGCCTCCAGCAAGACGCCGAAATGCCGGCACAGGCGCCGAATGGTCTCGGCCTCGAACAGATCCGTGCTGTACTCGAACATCCCCTCAAGTCCGTTGGGCGTGACGGAGGTCAGCAACGTCAAATCGAATTTGGACGTCCCGGTCTCCAGCTCTCGGTGGTCGAAAACCTTCGACGCCTGCGAGCTGCCATCGGAGTCGAGCAGAACGAACATGACCTGAAACAGTGGCGCCCGGCTAGGATCCCGCTCCGGCGCCAAGGTCGCGACCAGGCGCCCGAAGGGAAGCTCCGCGTGGGCGAACGCCCCCAGGGCGCGCTCGCGCGTCTGCTGCAAGAGCGCGCGGAAGGTCAGGTCGTCGGTGAACTGCGAGCGCAACACCACCGTGTTCAGAAAGCACCCCACCAGGCGTTGCGTTTCGCCCAGCGTTCGACCGGAAATAGGCGTCCCCACGAGGATGTCCGGCTGACCGGAATAGCGGTGAAGGAAGCTGGCGAAAGCCGCCTCGAGCAGCATGAAGAGCGTGGTTTGCTCTCTTTGGGCGATCTCGCGCAGCCGATCCAGCAGTGCCTTGGACAGCACGAAATGCTCCGTGTCCCCGCGGAACGTCTGTTCGCGCGGACGCGGCTTATCCGTCGGCAACGCCAAGACCGGCGAGGCGTCCGTCAGCACGTCCTTCCAATAGGCAAGCTGCTGCTCCAGTTTCTCCCCCTGAAAGCTCGCCTGTTGCCAGCAGGCGAAGTCGGCATACTGAATAGGTAACTCGACAAGCGGCGATGCTTGCTTGCGACGGAACGCCGCATACAACTGCTTGACCTCATCCTGGATCAGCCCCATCGCCCACTCGTCCGCGATGATGTGATGAATGGTCAGCAGCACCTTGTGCTCGCCTGGCGAATGATGAACCACCACGGCTCGAAACAGCGGCGGCTGGGCCAAGTTGAATGTCCGCCGTCCCTCGGTCCGCACCACACGGGTCCATTCGCGCGCCCTCTCCTCCTCCGGTATCGCGCCCAAGTCGAGCTCCGGTAACACTAGATCGGACGCTGGCGATACCACTTGCATCAATTGTCCGGTGCCCGCAACGAGCGCCGTGCGCAGAATCTCATGTCGCCGCACCAGCTCGTTCATGGCGGCCCGCAAAGCGGACGCGTCGTATGTCCCGTCCAGATTGATCACATCCACGATGTTGTAGGCCGCGCTGCCGGGCACCATCTGGTCCAGGAACCAAAACTGTTCCTGAGAGAAAGATAGCGGACAAGGACCGGATTGCTGGCGTGGCACGATTCGCTGGACGACTTTGCTGCTGTCCTTCGCCGCCTTGGCTACCTTCACCTCGGTCCCCATGCCGGCCACCGTCGGATGCTCGAACAGCTTCTGCAGTCTCAAGTCCACCTGGAACGCGTCCCGGATCCGCGACATCGCCTTGATCGCCAGCAAGGAGTGCCCGCCCAGCTCGAAGAAATTGTCATCGATGCCGACCTTGGCCAGTCCCAGCAACTCGCCCCAGATGGCGGCCAAATCCCGTTCGAGCTCGTTGCGCGGGGCAACGGGTTCGCGGCTCGTGGCCACGCTGTCGGCGCTGGGCGCAGGCAGCGCCTTGCGATCCACCTTCCCGCTCGCCGTCAGCGGAAACGCATCCAGCTCCACGAAGTGCGATGGCACCATGTACTCGGGCAAAGCCGCGCGCAAAGTCCCGCGCAACTTCTCCACCAGGTCGGTGGCCGGGGTCTTCGCTATCACGTATGCCACCAGTCGCTTCTCCCCGCCCCCATCCTCGCGGGCCATCACCACCGCTTGCTCCACCCCGGCGGACCGTGCCAACACCGCTTCGATTTCTCCCAGCTCGATACGGAATCCACGAATCTTCACCTGGTGATCCGTTCGCCCCAAACACTCCATGTTCCCGTCCGGCCGAAAACATGCCAGATCTCCCGTCCGATACATCCTGGCCCCCGCCTCGGCACGGAACGGATCCGCGATGAACTTCTCCGCCGTAGCTCCGGTCGTCCGTGGTAGCCACGCGCAAGACCGTCGCCGCCGATGTACAGCTCTCCCACCGCGCCCAGGGGAACCGGCTGCAGATACTTGTCGAGAATGTAGCATTGCGTGTTCGCCACCGGCCGCCCGATCAGCACCGGCGCATTCCCGTCCCGCACCTCGTACCCCGTCGACCAAATCGTCGTCTCCGTAGGTCCGTACAGGTTCCACAGGCGTCCCACCTTGGGCTGAAGCTGCGCCGCCAAATCGCGAGGCATGGCCTCGCCCGTGCACACGACTTGCATGCCGGCCTTCCCCTTCCACCCCGCCTGCAGCAACATCCGCCACGTCACCGGCGTGGCCTGCAAGAACGTGATGCCGTGCCGCTCGATCTCCTCGCGCAGGCGCTCGCCATCCGCGGCATCCTCCCGACTCGCCACCACCAGCCGTGCCCCCACCAGCAGCGGCAGCCACATGTCCACACCCGCGATGTCGAACGAGATGGTCGTCACCGCCAGCAACCGATCCGCACTCGTCAGCCCGAGCCAATCACGCATCGACCACAGCAGATTGGCCAGCGCCCCCCGTGGTACCTCCACCCCCTTAGGCTTCCCCGTCGAACCCGACGTGTAGATCACGTAGGCCAGATGCTCCGGCCGCACCGCCACCGCCACGTTGTCCCGTGGGTTCGAGCGCCAGGTCATGTCCTCGATGAGAAGCACCGTTCCCGAAAAGGCAGGCAGCGATACCCAAAGATTCTCCTGGGTCAGGACCAGCGTTGCGCCGCTGTCCCCCAGCATGGTGCCCAGCCGCTCCGCCGGCAAAAGCGGGTCCAGCGGTAGATACGCCCCCCCGGCCTTCACGATGGCCAAGAGTCCCACCACCATGTCCACCGAACGCTCCAGGCAAATGCCCACCAGGCGATCCGGCCCCACCCCCTGAGCCCGCAAGGCGTGCGCCAGCTGGTTTGCACGCGCGTTCAGCTCCGCGAAGCTCACCGACTCATGCCCGCACACCACCGCCACCGCATCCGGCGTCCGCGCCGCCTGCGCTTCCACCAGCTCGGCCAGCGGCACTTCCCGCGGATAGCTCGCCTCCGTGCGGTTCCACGCTTCCAGCACTTGCCGGCGATCCGCCTCGGTCAAGAGCGGCAGGCGCCCGATCGCTGCGTCCGGATCCTCGGCGATCGCCTCCAGCAAAACGCCGAAGTACCGGCACAACCGCCGAACGGTCTCGGCCTCGAACAAATCCGTGCTGTACTCGAACATGCACTCGAGACCGTTCGCTGTCATGGAGATGAACAACGTCAAATCGAACTTCGACGTTCCGGTCTCCAGCTCTCGGTGGCCAGACACGTTGGAGACCTGGGATGCACCGTCGGGATCGAAGAGAACGAACATCACCTGAAACAGCGGCGTCCGGCTGGGATCCCGATCCGGCGCCAGGGTGGCCACCAGACGCCCAAAAGGCAACTCCGCGTGGGCGAACGCCCCCAAAGCCCGCTCGCGCGTCTGTTGCAAGAGCGCTCGGAAGGTCAGGTCGTCGGGAAACTGCGACCGCAACACGACCGTGTTGAGAAAACATCCCACCATACGCTGGGTTTCGCTCTGGGTCCGGCCGGAGATGGGCGTCCCCACCAGGATGTCGGGCTGGCCGGAGTAGCGGTAGAGCAGGCTTGCAAAGGCGGCCTCCAGGAGCATGAACAATGTGGTTTGCTCCTTCAGGCCGAGCGCGCGCAGACGCTGCAGCAATTCCCTCGGCAAGACGAAGTGCTCCGTCGTTCCGCGGTAGGTCTGCTCGCGCGGACGCGGCTTGTCCGTCGGCAACGCCAACACGGGCGAGGCACCGGACAGCGCATCCTTCCAGTAGGCGATCTGCGCTTCCAGCTTTTCGCCCTGGAACCACTTGCGCTGCCAACTGGCGAAGTCGGCATACTGCACCGGCAACTCGGGGAGCGGTGACGGCCGCTTGCGACAAAAGGATGCGTAGAGCTGCCTAACCTCGTCCTGGATCAATCCCATCGCCCACTCGTCGCCAGCGATGTGGTGAATGACGAGCAGCACTCGGTGCTCGGCGGCCGAAAGATGAGCCACGGTCACCCGAAGCAATGGCGTCTTGGAAAGATCGAACGCTCTCTGCCCTTCCTCCTCCACCACGCGGCTCCATTCGCGCGTCCTTTCGGGCTCCGGCATGGCGCTCAAGTCGAGCTCGGTCAACGGAAGTCCGACGGGCGGCGAAACAACCTGCATCAGTTGACCGTCGCTCGTGGAGAAAGCAGTGCGCAGGATCTCGTGGCGCCTCTCCAGCTCGTCGAGAGCACGTCGCAACGCGGCCCCGTCATAGACCCCGCCCAGGCCGATTACGTCCACGATGTTGTAGGCCGCACTGCCCGGAACCATCTGGTCGAGGAACCAGAACTGCTCCTGGGAAAACGACAGCGGAGAAGGCCCGAGTTGCTCACGCGGTTCGATCTTGCGCACGTCTTCGGCGTGTGCACTGTCGATTTGGCCTTGAGCCTGCATCACCACGGCGGCGAGCCCGGCCAGCGTCGAGTTCTCGAACAGGCTCTGCGGTGGCAGGTCCACCTCGAGGACATCCCGGATGCGCGACATCGCCTTGATCACGAGTAGCGAGTGTCCGCCCAATTCGAAGAAGTCATCGTGGATACCGATGGTCGCCACGTTCAGCAACTTGGACCAGATGGCCGCCAGGGCCTTCTCCGTGTCGTTGCGAGGCGCGATGGAGTCCGCCGGCGCCGCGGCGACATTTTGTTCGGAAGGAGCGGGCAAGGCCTTGCGATCGACCTTCCCGTTTTGGGTCAGCGGCAAGGCGTCGAGCAAGACGAACTGCGCCGGCACCATGTATTCGGGCAGCCGTTGTTCGAGGAAGTCGGAGATGTCCTCTACCACCTTCGCCTCGCGCTGCCGGAGCACGGCATAGGCCACGAGCTGTCTGTTTCCCGGGGAATCTTCGCGCGCAAGGACGGCGCAGGCTTGCACGGCGGGGTGGCCGGCCAGGGTCGACTCGATCTCTCCCAGCTCGATGCGGTACCCGCGGATCTTGACCTGGTTGTCCACGCGCCCGAGATACTCCAGCGTCTTGTCCGGGCGGTAGCGGGCAAGGTCTCCGGTCTTGTACAAGCGCGCTCCCACTCGGCCCGAGAATCCATCGACCAGGAACCGCTCCTGCGTCAGCTCCGGTCGATTGAGGTAGCCCCGCGCCACGCCAGCGCCGCCGATATAGAGCTCGCCCATCTCGCCCAGCGGTACCGGTTGCATGTCCGGATTCAGGATGTAGAGCTGGGTATTGGCGATGGGACGACCAATGGGGATCGAGCCGCTGTCCGGATCGCCGGCTTGAACTTCGTACACGCAGCAGCCCACCACGGTCTCCGTGGGACCGTACTCGTTGATGAGGCGCGTGCCGGGGGCAAAATCTCGCCACACCTGCACGCTCTCGGCGAGCAGATTCTCGCCGCCAATCACGAAGGTCTTCGTCAGCCCCGCCATGGCGCCGGGATTCAGCTGCTGGCTGAGCAGATCGAGGTGCGCGGGTGTGATCTTGACCAGGCTGCGACGGCCTTGTCGTCGCAGCGCCGTCAGGAGATTCTGCGCGCCCACGTCCTCGGGCAAGAGCTCGGCGTGGCCTCCCGCCAACAAGACGGGATACAGACTCGTCACCGTCAGGTCGAAGGAGATGGAGCTGTGAACCGGAACCGATCCACCGGCCTCGACCCCGTACGCCTTGATGGCCCAATGAAGGTAGTTCACCAGTCCGCGGTGCAGAATCATGGCGCCCTTCGGTTGGCCCGTCGATCCCGAGGTGTACATCACGTAGGCCAGATTCGCGGGCACGGCTCCCGCGCTGGAATTGCTGGTCGGTTCCCCTTCGAGGGTCGACCACTCGGAGTCGAGGCAAATGGCCTTGTCGGCGACCGACGGGAAAAGCGACTTGCACGAAGCATCCGTCAACAGCATGCGGATTCCGGCATCGCCCACCATGAAGGCCAGCCGTTCGGGGGGATAGGCGGGATCGAGAGGAACGTAGGCGCCACCGGCCTTCCAGACCCCCAGAAGCCCCACCACCAGCTCCGGACAGCGTTTCAGGGAGACACCCACCAGCGACTCCGAGCCCACACCGTGCTTGCGCAGAAAGTGCGCGACCTGATTCGCGCGTTGGTTGAGCTCGCGGTAGGTCAGTCGCCGTCCCTCGAAAACGACCGCCACGGCATCGGGATCGCGCTCCACCTGCTGCTCGAACAGTTCGTGCGCGCACAGGTCGGGGAACGGCTCGTCGGTGTCGTTCCAGGCGTACAGAATCTCGTTCCGCTCGGGCTCGGACAGGGGCGATGGCCGCGGACTCGTCGCGCGCGTCGCTCACAGGGACCACGCGATCATCTCCTTCATGATTTCGTTGGTACCGGCGTAGATACGCTGGACTCGGCAATCGGCCCACATGCGGGCGATGGGGTATTCGATCATGTAGCCGTACCCTCCATGAAGCTGGACGCACTCGTCGACGACGTGAAACTCTCGATCCGTAAGCCAGTACTTGGCCATGGCGCTGATGACGGGATCGAGTTGGTTCTTGAGAAAGCGCTCGATGCAGTTGTCGAGAAAGACCCGGCCCACGTGCGCCAAGGTCTTGCATTCGGCAAGCTTCATGCGCGTGTTCTGGAAATCGATCAGGGGTTTACCGAACGCCGTGCGGTCCTTCACGTACTGGGTCGTGATGTCCACGGCCCGTTCCATGATGGCCACCGCTGCCACGGACACCGACAGTCGCTCGTAGGACAGGTGTTCCATCATTTGGAAGAACCCCTTGCCCTCGGCCGGACCGAGAAGATTCGAGACCGGAACGTGAACGTCGTCGAAGAAGATCTCGCAAACGTCCTGGCCGTGGCGACCCACCTTTTCCAGCGGCCGCCCGACGCGGTAGCCGGCGAGGCCCTTGGTCTCGACCAGAATGAGCGAGATCCCCTTGGGGCCGGTTGCCTTCGGGTCGGTCTTGACGGCGAGGCAGACGAGCCCGGCCTGCCAACCATTGGTGATGAACGTCTTCGAGCCGTTGATGACGTAGTCGTCGCCGTCCCGCCGGGCGGTGGCCAAGATGCCTTGCAGATCCGAACCCGCTGCAGGCTCGGTCATGGCGATGGCGCCCACGATCTCGCCGCGAGCCATGCGCGGAAGCCATTGCCGTTTCTGCGTCTCGCTCCCGTGCACCAGGATGTAGCGCGCGACGATGCTCTGCACGCTGGAGCCGAAATGGATTCCCGATCGCGCCAGCTCCTCCAGGACGACCGCCTCATGGGCAAAGGTGCCGCCGCCTCCGCCATGCTCCTGGGGCACGTCGGGCAGCAACATCCCTATCGCGCCCGCCTTGATCCAGGCCTCCGGGTCGGCGTGCTGCTGCTCGCGCCAGCGGGCTTGCCGGGGCGTGAGCTCGTCTAGAATGAATTGACGAATTGTCTTGCGAAAGAGCCGAATTTCGTCGCTCGCCCACGGGGATTCATAAGCAAAATTCATGACTTTTCTTAGCATTGCAGAAACGGCACTGCAAATCGCTCCTCGGGTCATCGAGAGGCTCGGCGGAAATCGCCCGCGGCGCGGCCTTCCACGACACGCAAGGAGTCGCGCAAAGTCTCGGTCCTCTCACCGGATCGGCAAGAACCCCACCCCCGACGATGTCAGCCATCGCCCGCGTTGGGGCTCTGGTGCACGGCAAGCACGGCCCGACCCGACGGATCGGAATTGCGCGCAAAGCTCTCATCCCATGCGATGGCGGTTGGCGTACTGCACGCAATGCTGGGACCGCCGGGGACGCAGGCGGCGGCCGATTCACCCGGGAAATGGGACTCGAAGATCTCCCGGTAGAAGTAGGCTTCCTTGGTCACCGGGGTGTTGTAGGCAAATCGGTAGCGCGCGTTCTTCATCTGAGCGTCGCTGACGACCTTTTCGGCGTGGGCCTTCAGTGAATCGATCCAACTATAGCCAACGCCGTCGGAGAACTGCTCCTTTTGACGCCACAGGATTTCGTCGGGCAAGTACCCCTCGAAGGCCTTGCGCAGTGGATACTTTTCCATTCGACCGGGCCCAACCATCTTCTCTTGCGGATTGAACGACATGGCCACATCGAGAAATTCCCTGTCCAGGAACGGCACGCGGATCTCCACGCCCCACGCCGCCGCCGATTTGTTGGCGCGCAGACAATCGTACTTGTAAAGCGAGGCCAGCTTGCGCACGGTTTCCTCATGGAACTCGCGGGCATTCGGGGCCTTGTGGAAATAGAGGTATCCCCCGAAGACCTCGTCGGCCCCCTCGCCGGAGAGGACCATCTTGATGCCCATGGCCTTGATCCTGCGCATCATCAAGAACATGGGAGTCGAAGCGCGAATGCTGGTTACGTCGTAAGTCTCGATGTGGAAGATGACATCGCGAAGAGCATCCAACCCTTCCTCGACCGTGAAGATGAACTCGTGATGGACCGTGCCGATGGCCGCCGCCACCTTGCGAGCCTTGGCGACATCGGGCGAGCCTTCGAGCCCGATACAGAAGGAATGAAGGCGCGGCCACCAGGCCCCGACCTTGTCGCCTTCCTCGACGCGTTTGGGCGCAAATCGCTGCGTGACCGCCGCAATGACCGACGAGTCCAGGCCTCCGGAGATGAGCACGCCATAGGGAACATCGGACATCAATTGCTGGTGGACCGCGGTTTCCAGGCTGCTGCGCAATTCACCGAGATCGAGGTCCTTCTTCGCGACGACATCGAATTCGCCCCATGTGGGATGGTAATACCGCACCGGTTGTGGCGTTTGCCGGGTCATGTAGTGACCAGGCGGGAAATCATCGATTTGGCGGCAGTACTTCACCAGCGCCTTCATCTCCGAAGCGACGTATAGATTTCCGTGTTCATCCCGCCCAGTGTACAGAGAAACAACGCCGATGGGATCCCTGGCGATGAGGAAATCGTTGTTCGTCTTGTCGTAGAGGACGAAGGCGAAAATGCCGCTGAGCTTGTCGAGGAAATCGGCGCCGTGGCGCTGGTAGAGCGGAATAATCGGCTCGCAATCGGACGAGGTCTTGAAGGGGTAATCCTTGAATTCGGCCCGCAGGGCCTTGTGGTTGTAGATCTCGCCGTTGACGGCGAGTGCCACACTGCCGGTCACGTCCGTCAGCGGCTGGGCGCCGTGCTCGACATCGACAATGGAAAGCCGCTCGTGGGCCAGGATGCCGTGTTCGTCGGTGTAGATGCCGCTCCAGTCGGGCCCCCTGTGTCGCAAGAGGCGCGCCATGGCCACCGCGCGTTCGCGAAGCGCCGCCAATTCACTTTGAATGTCCAAGATGCAAGCAATGCCGCACATGAAAAGGATCCCCCTTTGGTATCGACGGAAGTCTGACACATCATTGCGCCGATCGACCATCCCATGAGGGTTTCCGTTGACTCGTCATGGCGCCGTGGGCCGGGGAGGCGCGCGGACCCTGCCCTTGCGAAAGACCGAAGCAAAGACCGGCGGCTTGGGGTAGACAAGCGCGAAAGGACCTCTCATGCGTATCTTCCAAGCCCTCGCCCTCGTTGCATTGCTGCTCCCCGTCTCTGCCAGCGCCCAAGGCCCTGGTGTTCCGGGCGGCATGCCCCTGGTCGTGGACATGAGAAAGGTCGCCATCGGTTCCTGGGCCGAATACACCATGAACATGGGAAGCATCACCCTTTCGTCGCGCTGGGCGCTGGTGGCCCGCGACGGCAAGTCGAACACCCTGGAGATGACCACCAGGGGCGGTCCGGTCGCCAAGCCGGTCGTGCTGCGCATGGTGCTGGCCGCGGATCCGACCAGTGGCGCGAAGGCCCCCAAACCCATGGTCATGCAGTTCGGTGACGACGCGCCCATGTTCGTTCCACCCGACACCCCGGTGCAGAGCTTCCAGCATCCGGATCCCAAGAACCTAGTGGGCAAGGAAGAGCTCAAGGTGGCGGGCGGGACGTTCAAGACCACCCACTACCGCGACAAGAACGCCATGGGCACGGTGGACGTCTGGGTGAACGAAACCGTACCGCCCCTGGGCTTGGTCAAGGTGATCACCACGCCCGAGATCGACAAGAATGCGCCGTCGGCCATGCAAATCCCGGCCGCGACCATGGAGCTGTCCGCGACGGGGACGGGGGCCAAGGCGGCCATCACCAAGAGGCCCAAGCCCTTCGACGCCAAGAAGATGAACGGTCTGGTGGGCGGCACCGGCGACAAGTAGCCGCCCGCGCCGCCGAAACCGCAGCTGGACAACGCATGGTTGCAATTGTGTAGCGGTGGTGACAAAAAACTTCCCGCTACGGTGTTCCTTAGATTCGCCGCTCCGGTATTACCCAGGAAGAAGTCATGAATACGAACGCTGCCCAAGGAATCGTCCAACGCCTGTTATCCTTGCCTGTCTTTCGTTCCGAGTGGGTGCTCTGGCTCCTGCTCGGACTCTCGCTGCTCTCCGTCGCGGTCATGGTCGAGCGCTGGTTCTTCTACCGGCGGCGCAAGATCGACTTCGAAGCCATCAAGGACGAGTTCGCCAAGGATCTCGACAAGGGCGACTTCGACGCCGCTGCCAAGCTTCTCGCCAAGCACGACAGCCTGGAGACCAACGTCACCCTGGCCGGGCTGCGTGGCTATGAAAAGGGCCCGGAGTCGGTCGAGGAGCTGATCGCCGGTGCCCTGAGCCGAGGCAAGTCCGAGTACGAGCGCCGTTTGTCTATTCTGGCGACGCTGGCCTCGAACGCACCCTTCATCGGCCTGTTCGGCACGGTGCTCGGAATCATCCGTTCATTCAAGGAGATGTCGAAGGATATCGCCAACGCCAGCACCGGCGTCATGGCCGGCATCGCCGAGGCCCTGGTTGCCACCGCCGTCGGCCTCTTGGTCGCCATCCCGGCGGTCGTGGCCTACAACGTCTTCAAGGGCATGGTCAAGGACGCCGTGACCAACACCGACGGGCTCACCCGCGTGCTCATGGCCGAGCTCAAGTCGGCCGGCAAGACCGCGAAGGAGTAGCGATGGCCGCCCAACCCAGCAATGGTGAGGACGAGGGGCTGCTCGCCAGCATCAACATCATCCCCTTCGTCGATATCGTGCTCGTGCTGCTGATCATCTTCATGCTGACGTCCATCGCCATCGTGCGCGCCAGCATGGTGGTCAACCTGCCCAAGGCCGCCACGGGCGGCGCACGCGTCGAATCCACGGTCAACATCGTGTGCAACAAGGACGGCAGCCTCCTGCTCAACGGCGCCAAATCCACGGTCGAGGGAATCGGCAGCTTCGTGAAGCGCGAGAGCGCGGCCAATCCGAAATTGCAGGCGGTCATCGCCGCCGACAAGGGCGTCGAGTACGGTCACGTGGTGGATCTCATCGATCTCGTCAAACGCAACGGCGTCTCCGCCTTCGCCCTCGATGTGGAACGTCAGACGGCGCCTGCTTCGCCCTAACTTGCGTCCTTCGCAATGCCCGCCACGCCCTCTTCGCAGAATCCGAACGGCGAGCCTGGCCGAAAAGCGCGCCCGGCCCGAAGCAACCCGTTTGTCGAGAAGCGGGCGCAACGGCGCAAGGTTTCGCGCACGCGCTCTCTCTCGCACGTGCGCGTGCCCATCCATACCGAATTCCGTGCCCGTCACGAGCAGCGCCGCATGCCCGGCTGGCTGCGCGCGACCATCGGGATTCTGGTCCTTCTGGCATCGGTCGGGCTGCACGTGGGCTTCGTGATCATGGCCTTTGGCGTGGGCAGCCTTGGCGCCCAGCGCGACAAGGCACGCGAGCGCCTGGCCATCGAAATGCGCGAGCACGAGGCGGAGAAGCCCAAGCCGGCCGAGCCGGAGAAGACGCCCGAGCCCAAGAAAGAGGTCGAGAGGGTCGCCGTGGTGAAGGCCCCGCCTGCACCCAAAATCGAAGAGCCGCCCAAGGAGCCGGAAAAGAAGCCCCCGCCACGCATCGTGGGCTTGAGCTTCGAGTCGACGGTCGGCGAAGGCAGCGGCGAGGGGCCGGCCTTTGCCGTGGGCAACACGCGCCTCGGCGAAACCGACAAGATCGCGGTCAAGAAGGAGGACGTGCCCAAGGAACGTCCGGCCCCGGTGCACGGCACGGAAAAGCCGACCACCGTGAACCAGGTCGCCACGCGCATTCCGAGCAAGGGCGTGACGTTCACCGATGCAAAGTATCGCGGGAAGACGGTCAAGCCCGACTTCCCCCCCACCCTGAAGGCGCAGGGCGTGGAATCCGACGTGGACGTGCTGGTCTTCATCGACGCCACCGGCAAGGTGACCAACGTCAAGATCCTGCACGAATCGCCCTATCCCGAATTCAACGAGGCCGCCAAGAAGGCGGCCTTGGCCCAGCAATGGGAGCCGGCCACCCGCAACGGCGAGCCCATGGCGTCGACCAAGAAATACTCCTACCGCTTCAGAATCACGGACGAGTGACCATGCGAAAAAGTATCTTCATCGCCAGCGTCCTGGCACTTCTCGGCTGCGGCAACCGCGACTTCAACAAGCCCGAGTTGCTCAACCAGCCGCGCATCCTGGCCATCCAAGCCGAACCCCCGCAGCCGACCGTCGGCACATCGACCACCCTGCGCGCGCTGCTCTACCAGCCGCCTGCTGCTGGCCCCACGGCGGACTGTCCCGACCCCACAGCCGCCCCGACCTACGCATGGTCGTGGTGCCCGTTGCCCACGAGCGCCAACGACAATTACACCTGCCCCATCTCGCAGACCGAGTTCGACCAACTCTACGCCGCGCTCGGCTTGGGTGTCGCGCCCTTGCTCGAATCTCGGCACGGAAGAAACCGCGACCTTCACCAACCCTTTCCCGGCCTCGCTTCTCTTCGGCTTGTGCCGGGGAGACGTCGGTCTTCCATTGGCAGGCGCCTCTCCGGCGGGCAAGCCCGACGGCGGCGAGCAGTCGTCGATGTTTTCGTGCGACCTTCCGAGCGGGGAGAACACCAGCACCCAACCGGCCAAGACCCACCCCATTGGGTTCCCCATCATGATCTACCTGACGGTCACCCCGCCGTGCTCCACGTTGCTTCCAGCGGGATTCAGCCCTTTGACCGCGGTCTTCGTCGTGCATTTGCCCACCAACGACGCGCTTCCCGGCAATTTGAATCCCGTCATGAACGGTATCCTCGACATGTCGGGGCTTCCTGACAGCGGAGCACCGTCGGTGGACGCGGACTCGACTTCCGCCGACGGCGGCGGCGCGGATGACGGCGCCGCGCCCGACGGGGGTGGGATTGTTGGGGATCTGGATGCCGGCGTACCCCCGACCACGCCGACGGGTTTGCGGTTGGACGACCAGGGCTCGATTTCCGTTCCGCGCCAGGTACACGTGCCCATCCAGCTAGACATTCCCGAGACATCCTCGGAATTCATGGTTCAGCCAGGGACCCTCGACGACGTGACGGACAGCAGCGGAACCGTCCTTGGCACGAGGCGATTCGAGCGCCTCAACTTCGCCTGGTTCGCGGAGGCCGGCGACTTCGGCAGCGACGGTCAGGGCGGCCGCAGAACCGGCTACCTGCCCAATCTTCCGGACTCGCCCAGCGCGCCTTCCGTGCCCGCCGCCGCGGATAAGGCCGGATTCAACAGCGCCATCAGCAACACATGGACGTTGCCGACGTCCACCGACTACCCCCCAGGCACGGCGCGTATCATCGTGGTGGTGCGCGATAGCCGCGGCGGCGTGGCCTGGACATCGGGTCTCGCCACCCTGCAGGACCTGCCATGAGGTTGGCACGCCTGTCAGCCATGGCCATTCTGGCCGTGCTCTCCTCGACGGTCCACGCCGCCGAGGAAAACGAGAACAACGACAGCAAGGGTGCTGCCGAACGCGCGGGCGAGACCATCGCCGGCAAGAATGAGCCCACGTCCATCGAGGCGGACCAACTCAGCAAGCAGCCCAAGCTGGTCAGGCAGGCCAAGGTCGCCTACCCCAAGGAGGCCGTGGGCAAGGCGGGGGACGTCGTGATCACGCTGGCCGTGGATCTCGACGACAAGGGATCCGTGGTGGGCGCGGCCGTCCTCGATCCCAAGACCCCGACCGGCCTCGGTTTCGAGGAAGCGGCGCTGACCGCGGCCTACGATTTGGGCTTCGAGCCGGCCGAAGTCGCGGGCAAGCCGGTCCCGGTGCAAATCATCTACAAGTTCAAATTCCTGGCCCCGCCGCCGCCCAAGCCGGAAGCCCCCAAGGTCGCCGAGGTGGAAAAGCCCAAACCCGTCCCCGTCGAGAATTTCACCGGCGTCCTGGTCGAGCGGGGCACGCGCCTGCCGATTTCGGGAGTCCTGGTCACGATCTACCGGAGCGAGGGCCAAGCGCCGGCCGGCTTCGAGGACCACACCGACGCCAAGGGCGCCTTTCACTTCTACGACCTCGAACCCGGCACCTGGAAGATCCGCATCGAGCCGCCTTCGTACTATCCCTTCCGCACCACCGAGGAAATCAGCAAGGGCGAGCGAACCCAGGTCACCTACTACCTCGAACGCGGCTCGTACAACCCCTTCGACGTCGTGGTCGAGGCCAAGCGCGAGCGCAAGGAGGTCAGCCGCACCGTCATCGAAAGCGCCGTCATCGACAAGGTGCCCGGCGCCATGGGCGATGCGCTGGCGGTCATTCAGGACTTCGCCGGCGTGGCCCGGGCGGCGGCCGGCTCGGGGGAAATCATCATTCGCGGCTCGGATCCTTTCGACACGCGTTTCTTCGTCGATGGGACCCTGATCCCCAACATCTACCACTTCGGCGGCATTCGCAGCGTTCTGCCCACCGGCATGATCGACAGTCTGGAATTCTATCCCGGTAATTTCTCGCCCTTCTACAGCGACACCACGGCGGGAATCGTCGACGTCGATGTCAAGAAGCTCAAGCCCAAGAGGACGGGCGGGTACGTCGACATCAACCTGCTCGACAGCGGCTTCTATCTGGAGATCCCGCTCGGCGACAAGGCCGCAGTGGCAGTCTCGGCTCGCCGCAGCTACATCGACTACATCATCAATGCCGTCCTGCCTTCCAATGCCCCGATCAATGCCGTAACCTTGCCTCGTTACTACGACTACCAACTGCTGGCCAATTATCGCCCGGCCCCCGCGCACGACCTACGCCTGTTCGTATTCGGCTCGGACGACGCATTCAAGATCATCCTCAAGAACCCGGGCGTCGCCGGCACGCAGGTCGTCGGCAATACGCTTCAAGATGCGACCTCTTTCTGGCGGGTTCTTGCGACCTACAAGTACATTCCGAACGACCATCTCGAGAACACCATACGGTTGTCCCAAGGCCGCGACATTCTCGACCTGCAGTTCTTCAACTTCGTCTTGAATTACACCACCGACCTGACCCACTTCCGGGACACGGCCCGCTACGAATGGTCCAAGAAATTGGCGTTAACCGCCGGCCTCGACATCCTTTACGCGCGACTTAGCGGCGTCTTCAACCTGCCTCCCCCACCCCAGGAGGGCCAGAACCCGTCCGACGTCAACTTGGGCAACGTCCTCCACGAGGAAATCTCGGGAAACAACTACTACATCCCTGGCTTCTTCGCCGAGCTGGAATTGAGACCGCTCAAACAGTGGCTGATCCTACCGGGCGTCCGCTTCGACTACTTCTCCGAGGTTTCACAATTCGCGGCGGCGCCACGCTTCACCACCCGCTACGATCTCACCAAGCAGGTGGTCCTCAAGGGCGGCATCGGGCTCTTCTACCAACAGCCTTCCATCGACCAGACCGACAGGGTCTTCGGCAATCCAGCGCTGAAATGCGAACGCGCCATTCATTATTCGGCCGGCGTCGAATGGAAGCCTCGATCCTTCATCACACTCGATGCGACGGGGTTCTACAAGGATCTGCAGAACATGGTCAGCCCGAATCCGGCTTCCCTGAACGGCGACCCCTCCGCGCCCCGCTACGACAACAACGGCAAGGGCCGAGCCTATGGCCTGGAGCTCGTCGCCAAACACGAAATGACCAAGAAGTTCGTCGGTTGGATCGCCTACACCTTGATGCGCTCCGAACGGCTCGATTCCGGTGCGACGGACTGGCGCCTTTTCGAATACGATCAGCCGCACATCCTGACCATTCTGGGCACCTACCAGTTGCCACGCAACTGGGAGATTGGCACGCGCTTCCGCTACGTGAGCGGCAACCCATCGACCCCGGTCGTCGGCTCCGTCTACGACGCCTCCGCGGATCGATACTCGCCGGTTTACGGAGCCCAGTACTCCACCAGGGTGCCGGCATTCGTCCAATGGGACATTCGGCTCGACAAGCGCTGGATCTACAACAAATGGATCTTCGATGCCTACGTCGACCTTCAGAACGTGACCGACCGGTCCAACCCGGAACAGTCGGAATACAATTTCAACTATCAGAAATCCCAGTACAGCACTGGCTTTCCCATCTATCCCATCATCGGCCTGCGGGGGGAAGCTCTGATGAGGCGCTCGATATTTCGTCGTCTTCGAACGATCGGGTTCGGCTTCGTTGTCCTTGCACTTTTCGGGACCGGGCTGCGCACAGCCCGCGCCGACGAGTCCAGCGACGCGCGTCCAACCCTGGAGGATCCGCGGTCGCGACAGGGATATTGGATCGGAGTCGGCGTTTCCGACGTCACGTCCCAGCTCAACGAGGAAGGCAGGAACCGCGGCATCTACCCTGGCTACACCGGAACCTTCCGCGTCGGCCAACTGCTCACGCGCCGTCTCGGGCTCGGCCTGCTCGTCGAGTACATCGGGGGCATCCACAAGGGTTCGGACAAGGGCTCCCTCGGCGGGTTGACCCTGGAGGGAAGCTGCCTCGTGTGGCGCGATCTCTCGGTTCACACGGGGTTCGGCATCGGCTACATCATGGTGAGCGACAGCAAGGCACTCGACACTTCCCTGCGTGGGGGAGGTGGTTCCTATCTCTTGCTTGGAGCCAGCTACGATATCTTTCCCTTCAAGAAGAGGCTCACCGGCGGTTGGGCATTCACGCCGGTTGTCGACTTCCACGTCATGCCCGACGGAAACATCAAGTTCATGGCCTTGTTGGCGGGCGTTCAGGTGACCTGGTGGTCGGGGCTGCCCGACAACATGCTGCATTTGCCGGAGGACTAGACGGCTCCACCCGGGCCCCACCCTGCCTGCTAGCGTAGTTCGTGCACTTTCGCTCCTTCTCGGGCAGACTCCGGCCCTGCGCGACAAGGACAACGTGACAGAACCAGCATCCACGAACGACACATCCGCGCCATCTTCCGGACCGCCGCCGAGCAAACGTCCCGCGCTCCTTCGTGCCACCACGGCCGAGGTCGTGGGCGCCAGCATGCACGTCGCCGGACTGTCCGTGGTCGAGCGCTCCATCAAACAGTTGGATCGCATGGGGCTGTCCATCATCGTCGCCTCCGACGGTAGCTGCACCCTACCCAAGTACCTGCCGCCCTCCGTACTCTTGCGCAGGGTCCCCCGACCCGACGATCTGGCGGCCCTGCGCAGCGAGCTCAGGAACGCCATCGAAATCGGCGCCAACGAGGTTCGACCATCGAATCGCTCGCTGGAAGGCGGCATGAAGGTGGTGGACGAGACCTCGCGTCGCAAGGCCGAGCGCGCCGTCTTCGCCGAGCTGATGCGCGGGGATCTGGGATTCGTCGCGCGCTACCTCAACAAGCCGGTTTCGTTCTTCATCACCCGCCACTTTCTGTGCCACCTGCCCTTCACGCCCAACCATGTCACCCTGGGCGCCGCCGTGGTGGGGCTGGTGGGCGCCGCGCTCATCGCCAGCGGTAACTATGCGCTCATGATCTGGGGATTCTTCCTGGCCCATGTGCAATCCATCCTCGACGGCTGCGACGGCGAGTTGGCCCGCGTCCGTTTTCAACAAAGCGCCATCGGCGAGTGGCTGGACACCATGGTCGACGACGGCCTCAACATCGTCATCTTCGCCGCCCTGGGCATCGGCCTTTATCGCGGTGGCGGCTCCACGCTGCTGCTTTTCTGCGGTCTTGGCGCCTCGCTCATGCACCTGATTTACGATGCCGTCGCCTTGACCGAGATCCGGCGTCAGGGCGAAGGCGGCGAGATCATCAAGGTCCGTTGGCGCATCGCCGGCAAGGACAGTATGAAGACGCGTCTGAACCAAAAGCGCGTCAGCCCCTTGATTCTGGTCTTCAGCCTGGGCCGCCGCGACTTCTACGTGCTCGCCTTCTTGGTCTACGCGCTTCTGGGCCTGGCCAAGCTGGCGCTCATCCACGCCCTGCTCATCGCCGGTCCGCTCTGCGTGATCGCGCTCGTGCAGGTGCTCTGGCGCCTGCGCGGCAGCCCGGCATAGCGACGCGTACGCGAGCCGGTTCGCAACCGTGTGGCTCAATGGCGATACACACGCGGACGCACGCCGCCTAACCGCAATGGAAGCAGCAGGTTGGCACGCGGTTAGTAGATAATACCTTGCACGGTGCTTACCGTCGGCGGCAGTACGATGGTGAGGCAAGAGGTCTGGGCCACCCAGCGGAAGACGTTGTACCAGAACTGCGGCACGGTGTACGAAGTATACGCGGTATAGCCATTGCACTGGGCGTTACTGGTGGTGTCATACACAGGATCCGGCGTAAGCCCCCATTGACTGGTATACGTCACCCACTCGTCACTCCAGGCGACCACGCGACCACTCCCAATTGCTTCCGCCACGCCAACATTTCCATACGTGGGATCTTTCGCGAAGACTTGGCAGTCCGAGCCGGTACAGTTGATGGAGCGCCCGTGAAAGATGCCGACCTTCCCCAACGGGGAGCCGTCATGATTCACCGTAATGGCGGTACATGCGGCACAATTCGTCTGCCAGTCGTTGAATGCAACCGACGAATTGGCGCAATAGCACATATTGTTCGGACACGAGTCGAACGTATCGTCGGTGTTGTAGGTGATGCCGAATTGCTTGAGCAACTGATTGAGAGGATCGACTTCCGTGGTGTTAGCGCCGTAGCCAGACATGGCAATGATCGCTCCGCCTTTGTTCGCGACCCAATCTTGCAAAGCCGCGACGTCAGAGCTGCTGTACGACCAGGTCGGGCTGTTGTAGACATTGTCCATCAAGGCCTGCAGGATGATGACATCGTACTGAGCGAGAAGATCGCTCGTTATGGGGGTGAAGGTTGTCAGCATCTTCATGGTGGCCGTACCGCCGGTATTGCTGTTCATGAACGCTTGAAACGCGTCCGTGTTGTCGGTGCTGCCGCTGCCGGCGCCATACTTCGCCGGCTGTCCCAAGGACAGAATGCGGACCGGCTGGCACAGCGTGCAGTTGCCGGCGTCGTCGCATTGATACCCCTTGAGGTCGGGGAGTGGTTCAGAGCTGCCCACCTCGGGACCGCTGACGGCCAGCGAGGCATCGAAGTCGAATGTGATGTTTCCTCCAGCGCCACCATCACCGCCGCCCAGACCGCCCGACGCGCCGCCGTCCCCGCCTTGCGAGCCACCGGCACCGGGCTCGATTCCGACCTTGGCCCCAGCACAGGCCATGAGAAGCGATGCGGCAAGAAGACCCACGAGGGACGAGCGATGCGATTTCACGACTGATCAACAACCTTGTTCGAGTGGAAGGGAAGCTCCACTGAGAGCATACCACGCAGTGGCTTGGGCCGTCGGGCCGGCTTGTGCGCGCGCACACGGCGAACGCCACTCGCCCTGCCGATTCCGCATGCGATGGAGGCACGCCGCTTTGCGGCCTTTCCCCGTGCGAAAAGGTGGACTATCTTCAACACTTCGCCATGTCGACGACCCGCATCAAAGCCAGCAGCCAACTCGCCAACGTCCGCTACGAAATCCGCGGACCGCTGGCCCGTCGGGCCGCGGAGCTTGAAAAGGCGGGACACGAGATCATCAAGCTGAACATCGGCAATCCCGGCGCCTTCGGCTTTCGCGCTCCCGAAACCATGCGTCAGGCGATGATCGAGAACCTGCGCGAATCCGACGCTTACTGCCACCAGAAGGGTATTTTCCCGGCGCGCGAAGCCGTGGTCATGCAGCAGCAGAACCGCGGCGTGATGAACACCACCGCCGACGACGTCTTCATGGGCAACGGGGTCAGCGAGCTGATTTTGTTTTCCCTACGCGCCCTGCTCAACGTGGGCGACGAGGTGCTGGTGCCGAGCCCGGACTACCCGCTGTGGACCGCAGCGACCCATCTCAACGACGGCAAGGCCGTCCACTACCCTTGCCGGCAAGAGCTGAGCTGGCTGCCCGACCTCGACGCCCTGGCCAAGCTCATCACGCCCCGCACGCGCGCCATGGTCATCATTTCGCCCAACAACCCGACCGGCGCGGTCTATCCGCGCGAGGTCCTGCAGGCGATGGTAGATCTCGCCGAGAAGCACGAGCTGGTGGTCTTCACCGACGAGATCTATGACCGGATCACCTACGAAGGCGCCGAGTACACGCCCGTGGCGACCTTGGTCAAGCACACCCTGTGCGGCACCTTTTCTGGCCTCTCCAAGGTCTATCGCTCGTGCGGCTTCCGCGTGGGCTGGCTCAGCTTTTCGGGAGAAAAGGAGCACGCGAGCGAATACATGCTCGGCCTCGACACCATCATGTCGCTGCGTCTGTGCTCGAACGTGGTCGGGCAATGGGCGGTGCAAACCGCGCTCGGCGGCTACCAGTCCATCTACGATTTGACCAAGCCCGGCGGCCGGCTGTTCCAGACCCGCGCCACCGTGCTCGAAAGCGTCAAGCGCAGCCGATACCTGAACGTCCTGCCTCCGCGCGGAGCCATCTACGCTTTTCCGGGCGTCGATCTGACCAAGTTGCCGAGCTTCGACGACGAAAAGTTCGCCATCGAGCTGCTCGAGCGCAAGCACGTGCTCGTCGCGCCGGGGTCGAGCTTCAACGTGCCCTATCGCAACCACTTCCGCATCACCCTGCTGCCCGACGAGAAGACCATGGCTGACGTGTTCGGGCGCATGGAGGAGTTGCTCGACGAATTCGCCGCGGTGGCGTAGTCCCGCCGCCTCGACCATGCCAACACCATCGACCACGCCACCTGCCTGCGACCTTCCGGCAAGCTCCATCCTCGGCCTCATCGGCAACACGCCCGTAGTGCGCATCCAGCGCATGTGCCCCAACCCGGAGGTCACCCTGCTGGCCAAGCTGGAGGGGTTCAACCCCACCGGCAGCATCAAGGATCGCATCGCGCTCAAGATGATCGAGCAGGCCGAGCACGAGGGCACGCTCACCCGCGACAAGATCATCCTCGAACCCACCAGCGGCAACACCGGCATCGCCCTGGCCATGATCGGCGCCGTAAAAGGCTACGCGGTCGAGATCGTGATGAGCGAGGCGGTCTCGGTCGAGCGGCGCAAGATGATCGCCGCGTTCGGGGCCAGGGTGACGCTGACCCACGCAAAGCTCGGCACCGACGGCGCCATCTTCAAGGCGCGCGAGCTGGTACGCGATTTTCCCGCCAAGTACTTCATGCCCGACCAGTTCTCCAACCACTACAACCAGCTCGCCCACTACCATGGCACGGCCCAGGAGATCCTGCGCCAGACGGGCGGGCAGATCGACTACTTCGTGTCGTCGCTCGGCACCAGCGGGACCCTGATGGGCGTCGGGCTGGCGCTCAAGGAAAAGCTGCCCGCGGTGAAGATCGTCAGCGCCCATCCCGTGCGCGGCCACTACATCCAGGGGCTCAAGAACCTGGAAGAGGCCATCGTCCCGGCCATCTACGACCCGGCCAAGATCGACAGGCACATCATGATCGAGAGCGAGGACGCCTTCGAGCTCACGCGCCAAATTGCCCGACCAAGAAGGCATCTTCGTCGGCATGAGCAGTGGCGCCGCCCTCTTCGCCGCGCGCCAGGTGGCCTCGGAAATCGCGTCGGGAACCATCGTGACCATCTTCCCCGATCGCGGCGAGAAGTACCTCAGCACCGAGCTGTTCCGGGTTTGAGATATTTCATTGGTTCAACCGCGCCTGCGCCTCGGCAAGTTTCGGAGCAGGCTCCGCTTCCTTGACAGAATCAGGCCAACCGGTCGACAAGCGAACAAGATCATGGCCTTCATTCCCGCGCCGAAAAGGTGGCTCCATTCCGAGTGCGACAAAGTAGGCCTTCTCACTCTTCTGGGCAGCCTGCAGGCTGACAAAACAAGCCCACTCGTGAAACCCGTTCGCGGCAAGAACGGTGGCCACTTCGAGGTCCCGTCTCGCCTGAAAGATCCACTTGGAGTATTTCACGACGGGCCTTGACCCCCCTGAAGACCCTGGCTCGCGTTTTGGACGAAAAGCACGCCCTGTCCCGTAATGCGATAGGCTGACCCCTGAAAACTGACCTTCTCCACCAGCGGCGGCGAGAGCTCCCTGAGAGAGTCCGCGATGGCTTCAACTTTCTTGGTTTCGATTCGAGCAGCCCCTGCAAGGGAGGACAGCGGCATCGGCGCATTCGAACTATTGAAAGGGCTCATTCGATAGTCGAAAAGCAGCTTCAGAATCAAATCTTGGAAGTCGGTGCCGACCTCGTTCTCGGGCACCATCCGGCCTAGCAGCCCGTGGTGGAAGTCGGACCGAGCCGTTCGGCGCGGATTCGGGCCGGATGCAAGGAGCAGCGAAGCGCCGAATACTAGAGGTATTCAAGCGAGCGGCGACGCCGCAGACGGCCCAGAATCCGCCCGAACGGCGACGCGGAGACTTTCACCACGGGCTGCTAGGGCTGTGGTCCGAAAGATCACGCTCCGGAGTATAGTCACGAGGACGATAAGTTGCCAGGACAGCGGAGGTCGGGTAGTGGGCCAGTTTGAGGTCGCCTGGCTGCTCTGGCCAGGCGAGCACCCTCGAATAGCAAGGATGAACAGCGCCAATCGCACCTTGTCCGTGCGCGAAACGGAATTCCCGCCCGCCCCACTTAGTCCAGGCGCGTGCGGGAAGAATCTGGTATTCGGGTGGTGAACAGCGAGGTAGTCACATGGGTCAGATTAGCGTTGAAGGTGCCGCGTTGCCTCTTGGACAGGCGGGTCGGCGGACGGCTATCCTGGCGGTGGACGACGATGCCACGGTCCTTGGACTCGTCAAGCGTGCGCTCGAGACCACGTTCGATGTCGTGACCTGTGCCCACGGTAGGGAGGCCGTGGCGCTGGTTCCGCAAGGCGGGTTCTCCGCTGTCATCAGCGACGTCAAGATGCCGGGGATGACCGGCATCGAGCTTCTACGCGCGATTCGCGAGCACGACGAGGATTTGCCCGTGTTGCTGGTGACCGGACAGCCGTCGTGGGAGGGCGCGGCCGAGGCCATCGAATATGGCGTGTTTCGCTATCTGCCCAAACCCTTCGACCTCGATGGACTGCGCGAGACGGTCATGCAAGCCACCCAGCTCTACCGTCTGGCGCGCCTCAAGCGCGAAGCCCTGAGCATCGGCGGCATCGCCGGCCCCGCTGATCGGGCGGGGCTCGAGGCGAGCTTTTCGCGGGCACTGGCCTCCTTCGGCATGGCCTTCCAGCCCATCGTCTCGCTGTCCACCAAGTCCATCTTCGGCTACGAGGCATTGCTCCGCAGCGCCGAGCCGACTCTTCCCACGCCCGCCGACGTGCTGGACGCCGCCGAGCGCCTGGGCGCCACCCGGAAATTGGGTCGCGCCCTGCGGGCCTTCGCGGCCCACCGTCGCGGCCAGATGAACCAGGATTGGTTGCTCTTCGTCAATCTGCACCCGAGCGACTTGCTCGATCCCGAGCTGACTGATCCGCGGTCGCCGCTCATGGCCGCCGCCGACCACGTGGTGTTGGAAATCACCGAGCGCGCGCCGCTCTCGGGCCTCGAAGAGGTACGCGAGCGGGTTCGGGAGCTGCGACGATTCGGCTTCCGAATCGCGGTGGACGATCTGGGCGCGGGCTACGCGGGCCTGACCAGCTTCGCCACGCTCGACCCCGACATCGTGAAAGTGGACATGAATCTGGTCCGCGGAATCGAGGGCAGCGCGATCAAACGCAAGTTGGTCGGCTCGGTTGCGGGCCTGTGCCGCGAGATGGAAATGCTGCTCGTGGCCGAGGGCGTGGAAACGACCGCCGAGCGAGACGTCCTCGCCGACCTGGGCTGCGATCTCTTCCAGGGATTTCTTTTCGCGCGTCCCGCGTCGGCTTTCTTTCAGCCCGCTTTCTAGACGGACACGGCCGACCGTCCGTGGCTATCGTGGGATGACGGTTGCGAATCCGATCTGGCGCTCGCTCGCCGGGGAGAGCAGGATGGCGCCGCCGCATTTCGCGCGGTGACTTCAAACCATGCAGATCCGCAAAATCTTGACGCTGGTCGGGCCGAACATTTGGGCCAACTACCCGGTGCTCGAAGCCTGGGTCGACCTCGGCCACTTCGATAACCAACCTTCGAACACCCTGCCCGGCTTCGTGGATCGCCTGACCACCTGGCTGCCTTCGATGATCGAGCATCGCTGCAGCGAAGGCGTGCGCGGCGGCTTCTTCACCCGCCTGCGCGACGGGACGTGGCTTGGCCACGTGCTCGAGCACGTAACCCTGGAATTGCAAACCCTGGCCCACCTGCCGGTCGGATACGGGCGCACGCGCGAAAGCAGCGAGCGCGGCGTCTACCGCGTGGTGGTCGAGGTCCTCGACGCGGGGTTGGGCGAGGCCTGCCTGCGCACCGGGCTCGACTTGATTCTGGCCGCCGTCGACGACCGTCCCTTCGGCATGAAGGGGCACCTGCGCCGGTTGCGCGAGCTGGCCGACCGGGTGTGCCTGGGTCCGAGCACACAGGCCATCGTCACGGCCGCCAAGGCGCGTGGAATTCCCCACGTGCGCATCAGCCACGGCAACCTCGTGCAGCTCGGCTACGGCAAGGCCCAGCACCGCATCTGGGCCGCCGAGACGGCCAAGACCTGCGCCCTGGCCGAATCCATCGCGCAGGACAAGGAGCTGACCCGGCAGTTGCTCTACTCCGTCGGGGTGCCCATGCCGGCGGGTCGCGCGGCACAAGATTGAGCCGACGCCTGGGCCGCAGCCGAGGAGCTGGGACTACCCGTGGTCGTCAAACCGCAGGACGCCAACCACGGCCGCGGCGTCTCCATTCGTCTCGAGGATCGCCAGGCCGTCGAGACCGCCTTCGACATCGCCTCGCGCGAGGGAAGTGGCGTGGTGGTCGAGCGTTTCGTCGCGGGCTCGCAGTACCGCGTGCTGGTGGTCGGCGACAAGGCCGTCGCGGCCAGCGGCGGTGAAGCCGAGCAGGTGGTGGCCGACGGCGTCCACACGGTCGAGGAGCTGGTGGCCCAGGCCAATCAAGACCCCAAACGCGGCGAGGATTCGGCCCTTCCGCTCACCCCCCTCGTGCTCGACGACATCTCCCTCGAGCTTCTGCGCCGTCAAGGATTGGAGAAGTCCTCGGTGCCGCCCGTCGGCCGCTCGATCCTGATCCATCACAACGGCGATCTCACGGTCGACGAAACCGATCGCATGCACCCGGATATCGCCGCCAACTGCGTGATCGCTGCGCAAACCGTGGGGCTCGACGTGGCCGGGATCGATCTCATCGCGGAGGACATCGCCCGGCCTCTCGGCGAGCAGGATGGAGCCGTCATCGAGGTGAACGCCAGCCCCGGCCTGGTCATGCACCTCAAGCCGCTGGTCGGAACGCCTCGTCCGGTCGGCGAGGCCATCGTGAACCATCTCTTCCCGCCGGGTGAATCCGGCCGTGTTCCCCTGGTTGCGGTCTCGGGAACCCGTGGCAAAACCCGGGTCGCGTCCTTCATCGCGTCCATGTTGGCGGCAGGCTCGCACACGGTCGGCGAGGCAAGCACGCGTGGTCTGCGCATCGGGGGACGCGTTCTGTCGGACAAGAGCTGCGCAGACGCGGCCGGCGCGCGCCGCGTGTTGGTCAACCCGTTCGTCGACGCCATGGTGATCGAGACGAACGAGCTTCGGGTGATTCAAGAAGGCTTGGTCTTCGACCGTTGCCGGGTGGCGGTGGTGACCAACCTTCGTCCCGGCGATTACAAGGGCGACGCCGACGTAGACGACCCCGTTCTGGTTGCCAAGGCCATCCGCGCGCCCGTCGACGTGGTCTTGCCCGACGGCTGCGCGGTTCTCAATGCCGACGATTCCGGGGTGGCGGCGATGGCGGAGAAGTGCCGCGGCCGAACCCTGTACTTCAGCCGCGACGGGCAGTCGCCTCTGGTGCGCGAGCACCTGAGCAAGGGCGGCCAGGCGGTGTTCGTGGCGGAGGGTGCCATCGTGGTCAATCACATGAACCAGATCTTGCCGGTGTACGAGCTCGACCGCCCGGGCTCGCTGCCCCCTGCTCCATCAACGTTGGTAGAGGACCTGCTGGCCGCCGTGGGTGCAGCCACGGCCCTCGGGTTGTCGCTTCGCGCCATTCGAGAGGGACTCGAAGGCGCGCTGGAAGCCGACCTTGTCCCTGGTGCAACTATTGGAAATTCATAGGGAATCATGGCAAGAGCCGCGCGGCGACGAAAAGAATCGATTCCCCAGGCCCAGACTGAATAATCGGCGCGGCCCGCCCGTCTGATTTCATATCCGTCAGGCCCTCTGAGCGCTCTGGAGATTCCCTGGCGGATGAGCACAGCACCCCAAGGAACAGGGTCCGCCGCAGCCAACCAACCCTCGGCGGCCGTGGAAAGCAGCCAATGAGATCAGACAACCTTCGCACCCTACGCGGTCCCAATCTGTGGTCCGACGACACCCTCCTCGAGGCCATTATGGTCGTCGACGCCGAGCTGGTGACCCCAGCGATGCTCGGCCGGTTGCGCAGCTGGCTGCCCGAGGAGCTGGCCAAGATGACCCAGGAAGTGTGGGATCGCAGCGAAGCGTGCGAAACGCATCACGGCGAGGCCTGCCTCATCGCCGAGCTGACGGCCGCCCTGGAACGGTTGGCTGGATGCGAAGTCGCCGCGCCCGTGGTCCACGAATTGGACGGCGGAAGTGCATTCCGCATCCTCGTCCAATACCAGGAAGAGGAAGTCGGGCGCAGGGCCTTTGCCCTTGCGGTCGATTTGTTCGCGGCGGTCCGCGGGGACAGGCGCGTGGACCTGGAAGCCGCCATCAAGGATCTACGCAGCCTCAACCAGTCCGTCAGGCTGGGTCCGAGCACGGGCGCCATCGTGCGCGCGGCCGAGGCGCGCGGCATCCCGTCTCGCCGGCTGACCGATGGCAGCCTGGTCATGCTGGGACATGGGTCACGCCAGCGTCGTATCTGGGCGTCGGAGACCGATCGCACCAGCGCCATCGCCGAATCCATCGCTCAAGACAAGGAATTGACCAAGTCCCTGCTGTCCGCCATCGGTGTGCCCGTGCCCGAGGGAAGGTCGGTCTCGAATGCAGAGGAAGCCTGGACCGCCGCACAGGAAATCGGCGTGCCCGTGGTGGTCAAACCGCGCAAGGGCAACCAAGGACGCGGCGTCTCGGTCGGCCTACGCACGCGCGAGGCGGTCATGGCCGCCTACACATTTGCCGCCGCTCAGGATGACGAAATCCTGGTCGAGCGCCACGTGGAGGGCCACGACTTCCGTCTCCTGGTCATTGGCGGCCGCCTGATCGCGGCGGCGCGACGCGAGTGTCCCACTGTGGTCGGCGATGGACAGCACACCGTGGCCGAGCTGGTCGAGATCGCCAACCAGGATCCGCTGCGCGGCGAAGATCACGCCACGGCGCTGAGCAAGTTGCGCCTCGATGCCATCGGCCGCGAAATGCTGGCCGAGCAGGGCATGACGATCGATACCCTTCCGGGGGCAGGACAGGTCGTCGTTCTGCGCCGAAACGCGAACCTCAGCACGGGCGGCAGCGCCATCGATGTCACCGACGAGGTTCACCCGCTCGTCGCCGAGCGAGCCATCGACGCCGCCGCCATGGTCGGCCTGGACGTGGCCGGCATCGATATCGTGGCCTCGCGCATCGACCAACCGCTCGACGTCACCCGCGGCGCGATCGTCGAAGTCAATGCGGCCCCTGGCCTGCGCATGCACCTCGAACCGTCGCACGGCACCCCGCGCCCGGTGGGCGAGGCCATGGTCAATTCCATCTTCCCCCACGGCGACAACGGGCGCATCCCCATCGTCGCCATCACCGGCACCAATGGCAAGACCACGACCACCCGCTGCGTGGCCCACTTGCTCCAGCGCTCCGGCCGACGCGTAGGCATGACCTGCACCGACGGAATCTACGTCGAAAACCGCCGCATCGACACCGGCGATTGCAGTGGCCCCAAGAGCGCGCGATCCATCCTCGGTAATCCGCGCGTGGACGCGGCCGTGCTGGAAACCGCCCGCGGAGGCATCTTGCGCGAGGGCCTCGGTTTCGACTGGTGCGACGTCGCCATCGTCACCAATGTGGGCGAGGGCGATCACCTGGGTCTCGGCGGCATCGCCACCGTCGAGGAGCTGGCGCGGGTCAAGGCCATTCCCGTTCGCCGGGTGACCGCGCAAGGAGCCGCGGTTCTCAATGCCGACGATCCGCTGGTCGCCGACATGGCCAAGCTCTGCCGCGGCAGCGTGATCTTCTTTGGCCGCAATCCCGAATCGCAGGTATTGGTCAGCCATCGCGCCAAGGGAGGCAAGGCCGTCACCGTGCGCGAAGGCGCCATCGTCATCGCCAGCGGCCGCGACGAGCGTCGCGTGGCTCGCCTTGCCGACCTGCCCCTGACCCACGGTGGCCGCATCGCCTTCCAGGTCGAGAACCTGCTAGCCGCGGTCGCCGCGGGGCACGCCCTCGGTATTTCCCTCGACGGTATTCGCACCGGCATCGAGACCTTCACCAGCGATCTCAAGACCACGCCCGGCCGCTTCAACGTCATCAACCATCGCGGCAGCACCGTGATCCTCGACTACGGCCACAACTCGTCGGCACTGCTGGCGCTTGGCGAGGCCATCGAGAAGATGCCCCACCGTCGGCGCAAGATCGTCTACACCGCGGCGGGCGACCGCCGCGACCGCGACATCATCCGCCAGGCCACGATCATCGGCGACTTCTTCCACGAGATCTACATCTACGAGGACCAGTGCACGCGCGGCCGCCCCGACGGCGAGGTCATGCGTCTTATGCGCGAGGGCTTCAAACGGGGCGCAGGCAATACCCGGCGCGATCGGGTCATCCTGCAGGAAACCGGCGAGCTGGCCGCCATTGGCGCCGCCATCGCCAGCCTGAAACCGGGCGACCTCCTGCTCTGCCAAGTCGACCAGATCGAGCTGGCCCTGGACTACGTCATGGGGATCTGCAAACAGGGCGAAGCCCACGTGGCGATCGGTTCTCCAGCCGTGAAACACAAGGCGCCAGCCGCCGCGGTTCCTGCAACGGCCAGCTAATAGAGATCACCGCTTTGGCCTCGCCCACCGCATAGCACTCGGCCTCTGCGAGTGCACGCAGCGGAGGGCAAGGGCGGCGTCAGCTGGCGCGCAGGCACTCACTCTTGTCGCCCGCGAGCACGCGGCCAGGCTTGCCGACTACGTCGCCAAGGACGTGCGCCGCATTCCCCTGCTGCTCCATGCCTATGGTTCCCCCACACTCACACCACACGCGGCGAGGTCGGCGGCGGTTTGCGGGTAGCCGGCAAACACGAACCCGGATTTCGTCAACGAGCCTTGCAAGAAGCCCGCATTGATGTACGAGTCTTGAACGAGCGTGTAGGTCGCCCCGTCGGTAGAGAAATAGATGGCGAGTTGGGTAGAGATGAGACTGAGATTACTTTGGTAGGGCAGGACCAGCCCCGCGGGCGTCGAAAGCGTGAGCCCTGGTAGCATCGCAATGGAATAGATCGGCGACTCGTCGACATAGCCCGCGGGCGGTGGCGTGGTCGTCTCGGTGATGGTGACGGAAACTGACTGTCCAAGAGCGGTGGGTAAGATGGTGAGCCTGACGGGGACGCTAGCGGTGGAAGGGGTGCCGTCGAGACTGGCGTTTCCGCCGTCGGTACCAAGGGCTGTCGTGCTGGCCTGGCCGGTCCCAGGTGGGCACATGAAGGCGTTGTTCTCGCCGGGACGCCGCGAGCACGGGCAATTCGGTCCACCATAGGAACCACCAACACTGCCGCCGGCACCGCCGACGCTGTCCGCGTCGACCGTCCCGACCACACCGCCGCTGCCGCCCATGGCGCCGCCATCAACGCCCAGTGCAGCATCGTCATCGTCCACCTGGCTGAGGACGCCGCTTCCGCAGCCGGCTCCCCATATGCCGATGGCCGCCGACACGAGCGCAGGCAGAAAAGGATGGTTTCTAGTCGATAGCGTTGTCGTAGGTGATGTCCTTGTCATGCTTGAGAAACCCGAGCGCCGCCGCTCGTGCGCAATCTTTCTCAGAATCCTCGCGAGAGGCCGAGCCACAACGCCCCGACAGCCGTGACGGTCATGCGGTCGTTCCGACGGAGCAGTGTGATGGGAATATCGGCGCTTGCCTCAAAGGCAAAATCACGATTCAGACGGAACCCAACCAGGACCGTTGGACTGGCAAAGGCAAGGCCCGACCAATGGATCTGGCCGCCGTCGACCTGCTCGATGGCTGTCCCCGCACCCAGACCGATGCCAAGGCCGGCGGCGAACCGACCCACGCCTGTCCATAGGGACGGCATCACCTCTGCCGTTACTCGGTTCTCGCGCATGCCCGGGACCCGCCCAGAGCCGGCACGAAGGACCACGTCCACGCGCTTTGCTCCGAACCTTCGCTGCACTCCGAGATCGACGCCTTCGAGCAGGGCGTCCTTGGCCACCCCGGCCATGAGGCCTAGCCCGACCGCGAGCGACCACGGGCGCAGATTCTTGTTCTTGACCGGCGGGAGCCGCGCTCACTGCGGTCACATCGACATCCGCGCCGCCCTTGCTGACAGCGGCCCCGGCCCGCACGGGAATCAGCTCGGCAGCAGCCACTTGCAACGTCTGCCCCCTGGCCACCGCCACCCGGGCAGCGAAGGTCTGTGCTCCCTTCCAGGCCCGCACCTTGTACGTTCCGGACGGCACCGCAATCCTGTGCCCCGAATGCGGACCGAGCTCGGCCAAAACCTGTTCTCTCGGCACGGCGACAAGCAGAAGGCGATCGAATCCTACGGGAAGATCCAGGACCGCGGACGGTTTCTGCAGCTGGGTGAGCACGAGCTCGCCTTGTCCGCTCAGGCGGTAGTCGTAGGCCGGGTGCTGGGGGCCCACCGTCGTGTCCGAGGTGGAGCGCAGAGTTCGCACGAAGGCGTATTGATAGGCCTCGGCCAGGGTCACCACGCCGTCGCCGGAGAGATCCGCGGCGCCGCGCAGTCCCGAAATCAGGTGGTGCGAAAAGAACGACCCTCCTATCTCGGCGGATTCCAGGGCAGCCTCGTCGGCGGCGCTGGAGGTGATCATCGCTTCGCCGGTGCTGGCCAGGTCGTCGGTCATGCGGATGTCGAAGGATTCCCCCAGCGTACCGCCCTTGAGCGCGAGCAGGGCCCCACTGCGGCAGCTGTCCAAGATGACTAGGCGCACGTCGGCGCCGACGTCGTCCACGCGTCTGCGCACCTCCGCGAAGGGCAGACCCTGATTCCCCATCTCCAGCATCGTCCCATCGGAGTGCCCGGAGAAATAGAACATCAGCACGACCTGCCCGCGGTGTTGCGCGTGCCAACGGGCCGTGCGCCGCGCGGCCTCGTCCAGGGCTGCGCGCACCTCGGGCGGCGTCGGCCCGCGCAGCAGCAGGACATCCGCTTGGGCGAGCCCGCCCAGCTCGGCGAGAACTGTGGCGAATTTGGATGCGTCCTGCTCGGCGAACCGAAGCGGCGCGTGCGAGGGGGCGCCGCGATTGCTTCCGACGACGACGGCAATGCGACGGGTCTCCGCGTGCGCTTTGCATTCCCCGGCGAACAGGGCGAGGGCAATCAACCCTAACTGTACTATGGAAAACCTGGTCTCCGGGTCCAAGACTCCGACAAGCTTTCCCATCAAGGCTCGTTCTTCTCGAACCACAGCGAAGCCTGGACGGTCTCCGCGATGGGCAGGTGCTGCGCGCCCCGGATCACGCCTGCGCCACCCGCGCCGAGCTTTGCAAGCTCCTCGCGCACGGTCTCGGCCTGGATGGGCTTCTCGCTGTAGATGACAAAGATGCGCTCGGGGCCGGGCGCCTTGTCGAGCACGATACTGCCCGGAACTGAAACCGTGACCTTTGGATCCACCTCGACGCTGGCCTCGCCATGGAACGGGTAATATACACTCGCCTGCCCGGCGCCGTCGACGGAGGCGATGAGAACATAGGGCAAGCCCGTCGGCGGGAGCACGAAGCGCAAGGCGTCCCCGTCCGCCAGACGATCGCCGTCGTTGACCTTGATCACGTCGGCGTTGGGCCGATTCCGTCGGGCGAATACCCGCACCACAGGCGAGCCCTTGATCCCGATTGGGCCGGGGTCGCGTGGCGGATCGAAGGCAGGGACGGAATTCTTGCCGCTTGGGTGGCTTCGCACGAGCATCAGCAGACACGCCGCGAGCGGCAGCGCAAGCCCGAACATCCAGGGCCACCGGACCACGGGGCGTCGCCGAAGCGCCAGGCTCTCGACGGTACGGGGGAACACTGTGCTGCGAAAATTCCGCACGTGCTCGCCGTGCTCGGCCCGGCGTGCGGCGCACGCGGTGCAGGACACGCTATGCGTCTCGATGCGTGCGAGGTGCTCCGGGGAAGCTTGACCCAGGACCACCAAGTCGAGGTCCAAAACAGTCACGTGAGGTTCGCTCTTCATCCGACGCTCCTCCTGAGAAACTTCTGTGCGCCCGCCCGGAAGGCAGCCAGGCGACTAACGACCGTCCGCCGAGAAATCCCGACCACTTTTGCGACATCCTCCTGCTCGAAACCGTCGACGTGGTACAGCCAGGCCACCACGCGAAGGTCGGCCCCCGCGCTCTCGATGAGGTGACGGGCCAGATCCCGATCCTCGATGCGCACTTCCGCAGCTCGAGCGGCCTCGCGGACCTCCGGCAATTTCTCGGACGGGATGTCCCGGCTGCGGCGATCCCGGATCTCGTTGAGGCAGTAGTTGGTTGCCACCCGGTAGATCCAATAGAGCGCCTCGCGGGCGTTGGGAACGCGGTCGAGGTGGCGCCATACGCGGAGAAAAGTCTCCTGCGTGGCGTCCTCGGCGGCCCCGTCATCCATGAGCAGCAGGCGGCAGCGCGCATAGATGGCCGGCCCATAGCTTCGATAGAGATGAGTCAGACGTTCCGGGTGCATGATCCCCGCATGGCTGCCCAGATAAACCCAATTCGGGTACCGCGCGCGCAAGAAAAGATGACGATGCCGGAAAGGCTTCGCCTAGAACCGGAAGCCAAAGCGCGTTAAAGATGGCGGTTGCGTTGATCGGCGCCTCGCGCAACACCAACTCGTCGCCGATGCCCGCGCAAATCAGGCTTCGTGCCGATGTGCGCATTCGGGTTTGCGAATCTCCCTTCGACATGCGACAAGAGCCACCAACACCAGCAGCGCGCAGGCAAGCGGGAATCCGTCGCCGAGCCGGAGATACAAGCTGCGGGCTTGCAACAAGCAGGGTCGAGCCGTCAGCACCGCGACCGGGTCGGCGGAGTGGGAAACCGGAAGCGTGCTGTGCACCTGCCCGGCAGCGGTGATGAAGGCGCTGATGCCCGAACCGGTCGATCGCACCACGTCCCGCCGGGACTCGATGGCTCGGAACACGGCATGCGCCAGGTGCTCTTCCGGCTCGGCGCCGTCGCCGAACCAACTGTCATCGGACAGATTCACGAGCACCTGGGCGCCATGGTCGACGAGCTCGCGCACGTGCCGGGAGAAAGCCGATTCGAAACAGATGAAGACTCCCGTTTGAAAGGCATGGCTTTGCACTTGCCCCATCTGGGGAATGGACACGGGCCCGAGGTCTGCGCCACGGCTGTATCGTTTGCCGAACAGACGTTCTGCCCAGCCTGGGAGCCACTCGCTCCAGACGATGAGTTGCACTTTCGCATAGACCACTTGCAGCCGGCCATCTGGCTCCAACAAGGCCGCCGCATTCCATCGGTCGCGCGTGCTGATATCCATGGCCTCGGTGCCAAACAAGAGCGGTGATGCGAAAGCGCCGCCGATACGGCGTGGATTTCCGGGCGGGTAGTCGTGGAGCGCATCCTTGCGCAGCACGGGCGAGGACTTCTCCGGCCACACCACCAAATCGAAGCGGCCCGCTTCGCGCTCGAGATCGAGGGTGGCCTGGCGGTAGCGGGCAAGCAGATCGGGAGCAGTCTGGGCTTGCCAACCGGAGGCGACGGTTCCTGCTTGCACGGCGGCCATGCGTACCCGTGGTGCCCGCAGTCGCGCGGCCTCGATCTGCGTTCGTCGCGCCCGACCGAAGGCCAGGGTGGCGATGAGGATGGCGACGACAAGCACCGGTCCTCGCCACGCGAAACGACGTCCATCCCGGTAAGCCAGCCAGAGCTGAGCCAGCGCAGCGGCGACCAGGATTTCCAGAAAGCTGAGCACGCACGGCCCGCCCAGCTCGGCGATTTGAGCGAAATCGTTGAAACGATAGTGGGCCAGCCCCAGCGACCACGGGAAGACGTTGGGGAACCAGCGCTCCATGACTACAAAGGCCGCCGGTGCGATGAGAGTCAGGGGTAGCCGAGGCCATGTCCGGCGAACCAACCACGCCCAAAGCGCCCAGCCAACGCCATGCGCTAGGGCGAGCGCGAAAGCGGCCAGCACCGCGACCGCGGGCGACCATCCTGAAAAGCGCGCCATCAGTCCTGGCATCCAAGCTGCCCATCCCCAGTGCGTCGCCACGCCGGCAATCAAGCCGGCAAGCCCCGCCTGTCGCGCGCCGAGCTTGGGCAAGGCCGCCAGAAAGGGAAAGAGCGCGATCCAGGCCAAGAGCGCCTGCGCTCGGCCGTGGGCGTAGCCAGGGGCCGACACCGTCAGCAAGAGCGCCGTCAGCAGGCTGGGCAACGGCACGCGCAACCAACCATGGCTCGCGCCACGACCGCGCGCAGGATCCGCGCGCGCACCCTTCGAGTTGGCAGTCATTCCGTTTGGGACGATGATGTCATAGTGCTACCGGTTCTGAATACAAACCACGCCCTGACCGACGTCCACCTCACGCTTTGTCTGACCCACGATTGCAATCTACGCTGTTCGTACTGCTACGGTGGCCGCAAGCACGAGCGCAACATGTCCGCCGACGTCGCGAGCCGCGCTGTCGGCCTCGCGCTGGCCCGCGTTTCGCGGCGTCTGCACCTCGTCTTCTTTGGCGGCGAGCCTTTGCTGCGTTGGCCGGATTTGGTGGTGTTCACCCACCATGCGCAAGAGCGCGCAAACGCGGCCGGGGTTGAGGTGAAACCGACCGTCACCACCAACGGAACCCTGCTCGACGACGAACGCATCGCCTGGCTTGGCGCCGAGCGATTCCTCGTCGCGATCTCGTGCGACGGCGTGCGCGCGGCGCATGACCGCAACCGCAAAGACGCCACGGGTGGTTCCACCTACACGTTGACCATCGCGGCGATTCGAAAATGTCTGGCCGCTGGACTCCGCCTGCGCGTGGTGCTGGTACTCGATCCCTCAAGCGTCGAGCTCTTGCCCGAATCCATCGCGGAGCTCGCCGCCATCGGCGCGCGCGAGTTGGTGGTGAACGTCAACTGGGCGGCGGATTGGTCGCCCGAGTCGCTGCGTGTACGGTGCCGGCAGTCCTACGAGCGCAGTGCCCATCTGTACCTCGAAGCCTATCGTCGCAGAGAACCGTTCTGGTTGTCGCTCTTCGACGGCAAGATCGCCAGCCACATCAAGGGCGGCTATCTGCCCGGTGACCGCTGCGACCTTGGGCAACGCAACCTGGTCGTGGCCGCAAGTGGACGGCTGTATCCGTGCGATCGCTTGGTGGGAGAGGACCGCGACGCCAGCTCCGCTGTGGGTGACGTTTGGACCGGCCTCGACGAGCAGCGCCTTCGTCAATGGGTGAGCAAGATCACCTCACCACCCGAGTGCCAAGAGTGCGTGCTGGCCAATCGCTGCCGCAACCGTTGCGCCTGTGCCAACCTGGCCATGAGCGGCGCCATCGATATCCCTTCGGAAACGCTGTGTTTTCACGAGCAACTCGCGATTCAATCCGCCGATCGGGTGGCGCAAATCCTATTTGCCGAGCGCAATCCCCTCTTCCTCGCCCAGCACTACCCGGGCTCGTGCTAAAATCATTGCCAGTTGCATTGGAAGGCAGCCATGAAACTCAAACCGGTTCGTGATTACCCAGAGCAAGCTTACCCTCGGGCCTCCGACCGTTTGGTAAAGAGCCTTTTCCTCGCGGCCACCATGACCGCGACAACCTTGGGTGGCTGCGCTCCCATCGGGGACTACTCCAGGTTGGATGCGCCGGCCGAAATGCACGATCTTGGTGGCACGGTAGACCCGCCAGTCGCGGACGCGCCGATGCCTGACAAGAACCAAGCCAAGCCACTGGACGCAGACAAGGGCGAGGCCACGGCCAGCCCCGGTGTCGATGGCAAGTAGCCCAGCCCAAGCCCGCGCCACCGCATGACTGCGGTATTGCTCTTGTTCCTCGGAATGGCGGCGATTTCGCTGGTCCACGAGCTGGGCCATGCAGCGGCAGCCCGCGGTTGCGGGTTTCACATCACGGACATTGGTATCGGACTCGGCCCCGCGCTGTTGAGCTTCGAGCGGCGCGGAGTCCGCTGGATGATTGGCCCGATCCCGCTGGGCGGATTCGTACGCGTCGCCGAGCTGGCACCGGAGAACGGCGCGTCGCCGAGCGATGGAGCGCCTTGGTTTTCCGCCCGCTCCGTTACAAAGCGGGCCGTCGTCATCGGCGCCGGACCGGCGGCAAACTACGTTCTCGCCACCCTCGTCACGCTTACCCTGACCATTGGCTGGGGACTCGAAACCGGTCATGCCCGGGGGCTGCGGGTCGTGTCTGTGGACGAAGACACCCGGCGGGCAGGGCTGGCAGTTCGAGATCTGGTCTTGCAGGTGAACGGGCACGCACTTGGCGACCTTCGCTCCCTATCGAGCGCCCTCGCCGACTCCAGCGAGGTCGGCTTGGCCGTCGTGAGCCTGCAGCGAGACAACCTGCCCCTGCAAATTCGTCTGCCTCGCTTGCGCGCACGCAGCGGAGCCTGGGGTCTTGGCGCGGCCTACGTGATCGAACCGGAACTGCGCCGGGTTGGTATCGGCGACGCTCTCGCCTCCGCGCTGGCGACGCCGCTGCTGGAAGCGCGCACGCTGCTGGCTCATGCGGCGGGCGTGCTCGCGCCCCGAACGACTGCAGCCTCGCGGCCACTCGGACGGTCACTCGGGCGGCCACTCGGAGTCGTCGGGCTGGCCGACCGGGTTCACGCGACCAGGGATTGGAACGCACGGCGCGTGCTCATGCTCGGCATCTCTCTATCGGTCGCCATGGGACTGTTCAACCTCCTGCCCTTCCCCGGCCTCGACGGTGGGCGGCTCTGCATCGAAGCAGTCCAGGTGGCAAGGCAACGCCGCATGGCCGCGAGCTCGCTCATCACCGTTCAAGTCGCAGGCAGCTTGATTCTGCTCGCCGCATGGCTTCTACTGACGGCGTTCGAGATCTATCTCTGGTAAGGGTGTGCTGCTGGCCGACACAGCGTCGTGTCGAGATCGTGCGGTAGCACCGCCGAAGCATCATCCACCATGGCTCACTTCTCGTGGCCGAGCGACGCAAGATCCTCTCTTCACGACTGACTGCAGCTTTTCCAGCGTACCCAGGGTCGGTTCGATGACAATGTCGATGTCCTGAGTCATGCGAGGAGCACCAAACGGGTCCCCAAACGGGTCCATTGATGGACACGTCTTGAGCCATCGGTCGGGGCATCCAACATCAACGCTCGCTACCCTGCCTTCGCGGGGCGGCGGCGTCGAGCCAGCAAAAGGAGGGCAAATCCGAGCAACAGCAGCCGTCCGCTGCCGCTCGCTTGCGCACGGTCCTGTATCGCACACGTGCAACCGGAAGATGAGCCGCCGACATTGGTGGAAGAAGATCCACCCGAGCCGGAATTGCCGCCTCCTTGGCCACCCGCGCCCGATCCGCCGGCCCCCTGTCCGCCCGAGCCCGGTGTCGCGCCGCCGGCTCCGGTGACTCCTGCACTACCGGCAGCTACGCCGCCCGCCCCCGATCCTATGGTCCCGTTGCGCTCCACGATTTGGAATTTGCCGTCGGGGCTCGGAAAGAGACTGATGTTGGACGCACCGACCTGGCTCGTGGGTGAGCAACCCGTCCACGGACCGTCGAGAGAGCTCGACTTGTAGATCGTCAAGGGAACGATCTCGCTGACGACGACCGCGTAGCTGCCGTCCGGCAGCCGTCTGTAGCCTAGGGAGTCCTCGCGCACCGGAACCCGTAGCTGGAGAAGCGGTTCGCCGGATAGAAACCGTTGTCGCGATAGGAAGACTGTAACAGTCTCTCGTCGGTATCGGCAAAGTAGCCGTCCCGTGGCGCCCGGCCGGACCCTTCCGCAAGGTTCGCGCAATCGGTACAAGGGTTGCCGTACGACGGCGCGAACCAATCGAGATACCATTCGATCATGTTCCCGACCAAATCGAGCTGACCCCACTTTCCTACCCCAAGCTGGGGCGTGCCCACGGGAGCGATGTTGCGGGTTCCGTCGCACGTGCCTGAGCCATCCGGATAGTTGCAGCCCCAGATGGCGTATTGATTCTTGGTTCCGGGATCCGTCGCACCCCAGGGATAGAGGCGCTGCTCACTGCCGCCTGCCGCCGCATACACATACTCGGCCTCGCTGGCAAGGAAACCTCCATCCCAAATACAGAATGCGTAGGCCTCGAACCAATTGATGCAATTCATCGGGAGTCTTTCATTGGCGCCCGCACTGGCCGTCCACGTGGCGTTGCCGGAATCGCACTGCAAAGTGTCGGTCGTCAAATCCATCTTGTTGCTGTACGAGTCCAGCCACCCGGTTTCGTACGCCCCTGGAGCGCCGCTATCCGCAAGGCCCTGGCCGCCGCTGAGATGCACGTGCTTGCCTGAGCCCGCCTCTGGTGCGTACCCATCGCCTTGGTCCCATGCCGCCACGAACGGCCGAAACCGGCCGACCGTCACCAGGTATCTGTCGAGGCGGAAGTCGCTGATCGTTGCTGGATCGGCCGTATTTTGGGCACCGCTGCCATCGTTCGTGTACGTCCGGTAGAAGGTGCCTCCTGGGATCTTGTTGCTGGTGCAACAGCTCTCGCTGTTCGATCCACAGTCCGAGACGCCAGACCCGCTTGATTGACAGCTCGGCGGCGTGCCTGCGGATCCAGCAGCGCCGCCGGTCCCTGATACGCCGCCGGCCGCAGCTCCCCCCGCTGCGGTGCCACCCGCGCCGCTGCCTCCTGACAATGTGGCGCCGCCGCCTCCGGATCCTCCCGCGCTGGTTGCTCCGCCGGAGCCTGACCTTCCGCCGGTGGCCGTGCCGCTTCCACCCGTGCTGGATCCGCCTGACGAACCGGTGCTGCCGCAGGCTGCTAGCAACCACGCGGTCGCGGCAAACAAGGGAATTGTTGGATGCATCGCCATCGCAAGGCTCCTCAGTAGACGCTGAGCTCGGCAATCGCGGGCGTGTCCTTTGCCGAATCGACGACGAGCGCAATCCCCTCGATACTCGTCCCGTTGAGCTGCCAGAGCTGACGATTGCCGATCGCGGTGCCCTGAATCTTCGTTCCCGACTTGTCCGTGGGAGCGGTAACCCAACTGCCGTTCTGCTTAATCTCGACGTGATACTTCTTCACGCGCTCGCCCAGCTCGATGGCTTCACGGATGCTGATCAGGTTTCCGGTAATGGGCGATGCCGGGGTGACTTCGAGGCGGCCGGAGGTCTTGCCGCTGGCGCCCGCCCAATACGAACAGATGTCATCGTCCACCGCCTTGCTGGCCTCGAAGCCGGCGGTCGCCCACGTGGAGTCCGCTGTGGCCGGCTGTCCCTTGAGCAGGTTCGTCTGATAGAGCCCTGCGTACCACTGTCCGAACTGTTGCAGAAGGCTAACATCCTTGGGGTCGAGCTCCCCGGTGTTCGAGGGCGGAACATTGAAGTTGAAGGTGCAGTTCATGCCAACCGTTTGGAAGTAGTTCTTCTGCAGGTCGGCGAGCGCTATCGGACTTGAGCCGGGATGCCAGAACCAGTCCGGCCTGTGACTCGATGTATTGCACTCGTACGGGCACCAGTTGTTTCCACCCCCGCAATTCGTGGTGTCGAGGCTCGACGTAGAGCGGCTCCCAGTTCCATTCTCGTTGCCAATCCACTGCACATCCGGAATCGCTCCGGTGGCTACGATCTCCGGACCCGCCCAGATGAGGGTGTCGGGCTGCGCTTGCCTGATTTGTTGAAAGATGTTCTTCCAATTGGTGTTAGGGTTGCCATCGACAATCGAATTGAATCCGTCGAACTCGAACTCGTAGGAGTTGCCGTAGGCGTAAAGCTCGGTGAGCAGGTTTGTGAAGTAGGTCTGGTAGTCGGCGCTCGAGCTCGGGTAGTGCGAGTCCCAGGGGCTGAGATAGATCGCGATCCTCATGTCATTCGCCTTCATGGCGTCTGTCCAGAGTTGCAGCACGTCTCCCTTCCACGTCGAGTTCTTGGTGGAGTAGTCGGTGTATTTCGACGGCCACAGAACGAACCCGCAACTGTGCTTCGTGACCAGCATGGTTTGCCGAAAACCCGCGCCCTTGAGTGCGGTCACCCACTGGCCCACCGAGGTCGCGTTCAGATTCGTCGGAGCGAACATGGATACCGGATCGCTCGGGTTGCACTGCTCGGTGCCGTCGAATGTGGACATTCCAAAGTGGAGGAACGACGTCATCTCAGTGCGCTGGTAGGAAAGCTGAGCTGGGCTCGGAAGGGGCGGGGTGCCGGCCGGGGCGCCGGACAAGGCGGGACAAGCTTGAACGACAGTCGTCCCACCGCTGCCACTCATACCGCCGCTGCCACTCATACCGCCGCTGCCCGTGGCGCCGGCGCTGCCTGCCGCACCCCCGCCGGCCGTTGTTCCGCCTGTTGTCCCGCCGCCGGTCGTACCGCCACCGCCGTTCGTACCTCCGCTGCCGACGGCGCCACCGCTGCCAGAACCGCCGGTGGTCCCACCTGCCTGGGAGCCACCGTTGCCGGCTCCACCGCTGCCATTGCCGCCACTCCCCGAAGCATCGCGGATAGTGGTGGAGCCACCGCTGGCGGACCCGGCGGCGCCGCCAACGGCGCTGCCTCCTGAGCCGTTCCCTGCGGCTCCGCTCGTCATGCTGCCGGATCCACCCGCGCCTCCACTGCTCGTCGCAATCGCGCCTCCGGAAGCGCCCCCGGTTCCCACAGCTCCACCACCACTGCCATCCTTTCGGGTGCTCGACGAGCAGGAGGCGCTCAGGATCGCAAGCGCAGCGACAGCGAGCGTGCCCGTGGCGTGGGTAGACGGCCGACTGTTCCGACGTCCAGGTGGCCTGCGAACCATCGCGCCAGGGCATGGAAATCGGTTCTGGTGTCCCGCATCGGTGGAATGGCTGGAAATCATTGTAGCTCCTTGCTTTGCTCTCTGGCGATGACGCTCAGGCCGCCGGGCTCAGCGATGAGCTGTGTCCCTGTTGGCTGATCCTTTGCCCGCACCAAATGGCTCACGCTGGGCAGGTTATTTTTCTCTCAGCCAACCTCCCAGTACCGCCGCCGGGCCGATGGCCCGGATCCTTCAGGCGTGAAACGGGCAGCCCCTCACCCGCCTCGCTGCGCTCGGCGACCTCTCCCCGCTTCGCTCCGCTACGCGGGGCGAGGTGGTTTCAGGTCAGACGGGTTTGGAACGTAGGGTCGCGCGCGCTGCTGACGGGCAGCGCCGCGCCGCGCGCCTTCGGCGTCGACCCCTTCCTGGCTACGTCGTACTCAATACGCGCTGAGCTCGGCGATGGCGGGAGCGTCTTTTGCCGAATCGATGACCAGCGCAATGGCATCTGCCGTCGTGGAATTGAGCTGCCAGAGCTGCCGTTGGCCGATGACGGTGCCCGCAATGATTGCGCCCGATGCGTCCGTCGGGCTCATGTTCCAGGCACCGTTCCGTTTGATCTCGACGTGGTACCGGGTCGCCCGCTCTCCCAGCTCGATGGGTTCGCGGATGCTGATGACGCCAACCGTGATGGCGGAGGTAGGGGTCACCTCGATCCGCGCCGACCGCGCGCCACTGGCTGCGGCCCAGTAGGTGCTGACATCGTCGTCGACCACATTGGCTGTGCCGAAGCCCGCGCTCGCCCACGTCGAGTCGGCCGTCGTCGGCTGGCCGCGGAGAAGGTTCGTTTGGTAAAGCGACGAGTACCAGCTCCCGAACTGCTGGAGCAAGTTGATATCCGGCGTGTCGAACTGGCCGGTCGTGGCCGGTGGCACATTCAGAACGAGCGTCGTATTCATGCCGACGGTATTGAAGTAGATCGTCTGCAGCGATTTGAGTGACATGACGGTATCGTCCGGATGCCAGAACCAGTTGGGGTTACGATCCGAAACCGGTGCGTCAGGTGGGTACCATACGTTCGATGGTCCGCCGTTGGGGATATCGCCAACGCTCGATGTCGAACGACTTCCCTGTCCGGTCTGGTTGCCGATCCACCGGAGGTCTGCGCCGGTCGTGGCGATCTCCGGGCCTATCCAGATTAGGAGGGCGGGCTGCAACTGCTTGGCCAGCTGCGCTATCCCCGGCCAGTCGAGGGACGTGGGCGCGTTGTACCCGTCCCAATAGATCTCATCGACGGGGCCATAGTTCGTCAGAAGCTCGTAGAGCTGGTTCCTGAAGTAAGACTCGTAGTCTGGGCTCGAGCTTGGGTAGTGTTCGTCCCACGGAGACAGGTAGAAGCCAACTCTCATTCCGGCCGCGTGCGCGGCGTCGGTGAAATCTTTGACCACGTCCCCTTGGCCATTCTTCCACGGGCTATTCTTGACCGAGTAGTCCGTGTACGCCGACGGCCACAGGCAGAACCCCGTGCTGTGCTTGACGACCAGCATCGCTTGGAGGAAGCCGGCATCCTCGAGTGCGCTCACCCATTGGTTTGCATCGAGGTTGGTCGGACTGAAGAGCGACGGCGTATCCTGGGCGGAGTCCCCGTACTCGGTCCCGTCGAACGTGTTCAATCCAAAGTGCATGAATGCCGTCAGCTCGGCGCGCTGGTAGGCGACCTGAGCCGGAGTCGGAAGTGGCCCGAAGCCGGTCGGGCTACCCGTGGACGAGTCGATGCTGGCCGCACTGCCCACGCCTGCGTCGCCGGTGCTATCGAGGTAGAGCGCGTTCACCGAGCTGGAACAACCAGTCCCCGCAAGAAGGAGAGGAGCTAACGCCATGACGATGCGTGGGGGCTTCATGCGTCCGCAGGATACTTTGGCCGATCCTTTATCCACGCGAAATGGCTCACATCGCAGAGCAGGAGCTCAGAGCGACACCGCGATACCGAGTGCGGCAAGCAGGTAGTAACCGGTTATCCCCGCCACGGTCTTGCCGTTTACTTCGGCCTTCACCCCCTGGATGACACCGCCACTTTCCAGGGTGAGGCTGGGTCGGATCTTCGTTTGCGCCGGAGCCTCGATCGACGCACGAAAGCCGATGCAGGAAATCATGTCGGAGCCCGAGCCGCTCCGCACCTCGGCGAACGCCGGCTCGCCCCGGATCCAAGCCCACCCGAGCTCGGCGCGCGGCCCGAGGTCCAAGATGAGGTTCCGGATGGCAAACCGAGGACCCAGGCCAAGACCCGCACTCGCGCTGAGTAGAAACACGTTCCCGAGCTCGCTCCGCGCGCGGGCGTAGTCTGCACCCAGGTCGAGATCGACGTGGAACATCCGCCTTTGCCCCGTGAATCGTGCTCGCCCACCCCACATGATCGTCTGACGCGTGGGCAAACCGCGGGCCTCGGCCTCGACGTGGATCGAAAGTGCGGTCAGCCGCGCAGCTTCGGGCCGCGAGGGCGGCGGTGCGGCAGAAGCTTGGGCGGACACGGCAATAGTTTTCGACGATTCGCCCCGACCCAGTCCGAGCGAGCGTATCAGCTCGGCAACAGCGAGGGCCAGCGCCCGCGGCCGGGCCGGTTGCACCACGTCTGCCAGCGAAACTTGCCGCTCGACCGTGCGCGAATCGGCAGGGGAATAGGCAGTGACCTGCACGCGATCCGCATCAGCCACGCAAGGGACGATCTCCACCTTCACTTGGAGAGCAGCGGCCGTCGCTATCCCGTCACCCGGATTCGCCAGCGTACAGCAGTCAAGGCCCCTGCCGGCAAGCTCGACCCGCAGCGAATCGACGAAAGCAACCAGCGGGAACACGTCGACCTTGCAGAGCGGCAGCGATAGCACCACGGAATGCGCCTCGGACGCGGGTGGCGCGAACAGGGGCGAAGCCTGGCCCCCCTGCGCAGCCAGGAAGACCGCGAAGGGCACGGCAAGCTCCACGCAATCCCGAAGGGCTCGTCGTCGGAGCCTCGCGTGAATCCTCATCGGAGATGGAGCCAACCTTGAATAGCTCGCGCGTAGCGGCCGTCAGGAAACTCGCCGAAGTATGCGTCCGCCGCGTGTTGCGCAGCACTTGCGTCGCCACTGCGAGCGTAGGCCTCTACCAGACGAGCGCGGACGTCCTCGCGTAGGCTGCGCGGGATGCCGAGATCCAGGGCCTTGCGGAACGCCGAGACAGCAGCTTGCGCGTGGCCCAAGGAATCCAGCTCGAGTCGCCCTAGCGCAAAAGCGGCAAGTGGCGCCTGAGCATCGTGTGTGAATTCAGCGAGGATACGTTCCAGCGGCAACACCGCTTCGGCTGGGTGTCCGGAAAGTCGGGCCACGTCGGCAAGAGCCAGCAGATCGTCCACGCCCAACCTTCTTGATTCACGCCGAACGCCCTCGGCACCCAAGGCCGCAAACGCTTCGTCATGGCGACCACGTCGAGCGAGAATGCGCCACGTTGGTGCCCCGGCCGTGCGGGCTCTGTCCCTTTCGCGGACAGACACGCCCGCAGCGCTCTCCATGTCGGCGGAGCCGGAAGCGCCGAGGCCCTCGGGTAACGCGAGAGGAGCGCGGGCGCCGGTGCCGTCGGGGGGACTATCCTGCGGGTCTTCCACGATTTCTAGGCTCTCGCCGGCCGCGAGGCGACGGGCCCGGTCGGGGACACGTTCGCCGCGCACCAGCACCACGCCCCGACGTACCACGACGCGCAGGCGGCCAGGCCCAAGCTCGCAGGCGAACGCGGTTCCAACCACCTCGACCGTAGCCAGGCCACACTCGATGACCCATCGCCGCGGTCCGCCCGGACGGATGTCGAAGTCGGCACGGCCCTGCCTCACGATGGCCGAAAAGGCGTCCCCCGAGCTCTGCAGTGGTTCGATGTGTGCCCCGGGCCAGAGTCGAATGCGCGAACCGTCTGACAGAGCGAGCTCTCTTATGGCACCGTCGGCATCCATCCCCACCAGCTCTCGACCATCGGCGAACAGCAAGGGGCCAGCATCGCGGTGGATATGGGAAGAAGCCACGACGATGGCCGCTACAGCCGTCGCGCCGAGCAAGACCAGCGGCAGGAGTCGCCGGTAGTTGCGGTGCTGCAGACGCGAGTCTATCTTCTCGGCCATGCGATGGATGGCTTGTTCGTCCACCGGATCTCGAAGGTAGTCCTTCACCGGAAATCGCAGCTCGCTCATGTTGTCCCCTCCCGAAAGGACACGTGGCGGTTCACCTCGGCCTCCGCAGCGACGATGCGACGCTTGGCCGTGGCGATTGAGCAACCGCACGCGGATGCGACCTCAGCGAGAGGAAGCCCTTCGACCCGACGGAGCATCCAGGCAATGCGCAGATTGGTCGGCAGGCGGTCCAGCAGGCGGTCGACCAGCGCGAGCTCCGCGCGGTCGTCGGGGCGTAACTCGGGCGCGGCCAACGCCTCCAAGGTCGCGTCTTCAAAACCTCGATCAAGGCCAAACAGTCGCAGAAGTCGCCCCCGGCGCAAACGACGTCGCGCCAAGTTGATCGCGATACGAGCCAGCCAGGGCCGGAACGCCGTGGGATCGCGAAGGGTACCCAGTTGACCAAAACCCGCCACGAAGGCGTCCTGCACGACTTCCTCGCCTTCGCTGCGACTGGCCAGCAGCCGGGTCGAGATAGCCAAAAGATAGTGCACATGTCGACGATAGAGCACGTCCCGGCTCCAGCGGTCGCCGCCCAGCGAGCGAACGACCAATTCGCCATCGCTGACCGCGTCGGGGGCGGGCAGGAGGGAAACCTGCTTCCCGGAAAGGACCATCACAAACATGATACCTGAGCAGGCGCGAATAGCTCACGGCGGAGACGGATTTCGAGATCTGCCTAGAATCCAAGCACTTGCGTCACGGCCATCTGCCCCCTGGCCGCGCCAGGAGCACATCGTTTCGCCATCCTCGACGGCCAAGCCGCGATTGAATTCCGTACCTACTACGCCGGCACGTCGGTCATCCAGGCTACCTCGCCCGGCTTGAGCAGCTCGAGCGTCACCGTCACGTCGCAGGGCAGTCCTGCGTGGGTCGAGGGGACTACGCCCAAGGCAGACACGCGCCCCTACAGCCGCAACTGATGCCGCTCGGGAATAGGGCGTGCTGACGCGCCCGGTGACATGGGCGTGCAACAACATGGGCGACGAATACTGTGGATAGTCGCCATCTCGGACTAGCAAGGAAGAAGGAGGGAAGCGGCGAGGACGCGTCTGTGCGCATGCGGGCCACGAGGCTAGTCCACCGTCGATTCCACTTGCTTGGCACGGCGTCAAGCAACCTTTCCCGTTCGTCTGGAGCGATTCCCTACGCGGCTAGAAGAGCGTTCCGCCTACGCCGAAACCAGGATGAAGACTCCCGTCCCTTCCGGCCACCTGCACCAGCGTCGGCGTGAGCCGGCGATGCCACGACAGGCGCGGCGGGTCCTCGTCCGGAATGCCGTCGAGACTGCTGGTCGACAGGAAGGTGATGACCAGGCCCGCCAGTGCTCCGATGGCTGCGCCGCGATAGGTGTCCTGCTCGCGGCCGTTGTTGGCAGCGGCACCCAGGAGGAGGCCGACCACAGCACCGCCGTAGCCTCCCCACGTGGTCACTCGCACGCGCTCGAGCGAGACCTCGCTGACCCCGGCGCCAAGCAAACCGAGGCCAAGGCCGCCGTACAACCCGACCAGGCCCGCGACCGCGATCTTGCGTCCGGATGGCGATTGGTACTGCGAAGAGCCGTAGTACGAGGCCGTGTGTCCACCGAATCCCAGCATGCCAACGGTCGACAGGGCCAGGCCCCAGAAGCCGGCATCCCGCACAAGCTGGGTGTCGCCTGGATCGAGGTCGAGATGCCGGGCGGCCACGACCGCGATGGGAATCGACAGCAATCCGGCGACCGTGGTCGCCATGCCGGTGGTGCGGCCATTCGGATTTGCATCGGTCGCGCTCAGGACCAGCAAAGTGGTCGTCGGAACATAAGAGGTGATGGCCAGGGCGAGCGGCAGATCGCCGCGATCGGGGTTGGCCAGCTTGAGAAAGCATACCGAACCGAGCGTGTAGGCGATTGCGCCGAGCGCGACCGGCGTCAGCACATCCGAGGTACTGCGAGCATCCTGGCTGAGCGCGAAGGAGAGACCGAGCGACATGCCGTAGAGAAACGACGTGACGCTGAAGTCGACCTTCTCCCAGATGGTCAGACGCAGCCGTTCCGAGGTCTTTCGCGAATAGGGCTCGTTGCGAACGACGACCTCGTCGTCGTGGGTGGCCGACGCGACGGCGGTTCCACCCGCCGCCAGTGCCGAAGCCGGCGGCGGCGCGTGCCCTGCAGGCGCCACACGCGCAGCGATGATGGCAAGCGCACGACGGGCCTCGCTCGCCTCGCGCGTGGCAGGAAACTGGGCGGCCAGATGCTCGAAGAGCGAGCGCGCCAGCCGTAAATCGCCTGCACCGACGGCTGCATCGGCCGCGGCGAGCAAGCCGGCCGGTGTCGTCAATGGCTGCGCCTGCACCGAAGAGGGCGCAACGTCGGGCTCGGCCGCAAGCGCCTCCCGCGCGAAGACAAGTCCAAACACCAAAACCATCGCGAACGCAAATCGGCGCTGCATGGGGGAGGTATACCAGAACCCGTCGAGCCACGATCACCATGGCCGCGCCCTGCTGACTGCTTTCACGTGCTCCTGGATGGCGAGCCTCCGCAGCTCGTACGCCGTCCGGTCCTGGGGGCTCATCGGCGGCAGCGCACAGCCGAGACGAATGTCGGTCAGCGCGCCCGGCCGTGGCGTCACCACCGCAGCCACGTGCTCGTCGCCGGCTGGCTTCAGCGCGAGCGGCGGCATACTTGGAATCGGCTCGACCCACGACGGTGCGCCCTGTTTGAGCGAGAGCTCGGTCGCGACCTTGATGACGTCGTCGGGCCTGACATCGCCCACCACCACCAGGGCGGCGTTGCGCAGGTTGTGGACTCGGCCCACCCACGAGACCCAGTCGGGGCTACCGAACCGTCTTGACGGTCACGCCTGGCACCTTCACCTCAGCCCAAGCTCGATCCGCGGTGTAGGCCGGCGCGCGAAGCCGCTTGGCCAGCGCTAAGCAGGCACGGTCCCCAAGCGAGAGACCCAACTTGCGCGTGTTCCCCCACATCTCGGCGGCACACGCAGCATCCTCCGCATCGAAGGGGTACACGCGAGCTCCAACCGCATCGAGGTCGTCCTCCAGGCCATTCGTGTCGACCCCAGCGGCCCGAGCCTTCTGTAGAACCTCGGACAGGTTTACCGCCGAGATGGCAGCATCCTCGAGAACGGGCTCGACCACCGCGTACCCGCGCTCGCGCTGCAGGTAGGCCAGCAGCGCGGAGGCGTCGAGGACAGCGCTGGGCGACCGAGCGGCGGTTTCAGCGGGCATCCCGTCGCGCCTCGGCCCGCCGGTCAGCAATAAGCTCTGCCGCCAGATCCTTGTGCCCGCGTGTCCGGGCAAATCGCTCTTGCAGGCGCGCCAGCCCGGCACTGCGTTTCTCGATCACGATACGGTCGGTTCCTTCAACGCGCGCAACCAGCCCGTCACCCTGAACCAGGGCCAGCGCCTTGCGCAAGGGGGCTGGCAGCACCAACCGTCCCTGGGGGCCAAGAGTCACATCGATTGCTCGATGATGTGCCATCTCCAGAATATAGTGGCACATTCATATCCCACATGCCACCTCGACGAACAGCTGTGCTGCGCCAAGAGGTCATCAGCACCCGTAGGCCCAGTCCGGGCAATCTGCATTGGTGTTGCATCCTGAGGTAGCTCCCGATCACGTCCTCCGGCATCTTAGGACAAAGTCAAATGGCTGATATATACGAGAGCCGCCGCGAGCAGATGTTTTCCGAGTTGAGCCAGGCGCAGATCAGCCGTGTCTGCACTATCGGCAAGCGACGCAATGTCAAGGCGGGTGAGATCCTGTTCGAGATTGGGGATCGCGAGACGTGTTTCTACGTCGTCGTCAGCGGGGCCGTCGAGATCTTGCGCCCGGTCGGCGAAAGCTTCGAACGGGTCGTCCTGCATGGGCCGGGGCAGTTCACCGGAGAGATCAACATGCTGTCGGGCCGACGCAGCCTAGTGCAGGGCCGCGTGGTCGAGGACGGCGAGGTGGTCGTCGTCGATCGTGAGCATCTGCGCACGCTGGTGCAGCGGGACTCCGAGCTGAGCGAGATCCTGATGCGTGCGTTCATTCTTCGGCGGGTCGCCCTGATCGCGCAGGGAGGCGGAGGACTGGTCCTGCTCGGGTCGCGCCACTCGGTCGGAACGCTCAAGCTGCGCGAGTTCCTGGTGCGCAACAACCAACCGTTCACTTATCAGGAGGTGGAGACCGACCCCAGCGTGCAGTTGCTGCTGGATCGTTTTCAGATCGGCGTGGCCGAGGTGCCGGTGGTGGTGTGCTCGGGCGGCCGCGTGCACAAGAATCCGTCGATCGAGGCCCTGGCGGCGGAGCTGGGCCTCCGCCCGGAGCTCGACGCGAAGATGGTGCGAGACGTCGTGGTGGTGGGGGCCGGCCCGGCCGGGCTGGCCGCCGCCGTGTACGCGGCCTCGGAGGGGCTGGACGTGCTGGTGCTTGAAGGGACGGCCCCAGGTGGGCAGGCTGGCACCAGCTCTCGGATCGAGAATTACCTGGGATTTCCCACAGGGATCTCCGGACAAGCGCTGGCCGGGCGCGCCCTGACCCAGGCCGAGAAGTTCGGCGCCGAGGTGGCGATCGCGCGACAAGCGGTGCGCCTGGACTGCGACAGCCGCCCCTACAAAGTCATCCTCGAAAATGGCGAGGTGGTTCTGACGCGCGCCTTGATCATCGCAACGGGGGCCCGCTATCGCAAGCCGGACCTACCAGAGCTGTCCCGGTTCGAGGGCAACGGCGTGTTTTACAGTGCCACCCATCTGGAGGCGCAGATGTGCGAGGGCGAGGAGGTGGCTATCGTGGGAGGGGGGAACTCCGCCGGTCAGGCCGCCGTGTTCCTGTCGCAGATCGCCTCGGGCGTGCAGATCCTGGTGCGGGGCGAGGGTCTGGCGAGCAGTATGTCGCGCTACCTGATCCAGCGCATCACCGACAGCCCGAACGTGGTGCTGAAGACGCACACCCAGATCGACGCGCTGGAGGGGACGGAGTGGCTGGATAGGGTCCGTTGCCGCGAGCTCACCAGCGGAAAGACGGACACGCTGCCCGTCCGGCACGTCTTCATGATGACCGGCGCCGACCCGCACACCGATTGGCTGAAGGGCTGCGTGCGCCTCGATGATCATGGCTTCATCAAGACAGGGGGTGATTTGAACGCGGACGATCTGACGGACGGTCACTGGCCGCTTGCGCGCGCCCCTTACCTGCTCGAGACGACTATCCCGGGGGTGTTCGCGGTTGGCGACGCGCGCTCGGGGAACGTCAAGCGCGTCGCCTCGGCCGTCGGCGAGGGATCGGTCTCGATCCAGATGGTGTTCAAGGCTCTGGCGGACCTGTGACCGCGGGAGCGTTGCTGGCGCCTCGTTTGCGAGGCTATTCGATCAAGGGATCGAAGCCGAGGTTGTCGACGAAGCACCAGCCCCAGGTCTCGCCGGGTTCCAGGGAGCGCATGATTGGGTGGTGGGTGGCGTGGAAGTGCTTGGTGGCGTGCCGGTTCTTCGAGTCGTCGCAGCAGCCCACGTTCCCGCACTGCATGCACAGGCGCAGGTGCACCCACGCGTCCCCCATCGCCAGGCATTCGGCGCAGCCTTGAGACTTCGGACGCGTGTGCGGGTTGATGGCTTCGAGATGCGGACAGGACGGGTCTGATTTCTTCATGAGCGGATCTCCAGGTTGAGGTGCCGGTCATCGATCGCCAAGGGAGAAAGTATGCCCGCCGTTTCTCTCCGCGCGAGGCAACTTTCGCAGCAGCGAGCCCCTAGTATCTTACGGGGGACTGGCTCGCTCTCGCTCGCAGTCCCCCGGTCCCCCCTCGCTGCGCCCAGCAAAGCTGGGCTACGCTCGCCCGCCTCGCTGCGCTCGGCGACCTCTCAGCCCTGCGGGCACTTCAGGTCCTCCACGCCCTACACCTGCCCCCGCGGCTTCGCCGCGCCCTCGCCCGCCGCGCGGGGCGAGGTGGTTCTAGGTGAAACTTCGCAGGCGATTTCGCCATCGTATCTTGCTGGCAGTCGGGGCAACCTGGCCCCCTGCGCGAATGATCACCAACGTTGCGCCCCTGCTCCAATTCGTGGGCGCCTCGAAGACCTTCGAGGCGGTCGTGGCGATAGAGCCGCTCGATCTGTCGGTGGCCCCTGGCGACACGCTGGTGCTGATCGGCCCCAGCGGTTGCGGCAAGACCACGGTGCTGCGGATGGCGCTGGGGCTGCTGTGGCCGGACGCCGGCCAGGTCCGCTTTCGCGGCGAGTTGCTATCCCCCGCCAATGTGCAGCGGGCACGGCGGTCGATGGGCTACGTCGTGCAGGAGGGAGGACTGTTTCCGCACCTCACGGCCGGGCAGAACGTCAGCTTGATGGCCCGGCACCTGCGCTGGCCACGCGCACGCATCGAGCAACGGCAGGCCGAGCTCGCCGCGCTGACCCGTTTTCCCATCAACGCCCTTGGCCGCTATCCGTTTCAGCTATCGGGAGGCCAGCGACAGCGGGTGGGCCTGATGCGCGCGCTCATGCTGGACCCCGATCTGCTGCTCTTCGATGAGCCCCTGGGTCGATCGATCCCCTGGTGCGGGCGGAGCTGCAGCAAGATCTGGTGCGGGTCTTCCAGCAGACGGCGAAGGCGGTGGTGCTGGTCACGCATGACCTCTCCGAGGCGGCGTTCTTCGCGCGGGATCAGGGCCAGGTGGCATTGATGCGGCAGGGACGCGTGCTGCAACAGGGACGCGTGGAGGAGCTCGTGCGCTCCCCCACCGATCCTTTCATCACGAAGTTCGTGGCCGCGCAGCCGCTGCTGGCGTTCGGGCACGCGCCGGAGCAGCGGTCGAAATGAACCTCTCCTCGCGACACCTGAGCGTCATCGTCGTCGTGAAACTGATGGTGGGAGAGCCGGCCGACGCGGCGACGGCGCCTGCCACTGCGCCCGCGCCGACGCCCGCCCCGGCCCAGCCTGCGACCGGACCAGCGTTCCGGATCGCATCGAAGGCCTTCACCGAATCGGTAATCCTAGGCGAGGTGGTGGCGTTGATGGTATCCGCCGCCGGGATCGCGGTAGAGCATCGGGCGGCGCTCGGCGGCACGCGGCTGTGCTGGGACGCCCTGGTGTCGGGCCGCATCGACGCCTATCCCGAATACACCGGGACCGTGCTGCAAGAGATCCTGCACGGACAGGGCGCCGCGGACGTCGCGTCTCTGCGCGCGGCGCTCCGACCGCACGGCGTCAGTCTGAGCGGTTCGTTCGGGTTCGACAACACCTATGCGCTGGGGATGCGACGCGCGCGGGCCGCCGCCGCGGGCATTCAGACTATCTCCGAGCTGCGGCAACACCCTGGGCTTCGCTTCGGCCTCAGCGACGAATTCATGAGCCGGCGCGATGGTTGGCCGGGGCTCGTGGCCCGCTATGGACTCGCCGCCGAGGACGTTCGAGGACTGGACCACGACCTCGCCTACCGCGGCCTCGCGGAGGATCGCATCGACGTGACAGATCTCTATGCAACCGACGCCGAGATCCGTCGCGACGATGTGACCGTCCTTCGCGACGACCTCGGCTTCTTCCCCAAGTACGAGGCGATCTTGCTTTACCGGCTGGACGCCGAGCAGCGCTGGCCCGCGGCGTTCGCGGCGCTGCGAACGCTCGAAGGCAAGATCGACATCGCCGCCATGCGCGCCATGAACGCACGCGCCAAGCTGGATCACCTTCCCGAGCGCCAGGTGGCGGCGGACTTCGTCGCACAGCGGGGCGGCCGGGCAGAGGCGCGACGAGGGAGCTGGACGGGCGCGGTGCTGGAGCGAACACGCGAGCATCTGATGCTGGTGAGCCTGTCGCTGCTGGCGGCGATCCTGGTGGCGCTGCCGCTGGGGATCGTGGCGGCGCGTCGCCCGGGACTGGGTCAGCTGGTGCTAGCAGCCGTCGGTGTTGTGCAAACAATCCCGTCGCTGGCGCTGCTGGTGTTCATGATACCGCTCTTGGGGATAGGCGCCCTGCCGGCGATGGCGGCGCTGTTTCTCTACAGCTTGCTGCCCATCGTACGGAACACCCACGCTGGCCTGGTGGGCATCGCGCCCGCGGTGCGAGATTCGGCGGCGGCGCTGGGCCTGTCCCGCTGGGCGATCCTGTGGCGGGTGGAGCTGCCGCTCGCTCTCGGGACGATCCTGGCCGGAATCAAGAGCGCCGCCGTCATCAACGTCGGGACCGCGACCCTGGGGGCGCTGGTGGGCGCCGGGGGCTTCGGCCAGCCGATCTTTACCGGTATTCGACTGGACGATTTCCCCCTGATCTTGCAAGGCGCGATCCCTGCGTCCCTGCTCGCGCTGGCCGTCCAGGGGGCATTCGATCTGGTCGAACGGGTGCTCGTCCCGGCGCCCTTACGGTCAGGCCGGCGGCACGGGACCACGCGGGCCGATTGACCATTTTGGGGGCAGCCCCCCGATTTTCGCGACGCAGTCTCCCTCCCGCGACGAAATTTCGGCGCTATCTTCAGCCCGTATGACCTGATCCTTCCACTTCAACCGTGTCCCCTTCTTCATGCGATTGCTCGACCAATACCGTGCCGTGCGCGCGCAAACCGAGGCTCTGGCCGATCCACTTTCGGCCGAAGATCAGTTAGTTCAGTCGATGCCGGACGCCAGCCCGACCAAGTGGCACCTCGCGCACACGAGCTGGTTTTTCGAGACCTTCGTGCTGACCACGGACGCGGCCGGCGGTTACCGGTCGCCCGATCCGCGCTACCGGATGCTCTTCAATTCTTACTACGACGCCGTCGGCGACAGGTTCGAGCGCGCGCGCCGCGGGACGTTGTCACGACCGTCGCTGGCGGAGGTTCGGGCCTACCGCTGCCAGGTGGATGATGCGGTGGTGCGCGTACTCGAGGAGGGGAACGCCTCGCCGATCGTCCTGACCACGATTGAGCTCGGGCTTCAGCACGAACAGCAGCACCAGGAGCTGTTGCTGACGGACATCAAACACGCCCTCGGTTGCAATCCCCTTCAGCCGGCGTATGGCACCCTTTCGGCTCGAGTCGCCGACCGCGGGCCGGACGGCGAGGCGGTGCGTTCCACGACGTTTCGGACCTTCACAGGCGGCGTCATCTGGATCGGGCACGAAGGGCCCGGCTTCGCTTTCGACAATGAAGGGCCACGGCACAAAGCGTTCTTGCGCTCGTTCGCGCTTGCCGATCGGCTCGTCACCTGCGCGGAGTACCTCCGCTTCATGCGCGACGGAGGGTATCGGCGCCCGGGCTTCTGGCTCTCCGACGGCTGGCAGCTTTGCCAGCGGGAACAGTGGCGGGCGCCGCTCTATTGGCAGTCGTGCCAGGGCGGTAGCCACGGGGAGCGAGAGTGGGCGATCTACACGCTGGCCGGCCCGCGCCCAGTCGATCCGCTCGAGCCGGTTGTCCACGTGAGCTACTTCGAGGCGGACGCCTTCGCGCGCTGGGCGGAGGCCAGGCTTCCCACCGAGGAGGAGTGGGAGCACGTGGCGGCCGAAGAACCTTTGCTCGGAAATTTCGCCGACAGCGGGCGTTACCACCCGGCCACCCAAGGTAGCGGTTTTTTCGGGGACACGTGGATCTGGACGCAGAGCCCTTACGTTGCCTATCCCGGCTATCGCCCGCCCGCCGGCGCGATCGGCGAGTACAACGGAAAATTCATGTGCAACCAAATGGTGCTCCGAGGGGGATCGTGTTTTACGCCGGCCGGTCATGTGCGGCCTACCTATCGCAACTTCTTTCCGCCAGCGGCTCGCTGGCAGGCCAGCGGTATTCGCCTGGCGCGTGACGCGTGAACATCGCGAGCGCCGAGGTCTGGAGCAGTCAGCGTCCCGCCCCGGCGTTTCGTTCGGTCGATGCCGCCTCCGTGCGCGCCGTGGCCGATGCCGTGCGCGAGGGCTTGCTGCGGCCTCGCATGCGCCTCCCGCCCTGGCTGCTCTACGATGCGCAGGGCTCGGCGCTGTTCGAGGACATCACCGAGCTTCCTGAGTACTACCTTACACGCACCGAACGCGGGATTCTGGCCAGCCACGCCGACGAGATCATCGAGGCGGCCGGGGTGCCTCCGAATGTGATCGAGCTGGGCGCGGGCACGGCTTCGAAGACGCAGCTGGTGCTGTCGGCACTGCTCGACCGCCAGGCGCGCGTTGTCTATACGCCGGTCGACGTGTCAGCTGCGGCGCTGTCCCTGGCACAATCCAAGCTGAGGCAGTTCCGGCGGCTGACGGTGCGGCCGGTGGTGGCCCGCTACCCCGAGGAGCTGGGCTTTCTGGCTGCGCCCTCTGGACGGCGATTGCTGCTGTTTCTGGGGTCGAACATCGGAAACTATGATCCCCCGTCGGCGCGGAAGTTGTTGCGGGCAGTCCGACGTCATCTGCTGCCGGGCGACGCCTTCCTCATCGGAACGGATCTGCGCAAGGCAGGGTCAGTCTTGGTTCCTGCCTATGACGACGCCCAGGGGGTGACGGCGCAGTTCAACAAGAATGTGCTCGTGCGCATCAACCGCGACCTGGGCGCCACGTTCGATGTCGATCGCTTCGAGCACGTGGTGCGCTGGAATCGCGCCGCCTCCCGCATCGAGCTTTATCTGGCCAGTGTGGGCGCGCAAAACGTGTGGCTCGGGACTGCGGGCGCCGAGCTTCACTTCGCGCCCGGCCGACGCATTCACACCGAGTCGAGCTACAAGTTCACGCGCGCGATGATCGCTCGCCTGCTCGTCGACGCCGGCTTTCGCCTGGAGCGAACCTGGAACGACGAGCGACGCTGGTTCGGCCTCCACCTCGCCCGCGTCCCGAAGCGCAGCCCCTCGCCACGTCGCTGAACCAGCCTATTTGCCACGAGGTTTCTCGACGAGGTTACCCATGTCTGGGACGAGGACACCTGAATCCCAACACGGGCAGCGGAATCTAAGAAGGGGGCCCTCATTCATTCCTCGCGTGGGCCTCCGACAGATGAAGTCGCGCTGATCAGAGTTCCTAATCAAAAATTGGGTATTGGGAGAGCAATCATGATTAGAGCAAGCTATGGACGTGAATACAACGTGGTAATTCTCGACTTCAAGGGGAATGTCGATGGGGCGCAAGCGAAGCAGGTGTATTCCGATCTTGAAAAGCTCCTACCGGGACAAGGATTCTCGCTGTTGGTCGATCTCGCTTCCATTGACACGATGGAGCCGGAAGTCGAAGGGGAGGTTAAGAAGGCGATGGGTCTCTTCAAGACGCACGGCCTGCGCGAAGTCCTCCGGGTTATTGATCCGGATATGGAGATAGGATTTGACATCCTGTCTCGCCGTTACTACCCCAATACGGTCAAAGTCTTGAACTTCCGCTCTAGAGAACAGGCGGAGGCCCATCTAAGGGATGATGGCCATTCGCAATCTAGAACGGCAGCCCCCGGCTCAAAGAAGCAACTCATCGTGCAACGGTTTAGCGTAACGTCGTCCAAGCCATTCCAGGACGTCATCAAGAGTTTGGAGGCGGCTGTCGGCCACCCCGAAATGAGCTTGCTTTACAAGGAAATCTCCTCGGCCAAAACAGATTCCGAGTTGGAGAAGATCGTGACTGCGGAGATCGGGCCGTCCGGGTTTATGGAGTTTATGCGTTTCGACCACGGCATGATCATGGGTAAGGAACGAGGCGCGGAAGCGCCGCGCATGCTGCGGTTCGTTGTCGGTAACCCGCTGGTTATGAAGCAGATGGTCGAGCACGTGCCCGATGCGGGATCGTATGCGCCGGTGACCATTCTCGTCGACGAACGACCGGACGGCGTGCATTTGTCCTACGACACCATGGCCAGTCACTTGACTCCTTATGAAAGTCCGGAAGCAATGAAGGTGGCCAAGGACCTGGACTCCAAAGTCAGAGCGCTGATTGCCGCGGCCGCAGGATAGCGTCCAAACTAGCCCCCTCTTTGGCGCCGTGGGCCAGAATAGGCTTCCATCACTCCGTCTCTCAGCCCTGACGCTGCCGAGGCCGCGATTGGTTTCGAGCCACTCCTCGAGTACCCAGGACGCATGGTTGAATGTCACCGTAGTAGATGCCAACGCCAAGGCGATCAGTAACAACGTGGCGGTCACGCTGACGGTGACGTCCGGACCGGGCGAATTCCCGACCGGGCCGAGCATCACGTTTACGCCGCCGGGGAGCGGTGCCGCGTCGGACATCGCCATTCTCGAAGGCCAAGCGGCAATTGAATTTCGGACGTACTATTCAGGCACCAGCGTCATCACGGCCACCTCGCCCGGGTTGACGAGCTCCAGTATCACTATCACCTCCACCGGCAGCCCGGTCTACCAACCGGGCGTGACGCCGGCAACGCCAGCCCGGCCCTATTCGCGCTACGGAGGTTGACGGCATTCCCCGGTATAGCAACCCATTGCCTCATCGCGGACAGGCCGTGGTGATGGTCTTGGCGGCGGCCGGCCCGCCATGGCTGAACGCAGCCGAGATGCCTGCGGGTGTCAAGCTCGCCCAGGCCACTACCAGATAACGACTGGGTTCGTGCTGTCGACGATCGTAAAACACTGCGCCGCCGGTTGTGACCAGCGGATCATGTTGTACCAGAATTGAGCAATTTGATACTTGTCCTGAGGAAGAAATCCCTGGCAGCTGGGATCCGTCGTGCTGGGGTTGCCAACGCCGGTCCACTGGCTGGTGTACGTGATCCACTCGTCACCAAACGCAAGCACGCGGCCATTGCCGACCACCTTGCCCACCAGGACGGGCATTCCCAGGACTGTGGCGGCAATGTGGCCGTCGGCAGGAGCAACGATCGAGTGCCCGCCCTCGAAACCGACCATCGTCACGCCGGTGCTGAGGCTCGCGATGACGGGATCGGTTCGGACCCAGTCGGTCAATGTAGAGGAGTGCGTACAGCCGCAGATTTGCCAGTCGATGCAGCTCTCGACCCTATCTTGATTGTATTGAATGCCCGCGAATGCGAGCAGCTGATTCGAGGGCGCCTGCTCGTTCCCGCTCGAGTAGCCACTCAAGAAGATGGCACCGCCACCGTTCTCGACCCACGCTTGAAAGGCGGCGATCTCGTCTGCGCTGAACGTCCACCATGGACCTGCATCCGAATCTTCCGAGAGCGAGGCGAGGATGATGACGTTGTAGGTCGCCAGGAAGTCGGGCGTCAGGGTCTTGCGGTCCGTGAAATTGTCGGCACGTGCGGTTCCGGCGCTGCTGCTGTTGAGCCAGTCCATGAGAGCCGTGGGCGGATCGCCGTTGGGGACAGCGCCCCATTTGCCGGGCTTGCCCATGACCGCAAGGTTGAACGGCGGACACGTACAGTCCGCGCCACCATCGCATTCCACCTTTGTTTTCATGGTCTCGGCATCGGCCTGCACGGTCGCATCCGAGGCAGGCGGTAAGGTGATAATGGGGGCACTCCCGCCGCTTCCCGCTTGTCCGATTCCCGGCGAGTCACTGCCCCCGCCGCCGGGAGACGAGCCGATGACGGATGCCTTGGCGCAACCGAAGGTTACGAAGAGCGCTGCCAACACAACGAAGGCTCGAGGAGTTCGCATGGGGTCTTCTCAGCCGTTGCAGGAAGGTCCCGCAATGGCTCAAACCTTTTGGGGAAGATGCTAAAATGGCCGGATGGGCGGCAAATCGTGGCGAGCCGTGAGCCACGGAGCCATGCTTCCGTCACAACATAAGGGACAGTGTTGAGTAGCGTGCCCATAGACCGTCGTCCGGTGAGCGCAGTCGCATCCGAAATCGACCGCGCGGCGGAGCTTGCCAGGTGCAGCGACGAGGTGCTGGCACGCGCGCTCATTGCCGGCGAGCGGCACGCTGGAGCAGAGATGTGGCGGCGCTATTCCAAGCTGGTCTTCCGCTTGCTGCTTCGGCGCCTCGGTTCGCGTGATGAAGCGCACGACATCACGCAAGAGGTGTTCTGCCAAATCCTGCGTAGCGCGCGCACGCTTCGCGATCCGACCCTGCTGCGCAGTTGGGTCGTCTCCGTAGCACTCCGCACCCTCAAGTGGCAAATGCGAAAGCGGCGGCTGTGGTCTTGGGTCGGGCTGACGGAAGCCACGACTGCCCTAGAGCCAAGCACGGGCTTGATCGACAGCGAGGCCCAGCACATGGTGCGCCAGTTCTTGCGTGTGCTCGAGACCCTGGGCACGCGCGAGCAAACCATCTTTGTTCTCCGCCATGTGGAAGGTTTCAGCTTGGCCGAAATCGCCCAAGCAACGCACGTTTCCCTCGCAACCGTGAAACGAGATCTGGCGCGCCTTTCGCAGCAGGTCTCGGACATGGTGGCTGGCGATGAGGATCTGATGGCGCGGCTCGGGCGGCGGAAGGGTGTGGCATGACGAATGAAGACGCGCCAGAGGTGGAGGCAACCGTAAGTCCCGAGGTAGAGTACCTTGCGAAGCTCACGCGCGACGAGCTGTCGCCCGACGCGTTCCAGACCTCGGCCAATGCGTGGGAAGGCGTTCGCGATCGGCGCGATCGGCGCAATCGACGCAATCGACGCGATCGACGCGATCGACGCGATCGACGCGATCGAATAGACCGGCGGCAGGATCGGCGACGGCGAAAGCTGCGCTTGGTGTTCGCGGGTGCTTGCCTTGCGACGATGATTCCGCTGGCGGTCCTGGCCCTGCGTGGCCCGCGCGGCGAAAAGCCACTGCAAGTCTCTTTCACCGGTGCGCGGCTCGGCGACCACGGCCAAATCACCAGCACGGGAAATCTGCCGAACACATCCCTGCTGCATTTTTCCGACGGCACTGAGGTCGAGCTTCGTCCCGAAGCGGCCGCCAATCTCGTCGACGTGACGGCCCGCGGTGCAACCTTGGCGTTGGTGCATGGTGCTGCCCAGTTCCGCGTGACGCCGCTGCCGGGCGCGCACTGGGCAGTCGCCGCCGGACCGTTCCGCGTCGACATCAAAGGAACCGTCTTCGACCTCGAGTGGACGCCCAAGCCAGGGACCCTGCGACTGCAACTGCACCGCGGCTCGGTGGCTGTGACAGGGCCGCTTGCCACCGAGCCGATCGTTTTGCACGATCAGCGCGAGTTGCTCATCGATCTACCTCGTCGTGAGATCAAGATCCTCGATCAACGCGAAAACGCCCCCGCCCCGGCGCCCGAGCCAACCGCTGAGCCAACGATAGAGGCGCAAGGTGCATCGCAGCGTCCCACCGAAGGCCCGGTACCGGCAACCACGGTGCGCGAGATGAGCAAGGACCACAGCCGCAGATCAGCGACCAGCTGGCAGGCGCTGTTTGTCGCAGGAAAGCTGGACCTCATTCTCAGCGAAGCCGAAGACGCCGGATTCGACGTCTCTCTCGAACGCCGAAGCAACGAAGATTTGGCGGCGCTGGCTGACGCTGCTCGCTACCGCGACCGCGCCGGACTTGCGCGGCGAGCGCTGCTTGCCCAGCGCGACCGCTTCCCGCGTTCTTTGCGCGCGACGGAGGCGGCCTTCCTGCTCGGGCGTTTGGATGAATCGTCAACTGGGGCCACGCAAGCGTTGGCCTGGTACGACTGCTACCTCGGCGAGGCTCCGCGCGGGCGCTATGCTGCCGAGGCCCTCGGCCGCAAAATGCTCGTGGTGCAAGAGCTTCGCGGCTCGGAAGCGGCCCGTCCCCTCGCGGAGGACTATATTCGCCGTTATCCCGACGGAGCCTACGCAGAGCTGGCGCACAAACTCGCATTGCATTAGAACGGATGCATGCTCGTCGCGGCGCTTGCGGCTGCGCTTACCTTTGTGTCGGCGCCGTCCCCGCCGACTGATCTCCAGCTGCGCCCTCAGCGCCCGCTGGTCGTCATCGTTTTGCCCAAATCCCAGAGCGCGGCCGAGGCGTCGTCCGTGGAGGCATCGATCCGCCTGCGCGGCGAGCTGGATAGCACTGGCGTCGAGGTCCGCACCATCGACAGCGCCGACACGCCGCAGACGCCCGAGGATTTGGCACGGATCGCGCGCGACCACCACGCCGTCGCTGCCATCGCGCTCGTATGGGTGCGTGGCGTTGAGGCAACCGACCTTTGGATTCTCGACCGAATGACCGGCAACTTCGTCCATAAGCGTGTCGATGCGAGTGGCGCAGGCGAAAAGTCGGTCGAGCTCCTCGCCATTCGCACCGCCGAGCTGCATTCGCGCCAGCCTGGTCGACATCTTCATACCGCCTGCGCCGCCGCCCACTGCACCGGCTCCGGCGCCGGCCTCGGCAACACCACCACCGTCGCCGCCGCCATCGCGACCGAGAAGAGTGCAGCTGCGTGCCGCCGCAGGCCCAACCCTGATGCTCACGCGAGGGGCGACGCCTTCGCTCGCGCCAATGCTGGACCTGGGACTGTTGATCAACCAGAGGTGGCTCGCGCGGGCCGTGGCCACAGGGCTCGGCAGTGCGGCGCGCATCGACGACGGCGGCGATTGGGCCGACCTTCACCAAAGCACCCTCACCGCTCAATTGCAGTATCGGCGCAGGCCGGTCTGGGGACTCGCGGTCGCAGCCGGGCTCGGCCTCGGCGTTCTTCATGTCGCCGGCAGCGGTCATGTGGCCCTTCCCAGCCAGGGGGTCGGCGTGAACGTCTCCCAAACGTCGTTTTGCGGCTCCGCGGGCCTCGCGCTTGCGTTGGCCTTGGGCTCGAAGCTCGAGCTGTCGCTCGAAGCACAGGCGCTGATGGCGATCCCTTCGGCGGATGTTTTGGCTGGCAGCGGTGGACCGGCAAAAGCCGGACAGCCGACCGTGCTCGTCCTCCTGGGGTTGGCGGTGCTGCCATGAGAAGGCCCCCAAGCGTTGCCGCATGGCTTGGCATGGCCGCCGCGGTCGCGAGCTTGGCCGCCTGCCAGTCCCGTACGCTTCAGACCATCCACCAGCAACCGCCACAGCCACCGCCACCGATGCGGGATGGGCTCGTCGCGCACTGGAACTGCGACGAAAGCGGTGGAGATGTTCTCCACGATACATCCGGCAACAACTATGACGGCCAGATTACCGGCGGCACCTTTACTGCCGGTCACTTCGGTAACGCCCTGTCATTGCAGCTGGGGCAGTATGTCACCGTTCCGGGATTCCCTAACGCGACACCCAGTTGGAGCGTGTCCGTTTGGACCGAGATTCCAACCGTCGACGCGCGCGACATCTCCGTGATCAGCACCGAGTTGGCTGGAGAAGGCGGCTGGGCCATGAGGGTCAACAGCGTCGAGCAAGCATGCACCTTTCGCTTTCGCATCGGCTCCGACAATGGCGTCGACACCTACGCGTCCCACCAGGGCTTGGGCGTGTCGGCCACCGATCGCTTCGTCCACCTGGTAGGCGTCGTCGATGGGCAGGCCATGACCTTGACCCTTTACGTCGACGGCGCCGTCCGCGACAACCCGACCCCCATTGCCCAGACGATAAGCCCCGGCCTGTCCTATCTCCTGATCGGCCGCTCGGGATTGCCCAGCGAGGATTACGCCGGACTGATCGATGACATCGCTATCTACTCGCGCGCCCTGACGTTGGCAGAAGTCACTCAACTGCGCAGTGAAGCAGCACCGAATGTCACGCTCCCAGCCGTGAGTCTAGACGCTGGCAACGAATCGCCTGACGCTGCTGAAAGCGGGGATTAACGACCGTCGCATATTGAGAGGCCATCGAGGATGCGGTCACCAAGCTGAACGTGCCGAAGTCGCGCTGCCGGGCACGGCCAGGGCCTCGCCGGCAGGAACTTGCCAGGCCGACCATGCCGACGAACCCGTGAGCCGTTCCCCGCAGATGCTGTCACAGCTTGGATTAGCTAATAGGGCCAGTTTCAGTGTGTAGGTGGGTGTAGTGAACGGGTTTCGATCCACCTTGTTCGGCGACCTTCCATACAATCCAACCGTCCCAATGGAGACAATTCACCGATGATACATTCGCAACTGGCTTCTCGCAGCGGCTTTCTGGCTGGCATGGGCCTCCTCACGCTCCTGGCGTGTAGCACCTCGGGAGGAGGAAACGGCACGAAGTCCGACAGCTCGGTCGGCACCGGAGGGCAAGCCATCATGGGCAGTGGTGGCAGTCTTAGCTCGGGCGGTGCGACTGGAACCGGCGGAGCAACTGGCAGTGGTGGCAAGGTGGGGGCAGGCGGCTCGCTCGGAAGCGGCGGGACCTTGACGACCGGTAGCACCACCACGACAACGAATGCCGGGGGCGGGCCGGGCACGGACGGCGGGCCGGGTACGGGGGGAACGGGAATCGTCGGCGGTGGGGGAGGCGGCAGCACGGCGGCTGGTGGGGCGAGCGGGGGAGGCGGCGGCAGCAGCGGCGGAACGACGAATGCTGGCGGTACCGGCGGCGGTGGAACATCGAGTACGGGCGGTTCCGGTGGTGGAAGCTCGGCCTGCCAGCCGGACTGCGCGGGCAAGACATGCGGCAGTGACGGGTGCGAGGGAACCTGCGGAGGGTGTCCGCCCAGCCAACTCTGCGGGACGGACAACACCTGCAAGGCGCAAACGACCGGTGTGGTTGTCGATCTCGAATCACAACTGACGCCGATATCGCCAGGCGTCTACGGCGTCACCCTGGCTTCTGACGACAGCGGTCCAGCGCTGGGCAGTGACGACTCAATCCAGCTAGCTGCTCTCAACCGTTGGGGCGGCGACGAAACCGAATCCTACAACTGGAAGGCCGACATCTTCAATCCCGCGCGGTGGTGGGCGTGTGCAAACGTCTCCGGCACGCAGATCTTCGATACCTCCGCATCCACGCCCGCGACGCCAGCAAACCTCACCAATTCGGCCGATCGGTTCGTCAACTGGAACAAGACCCAGAACGTCGATACGTTGATGACCATTCCAATCACCGGATGGGTTGGGAACGAGATCACCTCGCAGGATCCAGCCAATAGCACCTGCGCATCGTCAGGCGACGTGAATTGTTGTACGTCCATCGGAACGAGCGAGTCCGTGCTGGTCGACAAGGGGTCGAAGAATCTCGACACCTCGTACATGCAGGACTGGGTCACTCACCTCACCGGCCTTTTCGGAAGTGCCGCGAGCGGCGGTATACGATATTACCAGTTGGACAACGAGCCCGACTACTGGTTGGATCTCCGTCCGGACGTGATGCCTGCCCTGTATCCGCCGGGGCAGCACTGCCAGGATTTCTACACGGCAATTGCCAGCGGCAACGAAGCGGGAGCGAGCATCACGGACGACTTCATGAATCGCACCATGGCCTACGCGACCGCGATCAAGAAAGTCGATCCGTCGTCCCAGGTGCTCTTCCTCTCGGCCATGAAACCCAAAGGGCTCATTTCGCTCAGTAGCGAGATGTGCGGCGTGTCTGGCCCCTACGCGATGGATAGTTCTCTAGCGAGCGCGCTCCTGCAGAAGGGCGCGCAGTATGAGGCATCAAACCATCAGCGCATTCTTGATTGCCTCGATTCGCACTATCCAAACCAGGAATCCGGGACCACTGGCATTTGGGACACCAACAATCCGTTCTCACACCAACAGGAATGGATCAATAGCTCGTACCCCGGGACCGGCATCTGTGTGAGCGAGTACACCGTAGAGAACGACGCCTCCGATACTACGGCGGCGAGCCAGGAGGCCGATCTGCTCGGCGGGTTCGGCGCCATGGGTGTCCGCGTAGCGGCGTACTTCCGCACACTGGACAACAAGGATGGTAGCCACAAGCCGGTCTACAACGGCTGGGCGATGTTCAGAAATTACGACGGTGCCGGCGGCAAGTTCGGCAACATTTCCGTAGGGGCGGCCAGCTCTTACTCAAGCCTGCACGCGTATGCTTCCACGGACTCTGCCTCCGCACCGACGAAACTGTGGATCATGTTGGTGAACGTCGGTAGCTCGGCGCAGTCAAATCTGTCCGTGGCTGTCAACAACTTCACCACCTCATCTGTGAAGGTGTTCCAGAGCATCGGCGGCGCCGCTCCTGCTGCATCCGGAGATGCTACGGTAACCAACGGGTCGATAGGTGGACTTTCCGTAGCCGCGAACAGCGTTACGCTATTGGTGGCTCAAAAGTAGGGATGCTGTCGGCTCCCCGCCCAAATCCCGACCAACCTCCATCTTCGGCCAAGCCGTGTACTGTGATCGCGAACTACCTAAACCGCGTTTAGGGCCTCGACACCGCCGCTGTTCCGACCAGCGCCGGATTCTGGGCCAGTTGGTTGCCCTTTTCCTTCGCCTAATCCTGGCCTTCTAGAGCGAGGTCAACCACGGCCACAGGTCTCCCGGGACCCAGGAGGATCCGCCGGGGCCGTATAGCGACGAGCTTCCATCGATGGGAGCAGGAGTATGCCCTGAGCCGTGCACGCACCAGCGGAGTGGATGTCCTGCCGAGCATCCGGTGTAGCTCGTGCAGGTATGCGTCAGACTACCATTGGCCGGTTGGGGCGGGCTCTGGACGGTGCAGGCGTTGTTCTTGACGAACCTGTCGCGTAGCGGTGTTGCCATGGCCTCGGTGCATGTGGTGTCCGCCGTGCCGACCATCTGCCAGTACGCGATGGGGTCGTTGCCGCCGTCGCACCCACTGAGCTGGGCTCCTTCGAAGATCGCGACCGCACGGAAGACGCTGGCGCGGGCACACGCGATTTCGTAGCTCATACCACCGCCGTAGCTGAAACCCGTGGAGATGATGTGGGTCGTGTCGACACAGTAATTGTCCTCGATCAGCTTGACCATGTCGTCGGTGAAGGTCAGGTCTTGTCCGCCGGAGTTCGCCCAGCCAGCGTTGAGCCCATCGGGCGCGACGAAGATCGCGCCATTCTTCGATGCCTTCTGGAGTCCGTAGTAGGACCAGTCGTACCCAGAGGTTCCGCCGTTGTCAACCTGGGCGGAGTTGCCGCCGTTCCAGTGAAATCCGAAGATCAACCAATACGGTTTGTTATTGTCGTAGTTGTCAGGAAGCCTCAACGCAAAGCCCCGACTCTGGCCGCTGCTCTGAATCGTGAGATAGCCGCCGGTACCGAAGCCCACACCGTTCCCCGATCCCGCAGCAGCAGACGCGCTCTCGTTCGGGACCGACCCGAACTTCAGCGTCGAGGTCTTCCCGCAGCCAGTGCTGCCCGAAGCGGTGCCAGTAGCCGTGGTTCCGCCCGTGCCGCCCGCCGTGCCGCCCGTGCCAGTGCCTCCGCCTGCGCCTCCGCCTGCGGAGCTGCTTCCACCGGTGCTGGAAGCTCCGCCCAAACCTCTGCCGCCGCCGGTCGCCAAGCCCCCAGATCCCCCGGTACGGGGATTGGAACTGCCGCCCGTGCCACTGCTGGCCGAGCCGCCGTTGCCAGCCGAGCCGCTACTGCCCGCGCCGCCGCCCGAGCGGTCGTTGCTTGAGCCCGCTGAGCCGCCGCGGTCACCGCCACTCTCGAAGCCACCATTCCCGCCGTCGCTGGAGCCTCCGTTGGCGGATCCGCCGACGCCACTACCGGCCTTGCCCCCCAAGCCGTTGCCACCGGTCGTGACTCCACCCGATTCGACGACGCCCCCGGTAGCGGTCCCCCCGGTAGCGGTCGCGAAGGCTCCGCCAGAGGCACCACCGGTCGCTGAACCGGACCCACCATTGCCTCCACTCGGCGTGTTGGACGAACACGCGATGCCGAAAAATGTGAGAGCGGCTACCGCAGGCGCGCATAGAATGCGGGTCGATATCATTCGTCCCTCCTTGGTTCACTTTCAAGAATCCGAGTCGGCAATCGGTTATGACTGAGGTCCAAGCATATGGATGACGCATTCACCTGGCGATGGTCGCGTTGTCCGAAGTTGGGTCCATATGGGAACCCATGAAAGCGAGTCGAGCGAGTTGAGGTAAAGCCATTGGTGTTTCAGCGAACGCCAGAATGCCTCGATCATCGAGTTGGAATAGGCAACATCGACCTGCACGAGGGCGCGCTCCAGGCAGGCGCTGAACAGGGTGTCATCTACCGCGCTATTGATGTTCTCGATGCCGGAGTCAGCGAACAGCAGCGGCCGACCCGCGAATACCATGCTTGGCAGCGGCGAGGAGACGCTGGCAGGTCGCCGTCGGATCGAGCCGCTCGGCCACCGTCCACGCGAGAATCTTCCTGGAATAGTTGTCGATGATGGCGTGCAGGTATGCCTTCGTGCCGTCGAGCAATTTCAGGACACTCACATCGACATGCTCCGCTTGTACTCGACGGTAAACGTCCGTCGTTTTGCCTTCTCGGTCACTTCGGTCTCCTTGGCTGGAGACCTTACCTCTGCCGTGATCATGGATCCTGATTCCTCGCTCGCCCTGCTCACCAAACTTCGGGGGGAGAGCTGTCTCACTCACGTTGGCAGAGAAGGCCAATCCTGGTTGCCGTTTCCGGAGCTTCTCGGTCGTCGATCGGCATTATTGCGGCGGACAGGGAGAGCCCCGCAACGCCCCAATCTCCAGGCGGTCTCTAGCGGCACCGGCGCCAAAGGTCTGATTGCGAGCGCCGGTCGCTACGGCGGAACCTATGCCCACAAGGACATCGCCTTCGAGTTTGGGTCGTGGCTCAGCCCGGAATTCAAGCTGTACCTCATCAAAGAGTTTCAGCGCCTCAAGGACGAGGAAAGCGACCGCCTGAAACTTGGCTGGAACCTCCAGCGCACCCTCGCCAAGATCAACTACCGCATCCACACCGACGCCATCAAAGAGTCCCTGATTCCGCCCGCCGTCACCAAGGCCCAGGCCAACCTCGTTTACGCCAGCGAGGCCGACCTGCTCAACGTCGCCCTTTTCGGCCAGACCGCCAAGCAGTGGCGCGACACCCATCCCAAAGCCGAGGGCAACGTTCGCGACCACGCACCCATCGAGCAGCTCGCCACCTGGCAATTGGCAATCTTGCCGAGCGTGCCGGAGTACTGTCGCTGCACGCCCACCGAGTGCGTGCCCTGCTTGGGAAAGCCGGTGTCGTCGATGAGCCAGTCCGTGACCGGCCCACGGGCTGTCATCGCCGCCAGCGCATAGCGTGCGGCCTCCCGGCGCACCTCCCGGTCAGACCATTCCGCGCCTCGGGTGAAGTACGTCAGCCGTTGGTGGGCGGCATCGACAAGCTCCGGGTCAGGGCAAGCTCGCGCTGCCATCGGCTCCGCGCTCTTCCGCTCCCCTTCGCCCATCAAGCCCTTGGCGTAGGTGGCAAACGATGTCCGCTGCGGTGCCGTCCTCAGGACACCGCCGATTCGGTCGAAGTACGCGGTCAATCGACGCTTCCCCTTGCGATCAAGCAGGTATTCCATCCCCATGATGTCGCCGATTTCTCGACGCACTGGCAACTTTTTCAACCAGTAGTGCTAAGCTCGCTGGACGAGCTGATCGGAGCCGAAAGCCGGAAGCTCGACGCACTCAAGGCCCACAAGAAGGGGCTAATGCAGCAACTCTTCCCCCGCGAAGGCGAAACCGTCCCCCGCCTCCGCTCTCCGGAGTTCCGCAAAGCGGGGTCGTGGGTGCGGAAGCATATCGCTGGGTCAAGTACATCTACATCGATGACCCGATCTCGTCCCTCGACGAGCACAACGCCATTACCGTTGCCAATCACCTCGCGCACGTCCTCAAGCGCCCCGAAAGCCAACTCAAGACCGTCGTCTCTACGCACCACACACTGTTCTTCAACGTACTCTGCAACGAGCTAAACAAGGCCAACAGGTATTTCATGAGTCGCGTTCCTTCGGCGCCCGGCTACCACCTACGTTAAACGGGGGACACGCCATTCTTTCATCATGTCGCCGCATTGAGCGAGCTTTACGAGGCTGAGCGGAGTTGGAGTCTCTATACGCACCACTGGAATATCGCTGACCAACTGCGCAGCTACGAGCCAAGACCTTCTGGAGTCTTCTGCGCGCAAGTGCAACAACCGCGAAATCGCTGAAGGAATTGCCCCTCGGATGGCTTGCCCTGGGTATAGGGATAGCCTAAGCATGTAGGTGGGTGTAGTTTACGGCAGAGCGGTTATCGGACATTTTCGGCAAAGGGAAAAGGGCGTTTCAAGGGACTATGCTCAAGGTGTTGCCGAGGCCTTGTCACCCGTGGAGGAGCGTCCTGCGACTACGCGCCCACCGGCCCCTCAGCGGTGAGAAGTTTGGAATCTCCATGCGGGCCACCGGCATCCCACACACTGCGTGCCCCTGCTTGGAATGGCCACACACAGGATGGCGTCATGAGCCAGACGGCTTGTCTACTGGGTCTATCTTCGTCCCTCTTTCTCGTCCTCGTGGGGGCGTGCAACAGTAGTGGCGGCGGGTCCGGGCAAAGCAGCTTCGACGCCGGGGACGATGCGTCGAGCAGCAGCTCGGGGGGCTCGTCTTCCGATGCTTCCTCGGGCGGCAGCGGCGGCAGCAGCGGCAGCGGCAAGATGGTGACGCTCGCTACGAGCCCGGACCCGCAGTTCCTCGTGGTCGACGTGCAGAACGTCTACTGGACCGACGACGGGGACGGCAGCAGCGACACCGGAGGCACCGTGTTGTCGGTCCCGATCACCGGCGGCACGGTCATGACGCTCGCGACCGGGCTGGTGTCGCCTGGCGGGATCGCCGTCGACGCCACCGACGTCTACTGGGTCGACTTCGGCGTTCTCGATCCGCCGGGCGACGTCATGAAGGTCGCGCTGGGTGGGGGCACGCCGGTCACGCTCGCGACCTCCACTGGCGGCGGCACCCCGCACCACATGACGATCGACGCGAACAACGTGTACTGGACCGACGGCAACGCCGTCTGGCAGGTCTCGAAAGGCGGAGGGACGCCCCTGATGGTCGCCGAGGACCAGGGAGGGCTGACGAGCGGGGTCGCGGTCGACTCGAGCTACGTATATTGGACTAGCGAAACTTCGCCGGACGGTGGGTCGCCGCTGAACACGGGCAGTATCATGAAGACCCCGATCGGCGGGGGAACGACCACGGTCCTCGCGACGGCCCAGAGCATCCCCTTGGATCTGAAGGTCGACGCGACGAACCTCTACTGGGTAAACCAGGGCGAGACGACGACGCCCAACGGCATGGCCATGAAACTCCCCCTCGCCGGCGGATCGGCGGTCGCCCTTGCGGCGGGCCAGAACACCGTCTTCGACCTCACCATCGATTCGACCAATGTCTACTGGAACGACTGGGGCCAGCAGACTCTGACGATGACGAACGGCTCTCTCATGAGCGTCCCGATCGCAGGAGGAACGCCGAAGACGATCGCGGCGCAGCTACAGCCGTACGACCTCGTGGTCGACGGCACGAGCCTCTACGCCACAATAACCTTCGCCCACCCCAGCCACGGCACGATCGTGAAGATCACACCGAAGTAGCGAGTGATCGTTCGAGTTCGCTGGGTAGGGATAGCCTAAGCATGTAGGTGGAGCCACCCGTGCTGGCCACCGAGCTCATCCGCCGACAAATGCCGGCATCATGCGGCCCTCCGGTAGTCGTGGTGAAGTCCTCCGAGCACAGGACTGGCCACGATGGGTTTGGTGATGTCGGCGACTGCCGCCGGCTTCCCAGGAATCCGCTGGCCGATTCCAGTCATGGACTTCGTCGCTGAAGTTCGGGCCGGCGATAGCTCCGTGAGTGCCGCAGCACTGGCCCCCTTGATCAAAGCGCGCTTCGGCATCGAGATCCACCGTCGCAGCATCGAGCGCGCCCTGGGGCGCCAGGAAAAAAAAGCGCCTATGACCATGGGGCGCGCCGGAATCGTGATGGGCCTGGAGGTCTCGCGACTGGCGCGCAATTCCTCCGATTGGCATCGACTGTTGGAAATCTGCGCGCTCAGTGACACGCTCATCCTCGACGAGGATGCCGTCTACGACCCCAGCCACTTCAACGACCGGCTATTGCTTGGGCTCAAGGGGACGATGAGCGAGGCGGAGTTGCAATGCACGTGCTGCGCGCACGACTACGAGGTGGCCTCATCAACAAAGCACGTCGTGGAGAGCTGGAGTCGAAGCTGCCCATCGGCTTGTGCTACGACGGCAACGGTCGCGTGATTCTCGATCCGGACAAGCAAGTGCAACAGAGCATCTATGCCTTCTTCCAGAATTTCAGACGGACGGGAACAGCGCTTGGCACGGTGAAGGCCTTCCGCAAGCAAGGGCTCAAGTTTCCCCGGCGGGCACGGACGGGACCCGCGAAGGGGGAGATTCTGTGGGGAGATCTGGCGCACTCGCGGGCGGTTTGGATTCTTCATAATCCGCGCTACGTGGGGGCATTCTTCTTCGGGCGCAGCCGTCATCGCTACGTGGGAAATTGCGCAGTAGCGTCGGAGAAGCTGCCCCGCGAGCAGTGGACCGCACTCATCCAGGGCGCGCACGCCGGCTACATTGGCTGGGAGGAATTCGAGGAGAACTTCTGGACCGTGCGCTTGCTGACCTTGATGCCGAGCTTGAGCAGCTCGCCGCGGATGCGCTCCGCGCCCCACAGACGATCACTCTTGGCCATGTTGCGTATCAGCTCGATGGTGTCCGCGTTGAGGCGTGCACGATTTCCGGACTTGGACCTGTGCCGCCAGAACAGGCGAAAGCCAGCCCGATGCCATTTGAGAATCGTCTCGGGTTGCACGACCACGATGGCCTTCCGCCATGCAGGTAACAAGGCGGCGCCGACGAGCAGTCGAAGCCTATCGGTCAGCCCGAGACGTGGACGGCCGACGGTCCGTCGGAGTACGCTGAGTTGGTGACGGAGAGTGGCGTTTTCGACGACGAGTTCACGTCGGGAGCGGTGGCAAAGATCGGCAACGACCTGGATCGGTTCAACCCGGTCCCGGAGCGGGGCAAGGTAGGACCAAAGACGGCGAACCGCAGCAAGGATCGGTGTGGCGATAGAAGGCATGGTGCTGTTGGACCACGATCCCGGTAGCCAGTCCAGGTCCACCGAGACTCGTCTATCCTCGCGAAATGCCTCGGGATGAGGAAAGTAGCCAAGACGGCCGGTTTGACCAGCAGGCAGCCCGCGGTCGGCGTGCCGGGCGCCTTCCACGGGCGCTTGGACAGGCCGCAGTTGATGGCGCCCGGCTCCTTGGGCGCATGCCGGTCGGCAATCGTTGCTGGTTGAAATTCGACAGTCTCCTGTCGAAGTAGCCCGATTTCCAACGCTCCCAGCGGCGCCCTTCACTGCATCCGGGTCAGCTCGAGCGTTACGCTCCAGGTCTCGTTGTACACGAGATGGTTCTGCGTACCGTAGATGTCCAAGCTCAAGACGGCGTCCTTCAAAGCCAAGGATTCCGCCATCACAGTAGATTGTGCTTCCCGCAGCCGGTCGCAACGCACCGAGGCCGTCGTCGCCGATGTCGTAGACCGGCTTGCAAAAGCCCGAAAGCGCCGAGGAATCAACAGCCACCACCGACGAGCTGACCCGCGTGATGGTCGCGCTGGCATCGACGCCCCAATGGTACTCGCCGTTTTCGCCGGAGTACCGGTATCCCGTTCCAGGGCCTTGCCAGGTACCGACGAATGGGTCGGCCGGTCCGGGGACGGGGTCTTCAGCGCCACAACCGAAGCAAGCGACGAGCAGCAGCGCGGCCGAGAGCCTCATCATTCTGGTCATGCCCGGTTGCAAAAGCACGATTCGTGCCACGCGGTCACCGGCCTTGTCGGCACCTACATCCTCATCGGCCAGCATCGAGGCTAGAACTGCGCGAAGAACTACTGCCAGAGCGCGCGCGAGGGGGTGCAGCACGAGGCGTCGATGAAGGCGCTCGAGCAGGCCAAGCTGGCCGGCAAGACGCGCTTCCTCGGCGTGTCCACGCACAAGAACGAGCCCGAGGTCCTGCGCGCGGCGGTCGAGGCCAAGCTCTACGACGTGGTGCTGACGTCGTACAACTTCAAGCAGGATCACCACCGCGAGGTGCAGAAGGCGATTGGCGAGGCAGCGGCGGCGGGGCTCGGCATTGTGGCCATGAAGACCCAGGCCGGCGTCTTCTGGGACAAGGACAAGACCAAGCCCATCGACATGAAGGCAGCCCTGCGCTGGGCCCTGCGCGATCCCAACGTGGCCACGGCGATTCCCGGCTTCACCACCTTCGACCAGCTCGAAGACGACTTGGCGGTGATGCGCGAGCCGGCCTTCACGCCCGCCGACGGCGAGAAGCTCGCGCGGCAAGAGCTCGCCGGCCTCTTCTGCCAGGGCTGCGAGGAATGCCTCGATCCCTGCCGCCAGCACCTGCCCATCCCCGAAATCATGCGCAGCTACATGTACGGCCACGCGTACAAGAATCGCGAGGCCGCGCAGTCGCTCCTGCTCGCGCTCGACCTGCCGGCCGCGCCGTGCGAGGGCTGCGACGCGTGCCCGGTGGTGTGCGCCAAGGGCTTCGACGTTGCCGAGCGTATCCGAAACATCGTGCGGCTGCGCGAGGTGCCGCGGGAGTTCCTGATCTGATTGGCGGCGCCGGCGGCGCCTGGCGCCTCGCCTTCGAATCGCAATGCTCCTCGCTTGTGGTGAGCTGGGCTTGGGCGCGTGGTTGAGTTACGGGAAAAGACGCAGCAGCCTCGAGTTTCGGATTATGCGCTGATTGGCGCCCAGGGAGGGTGCGCGCAATGTAGAGCGAAGGTCTCGTACCAATACCCTGGTGCTTGAGACGATCTTTACGACCGATTCAGAGCGGGCGAAGGTGATCGACTACATGCCCGTCCGGGCGATTGGGCGACGGTTTAGCACAGCGGCAACTCAGCTTGAAGTCTCGATGATTTCCTTGACCGTGGCCACCAGAACCGCCGATTCATAGGGCTTGGGCAGAAGACGGGTCACCCCGCGCATTTTCAGCGCATCGATAGACATCGTTTCGCCCACACCCGACACCATCAAGACCGGCAGGTTTGGGCGGATGGCCAGAATCTTCTCGACGACTTCCAATCCCGTCATGTCCGGCATCTTGTTGTCTGTAATGAGCAGGCTTGAGCTGCGTTGTCAGCTAGGTTCATGACGATTTAGCGAAGCTCGTTGTCATCCGCCAGCACGCGCAGGGTATTCGGATCAAGAGCTTCATGGATCTCGATGTTGGAAGGAAGGCGAGCGCGCAGCAAGTGAATGGCTCCACGCGTAGACGCCGCAAAATCTGTTTCGACCCGGGGTGGATTGGTGGTGCGTGTGAATACGAGAATGCGGTTCACCAGTTCCCGGCCTCGGCTGGCCGTGTCGACCACCTCGTCGAGGTTGGCCAGGGCCAAGGGGCTTTCGGCCATCCGCGTGCGAGCCTGTTCGGTGGAGTCCACAATGTCGAGCAGGATGTCATTGAAGTCGCTCGCGATGCCGCTCGCGAGGCTGCCCAATGCCTCCAGCCTGTGTGGCTGGCGCAGACGATTCTCCATGTGGCGGCGCTCCCGCACATCCGCGATGGTGGCCAAGATGAAAAACCCGTCTTGCGTGGGGATCGACGACAGTCCGATCTCCACTGGGATCTGGCGACCATCCTTGTGACGCCCGAAAAGCTCGCGACCGGCGCCCATGCGACGGGATGTCGGGATTGCGGCGTACTGCGCGCGCAGTTTCGAGTGTACTGCGGCAGAATTCTCGGGCACGAGCATCTCCACCGGCTGGCCGAGGAGTCCTTCGCGGGTGTACCCGAATTGGCGCTCGACCTCACGATTGAGAGCCACCATCTTTCCCGATTCATCGGCGACGATGAGCCCATCGGACAGCGCTCGAACACTGTTCGAATGAACTCGTAGGTTTCCACTTGAGGGAAGCTCGCAGACATGGAACACCTCGCGACAGAGCAAAACTAGCACGCTTGAATTGCAGTGCCAGGGACGTCGCGTGACGTGGAATGTCGCGATCCGCGCGAACCGTAGGCAGACTCAGAACGGTCTTGAAGCGCGCCATGAGCCGTTCTGGCATCTAACGGCAGAAGGCCAGGCGATTGCACGGCGCGAACGCGTTCGTGCGGGCGCTGTTGGCCGCCCATGGACGCGGCTCACCGTGCTGGCACGGAAGGTCGTGCCCGAATGATTGCGGATGGCCGTAGTCGTGTACGAGCGTCCGGAAGCGCCGCCGTCACTAGCCCACCTTATTCCTCCGGACTGAAGGACGTGCTTCTTCGCGCTCTGTCCAAGGAGAAAGACGAGCGCTTCCCGAGCGCCAGCGATTTCGCTACCGCCTTCGCCGACGCGCTCGGAAGGAAGCCGCCAGTTCCGGTTAGTGTCACGAAGCGGATGGCAGGTGCGGCGCTCGCAAGCGCGCCTCGCCACAGCACAACTCTAGCGCTGGCCCGCGTTCCAGCCGGCAACCCGGCGAAGGCAGGCGTGAACCCAGGCGTGAACCCTGCCTTGCCCGCTGCCATCCGCCTTGCGCGGCCAGCACGCGCGCGGAAGGACCACCTGGCTTTGGACAGGGGCCGCATGCGCGATCCTGGTGCTCGTGTTTATCGCGTTCCCCCTCACCGACTTTCGCCCGCGTCGGTTTGTGCATAGCCAAATCGAAGGGGGTATTGGGGTCCGAGAATCCGTGCCTCCCTGCGCCACCGCACCCTCGCAGGCGCCTGGAGTGCCCGCGGGGGCCGTGATTCGCGTGGCGAAAGGGCAATTGGGACCACGAGGCGTAGTCTACCCCATCGCGTTTCCGCCGAAATCGCCTTGATCAATTGAGCCAGTCATCGCTGCGGTCGGTGTGGCCGGTGGGCGGGCGCGGAGGGCGCGCGGGGCGAAGCTGAGGAACATCCGACGGGCAGATGCATGGCCTTGAGAATTTTCTTGGCGACAGCCTCGGTCTTGATGAGGGCGATCAAGCGGAGCTGGGACTTGCACTTGGTGCAGAGAATTTCGATCGCGAATGTACGGCGCAAAAGTTCGGACCAAGAAATATACTTTGAGGTGTTCTTGGGCTTGCCCTTGTCGTCGGCAGGGGCGGGCTCGGTGGGCTCGGGGACGACCTCGCTGCGTGAGGTAGCAAAGGTGGGCGAAGCCCCGCGCCAAGATCCCACAACCCATGAAGTCGTGTAGCTCCGACGGGCGCGCGCGAAGCGCGCGTGGGGAGGTGGCAGGGCGGGTAGGCCCTAGCGTCGCGCAGCGACGGGTCACGAAGCTGGGCAGGGTGCGGCCGTCGGACTTGTCGGTCCACTCTTGCTCGAAGGTGAGCAGGTGCTGCTGGAGCACCTGGAAGAGCGCGGTCTTCTCGGGCTCCCGGCGGGCATAGGTGTAGCCGGTCGCAGGCTTTGTGCATGCGGCTGCCTCCATGAAGGAGGGTTCTCGGCAAGCGGGTCACGGAAGCTGCGTGTTTCAGGTCAGCCGGCGTTGCCACCCGGGCCGCAAGCACGCGCGAGCCAGGAACCCGACCGAGTCCGGCCGGGGGTCGTTCTACGCTTCGCCGCCCGGACGCACGCGCGAGGTGAGATTCTGCGCGGGCACGAGCTGATCGCGACTCGGGAATTCGGTGGGAAGCTTGCCTGCGCCTTCGGTGATCCCGGCCAGGCCACGACGGCCGCGAACCGCGTTGTTGAGGAAGACCTCGAGCCGGCGATTCTGTCCGCCGCTGCCGTCGTAGAAGAGACTGACGATGGGCATGTCGACGTCCGCCGAGAGTCGCCCGAAGATCGCGGTGGCCACGGTCTCGGGCATGCAGCCGAAGGGCGCGCAGTTCACCACCATGGCCGCGCCCTGCTGCGCGAACTTGATGGCCCGACCCACCGACAGCTTGCCCTCGCCGCCCAGGTAGAACGGGATGTACGGCGTGGCGATCTCCAGGCATTCCTGGAAGGCAGGCTCGTGCCGATCGTCGAGCATCGGGCTGGCCGCCTCCATCAGCTTCTTTTCCCAGTGCTTCATCCAGGTGTAGGTGATGAAGGTGTCGGCCTTTTCCCACGAGAGGATCGTCGACGGGAATTCCTCTTTGTAGTTCTCGAGCGACGAGGTGTAGAGGATCCAGTCGGTGATGGGCAGCATCCACGCCTCGCCGCCGAACATCTCGATGGCGCCGATGACGTCCTCGTTGGTGTAGACGTTGTTGCGCACGTAGATCTCGCCGATGATGCCGACCAGCGGCTTGCGCGGACCTGCTTCCACGCGGCGATTTCGGATGGCCGTCCTCAGGGCGGCCGGGATGTCGCCTGCTCTTCGACGGCCCGGCACACCAGCTCGAGACCTTCGTTCACCACGCGATCGGTCTCGCCGATCTTGACTGTAGGGCGGCACTGGCCTGGGCCTTGAGCAGGATGTCGGCACAGGCAATGGCCTTGAACAGCGACTTGCGCATGGGGCTGTCGAGCCCGTGGTGGCGTTGTTCGACGCCGGGGCCAGGATGGCGACCCCGTGGCCGAGACCCTTGCGCTCTAGGATTTGCCGGTGCAGAATCGTGTACTGGCCGAACCGGCACGGCCCTTCAGCTGGGCATGAAGAAGGCGTGCTTGCCCGCGCGGTTGCTCGCGCAGGGTCTTGAGCAGGGTGCCGAGAGTCAGCGCGCAGGGCAGGCACTCGGAGCCCGGGTGAGGAGCGGCCGATTTCGAAGGACTCCTTGTTTTCGTCGGGCAACAGGCGGGCGTCGTAACCGTGCGAGCGGAAGGCCGCGGCGAAGAGCGCGTGCCGAAGGGGTGCATGGGCGGCAGCCAGATGGTGCGGTCGCGCATGTCGGTGGGTTGGGGCGCACCGCCGGCGGGGGCCGCGCGGCGGGCGCGGGCGGCGGAGCACGTCGAAGAAGGCCTCCAGCCAGTCATGTTGTCCGCGTCGGCGCCGTGCTTGTGAGCTCGAGCATCAGCATTGGCCGGTTACCGATGATCTCCTCGGCGTAGCTGAGCAAGAAGCTGTCCGGGCCGCACGAGAAGTTGGTCAGGTAGACCACGTCCATGATGTCGCTCTCTGCGGCCTTCTCCAGCGCGGCCAGGATTTCTGGCCGTAGCTCCAGAAGGCGTTGCGGTAGCGCTCGCCCAGCCGGCCGAAGCTCGAGCTTGATGAAGTCCATGGGCAAGCCGGTGCGGCCAGATCCAGATCTTCTGCGGCAGGCCCAGGTTGGCGCCGGCGTCGTAGTTGTTGTAGGGACGGCCGACCAGCAGAATGACGTTTTCCTTCTTCGCCTCGGCCTCGGCGATGTACTTCGCCCCTCGTCGTAGCAACGGTTCTCGAAATCGGCCTACGCCTCCAGGCCCGCGCCCATGCCTTCTTGCTGTTTGCGACGAGCAGCCGAGGACTCGCGACAGCCCGTCGGACAGGGTCTTGATGATCTCGTTTTCGCGCATGCGCATGTCGACCAGCGGAACGAGCAGGCGAAGGCTCGGACGTGATTCATCATCAGCGCCGGCGCGCGGCGGAGGCGGTCCCCTGGACGAGGGACGCCGGTTACCCGTGTCTCTTCGTTGGCCGGCGTGGTCCTGACGTGCGGGACGAAGACGAAATCGACCCCGTCCTGCATGGCCAGCTTGGCCACGTGGCCCAGCCGCTTGGCCGGGAAGCAGAAATCCGCACCCGCCATGCGCGGGCCGCTGGCCGATCTCGTCCGTGGTCGGGCCGGAGGGTCACCTTTAACCCGAGCGTGTCAGAGGCGCTGCCACATCGGGTAGTACGTGTACATGATCAGCGACTGAGGGATGCCGATCGTGCGTGCGTTGTCCGCCACCTTCACGCCCGCGCCGGCCTCGCGCCAGATGCGCTGGCGAAGCCGCAGCATGCGTCGTGCGGGCTCTTGCGCACTTTCTGTTCCGCCGGGTCGCGGCCGCACATATAACCCCACGAGGGTGCGCCCTCGACGCCTTCGATCTCGGCGTAGGTGATGCTGCAATCGTTCTGGAACAGGACGCAGTTTTCCTTGCGCAGGGTCACCTTGCGACTTTCGAGGTCGAGCCGATGAAAACTCATTTGGGCTGCCTCTTCTCCGCCATCGCCTGACGGGCCAGCAGGGCCACACCGAAGCGCCCATGACGTGGAGTACGGCGACACCACCACCTCGACATCGAGCAGGGTCGAACGCCCCACCAGCGCCTTGTTCCGCGCCGTCGCGCCCTGGAACATGGCGCTTGGACTGTAATGGCGATTCCCCACGCCTTCTTGAGGTAGTTCTGCGACCGCGACGATGACCTGGCCAACGCCTCCTCGCGCGAGGCGCCGCCCTCGATGAAGCGCATCACGTCCTGCTCCATGAAGACGGTGCAGCGATCCGTAGCGCGCGGGGGCCTCTTGCCCAGCACGGCGGCGGCCGCGTCGGCGCCTTGTAGCCGAGCTTGTTGGCCGCGGTCATGGTTGCGGTAGCCAAACTACCTGACAAGGTCGTGGGGAATCGCCACTACAGTCGCAAGCGCATCATGTTCCAGGGCGCGACGGCGCGGAACAAGGCGCTGGTGGCGGCGTTCGAGCGCCTGCTCGATGTCGAGGTGGTGGTGTCGCCGTACTGCCACGTGATGGGCGCGTTCGGTGTGGCCCTGCTGGCCCGTCAGGCGATGGCGGAGAAGAGCAGCACCAAATCGCGTTTTCATGGGCTCGACCTCGAAAGTCGCAAGGTGACCCTGCGCAAGGAAAACTGCGATCTGTGCCAGAACGATTGCAGCATCACCTACGCCGAGATCGAAGGCGTCGAGGGCGCACCCTCGTGGGGTTATATGTGCGGCCGCGACCCGGCGGAACAGAAAGTGCGCAAGAGCCCGCACGACCGCATGCTGCGGCTTCGCCAGCGCATCTGGCGCGAGGCCGGCGCGGGCGTGAAGGTGGCGGACGACGCAGCCGATCGGCATCCCTCAGTCGCTGATCATGTACACGTACTACCCGATGTGGCAGCGCTTCTTCAACACGCTCGGGTTCAAGGTGCAGCTCTCCGGCCCGACCACGGACGAGATTCACGAGCTCGGCCCGCGCATGGCGGGTGCGGATTTCTGCTTCCCGGCCAAGCTGGCCTTGGGCCACGTGGCCAAGCTGGCCATGCAGGACGGGGTCGATTTCGTCTTCGTCCCGCACGTCAAGAACACGCCGGCCAACGAAGAGACCACGGGTACCACCGTGTGTCCCTTCGTCCAGGGGACCGCCTCCGCCGCGCGCACGGCGCTGATGATGAATCACGTCGACGCCTCTCGCCTGCTCGTTCCGCTGGTCGACATGCGCATGCGCGAAAACGAGATCATCAAGACCCTGTCCGACGGGCTGTCGCGAGTCCTCGGCTGCTCGTCGCGAAACATCAAGAAGGCGTGGCGCGCGGGCCTGGAGGCGCAGGCCGATTTCGAGAACCGTTGCTACGACGAGGGCGCGAAGTTCATCGCCGAGGCCGAGGCGAAGAAGGAAAATGTCATCCTGCTGGTCGGCCGTCCCTACAACAACTACGACGCCGGCGCCAACCTGGGCCTGCCGCAGAAGATCGCGGATCTCGGCCGCACCGTCCTGCCCATGGACTTCATCAAGCCCGAGCTTCGGCCGGCTGGGCGAGCGCTACCGCAACGCCTTCTGGAGCTACGGCCAGAAGATCCTGGCCGCGCTGGAGAAGGCCGCAGAGAGCGACATCATGGACGTGGTCTACCTGACCAACTTCTCGTGCGGGCCGGACAGCTTCTTGCTCAGCTACGCCGAGGAGATCATGGGTAACCGGCCCATGCTCATGCTCGAGCTCGACGAGCACGGCGCCGACGCCGGCTACATGACTCGGCTGGAGGCGTTCTTCGACGTGCTCCGCCGCCCGCGCCCGCCGCGCGGCCCGCGCACGGCGGTGCGCCCCGAACCCACCGACATGCGCGACCGCACCATCTGGCTGCCGCCCATGCACCCCTTCGGCACGCGCCTCTTCGCCGCGGCCTTCCGCTCGCACGGTTACGACGCCCGCCTGTTGCCCGACGAAAACAAGGAGTCCTTCGAAATCGGCCGCTCCCTCACCCGCGGCTCCGAGTGCCTGCCCTGCGCGCTGACTCTCGGCACCTTTCTCAAGACCCTGCGCGAGCAACCGCGCGGCGGCAAGCACGCCTTCTTCATGCCCAGCTCGAAGGGCCCGTGCCGGTTCGGCCAGTACACGATTCTGCACCGGCAGATCCTAGAGCGCGAGGGTCTCGGCCACGAGGTCGCCATCCTGGCCCCGGCGTCGAACAACGCCTACCAGGGGCTCGACAGCCCCATGCGCAAGTCGCTGTTCAAGGCCATTGCCTGTGCCGACATCCTGCTCAAGGCCCAGTGCAAGGTGCGGCCCTACGAGGTCAAGATCGGCGAGACCGATCGCGTGGTGAACGAAGGTCTCGAGCTGGTGTGCCGGGCCGTCGAAGAGCACGGCGACATCCCGGCCGCCCTGAAGACGGCCATCCAGAAGATCGCCGCCGTCGAGACAGCAGGTCCGCGCAAGCCGCTGGTCGGCATCATCGGCGAGATCTACGTGCGCAACAACGTCTACGCCAACGAGGACGTCATCGGCGCCATCGAGATGTTCGGCGGCGAGGCGTGGATGCTGCCCATCACCGACTGGATCCTCTACACCTCGTCGCTCGAGAACTACAAAGAGGAATTCCCGTCGACCATTCTCTCGTGGGAAAAGGCCGACACCTTCATCACCTACACCTGGATGAAGCACTGGGAAAAGAAGCTGATGGAGGCGGCCAGCCCGATGCTAGACGATCGGCACGAGCCCGCCTTCCAGGAATGCCTGGAGATCGCCACGCCGTACATCCCGTTCTACCTGGGCGGCGAGGGCAAGCTGTCGGTGGGTCGGGCCATCAAGTTCGCGCAGCAGGGCGCGGCCATGGTGGTGAACTGCGCGCCCTTCGGCTGCATGCCCGAGACCGTGGCCACCGCGATCTTCGGGCGACTCTCGGCGGACGTCGACATGCCCATCGTCAGTCTGTTCTACGACGGCAGCGGCGGACAGAATCGCCGGCTCGAGGTCTTCCTCAACAACGCGGTTCGCGGCCGTCGTGGCCTGGCCGGGATCACCGAAGGCGCAGGCAAGCTTTCCACCGAATTCCCGAGTCGCGATCAGCTCGTGCCCGCGCAGAATCTCACGTCGCGCATGCGTCCGGGCGGCGAAGCGTAGAACGACCCCCGGCCGGACCCGGTCGGGTTCCTGGCTCGCGCGTGCTTGCGGCCCGGGTGGCAACGCCGGCTGACCTGAAACACGCAGCTTCCGTGACCCGCTTGCCGAGAACCCTCCTTCATGGAGGCAGCCGCATGCACAAAGCCTGCGACCGGCTACACCTATGCCCGCCGGGAGCCCGAGAAGACCGCGCTCTTCCAGGTGCTCCAGCAGCACCTGCTCACCTTCGAGCAAGAGTGGACCGACAAGTCCGACGGCCGCACCCTGCCCAGCTTCGTGACCCGTCGCTGCGCGACGCTAGGGCCTACCCGCCCTGCCACCTCCCCACGCGCGCTTCGCGCGCGCCCGTCGGAGCTACACGACTTCATGGGTTGTGGGATCTTGGCGCGGGGCTTCGCCCACCTTTGCTACCTCACGCAGCGAGGTCGTCCCCGAGCCCACCGAGCCCGCCCCTGCCGACGACAAGGGCAAGCCCAAGAACACCTCAAAGTATATTTCTTGGTCCGAACTTTTGCGCCGTACATTCGCGATCGAAATTCTCTGCACCAAGTGCAAGTCCCAGCTCCGCTTGATCGCCCTCATCAAGACCGAGGCTGTCGCCAAGAAAATTCTCAAGGCCATGCATCTGCCGTCGGATGTTCCTCAGCTTCGCCCCGCGCGCCCTCCGCGCCCGCCCACCGGCCACACCGACCGCAGCGATGACTGGCTCAATTGATCAAGGCGATTTCGGCGGAAACGCGATGGGGTAGACTACGCCTCGTGGTCCCAATTGCCCTTTCGCCACGCGAATCACGGCCCCCGCAGGGCACTCCAGGCGCCTGCGAGGGTGCGGTGGCGCAGGGAGGCACGGATTCTCGGACCCCAATACCCCCTTCGATTTGGCTATGCACAAACCGACGCGGGCGAAAGTCGGTGAGGGGGAACGCGATAAACACGAGCACCAGGATCGCGCATGCGGCCCCTGTCCAAAGCCAGGTGGTCCTTCCGCGCGCGTGCTGGCCGCGCAAGGCGGATGGCAGCGGGCAAGGCAGGGTTCACGCCTGGGTTCACGCCTGCCTTCGCCGGGTTGCCGGCTGGAACGCGGGCCAGCGCTAGAGTTGTGCTGTGGCGAGGCGCGCTTGCGAGCGCCGCACCTGCCATCCGCTTCGTGACACTAACCGGAACTGGCGGCTTCCTTCCGAGCGCGTCGGCGAAGGCGGTAGCGAAATCGCTGGCGCTCGGGAAGCGCTCGTCTTTCTCCTTGGACAGAGCGCGAAGAAGCACGTCCTTCAGTCCGGGAGGAATAAGGTGGGCTAGTGACGGCGGCGCTTCCGGACGCTCGTACACGACTACGGCCATCCGCAATCATTCGGGCACGACCTTCCGTGCCAGCACGGTGAGCCGCGTCCATGGGCGGCCAACAGCGCCCGCACGAACGCGTTCGCGCCGTGCAATCGCCTGGCCTTCTGCCGTTAGATGCCAGAACGGCTCATGGCGCGCTTCAAGACCGTTCTGAGTCTGCCTACGGTTCGCGCGGATCGCGACATTCCACGTCACGCGACGTCCCTGGCACTGCAATTCAAGCGTGCTAGTTTTGCTCTGTCGCGAGGTGTTCCATGTCTGCGAGCTTCCCTCAAGTGGAAACCTACGAGTTCATTCGAACAGTGTTCGAGCGCTGTCCGATGGGCTCATCGTCGCCGATGAATCGGGAAAGATGGTGGCTCTCAATCGTGAGGTCGAGCGCCAATTCGGGTACACCCGCGAAGAGCTCCTCGGCCAGCCGGTGGAGATGCTCGTGCCCGAGAATTCTGCCGCAGTACACTCGAAACTGCGCGCGCAGTACGCCGCAATCCCGACATCCCGTCGCATGGGCGCCGGTCGCGAGCTTTTCGGGCGTCACAAGGATGGTCGCCAGATCCCAGTGGAGATCGGACTGTCGTCGATCCCCACGCAAGACGGGTTTTTCATCTTGGCCACCATCGCGGATGTGCGGGAGCGCCGCCACATGGAGAATCGTCTGCGCCAGCCACACAGGCTGGAGGCATTGGGCAGCCTCGCGAGCGGCATCGCGAGCGACTTCAATGACATCCTGCTCGACATTGTGGACTCCACCGAACAGGCTCGCACGCGGATGGCCGAAAGCCCCTTGGCCCTGGCCAACCTCGACGAGGTGGTCGACACGGCCAGCCGAGGCCGGGAACTGGTGAACCGCATTCTCGTATTCACACGCACCACCAATCCACCCCGGGTCGAAACAGATTTTGCGGCGTCTACGCGTGGAGCCATTCACTTGCTGCGCGCTCGCCTTCCTTCCAACATCGAGATCCATGAAGCTCTTGATCCGAATACCCTGCGCGTGCTGGCGGATGACAACGAGCTTCGCTAGATCGTCATGAACCTAGCTGACAACGCAGCTCAAGCCTGCTCATTACAGACAACAAGATGCCGGACATGACGGGATTGGAAGTCGTCGAGAAGATTCTGGCCATCCGCCCAAACCTGCCGGTCTTGATGGTGTCGGGTGTGGGCGAAACGATGTCTATCGATGCGCTGAAAATGCGCGGGGTGACCCGTCTTCTGCCCAAGCCCTATGAATCGGCGGTTCTGGTGGCCACGGTCAAGGAAATCATCGAGACTTCAAGCTGAGTTGCCGCTGTGCTAAACCGTCGCCCAATCGCCCGGACGGGCATGTAGTCGATCACCTTCGCCCGCTCTGAATCGGTCGTAAAGATCGTCTCGAGCACCAGGGTATTGGTACGAGACCTTCGCTCTACATTGCGCGCACCCTCCCTGGGCGCCAATCAGCGCATAATCCGAAACTCGAGGCTGCTGCGTCTTTTCCCGTAACTCAACCACGCGCCCAAGCCCAGCTCACCACAAGCGAGGAGCATTGCGATTCGAAGGCGAGGCGCCAGGCGCCGCCGGCGCCGCCGATCAGATCAGGAACTCCCGCGGCACCTCGCGCAGCCGCACGATGTTTCGGATACGCTCGGCAACGTCGAAGCCCTTGGCGCACACCACCGGGCACGCGTCGCAGCCCTCGCACGGCGCGGCCGGCAGGTCGAGCGCGAGCAGGAGCGACTGCGCGGCCTCGCGATTCTTGTACGCGTGGCCGTACATGTAGCTGCGCATGATTTCGGGGATGGGCAGGTGCTGGCGGCAGGGATCGAGGCATTCCTCGCAGCCCTGGCAGAAGAGGCCGGCGAGCTCTTGCCGCGCGAGCTTCTCGCCGTCGGCGGGCGTGAAGGCCGGCTCGCGCATCACCGCCAAGTCGTCTTCGAGCTGGTCGAAGGTGGTGAAGCCGGGAATCGCCGTGGCCACGTTGGGATCGCGCAGGGCCCAGCGCAGGGCTGCCTTCATGTCGATGGGCTTGGTCTTGTCCTTGTCCCAGAAGACGCCGGCCTGGGTCTTCATGGCCACAATGCCGAGCCCCGCCGCCGCTGCCTCGCCGATCGCCTTCTGCACCTCGCGGTGGTGATCCTGCTTGAAGTTGTACGACGTCAGCACCACGTCGTAGAGCTTGGCCTCGACCGCCGCGCGCAGGACCTCGGGCTCGTTCTTGTGCGTGGACACGCCGAGGAAGCGCGTCTTGCCGGCCAGCTTGGCCTGCTCGAGCGCCTTCATCAACGCCTCGTGCTGCACCCCCTCGCGCGCGCTCTGGCAGTAGTTCTTCGCGCAGTTCTAGCCTCGATGCTGGCCGATGAGGATGTAGGTGCCGACAAGGCCGGTGACCGCGTGGCACGAATCGTGCTTTTGCAACCGGGCATGACCAGAATGATGAGGCTCTCGGCCGCGCTGCTGCTCGTCGCTTGCTTCGGTTGTGGCGCTGAAGACCCCGTCCCCGGACCGGCCGACCCATTCGTCGGTACCTGGCAAGGCCCTGGAACGGGATACCGGTACTCCGGCGAAAACGGCGAGTACCATTGGGGCGTCGATGCCAGCGCGACCATCACGCGGGTCAGCTCGTCGGTGGTGGCTGTTGATTCCTCGGCGCTTTCGGGCTTTTGCAAGCCGGTCTACGACATCGGCGACGACGGCCTCGGTGCGTTGCGACCGGCTGCGGGAAGCACGATCTACTGTGATGGCGGATCCTTGGCTTTGAAGGACGCCGTCTTGAGCTTGGACATCTACGGTACGCAGAACCATCTCGTGTACAACGAGACCTGGAGCGTAACGCTCGAGCTGACCCGGATGCAGTGAAGGGCGCCGCTGGGAGCGTTGGAAATCGGGCTACTTCGACAGGAGACTGTCGAATTTCAACCAGCAACGATTGCCGACCGGCATGCGCCCAAGGAGCCGGGCGCCATCAACTGCGGCCTGTCCAAGCGCCCGTGGAAGGCGCCCGGCACGCCGACCGCGGGCTGCCTGCTGGTCAAACCGGCCGTCTTGGCTACTTTCCTCATCCCGAGGCATTTCGCGAGGATAGACGAGTCTCGGTGGACCTGGACTGGCTACCGGGATCGTGGTCCAACAGCACCATGCCTTCTATCGCCACACCGATCCTTGCTGCGGTTCGCCGTCTTTGGTCCTACCTTGCCCCGCTCCGGGACCGGGTTGAACCGATCCAGGTCGTTGCCGATCTTTGCCACCGCTCCCGACGTGAACTCGTCGTCGAAAACGCCACTCTCCGTCACCAACTCAGCGTACTCCGACGGACCGTCGGCCGTCCACGTCTCGGGCTGACCGATAGGCTTCGACTGCTCGTCGGCGCCGCCTTGTTACCTGCATGGCGGAAGGCCATCGTGGTCGTGCAACCCGAGACGATTCTCAAATGGCATCGGGCTGGCTTTCGCCTGTTCTGGCGGCACAGGTCCAAGTCCGGAAATCGTGCACGCCTCAACGCGGACACCATCGAGCTGATACGCAACATGGCCAAGAGTGATCGTCTGTGGGGCGCGGAGCGCATCCGCGGCGAGCTGCTCAAGCTCGGCATCAAGGTCAGCAAGCGCACGGTCCAGAAGTTCTCCTCGAATTCCTCCCAGCCAATGTAGCCGGCGTGCGCGCCCTGGATGAGTGCGGTCCACTGCTCGCGGGGCAGCTTCTCCGACGCTACTGCGCAATTTCCCACGTAGCGATGACGGCTGCGCCCGAAGAAGAATGCCCCCACGTAGCGCGGATTATGAAGAATCCAAACCGCCCGCGAGTGCGCCAGATCTCCCCACAGAATCTCCCCCTTCGCGGGTCCCGTCCGTGCCCGCCGGGGAAACTTGAGCCCTTGCTTGCGGAAGGCCTTCACCGTGCCAAGCGCTGTTCCCGTCCGTCTGAAATTCTGGAAGAAGGCATAGATGCTCTGTTGCACTTGCTTGTCCGGATCGAGAATCACGCGACCGTTGCCGTCGTAGCACAAGCCGATGGGCAGCTTCGACTCCAGCTCTCCACGACGTGCTTTGTTGATGAGGCCACCTCGTAGTCGTGCGCGCAGCACGTGCATTGCAACTCCGCCTCGCTCATCGTCCCCTTGAGCCCAAGCAATAGCCGGTCGTTGAAGTGGCTGGGGTCGTAGACGGCATCCTCGTCGAGGATGAGCGTGTCACTGAGCGCGCAGATTTCCAACAGTCGATGCCAATCGGAGGAATTGCGCGCCAGTCGCGAGACCTCCAGGCCCATCACGATTCCGGCGCGCCCCATGGTCATAGGCGCTTTTTTTTCCTGGCGCCCCAGGGCGCGCTCGATGCTGCGACGGTGGATCTCGATGCCGAAGCGCGCTTTGATCAAGGGGGCCAGTGCTGCGGCACTCACGGAGCTATCGCCGGCCCGAACTTCAGCGACGAAGTCCATGACTGGAATCGGCCAGCGGATTCCTGGGAAGCCGGCGGCAGTCGCCGACATCACCAAACCCATCGTGGCCAGTCCTGTGCTCGGAGGACTTCACCACGACTACCGGAGGGCCGCATGATGCCGGCATTTGTCGGCGGATGAGCTCGGTGGCCAGCACGGGTGGCTCCACCTACATGCTTAGGCTATCCCTACCCAGCGAACTCGAACGATCACTCGCTACTTCGGTGTGATCTTCACGATCGTGCCGTGGCTGGGGTGGGCGAAGGTTATTGTGGCGTAGAGGCTCGTGCCGTCGACCACGAGGTCGTACGGCTGTAGCTGCGCCGCGATCGTCTTCGGCGTTCCTCCTGCGATCGGGACGCTCATGAGAGAGCCGTTCGTCATCGTCAGAGTCTGCTGGCCCCAGTCGTTCCAGTAGACATTGGTCGAATCGATGGTGAGGTCGAAGACGGTGTTCTGGCCCGCCGCAAGGGCGACCGCCGATCCGCCGGCGAGGGGGAGTTTCATGGCCATGCCGTTGGGCGTCGTCGTCTCGCCCTGGTTTACCCAGTAGAGGTTCGTCGCGTCGACCTTCAGATCCAAGGGGATGCTCTGGGCCGTCGCGAGGACCGTGGTCGTTCCCCCGCCGATCGGGGTCTTCATGATACTGCCCGTGTTCAGCGGCGACCCACCGTCCGGCGAAGTTTCGCTAGTCCAATATACGTAGCTCGAGTCGACCGCGACCCCGCTCGTCAGCCCTCCCTGGTCCTCGGCGACCATCAGGGGCGTCCCTCCGCCTTTCGAGACCTGCCAGACGGCGTTGCCGTCGGTCCAGTACACGTTGTTCGCGTCGATCGTCATGTGGTGCGGGGTGCCGCCGCCAGTGGAGGTCGCGAGCGTGACCGGCGTGCCCCCACCCAGCGCGACCTTCATGACGTCGCCCGGCGGATCGAGAACGCCGAAGTCGACCCAGTAGACGTCGGTGGCGTCGACGGCGATCCCGCCAGGCGACACCAGCCCGGTCGCGAGCGTCATGACCGTGCCGCCGGTGATCGGGACCGACAACACGGTGCCTCCGGTGTCGCTGCTGCCGTCCCCGTCGTCGGTCCAGTAGACGTTCTGCACGTCGACCACGAGGAACTGCGGGTCCGGGCTCGTAGCGAGCGTCACCATCTTGCCGCTGCCGCTGCTGCCGCCGCTGCCGCCCGAGGAAGCATCGGAAGACGAGCCCCCCGAGCTGCTGCTCGACGCATCGTCCCCGGCGTCGAAGCTGCTTTGCCCGGACCCGCCGCCACTACTGTTGCACGCCCCCACGAGGACGAGAAAGAGGGACGAAGATAGACCCAGTAGACAAGCCGTCTGGCTCATGACGCCATCCTGTGTGTGGCCATTCCAAGCAGGGGCACGCAGTGTGTGGGATGCCGGTGGCCCGCATGGAGATTCCAAACTTCTCACCGCTGAGGGGCCGGTGGGCGCGTAGTCGCAGGACGCTCCTCCACGGGTGACAAGGCCTCGGCAACACCTTGAGCATAGTCCCTTGAAACGCCCTTTTCCCTTTGCCGAAAATGTCCGATAACCGCTCTGCCGTAAACTACACCCACCTACATGCTTAGGCTATCCCTATACCCAGGGCAAGCCATCCGAGGGGCAATTCCTTCAGCGATTTCGCGGTTGTTGCACTTGCGCGCAGAAGACTCCAGAAGGTCTTGGCTCGTAGCTGCGCAGTTGGTCAGCGATATTCCAGTGGTGCGTATAGAGACTCCAACTCCGCTCAGCCTCGTAAAGCTCGCTCAATGCGGCGACATGATGAAAGAATGGCGTGTCCCCCGTTTAACGTAGGTGGTAGCCGGGCGCCGAAGGAACGCGACTCATGAAATACCTGTTGGCCTTGTTTAGCTCGTTGCAGAGTACGTTGAAGAACAGTGTGTGGTGCGTAGAGACGACGGTCTTGAGTTGGCTTTCGGGGCGCTTGAGGACGTGCGCGAGGTGATTGGCAACGGTAATGGCGTTGTGCTCGTCGAGGGACGAGATCGGGTCATCGATGTAGATGTACTTGACCCAGCGATATGCTTCCGCACCCACGACCCCGCTTTGCGGAACTCCGGAGAGCGGAGGCGGGGGACGGTTTCGCCTTCGCGGGGGAAGAGTTGCTGCATTAGCCCCTTCTTGTGGGCCTTGAGTGCGTCGAGCTTCCGGCTTTCGGCTCCGATCAGCTCGTCCAGCGAGCTTAGCACTACTGGTTGAAAAAGTTGCCAGTGCGTCGAGAAATCGGCGACATCATGGGGATGGAATACCTGCTTGATCGCAAGGGGAAGCGTCGATTGACCGCGTACTTCGACCGAATCGGCGGTGTCCGAGGACGGCACCGCAGCGGACATCGTTTGCCACCTACGCCAAGGGCTTGATGGGCGAAGGGGAGCGGAAGAGCGCGGAGCCGATGGCAGCGCGAGCTTGCCCTGACCTGGAGCTTGTCGATGCCGCCCACCAGGCTGACGTACTTCACCCGAGGCGCGGAATGGTCTGACCGGGAGGTGCGCCGGGAGGCCGCACGCTATGCGCTGGCGGCGATGACAGCCCGTGGGCCGGTCACGGACTGGCTCATCGACGACACCGGCTTTCCCAAGCAGGGCACGCACTCGGTGGGCGTGCAGCGACAGTACTCCGGCACGCTCGGCAAGATTGCCAATTGCCAGGTGGCGAGCTGCTCGATGGGTGCGTGGTCGCGAACGTTGCCCTCGGCTTTGGGATGGGTGTCGCGCCACTGCTTGGCGGTCTGGCCGAAAAGGGCGACGTTGAGCAGGTCGGCCTCGCTGGCGTAAACGAGGTTGGCCTGGGCCTTGGTGACGGCGGGCGGAATCAGGGACTCTTTGATGGCGTCGGTGTGGATGCGGTAGTTGATCTTGGCGAGGGTGCGCTGGAGGTTCCAGCCAAGTTTCAGGCGGTCGCTTTCCTCGTCCTTGAGGCGCTGAAACTCTTTGATGAGGTACAGCTTGAATTCCGGGCTGAGCCACGACCCAAACTCGAAGGCGATGTCCTTGTGGGCATAGGTTCCGCCGTAGCGACCGGCGCTCGCAATCAGACCTTTGGCGCCGGTGCCGCTAGAGACCGCCTGGAGATTGGGGCGTTGCGGGCTCTCCCTGTCCGCCGCAATAATGCCGATCGACGACCGAGAGCTCCGGAAACGGCAACCAGGATTGGCCTTCTCTGCCAACGTGAGTGAACCAGCTCTCCCCCCGAAGTTTGGTGAGCAGGGCGAGCGAGGAATCACAGGCATCCATGATCACGCAAGAGGCAAAGACTTTAGCCAAGGAGACCGAAGTGACCGAG
>CAWGPW010000027.1:0-103639 GCA_963824555.1 uncultured delta proteobacterium | reverse complement strand
CGATCACATTTGGTATATCTCGGATGTGCGAAAATTCCGCTCGCATTACCCCGCGTGGGAATACAGGCATGACCTGCCTAGCATTATCCAGGACATCGTCCGCGCGGAGTTACCCCCCCCAGAGGGGGCCGGTAGTCTAGGAAGGAGACTGTGCCAAGTCATGATCGTGGTGAAGTTGCAAGGCGGGCTTGGTAACCAGATGTTCCAGTACGCCTTGGGGCGGGAGCTGCAGCGACGCAACGGCGGGAAGAGCTACTCCTGTGACTTGACCTGGCCCGAGACCGCTTTCCAAGAACCGGCGTTGTCTACCGTGACTACGACCTCGACATCTTTCCGATACAGCCACGCTTCACATCATTATCCGAGATAGCGCTTCGCTGGTCCGTCCCACTGGTGCTCATGTACGGAAGCGTGAGCCTCTCTCGTTTGCGCGATGTGATCGGTCTGCTGCGCCGCGTGCGTGAGAGCTGCTGACAGGCTTCCTCCCGAGGAGTTGCTTCAGCTCAAGGGAGACGTCGATCCAGACGGTATTGGCAGAGCCCGCGCTTCTTCGCTGGTAGTGAGCCGATCCTGCGGCAGGAGTTCACAGTCCGTGAGCCACTGCTGGCCGTCAGCAAGCCTGTAGTTGCCTCGATGGAACGGACCGACAGCATTTGTCTCAATGTCCGGCGCGCAGACTACGTTGACCTGCCAGCATCGATCAACACCCACGGCTTCATAGGAAGGGAATACTATGAGCGCGGGATCAATTTGATTGCCCCAAATCTCAAGAACCCCCACATCTTCATCACTTCAGACGATATCGAATGGTGTCGGGCAAATCTTCAGTTCGACTATCCGAGCACTCTCTTGGGGCACGAGCACAAGGGCCTCAAGTTTGGCAACTACCTGACGCTAATGTCCCGCTGCAAGCACTTTCTCATTCCCAATAGCAGTTTTGCATGGTGGGCGGCATGGCTGAGTTCCTCACCAGAGAAATTGTCGTTTGTCCCCGGAATTGGTTTCGCTATCCGAGTATCGCCACATCGGACCGGATTCCCGCCGGATGGATTCGCTTGTAATCGGCGGCAACTCTTGGCCCGGCTCCTTGCAAATCATGAACCGCCTCTTCTCGCCGGCGGAATATCCACGGAGACAGTGCGCCACGCGACTGGGACGAGGGGCGTGGGCACGGTGCGCCGCGCGACCGGGGCGCGGACAAAGGCCTCGCCTAGCCGAGGCTAGGTACAGTGCTCGGCTGCAACATGAAGAACACCCGGAGAAGGGAACTCTTTCGAAGTCTATTGCGTCTCGCGGGAGGTGGACCGTGCGGTGGCATGGGTGATCGTTGGGCGGTCATGGTCGCTCATAGCTGGTCCAATCACGATCCTACTAATCGGAACACGCCTCAGCGCAGGCGAGCAAGGGTACTACTACACCTTCGCCAACATCCTGAGCATGGCCATGTTCTTTGAGCTTGGCCTTGGTGGCTGGATCACGCGCTTCTCGAGCTACGAGTTTGCGAACCTGCACTGGACAGAAGCAGGTACGTTGGCTGGAGATCGGCTTGCCCACCACCGGCTATCCGTATCCTTCGCTTTGCGGTACGTTGGTATGCGGGAGCCTCGGTTCTTCTCCTCGCCGCCGTGTTTCCTGTTGGATTCTTGTTCTTTCACAGTCAGGCTGGCTCAGCCGCCGTAAGATGGCTACTGCCATGGTTGCTCGTCGTGTCGGTTTCCTCTCTGAACATGCTGATGTCGCCGTTCTTCTCATTTCTTGAGGGTTGCGGGCTAGTAGCTCCGGTCGCGCGCTTGAGGTTCTTCAGTACCACGTTTGGGAATCTGGCCCAATGGGCCTCCCTTCTGGGCGGCCTCGGCCTGCTATCTTCACCCATTTTGAACGCAGTTGGGCTCGCATTCGGTGTAGCCTACCTGGCATCGAGAAGGCGGGCCTTTGTCGGCCTCTGGCATGACCGCGCGACCAAAACCGTCAGTTTCGATTGGAAGAAGGAACTTCTCCCATTACAGTGGCGGACGGCCGTCACTGTCATGGCCGGATACCTCACATGGCAAACTGCCAACCCGATTCTCTTCAAGCTCGCGGGACCAGAGGAAGCGGGGAGGCTGGGAATGAGTTTGAATCTTTGTGGCATACTTCAGGGGTTCGGAATGGCATGGATAAATACTCGGGTTCCTCGCATGAGCGGATTGTACGCGCAGGGCGACAAAGCGGGGCTTAGACTACTATTCAAGAAGTCCTTAATCCAAGCAATCCTTGTCGTTGCTCTTGGTGGATTCGCGCTAGTTCTGGCTGTGCTCTCCGTCCGCCTACTGAAGAGTCCCTTGAAGAGTAGGTTGCTTACGCCAGCGCAAATGGGAATCCTACTACTAGGCACAATGGCCTCAACCATACAGATTGCATTTGTCATCTATGCTAGAACCTACAAGAGGGAGTTCTTTGTCAGGCAGATGATCAGCATGGGATTCGCCATGCCGGCGGTCTGCGATCTAACCGGACTCGTATGGGGCGTGACAGGTATGCTTATCGGTATGGCCCTAGAAACATCATGTCAGGGCTGTTCTGGACCTCTGGCTATCGTCCGGTCTGCAAATAGGAGCGACTACAACAGATGAGGAGAATCAAAACCATCGTATTCGCAGGAGTTGCACCCTTCCTTGGAAACAGCGTGTTCGACCGCAACTTCATGAGTCTCTTTCATGGTGGCGAGGTCTCTACGGACTTGGCCTTCGCCGCACAAAAAGCCGGCTTTGAATTCCTACCCGCCAGCGTTCTAAGGGAACGACGGTTGTCCGAGCCAGCGCTTCTGCTTTCTGACATAGGGGTTGGATGCTCCACCAGCAAGTCCAGGTTGATTCCATCGGTCTGCATATGCCTCGAATCTCCAATCGTCGCAAATCGCTTCCACCACTACATAAGGTCGATCGGGGGAAGGTTCCATCACACATACTGCTGGGGCGGTGTTAAGGAAAGGCTCGCAGGTACAAGCACGCACTTTCACGCCATCACATGGCCAAGCAGGGAATGGAGAGTGAGGTCGGAGTCCCCCTGGGGGGAGCGCAGGCTATTAACAATGGTTTCAGGGAATAAGCGGGCCTTTCAGTCGATAATACCAAAGCCGACCTTCCGAAATAGCAAGCAGTTTCTGAGAGCCTCGCTGAGCGCATTCATACTTGGTGGATACGCTCGGTCGATCCCTGGATGAAATCGGAACTCTATCTCGATCGTTTGAAGGCAATCAGGCACTTTTGCCGGCAAGGTTCCTTCGACCTATACGGCAATGGTTGGGAAAGACCAGTCCTCGACTTTGAGGCCGAAATGCGTGCCGATATCAATACGTGCTGGCGAGGCATGATAGCACAGGGGCCCGGCCCCAAGCTAGATGTACTCAGCCGCTACAAGTTCTGCCTCGGCTTCGAGAATACGAGTTTCCCCGGTTACATCACGGAAAAGATCTTCGATTGCTTCCTGGCGGGCACAATACCTATCTACATGGGAGCCCCAGACATCCTCGACTACATTCCGCGCAGCTGCTTCGTAGATCTGAGGCGCTTCAACAACTATGACGAATTAGGGGAATATTTGAATGCATTTTCAGCATCTGAGTCCAAGTCCTGACCTGGACTCAACGCGCGCACTTCCTCGTCAGCCAATTTCGAGCGTTTTCGCTCAACGCATTTTGTCGACTCCGTACTAACCTCTCTGAGAGAAGTTGCAAGATCCTATGGGTGAGCATGCTACATGCGTATCGACAAGAACCCCCATAAAAATAACCTGAGGAAGCTTCCTACGTGTCGTGATCCTAACGCCAGAAACGACCGCTTATCCACAAACTCTAAAGGGGAGACCGTTCATGAACCCAATCGACTTCGCTCGCCTTACGCTAAATGATCCTGTGCGGGCCATACAGAGCCTCCTTTTCAAGATGATCGTCGGCCACAGGATCAAATCGGCAAATATCAAGACTCTGCTTTGGGATATTCTACCGGTTCGAACCAGAGCGCGGCATCAGGAGCTGACCATACTCCGGTCTATCTATTTATTCGTCTCTGATGTCAGAACGACTTTTGACCGTCACATGTCAGGCTGCCGCTGAAGCTCGCGGCACCAATTTGAACTTCCTGGACGAACGAGTCCGCGAAAGGCTCAATCATCCTGAGGTTGCTGCATGGTTAGCGGGTGGCGGTTCCTTCAACACATGGCCAGGCGAACACTACAGATTCTTGGCGGCGTTGGTACGAACGATGGGAGCGCGGCGGGCGGTCGAGATAGGCACATACTGGGGAGCCGGTGCGTTAGCCCTTAGAGCAGGGCTGCGATCAGATGGAGAGATCGTCACCTATGACATCGTGCCTTGGAACTCATTTGAAGCTACTCTTCTTCGTGCAGACGATCTAAAGAATGGAATTAGACAAGTAGTCGGTGATCTTCAGGATCCGACCTTCTTTGCCTCACAAAGAAGCGTCATTGAGCAAGCCGACATAATATTCATGGATGCTGCCAAAGATGGAAAAATGGAGCGGCGGTTTCTGGAGGAGTTTGGGGATTGTAACTGCAAACGGAATTCGCTCCTAGTCATAGATGACATTCGCCTTTGGAACATGCTTGACATCTGGGATGATGTCCGATGGCCCAAGCTGGATATTTCATCGTTCGGCCACTATACCGGGACTGGCTTGGTCGAACTTCCATCCACAGCCCCAGAATGACACGGCGGCGCACGTCGCGCTCATCTCAGCAGTACTGGGACGCCAAGTTGGAGTCTTCCGTTGGCACGGCCGGGTTGATCCTGTGGAGGTGCTTATTGACAATCGCGAGCACGAGCCAAACTAACACTGATTTTGAACTACTTCCGAAAGTCAAAGGGGCCAATGCGACAATCAACATTACTAGGAGCGCACCGGCCAGATCCCCCTTAAGCATGCCGCGCTTTGCGAACGAATAGCACCGCTTTGCTGGATACATCGCAATGGCAAGGAAGAGGATCGTTCCTACCAACCCGGATTCCGCAAGAGATTCGATCAGTCCATTCTCGGAGGCCATGGCGTCGCCAAGCTGATTCTCTGTCATCGCAGTTTCGCTCCCGGCACCCATGCCCCAGATCGGATATTGTCGAAAATCCTCCATCAAGACATGCACCTTGTACAGTCTCAAATCGTCGCTCTCCGGCCTGAAGCTCATCATGTCCGACAGACTGTCTGTTTCAACCGCCGAATAGGCCACCAGTAATCCCGCCATTATGACCACCGCGGAAACCAGCAGCATCGTCAGACTACGACCGAGTCGAGTCGCAAATACAATCAGAAGTGTAATCGCCGAGGCGACGATCATGGCCCTAGACTGACCAATCCAGGTCCCAGCCGCGTAAGCGAATGCGAGGGGGAGTAGCGTTAAGACGCGACCGCGCCTTAAGAGAAGCCATGGAAATACCATGGTGCCCAGAAGTGGCAAAGTTTGAGAATGCATCGGCCTTGTGCCGTTCTCGACGGCTGAAAGGATTTCCGACAGGTCACCGTTGAAGTAGAATGCAATCAGCCCAGTTGGCAAAGCAAGAGCCATTGAAAAGGAGGCAAGCTGCAGAGAGTCTGGATGAAATTCAATCCTATCGAGGCCTATGAAGAGCAGCAGAACAATGTCGTATCGAATGGACTGACCGAGAATCTTCGTCACAATGGGCGAAGAGGCAGTGGAGATGCAGGCGACTAATAGGAGACCTATCGCAGCCAATCCGACGGAAGAAAAGCGCGGGTTGGTTGGGCGTTGCCTGAAGAAGATGTCGAAAACAAGAAGCACAGTCATTAGGTCAGGAACAGAAATGAATATGCCCGCAATTGGAATCTGCTGGACCGCAAACGCCTGAAAGGCCATGGTCCAGGCGAGTCGCTCGGGCAAGGACTTGGATACGACAAAGAAGATCACACACACAAATACAAACAGGAATATAACGGTTGAGGCGGCATCGAAGCGCGGAGTCCCGAGCATCCAGCCCAAAAGCACGGCAGCAGCGAGGGCTTCGCACGCGAAGAGTTTGGCAGGAGATTGGAAGATTGGAGATCTATCCATATCATCCTACCTGGCTGACTGGGGCGATAGGGAAGAATGATTGAAACATAGGCAAGAAGACTGTGTTGCGCGTACGCAGGCGAGAAGACGCGCGGGGACGAATACCCCTGAAAGGCGGCAGCGGCAGCTCCCCTCGGCGAATACGCAGGAGATCTGCACGGCGCGCAGTGGGGCGACGATCGGTGGCGTTGCTCGGCAAGTGTTTCATTTTGACTTAGGGGAAGTAAAATCGTCTTTGAGGGCTCGCCTGGGATTCGATGTTTGCTGTGTCTCGGGAAGCAAGGTGATAAGAGGGGCGCGGGAGCTAACTGTCGGTGATGTCCGTCGAAAATGAAATAGGCCGCAACTATATTCGACGCTGCGGAAGTCAGAGGGGCTGGTGGCCGGGAGCAGACATCCTTTGGCGTCGACCGCCGCAAAATCAACAAGGTCGAGGTCGACCATTGCATCCATTATCCGATCCGGGCTGACAATACGGTGGGAGTTGAAGCAGACGCGCTCCCTGCCGATCGGGACGCCTAGATACAGGTTGCCCTGCAAAGCAAGGACGCGTTTGAGGTCGGAGAGGGCCTTGAAGGTTCCTTCCGGATCGATGGGATCGCCGTATCTGCCAAGCCCTGGATGTTCCACAACATGCAGGCAAGAAAGAGAGTGCACGGACCCGTCCGCAAGGGGTAACTGACCGAGTCGCCCCAAACGCGTCTCGATGTTCGGGATATCTCCCGGGAGAGACCGCAGGTCAATGTAAACAACTTTCGTGAATACGGCACAATGAGCCACGAACCCATCGACCCTGGAAGCGACATCAAAATGTAATTGAACGCACGAGTCAAAGACCTTGCGCGCCGCCCATAGGTCTTGATGAAAGTAGTCACCGCTGGCGACTCCCGCACGTGCCTTCCTGTCATGCAAACTCGGATGAAGGTCGAGAATCTTCGGTCGTTCCCGGGCCGCGTGCCAGTACTTGAAGTATGAACCGAGAAACCAAGGAATCTCTAAGAGTGAAGAAGCTACCCCTCGGATGTCAATTACAGGCGAGGCTACTCGGTCCAGTAGCCGCACCGCGCGGGTCCCGAAGTTTTCCAAATCCACCCAACTCATGCCTGATCGTCTCCTTTCGGGTACCCAATCTCAGCCCCAAAACACAAGGAGGCAGCCTCATCGTGGGCAAGGCAGCGCATCGTCGCGGAAGACACAGCCTTCTCCGGGATTTGAGTAGGCCATTGGCAGACGCTGAGCCCAATGCTAGCCAACGTCGACGCCTGCGAGGTGACAGAGCCGTTGCGCGCAAATCTCGTCTGACATATTTTCAAGAACCCATCGACGAGGCAAGAAGCCAGCCTTGGTGGTTTCCCAGCCCGTAAGCGCGGACTCGAATTCCGGCACGCTGGTGAAGAATAGCCCCGTTCTTGGGGACAGATAGGGGGCCGTTGAACTTGCGAGAGTTCGACCATGCCAAACGTGATGGTCTTGAAACCACAGGAGCGTTGGGACATCAACAGACCAAGCCTCCGCCCATGCAAGGCCCTGGCTCTCGCTTGTGGAAAAGCCAATCAGGAGCGACGATTGCCTAAGAGCATCGCGGTACTCGTCTCGGTCATGCGAACCGTAGGCGAGAATCCGGACATTATAGTGCCGTCTCTCAAGTACGCTGACGCAAATTGGGATCAGCGAAATATCCCTCTTCGCGTAGAGTAGAACCTGGTTCGGACACCGTGGATCAGCGGCCGGCTGCCAGTATTCGGTATTCACGCCAGCAGGCCAGGCAGAACAGCGCCCCGCGAGTGCAGGACATTCGTCTTCGTAGGCTCTGGAAACCCAGTCTGAGGGCGTGATACAAATGTCGACCTCAGGTAACGAGATGACGTCCGGGTAATCGGAGGGAAGAACAAGTATGTTTGGGCCGGCAAGCAATCTGTCTATGCGACCCTGTCGCTTCCACGTGATCGCCTGTTTAAGCGCATTAATCCCACTTAGAATTACGACGATTGGCCCAACCTCGGCCATACGGTCGGGATTGTAATTGGCACTGACGTTGATCTTCCGGAGGCCCTCAACGAGGCTTCGAGTAACGCCAAAGTGTCCGCGGTAGGGACAGCTGCGCAGAAATATGGGCCGAGGCCGGAGAAGGTCTCTTAGGGGACGGGCAGCTCGCTTAAGGGTCTCCTTTACCAAGAAACGTCCAACGGGAAGCGGATCCGTGAGAACTGTCAATAGAGGTCGCATTTCCTAACTTGTTGTGCCGTAGTAACGACGGTAAGGAGCGTAGTAACCATAGCCGTACCCATATCGACTCCCCTTGTGATCCGTCTGGTTGATGACCAAGCCAAGGATACGCGCACCGGCGTCGGCAAGATGTCGTCTTGCGAATTGCGCACCTTCTCGCGTAGTGTGTCCCGACCGAAGGACAAGCACCACTCCATCGGCGACACTGCCGATGATCGCTGGATCAGTGACTGGACCAATCGGCGGAGAATCGAGTATTACACGGTCATAGCGGCTGCGACATTCCGCAAGTATCTCGCGGAAGCGCTCGGTGTGTAGTAGCTCTGCGGGATTCGGAGGGCTGGGGCCACACGGGAGTACGTCAAGGTTAGGAACTTCCGATCTACAAATGGTGTCCACTAGCTGTTGGTCGCCCGCCATGACGTTGGAAATGCCCTTGTCGGACTTCAGTCCAAAGGACTTATGGACGCGTGGCCGGCGTAAATCGGCGTCTATGAGAAGGACCCGTCCGCCGGCCTGCGCCATGGCAATAGCGAGGCTGATGGCAACCGTTGTCTTGCCATCCACGGGACCTGGACTTGTCACAGAAAACAGAGAGAATTCCTTCTGTGCTGAAATGAACATCATGTTAGTTCGAATGGATCGACAGGCCTCAGCAGCTAGAGACGTTGGGTCTTTGAAGACCGTTAAGTCTCGTTGTGGGGCATCGGTCGGCAGATGATTCTTGGTTGGAGTGAGCATTGGCAATACGCCGAGCAGTGGAGCCCCAATTAGTTCCTCCGCTGCCTCGGGGGTCTTGACCGTATTGTCTAGAGACTCGATTGCGAACGCCAGTAGGAGACCGAAGACAAGTCCAACCACCAAACCGACGCTCATGTTGAAGGCAAGGATGGGGCTGACCGCAGATCGAGGAGGGGTAGCGCGGTCGAGAATGCGCACGTTGTTGGCTTTCAGCATGCCTGTCAGGTTTATCTCCTTTTGCCGTTGGTTTATCTGGGAATAGACCTTGGCATTGTTTTCCGCGTCGCGAGCCAGTGGGCGGTATTCGGTCTCCAATTTGGCCAGTTCCAACGCCTGCTGCTTTTCGTGAGCCATCCACTTGAGCAAGGACTCTTCGGTCTCGACCATCGCCTGGTAGCGCTTGTCGAAGGCGCGCAGGACGTTGTCGAGTTCTGCGGCGTAGTCGCGCTGGGTCGCAGCGACCTCGTGGTCGACTGTCTCAATCTTGGGGTGTTTGTCGCCGTAGCGTGACTCCAGGTCCGCTTTTGTCTTTAGCAGATCTAGGTAGTTTTCTCGAAGCTTCTGCACAACAGGGTTGTCGCGGATCTCGGGTAGGCTTTCGCGTTCGCTGATGTTGTTCTTGGCCGCGAGGATCAACTTTCGGATGGATTCCAGCTCGATGCGCTTGGCCTTGACATCCGTGATCTTGGCGTTGAGGCTTTGGAGGTTCTGGCGAGTCATACCCATCTTGTCGTCCAAGCCGACATCCAGCAGGTTGCGCTCCTTGCGGTACCTGTACAGCTCCATTTCGGAGTCCTCAAGCTTCTTCCGCAAGTCCACGGTCTGTTCTCCCAGCCAGGTTCCGGCAGAGCGAGCGCCTTCAAGCTTGAAATCAAGGTTCTGTTCGATGTAGGTATCCGCGAAGGCGTTGGCAATGCGCGTTGCGCGTTCGGGGTCAACGTCGCGCACCTGAATGTTAGCAATGTGCGACTCGCGCACCCCGACGACTTTCACCCTCTTAAGTAACCGTTCCACCATGAAGCTGCGGTTGGCGGGCTTGGAGGTATCGATTGAACCGAAGTAGCTGGCATCGCCGGCCAAACCCAGGCGATCGATAACCCGCTCGGCGATCTCGTTCGAGCGGATAATCCGGTATTGCGTGGTGTAGAACTCACGTGTAGCCGCCGCGATCTCGATGACATCCTTCACGCCTTCGAGTACCTGGGGTGCCGCGGATTCGATCACCAGCGAAGCCGTTGCCTCGTAGGTCTTCGGCTGACGAATCGAATAGACAAGAGCGACGGCAAGGCTAACCAGAAGAACCGTGGACAGCACTCGCCACCGCTTGCGCATGACGTTAAGGTAGTACTGCAATTCCCTGGAAGGCCCAGGCATTCTCGAGGCTGAGGTAGGTGCAGCGTCCATAAAGAGTCGACGCTAGCCCTAAAAACGGGCGCGCGCAATGATGCGGGGCGGACTTCGTTCACGATGGGATTCGGTGCTAGCCTCCCAAGCAGTGGCCCGATTGTCAGTCCATAGCAGGCGTCACCTGTGTCCTCGCTGCGGATCCCTCCTGGCGCGCGACAAGCGAACAAGGTTAGCCGGCTTGCTAGGGGGGCTGGCCTTCTTTCATGCGTATCGCTGCGGCCCCGAATGCGGCTGGCGTGGTCTTCGCTTCTCAAGCAGGTGGATTCGCAAGCAAAGGAGGAGGTTAAGGAGGAGGTTAAGGGTCGCTTTGATCTTCGCTGTGTTCATTTTGACGGCCGCCGCGACTGTGCGCTACGCGCTGTCACACGTCGGCTCGCGCTCGGGCGGTGCAGTCGACGAAGGGATCGAGGAGGTGAGCCCGTAGGTGGTGGGTAAGATGACCCCTCACCCGCTCTCGCCCCGCGAGGACGCGGGGCGAGGGGCCGGAGGCATGACGCTTGACCCCTTACCTTTAGCCACACTTACCCGGCGGCGGCGGGCTCTTTGGGGCGGGCTACTCGCGCTTCCGGCTCTTTGCCGAAGATTCTGGTGCATGCGCTCTCGGTGGCTTGCCGCAGGCTCTCCACGGTCGCCGTGCTCGGCTCGCGTGCGGTGAGGAACTCGACCTTGACGGAAGTCGCGTCGGCCTTGAAGTCGAAGGCGCCGGGACGGCAGGCGGGTTCGTCCCAGTTTCCGTGTTCACGCTGGATAGCCACCGAGTCGCTCTCGCTGCGGTAGACGAGGGAGAGACGGATCGCGGGCATCGCGAAGATTTGGGCCAGGCCCTTGAGCTCGAACCACAGGCGCTCTTCGTTGGTGGCACCGGCCAGACGGTCGAGTTGTTTGCGAATATCGATGTCGGCTTGCGAGGCGGCCACGCGCCGGATCTGCCCGTAGCCCAGCTTTCTGATGGCGACGAAACCAAGCACGGCCATGGCGGCCAGGATGGCGGCGGACTGCAGGCTGCTGGTCACGGTGAGCAGCAGGGCGACGCCGCCGAGCAAGATGCTGGCGCCGTAGAGAATGAGCACCGCTTGCTTCTGGGTCAGACCGAGGTCGATCAATTTGTGATGGATGTGCGCGCGGTCGGCGCTGAACAAGGGGCGGCGGCGGACGGCGCGTCGGAGCATAGCCAGCAGGGTGTCGGCGATGGGCAGGCCAAGCGCCACGATGGGAACCAGGATGGCCACGGCGGTGGACGACTTCTGGCTGGTCTGGATCGAGCCCACGGCCAGAACGTAGCCGATGAACATCGACCCGGTGTCGCCCATGAAGATCGACGCCGGGTTGAAATTGTAGACCAGGAAGCCGAGCAGCGAGCCGCCCAGGCAGGCCATGAACAGCATCATGATGGGGTCGCCGCGCGAGGCCGCCATCACGAAGGTCGTGGCGACCCCGAACAAGCCGACGCCAGCGGCCAGGCCATCCAGCCCGTCGATCAGGTTCATGGCATTGATCACGCCGACGATCCACAGCAGGGTGAACAGCAGGCTGAGCGCGCCCAGATGGACCGAGCCGGCGAAGGGCAGGGACAGGAGATCAATCTTGAAGCCGGCGTAGTACAGCGCCCCGGCGATGGCGAACTGAGCGAGGAATTTCTTGAAGGCACCCGAGCCGCGGATGTCGTCGAACAGCCCGAGGGCACAGATCGCGATGCCGCCGAGCAGGAAGGCGACGGCCTTGCGCCAGCTGGCGTAGAACTGGCCCCCGACGCCGCTGGCTTCGAGCAAGAGCGCAAGGAGCGGGGCGTAGAAGCCCGCCGCGATGGCGATGCCGCCCAGGCGCGGGATGGGCCGACCGTGAATTTTGCGCGCCGCCACGTGATCGTCGAACAGGTGGCGCTTGAGTGCAAAACGCCGCACCAGGGGAGTCAGCAACCCTGACACCAGGCAGGCTAAGACGAAGGCAACGCCGGCTGTTCGCATGGATGGTTCTTGGTTTTCTCTAGCTACCGGTCTTCCTGACCAGTATGGGCAGGTAGGATAGTGTTTACTTCAAGAAGCTTCTTGTGGGGTTGGATTCTGGCCGGTGGAGTGCGCCGGAGCACGTCATTATACGCGTCAAACGGACCTGGGCGAGGGGCGATTTGGGTGGGTGCTACCATGAATGGGTCATGAGTCCAGCAAGTGCCGTGGCCATCCTGGCTCAGCGGTTTGCCAAGGGAGCGGCCGAGCGGGAGAGGTGCGAGCGTGAGATCCGAGCCATCATTCCCTCAGTCGCCGATCTCCTTGCGCGGGACTTCGGCGTGCGCAAGGTGGTCCTATTTGGCTCGCTCGCGCGTGGCGAGGGGTGCCCGGATTCCGACATCGACTTGGCCGTGGAGGGATTGCCGCCCGAGCTCACCTTTCGCGCCATGGCCCGGGCAGCAGATATTGCTGGCCGGCATGTCGATCTGGTTCCCCTAGAAACCGCCAGGCCCGAGGTTCTCGCAATCATCGAGCGCGAAGGCGAAGTGATCGTTGGGAAAAACGGACAAGCTTGAGCGAAGCTTAGGCGCTCTACTCGAGAAGCTAACGCTTGATTTCTCGGCGGCGGACCGTCGCTATCTCGATAGCCCCTCACCCTGTCCCTCTCCCCGGCTGACCTCGTCCTTACCCAGATCTTTCTTTGGCGACCAGAAAGGCCTCTTCAGCGGGAGAAGCTACTCGAAACCTGCCTACATGGTAGGCCAGCCAGGATTCCTGTCACCTTTCTCCCCATCAAGCCGGCTATCTCGATAGCCCCTCACCCTGTCCCTCTCCCCGGCTGGCGCCGGGGCGAGGGGACTTGCCTGTTGGCTCTCTCCGAGAGCAAGCGATTCTGCGGACCCGCCCGAACGCCCCCTCGCCCCGCGAAGCGAAGCGAAGCGGGCGAGGGCGCGGCGAAGCCGCGGGGGCAGGGGTAGGGCGTGCAGGTCCCGAAGCGCCCAACGGGCGGAGAGGGTTGGGGCCTCGGCAAGGCCCCTTGTATCTTACGGGGGACTGGCTCGCTCTCGCTCGCAGTCCCCCGGTCCCCCCTCGCTTCGCCCAGCAAAGCTGGGCTACGCTCGCCCCCAAAGGCGAAGGAGCACGACGAGATTCAACGGCACGACAGACCGATGCCCCTCAGGTCAGAAAGACCGTGGGTGAGCGAGGGTCGTCGTGTCGACTTTCACAAGCAGCCCGAACAGATGAGAGGGCCTCGAGCCCGCATACTCCGCAAGGCTGGGCATACCAAGAGCAGAAGTCCTTCGCGAAAGGAGCCCGTGACACCAACAGCTGACACATTCGTAGGTATCGACGTCTCCAAGGCCACGCTCGACGTCCATGTCTTGCCGGCCCAAAGAGCCTGGTCCACCCCCAATCAAGACAACACGGTGCGCGCCCTTTGCAAAGAGTTGGCCGCCCTGAACGTCACCCTCATCGTTCTTGAGGCCACCGGTGGACTCGAACGACGCGTGCTTGCGGCGCTCCTCGCTGCCAACCTGCCCGCTGTCGTCGTCAACCCCAGACGAGTTCGCGACTTCGCCAAGGCCAACGGCTGTCTCGCGAAGACCGATGCCCTGGACGCCGCCATGATCGCTCTTTTCGCCGAACGAATACGGCCACCTGTCCGCCCGCCTGTCGACGCAGAGACCCAGGAGCTTGCCGCCCTTCTCGCCAGGCGCAGGCAGGTGGTCGACATGATCACTGCCGAGAAAAACCGTCTCAGCGCTGACCCGCCCTCCAAGCGCGTGCAGAGGGCCATCCGCAGGACCATCTCCTACCTCGAAAAGCAGCTCGACGAGGTGGACAACGACATCGACACGGCCATCGGCAATTCCTCGGTCTGGAAAGCCAAGGACGACATCATCCAAAGCGTTCCAGGAGCTGGCCCCGTCCTCTCTCGCACCATCCTGTCCCATGCCCCTGAGACTGGAACCCTCAACCGCAAGCAGATTGCAGCCCTCATCGGTGTTGCTCCACTCAACCGGGACAGCGGCACCCTGCGCGGCCGCCGCATCATCTGGGGCGGCCGCACCGAAGTCCGCAACGTCCTCTACATGGCCACCCTAGCTGCCATACGCTTCAACCCAGTCATCGCCAGATTCCACGCTCGGCTAGTCGCCGCAGGAAAGCTCAAGAAGGTCGCCATCGTCGCTTGTATGCACAAGCTGCTCACCATCCTCAACGCCATGTTGCGCTCTAACTCGCGCTGGCAAACCACGGAGATTTGACCTTGACTAGGAACACAGATGCTCACCCTGTCCCTCTCCCCGGCTGGCGCCGGGGCGAGGGGACTTGCCTGTTGGCTCTCTCCGAGAGCAAGCGATCTTGCGGACCCGCCCGAACGCCCCCTCGCCCCGCGAAGCGAAGCGAAGCGGGCGAGGGCGCGGCGAAGCCGCGGGGGCAGGGGTAGGGCGTGCAGGTCCCGAAGCGCCCAACGGGCGGAGAGGGTTGGGGCCTCGGCAAGGCCCCTCACCCTGTCCCTCTCCCCGGCTGGCGCCGGGGCGAGGGGACTTGCCTGTTGGCTCTCTCCGAGAGCAAGCGATCTTGCGGACCCGCCCGAACGCCCCCTCGCCCCGCGAAGCGAAGCGAAGCGGGCGAGGGCGCGGCGAAGCCGCGGGGGCAGGGGTAGGGCGTGCAGGTCCCGAAGCGCCCAACGGGCGGAGAGGGTTGGGGCCTCGGCAAGGCCCCTCACCCTGTCCCTCTCCCCGGCTGACGCCGGGGCGAGGGGACCCGGGCGGCGTGGACCGGGCGAGGGGACCCGGGCGGCGTGGACCGGGCGAGGGGACTGAGCTCGGGGGCTGGGGGAGGGGACTGAGCTTGGGCGCCGTGTCCATGGGTAGCGGTCACGGTCAGCAGCAGGATCGCGGCGCCACCGAAACGAGCCGCACCGACGGTCTCCTGGCGAGTCTCAAGCTCAGACTTCGGTGAGCCAGGCGAGCGCGGCTGGGCAATCCACCACCCGAACCGGCGATCCTGCAAATCCCTTGGGGTCGCGCGTGACGATGGCGTCGCAACGACAGAATTCCGCGGCGGATGCGCAGACAGCGTCCTCAAAATCGGGCCAACCAAGGGCCAACGCACGTTGCAAAACTTTTTCGTCGACGGGTGCTACCGCAAAGGTCCGCAAGATTCCGTCGGTCGCGCGTCGAGCGAAGGCGGCGCCCTGGGCGCGGGAAACCAGGTAGTAAATGGTCGTTACTCCATGCGCCGGAACGTAGCCCCGACCTTTGCCCCGCTCTAAGGCTGCCCACAAGCTCGCCGCGCTGGCCGATTCGGCTCGATCCAGAACCACGTCGAGCACGATGTTCAGGTCGAGCAGCAGTCGCTTCACCGATATTTCTTTCGCAGATGACGCCCGTATTCGTCCTGGGAGACACCCTTGGCCGCTCCACGCAACATGCGCAGCACCGGAGGATCTTCCTCTTGCGTTCTTGCCGGCTCGCCAACCAGGTCGAGATAGCGCTCGACCATGCGCGAGACCGAGGTATTGCGGTGAGCTGCGTAGCGCTTGGCCTGTGCCACGACCTTTGCGTCCACATTGAGAGTCAGCTTGGCCATGTACGTATGTTAGCGCAATATTCATACGTATGTCAGGTAGCTGGGCGCCGAAGGTGCCGCTGTTTGGCCGAGGCCTAACCTTTCATTCGGCCGAAATCGAGGAGGTCAGCATCCTCACTCAGAAGAAGATCATCGCTCGACAGCTTGAGCAAGCGCGACAGGCCGGCAATATCTCAATTTCGGAAATGGCTCGGAGGATGGGGACAAGTCGAATGGCGGTCCACTCTTTGCTGGACCCCGCCAAGCCAACCATGACGATCGACTCGGTGTCTCGCGCGGCGGTGGCGCTTGGCGCTCGCCTTGAGATGAAGGTTGTACCGAGCCGAACGCCCGCCCGGCCACCATCGAAACCCGGGCGCAAAGCAGCGTAAGACCGCGCCTCGCCGGACTCCTCATCCCAACCTTCTCCTCGGCGGACCGAGGAGAAGGGGTGCCTTGAGTTATGCACTTGAACTCGGCTACGAACGATCTGACTGGATGCGGCTACAGGTGGACCTGCTCGTGTTGTGCCGATCTGGGACCGCCACCGAGGGCCAGTCCTGTGAGCTGGGGAAAAGTACGAGGTGCGTGGTATCCTTGTCGGGCCATCCGGGCGGGGTGCAGAAACAGTGACGGTCTGGATGGTGCGGAACGGCGAAAGCTTTCCGCGATTTGTCACAGCATACCCGGGTGAGACGTTATGAAGTTCAAAGAGCTCGACACAGTGGTGTTGACTCGGGACCTGCCAGGCGCCCCGGCCACCATCGAAACCCAGGCGCAGGGGTAGCGGAATGCGCCGGGGGCACAAGGCGTGCTACCCTTGGGTGCGATGGCATTGGCAGTGCCCAAGAAGCGGCCGGCAACTTACGCGGATTTGTTCGAGTTGCCGGTCAACGTGATCGGCCAAATCATCGACGGAGACCTGGTCGTTTCGCCGCGACCCGGGCCGCTGCACGCCATCGCGACGTCGTATCTCGGTGTCGAGATAGGTGGGGCGTTCGGTCGTCGTCGCGGCGGGCCGGGTGGCTGGCTCATCATCGACGAGTCCGAGCTGCATCTGGGCGAACAGATCCTCGTCCCGGACTTGGCCGGCTGGCTGCGCGAACGCATGCCGCAAGCCCCGAGCACGGCGTGGTTCGAGCTTCGCCCGGACTGGATTTGCGAGGTCCTTTCACCGTCCACCGCCGTCCTCGATCGCACAAGCAAGCAGGACATCTATCGCGATCACGGTGTCCCCTGGCTGTGGTTCGTGGACCCGGCCTCGCGCACCATCGAGGTCCTGAAGCTATCAGGGCAGGACTTGGTGGTTGCCGGAACCTTCGGCGGTGAGGGCGAAAAGCGGGTGCCGCCATTCGAGGCCGTGGCCATCGATATCGGTGCCTTGTGGGACGCCCCCGCCGCGCCGAGCCCGTAGCCGAAATAGGGAGCGCGACTTTGTCGGCGAGGCCGGGCGAGGGTCGGGGTGAGGGCCACTTCTTGCCGGACTCCTCATCCCAACCTTCTCCTCGGCGGACCGAGGAGAAGGGGTCCGGAGCTGGAATCAAACGAGGAGGATGGAGACAAGTCGAATGGCGGGTCGAGCCGCGTCACTGCATGATGCTCGAAAAGAGTCTAGACTTTTTTATAGGTATATGTAGATCTGTTTCGTGCGTTACCTGCGTTCGGAGCTCCTCCGCCTGTTGGGGGAAGAGGGCAAGATGGCTTTCGTGGCTGGGCCGCGCCAGGTGGGCAAGACGACGTTGGTCCGATCCCTCCTGCCCGATGAAGCGGCGAAGGCCGGCTATTTCAACTGGGACATCGAGAGCCATCGGCGCGCCATTTTGCGCTCGCCCGAAAAGTTCTGGGAAGGCGTACCTGCCCAGGCTGGCCGGCGGCCACGCATCGTGCTCGACGAGATTCACAAATACCCGCGATGGAAGAGGTTTCTCAAGGGGCTGTTCGACGCCAGTCGAGATGCGGTCGAGATCCTCGTGACGGGAAGTGGCCGTCTGGATGTGTACCAGAAGGGAGGGGATTCCCTATTTGGGCGGTACGGCCTGTACCGGCTTCATCCCTTCACCCTGGGTGAGCTGCTGGATCCGGGGCGCTGCTCCGTGCTGGCGCCGGGGGATTTCTGGAAGGCTATCTCCGAACCTCCCCCGGCGAACGCCGACGCACAGATCGATCTGCTGGAGCGGTTCACGGGTTTTCCCGAGCCCTTGTTTGCCCAGAGCGAGACGCGGCTTGTGCGCTGGCGCAAAGCCCACCGCCAGCTGATCCTGCGCGAGGATCTGCGCGACCTGACGCGGATTCGCGATATCGGTCTCATCGACAGTTTGGTGGGGCTGCTACCCGAGCGCGTCGGATCGCCCTTGTCACTGAACGCCTTGCGCGAGGATCTCGGCGTGGCCTTCGGCACGGTGCAGACCTGGCTTGCGACCTTGGAGCGCCTGTACTACCTGTTCGAGATTCGGCCGTATGCAGGACGCCTAGCGCGGGCCTTGCGACGCGAGGGCAAGGTCTACCTCTACGACTTTACGGGCATCGCGGAGCCCGGACCTCGCTTTGAGAATCTGGTGGCGCTTGCCCTACGCAAGCTCTGCGATGCCTGGACCGACTTCGGTCACGGCGACTTTGCGCTGTGCTACGTGCGCGACAAAGAAAGGCACGAGGTCGATTTCCTCATCACCGAATCGGGCAAGCCCCACGCGCTCATCGAGACGAAGCTGGGCGATTCCGACACCGCGCCGGCGTTGCAGTACTTTCACGACAGACTCCGGCCAGCTCACGCGATTCAGGTCGTGCGCCACCTGGCCCATCCGCGCGTGTCGGTCCGGGGCGGCCCCGGTGTCTATCCGGCCGCATGGTTCCTGGCGCGAACGTAATCGGTGCTGCGCGCCGCACGGGGAAAGCGCACTTACCCGGCAGCGGAGTCCCGACGTGGTGTCGATCGTTGAGGGGTTCACCAACGCAAGAGCAAGCTCGCGGTTCACGCCGCTAGGCGAGGCGGTCGCCCAGCTCTTTCAGTCCGGCGCCAAGGGGGACGACTTCGATCTTTCCGAAACGGTATCGCTGGTGGCCGCCGTAGAGAAGCAAGCCGTGCGCCTGCGGGTAGTCGGCGCAGAACAAGCGCAACGAGGCGATGTCGTCGTCGCGAAAGCGGGAGCTTCGCTTGACCTCGATGGCGTGCAAGCCACGCTCGCCGTACAAGACGAAGTCGACTTCCTTGCCATCGAAGGTCCGCCAAAAGTGGAGGTCGTAACCGAGGCCGCGGTTTGCGTTTTCGGCGCGCAGCGATTGCAGCACCAGAGTTTCGATGGCGGCGCCATCGATGTCGTCGGCGCTGTCCAGGGGCCCGCTGGGGCGTAGCGCGCGGTACACGCCGGCGTCGAAGAAGTAGAATTTTGGATGCGCGGTCAGCTTGCGCTTTGCGCGCCGGTGAAAGGGGGGCAGACGCACGGAAAGCAAGAGATCCTCGATGAGGTCGAAGTGGCTTTCCACGGTCTTGCGGCTGATTCCGCAGTCGGCGGCGACCGCCTGCACATTCAGCACCGATCCCTGCGAGAAGCTGGCTGCCTCGAGGAACCGGCTGAAGCTGGCCACGTTGCGCACCAGCGCTTCCTGTTGAACCTCTTGGCGAAGGTAGGTGCCGACGTAGCTTCTCAGGTACTCCGCGGGATCGGTACTCACCCAAACCGTCGGAAGCATGCCGTGGCGAATGGCATGCTGCAGGTCGAGCTTGGGGCCAAGCTCGGATGCGGTGAAGGGGTGCATGGTCAAGGTTCGCGCCCGACCGGCGAGCAGATTGGCACCCGCGCGCATGAGCTTGCGCGCGGACGATCCGGTCAGGACGAACCGAAATCCACGAGTTTCGATCAAGCGGTGAACCTCGTCGAGCAGCGACGGAAGCTTCTGCACCTCGTTGACGACGACGGTCTTCGCCTTGGTCGCATCGGCCAGGGCCTCCAGTCGGTCAGCGTGGCCAGCCAGCTCGGCGAAGGTCGATTCCTTGAGAAGGTCGACACGCAAGGCGGTGGGCAGCAGCGAGCCGACCCACGTGGATTTCCCGGTGCCGCGCGGCCCGAACAAGAACAGGCTTCCCGAGCCCGGCAGGTTCATCGTTCTGGCAATCACGTTGCCATTTTTACTATAAAAACGGCATCAGTGATGCCGGAAATTCTTGGCCACTCCGGAATGCGCCGGTGGCGCCCCTTCGTGGGGGCACCCGGTCGCAATGTTCAGGATGGATGGCCGCTGGCGCGAACCTCGCACCCCGGCCAGCGACTGACTCGGTGTCTCGCGCGGTGATCGGAAGACGGCGACGGGCGGGAGATCTGACCGTCGAGTACGGGATGGCGATAGCGCCGATCGTCCTATCCAAGGATGAGATGGCGTTCCTGCACCAACGCGAGGATCTGCTGGCTGATAACCTGGACCGCGAGGGTATTCCGATATGACCGATGACAACGCACTGTCGAACGCTCAGGCGGAATGGGCGAAGGCACAAGCGGCCAGACGCGCGGCTCGGGCGTTGGCGACCTCGGGCTCTTCGACGATGCATCCAGCAGGCTCTACTATGCTGCGTTTCATCTGGTCAGCGCGGCCTTGCTCACGCATGGGGTCCAAGCCCAGAGCCATGTTGGCCTTGCCACCCTGCTGGGACAGCATCTGGTCAGACCGGGCCTGTTGCCCGCACAGGTCGCGCGCGAGCTCGCGGCCTTGATGGGCCTGCGCGGCCAAGCTGACTACAACCGTCACTTCGTCATGGACGCCGAGGGGTTCACCGCGGTGACGAAAAACGCGGACGGCTTGTTCGCGCCGCTTGAAGCGTATCTGGTTGGGCGCGGCGTGAAGATCGCCTAGAGCACCGAACGTGTTGAATGCCAGTTTCGAGAGCTTGCGAGTGCTCGAAAAATTCACCTCGCCCCGCGAAGCGCGTCGGGTGAGGGGCTCGGCCATGCGAGAGAGTGCGCTGGCCCCTCACCCTGTCCCTCTCCCCGGCTGACGCCGGGGCGAGGGGACTTGGCTGTTGGATCTCTGCGCGAGCAAGCGATCTTGTGGACTCGCCTGAACGCCCCCTCGCCCCGCGAAGCGGACGCGAAGCGGGGAGAGGTCGACGCTCGAAGCGCGTCGGGTGAGGGGTTCGGCTATGCGAGAGAGTGCGCTGGCCCCTCACCCTGTCCCTCTCAGCCCGGGGCACTTCGGGACCACCCCGCCCACCACCCGCCCCCGCGGCTTCGCCGCGCCCTCGCCCGGCTGACGCCGGGGCGAGGGGACTTGGCTGTTGGATCTCTGCGCGAGCAAGCGATTTTGTGGACTCGCCTGAACGCCCCCTCGCCCCGCGAAGCGGGGCGAGGGTTGGGTCACTGGCCGGCTATCTCGCTGGCCCCTCACCCTGTCCCTCGCGAGCCCGGGGCGACTTTGTGGACCACGCCCGACCACCCGCCCCCGCGGCTTCGCCGCGCCCTCGCCCGGCTGACGCCGGGGCGAGGGGACTTGGCTGTTGGATTCTCTGCGCGAGCAAGCGATTTTGTGGACTCGCCTGAACGCCCCCTCGCCCCGCGAAGCGAAGCGAAGCGGGGAGAGGGTTGGGGTGAGGGGCTCAAGCTTTGGGAAGCCGGCAGGGCGTAGCCTTTTCGGCTACTTGTCGTCCTGGCCGGTGCGCGCGTGCAAGATGCTGTCTACTTCAAGTTGCTTCTTGTCGACTTGGATTCTGGCCAGCGCGGCGCGGGCTTGCTGATTCGTCGGATCGCGCCGGAGAATTTCGTTGTACGCGTCGACGGCCGAGGTGATACCACCGATTTCTTCCGCGTCGTGGGCCAGCGCCAGGCGAATGCCGATGTTGTCCGGAAGGTGCGCGAGGGCGGCCTGGTACTCGGACACGGCGCGCCGGAACTGACCGCGCTGCTCGAAGATGCGCGCGGCGGTTAGGTTCGCGTCGGTGCTGGGCGCGCCGGCCTCGGCGAGCGCGGCGCGGAATCCGGCCAGGGCCTGGTCGATGGCCTGCCACTTGTCGGTCCGCATGAGCAGGGTAAGGACCCTGCGGTTCAGCTCCACGTCGGTGGGCGCAAAGCGAAGGCCGGTTCGCAGGATGGTCATGGCCTCGTCGGCGCGACTTGGATCGAGCAGTGCGATGTCCGCGGCCATCAGCGCCACGCGCGGGCTGCGCGGCTCGATTTCCTGGGCGCGCTCGATGGCCTTGCGCGCCCCCGGGATATCCTTGGCGGCCAGGGCGATCTGCGCCTTGACGAGATACAGCTCGGCGCCTTCGCTAGGGGTTTGGCTCAAGGTGCTCTTGGCGGCGTCGATCGCCCCGTGCGCGAGCAGGTAGCGGCTGACGGCGAATCGATTCTCGTTGTCGGCCAGGGTGGCCTGCTCTTCGGGCTTGGCGCCGCTGGCGAGGAGGCCGTCGAGGACAGGACCCAGGCTTGGGCGCGACTGGGTGACCACGGTCTTCCATTCCAGCAGGGACTGCTTGCGGCGGCCGAGACGCCACAGCTCGCGGGCGGCTTCCTCGTGCGCACCCACGCAGAGCGGACACAGCAGCATGGCGCGGTTGAGCATGCGCAGGCGGGTCTGGGTGCTGGTGGCGTTGGCATCCTTCGGCTCGAGTCGCGCCTCGGCGAGCGCGTAGGCGTAGTCCGTGGGGTGGGCGAGGGAGGCGGCGTGGGCGAGGGCGCGGCTGGCCGCGGTCAGGGGTGGCGCGAGCTGGGCGTCGAAGTCGCGAGCGGCCGAGGTTTGCAGCAGGAAAATGCCGGCGAGGGTGGAGAGAAGTGCGACGGTGGCGAAGAAGACGGCGAAGAAGGCGGGGCGCCGGTTGGGGGCAGTCTCTTCGTTCGCGGGGCCGGCCTGCCTGCCGAAGACGGTGCCGAGCAGGGCGCAGAAGGGCAGCAGCACGCCCGCGGTTTCGAGGCCGAAGTCGACGATGTTGTGGGCGAGCACGGCGACCAGGCCGGCCACCAGCGAGGCTTCGACCCGATCTCGGCGCGCCTGCTGCCAGAACCTGCGCGCGACCAGCAGCCACAGGCCGAGCAGAACGACCATGCTCGCGATGCCGGCCTCGATCAGGATGCCGAGCGGTTGGTCTTCGACGAACTGGAACCAAGCATTCGCCGGCAGGGTTTGGTAGACGGGATAGACGCGAGCGAAGGCGCCCAGGCCGATGCCGGCGGGATGCGCGGCCACGATGGACAAGGCATCCTTCGACAGCTCGAACTTGGACAGATTGTCGCTGACGGTGCCGCGGAACTCGTCGATGATCTTGTCGCCACCCAGGCCGATGGTCAGGCCCACCACGACCACCAGGGCGAGGAGAACGGCCACGAATTTGCTGCGGTGAAAGGGTTCGCCTTCGTCCGACCTGGGAGCGAGCGCGAACCAGGCGAATGCGCCGGCGCCCAGGGCAAGCACGGAGCCGCGCGACAGGGTGGAAATCGCTCCCGCCGCGAGGACGGCGGCAAGCAGTTTCCAGATGCGCTGTCCGTCGCGGGTCGGGCGGGAAAAGGCGAAGGCCAGGGCGGCGAAGGCGGCGAGCTCGAGGAACTCGGCGGTGTGGTTGGGGTTGATGAAGGGGCCGACGGGAAGCCCGCCGCCGGTTGGGAAATGGCCGTAGATCATGGATTCGGTCGCCGCGCGATGGCCAAGCCCGACGGCCAAGGCGAGAAGGCCGGCGCTGGCGACCAACCCCGGCGCGACGAAGCGGAGGCGACGCCCGCTTGCAAGCACCAGTGCGGCCAGGGTCACGCACAGGGCGGCGGCGGCTTTGGCGAGCTCGCCGTAGGTTTCGGGGGGATCCAGGCTGAGCGGCTGCGCCCCTTTGAGGCCGGCCAGGGCGAGCAGGGCCGAGCCCTTGGGATCGAGGAGCGCGCGCAGTCCGGCGGGAAGGGGGATGATCTGGGCGGCAGCCACCACGAGGAAGAAGAGAGGGAAGGCCAGGGCGACGGTGGCAAGCTTGCTGGTGCAGCGGGTGGCCAGCCACGCGGTGGCGAGGGAGAGAGACGTCGCGACGACGAGCGCGATGAGAAAGGTCAGGCGGTGCACGGCGCCGAGGGCGAGGGGCGCGCCGACGAGGAGGATGCCGAGAAGGGCCGCGGTCGTGAAGGCGGGCGCTGCGCCGGAGCGGGGACCTCTGCCTCTTCTGCGGTCCCGGCCTCGCCTTCTAGAAGGCTCCCTGGCTGCGAGATCCGCGGGCATGTTCAGAGGCAGCCCCTCACCCTGTCCCTCTCCCCGCTACGCGGGGCGAGGGGACCCAAGGACGACGCACGGGCGAGTGGACCGCCACTATCTGCCCCCTCGCCCCGCGCAGCGGGGAGAGGGTTGGGGCGAGTGGCGGCGGGGAGTGGACCGCCACTATCTGCCCCCTCGCCCCGCGCAGCGGGGAGAGGGTTGGGGTGAGGGGCGACGGGGAGTGGACCGCCACTATCTGCCCCCTCGCCCCGCGCAGCGGGGAGAGGGTTGGGGTGAGGGGCGGCGGTGGCGGTTTCCATGAGCTTCCGACGCTAGCTGGAAACCGAAGGGGGCGCAATGATGCGGAGGACAATCACAAGCAACTCCGCCGACGCCGCCTCCGAGAATCCAGTGATGGATGTAGCACGGACACGCCGGCGCGCGCTTCGAGGGCGCCAGACCGACGCTGAGCGACTTCTGTGGCGTCTGCTGCGAACGCGGCAGTTCCTGGGTCTGAAGTTTCGCCGCCAGCATCCGGTCGGGCCCTACATCGTCGACTTCTACTGCGCGGAACGTCGGCTGGCGGTGGAGTTGGACGGTGGCCAGCACTTCACGGTTGAAGGCCTAGCCTATGACCGGCGGAGAACTGAATACCTTGCCTCGCGCGGGGTCCGCGTCGTCAGGTTCACAAACGGTGATTTATTCGAGAACACCGACGGAGTCTTGGAAATGCTCCTGCTGATCCTAGGGTCATGAGGCACGTGGCCCCTCACCCTGTCCCTCTCCCCGGCTGCCGCCGGGGCGAGGGGACCCAAGGACGACGCGCGGGCGAGGGGACCCAAGGACGACGCGCGGGCGAGGGGACCCAAGGACGACGCGCGGGCGAGGGGACCCAAGGACGACGCGCGGGCGAGGGGACCCAAGGACGACGCGCGGGCGAGGGGACCCAAGGACGACGCGCGGGCGAGGGGACCGCCTCTATCTACCCCCTCGCCCCGCGAAGCGGGGAGAGGGATGGGGTGAGGGGGGGTGGCGCCGGAGGGGAGCCCTTCGGCGGCGCCACGTTTGGGTTCTAGAACAGCCGCTCTTCGACGACCAGGATGTCGCCGGGGCGTAGCACCACGTTGGGGGCGCGGCCCTCGCTGATGTCGGCGACGGGGTAGTTCTTGCTCTCGACGGATCCCTTCAGCTCGCGGCGCAAGGTCACGGAGTTCTTCGAGGCGATGCCGGTGAAGCCGCCCGCGGCGGCGATGGCGTCCACGATGGTCATATTGGTGAAATAGGTTACGGAGCCTGGCTTCTGCACTTGGCCGATGACGGAAACCTTGCGGCTGTTCCACTCTTTGACCATCACCGAGACTTGCGGCTTCTTGAGGTAGCCGTCGGCCAGCTTGGAGGCGATGAGCTCTTGCACGTCACCGCTGCGCATGCCGATGACCGAGATGCGGCCAATGAAGGGATAGTCGATGGTGCCGTCGGCGGCGATACGGTAGGGGCCGGAAAGGTCCTGTTCGCCGAGCACGCGCACCTCGAACACGTCGTCGATGCCCAGGCGCTCTTCCGGGGTCAGCTCCACGGCCTGGATGGAACCGCTGGGCGGCGGGGGCCGGCTGGCACACCCGAAGCTCGCGGCCAACAAGACGAGCACCGGCAAGCCACGATGAACGTGGCGCACGAGGCCTCGGGTCCGCGAAAGCTCACGCATGGAAGGCCGAAAAGCATACCCGAGCTGGCCTCGCGTGTCGAGGCAAGGTGCGGCGCGTTGTGCTGGGCCTCACTTGATCTCGATTCCCACTGGGCAGTGGTCCGAGCCGCGCACCTCGTGGCGGATGAACGCCTTGGCGAGGCGTGGGCGCAAGGCGGCGCTGATCAGGAAGTAGTCGAGGCGCCAGCCGATGTCGCGCGCGCGGGCAGAACCCATGGGACTCCACCAGGTGTAGTGGCCGCCGGCTTTCTCGAATACGCGGAAGGTGTCGACGAGGTCGGCTTTCACGAAGGCATCGAAGCCCTGGCGCTCCTCGGGCGTGAAGCCGTGGTTCTTGGTGTTGGCCTTGGGATTGGCCAGATCGATCTCGGTGTGGGCCACGTTGAGGTCGCCGCAGAAAATCACCGGCTTCTTCTTCTCGAGCCGCTTGAGGTACTTCAGAAAACCGCGATCCCATGCCTGGCGAAAGTCGAGTCGGCTGAGGTCGCGCTTGGAATTGGGGACGTACACGTTGACCAGGAAGAAGTCGTCGAGCTCGGCGGTCAGGACGCGGCCTTCGTGGTCGGGATCCTTGCCCACGATATCCATATGGGGCGCGATGGCCAGCGGCGGCTTCTTGTACAAGATGGCCGTGCCGGCGTAGCCAAGCTTCTTGGCGGGATGAAAGTGCGCCGTGTAGGTCGCGGGCAAGGCCTTGTCCACGTCCTCGGGGCGGCACTTGATCTCCTGCACGCACAGGATGTCGGGCTTCTCCTTCTCGAGGTAGTCGAGAAATCCCTTGCGCAAGACCGAGCGCAGACCGTTGACGTTCCAGGAAACGAGCTTCACGGCGGCAGTCTAGCCTTCCACACGCGCCCAATCTTCGACTTTCAGCCCTTGGACTCTCGTCATGTCGTGCAAGTTCGCCGTGACCAGGATGGCTTCCTCGGCCAAGGCGTGGGCGGCGATGGCAGCATCGAAATCCTCGATGCGGCGTCCTTCGCGCTCCAGCGCGGCCTTGATCGACCCGAACTGCTCGCTCACGGCGTCGGTCCAGGGGCTTCTTCCAAGCTCGCTTCGCACGAGCTCAAAACGGTCTTCGAGCATGGATCGGCGCTTGGAACGCGTCAGGCGCTGGATTCCGTACGCAATTTCGGCAACCACCGGCTGCGGGATCGCCACTTCACCTTTGCTCGATGCTCGCAGCCGCGCAACCACCTGCGCGTCGCCCTTCATCAGCGCGGACACGGCGTTCGTGTCGAGGATGTACTTCACAGTTGCTTCGCTGGTTTCGACCTGCGTGAATCGAGGACGGCCTGCCGAAGGGTCTCGACAGTCTCCACCGTGTCCGGATGGACATCCGACAGCCGGTCGAAGAATCCAGGCGACCAGCCGTTGCCTCCTCGCAGATCACGCTCGAGCGCTTGCACCACCAGCTGGTTCCTGCTGATGCGCATCGCGCGCGCCTTCCGGTCAACCGCGTCGAGCAAGGTCTTGGGCAAATGAACACTCGTTGCCATGACTATAGTCATGAGTATAGTCATTCGAGGTGCATTCGCAATCGCTCCGGCGGCTACCGCGCCGTGAAGTCGGTTTCGCTTCTTTGCGGTCTTCGACTAGACTTCAGGGCCAAGGTCCCCTCATGACATCACCCGCCGATCGACGCCAGGAGCCTCGCTACGCCGTCGCCGTGGCGGTCACCCTCGAGAGCGAGCACAACTTCTACACCGGGCTTACGTCGGATCTGAGCGGCGGCGGTCTATTCGTGGCCACCCACCTGATTCGGCCGGTGGGAGAACGCATTCAACTGCGTCTGACCCTGCCGAACTATCGCGAGCCCATCGACGCCGTCACCGAGGTGCGCTGGGTACGCTCGACCGCGCTGCCCGGTGGCGGTGGCGAGGCGGGCATGGGGCTTCAGTTCCTGCAGCTTTCGCCCCAGGCCAAGGACGCCATCAAGGCCTTCCTCAAGCAGCGCGACTCGCTCTTCTTCGACGTGGACTAGACCACCTTCCTGCGCATCGGGTGTCGCTTGGGTGGAGTCGACTTGGTTAGCCCCTCACCCCAACCCTCTCCCCGCTTCGCTTCGCTTCGCGGGCGAGGGGGCCGGAGGAGCGAGCCGCTTCGCGGGGCGAGGGGGCCGGAGGAGCGAGCCGCTTCGCTTCGCTTCGCGGGGCGAGGGGGCCGGAGGAGCGAGCCGCTTCGCGGGGCGAGGGCGCGGCGAAGCCGCGGGGGCTGGTGGTGGGCGGGGTGGTCCCGAAGTGCCCCAGGGCTGAGAGGGACAGGGTGAGGGGTTTCGAGAAAGTTCCCCCTGGGCGCGGGCGAGGTGCCTTTACCGTCCGATCCTCACCAGCTCGATGAGGGGCGCGTTCTCTTGGCCGGGCAGCAGTGGCTCGCTCAGATCGACGCGGGTGTGGATGGCGAAGTCCTCGTCGCCCTCGGGATCGACGAGGGTCTGCTGCGCCTCCCAGATGCGCGGGGCGACCTGTGCCAGCGTGGTGTTGCGCGGGCTGCGCGCCAGTGGCGTGACGAGGATTTGCTTGTGCTCGTCGAAGTAGGGGGCGATCTCGGCGGCCAGGCGCTCGCCGGTCCACGCCGAGGCTTCGTCGTCGCGGAGGGCGGCGCGGGCCTCGTCGAAGTCGCGGCGGGCGAGGGCGCCGAGCAGGCGGTGCAGCTCGGCCCGTACGCGCGCGGCGAAGGCGCGTGGATCGGCGGCCGGGTCGCGCGGCTTCTTCGGCTCGAGCACCGCGGGTAGGGCGTCGGCCAGCGCCGAGGGCGCGCGCATCTCTTCCCATTCCTCGAGCAGGCTCGAGTCCACGGTGCGCACCACGCCGCCCAGGCTGGCCACCAGCTCCTCGACGGCTTCGCTGCGAAACTGCACGGGCACCGATCGGCTCAGGGCGCGGTAGGCGTCGGACAGGTAGCGCAGGAGCACGCCTTCAAAACGCTGCAAGCCGAGATCGCGGACGTAGTCGTGGAAGCTGCAGAAGCGTTCAAGAATTTCGCGCGCCACGGACTTGGGCGCGATGTTTTCCTCGCCCACCCAGGGGTGCTTGTCGGCAAAGGCGTTGAAGGTGTCGTAGATGAAGTCGCGGTTGGGCTTGGGCCATTCGAGCTTGTCCAGCTCTTCCATGCGCTGCTCGTACTCCATGCCCTGGGCCTTGAGCGCCTCGATGGTTTCGCCCTTCAACCTGTCGAGCTGGGCGAAGAGCACGGGTCGTGGATTTTCCAGAATCGCTTCGACCAGGGAAAGCACATCGAGGGCGTAGCTTTCCGAGGCCAGGTCGAGCAGGGCCAGGGTGTCGACCAGGTACAGCGACAGCGTGTGGTGCAGCGAGAAGTCGTCCTGCAGGTTGGGGCTGGGCACCGGGTGCGGACACCTTGCATGTTCATCCACGACGACCTCGACCAGGCCCGCCTTGCGCAGCACGCGGAAGCAAGCGGCGGCCGTGCGCCGGTGCCGTCGTTTCAAGACATCGCTGTCGTGGCACGCGGCGATGAGCTCGAGCAGTTTGCGGTAGCCGGCGCCGCGCGAGGGATTGCCGTTCTCGCCCTGGAGCAGACTGAGCAGAAGGCCGTGGCTGACGGCGAAGCGCGACTCCAGCGGCTCGGGGGTGCCATTCATCAGGCGCTCGAAGGTGCCGCGGTCGAAGTGTACGTACCCCTTCTGCGGCGGCTTCTGCATGTGTACCTTCTTGCCGCCCGCCGCCTTGGCTTTGAGGCGCAGGTTCTCGACGATGTGGGCGGGGGCCTGCGCCACCACCCAGCCGCGATCGTCGAAGCCCTTGCGCCCGGCGCGGCCCGCGATCTGCTTGAACTCGCGCACGCCCAGGATGCCGTCCTTCTGGCCGTCGTACTTGCATAGCTGAGTGAAGAAGACGGTGCGAATGGGAATGTTCACGCCCACGCCCAAGGTATCGGTGCCACTGATGACCTTGAGCAGGCCCTGCTGGCTCAGGCGCTCGACGATGCGGCGGTAGCGGGGCAGAAGCCCGGCGTGGTGCAGACCGATTCCGTGGCGCAAGAAGCGCTGCAATTCCTTGCCGTAGGGGCTGTCGAAGCGCTCGCCGGTCAGGCGCCTTCTTGATGGCTTCCTTTTCGGGCTTGCCGATGACCTCGACGGACATCAGATTTTGCACCTCCTCGGCGGCGGTGCGCTGGGTGAAGTTCACCAGGTAGATCGGCGCGCGACCAAGCTTGATCAGCTCGGCGATGGTTTCGTGCAGCGGCGTTTCGCGGTACTCGAAATCGAGCGGCACGGGACGGATGGCGCCGCGCACGCTGGCCACTTCGCGGCCGGTGAATTCGGCCACCTTCTTTTCGATGGGCGAAGTGTCGCCGAGCGTCGCCGACATGAGCAGGAAAGTTGCCTGCTTGAGCACGCACAAGGGGATCTGCCAGGCGATGCCGCGCTCGCGGTCGCCGTAGTAGTGGAACTCGTCCATGACCACGAATTCGGCGGGGACGCCGTGATGGGAACCCTGAGAGGGTTCCCAAACCCTCCCGCGATGGTCCGCCGCCGGCGAGGGCGAGGGCCGAAGGCCCGAGGGGGTCGGGGAAGGGTCTGCGCAGGTCCCGAGGGCCGGCGGGCTCCCCACGCGCGAGCGGCGCAGGGCCATGTTCGACAGGATTTCGGCCGTGCCGACCAGGATGGGCGCGTCGCTGTTCACCGAGGCATCGCCGGTGACCAGACCCACGTGCTCGGGACCGAAGGCGCCGCACAGGTCGAAGAACTTTTCGTTCACCAGCGCCTTGACCGGGCAGCTATAGAACCCGGTCTTGCCCTCGCACAGGGCCTTGTACAGGAACGCCGTGGCCACCAGCGACTTGCCCGAGCCCGTGGGCGTGGCCAGCACGACGTGCTTGCCGGCCAGGATCTCGAGCAGCGCCTCTTCCTGCGCGGGATAGAGCGACAGCCCAAGCCCCGCCACGTAATCGAGAAAGCGCTCGAAGATTTGGTCGCCGCTCGTCGGCACGGCCGGGGGTGCAAGCGGTCTCGGCCGCGGATGCTGATCGGTCATGTTCGCCGTTACGGGTGGACCGGTGCGCGCGCGGGCATGAGCCGAACCGAAACTTGCAGGCGGACCTCGCGGTCGTAGCGAAGGTTCTGACGACTGGTCTCGAAGCCATCCTTGTGGACTTCGACGACGTGTTGCTGGTGATCGCGCTGGACCTCGACCACGGCGGGCGTGTTGCCGAGAATCTTCTTGCCGTCGACGTACACGTCGGCCCCGTGCGGGTCGGAAGTGACGTCGATGAAGGCGGGGCGGAAATACGACAAGGCCACGGACAGGGGCATCACGTAGATGTGGATGGAAAACAGCGTGCTCGCGACCAAGGCGCCCAGGATGAGGAAGGCCCAGGCCACGTTGTGGTGCCGGCGCGCGGCTCCCACGGCGCTTGGCCTGTCACCCGTGCGCCTCGCCTGCGCGGGGGTCGCGAGCCTGGGCGGGAGCTTTCTTTCACCGGACGGCGGACGCGCTGTCTTCGGCGCGGCCTGGCTGGCGGGGCTGGGGGACGGGCTCGGTCGCTTGGCGGGCACGGGCGGGATGGGCTGGCCGGCCAGCAAGGGCGGCATGGGCGAGTCGGGGACGGTGACGTCCTCCCACAGGCTCGGCATCAAGCTGATGACCTTGGAGGGCAGCTTGCTTTGCGATTTGGCCCCCGGGGGCAAGAGCGAGGCCAAGAGATTCTTGAGCTCGCCCGCCTCGCCGTTCTTCGGTCTGGGAATGCTGGCCAGGGCTTCGCGGCAGGCGTCGACGAACCTGCGCGCGTCGGCGAACCGGTCGCGCGGATCCGGCGACAGCGCACCCGTCAGTACGCGCTCGATGGCGGGCGGAATGTCCGGCCGGTAGCGCTGGGGCGCGTTCATGATGCCCGACGCCGCTTTCAAGTAGTCGTCGGGGCTGCCGCTCAGGGTGCGCAGCGGACTGCCGGTGAAGATTTCGAAGGCCACCGCACCGAGCGAAAAGATGTCGCTGCGCCGGTCGGTCGGGGCGCCGCGTGCCTGCTCGGGCGAGATGTAGCCAAGCTCGCCCTTGAGCGACGTCACCACCGAGTTGTCGTTGCTGCGTTTGGCGACGCCGAAGTCGGACAGCTTCACCTCGCCGGCGTAGGAAAGCAGGATGTTCGAGGGCGAGATGTCGCGATGAACGAGGCCCAGCGGGTTGCCGTCGCCGCCGCGCAACTCGTGCGCGAAGTGCACGCCCTCGGCCACTTCGCTCATGATGTACAGGCCCACCGCATCGTCGATGCGTCTGCTGGGCAAAGGTCGCATCGACCTAGGGCTGGTGTCCAGCAACGTGCCGAGGTCGCGGCCGTCCACATATTCGAGGACGATGAAGTATTCGCCCTCGGCGGAAACGCCCAGGTCGTGAATTTGCACGATGTTCTTGTGCGACAGCGAGGCGTGGATGCGCGCCTCGATCTGGAGCATCTGCACGAAGCGCATGTCGTCGGCCAGGCGAGGCAGCACGCGCTTGATGACGACCATTTTCTCGAAACCCTCTTCGCCGCGCGCTCGCCCGAGGTACAGCTCGGCCATGGCGCCCACGGCGAAGCGGTCGAACAGCTCGTAGTGGCCGAGGCGCCTGCGCGTGGCGGCGGCGAATACGGAGGTTCCCATGGCTGGCGTGGTGCCGCTCATCGTCGCCTCTGTCCTTCGACCTTCGTCGCCATCTTGCTTGCTGTCATCGTTGCCGTCTGTTGTCGCCGTCTCTCGTTCCCCTCTTGGGGAACCGAAACCTGGTAACTTGCGTCCGATGGCTCCCGATTTCAATAGCCTACGCCGCTTCGTCCGCGAGGCCATCGACGATCGCGTTATTCCGGGGTTGGTTATTGCGGTTGGGCAGGCAGGCCAGGCTCGGTTCCTGGAGGCGTTCGGGCATCGCCAGGTAGACCCCGCGCCCGCTCCGGCGACGGTGGACACCATCTACGACCTGGCCTCGCTGACCAAGGCCTTGGTCACGAGCTTGCTTGTCATGAAGGGCGTGGAGGAGGGGCGTCTTCATCTGGATCGGCCGCTGGGAGACCACCTTGCGATGCTCGAAGACCGGCCCGAGGTGACACTGCGGCGGGTCTTGGCCCATGCCGGTGGCTTTCCGGCCCATCGCAAGTTCTATGAAAACACGTTGACCAAGGCCTGGCCCAGCCAGGCGAGCCGGGCATCGCTCGTCGAGCTGGCCTCCGCCGAGCCGCTGGCCTTCCAACCGGGCAGCAAGTCGGTCTATTCGGATCTGGGCTTCATTGTGCTGGGCGCTCTTGTCGAGCAGACCCTGTCCGCGCGCCTGGATGTCCTGGCGGAACGCCTGATCTTTCGGCCCCTGGGCCTTGCCAGTCTGGGCTTCGTGGATCTGCTGGCGGGCGGGCCGGCGCCCGGGTTTCGCGGCCACGACGTCGCGCCCACCGAGCGCTGCCCCGTGCGTGGCCGACTCGTGGTCGGCGAGGTCCATGACTTGAACGCCTTCGCCATGGGCGGCATCGCAGGGCATGCCGGACTGTTCGGCGGCATCCAGGATCTGCTTCGGCTCGCCTTCGTCCTTTGTGCGGCCTACCACGGCAGGGGCGCGGGCGGCGGCTCGCCGTTCGTGCGTCCCGAGGTGCTGCGCGCGTTCTGGCAACCGGCCGGCATTCCGGGCTCGACCTGGCGGCTGGGCTGGGACGGTCCATCCCTGGCGGGGTCGCTGGCGGGCGACCAGATTTCCCGGCGCGCGGTCGGGCACCTGTCCTTCACCGGCTGTTCGCTGTGGATCGATCCCGAGCAAGAGATCTGCGTCGTCGTGCTCACCAACCGCATTCACCCCGAGGTGCGCGACGATCCGCGCTTCCGCGCGCTTCGCCCCGCGCTTCACGATGCGGCTTTGCAGGCCGTCGGTTACCGGGCAGGGTAAAGTCCTAGAACACCGAACGGATTGAACGCTATGCAAAATCGAGAGCTTGCGAGTGCTCCGAAAACCCACCTCGCCCCTCACCCTAACCCTCTCCCCGCTGCGCGGGGCGAGGGGATCGGAGGGTGCACGCGTGTCGCCCGTTCGGTGCTCTAGGAGGGTAACACGGTGAAGATCGCACTCGGACAGCTCGACCCCACCATCGGCGATTTCGAGGGCAATCTGCGCCTGGTTCATCGGGCCATGAGCGACGCGAGCGCGGCCGATGCCGAGCTCTTGGTCTTGCCCGAGCTCGTGGTGTGCGGCTATCCGCCGCGCGATCTCTTGGAACGCGATGCCTTTCTGCAAGCCAGCGAGCGCGCGCTTGCCGATCTGTGCGGCAGCGTGCATGGCCCGCTGGCCGTGCTGGTGGGATTCCCGGAAGTGTTGCCGGAAATCACGGCGGGCCGCCACATCGCCAACTCGGCCGCCTTGATCGAGGGCGGCAAGATCGTGGCCATCCGGCGCAAGTCGCTTCTGCCCACCTACGACGTCTTCGACGAATGGCGCTACTTCGAGCCCGCCGCCACCATCGCGCCGGTTTCCTTCCGCGGCCGCAGCCTGGGCATTTCCATCTGCGAGGACATTTGGAACGACGGCGACTTCTGGCCGCGCCGGCTGTACCGCGAGGATCCCATCGAGAAACTGGTGCAGGCGGGCGCCGACCTTCTCATCAACATCGCGGCGTCGCCTTTTACTGTCGAGAAGCGGCACTTGCGGCCGCGTATGCTGGCGTCCGTGGCGCGGCACTGGCAGCGCCCGCTGCGTGTTCGTGAACCAGGTCGGCGGCCAGGACGATCTGGTGTTCGACGGTTCGTCCATGGCCGCGAACGCCAAGGGCGAGATCCTTGCCCGCGCGGCCGAGCACGCGCCCGATCTCGTGGTTGTCGACATCGATGCCGGCCGCGGCGACCTGCGACCCTTCACCGAATCGGACGCGCGTTCGGCGCTGGATGCGCTGGTCTTGGGCACGCGCGACTACGCCCGCCGCTGCGGCTTTTCGGGCGCGCTCATCGGGCTTTCGGGTGGCATCGATTCGGCGGTGGTCGCGTGCATCGCCAGTCGCGCCTTCGCTCCGGCGCAGGTGCTGGGCGTGGCCATGCCGTCGCGCTATTCGTCCGAGCACTCGCGCCGCGACGCCGCCGACGTGGCCAAGCACCTGGGCATCGCGTTTCGCGAGATCGCCATCGAGCCCATGTTCGCCGCGTACCTCGACGCGCTGGCGCCGGCCTTCGCCGGACGCGAGCCCGACGTGACCGAGGAGAACTTGCAGGCGCGCATCCGCGGTGGATTGCTCATGGCCCTATCCAACAAGTTCGGCAAGCTGCTCTTGTCGACGGGCAACAAGAGCGAGATCGCCACCGGCTACTGCACGCTCTACGGCGACACCAACGGCGGGCTGGCGGTGATCTCGGATGTGCCCAAGACCTGGGTCTACAAGATCGCCCGCGAGATCAACGCCGAGCGGCCGGTCATTCCCGAATCGACCTTGACCAAGCCGCCGTCGGCGGAGCTGCGGCCGGGCCAGGTCGATCAGGACAGCCTGCCCCCCTACGACGTGCTCGACGCCATCCTGGCCGCGCACGTGGAAGACGGCCTCGACACCCAGGCTTTGGTCGACAAGGGCTTCGAGCGCGCCGTGGTCGAGAAGGTCCTGCGCCTGGTACGCATCTCCGAATACAAGCGTCGCCAGCTCCCGCCCGGCCTGAAGATCACCGGCAAGGCCTTCGGCGCCGGCCGCCGCTACCCGGTGGCGCAGGGATTCCGCGGGTAGAGGGAGAGGGGCAGGGGCTCTTCCCCTCACCGGCCGCGCTTCGCGCGTCGGCCTCTCCCCGCGTGCCCGCGGGGCGAGGCGATAGGGCCGCTGCGCGGCCCCTACGAAACAGCGTCCGGGCTCGTGCTTTCAGGACCTTGAAAGGGCAGGGTTTCAAACCCGGCCCTACAAGGCCGATCCATGTGCTAAGAACCGCGGCCATGAAAGCCACGATCGCAGTTCTCCCAGGTGACGGCATTGGACCTGAGGTCACGGCCGAAGGCGTGAAAGCCTTGCAGGCGGTGGCGCGCAAGTTCGGACACGATTTCGAATTTCGCGAGGGGCTCATCGGCGGGTGCTCCATCGACAAGACGGGCACGGCGTTGCCGGCGGAGACGTCGGCGTTGTGCCAGGCTGCCGATGCGGTGCTGCTGGGCGCGGTGGGCGGACCCAAGTGGGACGATCCCAATGCCAGCGTGCGACCCGAGCAGGGCCTGTTCGCGATTCGCAAGGCGATGGGCCTGTTCGCCAACCTGCGGCCGGTGACCTGCCATCCCAAGCTGGCCAATGCGTCGACCCTGCGGCCCGAGGTGATCAAGAACGTGGACTTGCTCGTGGTGCGCGAGCTGACCGGCGGTCTCTACTTCGGCGAGAAGAAGCGCGGGGCAGACAGCGCCAGCGACTTGCTCGAGTACAGCGGCGACGAGATCCGGCGCGTGGTCCGGCGCGCGGCCGAGTTTGCGCGCGCCCGGCGCAAGAAGCTGACCTCGGTCGACAAGGCCAACGTGCTCGAAACTTCGCGCCTGTGGCGCCGGGTGACCGAGGAGATCGTGCACAAGGAGTTTCCCGACGTCGCGCTGGAACACATTCTCGTCGATTCTTGCGCCATGTTCCTCGTGCGCAAGCCCGCCTATTTCGACGTCATCGTGACCGAGAACATGTTCGGCGACATCCTCACCGACGAGGCGTCGGTGCTGGCGGGCTCGATGGGGCTGCTGCCCTCGGCGTCGCTGGGCGTGGGCAAGCGGGGGCTTTACGAGCCCATCCACGGCAGCGCGCCGGACATCGCGGGCAAGGGCATCGCCAATCCCTATGCGACCATCCTCAGCGCGGCTATGTTGTTGCGCTACTCCCTGGGTTTGGAGGCCGAGGCCGTCGCCATCGAGAAGGCGGTCTATGCCGTTGTCGATCGCGGCGTCTGGCCCGCCGACATCGCGCCCGCCGGCAGCAAGGCCGCAACGACCGTCGAAGCCGGCCAAGCCGTGGTGGCGACACTGTAGGTCAACTAGCACGAGTTTTTTACCTATGAGTAGAAAATACTAGCGAGTATTTTATAGTCTGATATAAATTACCCATGACGCGAAAGGGGTCGCCACGCTATTTGCAGTCGGCGATCGTGCGCGATCTGGAGAAGAAGATGGTCTTCCTCTCCGGGCCGCGGCAGGTCGGCAAGACCACCCTGGCCAAATCCATCCTGGGCAGGGCGGATGGTTATCTCAACTGGGACATCGCCGAGCATCGCGAGAGGCTGTTGCGCCAGCAGCTGCCACCCACGAAGTTGTGGGTGCTCGACGAGATTCACAAGTATCGCGGCTGGCGCAACCTCGTGAAGGGGCTTTGGGATGGCCGACGGGCGGACCAGCGCATTCTCGTGACCGGCAGCGCTCGCCTGGAGCTCTATCGCTTTGGCGGCGATTCCCTGCAGGGGCGGTACCACCTCTTGCGTCTGCATCCGCTGTCGGTCGCCGAGCTGGGCGAGGCCAAGGGCGGTGTTCTGCGCGATCTGCTGCTGCTTGGGGGATTCCCCGAGCCCTTCTTCGCCGGCTCGGAGGTCGAGGCGCGACGCTGGTCGCGCGAGTACCGCAATCTCATCGTGCGCGAAGAGATGACCAGCCTCGAACGCGTCCTCGATCTTGGCCGAATGGAAATGTTGATGCTGCGCTTGCCCGAGCTCGTGGGCTCTCCGCTTTCGGTCAACGGCCTCCGCCAGGATCTGCAGGTCAACCACAAAACCGCCGAGAGCTGGCTGCAAATTCTCGAACGCCTGCACGCCATCTTTCGCGTGCCGCCCTTCGGCGCGGCGGCTATTCGCGCGGTGAAGAAGGAACGCAAGCACTACCACCTCGATTGGTCGTTGGTCGCGGCGCCGGGGCTGCGTTTCGAGAACCTGGTCGCGTGCCACCTGCTCAAATGGGTCGAGTACCAGCAAGACGTGGACGGTCGCGACCTGGAGCTGCGCTATTTTCGCGATGTCGATGGCCGCGAGGTGGATTTCGTCATCTGCCAGGGCCGCCAGCCGGTACGCTTCATCGAGTGCAAGCTGGGCGACGAGGCCATCACGCGCGGGCTCTACTACCTCAAACAGCGCTTTCCGACAGCCGAGGCGTGGCAGATCTCCGCCGATGGGAAGAAGGACTACATCTCGCCCGAAGGGATCCGGGTGGCGCCCGCGCTGGTGCTCCTGCGCGATTTGGTCTGAAACGTGCGCAGGGCCGCCGCCGCCGATAGCGAGCGAAAATTGCGTCGCGCCGAGGAGGGCTGGGTAAGATAAGCGCCCATGCGTGCGCTGCGCGCCTCGCTCCTTGCCGTTCTCTTCGCTGTGCTGCACGTGCCCGGACCCTCCCGGGCCGCGGGTTATGACCAGCTGGGCACGCTCGAACGGGGCGCGGTCGACGTCGCGCTGGCGGCGCGCGGGCTTGCCATCGATCCGGCGCCCACGGGCAAGGTCGTCGGTTTCATCCATGTCGTGAACCTGGACGTGTTCCAGCCCAGCGATGGTCGGCTGCTCGAGTGGTTCAACCATTTTCACCGCACCACGCGCGAGGACCACATCCGCCGCGAATCGCTGCTCCTGCCCGGCATGGCCTACGATCCCGCGTTGGCCGACGAGACCATGCGCAACCTGCGCAATCGGAGCACCTACGCCACCCTCGATCCGACCTGGTCGAGCATCGTGGCCATGGTTCCCGTGAAGGCCGCCACGCCCGGCACCGTCGACGTGCTCATCGTCACGCGCGACGTGTGGAGCCTGCGCCTCAACAGCGACTACAACTACCAGCCGGGCTACCTCATCACCCTCAATGCCTCGCTGGCCGAGAACAATCTCCTCGGCTGGCGCAAACAAATGTCCGTGGAATTCATCATGCGCCAGGGCGACATGTGGCTCGGACCCACGTATCTCGATCCCAACGTGCTCGGCACGCACTTGCGTTTTACGTCCGCGTTCTACGAGGGCTGGGCGCGCAAGATTGGCGAGGTCGCGGCGGGCCCGCGCGAGGGCTTCTCGGATTGGCAACGGCTGGAGTACCCGTTCTACGCGCTGTCGCAACACTGGGGTGGTTTCGTCGACGGCAGCTACACGACCAGTGTGACGCGCATGATCGAGGGCACGGACGGCTCGCCAGCCGCCGTCCTCACGCGATTCAACCCGGATACCGATCAATGCGTGCTTCCCGGAGGACCGAGCGATCCGAGCTCGACCCTCACCGGCGCATGCGCCTACCGCTACCGCGTCGGCGCCTTCACCACGGGCCTGACGCGTTCGTTTCCTCGCTCGTGGCTCATCCAGCGAGTGACCGTGGGCAACGAAATCGGGCTGGTTCGGCCGTCGTTTCTTGCCGACTTCCCCGCCGACACCGAGCTGCGCGCGGGCTTCGAAAAGACCTACTTCCGCATTGCCGAGAGGACCTCCGGGCTCTACGCGCAGTACGATGCCTTCACGCCCCGCTACCGCACCTACCACGATCTCGACACCTACGATCTCGGCGAAGACCAGCGACTCGGCCCGTCGGTCACGCTCAGGTTCGGCCGCGCCAGCACCCTGCTCGGATCGGAGGCGGACTTTTTCCGCTTCCAAGCCGAGGCCCATGTGAACCTGGGTCTGTTGGGTGGCTACCAGAACGTTGGTGCGTCCTGGGAAAGCCGCGACTACAGCGATGGCTTGCGCGACCAGCTCATCAAGGCACAGTTCTACGCGGCCTCGCCGGTCCTGGCGCGAAGCGTTCGGGTGGTTGCCTCGGGCACGGCCGGGTTCGTGGCCGACAATGTTCACCGCATGCAAGTGTACGTTGGCGGTCTGGAAGGACTGCGTGGCTATCCAGTCAACACCTTTCTCGGCTACGACTGGTACTTGGCGCACCTGGAATTGCGCTCCATGGCGCTGTCCGTGTCCTCCCTGCGCCTGGGTGGGCTTGTCTTCGCGGATGCCGGTCACGCCGCGGACACGGCCCAGGGGCTCATGCTCTACGGCGACGCGGGCGCGGGCCTGCGCCTGCTCGTTCCGCAGCTCAACGCCGACGTCTTGCGCTGCGATTGGGCCTTTCCCCTGCGAGCCGCCCGGGCCGACGCACAGGTCCCGGCCGGCTGGCCGGGACGGATATCCTGTGGATTTCGTCAGGCTTTCTAGCTTTCGCGGGGCTGGACAACCATCGCCCGAATCTGCTAGGGTTACGGTAAGTAGCGAGTCCCTCAGGTGCGTTCCGGCCGTCTATCTCTTCTTCGTGCTCAGTCTTTGAGCCGCTTGTTTCCGACCGAAAACCCAGGGCTCGGTAGGGTGGAGCATGGTGTTTCTTGCCCACCGCTTGCATGCTGTCGAGGAGCGGCTTCATTCTGAGTTAGGCAACCATGAGGACACGCAGTCCGTCCTGGCCGGTTCGCACGCCCACGGTCCAGGAAACGAAGAGAGAGACGTGAGACGCAAGAGGAGAAAGTAATGGGAACGAGGCTCTATGTAGGCAATCTGTCGTACAACGTAACCGAGCCCGAACTGAAGGATGTGTTCGGCGAGAACGGACGAAATGTCAAAGAGGTGAAGGTGGTGCTCGATCGCGACACGGGTCGCCCGCGTGGTTTTGCATTCGTGGAAATGACCACCGACGCGGAAGCCGCCCAGGCCATCGAGACCCTCAACGGGCGCGAGATCCAGGGCCGTCCCATCAACGTCAGTGAAGCGCGCGAGCGCGCCCCCCGCAGCGGCGGCGGCGGCGGCGGCGGCGGATTCGGCGGCGGACGTGGCGGTCGCGATCATGGCGAGGGCCATGGCGGCCGCGGTGGTCGCCGCGGTGGCGGCGGCGGCGGTTGGTAGGGCGCGGACCGCAGACCATCGCCCACGGGCAGTAGAGGCTGCTGGCTGCAGGCGGTCAGGCGAGCCACTCACGCGTGGGAACGGCGATCCCTCGCTCGATCAGTATCGTCCGATCCGCGGCCGGCTGCCAGCCAAGGACTTTCTTGGCCTTGGCACAGTCGAAGAGGGCCTTCTGCGTGCGCGATTCCCAGTCGCGGTAGCTTGGCAGCTCGCGCTCGGGATGGCGGACCATCACCTTGACCATCCATTTGATCATCGCTTCGCCGTAGAAATGCAGGATCCGTGTGTGAAAGCGCTGGAGCTTGAGTCCGGCGCTGCGCTCGATCTCGTCCAGGTACTCGTCGGCGTCGAGCAGCGGATCGCCGACGAGGTTGAACGACTCGCCTTCGATGCCGGGCTTGTCGAGGCTGGCCAGGATGGCGGAAGCCACGTCCTCGACGAGCACCAGGGGCAACTTGTTCCGGCCGTCGCCCCACACCTGACAGAGGGTCCCGTGTTGCCACATCCCCACCCCCCAGTGGAAGGGGCTGCTGCCCCGTCCGATGACGATACCGGGGCGAACGATGACGAGCGGAAGCTTCTGTTCGCGCCACATGCCGAGTAGCAGCTCTTCGGACGCCGCCTTGGCACGCGCGTACAGGTTGCGGCGCCCGATGTGTGGGTCGAGCGGCGTCTGCTCGGTGATGGTACCGGCGGCGCCAGCGTAGTACGAGTCGATGGTCCCCGTGTACACGAAGCGGCCGACGCCCGCCGCGAGCGCGCGCTCGGCCACGGTGCGGGTCATTGCGATTTCGTGCTGCTGATAGTCGGCCCAAGTCTTGACATTGGCGCGCGCCAGGTGGACCACACTGCGCACACCGACGAGCGCTCGATCGAGATCCGTCGCCTGCGCGCAGTCTCCCTCGATGACTTCGACCAGCGACCCGGCCAGATCCGCCGGCAGCTTGCTCGCGCTACGGACCAGAATGCGCACCGTTTGCCCTTTGGCCGCGAGCTGTCTCGCAACCTCGCGCCCGATGAAGCCCGTGGCTCCAAGGAGGAGCACGGCGGGTGCTTGTGCCGTCTTGGCGTGGGCGGCGGCCGGCGTTCGAGCTGGGGCTTGCCCTGTGCCAAGATCCGCCAGACGTCCGATGTCCACGCAGGTCGAGATGATGTCGCGCCCGAGCTCGGGCGAGAGGCGCGGATCCAGGGCACCGTTCAGGGATGCGTAGAAGGCCTCGGCAGCGCGCGCGATGCTGTGGCCGTAGGGATTTCCGTTCGCCGACTTCCGCACCTTGGAGGTGACGTAGTTGCCGAGGGTCCGCCAGGCCTGCGCCCGCAGCGAGCTTGCCTCGGCCCGCAGCATGGCGTGGCGATCGAAGTCGATGTCGCGCGGCTGGTGGCGATGGAGCACGTAGGTGTTGCGCTCGAAATCCACGGTGGCGCTGCACAGCGCCCCGCGCAGGTGGATCTGGTGCTCGGTGTGACCGCGAACGAATGACAGGCCGACGTCGATCGCCGTTCGGTCCTTGTAGGCCTGGATCTGCCAGCGTCGGTAGAAGGTCTTGCCGCTCGGAAGCAGGGTCGGATTCGAGGCCACGACACGCAGGGTGTCCGGTTTGCCGACGAGATCGAGCAGGTGGCCGATGGGGTGCGGCCCCACTTCGAGCATGACATTGGCGGGCTCCCTCAGCATCCACAGGTCGAAAGGCCCCGCCGCCACCTGCCCCAACTCCTTGTGCCAGGTGATCGCGATGTGGTCCACGGGACCGAACACGCCGGCGTGAAGATCGTCTCGCAACCGTTCGTACACCGGTGAAAACAAGAAGTTGTGCCCGACTCCCACGCGAACCCCGCGTGCGCGCGCACTGACCGCCAGGGCGTCGCAGTCCGCCACGCTGGTCGCCATGGGCTTCTCCAGCAGGACGGCCACGCCCGCATTCACGATGGTGGTCGCCGCCGCGAAGTGCGCCTCCGCCGGCAGCAGCACATGGACGGCATCGAGCTCTTCGCTTGCCAGCATCGCTTCCAGCGAGGTGTGGACGCCCGGGATCGAGAAGGCCTTCGCGCAGCTTGTCGCCCTCGCCGACGAGCGATCGCAGACTGCGACCAGGCGGACGTTGGGCAACGCCCGCAAGGCCTTGCCGTGGTATTCGGCGATGTAGCCCGCGCCGAGAAGCCCGACCCGGAATGGACCTTCCGACTTCATCCTTTGTGCTCGATCAGGGTGACCGCGCGCTTGCGCCACCCGGTGCGATAATGATACTCGAGCATTCCGATCAGCTCCGGCGATTTTCCGAGCACGGTGAAGAAGGAATACACCGCTGCCTCTTGCTTCGACCATCCGCGCTTGCGCCCCTGACGGTAGATGCGAAGCCCGAGCACGGGGTACCCGGAGAGCAGAAGCAGGCTGGTCCCCAGGGTGGGCGGCGCGAATAGCAGGGAGGTGGCTGGCAGCCCAAGCCCCCAGAACCATACGCTCCTGATTTCGCGCAAAAAGTGCCGATCGTCCGACGAGCCGTGCAGGGCCGCCCCGTGCGCGTACGCCATGCCCGCCCGCCGCGCCCGCGTCCACCATTGCCCAAAGCGCACCATGGCGGCGTCGTGCCGAACCATGTCCGCGGGAAGGGCCAGAATCTTGAAGCCCGCGCGGCGCAGCCTTAGGCACAGCTCGTCGTCTTCAGCGGCCATCACGTCGGCGCGAAATCCACCCACGGCACGAAACGCCTGCACCCTGGCCATGAAGTTTCCGCCGCAGGCCATGATGATTCCGGGCTCGCGCTGCCATTCCAGATTGCACAACAGGTTGTAGACCGACGCACGAGGATCCCTCTCGCGAACGCGGCCACAAACCGCGCCAAGCTCGGCGTGAGAGAGCAGTTGCTCGGCCCCGGCCGCGATCCAGTCCGGGTCGAGCTCGCAATCGCCGTCGACGAACTGGACGAGCTCGAGGTCGGGGTGCTCGCCCAGCAACCAGTCGAAGCCCTCGTTGCGGGCGCGGGCCGCACTCAGTGGTTTTGAGCCGTCGACCTCGAGCACGGTCACGCCCAGGGAGCGCGCCCGCGCGACGCTGCCATCGCGCGAGCATGAATCGACGTAGACCAGTGGCAAGCCCACGGTTTGCACCGATTCCAGGCAGCGCTGAAGCCGCTCGCCCTCGTTGCGGCCGACGACGACGATACCTGGGTGTGTCATGATGGTGGCATTCGCTGGTTACGCTGGAAGCTCTCTTCCATAGCATGCACCGGATAGCATGCACCGGAGTTTGCGCAACGCCGATTGCGGATGGCCGATCTTCTGGCGGACGGCACTACTTGGCGGCAGATTCTGGCGGACGGCACTAGTTGGCGGCAGAGTAGATGTGTACTTCGTAGGCCTTGAAGCTGTCGGAGATGACGCCGCCGCTGATGGGAACCGTGCGCGATTCGCCGTAAACGGTGGCGGTGGAAGTCGTCGCGCCGGTCAGGGTCAGATTCGTTTTGGATACGGCGGTGCCGCTCGGATTCACCACGATGAACCACCGAGCGTTGTTGGCGTCGATGCGCCACCCGGCGAACAAAGGCGATGCCACGGAGATGCTGGCGTCCGAGGGGTTGATATCTCCCTGGAGGACCGGACCGAGCGCGCCAAGAATCGTGTTTTGCGCGACCATGGCCGCGCTCACGCCCTGTGGATCGCCTGCGGAGGACTTGTCGTCGCAAGTGGCGTTGTTACTGGTGTCGCTGTCGTTGCACGGGCAGGTCCAAGTCGAGGGATCGCAGGTGGAATTTGCGCAAAACGAATCGCCCGACCCATCAAAGCGGAAGCCCACGTCGGAGGCCACAACTTCGGGGAAGTAGATGATCCCGCGCGCCCCCTGGACGATCGCAGCCCAGATCTCGGCGGTCATCTGGGCACCCGTGACGGAGTTGGCAATGCTGTTCTGACTGATCCGGCTGGCCTCGATATAGACGAATTCCGGCTTTTCTGGTGCCCATTGTTGGAACTGAACAATCGGTTTCAGCATTTCCATCAAATCGAGCGCGCTGCCATTGTCGAAGTGACCCGATACCGGATAGTGATCGTTGGAAATCCAGTCCGTGGCGGCGAGGAATCCATTGGGGCTAGGATCGGTGTAGACGCCGGGAAAGTTCCCCCCCGTTGTGCAACCGCTCACGACATCTCCACCGGAGAAGCCGGTGTAGATGGGAACATCAGGAAGAGCCGCCTTCCACGTCGAGTATTCCGTGCACAGGCTGGAAGTTTTCATCGCGGTGCCGCAGTTGTTGTTCGGCTCGTCGATATGGGAGAAGGCGAGCAACGAGGTATTGCCTGCGTCCTTCTTGATGCCGGCTGTGGTGCCCGGAGACGAGCCGCCCAGGAACGGCTGCCGGATCTGGTGCAGGCCCACCTGCCTTGCCAGGTTGTCGAAGGTCGTTACGTCGGAATCAGGACCGGGGAAGGAGTCCGGCACGTCGACGACGGTATTGATCCCGAGACACTTCCATTTCGTGAAGGACGAAGTGGTCATCTCGGGCCCGTAGACGCCGATCATGAACATTCCATTGAGGAAGAGGCCCGCCGTGGATGTTGCGCCTGCTTCGGTACCGCCAGCCGCACCGGTTGCGCCGCCCGTGGCGGAAGAACCGCCTTGGCTGGTCACGCCGCCCCTGGCGGAAGAACCGCCTTGACTGGTTGCGCCGCCCGTGGCGGAAGAACCGCCTTGGCTGGTCACGCCGCCCCTGGCGGAAGAGCCGCCTTGGCCAAGGTCGCCGCCGGAAGAACCGCTTAGGCTGGTCGCGCCGCCTGTTCCTAGGTTCCCACTGGGGCTGGAATGGCCGCAGGAAATCGCAGTGAGGAATGCGAGAAGTGTTCCAAGTTTCCAGGGATGTGTCATGCATGTTCTCCAAAGAAGAGCCCAGTTCCATGGGTGGGTTCATGGCGGGCTCGACGGGTGTTTCGGCAAGTCGACGGGATTTCCTGAGTCTCCAAAGAGATCCTAAGCTATGGCAGATAGCCTTCTCGCAACGTCCACTCCCGCCCCTTCATGGCTTGTCTGCTACGCCCTCATATTCCCCGGAGCGTCCTTTTGAGGGTAGCGTAGGAAAGACAACCTTCAACCAAGATCGTTTTGTTTTGGTTACGGCACATTACCCTAGCTCATCGTACATTGACGTCTTTCAAACCACCTGCCAAGGACGGCGCATGTTACGAGTCATGTACGCATCCGGACCCGGAGATGTCGTGGAAGCCCACCGCTCATGGCGCGAGGGCCGGGCGCATGAGAGCGAGGCCGCAATCACGTTCTCGAGCCAGATCGAAGACGCCCTCAAGAAGATACCGTGCATTCTCCATATACAGTCGCGTTGCAACCGGGCGGAAGTTCTCATTGACGGCTCGTGGACGATCGAGAACCGGCCCGAGCCGTATGCCAATGCACGCGGGATCCTTCATCATGTCGTCCAGAGCATCAACGGGCTCCGGCTGCTGACCAGGGCCCTGCGCTTCAGGGCCGACGTGCTCATCGTGGATTCGGGAAGATGCCACTGGTTCTCTTTGATTCCCCTCGGGCTCGCTCGCATCAACGTGATACCCGTCCTTCACAACGCGTTTTGGCCCGTCGGCGAGCGGCCGGGCACTCCCGCGAAGCGATTGATCCAATGGCTCGACGCGCAGTTCTGGCGCTCGGTACCCTCGGCGACCATCGTGGTGTCCCCGGAGTGCGAGCGGCAAGCCGCCGCGCTCGGGGCAGGGCGATCGGGCCCAACCTTTCAGATCAGAGCCCAATATCGTCCGGGTTACTTCGACACCGTCGCGGCGCCCCCTCCACATGGGCAGAGGCCTTTCGCCGTGATGTACGCGGGTCGCATCGAGCGCGACAAGGGCGTGTTCGACGTGGTGGCCATGGCCAAGGAGTTGCAGGAACGCCGGCCAGGTCAGTTCGAGTGGGAGATCTGCGGCAAAGGCAGCGCTCTTGAAGAGCTCCGGCAAAGCGTCAGCGACCTGGGGCTTGAAACGACAGTGAAGATCCGCGGAGCGCTCGATCGCCACGAGCTGGTGCTGGCCTACGGCCGTGCGCATGTGGTTGTGATACCGACCCGAAGCAGTTTTGCGGAGGCTTTTGCCATGGTCGCGGCCGAGTCGGTCCTTGCGGGCCGACCCTTCGTGGCGAGCAGAATCGTGCCGGCAAGCGAGGTCCTGTCAGAAGCGTGCGTCGAGGCACAGCCTGACGACGTAGAGAGCTATGTGAGGGCAATCGAATCCCTAGCGGCGGACGAAACCCTATACGATCGGAAAGCACGGGCTTGCCCTGGGTTGAGCAAGCAGTTCCTCGACCCGAGCTTCGGTCTGGAGCACGCCGTCGAGCGGGCGCTCGAGGTGCTTGGCATCGGCGCATGACCGATTGCTCGCCAGCGGTCGCGCGAATGTCGGCGCTGGACTCGCGCGCCTATGTTGGTTTGGCCGGGCGCGCAAAGCTGGGAGCCGAAATCGAGCGCGTGTTTCCGCCATGTTAAAGGAGACTGCGCTGCTCCTCTTTAGCGTGGCGTTCATCCAACGTGGGACGTAACGTTTTGTATGTGTGCTCGCGTCGAGCCCACCAGGGAGGATGAAGACTGGCGATGAAGAAGAATAGTTGCGCGTTCGCCCAATCCAAGGTTCGGCGACTCCGACTCTTTGCCAAGCGGGGTTGAACGCGTTGCCTTCCGGTGGAGATGCAGGGCAGAGCGGGCTTGACGAACCGGTTTCCGGGTCGTTGGCTCCGGGGATGCTCATTGGGGGCATCTACCGCGTCGTTCGTTTGGTCGGCATCGGTGGGATGGGCGAGGTCTGGGAGGCGCGACACGAGCGCACCAAGGGTCGGGTGGCCCTGAAATTGCTGCTGCATGAGATGGGCCATCACCACGAGGTCCTCCTCCGTTTTCAACGCGAGGTGGAAATTACTTCGGGTCTCAATCATCCCAACATCGTGCGCGTCAGCGATGCCGACAAACTGCCCGACGGACGCCCCTACTTGGTCATGGAATTCCTCGAAGGTCGCGACCTCACGCACGTTATTGGTCCCCCCATGTCGCCGGCCGAGGTCGCAGATATCGTCGAGCAGACGGCGATGGGGCTGCACGCGGCCCACGGACAGTCGATCATTCACCGCGATCTCAAGCCGGCAAACATCTTCCTGGTGCCGTTGCCGGGAACCTCGCGGGCGCTGGTCAAGATCCTGGATTTCGGCATCTCGAAGGCCGTCGATGGGCTGAGCAAGCTGACGCAAACCCGCACCTTGATGGGAACGCCGTACTACATGGCTCCCGAACAGGCGACGGGTGGGAGCTCGTCGATGGACGCGCGTTCCGATCAGTTCTCGTTGGCGGCCATCGCCTACGAATTGCTGACCGGACGCATGGCCTTCGCGGGCGACGGCATCCCCAATGTCCTCTACAAAGTGGTGAACGAGGCTCCCCCGAGCTTCGCCTCGTTGGGCCTCACGGTCGGCGCCAGCGTCGAGGCGACGGTGATGCGCGGCCTCAGCAAGTCAGCGGCCGATCGCTATGGCACTATCTTGGAATTCGGCGACGCCTTGACAGAGGCGACGAATTCCTCCGCGCATGCGCCTCCCGAGGGCAAGGTGCACGTGCAACGCACGAATCTCTTGCCGACGGCGACTGTGGCCACCACCACGCTTCGAGCCAGCACGGGCGAGATGGAATCGGTTGGTGGAAGCGCGGATTCACAGGACGCGATCGGGGGCTCGACGGCGGCAAGCTCGTCGCGGCGCAAAGCCATCGGGTTCATCGCCGCAGGAGCGGTGCTCGTAGTCGCGGTCCTGACAACCTTGGCGTTGCACCGATCGCGCGCGGAATCCCAATCGCGCTCCAAGTCCAGCGCGATGTCGGGTGGGCCAAGCACTCCGGTGGCTTCGCCGGTCGCACACGATCCCCTGCCCGCTTTTGTCCCGCCGGCCGTGCGCGAGGAGCCTGCCGCGCCCGTCGCTTCCGCTCGTGACCGCGGCAAGCCGGCTGAGCCGGAACCGTCGCAGCCCACGCCCCATCGAGCGGTGCCCAAGGCGGCCTCCAAGATCTCCACGCGGGAACACCCATCGCACGAGCACCGAGCACCCATACCCACCCGAAGAGCCGCCACAGGGATCTCCGCGCGGCACCCGGGTCCACTCAACGACAACCTATGACCAAGGGCAGCCCAATGCCAGGAGCTTACCGATGGACGCCAATCCTTCTCTCGTCCATCTTTCTCCTGATGCTCGCATGGTCGGAGCCCGTCGCTGGGGCCGAGCCCGCCGATTCGGCGAAGTCGCAGGCGCAGGCGGCGTTGCGAGAGGGAAACGCAGCACTGGAAAAGGGCCGTGCCGAGGAGGCACTGGCGAAGTTCACCGAGGCCTATCGCTTGTTTCCCAGTCCCAAGATTCACTACAACCTCGGACAAGCGCACAGTCTGATCCCTGGACACGAAGCCCAGGCCTACGAGGAGATGTCGCGATTCTTGTTCGAGGCCAGGGACGCGGAGGCGAGTCTGCGGGGGGCGGCGGAGACCGTGCGCGCGCAGCTCCGGCCCAAGGTGGGAACGGTTTCGGTGCTCGCCCAACCGGCGGATGCGGAGGTGGTGATCGACGGCGTCGATGTCGGGCCACCCTCGCCGGGAATGCCCGCCGTTCTTGGCATCGGAACCCACCGTCTGGCGATCAGGAAGGCCGGGGTGGAATCGGCCGCGCAGACGGTCACCATTGCCGGCGGTGATGCGATGGAGGTTCCTCTGCGATTGCTCTCGCTGACGGCCCCACTTCCGTCGTCACCCAATCCGGCGGCCACGGGTGGCGCGCAACCCGCGAACCTCCTGCAGGTCGGAAACACTCCGCCGAAGCGCGACTTTTGGACCTGGCAGCATGAGGTGGGGGCGGGGCTCGCGGTTCTTGGGGCGGCCAGCCTGGTGCTGGGCATCGTCGAGCACGCCCGCTACTTTGGCAAAGCGAACGACTTCAAAAGCGCGGGTTGTGGAACCAGCGACCTCTCGGTGGGCTCGGGGTGCAAGAGCCTGAACGATGACTTCCATTCGGCACAGACCTGGTTCGTGGTCGGGTACGTCGGCGCCGCGGTCTTGGGCGGGGCCGGCGCCTATTTGCTCTGGCTGACGCCTGCCGAGCCGGCCGACGCCGCGACCGGAGTTGCTTCGCTCGGGTCTGGGATGACTGTTAATGTTCAAGGGCGGTTCTGAAGGGGCCACCATGATGACAAGGTTCAAATTCGCCATGGCGGTTTCCTTCGCAACCACCATCTCGTGCACGAGCCTTCCGACGACGCCTCGGGGGGTAATCGATGCGAACGCCGGCGGCGCCAGCGGAGAGGTCGGCTCGCCTCACCTGGATGCGAGCGAAGACTTCAAGGGTGTGGATGTTGGGACCATGGTCGACACCGGCAGAGACGTGAGCAGCGAAAGTGGCGTGGACCATTCGATGCCGGACGCTCCTCTCGGCGCCGGGGGATCCGTTGACGGAGCTGCGGCCACGGGGAAAGACGCGCCCCTGGGCTCGGGCGGCGCTCTTGGATTGGATGCGCCCTTCGGCACCGGGGGGATCTCCGGTTCGGGTGGTGTACCTGGACTGGACGCACCGGTCGACAGCGGTGGAATTACCGGCTCTGGCGGCACAGGGGGCGCCACCGGGGTCTGCCAGGACGGCGCGACCCAGTGCTTGGGCAGCGGCGTGCAGACGTGCACGAGCGGACAGTGGGGCGCCGTGGTCGCCTGCGGGCCGCGGCAGACCTGCGCGGGTCCTGTCGGAGCAGCCAAGTGCACGTGCAAGTCGGATCCGGTGTGTACGTCCGTGGGGAGCACATGCGCTGGCACGTCCTCGCTCGCCACCTGCGCGCAAGACGAGCAGACGTGCATTTACGAGCAGTCCGCCACGACATGTGCTGACGGAGCGTGCGCCGGGCCGGCCGGCGCGGCATCGTGCTGCGCTAACGCATGTGCGGTTGGCGGCACCTGTCTATCGAGCACGAGTCTCCAGACCTGTGCTATCGCATCTAACGGTTGCACCGCCATCGTCGCCGTCTCGACGTGCAGCGACGGTGCCTGTAGCGGCCCGGCCGGCGCGGCATCGTGCTGTACCAACGCTTGTACGATAGGCGAGACGCAATGTGCTTCGGCTACGAGTCTCCAGACGTGCGGCCTCGCGGCCAACGGCTGCGAGGCCTATACTGCCTCGGCCTGCTCGAACGGGTTGGTGTGCGAGCGCTACGCGCCCGCTGCTTGCGCGGATCCCAATTGGGCCGAGTGGGCGATTCCCAATGGTCCCGCGGACGTGGCCGCTGGCGCGCCCAACCCCGAGAGTTACAAGGACAACGGCGACGGAACCGTCACCGACAACGTCACGGGTCTCATGTGGCAGCAAGCCGTGCCCGCGACCACGTACGCCTGGGCCGATGCGGTCGCCTATTGCCCGACGCTTACTCTCGGCGGCCACAGCGACTGGCGCCTGCCTTCGGTCATCGAGATCGGCTCTCTCTTCGACTACGGACAGTCACCGCCCCCCTACATCAACGCGACGGTTTTTCCGGCAACGCCATCGACATCATTCTGGTCCTCGACGCAGGCCTCCTCGACAGGCAACGCATGGACCGCCACGTTTGACGTCGGCAGTGCGCCAAGTACAGCCGTGTTCCCCATCACGTACAGTGCCACGTCGAATTTGGGCGCGGTTCGTTGTGTGCGCTGAGGGCAAGGGCCAATCGAGCCAGACAGGAGGATCCCAATGAACGCTTTTCCAATCCGCCTTGTTGCCGCATTCGCGGTCGTGATGATGACTACGAGCAGTTTGGCCTATGCCCAGGTCGCGCCCAATGCTCGGTACGTCACAGGCAGCGGGACCGTCTATGACACCAAAACCAAGCTCACATGGCAGCAAATTGCCCCAACGACCACCTACACATGGGCCGCGGCCAAGACGTATTGTCAGGGCCTTGGCGCCAGCTTGGGAGGTGCCGGCTGGCGTTTGCCGACCGTCAAGGAGCTGCAGTCCATCCTCGACTACACACGGTCGGCCCCCATGATCGACCCGGGCGCGTTCCCGGCAACGGCGTCAAGCTCCTTCTGGTCCTCGACGCCAGTGATGGGCGAAACGAGCTCGGCGTGGGAGGTCTTCTTTGACTATGGCGTCACAACCAACATCTACGTAACCGATTCAAGCTACGTTCGTTGCGTGCGATAATGGACGAACGTTCGCGTGGTATCACCTCTCGCGCATGGCGCCGAACCATCCTACGAACCCGATGGCGGCCACCGCAACGCCGATGCCGAGCATGGTCGTACCCGCGTTCGAGCGCGCTGCAATTCGGGTGATGAGGGCGGTGCCGAGTGCCGCGGCGGAGAAGATCGCGGTCCACGAAATGGCGGTGACCCGGCCCAGCAGCTCGCCGGGTATGAGCGACTGTCGCAGGGAATGCATGGGCACGCCCCGCAACATCATGCCGGCTCCCCACAAGAGCCCACCACCGAGGGCTGCGGACACCTGAGGTATTGCGCCGATGAGCAGAAGCCCCGCCGCCTGCACGAAATTTCCGACCAGAAAACAGGTGCTGGCGCCGAGCCGTTTGGCGAGCGAGGGTGCCGCCACCGCGCCGAGGAGAGCGCCGAAAGCGGTGACGCCGATGCAAAGGCCCACGCGAACCGAGTCGAGCCCCAGCTCGCTCTTCACGTGAAAGATCATGAGGTCGGTGATCCCCGCGCCCACGCCGATGTTGCCCGAGATACCGAGCACGACCAGCATGAGGGTCATCGCGCGCAGCAGACGATGCCGAAGCAAGAAGCGCAGACCTGCGCCGAAGCGTTGGTGCCCGTCGACTTCGCTCCTTGCCGGGGTATGGAAGCGAATGAGAAAGAGGCTAAGCGCCGAGCCCAGGAAGGTCACGGCGTCGATGGCGAGGGCGGTTTGTGGACCCGAGGCAGTCGCGACCAGGCCGGCGCACAGCGATCCGACCACGTAGGCAAGTGCCAGCGAGCCTTGCATCTTCGCGTTGGCCGCGTGCAGCCTGTCGTGGTCGACCAGCGAAGGAATCGACGTCATGTAGCCGACGGCGAAGAGATTCGATAGGACGCCTCCGGCGATGACGGTGGCGTAAATGATCCACAACGGCGAGTGCCCGAGCCAAGCCCAAAGAGGCAGAAGTCCATAGCTGACCGCACGGCCGAGGTCGCACCCGATCATCGTTCGCCGTCGGTCGAAGCGATCGATGATGTTGCCGGAGAACAGACTGGCAAGCACCTGAGCCGCTACTCCCGCAGCCGAAACGAGACCCATGCCGGCGATCGATCCCGTAGATTGAAGCACCAGCAGGGGAATGGCCACCAGGGCGAACGCGTCGCCAAAACCCGACATGGTCTGCCCAAGCCAGTAGATCGCGAAGCGTCGGTCCTTCTGCACGCGCGAAAACTAGTGCATCGGTCGGAGGAAATCCAACTGCTCGGTGGAGGGCGTCAGCCCTCGTTTGAGGGAAGCCCCGGCCCTGGCGTCTGTTCGCTGGGCGGTCGTCTTTCTGTTATGCTGTCCAGGGAGGCAGCCTCATGACCGGAAGCAAGGACGGAGCTCTGTTCGGAAGGCTCGGCTCGACCGCGCTCGCTAGCTTTTGCTGTGCCCTACTCATGGTCGGAGGATGCGGCTCAAGCCACGACGACCTGGATGCGAATATCCCTGATTCGGCCTCGGTGGCCGGAGACGGCGGCGCGAGTGGAAGCCCAGGGACAGGAGGCATCCCTGGCTCGGGTGGTGGCACCGCCGTCATGCCGGGTACCGGCGGAAAGCCAGGCAGTGGCGGCGCGCATGCGACGGGCGGCCGATCGGGTAATGGCGGCGCGCCAGGCTCGGGCGGCAAGGCGGGGAGCGGCGGTACGCCAGGGACCGGCGGCCTTGTCAGCGGAGGTGGCTCGCCAGGTGTCGATGGTGGCAAGCCCGGGACCGGTGGCATCACTGCCAGCGGAGGTGCCTCGCCGGGTGTGGATGGTGGCGGCGGCGCACCCGGCACCGGCGGGACGATGGCCACAACCATCCCGCCCGGAGCGCCCGGCAATCCCGATGGGCATTGCGCGATCCCGGCGGATGCCCAACTCGAAGATGTGTCGAGTCCGACCACCGTCGTGGGCACGGGCACGGCCGCGAGCTGCACCGGCGACGCGTTCGTCAGCGCCGTCGCCGAGAGCGGCGTGATCACCTTCAACTGCGGCGCCGATCCGGTGACCATCACGCTCACCGAGCCGGCCAAGGTGTTCAACGACAAGGGTTCCAAGATCGTGATCGACGGGGGCGGCAAGATCACGCTGAGCGGCGGCGGTACCACGCGCATCCTCTATATGAACACGTGCGACGAGAACCAGGTCTGGACCAGCAGCCACTGCGACAACCAGGAAACGCCGCAGTTGACGGTGCAGAACCTGAATTTCATCGATGGCAATTCGAAGAACCAGACTGAGACGGACGACGCCGGGGGCGGCGCCATCTTCGCCAGCGGCGGTCGACTGAAGGTCATCAATTCGCGTTTCACGAGCAACGTGTGCGCCGACACGGGCCCCGACGTCGGCGGTGGCGCCATCCGAGCCTTCGAACAATACAACGGGCTGCCAGTCTACGTGGTGAATAGCACCTTCGGCGGCGCAGACGGGTCGGGAAACGTCGGCTCGAACGGCGGCGCCTTGAGCAGCATCGGCGTGTCTTGGACCGTCATCAACACGCTCATCAGCTACAATCAAGCCATCGGCAACGGTGGAAACCCTGCCGAGTCGGGAACGCCAGGCGGCGGGAGCGGTGGCGGGATCTATAACGACGGGAACACCATGACGCTCACCCTGTGTGGGACGCGCATGGAGTACAACAAGGTCAATGCCTACGGCAGCGCGATCTTCTTCGTCACCAACGACCACACCGGCAACATCGTGATCGACAGCTCGGTCATCACCAACAACATCGGCGGTTCGTGGTACCCGACCTATCCGCAAATCTCGAACCTCGACGACACGCCCATCGCGGTCACCAATTCGACCATCGAGTAGAGGACGGGCCACCTGCTACCCCCTGGTCTTGGGCGCCGTCGCCTTTCGGATTGCTCTTAGTCGCAGGTTGGAGGTTCGTTTGATTCGGCCGGTGCTCTTGCGCGTGGACTTGCGCGACGGCTTGCCCGTCGCCGAGCTCTCCAGCTTTGCGCCGCCCTTTTTCTGCGCCCTCATGGACTTGTTTCGCGCGCCGCTCGAGCCGCCGCCCGCTTTCCGATCACTGGCGCTGACGCCCGGCAGTGCCGTGTCGACGGGCACATCTCTTCGAGGGCGAGGCGGCTTTTTGGCCTTGGGCGGGTGCGCATCGCGCTGTTGCTGTGCGCGGAATAGTTGGGACTTTGTAGCCATGTCCGAACCATAGCCGATTCGGCGTCGCATGGCCGCATGCCTTGCTGTTCCCTTTCAGTTTCACGCCTCGCTTTCCGATGACTGATGGGGAGGCGGTGATGACGATGACGAATTGCTGGGAACACAAGAAGTGTGGGCGCGAGCCCAACGGGGCAAAGGTCAAGGAGCTGGGGGTTTGTCCCGCGAGTACCACGGTCAGTGTGGACGGCGTCCATGGCGGCAAGAACGGCGGTCGGTGCTGTTGGGTCATTGCCGGCACATTCTGCGGCGGCAAGGTGCAAGGCACCTACTCGGCGAAGCTGGCCAACTGCATGGATTGCGAGTTCTACAAGCTCGTGGTCCGGGAGAGCGGTAGATTGAGGGTGGACTCGATGGAGCTCTTGTCCCGGGTCAGATAGGTTGACCCTCAAGACCTCTGTCAAGGACCCAGTCAGGGGAGAAGGGGCCACGGGTAGGTTGTCAGTGGCGCGATTGTCGCTGGCGACGGAGGATGAGCCCGAGGGCGGCTAGTAGAAACACCGCCAGATGGGAAGCCGGGCGCCCCGCATGGTTGCCGAGGGCACAGCTGCACCCGCTGGACGTGGTCCCGCTCGTCGTGGAACCGCCGGTGCCGGAGCTGCCGCCTCGGGCGGAGGAACCGCCGTTGCCCTGCGTTCCCCCTGCGCTCTCGCCGCCACTGCCGCCCTTGGCGGAGCTGCCGCCGCTTGCGGTCACGCCACCGCTGCCGCTGCCACCCTTGGCGCTGGTGCCACCGTTCCCCGAGCCCCCGCCGCCACTGCCGGCTTCACCACCACTCCCGCTGGCGCCGCCTTTGGCGCTGGTGCCACCACTACCCGTGTTGCCGCCACTCCCGGTCGAGCCACCGCTGCCCGAGCTACCACCGCTCCCCTGAACGCCACCGGTGCTCGGAATCCCCACGTCGCTCCCGCCATCTCTTCCACCGGGCCCGCCGTCGTTGGCCCCGCCCGCACCGCCGGCACCGGTCATTCCGCCCGAGCCGCTCATTCCACCCGTACTGGCGACGCCACCGTCACCCGAACAATCCGGCTCTGGATCGGAACCACCGGCAGTGTCGAGACCGAAGAACTTCAGGATGTCGGCTTCCTCGTACGCCATGGAGTGCGTGCCACCCGGCGAAGACCAGACTTCGAGAACGTTGTAGCCACAAGCGTTGGCCCAGAACTGCCGATCGTACGTGGCATTCGCAGCCTTGTAGCCGGTATCTTTCGAGGTCGGGGTGGTGGGGAGGCCAAGGACGTTCGTCCATTCTTTGATCGCCTCACCTGTATTGTTGTAGCTGATCGTCGTATCCGCCTCACCCTGCATGGTCTGCACGCGCGGGCGGTGTCCGGTATAGCCCGGATACATGGCACGAACGAGGTCCCCCCACTGTTGCGCCGTCTTGGACACACTGCCGGCCGCGCAGGTGTTGCTCCATTGGTTGCTGCTGGCGTAACCATCGGCCCAGCATCCAGCCGGAACCCCTGCTCGCGCCGAGCCGGCCCTGAAGATGTCAGGGTACACGGCCAGCATGGCTTGCGTCAGCATCCCCCCCGACGAGCCGCCAAAGATGTAGACGCGGGAGGCATCGCCGCTGTACTTCGTGAGCGCGTACCTCACCATCTGGGCGACGGCCTGCGTGTCGCTTCCACCATCGTGTTTGAGGGCTTGGCTCGACCCCACGTCCCAGCAGTTCTGCCCGGGGTTGTCCGGGAGGACGAGGATGAAGCCGAGCTTGTCGGCCGCCGCCTGGACCTTCGTGATGTTGCCCATTTGCCCACTCGCTGTCGACCCGCAAGAGTGGGCGGAAACCACGATGGGCGGCTTGGTCGCCACCGCCGTCGGGACATAGATCCACATCTGGATGTAGCTCGGCACTGTCACGCCGCCCGACCAGGTGGAGGTCGGGGTGACCTGCACTAGCGACGCCGCACGCGCCGGAGCGGCCACGAGCAGTCCCAGTGAGATCGACGCGATGGCGAGAACGCGACCCTGATATCGATTCATGGGGGGTAGTGTCCATCAACCTTGAAGGCGGCTCACGTTGCTCCCACGGCAGATCCACGGGCGCCGCGTAACGGACTTACCTTGACCGCTGCATGACGCGAAGTTTCCAAACTATGCCACGAGATACCAGCGAGCCTGGTATTCTTGGATTCTTAGGAGTCAACATGCCCCTTGCTTTCACACTCTATCGCGGCCTCGTCGGCTTCAACTTGTTGCGCAACGACTGGGAAGCATTCGCATGTCGTTTTGGCACTCACTTCTTGCACTTTCCTGGTTGGTACGGTGCCGAGCTGGAGCACTCCGGTGATGAGGGCGTGTATTTCTTGGCGCTTCGCGCTGCGTCTGGCGAGCTGGTGGCGGTCCTGCCGTTGCAACACCGTCAGCTTTCCCTCAAGGGCATCTCCGTCCCGATCTTGCAGATCTATTACCAGAGCGAAATGGGGGTCAACGACGTACTTTCCCGCGAACCACTGCGCCAACATTGGGCGTCGATGTGCGATTTCTTACGCCGCGAAATACCCTTCTTTCTCTTCATGCGCTGGCAGTGTGCCATCGAGAATGGCTGGGCGGTGACGGCCGCGGCTTCTCCTGACGAAATACGCCACACCCACGACTCGAAGTTCTTGGGCTTCCCTCACGGCTCCGAGGCTTTCTTCGGATCGTACAGCTCGAAATTCAAGACCGGGCTGTTGAAGAAGCTTCGCAAGCTGGTCGAGCTGGGAGAATTGCGGCTGGAGATCGGTTCCAGCGTCCTCGAGTTACCAGTGGCCTTCGAGCGTTTTCTCGATGTGGAGGATTCCGGCTGGAAAGGGCAGGGTGGCACAAGCATCAGGAGACAACCATGGATGGAGAAGTACTATCGTCATCTACTCGAGCACTATGGTCGCCTGGGTCTCTGTCGCATCAACCTCCTCTTTCTGAGTGACACTGCGATTGCCGCCCAGTTCGGCATCGAGGTCGGCGAATGTCTGTACTTGCTCAAGATCGGCTTCCTGGAGGAGTACCGTGAATACAGCCCTGGCATGATATTGTTGTACAAGCTGGTGCTTCACCACTGCGAACACACGCCGGTGAAGGCCATCAGCTTCGTCACAGGAGTGCCCTGGATCGACCGCTGGCATCCGTCCGCGGTGAAAGTGAACGTCTTCTACACCGATTGCGAAACCCTACTGAGCAAGCTCGCGGTTCGCTTGTTTCGGTTCGGCCTGCGCGTGCGTGATCGTCGTCGCAGCTGGCTGGCGGCGCAGCGAGGTCCTGCAGCTGACCGGCTACATTCGTAGCGTTTGAGTGACTGAACGCCGCGATGACGCGTCGTAGCTAAATTAGAGTATTGGGTCACTGACATGCCTCTATGGTTTTGCTTGTGCGTGGTGAGGAATCCACTACCATCGCGCTGTTCACCTAAACTGGAGAAGAAGATGAAGATGAGCCAAACGAAAGTTGCAGCGTTCTGGGGAATGGTGGGGGCGATACTGTTTGCCTATGGGTGCCCGGGCACGCAAGACCCGGTGGCTCCGCAACCTTCGGTGGCCATGCGTTCGCACATCAAGGCCGCTGGCGACCAGACGATCAATGTTCCTGCTCGTCCACCGCAGCCACCGGCCACGGTTGCCATCATCAAGGACAACAGCCTCAACTACAGTACGATGGTTTCGCAAGCGCTCACGGCCGCGCTCGGCTCGGGAGGTATCGCCAACCTCGTCCATAGTGGCGACACCGTGCTCATCAAGCCAAACCTGGTGATGAACAGTGCCAATGCCGTCACCGATTGGCACGTCGTCAAGGCACTCGTCGATTTGATCAGGACGGTCAATGGTGGGGCCAGTATCACCATCGCCGACGGAAGCGCGTCCGCGGACAGCATCGCCGTCATGAACGGACAAGGCTTTACGGCTGCGAACTTCCCAGACGTCACTTTCGCCAACTTCAACGATACCACCACGAATCCGACCAACACCTATGTGCTTGCGGACAGCAGGACCGGCGCCAGCGAGAAGATCTCGGCGCTCATTACCGACGCCGATGTCTACATCGACATGCCCAAGATGAAGACCCACTACCATGCCGGCATGACCGGCGCGGTCAAGAATCTGGGCATCGGAACCGGACCATTGCCGGTGTGGAATACCGGCGCGGGCGGCAGTGCCAAGTTCGGCATCCACCACGATATCCGCTCCGAGATCGTCGACCACATTGCGTGCCGGGTGCCGGACTTGACGATCATGGATGCGCTGCAAGCCATGGAAGGCCAGGGACCGACCGGCGGCACGATGGTCACGATGAACCTGGTGCTCGCCAGCAAGGATCCGGTCGCGGTCGATGCGGTGGCTTGCACCATCATGGGGATCCCCACCTCGTTGATCACGCACTTGGTGCTGGCCGCGAACGAGAACATCGGCGTCCTCGACCTCAACAACATCACCACGACGGGCAACATCACCTTGGCGGCGGCCTCCGCGATCCACACCTTCGTGCGGGCGACACCGGGCGCCGTTCAGGGGCCGACCGAGCCGGGCGTCATCCCCTACCGCGCCACGACCGTCATCCGAACCGCTCCCGCAACCATGACCATCGACGGCGATCTGAGCGAATGGGGATACGCCAATCCGATGACCGTCAACGCCAGCTATCAAGTGAAAGGTTCCAGCTCGGGCTGGGGGGGACCAGCGGACAGCAGCGTCACCGCCCAGACCCTGTACGATAGTCAGAACCTCTACCTGGCGATGAACGTCAAGGACAACGTCAAGCTGGCCAACACCAACACCGGCTCGGCGATTGTCAATGGCGATGGCGTCGAGCTCTATCTCAGCACCTACACCGAGCAGTACAACACCGGGCGTAGCGCATCCTACGGTTCGCAATACGACTACCACCTGGCCATCAGCTACTCGGCCACCCCGCAGGCCTACATGCTCTCGCACAACCAGGCGATCACCGGCGCGGTCATCAGCAAGGTCGACACCAGCGACGGCTACGTCATCGAGGCCAAGATCCCTTGGAGCAATTTCGGTAGCCCGACCCTGAGCCCGACTTCGCTGTCCGGCGGCTACACCGAGTATCGGCAACTGGGCCTCAACGTTGCCCTGAACGATGCGGACAACAATCCCTCCAATGTCGACCACAAGCTCATCTGGAACAATGCCACGGACAGCGACCTCGAGACCAACCCCATCAAGACCGGCATGTCGTACGTCGATCCGCCGGGCGGCCTGTACGCGACCCCCATGTACACGTTGACCACGTCCGCGACCCATGGCTCGGTGACGAAGAGTCCGGACCAGGCCTCCTACAGCGCCAACATGGTCGTCACGCTGACCGCAGCACCGAGCGCGGGCTACGTGTTCACCGGCTGGGGTGGCGACGCCGCGGGAAATGTGAACCCGCTCAGCGTGACGATGAACGGCAACAAGAACATCAGCGCGAACTTCCAGGTCGGTGGGGTCCTGACCTCCATCACGGTCTCGCCCTCCAGCGCGTCGATGAATGTCGGCCAGACCCGGCAGTTTACCGCCATCGCCTATGATCAGAATGGCGCCCAGCTCTCGCCCCAGCCAACCTTCACCTGGAGCGCGAGCGGCGGCGGAACCATCGACGCCAGCGGTCTCTTCACCGCCGGCACCACCGCGGGCGGGCCCTACGCCATCACCGCCACGAGCAGCGGCATCGCTGGCACCGCCAGCGTGACCGTGTCCTCGACGCCGACCACGGTCTACCAGATCGACACCGGCAGCGTCAGCGCTGTCTCGCCCTTCGCCGCCGATCAGTACGCCAGCGGCGGCACCCAGCGCAGTGTCACCAATACGATCACGATCAGCGGCGTGACCAACCCGGCGCCGATGGCCGTGTACCAGACCGAGCGCTACGGCAATAGCACCTATACCCTGCCCGGCCTCACCCCCGGCGGCCAGTACACGGTTCGCCTGCACTTCGCCGAGCTTTACCAAACCGCCACCGGCAAGCGCGTCTTCAATGTGGCGATCAACGGCACCACGGTGCTGTCGAGCTTCGACATCTACGCGACGGCCGGCGGCAACTACAAGGCCGTGGTGCGCGAATTCACAGCCAACGCCAACTCCTCGGGTCAGATCGCGATCGTCTTCACCACGGTCACCGACAACGCCACCATCGAAGGCATCGAGGTTATTGCCGCCACCCCCAACAATCCGCCCACCATCGCGACGGCGGCGGCGGCCGCGCCCAACCCAGTGTCGGGCGCCACGACGTCGCTGTCCGTGCTCGGCGACGACGACGGGGGCGAAGCGACCCTGACCTACACCTGGGCTACCCTCGGAGCCCCGCCGGCCGCGGTCACCTTCGGCGCGAACGCCACCAACGCGGCCAAGAACACGACCGCGACGTTCAGCAAGGCCGGCAACTACACGCTGCAGGCGACTGTCAGCGACCAGGCGGGGCTCACCGCCACGAGCGCCGTCGCGGTCACGGTCGATCAGACTCTGACCAGCATCGTGGTCGCGCCCGCGAGCTCTTCGCTCGCGCCCCTGGCGAGCCAGGCGTTCATTGCGACGGCCCGCGACCAGTTCGCCATGGCCCTGGCCACCCAGCCGACCTTCGCCTGGACCGCGAGTGGCGGTGGAGCCATTGATACCAACGGCCTCTTCGCGGCCGGATCGACCGCTGGTGGCCCCTACACGGTCACCGCCCAGAGCGGCGCGGTCAGTGGTACCGCGACGGTTTCGGTGGTGATCCCCAACGCCGGTCCCACGATTGCCGCCGCGGCCTCCGCCGACCCCAATCCTGTCACGGCCAACACCGCTGCGCTGTCGGTGCTCGGCGATGACGACGCCGGCGAGTCGAACCTGACCTACACCTGGGCCGCGACCGGCACGCCGCCGGCCTCGGTCAGTTTCAGCGCCAACGGGACCAACGCGGCCAAGAACGCCACGGCCACTTTCACCAAGGCGGGCAGCTACACCCTCCAGGTCACCGTGATGGATCAGCCGGGCTTGACCGTGACCAGCTCGATCACCGCGACCGTCAGCCAAACTCCGACGAGCATCGTGGTTTCCCCGTCCAGCGCCACGGTCAACACCTCCGCGAGCCAGCAGTTCACCGCAAGCGCGCGCGACCAGTTTGGCACCAACCTGGCCACCCAGCCTACCTTCGCCTGGGCCGTGAGCGGCGGCGGTAGCATCGGTGCGAGCGGCCTCTTCACCGCGGGCTCGAGCGCCGGTGGGCCCTTTGTGGTGACCGCCACGGGTGGCGCCCTCAGCGGCACGGCCAGCGTGACCGTCTCCTCGACGCCGACCACGGTCTACCAGATCAACACCGGCAGCAGCAGCGCAGCCTCGCCTTTCGCCGCCGATCAGTACGCCAGCGGCGGCACCCAGCGCAGCGTCACCAACACCATCACCCTCACGGGCGTCACGAACCCGGCGCCCATGGCCGTGTACCAGAGCGAGCGCTACGGTAACAGCACCTACACCCTGCCCGGCCTCACCCCCGGCAGTCAGTACACGGTTCGTCTGCACTTCGCCGAGCTGTACCAGACCGCAACCGGCAAACGCGTCTTCAACGTGGCGATCAATGGCACGACGGTGCTGTCGAATTTCGACATCTATGCGACGGCCGGCGGCAACTACAAGGCCGTGGTGCGCGAGCTGCACGGCGACTGCGAGCTCCTCGGGCCAGATCGCAATCGTCTTCACCACGGTCACCGACAACGCCACCATCGAGGGCATCGAGGTCATCACCTTGACCCCCAACAATCCACCCAGCGTCGTGACGGCGGCGGCTGCGTCGCCCAATCCGGTCTCGGGCACCACCGCGTCGCTCTCCACGCTCGGCGCCGACGATGGTGGCGAGGCGAACCTGACCTACACCTGGGCCACTTCCGGAACCCCGCCAGCGGCAGTCACGTTCGGCGCCAATGGCACCAACGCGGCCAAGAGCACCACCGCGACCTTCGGCAAGGCCGGCAATTACACGCTGCAGGTGACCCTAAGGGATCAGGCGGGGCTCACCGCCACCAGCACCGCCTCGGTCACGGTCGATCAGACGCTGACCAGCATCGTGGTCGTGCCGACCAGCTCCACCGTCGAGCCCCTGGCAACCCAGCAGTTTGCCGCCACCGCGCGTGACCAGTTCGCCACCAACTTGGCCAGCCAACCGACCTTCGCCTGGAGCGTGAACGGCGGCGGCACCATCGACGCCACTGGCCTGTTCACGGCCGCCACTTCCGCGGGCGGTCCCTACACCGTCAGCGCCCAGAGCGGCGGTGTCACCGGCAGCGCCACGGTTTCGGTGGCCGTCCCCAACGCCGCGCCGACGATCGCCACCCCGGCTGGCGCCAGCCCCAGCCCGGTCGTCGGTTCCGCGACCACGCTCTCCGCGCTCGGCGCCGACGACGGCGGCGAGGCGAACCTGACCTACACCTGGGCCACCACCGGCACGCCGCCGGCCGCTGTCGCCTTCAGCGCCAACGGCACCAATGCGGCCAAGGCCACCACCGCCACCTTCACCAAGGCCGGCAGTTACACCTTCCAAGTCACCGTCCGGGACCAGGGCGGCCTGTCCGCCACTAGCACCGCTGCGGTGAACGTCAATCAAACCCTGACCAACATCGTGGTCTCTCCGGTGAGCGCGACGGTCAACACCTCGGCGACCCAGCAGTTCAGCGCCATCGCCCGCGACCAGTTCGCGACCAGCCTATCTTCGCAGCCGACCTTCACTTGGACGGTCAGCGGCGGCGGCAGCATCAGTGGCAGCGGCCTGTTCACGGCCGGAGCGAGCGCCGGCGGTCCCTACACGGTCAGTGCCCAGAGTGGGAGCATCACCGGTACGGCCAGCGTCACCGTGACCCAGTCCAACGCGGCCCCGACCATCGCCACCGCGGCTTCCTCGAATCCGAGTCCGGTCGGCGGCACCACCGCCTCGCTCTCCGTGCTCGGCGCTGACGACGGCGGCGAGGCGAACCTGACCTACACCTGGGCCACCACCGGCACGCCGCCTGCCGCGGTCGCCTTTGGCGCCAACGGCACCAACGCGGCCAAGGTCACCACGGCGACCTTCACCAAGGCCGGCAGCTACGCCTTCCAGGTCACGGTCAGGGATCAGCCCGGCCTGACGGTCACCAGCTCGGTCGCAGTCACTGTGAACCAGACGGCGACCAGCATCGTGGTCTCTCCGGCGAGCGCGACGGTCAACACCTCGGCAACCCAGCAGTTCACTGCCACCGCGCGAGACCAGTTCACCACGAGCCTGACCACCCAGCCGACCTTCGCCTGGACCGTGAGCGGCGGCGGCAGCATCAGCACGAGCGGCCTCTACACCGCGGGTGCGACCGCGGGTGGCCCCTACACGGTGACCGCCACGAGCGGCACTGTCCGAGGCACCGCCAGCGTGACCGTGACGGCCGGCAGCTCCACTCCTTGCGCCGGGCTTTGTGCGAATCCGGTGGTGTTCACGAGCCAGAGCTACCAGTCGGGGAATCTCGGCACCGGCGCCACTTGCCATCAGACGACGGCCAGCCTCATGGGCGGCAACTGCAGCAACATCGGAAGTCGTACGTTGAAAGTCAACAACACGACCATGAACTGCACCAACTGGGTTCTGCCAGCCAAGCTGAACGGGGGCTACTGCATTCAGGTGACGGCCGGGTCGCCCAGCTACACGGCCTTCGCGACCTGGTAGACCGAGGCCCCCAATCCTCTCCCCGCTTCGCTTCGCTGCGCGGGGCGAGGGGGCGTTCGGTCGCGGAGAGATCCAACTCCGTCTCATCGGCCGGCAAGGAGCGCTATACTGGACCGATGATCCGTCGCGTCCCTGCCACCGTGGTTCTTGCCGCCGCGATTCTCGCGGGAGGCGTTGCCTGTAAGAGCAAGCATCCTGCTTCGCCCACCGTCGATCCGCACCGGTTGGTCGTCGTGAACGCGCTCTGGGGCGCGCTCTACGAGGGCCTGACCACGGACGTTACCGGGCTCGTCCGCGGCATGGTCAAGAAGGACGCCCTGAGCGTGACCGCGACGACGAGCGTGCTAGGCGATCCAGCCGCGGGCAAGATCAAGTATCTGAGGGTCGTGTATGAGAAGGGCGGGGCTCTGGCGAAAAAGATAGTCGGGGAAAGCGGAACCCTGACCGTGGGCTACGACGAGAAGACCACGCCGCTTCGCCTGGTCGTGACCAAGGCTGAGTACGGGGACCTCGTCGGAGGGAGAACCATCGACATAACGCTGAGACTGGCCGATATGGTCAAGGACGACAGCCTGTCCGTGAACAACTACAACGCTCTCTTTGGCGATCCGGCCAGCCACACGAGCAAGCAATTGCGCGTCGAGTACACCGTGGACGGCCAGGCTCGCTCGAAGACTCTCGCGGAGACCGAACCGCTGGAGCTTTCAGCGCGCAAGTAAGATTCGCGGCGCACTCCAAGCATGCTACGCGACGCCAGGTTTCTCCTCGTGCTCGGAGTGGCGATCGGCCTCTGGGTTCCGCTCGCCCGGCTCGACTGGTTCGCCAGCCACGAGATGGTGTCGTATGCGGTCCGGACGGTCGAGTGGTCCGTGGAATTGCGAGCTGGAGCGCTGTATCCGCGCTGGTGCCCCGACTTCTACGGAGGCTACGGCTCGCCCTTTTTCGTGTTCCACGGCCCTGTGGTCTATGGCCTCGCCGGTCTTCTTCATGCCACCGTGCTCGACGTATTCTGGTCGCTGAAAGTTGTCATGTTGCTGGCCTCGGTTCTCGCGGGCGCTGGTGCCTACGCGCTCGTCTTTGGCGAGACCCGCGATCGCAATGCGGCGCTGCTCGGCTCCGTGACCTACCTGGCGGCCCCTTACCGGATCGGCAACCTCTACGAGCGAGGTGACCTCGCGGAGTTTGCCTGCCTTGCCCTCTTGCCGGGGGTTCTCGCGCTCTACCGCGCGGTCGCCCGCGAAGCGCTACCCCGGCGGGCGCAGCGGCTGGCGGTCGCGGCCGCGGTCGCCCACGCCACCCTGATCATGACGCACACGATTCTGGGACTGTGGGGCACGCTTGTCGTGGCGCTGATCGTGCTGCCTTCCGTGATCCGCTTCGCCGTTCGAAGGGCCGTCCGCCGCGCGCTGCTGCTGGTCGGCGCCATGACCTGCGCACTTGGGCTCGCTGCCGTGTACATCGTGCCAGCGATGGTCTACCGGGGCATCGTACATGCGCCGGGAATGGTCAAGACCGTCTACAACCCGCAGGACAACTGGATCAGCCTGGGCACGCTCTTCGCCAGCACCACGCCGGAATTCGGCCGCAATTTTCTGCGCATGGGGCCCATGCTGCTTGGCGCGTTCGTCGTCGTGCTGCTCGGGTTGGCGTGGCGCCCACGGCGAGCCTGGCCAGCGCTCGCGTGGATGGGATTCGCGGCGTTGCTCGTATTCCTGGTGTTGCCGCAGGGCAGGCCCTTCTGGGCGCCCAATCGCGTGCCGTTCGCACCGTTCATCCAGTTCCCGTGGCGGCTCCTCGGACCCGTGGCGTTGCTTGCCAGCGTGGCACTGGGCATCGGCGCCGCGGCGGCTGGCGAGCGACTGAGCGAGTCGCTGAAGACCCGCATCGCCGTGGTCGGCGCCGGCACGCTGCTCTTCGTGGTCGCGTGGCCCTATGTTTCCGCAAGAGAAATGTCCACCGACCAGGTACCTTTGGACGCGGAAAACATCCGTCAATGGATGCTTTCGACGACCGAAGCGGATGAGTTTCTCCCGCAGCAAGCCGCGGTCCCAGCCAAACAATCTCCAGGCGATCTGGTCGTATCCACGGACGGTGCAGCCGTGGAACGCACGAGCAGCCAGGGCAGCCATCACCTCCTCGCCCTACGTGCCGACCGCGACGGCGCGAACGTGGGGCTGGCCTTGCATGCCTTCCCGGGTTGGGCCGTGAAGACCGATGCGGGACCGGGTGATGCCGAGCTCCAGACGGACGGCCAGGGGCTGCTCCGTCTGCACTTGCCCACCTCTGGCCCGTACCGACTGCGGCTTTGGTTCGGCGTGCCGGGCGCGGCCTCCGTCGGAGCGTTCTTGAGCATCCTCTCGGCGCTCGGGCTCGGGTTGGTCCTGCTGCACGGCTGCGGTCCTTGGCCCTGGCGGTTGCCGGTCAAGGTGCCCGTCGGGAGCGACCCATGAGCTTGTCGTTTGCCAAGTCCATCGAAGAGGCACGGCGCGCGCTCGACTGCGGTCGTGCGCTCTTTCGCGAGAACCTCGTTCCGGAATGCCATGCGTACTTCACGAACGCGCTGGCGGTCCTTCTCGCGGCCTGGGGTCCCGAACGTGGTGATCCACCTTCCGACGGCGAAGCGTGGAATCCGGATGCGGATGCTCTCGCGGCCCTCGAACGTGCTGGCTATTCGCGCGTCGAACGTCTTCGCGCCGTGCTCGCGGTTCAGATTTCCACCGAGACGCGACAGGGTGACATCGACGCAACTTGGGGAGAGATCGAGCGCCTCTATCGCTTCACGGTTTGGCATTTGGATCCACCGTTCGCGCGGCCGCGGGTTCGCTTGCTGGCAGGCGTGGCGGCTGGTGCCACGCTGGTGCTGATGGCGACGGTCATGTGGTGCTTATGGGGGCGCCCCTTCGCCACGGCCTCGGCGGCCTATTCATCGAAACACGCCGCTGCCAACGCCATCGACGGTTCGGAGGCCACCGAATGGCTTCTGCCCGATGGCGCTCTCGGCTGGCTGGAAGTCCACTTCCCGTCGGCGCGTGCGGTCCGCCACGTTCGCCTCCTGAATGCGCACAACGTCCACTACGAGGACCGTGGCTGCGAACGCGTGCGCGTCACCCTGTATTGCCAATACAAAATCGTTGCTTCGGCGGAGGGTGGCTTTGCCGGGATCGTGGCCGGGCCATCCCCTCTCGATTTCGACTTGAGCGCGGATTGCGTTACCCACCTGCGTGTCGAAGTGCTTTCCTACTTCAAGACGGGAGGCGGCCTTGCCGAGGTGGAGGCGGATTGATTCCAATTGCTTTCCATCCTGCGGAGTAGCTCACTTTGTGCGTCTTCTCCTACCTCGGACCACGCACCGGTTTGCGCCCCATGAAATGTTTTCCTAGTGCTGCCGGTGCATGCTCTATGATCATGGCAGAAATTCCAGTGATCTCGGCTGGCCGCACGTTTGCAGGCATACATCCCGGAGGACCATGGCGACCGTCCGTAGTACCAGTGCGCATCTCACCCTGACCGGACTCGGGGTGGTCATCCACGTCAAGCTGTGGACACAGACATGAAGCGCGAATCGGGCTTCACGCTGCTCGAGGTCATGATCGCCATGCTCATCGGCACCATCGGCCTGATGGGCACGCTCGCGGTTCAGCAGTCCATCATCAGCGCCTCGAAGAGCGCCAACGACGCCGCCGTCGCCATGCGCCTGGCCTCGCAGAAGCTCGATGAGCTGTCCAGCCGGAACACCGTGACGGCAGCCGTTGACGCGGCGATGGGGCTCAAACCACTTTCCCTGTTCAACAATTGGTGGCCCAAGGGTGCCGATGGAGCCACTCCGATCCCCGAGTACGTCAATGCCGAGGGGGTCTGTCTGTGCGAAGTCGACGGTACGCCCAAGGTTCCGGTGGCCGCCGACCTCTCCGCCTACCGCTGGCGCCGGCAGTGGAAGGTCGTGGATCTCAACTTTGGGAACCCCTACGTTGTTTCGGTCATCGTGAGCTACAACAACGATGTCGGAGTAACCAAGACGACCCGTCTGGATCTCGAGCGGAGGAAGACATGGTGACCTCCAGACAAATGCCGGACAGAGGCATGACCCTGGTCGAAATCATGATCACCCTGATCATCTCCTCGATCATCGCGGCCTCCACCTTCATGTTTTTCGCCGGCCAACAGCGCATCTACGAGACCCAGACCAAGGTGCTCAACATCCAGCAGAACCTGTGGGCCGCCATGGAAGTCCTGGCCCGCTACACGCGCGGGGCGGGTACCGGTATGTACGGATGCGTGAAACCCGCAAGCTACGCCGACGCGGCGGCTGCGAACGGATCGAGGATACGTAGCACGTACCCCAGCCCCGGTCCCCTGACTGACAACCTGGATACACGGCCGCAAACCGGCGTGCGCGCGTTCGATCCTGCCACCAGCGGCATGCAGTGGATCCCCCCGTTGTGGATCGTCAACAACGATCCAGCCACCTCCACGACCGACGCCGCCTTGCACGTTCTCGCCGGCACCGATATCATCACCGTCGCGCTCGGCAACCGCACGTCGGGTACGGACTACGACATCGCGCTCGCCGGTTTGACCACGACCGATCCGGGGGTTCCCATTCCGTTGGACGGCGTCAGCACGGGTAGCATGTTCCGCCCGTGGGAATTCGTGCTCCTGCTCACGCTCAACGATTGGGGCTATGGAGCCGATCCGACGGCTGACCGCGGCTGCGCCCTGTTCCAAGTTACCCCTCCCGTGCAGGCCGCGGCCCTGCCTCATCAGAGCGGTAGCAGCGGCAGCATCTGGAACCCGACCAGCGACATCAAAGCCTCGTTCCTTCCAACCGACCCGGTTACCGGCTCCACCCTGAACAATGCCTACGATGCGGACGTTGCGGGCGTGCGGAACTTCGGTGCGCTCACGTGGGTCACGTTCTTCATCCAGCAGGAGGGCGCGAACGGCATCCCGAAGTTGATGATGATGCAGCGGCAGCTCGCCGGCGATGCCGCTACACCGCAGCCTCTCGCCGAGGGCATCGAGGATCTGCAGGTGTCCTTCGCCTGCGACACGGGCACCCCCGCGGCGCACAGTCTGACCGCCCTGGACGGCATCTTGAACGAGGGTGTCGACAACGCTGCCCACACCAACGACGCTGCCCGCCAGAACGACGAATGGTGGAACAACGTGCCCGGGGACGTATTGCCAGCCGCGGGCACCGACGGCTTCTGCAATTTGCCCACCGGCGTCCGCCTCACGATGGTCGCTCGCGCCCTCGCCCCCGACGACCTGATCGGCCCCAACTCGGGTAACAGACCGCCCGACATCGAGGATCACCGCCAACCGCCGGCGGGACCCAAGGACAGCTTTCGCCGCCGCGTGCTCACCACGACGGTCTACCCTCGTAACAACAAGCCTCAGTGATCCGCTTTGGATTTGAGGAGAGCCACCATGAAACACGCCATCGCAGACAACATCCGTCGCCATCGCAACCGGGATCGGGGCGCAATCCTCATGGTCGTCCTCATCGTCATGATTGCGCTCCTGGGATTGGGGATGACCGGTTTGTTCCTCACCAGCGGCAGCATCCAGCTGAATTCCAACATCAATCTGCGCAACCAGGCTCTGGTGGTCGCCGAGGCGGGCATCGAACGCGGGCGAGCCATTCTCAACAATCCAGCCCTAAGTCCCAACATGCCGGCTCTGCTTGGTCCCGCGGTCAGCAATCCGGCCGACGAGCCTATTCAGAATACGGATCAGTGCGAGGGCGAGCGCCGGGGCGCCATTCTTACGGACAGTGGAACGCCCCTGGTCGACATCGACTATCCGGCGTTGAATCGCAGCGGTGATCTGCCTGGGACGGGCGGGGCCGCGTTCGTCAGCTCGACCATGGGGAAGTACACCGTGTACATTCGGCAGGACATGAGGGACTGCCGCATGGGCAATTTCACCTGCGACATCGCGCCCGGCGGCGGCGTGGACGGCGGCGTGGTGGTCGGCGTGGAGGCCTGCGCGACGCCTCCGCCCGTGGGGGTGCCTCCCAACAGTGTCGTCATCGTTCGTTCGGAGGGCGTGGCCTCGGATGGCAGGACACGCGTCGTCCTGGAAGTGACCATGTCCCCCAGCCACGGTGCTGGCTCGGGGACCGGGGCCCCACTGTCGGCCCTGTGTGCTTCCGGCGCCAACGGTTGCGACGACAACTCCTCGGTTCAGAACGGTCTCGTGGTCACCAGCCCTGGGCCTTCGAACGGTGGCGCTTCGGGCAGCGGGGCCGGTGGCGCGTCTGGTGCTGGCGGCGTGGTCGGCGGAGCCGGGGGGGCCGGCGACGGGGGAAATGTCGGCACCATGCCCGGCACGGGCGCGGCCGGCGGGGTCGGCGGCACCGGCGGCACCGGCGGCACGGGTGGCACGGGCGGCGGCGGCACGGGCGGTAGCTCGTGCCAGAGCTTCCATGGCGCAAGAGTCGCCACCATGGGCGTCTGGGGGATCTGGAACGCCTATGGGGTCGGCGCCACCAATGACAGTGGGTCAGCCATGTTCCGTGATTTTCTGGACAAGAACTTCGGGACTTGTGAGCCCGTCGGGAGCATCAACAACTTCGGGGGCGGGCAGCTCACGAAGGCAGACCTTGCGCCCTACAACGTCATCATCGCGCTGGACCTGTTTCACAGCAACGCGGATCGCTGGGGCTGTGTTAGCAATTGGACACCACGCGGCTGCGGCGATGCCTTTTACACCGACCCCAATGGGAAGGTAGACTACGGGAATCCAGTACTCGGACACACTTGCTACGGCAATAGTCCTGGTCTTCCGCAGAGGTGCCCTACACCGCTTTGCAACACGTGCCCCACAGGCAGCACCTCCTATATGGTGGGAAACCAACCGCTTCTGACTGCGGGCGAGATCGCCGTCATCACCGACTGGCTGAAGGCCGGAAACGGGATCGTGACGACCATGGGCTACTACTGGGATGCCCCGCAGGTGGGAAACGCCAACAAGATCCTCAGGCAAGTCGGCCTCGCGTACCAAACCATCGACGGCACCGATACGGCGATCGTGACCAAGGCGCTTGGACCTGCTAACGGTGTCGACTTGTGCTCGACCGCCGGTCCATCTTGTCCGGGTGGTGACGGTGGTGGCGACTTCCTCAGGGCGGACACGCCTGGAACCGCCCCCTTCAATTTTGTGAAGACGGTGAACCGGCTGGAAGTCCGAGGCACCGTTCCGCTTATGACCGTGAGTCCATCCATTGTACCTGCCCCAACCGTGAAGCTCAGCACGAAGGTGCAATGCGCGCGAACGATCCAAACGACCAGCCGGTGCAACTCCCTCCCGCCGGCCGCGTGCGACGCGACTGTCGACGAACGGTCGCCGAATTGGCAAAATGTTGGCTACACGGTCGAGGATATCGGCGGCTCTTCCACCGGCGGTCGAATCGTTGCGTGGGGTGATGAATGGCTGACCTACAACACGCTGTGGAGCGCATCGGGGAAGGACATATACGACCGGGACTCAAGCGGCAATCTCATACCGGAGTGCCCTCCCTCTCCCCCCGTCCCTTACCAGGCGGCGGAATTCTGGGAGAACGTCATCGCGTGGCTTGCCGTCAAAGACCCCGACGCTACTAACAATAACTACTGACCAGGGGGTGCGTCACCCAGACGCGCCCGCCTCGCAAGGCAGCCACGGAGGCCTGCCCGCTCGTGAACGGCGGCGTTCGATCCCTCAGTGCACCAGGCGCGAGATGCGCACGGTGGCGTTGGCGTCGTTCTGGAACTCGAGCACGGGGATGCTCGCTCGCTCGGGCCAGATCTCGTACTGGGGCATGACCTTGTTCGTGGCAAGGTCGATCTGCTGCACGAGATAGATGTCGTAGAACAGGTGGCGCGCAAGACCCTCGAGCACAGTGGGGTCGCGCTTGGCCTCCTCGAAATCGACCGAGCCGTAGTTCATGACCGTGAACAGCCCCGGCCGTTCCGAAACGATGAGAATGCGATTCTCGTGCAGGCTTTCGAAGAAGCGCCAGGTCGTAGCGGCCTCGCGGGTCAGGGTCAGCTCGTTGATGAGGCGGCTTTGGGCGGCAACGGGCATGTACATCGCGAAAAGCGCCACGCAAACGATGGTGGACAGCACCGGCTTGAGGCGCCCCAGGGTCGCTGCCACCGCCCATGCGGCCAGGAAGGAGAAGAAGGTGTCGATGGCGATGATGAGCCGCGCAGAAGCCGGATGCTCGGGCCTGCCCCAGACGTAGGTGAAGACGATGATGAGCTGCAGGACCATCCAGCCCACCACCAGGGCGGAGAACTGGAACTCGGGGACCGGTCGATCGCCCGGCAAGAGGCGCTTGATCATCCAGCGAATGGCGAGGACGAGGCCGATGACCCCGAGGGCGATGACGAACGCGGCGTGCGAGGTGCGGTTGTCGAACGGCGTGGCGATGGTCTTGAAGTAGACGACCGTGTTGGTGAGGAGATGGCCGATGCTGAACGGGACAGCGCCGGGATCCTGTTCAGGCACGTTGCCGCGCAGGATGGCCTGCCAGATCCTCGGCAAGAGAAAAGCAGGAGTGAGGGCGTAGATGACGCGGTAGGGGCGAAGATACTCGAGCTTCGCCAGGCGGAAGATCAGCAGAAAGAAGACCACCGGCGCGATGAACAACCCGGTCTCGTAGCGGATCTCCGCGAACATGCACAGGTTCATCCACAGCACGGCCAGACGATCGGCGGAGGGGGCACGGCAGTGGTCGAGGAAGTTCTTGACCACGAGCACGGAGAAGAAGGCCGCAAAGAAATCGAAGCCTCCCGAGCGCGCGGAAATGAGGGTGATGGGATGGGCCGAGACCAGCAGGGCAGCGGCCACGCCGAAAACCTCGCCGCCCAGCGATTTGGCCAGCCGATACGAGATGAGCACGAAGAACGGCAGCACCAGCAGGTTGAAGAGGAAGACGTTGGTGTAGCTGTAGCCTCGTACGACGTGCAGCAGGCTGACCAGGAAAGGGAAGAGCGAGGGGCGGCGGTCGATCACCACGCCGGCGTCCCAGAAGGCGTCGTAGTAGTACTTGCCCGACACGGTGAAGGTCGCCGTCTTCTGATGGAAGAAGTTCTTCGAGGTTCCGAGCAGGTTGGTTTCGTCGGCGAGGATGCGCAGGGCAGGATGCACCGCGAGCGCGGTGATGACGGTAACCGCCACCGCGATGAGGATTCCGGCCCGGTTCTCTTTCACCCATTCCCAGGCTGCGGCTTTGGTCAGGTTGCGCGCCGAGAGCAGGTAGACCGTCGCCCACGCAGCCACCAGGAGCAACATCAAATAGTATGTCGAGTGGATGAACATCGGCTCGACGTACTTGCTGTTACCCAAGAGCAGGGTGAGCGTCAGCACGGGTAGGAGAACCAGAACGATGTTCTGAGGAGTCCAGAAGGTCTTGTCTCTTGGCGAGGAAGCGGTCATTTCGAGGGCGAACTTTATCATGGAAGAGTTGGGCAAGCCGCAGCGACGGTCGTGCGGGAGCACGTGTCGTGGTTGGCGTGGGTGGCATCGCGCGAGCCGCCAGCCGTGTGCCCGGCCAGCGAGCGGCACGCGGGGGAGCTCCGAGGCCGTGAAGCGGCCACATCCCTCGCCCCGCGGTCACGCGGGGAGAGGCGAGGATCTGGGCCCCAGCGAACACCTGGAAGGGCTGCCCCTCACCCCAACCCTCTTCCCGCTTCGCTGCGCGGGGCGAGGGGGTGTTCGGGACGCCGCGGGGCGATGGTGATACGATACCCGGCTCGAACAGGAGGAGCCCCGTTGTTGACAGCCGGTGACGCCATCCGCGACAGAATCGAAACCTCGAAGACCACACGAATGGCGATCTTGCTGGCGGGGATTCTCGCGTCGCAGCTCCTTCTCTACGGGCAGTCCCTGATCGGGACGAAGATCTTGCTCCCGATAGACCTGCTCGCCCAGTCCGACGTCTACATCCCGGTGACGCCCGAGACGGTGAACCTGATCCCTCACGACACCATTCAGTCCGATCTCGCGTACGTCATCGAGCCCGAGCGCATGTTCGTCGCTTCCGAGCTTCGGGACGGCCGGTGGCCGTTGTGGGTTCCGGGCCAGTACGCGGGCAAGCCCGTGCTGCAATGGCCATGGCTGTCGCCCCTGTCGATCCTGCTGGCCGCGATCCCTTCACCGGTGGTTCTGGCCTGGCACCAGCTTCTGGCCGCCATCATCGCGGGCGCGGGTTTCTACTTGTTTTGCCGTCGGGCCCTCGGGGTGCGATTTTGGCCCGCGGTCATCACGGCGTGGAACTACCCCATGACGGGGTTCTTCGTTTTCTGGCTGGGCTTTCCCACCAGCGCCCCCGTCTACTATCTGCCTTGGCTGGTGCTCGCCGTCGACGGTGTGGTTCGCAAGCCTGGCTGGCGAGGGATGGCCGCGCTCGGCTTGGCAACCTGCGCGGTGTTGTGCAGCCGGCAGCTCGACATTGCCGCGCAGGCTCTCATGGTCTGCGGGCTCTACGGACTGTGGCGGACCTACGAGACCTATGGGAAGCAGTGTTTTGGCGGGCCGGCGCGCAAGGCGGGACTGCTCGTCCTCTCGGGTTGGTTGCTGGGGTTTTCGCTGGCCGCTCCCTACGTGTTGCCCATCGCCGAGTACGCGAGGACCGGCGCGCGAACCGCGGAGCGCGCCGCTGGGTTTGAAGAGCGTGTGCCGGGAGGTCTTTCGGCACTGCCGCTGCTCGTGCTGCCGGATAGCAACGGGGCCACGCGCAAGGACAGCTATCCCTTGCCCGGTCCCTACCAGATCGAAAGTCTGTCCGCCGCCTATGCCGGCCTCATCGCGACCCTCTTCCTGGCGCCCCTGGCCTGGCGCAACCGCCGCTACCGCTCCTTTGCCGTGTTCGCCACGGGCCTCACCTTCGTCGCGCTGGCGTGGTGCCTCGACATCGGCGGCATCGTGATGATCCTTCGCCTGCCTGGCCTCAACCTGCTGTCGCACAACCGGCTGGTATTACTGGGCGATCAGTTGGCAACGCGCTGCCGCAGGGTGCGGTAGTGAGGGTCGGTGGCCTACTGCGGCCGCGGCAGGAGGCCGGGCAGCGTGAGGTGGATGACAGTCGGCTGATTTGGGCTTACCGTTCGGTCTGTGGTCGGCGCCGGCAGTGAGAGGCGAACGGGGGTCGGCGCGTCATGGCCTGACGTCGTTCTCGCGCTGGCCGTCGGCGTCATCCAGGTTGTTGGCGCCACCCATATTGCCGGGGCACATGAACCCCACGCCCGTCAGATCGACGCCTTGGGGCTGATTTTGCTGGTGGCGGCGCCGCTCGCCCTTGTCGTACGGCGGCGGTGGCCGGTCCAGGTGTACGCGGTGGCGTTCGCGGCGACTGCCATGTACCAGGCGTTGGGCTATGTGCCCGGGCCGGAATGGCTCGGCCTGATCGTGGCCTTCGTGACCGTGGTGATGGCGGGTTACCGGCGAACCGCTGTGGCCGTTCTGTTTGCTGACTACGTGCTGTCCCAATGGCTCCCGCCGCTGCTGGGCACGGGCGATGCCCCTGGGCTCGTTCTGTCCCTCACGGCTCCCGCCTGGCTGCTCGTCCTGCTGGGAGCTGCGGAATGGCTGCGGCTGCGAAGCCTCCGGGCTGCCGAGTCCGCGCGGCTGCGCCGGGAGGAGGCCCGCCGCCAGGTGAGCGAGGAAAGGCTTCGCATCGCCAGGGAGCTTCATGATGTCCTGGCTCAGAACATCTCCCTGATCAATGTCCAGGCGGCGACAACGCTGTTCCAGCTGGACGGCGCGGACGAGCGGGCGGTGCGGGCGCTGGCCACGGTCAAAGAGGTGAGCCACGAGACGTTGCTGGCGCTGCGTTCCGTCCTGGGGGCCCTGCGGGAGGACGGGGACGCGCCCAGGGCGCCGGCGCCAGAGCATCAGCCGGCTGGACGACCTGATCGGACGGGTGGCAGCGCTGGGGGTGATCGTGCAGGTCGAGCAGCGCGGGACGGCTCGCACGCTCCCGCCGGGCGTGGACCTGGCCGCGTACCGGATCCTGCAGGAGGCACTGACCAACGTCGCCCGGCACGCCGAGACGACGACAGCCCGGGCGGAGGTGGCCTACGGGGACGCGGACCTGGTGGTGCAGGTCGATGACGACGGGCCGTTGCGTACCCCATTCGTCCCGGGGACGGGGATCACGGGCATGACCGAGCGCGCCGCCGCGCTTGGTGGCAGGCTCCAGGCTGGGCCGAAGCCTGGGCGGCGGGTTCCGGGTGCGCGCCTGGCTGCCCTCGACGGGGCGAGATGATCCGCCTCCTGCTGGCCGACGACCAGGCCCTGGTCCGCGCGGGGTTCGCCTCGCTGCTCGCCACGCAGGCCGACATCGAGGTTGTGGGCGAGGCGGCCGACGGCGCGGAGGCGGTCCGCCAGGCCACGGCACTGGTGCCCGACGTGGTCCTCATGGATATCCGGATGCCCGGCATGGACGGGCTCGCCGCTACCAAGGCGATCTCGGGCGATGGCCGGCTCGGTGGGGTGCGGGTCGTGATCCTGACGACTTTCGATCTCGACGAGTATGTTTTCGAGGCGATCTGCAACGGGGCGAGTGGCTTTCTGGTGAAGGACACCGAGCCTGAGGAGCTGATCCGGGCGGTGCGGGTTGTCGCCGCAGGGAGCGCGCTGCTGTCCCCCGGCGTGACGCGCAGGCTCATCTCCGAGTTCGCGAGCCGAGCCCAGCAAGCCCCCGCCGCGAACTCGACCATCTGACCGGGCGCGAACGGGAGGTCATCGCCCTGGTGGCCGAGGGGTTGTCCAACGACGAGATCGCGGCCCGCCTTTACCTGAGTCCCGCTACGGCGAAGACTCACGTCAACCGGGCCATGGCCAAGCTAGGCGCCCGTGACCGGGCGCAGTTGGTCGTCTTCGCGTTCCAGTCGGGCCTGGTGCGCCCCGGCTGGTCGAGCTGAGCGCTACCGCAGCTGCAGTAGCCGCCGGCGTCCCGTTTTACCGCGGCTGCGGTCGCTGACGAGCCAGCGCCGGGTTGACGACGCGGCAGCCTGCGCCTGGCCATGTTTGAGCATGAACAATGCAGCCGCCACGAGAAGGCATGCTCAGCGGGCTCAGGTTCCGCTCCGGATCAGCCCGGAGAATGCCTGGGCCGCGGCACGCGAAAGGGGATTGCCATGAGCCGCAACGCTCCTGCTGACCCGTCCCGTCCCGGCTGGCCGATGCGGCTCGGCCGTATCGGATCGTGCTCGACGGGAGGCCGGTCGGCGAGATCCGCGGCAACTCGAGCACCGAGATGCCGATCGTGGCCGGGACGCACACTCTCCAGGTCCGCCTGCTGACGCTCATCGGCCGGCGTCCGGGCCTGGGGAGCCCGGTCGTGACCTTCGAGGTCGTCGACGGCGACGCGGCCGGGTTCGCATGCCGCGCCCCGTCGTATCCGCAGGCCTCCTTCCGGTGGATCGCCATTTCCTGGGCGGGCCAGACCGGTGGATCCAGCTCGAGCAGGCCCATTGATGCGGACCGTAGCGGAGGAGGTAACCGTGAATGATGATGTCCGCGAGCGGCGGCCGGCGAGAACACCGCCGTGGCGGAAGCCTGTCCGGCGATCGAGGTCTCGCCACCTGCACAAGACCTACGGCGAGACCGTCGCGGTCGAGGACGTCTCGTTCTCGGTGGCCGAGGGCCAGATCTTCGGCCTGCTCGGCCCGAACGGGGCGGGCAAGACGACCACCGTCGAGTGCGCGGTCGGGCTGCGCCGGGCCGACTCGGGGCAGGTCCGGATCCTTGGCCTCGACCCGGCCCGCGACCGGGAGCGCCTGCGCTTCGCCGTCGGGGTCCAGCTCCAGTCCAGTGCCCTGCCGGCCAAGCTGAAGGTCGGCGAGCTGCTCGACCTCTACCAGTCCTTCTACCCAGAGCCCGCCGACCCGGCGGAACTGGCGCAGAGGCTCGGGCTCGCCGACAAGCGCGACGACTACTACCGTTCCCTGTCGGGCGGTCAGAAGCAGCGGCTCTCGATCGCCCTTGCCCTCATCGGCCAGCCGAAGGCCGCCGTGCTCGACGAGATGACGACCGGCCTGGACCCCCGCGCCCGGCGCGACACCTGGGACCTGATCGAGCAGGTGCGCGACGGCGGGGTCACGATCCTGCTCGTCACCCACTACATGGAAGAGGCCGGGCGGCTGTGCGACCGGGTGGCGCTCGTCGACCGCGGCCGGGTCGTGGCGGCCGGCACCCCGCAGGAGCTGGCCCAGCAGGCGGACGCGACCAAGCAGGTGCGCTTCGTGCCCTCCAAGCCCTTCGACGACCGCCTGCTGACCGGGCTTGCCGAGGTCTCCGGAGTGGAGCACCACGGGCGGCGCGTCCAGGTCAGCGGCACCGGTGACCTGGCCAGCGCCGTGATCCAGGCGCTGACCGCGGCCGGGGTGACCGCGCACGACGTCGAGTTCCCCTCGGCCACGCTGGAGGACGCCTTCATCAAGCTGACCGGCCGCCGCCTCGCCGCGGCTCCCCACCCGGCCCCGAGACGGCAGCGGGACCGCCCGGCCGCCAGGGAACGCCGGCCGCTGCTGCCCAGGCACACCCCGCGCCGGGCCTTCGCCAAGCTCACGCAAGCCGAGGCCCGCCTGGCGTGGCGCCAGCCGATCGGGCTCGTCCTCGGCCTGGCCGCTGCCCGTCCTCCTGCTCGCGCTCTTCGGCAGCATCCCGTCTCCGGGGCCCGACAAGACCTGGGCGGCCTCACCGTCCCCGCAGGTCTACCTCCCGGTGCTCATCGTCTTCGCGCTTGGCCGGGCTCGCCTTCTTCAGCCTGCCGACCCCGCTTGCGACCTACCGGGAGCAGGGCATCCTGCGAAGACTCTCGACGACGCCCGTCCCGCCCGCCTGGGTCCTCGGCGCGCAGCTGGTGGTCAACGCCTGCATCGCGGTGGCCGGGCTCGCGGTCCTCCTCGTGGTCGGGATCGCCGGGTTCGGCCTGAACGGCCCGCGGAGCCCGGGCGGCTTCGTCCTCTCGATCGTCCTCGCCGGCCTCGCCGCCCTGGCCATCGGGCTGTGCATCGCCGGCACCGCGCGCACCGCCGCTGCCGCTGCCGGCATCGGGGCGCTGGCCTGGTACGCGCTCATGTTCTTCGCCGGGCTGTTCCTGCCGCGTCAGGAACTCCCCGCCGTGGTGACCGCACATCGGCGACTGGACCCCGCTCGGCGCCGCGGTCGACGCGATCCAGCAGGCGCATGCAGACCGGCTTCCCCTCCGCCTCCTCCCTGCTCGTCCTCGCCGGCTACGCGCTGGTGTTCGGCGCGCTCGCGTTCCGGTACTTCCGGTGGGAGTGACCATGATCGAACGTAGAGAACCTCACCAAACGCTATGGCCCCGTCACCGCCGTCGATGACCTCAGCTTCGCGGCCCGCCCCGGGCACGTGACCGGCTTCCTCGGCCCGAACGGCGCCGGCAAGACCACGACGATGCGGGTCATCCTCGGGCTGGACCCCCCGACAGCGGGCACGGCGCTGGTCGCGGGCCGCCGGTACCAGGAGATCATCCGCCCGCTGCACGAGGTCGGCGCGCTGCTGGACGCCACCGCCGTGCACCCCGGGCGCACCGCGTGGTCCCATCTGCGTCGATCGCGCAGCAGCAACGGAATCGGCCAGCGCCGGGTCGCTGCAGGTGCTGCGAGGCGACCGGCCTGGAAGCTGTCGCGCACAGGAGGATCAAGGGCTTCTCGCTCGGCATGAAGCAGCGGCTCGGCATCGCCGTCGCGCTGCTCGGCGATCCGCCGGTCCTGATGTTCGACGAGCCAGTCAACGGCCTGGACCCCGAAGGCATCCAGTGGATCCGCGAGCTGTTCATGTCCCTGGCGGCCGAGGGCCGCACCGTCTTCGTCTCCAGCCACCTGATGAGCGAGATGGCGCTCACCGCCGACCACCTGGTCATCATCGGGCGCGGCCTGCTGCTCGCCGACACGCCCATGGACGCGTTCGTCGAATCCAGCGCGCGCCGCGACGTGCTGGTGCGGTCGCCGCGAGCCGGCGACCTCGCCGGGCTGCTCACCGCGCACGGCGCGGCCCTCACGCCGGAAAACGACGGCGCGATGGCCGTGACCGGGATGGACGCGCCCGCCATCGCGGACCTGGCCGCCGCGCAGGGCATCCCCGTCTACGAACTGGCCCCGCGGCACGCCTCCCTGGAGCAGGCCTTCATGGACATCACCAGCGACAGCATCGACTACCGCGCCCCTGCCCCAGCCCTGGAACGGACACCCGCCCCATGACCACCCTGGATACCCGGCCCGCCGGAGCGGCAGCGCCACCACGCGCCGTCCGCGCCCGCGACGTGCTCGCCTGCGAGTGGACCAAGCTCCGCTCGATCCGCTCGACCTACCTGATGCTGCTCATCACTACCGTCACGGCGCTGGGGATCAGCGGCATCAACGCCTTCGCCAACGCAAACCCCGCCCCCGGCCGGCCCGATAGACCCGCTGCTGCCCACCTTCATCGGCCTGCCGTACGCCGCACTCGCCGCCGGCCTCCTGGGCGTCCTGACGTTCGGCTCCGAGCACGCCACCGGACTGATCCGCACCACGTTCGCGGCGGTCCCGCGGCGCCGGGCGGTGCTCGCCGCCAAGGCGGCCGTCGTCGGCGCGGTGGCGCTCACCACCGGCGAGGTGCTGGCCTTCGCCTCGTTCTTCCTGGTCCAGGCGATCCTGTCCGGCCACCATCACGGCATATCCCTGACCCACCCCGGCGTGGCAGGGGCAGTGCTGGCCGAGGGCACCCTGCTGTTCGTCTGCGCCATGCTCGGCACCGGGCTCGGCGCGATCATCCGGCACACCGCCGGGTCGGTCGCGGCGCTGTTCGGCCTGATCGCCGTCCCCGCCATCTTGCTGTTCGTGCCCGCCCCGTGGAACGACAGGATCGGCCGGTTCACGCTGATGTACGCCGCCGAGCAGGTAGTCGCCCAGCACCCGCAGACCAACCTGTTCTCGCCCGCCCTGTCCATGCTCATCCTCCTCGCCTGGCCAGCCGCCGTGCTCCTCACCGCCACCCTCCTGATCACCCGCCGCGACACATGATCTTCCGCGCCACCCGCTGCCACGCCCGCCAAGCAGCCGATTTGTCGCGCCACAAGGAGCCTGCCTGTACGCCTGGCGCCAGCTCGGCGCATCCGGACTTCCCGGCTGCTGCTCACATCTCGGCCGTGGCACGTACTGCAAGTGCGGCGAGCACGATAAAGCCGATGAGCCAGCCGACGATTACCGCGATGGCGGTCACAGGCACCGTGCCGGAGCCGGCCCGGCACGTCATCGCCGCCGCACGCGGCAGGCGCAAACTCGAACCTGGCGCTCAAGCTCGGAGCCGAGGTGACCGCCGGCTACTCCGAACCCGGCTGGCCACAGAAAGCTCCCACGGCCCAGACCGAGCCACCAAGTATTGTGCTCGGTCACGGCGGCGGGCGTGTGAGCTCACGCAGCGCGGCCAGCGCAGGGCACCGGGTGCTGAGCGAGCGGCCGGGCATCAGCCGGCTCCGGTCTTGAGCCGCCGAATGCCTCGCCAGCGATCCTGCGAGCCCAGCGCATCCGCGCGACCGCCGTCTCTGGGTGATCGCCAAACTCCTGCGCCACCCGTTCCACGCAGCCCCGGCCGCCGAACGCACGGATGGCCACGGCGACTGCCTGCTGGACCTGGCTGGCGGAAGGTTCCCTGGAGGGCTGCAGCGCCGACACGAACACGGCATCGGCACGAACAGCGCTGACGTTGAGGTGATGAACTGCTAGCCGCATCATGAGCCTCCTCAACTGGCGGATACCCCGACTACACCACGGGGGTACGACACTTTCCGGGCCCTCGGCCCGGCCGCCTCCCAGTCGTTCTGGATGCATGCCAACTGGGAAGACGTCGCGGCCACGGAAAACTCATCGCCCCTCGCCATGCTCTCGTGCGCGATCGCGGCCCTGATTTAGGGTTCCTCAGCGCCGATGCCGTCTGGCTGGTGTTCGCAGCGTGAGCGTGAGTAAGCGTGGGCCGGTGAGCTCGTTCCTTCGGGCGGCCTATGGGTCTTCAGCTGGGTGGGCTGTGTTGCTGCAGCCACCTGCCCAGGTGCTCGATCGCCTGGTCTGATTCCGGGAGCAGCCCGGCGAAGGTGTGCCAGGAATGTGGCATGGCGTCCCATACCTCGAGTGTCACCTGCACGCCGGCGGTGCTGGCGTTGGCGGCGAAGCGGGTGGAGTCGTCGAGCAGGATCTCGGCCTCGCCGGCCTGGATGAGTACCGGTGGAAGACCATGGAGATCGGCATAGAGCGGGGAGGCGTAGGGGTGACGGGGTCTTGTCCGGTCAGGTACCAGTCGGCCGCTTCCCTGAGGCCGTCCGGCGTGATCATCAGATCGGCCGCCGCCCGCGTGCGCACTGATTCGCCGGTGTTCGCCAGGTCCAGCCATCACTGACCCGGAGGCCCGGCCAGCCGCGGCACGTCGGCCATCAGCCGGGCGGTGTAGTCGCTGCCCGGGTGAGCAAGGACCTGCTCGGCCGGTCCCGCTTCGACGATCTCGCCCTCCCGCAGCACGACCGCGACCTGGGCGATGCTGCGGACCAGGGCCAGGTTGTGCGTGATGAAGATCATGGCGAGCTGGCGCTCGGCCGCGGCGGCGCGGAGCAGCTCGACGATGACCGCCTGCACCGACACATCCAGCGCCGAGGTGACCTCGTCGCACACGAGCAGGTCCGGCTCGGCCACGAGCGCACGGGCGATCGCGACCCGCTGCCGCTCCCCGCCGGAGAGCTGATCGGGATACCGGGACGCATACCCGCGGCCGAGTGCCACGTCGTCGAGCACCCTGGCCACCCGCTCGGCCTGGTCGCGCCGGGACAGGCCGAGGAACCGGTGCAGCGGCTCGGCCACGATCTGGCCCACCGTCTTGCGCGGATTGAGCGAGGTATAGGGGTTCTGGAACACGCACTGGATCCGCTTGAGCGCCTGCTTCGGGCGGTCCCGGGCCGCGTGGGCCAGCGGGACACCCTGCAAGGCGATCTCGCCGGTCCAGTCCCGGTGCAACCCGGTGATGCAGCGGGCGAGCGTGGTCTTACCGGAGCCGGACTCGCCGACGATGGCGACGCACGCCCGCGCGGGCACGTCCAGGTCGATGCCGGAGAGCACCGGCACGGAACCGTAGCGGGCGCTGACCCCCTGGACCGACAACACCGCCGCCCCCGGCGGGGCGGCGTTCACGGCGACCGGCGCGGAGTACTGCGGCGGGCCCGCCGCGATCTGCGTCACCCGCAGGCAGCGCACGGTGCGATCGGCCAGGAGCACCGGCCCGGGCTCGCCCGCCCGGCACTGATCGAGCACGAAATCGCAGCGCGAGGCGAAGGCGCAGCCCGGGCCGCGCCGCCCGGGCGGCGGCTGCTGCCCGGGGATCCCGGTCAGCCGCCCGGCGCGGTCCGGGTGGGTACGGAGGCGAGCAGCCCCCGGGTATACGGGTGCAGCGGGCGGGCGAACACCGCGCTGGCTGGCCCGGACTCCACGACCCGGCCGGCGTACAGGACAGCCACCTCGACCACCAGTCTCGCTGACCACGGCCAGGTCGTGGCTGACATACACGGCTGCCACCCGGTAGCCCCGGCAGAGGCTGCGCACAGTGTCCAGGATGTGCCGCTGGGTCGAGACGTCCAGGCCGGTGGTGGGCTCGTCCAGGACGATCAGCGCGGGCCGGCAGGCGAAGGCCATGGCCAGCCCGACCCGTTGCTGCTGGCCGCCGGACAGCTGATGCGGGTACCGGCGCAGCATGTCCGGGCTGGCGTCCAATGAGGCCTCGCGCATGACCTCGAGAATCCGGGCCTCAGGCGGCCCCGCGATCCCCGGGGTGCACCCGCAGCGCCTCCCGCAGCTGGTAGCCGATCCGCAGCGCCGGGTTCAGCGCTGCCGCCGGGTCCTGCGGCACGTAGCCGACCTTGGCCCCGCGTACCTGCCGCAGCTCAGCCGGGCCCAGCCGGAGCAGGTCGGCCCCATCCAGCCGGATCTCACCGCTGCTGATGGACAGGCCGCGCCGGGTGTGCCCGAGCAGGGCCAGGGCCACCGTGGTCTTCCCCGACCCGGACTCGCCGACCAGGCCGAGCACCTCGCCCGGCCGTACCGCGAAGCTGACCCCGCTGACGACCAGCGGGCCATGGCGCCCGCGGCGATGTCCAGCCCGCGGACATCCAGCCGGAAATCGCCGGAGTGCGCCGCCGGGCCGTCCCCGGTCGACCGTGGCCGGCCTGCCACCAGCGCTCATCCGGCCCCGCCCTCGGCCGGCCCGAGATCGTCGAGCAGCGCCGCCTCCTCAGGCCTGCGGTCCACGCCCAGCGCCACCCGGCCGATCGCGTCGGTAAGGATGTTCGTGCCGATGGTGAGCAGGGCGATCACCAGGGCGGGGACGATCACCGCCCAGAGGTTCAGTGGCAGCCCAGCCCGGTTCTCGTTGATCATGGTTCCCCAGCTGGGGGACGGCGGTGGCTGGCCGAACCCGAGGAACGCCAGCCCGGCCATGACAATGATCGAGTAGGTCAGCCGCAGCCCGCCTCCACCATCAGCGGGGTGACTCAGGCTGGGCAGGATCTCCTTGACCATTACCGCGGCGGGGCGCACGCCCTGCAGCTCGGCCACCTTGACGAAGTCCCGCTCGGAGATATCGAGGGTCGCCGCCCGCAGCACCCGGGCCACCGCGGGCGCGTGGGTCAGGCCGACGGCGAGCGACGATCAGCCACAGCTTCGGGCCCCAGGATGCTCAGCAGCAGCAGGGCAAAGACCAGCTGCGGGAAGGCCAGGATCACGTCCACGGTGCGCATGATCAGGCCATCGGTGCGACCCCGCAGATAGGCGGCGCGATTCCGGCCGCCGCTCCCGCGGCGATCCCGATCACGGTCGCGCCGACCGCCATCAGCAGCAGCACCCACCCGCCGTCCAGGACCCGGCACAGCACATCCCGGCCGAGGAAGTCGGCACCGAGTGGGAACTGGCCGGACGGCTTGGCAAAGGGGAAGGTGAGCAGCGCGTCAGGCGAGTCCGGCGCCACGAACGGGCCGATGACCGCGACGCCACGACAAGGCAGACCAGCCCCAGCCCGGTGCCACCGCGGGGCGTGCGCACCGCCTGGCCCAGCACAGCCAGCCACTGATGCCGGCCGATCCGCTCGATCGTGGGCTGGCCCGGGCCGGCGGCGGGCGGCCGCCGGGCCGCGTCAGGCTCAGCAGTCATGCGTACATGGCCTCCGCCCTTACCTGGGAATCCGGTGCCGCGGCGTAGCCAGCAGCGCGATCACGTCGGTCACGATGTTCATGAACACGTAGAACGCGGCGAGCAGCACCACGATGAACTGGATGACCGGGATATCCCGGTCATCCACCGCGTAGACCAGGCCCTGGCCGATCCCGGGGAAGTCGAACACGTACTCCACCACGACCACGCCGCCCGCCAGGTACAGGAAGTTCAGCCCGATGACCTGGATCATCGGCGCCGTGGCGTTGGGCAGCGCGTGCATGAGCACAACCCGCCACATCGGCACGCCCTTGAGCCGGGCCATCTCCACGTAGTCGGACTCCAAGGCCTCGATCATCGCCGCCCGCGTCATCCGCTGGATGTACGGCACGATCACGATGACCAAGGTGGCCACCGGCAAGATCAGTAACTGGGGCGGCGTTCCAGGCGTAGGTGCCCGGCGGCAGCAGGGACACCGCGGGCAGCAGGTGGGTGACCACGGTCGACGAACAGGATGACCAGGCCGATCGCGACCACGAACTCCGGCAGCGCAGTCACCGCCAGCGCGGCGACCGAGGTGACATGGTCGAACCAGCTGTCCTTGCGGAGCGCGGCCAGCGCACCGAGCGCGACCCCGGCCACGGCGCCGATGACCCCGGTGACGCAGCATCAGCACAGCCGAGTTGACCAGCCTCGGGGCCACGTAACCCCAGACCGGCCTGCCCGTTTACCAGCGAGTGGCCGAGGTGGCCGGTGAACAGGCCGGAGAGCCAGAGCCAGTACTGGTCCAGCAGGCCCCGGTTCAGGTGCAGGGTGGCCTCCAGCCGGTGCAAAGCGGCGGGGCTGCTGGCCGCCGTGCGCCCGAGCACCGCGTTGGCCGCGTTGCCCGGCAGCACCTCAGTGGCCAAGAAGACCAGCACGGACACCACGAATAAGGTGAAGATGCCCACCGCGGCACGCTGGCCGAGAAGATAGCGGACCGGGTGCGCCGCCCGGCCCGGGCCGCGGCCGACCCGGGCGCGGCCGGGCGCGCCGCCCGCAGGCCGACCGCCCGGGCCCGCAGGCCGACTGCCCGCAGGCCGACTGCCCGTAGGCCGACTGTTAGCAGCTCCCGGGCCAGCGCCCCCGCGCCATCGGCCCCGAGCCAGCGGCCCCCGGGCCAGGGCTGCCGGCCCGGCTCCGGCTCCGGCTCCGGCTCCGGCCGGGCGTCCCGGGCGCTTGCCACGTTGTCCATCCTCCTGCCCGCCGGAACCGTGCGCTCCGCGCCAGCCCGGCCGTCCGCTGCCTCGCCGTCCTGCCGCCACGGCGGGACTGGGAGCTGTCACCCAGGCGACAGCACCTGCTCTACCGTAACCAGGCGGCTACGGTCAGGACAACGACATGGCTCACGCCCCGGGGCCCGGGCCCAGCCCGGGCCCAGCCTGAGCCCAGCCCGGACCCAGGGCGGTGTGATGCTGGCGGGACCCCACGGGGCCAGTGTGACGCCGGGGAATGCGCCACCCATGATTGTGGTTAGTTTTATGCGCATACGTGCACATATGCACCGCGATCCTGGAATTGACGGCGCGCGGCTGGGGCCGGGCTTACCCAATGGTTATGCGGCCTGACGACCAGGATTTCCCAGTTCCGGCACGTACGCCACTTTGCCGGAATCGGCCCATATCCCGCCGTTGTCAGCGCTATTCTCCTCGCAGCGCGAAATCCGCACGCTGAGCAGTCTCGCTATCACCAGCCCAGGCTGCCAGCTATGGCTGTGCGCATTCACAGTCACATCACCTGTTAACCCTGACGTCACGTCAGCGGAGTTTGGGGCAGCCGGTGCCTGGCTTTCATTTGGAAAATTACGTTGTCTTAGTGAGCCGTGAAACGGATGTTACGAGGCGGGATGGTGAGGCGCCCGCGAAAAGACCGGACGTCTTACCGGCCTTTTCCTGGCGGCCTGGCCGCCGCCTTCCAGCTGATCCGGAGCCCAGCCACAGCCACCCGGCCGGGCCGCAACGGCCCAGCCACAGTCACCTGGCCAACCCGCAGCCACAGCCCCAGCCCGGCCACAGTCACCCGGCTGGCCCACAGCAGCCCGGCCACAGTCACCCGGCTGGCCCTGAACCCGGCCACAGCCACGCGGCTGGCCCACAGCACCCCGGCCAGAACCACCCAGCTGGCCCTGAACCCGGCCACAGCCACCCGGCTGGCCCACAGCACACCGGCCAGAACAACCCGGCTGGCTCACAGCCGCAGCCCGGCTCCAGCTATCCGGCCGATCCGCAGCCCAGCTCAGGTCCGGAGGTCGGGGACCGGTGAAGGCAGCGGCGTTCTACGAATACGGGCCCGCGGAGGCGATGCAGTACGCGGACATCCCCGATCCGGCGATCGGCCCCGGCGACGTCCTGGTCCGGGTGCAGGCCTGCGGGGTCAACCACTCCGACCTCGACTCCCGCGCCGGAACGTCCCGGTGGCCGTTCGAGCTGCCGATGGTCCTCGGGGCTGAGTTCGCCGGCACCGTAGTCGAGGTGGGCAACCAGGCCGGGCCCATCCAGGCCGGCGATCTGGTGACCGCACTCCAGCAGTACAGCTGCGGCCGCTGCCCGCAATGTGCCCGGTGGCGGCCAGATCTCTGCGACGCGTTCGAGATCTTCGGCACCACCCGCTGGGGCGGCTACGGCGAACTGGTCCGGGTACCGGCCGAGGTGGTTGTCCCGCTCGAACCAGCGGACGACCCACTGGCCGTGGCCGCCGGGCAGTGCGTGGTCAGCACCGCTTGGCACATGGTCAACCGGCTGGCCCTGGTCCGGCCCGGTGACCTCGTGCTGGTGCCCTCGGCATCGGGAGGCGTGGCAGGCGCCCTGGTCCAGTGCGCGAAACTGGCCGGGGCCACGGTAGTGACCACCGTCGGCACGGCCGCCAAGGCCAGCCGGGTCGCCTCGCTCGGTGCGGACGAGGTCATCGTGCGGGGCGACAGGGACCTCGCGGCCGAGCTGATGCGGGCGACGAGTGGCCGCCGCTTCGACTCGGTCCTGGACACCGTGGGTGGCTCGCTGTTCGGCACGCACCTGTCCGTGCTGCGCGAGGAAGGCACGCTCGTCACCTGCGGTGCCCATGCTGGCGAGGTGGTCCCGCTGGACCTGATCCCGCTGTTCCGGAACGGCTGGCGGATCGTGGGATTCCGGGTGGCACCCCCCGATGAGCTGGCCACCTCACTGAAGCTCATCCGGGGCGGGGCGATCAGCGTGCCCATCGCCGCGACCTTCCCAGTCAGCGACGCGGCCGCCGCGCATCGTTTCCTGGAACGCCATCAGCACGTCGGGAAAGTACTCCTGGTGACCGAGTAAAACCGCCATCAGCGCCAATATGGCCAGGGCCGGGGCGTGTCTGGAGGCCAGCACAGAGCGACCTTTGTGGCAATACCGGCATAACAGGGCATATATGCCATATGCTGTCTTCCTGGCTGCCCTCATCCGGCTGGCTGGCCCCAGCTCACCCCCTTTTGCAGAGCACATCGCCGAGGCGCGGGAAAAGGTAAGCGCGGGCGTGCCCAAGTCGCTGGCACGATCATCCGCCGTGTGAGATTATGACCGCGTTAGCCGCACACGCCGTTTTCCGGGGGGATTGGCGCTTTGATGCCGAGCCGGGGCAGCGACGCGCTGGCATGATCATGTTCCCTGAATACGGCCTGCATCAATAGCTGGAACCCCGTGGAGGTAGGCCCCGTGGACCGATCGGATCAGAGCAGTTCGGCGCAGCTCGCGGACGGATTGGGACGACGCCAATTCCTCCGCGGGATTGCCGCCGCTGGCGCCATGGCAGGTGCCGGGAGCTTACTTGCCGCCTGCGGCGGGTCCAGCGCCGGCAGCACCCAGCCCTCAGCCCAAGCCGGGCGTGCGCGCCGCGGCGGCAACCTGAAGCTGGGCCTCACCGGCGGCTCCAGCTCGGACACGGTCGATCCGCACAAGAGCCTGACCTATGTGGACACTTCCCGGCTCCAGTCGCTCTACCAGCCACTGGTCCAGCTCAATGGCCAGGCCCAGATCGAGTACGTGCTGGCGGAGTCGATCACTGCGCAAAGCGGGTCGCTGTCCGAGTGGATCATCCGGCTCCGGCCTGGTGTGACCTTCCATAACGGCAAGGACTTCACCGCACAGGACGTCATCTTCACCTTCCAGCGGGTCTTCTCCAACGATTTCACCGGGAAATCCGGCCTCGGCCCCATCGACATGGCTGGCACGAAGGCACTCGACAAGCTCACTGTGCAGGTTCAGCTGACGAAGCCCTTTTCCAGTTTCGTCGAGCAGCTGGCCGCATTCTGGTACAACCTGTATATTGCCCCGGTCGGTTTCAACCCGGCCAATCCGGTCGGCACCGGGGCGTTCGTCTACCAGAGCTTCACGCCCGGCCAGCGCAGCGTGTTCAAGCGCAACCCGCACTACTGGAAATCCGGGCTTCCCTACGTGGACACCCTGACCATCATCGATTTCAGTGATAACACGACCCTTCAGGACGCGCTGGTCACTAGCGTGATAGATGGGGCCGGCGCGCTCGACGGGCCGCAGATCGCCTCGTTGTCCACTACCAGTGGCATCAAGACCGTCGTATCGCACTCCGGGGAAATCATCCCGTTCACGATGCGCGTCGACCAGCCGCCGTTCAATGACGTCAACGTCCGTCAGGCACTGCGCCTGCTCGTCAACCGGCCGCAACTGATCGACTCGGCGCTCGACGGTTACGGGGTGGTCGCCAACGATCTCTTCTCCCCGTACGATCCCGACTTCGACCACTCACTGACCCGGGCCGCGCAAGGTGATATCCAGCAGGCCAAGTTCCTGCTGAAGAAATCCGGCCACGACGGCCTGACCGTGAACCTCACCACCTCGGCGGTGGCCACGGGAACGGTTGCCATGGCGACCGTCCTGGCTGCTCAGGCCAAGGTTGCGGGGGTCACGGTCAACCTCAACAACACCCCGCCTGGTACGTTTTTCGGGCCCAACTACCTTAAATGGATGTTCGCCCAGGACTACTACAACTACTACCCGTACCTGGCCCAGGTCGCGGAGTCGATGCTGGTCAACTCCCCGTTCAACGAGACCCATACGGACAGTCCGTACTACACGAGCCTCTACAACCAGGCGAACTCGACCGCCGACCCGACTCTGCGCAAAGAACTTCTCTATGAGATGCAGAAGTTCGACTTCAACGAGGGCGGTTACATCATCCCGGCCTACATCGACGTGCTCGACGCTTACAGCGACAAGATAACCGGCTACTCAGCCGGTAAGGTCGGCCAGCCGCTGTCCAACTTCGATTTCGAGCACTTCGCCTTTACCGCCTGAGTTCCTGGGCACACTCAGCCGAAAGGCTTCTGCCCCGCCCGGCGACCGGGCGGGGCAGAAGCCTGGAGCCTCAGCGGGGCGGAGCCCAAAGGCCAGGCTCACCGGTGGCTAGTGCCGACTCAGTGCGGCAGTGCCGACTCAGTGCGGAGCCACCGGATGAGCCCGCCGCCCAGCGGCGGGCTCATCAGCGGCGGGCTCACCGGAAGACCAGGTTCTTCACGGAGACGGTGGTAGCGATCATCCCGGTGCCATACATAAGGTCGGCCACCCGCTGGACCTGCCCGGTGCTGAGGAAGGTCGGGTACTGCCCGACCGTGACCAGGTCGGCCTCGCGTGGCGACATTCCCGGCAGGGTCCGCAGGACCGATCGCACGGCGCCGACCTGGGCCGTGCTGGACGTCGCCGCATTGAGCGCGGACCGGAAGCTGTCCAGCGCCGCCGTGTGACGACGAGCGAAACCGGCCGTGCTGAAATATCCCGACAGCGGCAGGCTGGCCGTTACCCCGCTGCAGACATCCAACAGCTCGACGGCGCCAAGCTCGGTCTCGGCCTGCAGGATGTACGGCTGGGTGGCCACGATCGCGCTGACCGCATGAGTGCGCAGCGCGTTGATCATGCTGCCCGGCGGCATGGCCTTCCACTGCACGCTGGGCGGGCTCACCCCATCGCTCTGCAGTACCGCCTCAGTCGCTAGCGTCTCGGTGTTGTACGGGGCGTCGGCCGAGAAGGGAGCGAGTTCCTGTGGCGGAGTGGCGACCGTCTGGCCTTCCAGGTCCTGCGGCGCGGTGATGGCCGAGCCGGGCAGGGTGAGCACTTCCATCAGGCCGGGGGTCGCGTCGTATCCGTCCGCGATCAGCCGCAACTGCGCCTGGGGCTGATCGGCCTGCATGTACAGCAGGCCCGCGTAATCGCCGCTGATGACCTGGGCATGGCCGCTGGCCAGCGCCGCATAAGCCCGCTGGAGGGTGGGGTAGGCATGCACTGTTACCTGGACGCCGTGCCGCGCGAACAGCCCGTCGCTGACCGCCACCTGCAGCGGGGCGTCCGCGAAACCAGGCACGGCCGCGACCGTGATCTGCTGGCCCGCTGCCGCCGGGCCGGACGAGGTCCCCGGCACCCGGCAGCCCGCCGCGAGCACGGCCAGCGGCACCGAGACAAGGGCTAAGCTCGGCCGCCGCAGTAAGCCGCCGCGCCGCATGCGCTCGCTGACCCGAACAAGCCTCATGAAGCCTCCTTTATAGTCTTATATGCTGCTAAACGGACAAAGGTGGCATTCCTGAACTAGGTTAGTAATGCCGCGGGCTCCGCTTGCGCATAGGCTAGCCCGTCCGGGCAGCTCGTGCGGCTGAAACCGTATTTGGACAATAGTCACATGCGTCCGCAGGGCGTATTTTCACAACAATGGTCACACTTAGGGTGGGACGAGCCGGGCTGGCGTAGAGTTGCGTCCTGACTCTGTTGGGACGGCCGTGCGCAGAATGGTTGGCCGGAAAACGGTGCCGCCTATTCCGGTTCCGCAACGACCATCCGCGGCTCGGCGGCCGCCTGCTGTTTCCGGGCGAGAGGTGCAGATACTGTGCGGTCCAGGCGAGGCATGACGGGCAGTGCTTTAAACGACGCCACACCCCAGACCTCGGTGCTGGTCGTCCCGGCCGCGCCAGCGGACTCGCCCAGGCAGGGCTGGCCCGATCCGGACCGGGTCGCGCCAGGGGAGGCCGGCCCGGCGGCCGATGGGACCGGCCAGGGCACCCCGCCGCCCGGTCCGCTGCGACTGGCCTTCCGCTATGGACTTAAGAACTGGCGGGTGCGGTCCCGCCTCCGGCTGCTGGTCCTGCTGCCCACGTTAGCGGCGCTGATCCTCGGCACCATCAGCGTGGTCTCCTCCGCGCGCAGCTTCGTGGCCTATCAGCGGGTCGAGCGGCTGTCCCGGCTGGGTGGCGAGATCACGAACCTGATCCAGGCGCTCCAGGCCGAGCGTGAGGACACCATCAGGTACATCACGATCGGCCCGGCCGGCGGCGGCCGCGGCTCCCCGAGCGGGGCAGCCGCGCCCGAGCTCGCGGTGCTCGCCCAGGATCACCGGGCCACCGACCAGCTCGTGGCCCCGGTGCGGGGCCTGGCCGCGAGCATCGGCGGGTCGTACCCAGCGGTGGCGCAGCAAGAAGCCCAGGGAGCGATCAGCGCGATCGACGGGCTTCCGGCCCTCCGCAGCGCGGCGACCACCACCCAGATTCCCGCGGTCGTGGTGATCCAGGAGTACGCCAGCGCCATCGAGCAGTTACTGGCTCTCGAGGGCGAAATCGCGACCGGCAGCAACGACGCGGCCCTCGTTGACACGGTCCGGGTCGTCGGCCTCATCTCCGCCACCAAAGAAGAGGTGTCGCAGGAGCAGGCGATCCTGACCTCAGCGCTCACCCCCGACCTGGTGGGTGCGACGCAGTTCCAGCCCGGCCAGCTGTCGGCTATCAACGCCGCACAGGCGGAGCAGCAGGCGGACCTGGCCCAGTTCAGCCTCATCGCCACGAGCGGCCAGCGGCGACTCTACGAGAACGCCCTATCCTCGGCACCGGCGGACCAGGCCGAGGCCCAGGTGCAGCAGGCCATTTCGCTCGCGCTGGACGGCGGCTCCTCGGCCGAGAACCCGGCGTTCACCGACGCAGCCAACGGGTCGGCCTACCTGGTGGCCAGCCTGCGCACGGTCGAGCAGGGCTTCATGTCCGAGATCATCAGCCAGAGCGGGTCACTGCGGGACCGGGCCATCACGACCGCGTTTATCGAGGGCCTGGCTGTGCTGCTGGTGCTGGCCCTGGCCCTGCTCTTCACCGTGGCCGTGGGCCGCTCCATGACCCGCCCGCTGCACCGGCTGCGGACCGGCGCGCTCGAGGTGGCCGGGGTGCGGCTGCCAGAGACGGTGCGCTGGATGAGCAGCGGCGGGAACACGGACGTGCCGCTGGAGATCAAACCCATCGAAGTGGACTCGACCGATGAGATCGGCGAGGTCGCCCGGGCGTTCGACCAGGTCCACCGGGAGGCGGTGCGGCTGGCCGCGGACGAGGCGGCGCTGCGCGGCAACATCAACGCCATGTTCGTGAACCTGTCCCGCCGTAGCCAGTCACTGGTGGAACGGCAGATCCGGCTCATCGATGACCTGGAGCAGGGTGAGCAGGACTCCGAGCGGCTCGCGAACCTGTTCCAGATGGACCATCTGGCCACCCGGATGCGCCGTAACTCCGAGAACCTGCTGGTCCTGGCGGGCCACGAGCTGTCCCGGCGGTGGACCGAACCAGTGGCGCTGGTGGACGTGCTGCGGGCGGCTGTGTCGGAGATCGAGCATTACGAGCGCGTCACCCCGAGCATCCAGCCCGGCATCTCGGTCCGCGGGCAGGCGGTCAGCGACGTTGTTCACCTGCTGTCCGAGCTGGCCGAGAACGCTACGGCCTTCTCCCCGGCGGAAACCCAGGTAAAGGTGTCGGGGTACCTGCTCAACAGTGGCGGCGCACTGCTGGACATCACCGACCAGGGCGTGGGCATGGATGCCGAGGAACTGGCCCACGCCAACTGGCGGCTGGACAACCCGCCAGTCGTGGACGTCGCCGTGTCCCGCCGGATGGGCCTGTTCGTGGTCGCCCGGCTGGCGGCCAGGCACGGAATCCGCGTCCGGCTCCGGCCGGCCGCCAAGGGCGGGCTGACCGCCCTGGTCTGGCTGCCTGACGAAGTGATCACGCGCGAGGGGCGGAATCCCCTGCTGAACCTGCGCCGGTTCCAGCCATCCGGGCCCGGCGCGGCCCGGTGGATGCAGACCGGGCTGGATGTCGGCGCAGACGGGCTCGAGAACGGGCACGGGCCAGCCACGCGGGCCGTGCCCGCAGCGCGCACGCCGCACTTCGAGCCATCCTGGCCGGAGAACGGCGACATGGCGGCCAAGGGGCCGACCCCGACGGCAGCGCGGTGTTCTCCGCACCGTCGCCGAACGGGACAGCAGCCGGGCCCGTGCTGGACCGGCCCGGCGTGGACCGCTCCGGCCTGGACCGGCCCAGCCTGGACCGGCCCAGTCAGGACGGGCCGGTGCGGGATGATCCTGTACTGGACGGGCTGGCGCTGGACCGGCCTGGGCCGGGCGGCCCCTGGGCGGACGGGCCGGTCCCGGACGGCGCCGGAGCCGGCAGCTCCGGGGCCGGCAGCTCCGGGGCGGCCAACGGCGTCATCGTGCCGCCCGCGGCGAGTACGGCACACGAGAACCGGCTGCCCATTTTCGAATCGGTGGAGTCCGACTGGTTCCGGCGTGGCCGGCACGGCATCGACCGGACGGCTCCGGTGGCGGGCTCGGGCTCGGATCCAGCCGCAGAACCGGAGTCGGTGAGCTGGTCCTCACCGGCGGATGCTGGCTGGCGGGCGGCTGCGGTGGCACAGGCGCCGGTGTCCGACGGTTACACCGGAGCCGGACTGCCCAAGCGGGTGCCAAAAGCGAACCTGGTGCCCGGCGGGGTCACCGCGTCAGCGGTGCCGCCATCACCCACGCTCGGCCGGTCCGCCACCCAGACCAGGCAGCGCATGGCCAGCTTCCAGCAGGGGATCAAGAAGGCCCGGACTGGCCCGCCCGGGGAAGATCCACATCCCGACGGCAAGGCGGACGGCACCGCCTGACTCCTGACCCGCACTGCTACTACCGCACGACCGCGCGGGTGACACCGCGCGGCCGCCCGACATGCAGACGTGCAGAGCCAGACGCGCCAGGCACAGACACGCAGACGCACCTATATACATGCGGCCACGCAGAGAGGACACACCGTGAGCCCGCTGACTTCTTTCGGTACAGGATCTGAACTGGCTCATCACGAACTTCGCCGAGCGGGTGCCAGCGGTGGCCCACGCCATCGTGGTTTCCGCTGACGGCCTGCCGCTGGCGTATTCGGATGGGTTCCCGAAAGACCGGGCGGACCAGCTGGCCGCGGTGACCTCGGGGCTGGCCAGCCTGACCCAGGGCGCGGCCCGGGTGTTCGATGGCGGGCCGGTTACCCAGACGGTCGTTGAGATGCGGCGTGGCCTGTTACTGGTGATGGCGATCAGCGACGGTTCCAGCCTGGCCGTCCTGGCGTCAGCCGACTGTGACATGGGCCTGGTGGCCTACGAGATGGCGCTGCTCGTGGAGAGGGTGGGGCAGGCGTTCACACCCGACCTCCGCAGCGCCCTCCGGCCGGGCACGGCACGTAGTCCTGAGGGAGTTGATGCCCGGACCGTTCAGCTGCTCAAAGGGGTTAATCAGTGGATATCGCACGATCGGCGCCCGCCCGGTCTAATCCAGCGGATACCGCGATGACGTCGGTCAAGATCGTCGTAGCGGGCGGCTTCGGCGTGGGCAAGACTACTTTCGTCGGATCAGTCTCGGAGATCACGCCGCTCACTACCGAGGCGATGATGACCGCCGCCAGCGGCGAGGTGGACGACCTGTCCCAGGTGCCGGACAAGACCACGACCACGGTGGCCATGGATTTCGGCCGGGTGACCCTGGACGCCGGGCTGGTCCTGTACCTGTTCGGCACGCCCGGGCAGCACCGCTTCTGGTTTATGTGGGACGACCTCATCCAGGGGGCTATCGGGGCCGTGGTGCTCGTGGACACCCGGCGGCTGGCCGATTCCTTCCCCGCGGTCGACTACTTCGAGGGGGCCGGCCTGCCGTTCATCGTCGGCGTCAACGGGTTCCACGGCGAGTTCCCGCACACCGCCGTCAGCGTCCGGGAAGCACTGTCCGTGAGCCGGAACGTGCCGGTGATCCAGTGTGACGCGCGCGAGCGGGAGTCAGCCAAGACAGCCCTGATCACCCTGGTCCGGCACGCGATGGCCACGGAACTGGGCCTGCACTAGCGGCGCCGCTCCTCGAACGGCCGGACGTACAGCCCCGGCCCATGACGGTCTTCAGGTACCCCTCGCCCGCAGCGCCTGAACGGCCCGCTCGACGGTGCCAGGGCTCACCGAGTATTCCTCGGTCAGGGTGCGCTTACTGGGGATGGCCCGGCGCGGCGAGATCTCGCCGGAATCGATTTTCCGCCGGAGTATCGCTGCGAGTTGCTGATAGACGGGGACGTCCGCATCCGAGTCGATCATCGATGCCATCAGACCACCGACCCTAGCACAACCCTGGATCGCCGGGGCTGGTTTCTCTAGACATTCTTGCATGCACCCCTGGATAACCATACGATTACCGCAGATACCCATGGGTATCCCTATGTCGGAGATGTGCGGGGGGGCTGGCACTGGGAGCGCCCCATGAATCAGCACACCGTGGACCTCATCACCCCGCTCGGCCCGGTCACAGCCGAGTTCAGCGAGGGCCGCCTCACCGGCTGCGATGGGCGGCCGTGAACACCGGGCCCGGGTTCGCGGATCAACCGCCGCGAGTACTCCGGCGCGGTCTTCCTCGAACAGCCCCGGGTGGATCGAGGCTGGCGCGCTCCGCTGCACACACACATTCACTGACGCGCAGAGGGGATGCGGCCATTCGCCCCGGGACCGCGCCGCCATGATCGCGGCGATCAGGGCCGCTGTCGCCGATTACGCCAGCCGGATGGCCCTGAGCGAATGAACCACCTCATCCCGCCCGCCGAGTGGGACGGTGCTGCGGCAGTTCGTGTCGCCGCTGGCGCTGGGCCTGATGGCCGGGCTGGCTGGGCTGATCGGCTACATTCCGTACCTGCGGGACGCCTGGCGGCGGACAAGTCCAGCCTGATCCCGGCCGCGTGGCTGTATCTGGACCATCGAGTACAGCATCCTGCTCGCGGTCCAAGCCACCCAGAATCCGCCCTGGGCCGCACTCAGCCTCGCGTCACTACAGCTGGCCGGGGCGATCGTGGTGTTCGCGGTGCCTGGCGGTCCGCGGCGGCTGCGGTTCGGCCCCAGCCGCTGGGCCATGCTCGTGCTGCTGCCACGGTCGCGACCACCTTATGGCGGTTCACGCACGCGCCCGGGCTGGCCATGTGCCTGCTGCTGGCGGTGGAGGGCGCGGGCATGATCCTCGGTCATCCACAACGTCTACCGCCGCCCCGGTAGTGAGACGCTGCTGACCTGGTGGTCGTTTGTGTGGCCGGGCTGCTGGACCTGCCCGCGCTCGGCGGGCACGCGCCTCTTCTGCTGTACGCCTACCCGGCGTTCTTCCTGGTCATGGGCGCTGGCGTGCTGATGGCTGATGACCTCGGCGCGGCCCGGGTGTCAGCGCAGCGCCAGCGTCACCTGCCGCGGTATGGACAACGTACCCTGCCTGCCAATGCAGGTCGCCGTCCGCGAGGCGGGCGAGCGGGAAGGTCCCGAAGAACTCCGCGAGCGCGATCGCGAGCCATACCCGCGTCAGCGCGGCACCGGGGCAAAAATGATGGCCCGGCCCGAACGCGATGTTCCGCGTGCGGCTGGTCCGCCCGGGTCGTGGGCGGCGGCGATCAGTGACGGCAGTACCACCTGCGCCCTTGCCTGACCAGCCGGCCACTCGAGCCAGGTGTCGGCCAGGGCTGACGCGCGGCAGAGCGACCGGGAACATCGCCCGGGCCTGCTGAGCAGACTCCGCGGTGACCGCGTCCCAGGTCCGCTCGCCGCGCAGGCACTGATGCCACGACCTGCGGCTGTTGCGCCAGCTCGGTGAGGGCGATAGCGAGGACGGGCAGCACGGCGCCGAACCCGTTGCTGATGGTGGCGATGACATGCGTGATCTGGCTGGTGGTGCAACCCGTCCAGCGCGCTGGTCAGCTGGGACGCCAGCGCTCCGTCCGGCCGGGCCCTGCTTCCGCGGCGACCGATCGCCTCGTAGTAGCTCGTACAAGTCCTCCCACGCGGCGGCCAACGTCCGGCGATCGGCAGCCGCGCTCGGGACCACCGCGAACGCCACCCTGGCAGAATTCCAGGACTTGTTCCCAGTCCCGCTCCGGGGGACACCCATGGCGGCGCAGACCGCGGCCGCGGTGAACGGCTTCGCGAACCCGGCGATGGCGTCCGCGTGCCTGGCGGGCTACCGCCAGCGCACGCGGTGAGGTCCGCAGCCACGGCCTTGGATCGCGCCGCCGGGTCGCCTCAGCGGCCCGGCGGGTGAACAGGCCGTTGATGCGCTGCCGGTACTCGCGCAGCTGCGGCGGGTTCATGTTGAGTAAGCCACCGTCCGGCTGACTGCATCTCCGCCCCGGTCAGCGGGCAGCCGCGCAGCTTCCCGGATCCGGTGACCCCGGCCATCCCGAAATTGGGTGGTGTCGGCCAGGGCGCGCATTACGTCTGCGCGGTAGCGCAGGACCAGCATCGGCTCACCACCGACGGGCCGGCGGGCCAAGTCACCAGCGGCAGGCAGTGCGCAGGACTGACGGCGGGGCGCCGTGCGGTTCGGCCGCGAAGGTCAGCACCGGGGCGGCCAGTGGGCGGCTGGGCGGTCAGCATGAGGGCCGCCCCGGCGGCACGGCGGCCTGCTGACAGCGGCCGGCCAGGACGCGAGGACGGGCTCATTGTGCCGCGCGGGCCCGGCCGCACGCTGATTCACCGTCGCCTGCCCGTGCAACTGCAGTCCCTCCCGCGCCGCTCCTCAACGATGGCCTCGACGTCGTGGCGTGATGCGGAGGTGGTTTCAGCAAAATCGACCCTTAGGTATGTAGGGATACCCCTATACATCAATGATTATGTGTTGGCATCCCCCACTTTGGCGAGCCCTGTTTGACTAGCGCTCACATCTGCAAATCGCGGCGCACCGTCAGCAAGGGGATTCTCCACGTTTGCCCGGCGTTTGCCCGCCCGTGTTCGCCCTCCCGTTCGCCCGCTCGTGTTTGCCCAGCGTTTGCCCGCCCGTGCTTGCTGGCCCCCGTTTGCTCGCCCCGTGTCGCCCCCACGTTTGCCTGCCCGGCCGCTGCTATCGGGCCGCCCGTAGCTATGCCTTTGCTGAGCTAGGCGAATGCCTTTTCGTCATCCTGGCCCCGGTGACCGGCGTTACCGGCCGCTTCTGGCTGTGACCCAGCCAGTACCGGCTCGCGACGTTGACCAAGATGGCGGAACCGGATGATTCGGCGGCCAAGGGAGCCGGGCAGCTATGGCGGCGGGGATTGTTGTCGCTGCCCCCGGGCAAGCTGCCTAAGAGGACCACGCGCTCCGGGAGGACTGATGGGTGTCGGTTTCCAGCTGGTGATCGACTGCTCCGATGCTGATCGCCTGGCCCGGTTCTGGGCCGCCGCCCTGGAATATGAGCCCGAGCCACCCCCGGCCGGTTCTACTCCTGGGATGACTACTGGCGCGAGGCCGGGTGAGTGAGGACGAACTGGGTGTCGGCATGGACTCCATCGTCGATCCCGAGGGACATGGGCCGCGCATCGGTTCCAGATCGTCCCCGAGCCCAAGACGATCAAGAACCGGATCCACATCGACGTGCACGTCAGCGGCGGCCGGGCTAACCCCATCCAGTTGCGCCGGGATCGGGTGGACGCTGAGGCGAAGCGGCTGGCCAGCCTGGGCGCCACGATGATCGGCGTGCTGGAGGCCGACGGGATCGACCACTATGCGGTCGCGATGAGAGACCCCGAAGGCAACGAGTTCGACATCAACTGACCTGGAGCGGGGCTCGGGCGCCTGGCCAGCGGCTGCCCGCGTCAATCCCCATCCGGCGGCGCCGGTTCCCCGCGCCCGCGCAACGGCACCTCAGCCGATGTCGTGATCCAGCGCGAAGATGACGGCCGCCGCCCGGTCCCGCAGGCTCAGCTTGGCGAAGATCCGGTTGATGTGGGTTTTCACGGTCCCCTCGCCGACCGTCAGGTTAGCCGCTATCTCCGCGTTCGTCCGTCCCCGGCCGATCAGCGCGAGCACTTCGCGCTCCCGCGGCGTCAGCGCGCCCAGCGCGGTGTCCGGGTGGGCGGGCCGGGGCGGGGCCGTCCGGTAGGCCGCCAGCACCCGGCCAGTCACGGCCGGGTCGAGCCAGGCGCCGCCGTCGGCGACGACCCGGACGGCGCGCTGCAGGTCCTCGGCGGACGCGCCCTTCAGCACGAAGCCGGCCGCGCGGCCCGCAGCATCCCAGCCAGCGCCTCGTCATCGTCGAACGTGGTGAGGGCGAGGACCGGCGGGCCGCCCTCCTGGGCGGCCAGCCGCTGGGTCGCCGTCACCCCGTCCACGAACGGCATCCGCACGTCCATCAGCACCACGTCCGGCGGCTCGCCGCGATCGCGCCGGGCACCGCGCCACCGTCCGGGCACTCGCCGACGATCTCGAAGCCGAACCGCGGCCGCAGGATGCCCCGCAACCCAGCCCGGACCAGATCCTGGTCGTCAACGAGCAGCACCCGGATCATGGCACGGTCCCGGGCGGTGCGGCGGGCTCCCCCGGGGCGGACCCAGGCGGGGCGGGCTCCGGCGGTGCGAATCCCGGCGGGGCCGACTCGGCGGGGCCATCGAGCGGGGCCGACTCGAGCGGGGCGGGCGGGGCCGACCGGGCGGGGCCGATGGGGGGGACCGGCGGGGCGGGAGGCGCCAGCGGCAGCACGGCCCGCACGGACCACCCGCTCCCGCCCGGGCCAGCGGTGCAGCTGCCGCCGACCGCCGCGGCCCGCTGCTGCATGCTGGCCAGCCCCATCCCGCTACCCTGCCCCGGCGGCCCGGCGCTGTCCACGACCGCGATGACGCGCCCCGGCTGCACGGCCAGCCGGACATCGACGGGTACGCCGGGCGCATGCTTGGCCGCGTTGGTCAGCGCCTCCTGGATGATCCGGTACACCGCAGCGCTTGTCGTTGCGGGAAGTTGGCCAGTATCTCCCTCGGCCAGCAGCGTTACCGGGGCACCCGCCAGCCGGAACCCGTCCACCAGGTCCGCCACCCCGCTGGCTCCCGGCACCGGTGGCAGCGGCGCGCCCAGGGGCCGGTCCCGTCGTCCGGCCCGGTGTCCTGGCGCAGCAGGCCGACCGTGTTCCGGACCTCGGCCAGGCTCTGCCGACACAGCCGCTCCGCTTCGGCCAGCGCCTGGGCGGCCTCGGCCGGCTCGTACTCGACCGCCAGCCGGGCGCTGGACAGGTGCAGCAGCGACACGGTCAGGCTGTGCGCGATCACGTCGTGCACCTCGCGGGCGATCCGGTTACGTTCCTCGGCCCGGGATCGCTCCGCCAGCCCCGCCTGCGCCGCCCGGAGCTGATCGACCAGGTCGACCTGATGCCTGAGCAGCGTGGCCACCAGCACGGTGAACGTGACCCCGGCAGCCCAGGACGTCCAGCCCAGGTCGTGGTCCGCGATCCACTCGCCGCGAACAGGAGCAGGCTGCCGCCCAGAAGGCCAGGCCTGCCCGCCGCTCGCAGGCGAGCACGCACCATCCGGCGAGCACGCACACGGCGAACCAGCCCACGTTGGCCGAATCCCCGCTGTCGGTCATGGCGATCCCCGCGGCCGCCACGGCGGCGCCAGGCAGCACCAGCGGCGTGCTTGCCCGGGTCAGCAGGAGGCCGGCTGCCACAGTGAGGACCGCCCCGGCGATGGCGAGCTGGACACTGTGCGAAGCCGGCCGGGCCAGCACCCCGATCACGGTCAGCAGGGCCAGGGCGCCAAAGGCCAGCCACCCGGACCGCGGGGTCAGGTACTGGGCGCGGCCGGGTGCTTCCATCGGTCCTGGCTTTCCACTGGCTACGGCGCTGATAGTAGGTCTGGCCCAGGGCAGGCGCAACCACGCCGCACCAGGCTGGTTCACCGTGCTGCCCTACAGGACGGCACGCCGGGCCGCGAGCCAGGTCGCCGCGACGGCAAGCACCGCGACCGCCGCCAGCGACTCGAAGGCGGTACCCAGGCCGAGCCAGGGCACCCGGATCGCGTTGGTCACCAGGGTCAGCGGCAGGAACCGGGCCACCTCACGCAGCGGGGCGCCCAGCACGTGCGGCGGCGGGCCGCCAGAGCCCAGCAGGAAGGACGGGAAGAAAAGGATCAGCCCAACCGCCTGGGCCGCACGGGCGGACGGCAGCACGGTGCCCAGCAACACGCCGATGCTCACGAAGGCCACCGCGCCGAGCAGGATCCCGGGCAGCACCAGCCACGGCCGGTGCACCGCGGGCACGCCGTAGACCGGTGCGGCGACCGCCAGCAGCAGCGCCGCGCCGCCGGCGATGGCGGCCAGGCCGACCGCGAGCTGGGCAGCGCGAACGACCAGGGCGGGAAGCCCGCCGCCGCGAACCGGCGGAGCACTCCGCGTTCCCGGTAGGACGCCAGGTGCACCGGCACATGATCAGCCCGGTGGCCGCGATGACCACGGTGAAGTAGGACGCCACGTACCAGTGCGCCGGGTCCAGCCCGTCGAAGGCGGTGTTCGGCGTGCTGCCGAACGAGCCGCCGATGATCAGCATCGTCACCACGGGGAAGACGAATACGAAGGTCAGCACAAGCGGATCACGGATCATCAGGGTGAGTTCGGCGCGCAGCAGCCGCCGCATGGGACCTGGCATGGCAGTTCTCCTAACATTTTGGCGCCCGGCGGAACCTGCCGGGCCAGCGTGGAAAGGCGGGTAAGCGGGCCGCGGCCGCCGCGACAGCGGCCCCGGCGCCCGGTGCGGGAGCAGGCCAGCGTCCTCGTTGAGCAGGCTGAGCAGGGCGTCCTCAAGATCTGGCACC
>CAWGPW010000026.1:0-92506 GCA_963824555.1 uncultured delta proteobacterium | reverse complement strand
GTACGCTGCCGGCCAGCGGGCTGTGCACCCGGTGGTAGTGGCGCGGGCTCAAGTAGATGGTGACGAACAGGCCGCCTTCGAAGCGCTTGGCTTCGGCTTCGTCTTGCACCAGGTCTGCGGCCCGGTAGTAGCGGCCCTTGGCCTGAATGCACTTGCCCGCGCTGACCGTCCCGACCTCACCGATCACCCCGTCGCACGGGCTCGACAGAACGCCGCTGCGCTCGTCCACCCGGCGCGCACCACGGCGCAGGCGGCGAACGAAGAAGTCGTGCACCGAGCGATATTCGTGCAGCGGCAGCTCGGCCTCTTCGACATTGATGTGCATGGCATGTGCGAAGGTGCGCACCGCAAAACGTGCAATCTGCCGCGGCCGGCGCGTGCGGCTCAATCGCCCCACGGCTCGCGATACGGCGTTTTGCGGCAGGCGCGACACCACTTCGAGGACCAGGTTCTGCAACACTGGGTTCATTCTTCAGCCACGAGCCGTCGACCGCCAATGGACAGTTTGTCAAGCGCCATGGCCGATACACATATTCGGTCTCGAAAGGAGCAAGCAATGGCCAAGAACCCAGTTTCGCATTTTGAGATCTATGCGGATGAGCCGATAAAGCTTGCTGATTTTTACACGCGCCTGTTCGAGTGGAGCATAGAGCCGTTCCCAGGCATGGACTATTGGATGATCCGGACGGTGAAAACCGACGCTGGGAGCGAAGGTGATGAAGTCGAGGACGCCGGTGCCGAAGATGGGTTGGTTCTCGATCCTGTTGGATCCACAAGGCAACCCGTTGCGCTTTGGCAAAACGACGCCACCGCAGCGTGAGCACACGCCCAAACGCACGCAGGGCGTGCATTGGTGTGCGCCCTGCGTGGCATTTCATCCTGCCAAGAGCTAAGACCGCCCCCAATGCGACACCCTCTGTCGGCCCCAATTCTGGCCTCCTTGCTTGCTTTGCCGAGCTGCTCCTCGATCTTTGCGGCGAAAAACGCGCACATCTCCTGCGCGAGCGATGCCGACTGCCCCAAAGGGTATCAATGCCGGGCGGCGATCGGGCTATGCATCGACAGCAACACGCAGGTGACGATTCCGTCGGTTGCGCAGGTCGTCAACCTGTCAGGGAGGTTGGTCAGCGCCGGCGGAGAAATCAGCGTCGAGCTGATTGTTTCCGAGCCGCTCGACGCCGATCCGATTGTCCGCTTGGCCACTCCTGAGCAGGCCAAGTTCGACAAGCGCTCGAGCGACGGCACGCACTACGTCTACGCCTACACCGTCGATGCCGGGTTAACCCCGGGCGCTTGGGACATTTTGGCATCCCTGGTCAACCAGAGCGGTGTTTCAGCGACCGACATCGTCGTCGGTACCGTGGTGCTCGATTTTGCTGCGCCGAGCATCGTTGCTGCGAGCATCGACTATCTGCCGCACGGCGAGCTGGCGTTGTCGGCATTACGCGACGGGATGACGCTCGCGGTGACCCTCAATACGAGTGAGGCGCTGGCGTCGGACGTACCACCGCGCCTCGTCGGCCATTGCGTCAACGGCGATTTGACCTTCGTTGCCTCAGGCGCGGCATCGGGCCCAACGCTGTTTAGCCAGAGCCTGACGCTCGACGCTTCTCAATCGGCCGGCGATGGTGAATGCACGCTGGCTGCGACGCTCTGCGATCTCGCCGGCAACGAAGCAACGACACAATTGGCGCAAACCTTTGTCGTCGATCGGACAGCACCGGACGGCAGCGCTATTCACCTCGACAAGCTCCGCCACCTGCGCGTGCCCTGGGGAGCGCAGGTCAGCGGCGGTGTGCCCCGCCAATATTTGGTGGGCGTGCCGGCGGGCGGTGTCACCGTGGATCCGGCTGCCGACTTGGACGCGGGGGCGTTTGCTTTGGCCGGTGAGCCGCTGCTCGAAGGACGCGTTTATGGCGACGCCCAAGGAACCATCTTGCTCGGCCTGTCACACCCGCTCGTCGGGTTGGTCGGCGGTGCCACTCAGCGCGGTCGACGGTTGCGTCGGTGGTGCCCGAGGGCAAGAAGATCCTGACCGTCGCCAATGGCGCCTTCGGCGAGCGGCTGGGAGAGATTGCGCGCCTGCACAGGATTCCGCAGGTGTCGCTCTCTTGTCCGTGGGGAACCTTGCCCGATCCTGCCGCGATCGAGGCGATGCTCATGGCCGATCCCGAGATCGCGGTGGTGGCCATGATTCATCACGAGACGTCGATCGGAGTCGTGAACCCCGTGGGCGCGGTGGGTCGCGTCTGCCGCGCGCGTTCCGTGACCCTGGTGGTCGATGCCGTGTCGTCGCTCGGAGCCGAGGATCTCGACGTGGTTCGCGACAACATCGATGTGTGTCTATCGTCGGCGAACAAGTGCCTGCACTCGGTGTCCGGCGTGTCCTTCGTCTGCGTGGCGCCCCAGGTGTGGCCGCGCATCGCGGACATTCCCCCGCGGGTGTACTACCTGGATCTGAAACGCTACCGCCGCTATCTGACCGAGCTGGCGCAAACGCCGTTCACCCCCGCCGTGTCCTCCTTCTTCGCGCTGGAGAAGGCCCTCGATGAGCTGTTCGAGCAAGGCGGCGTGCAGGCCCGACGCGAAACCTACCGCCGCCGCAACCTGCTCATCCGGCGCGTGTTGACGGATCTGGGCTTCCAATCCTTCACCAACACCGGACGCGAATCGCACACCATCTTCACCGCACGGGTACCTTCGTTCATCGAGATCGACGCCCTGTATTCGCGCATGAAGGAGCGCGGCTTCATCATCTATCGCTGCAAGGGCGATCTTGGCGCCCATCACATCCAAATCGCCAACATGGGCGAGTTGCCCGACGCCACCATCGATGCATTCTTGGGCGCCATGGCCGAGGAGGTGGGCCTGGCCCGCGCCGCCGGCTCTACCAAAGACCGCGAACGTCTACGCTCGCTTTGAGACGGGCCAGATTGCCGGATCCGACCCCTTCTTCTTTCCGGTTCCTGTGTGTCTCTGTGTTTAGACCGCCGGACCGCGCAGCGGTAGCTCGAACCAGAAGGTGCTGCCCTGTCCGACCTCGCTGTCGACGCCGATACGGCCTCCGTGGGCTTCGACGGCCAGTTTGCAGAAGTAGAGGCCAAGGCCCGACGAGGGAATGCTTTGCCGGACGTTGGTGTCGAGCTGCCCGAACTTTTCGAAGATCTTGGGATGGTGCTCGGCCGCGATACCGGGGCCGTGGTCGGCGACCTCGACGCGCAGGATCTCGCCTCTGCCTTGCAGCGAGACGTGGACGTCACCACCGGGCGGAGTCAATTTCACTGCGTTGGTGACCAGGTTCTGAATCACGCGAGCGATGGCATCGCGGTCGATGGCGGCGCGCACGTGGTCGGGATGCCAAAGCACGTTCTTCTCGTCCGCCAGCGAGCGAATGGCGTCGATGGCGTCCGAGATCACATCGCCCACGTCGCATTGCATGATGCGCAGAATCATCTGCCCTGATTCGATCTTGCTGGCGTCGAGCAGGACGTTCACCATCTGCACCATCCAGCGCGAGGCCTTCATGGCCAGGTCGAGATTCTGCATGGACTCGGGAGAGATGAAGCCCGCCTCCTGTTCGCGCACCAGATCGAGGTAGTTGAACACGGCGGTGAGCGGCGCGCGCAGGTCGTGCACGATCATGTGCACCATGCTGTCGCGCATGCCTTCCAGCTCGCGTTGCTTGATCAGCAGGGTTTCCAGCTCGCGGCTCTGCCGGCGGAGCTGCAGGTGGATGGCGACGCGCGCTTCGACTTCCTCGACGTGAAAGGGCTTGGTGATGTAGTCGAGCCCGCCCGCGGCGAACGCCCGCATCTTGTCGACGGCTTCTCCGTACGCGCTGATGAAGAGCACGGGAATGGCCGCCAGGACCGGATCCTTCTTCAGCTCGGCGCATACGTCGTAGCCGTCCATCTCCGGCATGTTCACGTCGAGCAGGATGAGATCCGGCGGATCCGCCTTGCTGGCCAACAGTGCCAGCCGGCCGCTGGGAACCGGCCGCGCGCGGTAGCCGCGGCGCTTGAGCATGTCCGCCAACATCTGCAAGTTGGCCGGGGTGTCGTCCACGACCAAGATGCTTGGGGCCGAGGTCTCCGGGGATGGGCTTTCGCGCATGGTTGGTCAGCTTCCCAGTCTGTCGATCACGCCCTGGTAGTCGTAGGTTCGCACCAGCCGGCGCAGCTCTTCGGCTGCGGTCGGCGCAGTGGCCGCCAGATCCTGCACGATTTCCAAAGCCCGATCATACTCTGCCGCAACCGTGGCCGAACGCAACGCATCGAGGAGACGCGACGGAACATTGGAGAGAACAGCGGGTTGCCAGCCGGCAAGCCCGATGGGCAGCGAAATGGGCGTGGGGGTCCTCGGATCCTCGACGTAGAGGTATTCGACGCGCAAATGATCGCGCAGGATCTCGAGCAGCTCCATGTCGTGGAACGGCTTGCCCACGAAGTCGTCCATGTTGCCGTCGAGAGCCCGCCTGCGATCTTCCTCGAAGGTGCTGGCGGTCACCGCGATGATGGGGGTGTTTCGACCGTGCTCGCTCTGCTTGATCTTGCGCGTGGTCTCGAACCCATCCATGTGGGGCATGCGCAGATCCATGAGAATGGCGTGGGGCCGCAGCGCCTCGAACGAGTGCAGCGCCTGCACGCCATCCGCGGCCTCGCAGGTCTCGAATCCTACCGACGACAAGATCTTCACCAGCAAGGAGCGACTGTCCGCCTGGTCGTCGACGACCAGGATGCGCCAGGGCCCGGTGCCCGGCTTGATACCGGCGATCTGGCGCTGCCGCATGCCGTCCTGGAGTTCGTCCTCACGTCCCTCGACGAGCGGGATGTCGAAATGGAAGCTGCTCCCCTTCCCGACCTGGCTCGAGACGGTGACGTCGCCTCCGAGCAAGCGCGCAAATTCGCGGCTGATTGCCAGTCCAAGCCCCGTGCCTCCGGCACGGATACCAAGCGAGGTCTGGACGAATTTGTCGAACAGTCGTCCGATCTCGGCTGCGTCGATGCCGGGTCCGGTGTCCTCCACGGAAGTCACCAGGTGGCGGCCACTTCCCGCATGCGCGGTGCCGATGCTCCACGTGATCTGGCCGTGCTGGGTGAACTTCACGGCGTTGCCCAGAAGGTTGATGAAGACTTGGCGAAGCTTGTTTTCGTCCGACGTCACGGCCGCGGGTAGGTCCTCGCACAGCCTGACCACCAGCGACAGTCCTTTGCTCTGCGCGCGTAGCTTGAACATGGCCGCGATGTCCATGACGAGCGCCCCCAAGTCGAACGTAGTGAGATGGAGGTGGGCACGGCCGGCCTCGATCTTGGACATCTCCAGAATGTCGTTGATGAGCGCCAGCAAGTGCTCGCCCGATCGATTGATGGTCAAGAGTTGTTCCCGGTGCTCGGGTGCCACGACCGGGTCGCGAAGCAGCAGCTGGGAGAAGCCGAGAATGGCGTTGAGCGGCGTGCGGATTTCGTGCGACATGCTGGCCAAGAACAGACTCTTGGCGCGATTGGCGCGATCCGCTTCCGCCTTGGCCTCGCCGAGCGCGGCGTTCGAGCGTTCGAGCTCGGACGTGCGCACGGCCACGCGCCGCTCCAGCTCGGCGGTCAGTTGGCGAAGCTCATCGGCGACGCGCTTGTGCTCGCTGACCTCGCGGGCGACCACGATGATGGCGGGCACCCCTCCATGCTCGATGATGCGCAGGCTGGTGTCGAAGAACAGCCTGGACCGGTCGAGCCGGACGTGGCTGAGCTCGCAGCGGGCATGGCCGAACTGGCACACGGCCTCCATGCGCGCCGCATAGACGGGGGGCGGCACATCCGAGTCGTCGAGCTCCCAGAAGTTCCTGCCCAGCAACTCGTCGCGACCAAGGCTCAGGATCTCGCAGGCGGTGTCGTTGACGTTCACGATGCGGCCATCCAGATCGAGGACCAGGACCGGGTCGGTGAAGCTGCCGAACAGCAGCTTGAAACGGTGTTCGGACTGTCGAAGCTCGGTGGTCAGACGTGCGCGCTCGGCCTCCGCGCGGGCGCGTTCGCCGCGCAGCCGCGAGTCGGCGATCGTGCTGCAAACGCAGGCAACGAGGCGCAGCGGATCGCTCTTGGCCACGTGGCCGCGGGCGCCGGCCCGCTTGAGAAAGGTCGCGCGCTCGCCGAGGATGGCGTCCGACACCAGGACGACGGGGGTGTCGATGGCGTTCGCGTCGACCATCGCCAGGATTTTCAGGGCGTCCAGATCCGGCGGACGATCCGCGCACAGAAGGATGTCCCAGGGTCGCTCGACGATGGCCTGCTCTAACGCTTGCATCCCCTCGACCCGCTTGAAGTCGACATCGATTCCGGCACGGGTCAGGTGGTGCAACACCGGTTCGGCATCGCGGACGGCATCCTCGACCATGAGGATGCAAAAGGGCGCGTCCGATGCGGTCACGAGCCTTGCTTGTCCTCGACGGTGATGCCCATGCGTGTCCCCGACGCTCGAAGTTGTGTTGCCCTACCGGGCAGCCCTAGCCCAGGACAAGCATCGGCGGATCATCCCCACACTTGAGACGAAATCATGCGTGCCAGAATTCGGGCGGCAGGGAAGCCAACAACCTGACGCGACTCGGGCCTTGTGTCACCGCTGTGGCGCGCGAAGTCCGCGGAAATGGCCGACATGGCGACGGTACGCTCTTTGCTGAGGGAGGGTGCTGGAGGAATCTTGTTATGGCGGAAAACACCAAGGAAGAAGAACAGCCAGCCGCGAAGGCTCCGCAGGCTCCGAGCAAGCTGATACCGATGATCCTGGTCGCGAACACCCTGCTCATGGGCGCGGTGCTGGCCGTGGTTCTATTACGCAAGCCCGCGCCCGCGGGCGCGGTGGTCGTGCAGGCCGCGCAGGCATCCGCCAATTCGACGGCCACCGGCGGCAAGGAGGGTGGCAAAGAGGAAGGAGGCGGTCACGGCGAGGGCAGCGGCGAGGCCACGCCGGCCGCGGATCCCAATGGCGTCCCGGGCCCGATTCTCAAGCTGGAGAACTTCATCATTCAACTTCGTGGCACGGACACCGACCGCTACGTCCGCGTGGCCTTCGATCTGGAGCTCGGCACCGAAGCCGACCGGGCGGCGGTGCAGGCCCGCATGCCCCACATTCGCGACGCCATCATTTCCTACTTCTCGGATCGCTCCCTCGATGAGCTGCGTGGCAGCGAAGGCATGGAGCGCATCAAGCTCGCCGTCTCGAAGAAGCTCGACGACATCCTGGCCGCGCATCGTGTGAAATCCGTCTTCATCACGGAGCTGGTCATTCAGTAGCTGGCGGCATCGTCACAGGAGAACGCAACCATGGCCTCCCCACTCGACGCACAAGAGCTCGAAGCCCTGATGCAGGCGATTCAGGAGGGTCGCGTTGGGCCCGACCAGGGCGGTGGCGGCAGCGAGGCAGGCGACAGCTCGGTGGTGCAGTACGATCTCACGAGCCAAGACCGCATCATCCGCGGTCAGATGCCGACGCTCGATTCCATCAACGAGCGTATCGCCACCACCTTTGCCAGGGCACTGGGAGGACGCTTGCGTGTGGAGCTGCATGTGGCCTCGGCTCCCGCCGTGCTCATGAAATTCGCCGAAGTCACGGGAACCGTGGCCGACCAGACGGTCACAGGTGTGCTGAGTCTCGGTGCGGGCCACGGCCTTGCGCTGACCGTTCTGGAAGGATCGCTTACGCGCGGGCTGCTCGGGGCCGCGCTCGGGGATCGCAGCGCGGCTGCGGCGGCGCCGAACCCAGAGCAGCGCAACGAGCTTACCAACGTCGAGAAACTGGTTCTCAAGCACCTGCTCGGCATTCTCGCCGACGGCATGGCCGTGGCCTGGGAAGGTGTCCTCGCCTTCAAGCCCGAGGTCTTGCGTTTCGAATCGGATCCGCGCATGGCCATCATCGCGACACCCTCCGACGTCGCCATTCTCTGCTCCTTCGAGGTGACAGGCGCTTTCGATGGCAAGCTCATGCTAGCCATCCCGTACGCTGCCGTCGAACCGGCCAAGAAGCTGCTAACCTCGCCGCCCCGGCTGGGCGGGCAGCGCGATGCCAGGTTTTCGCAGGCCCTGGCGCGCGAGATCGAAGCCGTGGAGGTCGAGCTGCGCGTGGAAATCGGCCACCGCTCGCTGCAGCTCGGCGATCTCTTGGAGCTCAAGGCCGGCGACGTCATCACGCTCAACACCAGCGAGGGGTCGCCCCTACCGGTGTTCGTGCAAGGGCGCCAGAAAATGACCGCTTCCCCTCGCGTGGTGGGCGGAGGCATGGCCATCGAAATTCTGAAGGCCATCGCGCAGCCACCTCAAGCCACGCGCGCCGCCCGCGCGGCGGGACAAGCCTTCGCGCCTAACGCGCAGACCGCAACCTAATCAACGAGGAATTCCATGGCAGACGAGAATCTTGGCACCAGTGGCGAATCGGGACCACCGAGGAAGTTGGATCTACTGCTCGACGTCCCCCTCGATCTTTCGGTCGAGCTGGGTCGCGCGCGGATGTCCATTCAGGACCTGCTCAACATGAGCCCGGGATCGGTCATCGAGCTGGACAAGATCGCGGGCGAGCCACTCGATTTCATGGTCAACGGCCGACTGGTCGCACGCGGCGAAGCCGTCGTCGTCAACGACAAGTTCGGCGTGCGTATTACCGACATCGTCAGTCCGTCCGAACGAATCGCGCGTCTGCGCTAAGCGGAGGTTTCCATGTTTCTTCATCTTGCTTGCTTGCCCTTGGCCGCGGTCCTCATCAACGACGTCAGGAGCGAGAGCTCCGGCGACGTCCTCACCGTGGATGTCGCCACCTCCGAGCCGGTTGCCGGTGCGGATGTTCGCGGTGTCTCCGGTGGCCCACGGCGCATGTATGTCTACGTGCAAGGAACCTCGGCCAGCCGCAAGTCGTTCGGTAGCGGCCCTGAAGCCATCCTGGTCCATCCACGGGTGCGCTACACGAAATTGGAAATTCCCACGGATGGACGCTGCGCGGAGCCCATGTCCGTCGAGCCCACGCCGGCGGGCGTTCGCGTGCGGGCCCTGTGTCGCGGAAGCGGGACGACCGCTGTGATGGTTGCACCTCCGGTTCGTTTGCCGGGCAAGGCCGAGGCGGAACAACCTTCGCCGGATGCCCCGTCGGCCGCGCTCGGGCGTGGCCGATCCCTGCCCGAGTCCCTGCGGGCGGCGCTGGCGTTGCCGGCGGGAGCCACCGACTCGGAAAAGGAAGGCGACGGTACCGCGGTCGATTCCGCGGACAAGAAGGAGCCCGATGGAGCGGCGACGGGGCCAGCCACCGGGTCGGCAAAGGCGAGCGAGAAAGCCACCGCCAGCCCGCCAGCCGCGACGTCGGCCAAGGCGGCGCCGCTGGCTGCGACCGCCCAGCCCGACGCTCCCATCGCGGCCGGTGCAATCGCGGAATCGACCAGCCCATCGTCGTCCGGCAATCCGGGCGGCCAGAGCAAATCCTCGTCGGGCGCCGCCTCGACTTTGCTGGCAGTTGCTCTTCTTGCCGGGCTGGGTGTGGCGGCCACGCTCTTCGCGCGCCGCCGGTCCACGCGCGTGCGCATGATTCGCATTGTCGAAACCGCATCCATCGGCCCGCGTCGCTCGCTGGTCGTGGCCTGTATCGGCGGTCGCACCATGGTTCTTGGCGTGAGCGAGGCGGGCGTATCTCTGCTCGACGCTCAAACCGGTCCCCCAATCAACCCCGCCGTGCCGGAGAAGGCGCAGTCCACGAATCTCGAAGAAGCGGCACTGGGCCTGCGCGGATTGGTGACGAACCAGGCGGAAGCACGGACGGATGCGGCGGAAGACGCCAAGCACGAGGGGGCGCTGCTCGGTCGCCTTTTCCAACGGGCGCCGGCACCGTCCGAGTCGGCTCGGCATGAATTCGACGAGCTTCTGTCCGAGAGGTTGGAAGACCAGGAGTTGCGTCGCAAGTTGTCGCTGGGTGAGGCGGGACGGGTCGCGTAAACATGCCTGCCGCTGCACCATCGCTGGCCAATCTCGCCAACACCAGCCTGCAAACCGTCGCCGGCAGCGGGTCGACCGCGGTCAAGCTGTTCCTGGTCCTGACCGCGCTGTCGTTCGGTACCGCCATCATCCTGTCGGTCACCTCGTTCACCCGCATCATCATCGTGTTCTCGTTTCTCCGGCAGGCTTTGGGCACGCCGCAACTGCCACCCAACCAAATCCTCATCGGGCTGTCGCTCTTCATGACCCTGTTCATCATGGCGCCCACGGTGCACAAGATTCAGGAAGAGGCATTGACACCGCTCATGGAGGACAAGATCTCCATCGGTGAAGCCCTGGACCGCGCCCAGGGGCCGCTGTCCGAATGGATGCTCAAGCAAACCAAGGAAGACGACTTGCGTCTGTTCTTCGAAGTGTCGAACTCGCCCCGGCCGGCGCGCGGGGAGGCCGTTCCCTTCACCGTTCTCGTGCCGTCGTTCATGATCTCCGAGCTGGGCACCGCGTTTCGCATGGGGCTTTACCTGTTCATCCCCATGGTGCTGATCGACCTCCTGGTGTCGGTCATCATGATGTCGCTCGGCATGATGATGGTACCGCCAACCCTGATTGCCATGCCGCTCAAGCTCGGCGTGTTTCTGCTCGCTGGCGGCTGGCACCTGGTCGTGTCGTCGCTGGTGCGGAGTTTCTGATGTCCACCGATTTGCCCTCCAGTCTCATGCGCGAGGGATTCGGCGTGCTGGCCGCGGTGGGAGGGCCGTTCGTGATTGCGCTGCTGGTGGTCGGCCTGCTGGTGGGGCTTTTACAGGCGGCCACGCAGATCAACGATCCGGCGGTCGGGTTTCTTCCCCGACTGGTCACGGGGCTGCTCATGGCGTACTTCACCGGTCCCTGGGTGCTGGAGCGGCTGTCACACTACCTTGCGGCCGCGATCCGGGGCATGTCGGGACACCTGTGAGGCGATGCTGGCCCCCTTGATGCAGCCCCTGGCGGTCGGGTTCTTCCTGGTGCTGGTCCGCTGCACGAGCCTCTTCATGGTGGCACCGATCTTCAGCACCAAAACCATCCCGGCGTTGGTGCGCATGGGATTCTCCGTGCCCATCGCGGTCGCCGTCTTCATCGGCGCCGGCGCGCCCGTGTTTGCCGGCTGGGATCGAACCGCACAGCTGATCCCAGCCGTGGTGATGGAAGTCATCATGGGCGTGGGGGCCGGGCTGGCAGCGCGCTTTGCCATCGAAGCGACTCTGGCCGCGGGCAGCGCCATCGCCATCGCCGCGGGGGTCAGCTTCGGCAGCGTGATCGATCCGCTGCACGGGGCCGAGAGTACGGCCATTGGCGATTTGCTCTCGTTCGTCACCATGGCGGTGGCTCTCGCCATGGGCCTGCACCGGGATGCGGTCGTGTGGCTCTGCCGTTCCGTGCAGGAAACCCCGCCCGGCTCCGATTTTTCCGTCGCCACCATCGCCAACCGCGTGATCGCCGACGGCGCGGCCTCGTTCGCGCTGTCGGTTCGCCTGGCCTTTCCCGTCCTGGCCGCGGTGACCCTCGGCCACCTCGGGCTTGGGCTCATCAACCGCGCTGCCCCCCAATTCAACCTGGCCAACATCGGCTTCACCGTCGCGCTGCTGGCCGGGTGCGGGGCCTTCTATCTCGTGGCTCCAAGCGCCGCGCTTCTGGCGGCGGAGGCCGCGCGCACGGCCTTTGCAAGGAGGTGAGCCCAAAGGCCTGCCCTCGTGTCAGACGAAACCGAACAAGACGAGAAGACAGAACGCGCGAGCGAACGTCGTTTGCAGTCGGCTCGCGAGAATGGCGACATCGCCGTTTCCCGCGACGTGGGCATGCTGGCCACGCTCGGGGCGGGTGGGGCGGTCTTGACCCTGGTTGGCGCGGGCCTGCGGGACGCGCTTATCACCCTGGTCCACGCCTCGGCGGAAGGTCTGGGAAATCCGTCGGCGGATCGCCTGGTTCCCTATCTGTCTCGGCCAACTCTCATCACCCTGCTCGTGCCCACCGCGGTGGCCATGGCGGTGGTTCTCGTCTACGGCTTACAGACGCGGCTCGGCCTTTGGCCGGAGATGACCTTCCCGGATTTCACACGCGTGTTCTCGGCCGGGCGGCTCAAACGTCTGTTCAAGAAGGACATGTTCATCGATTTGGGGGTCGCCCTCGTCAAGGTGCTGACACTGGGGTGGGCGCTTTGGAGCGCTTTTGGTGCCACGTTCCTGTCGTTGCCGCGCATGCTCGTCATGTCGCCAGTCATGCAAGTCGAGGCGACCTACCACCCGCTGGCGGCCAGCCTGGCCAAGATTCTGACGACCGTGGCCCTGCTGGCCGGCGTGGACTTTGCATTGACGCGGTACCGGTATCAGCAGCGGATGAAGATGAGTAAAGACGAGGCCAAGAGGGACCATCGCGAAGAATCGGGCGATCCAACGATTCGTGCGCGCCGTCGCCGCAAGCACCGTGACCTGGCCAAGGGGCTCGTCAAGGTCGAGGTGCCTCGTGCGGACGCCCTGGTCGTGAACCCGACCCACATCGCCATCGCCATTCGCTACCGACCGGGCGAGGATCAGGCCCCGCGCGTGACGGCCAAGGGCAAAGGCCAACTCGCCGAGATCATGCGCGACCTGGCGCGCGAAAACGGCATTCCCATCGTCGAGGACATTCCGCTCGCGCGTCTGCTCTATCGCCGCGTGAAGGTCGGCCGTTGCGTTCCCCTGGAGACCTTCAAGGCCGTGGCCACGATTCTGGCCTACGTTTACCGTGTGCTCGGGCGCGGTCCGATACGGGCGGCGGGGGGTGCACGATGAGCGCAAGGCCGGCTTTGGCTGCAAAGGATCCGCGTTCGCGCAGCGAGGTCGTACTGGCCACGGCCGTGCTCGGTGTGGTCGCAATCCTGGTGATGCCGCTGCCGGCCTTCGCCCTCGATGCACTGCTGGCCATGAGCATCGGCATTTCGCTGCTGGTGCTTCTGGTGGCTCTCGGCGTCGCCCGCCCACTGGACTTTTCCGTTTTTCCCTCGCTGCTGCTCATCGTGACCTTGTTTCGTCTGGGGCTCAACGTAGCCACCACGCGCCTTATTCTTCTCGAAGGTGCCGCTGGCACCGGCGCCGCCGGCCACATCATCCAGGCCTTCGGCCAATTCGCCGTTGGCGGCAGTCTTATCGTCGGGGCCGTGGTTTTTCTCATCCTCTTGGTCGTGAACTTCGCGGTCATCACGCGTGGTTCGGGGCGTGTGGCGGAAGTCGCCGCGCGCTTCACCTTGGACGCCTTGCCGGGCAAGCAGATGTCCATCGACGCCGATCTGGCCGCTGGCATCATCGACGACACCGAGGCGCGCAGACGACGCTCGTCCTTGGAGCAAGAGATCGAATTCTTCGGCGCCATGGACGGCGCCAGCAAGTTCGTGCGCGGCGACGCCATCGCCGGGCTGGTCATCACGTGCATCAATATCGTGGGCGGCCTCATTGCCGGCATCGGGCGCGACCACATGTCCCTATCGAGCGCCGTCGAGACCTTCACCATCCTGACCATCGGTGACGGCCTGGTCAGCCAGATCCCGGCGCTGCTGGTTTCCACCGCGGCCGGCATCATCGTCACGCGCGCCAGCTCGGGGGCGAAACTGGGCGCCGAGTTGGCCACGCAGATGTTCGGCCAGAAGCACACGCTCCGGCATGCCGCCCTTGTGCTGTCCGGTATCGGCCTTTTGCCGGGCATGCCGATGGTTGCCTTCCTGACCTTGGCCGGTCTGGCATTGGTGCTCTCGCGCCGCCAGCCGCCCAAGCCCGTGCCCAGCGCGGAGGAGCAGGCCGCAGCGGCTGCCGGACCCAAAAAGGAAACCTTGGGCTCACTCATCGATCTCGACACTCTCGAGCTGGAGGTTGGGCATGGCCTGCTGTCCATCATCGATCTCGAACGCGGCGGCGAATTGCCGGGCCGTGTGACGGCCCTGCGCAAGCAGATCGCGGGCGAGCTTGGCCTGGTCATCCCGGCGGTCCACTTGCGCGACAACCTGCGCCTCGATGCCAACGAGTACCGCATCAAGCTGCGCGGGCTGGATCTCGCCGCGGGTGTTGCCTATGTCGATCGCGTGATGGCGCTCGACCCGGCGGGCGCGGTGCCACGCCTGGACGGTGCCGATGCCCTGTCTGCGAAAGAGCCCGCCTTCGGATTGCCCGCGCTGTGGATCACCCCTGGCGAGCGTTCGCGCGCCGAACGCGCCGGGCTGACCGTCGTGGATACCGCTTCGGTCATGACCACGCACCTGTGCGAGGTGTTGCGGCGCAATGCCCACGAGCTCGTCGGTCGGCAAGAAATCCAGGAGCTGCTTGCCCACGTCGGCAAGGAAGCTCCCAAGGTCGTCGAGGACGTAGTGCCGGGTACGATCACCCTTGGCGAGCTCGTGCGCGTCGTGCGGCTCATCCTCAAGGAAGGTCTGTCGATTCGCGACTTCCGCAGCATCCTGGAAGGGGTGGGCGATGCAGCTCCGCGCAGCAAGGACACGGGATTCCTGGTCGAGCAAGTTCGCCGCCGCCTGGCTCGCCAGATCACCTCGCGCGTGTCCGACGCCAAGGGGGTGGTGCACGCCTTGACCCTCGACCGCAACACGGAAGAGCTCTTGCGCAAGTCGCTCGGGCAAAGCGAAGGCGAGGCCACCCTGGCGCCAGACGTGGCGACCGCCAAGCGCTTCATCTCCAACCTCGAGGCGCACGCCGCGAATTTCGCAGCCACGGGCAGGACCACCACGCTGGTCACGTCGCCCGACCTGCGCCGGCCCATCTTCGACTTCGCTTCGCGCTTCGTTCCCGACCTGTGGGTCGTGACCGCGCGCGAGCTCGTGTCCGGCACCCAGGTCGAGCCTGCCGGCACCATCGATTTGAACCCCACGCCTTGGACCAAGGCCGCCTGATGCCCATGACACCGAACGGAGAAGATGAATGAACGCCATCGTGAAGACCTTTCGCGGACGTGATCCCAAATCAGCCCTCGATGCCGTCAAGGCTTCTCTTGGAGAAGAGGCCATCATCCTCAACACGCGCGAGGTCGGCGGGCTGTGGGGCAAGCGCGAGATCGAGATCACGGCCGTGAAATCGGGCGAGGAGGTTCCCCAGACCAAGAAGCGGCGGCCGATGGACGTGGAAACGGAAGTGGCGGCCTTGCGCCGTATCGTCGAGGATCTGCGCGCGGAGATACAGGGCAACCGCGCCGAGCCCAAGTCCATGCAAGCGCGAGCCGACGCACCGGCGCCGGTGGGTCGCATTCAGCAACGCTTGATTGAACGAGGAATCGAATCGGCGCTGGCGGGCGAAATCGCGCGCGAGGCCATGCGCGGCTCGGGAGGAGCCAGCGACAAAGACGTCGCGGTGGCGCTACGCCAGGCCTTGCGATCGAGGCTTGCGTCCGGCCGCTGTCCCTGGGAAGGCGAGGACAGACGCCTGCTGGCGCTGGTCGGACCGACCGGCGTGGGGAAAACCACCACCATCGCCAAGATCGCGGCCCACGCCATTCTCGACTCGCGGCTCAAGGTATCGCTCGTGACCGTCGACACTTATCGCATAGGTGCCAGCGAGCACATTCAGCGTTACGGCGAAATCATGAACGTACCCACCCATGTTGCGCGCGACGAGGCAAGCTTGCGTGAGGCCATTTTCCGCTCGGGGGACGCGCATGTGGTGCTCATCGACACCGCCGGTCGCTCGGACGCCGCGGCGCTGGCGGCGCAAGCCCAGCTGCTGCACAAGGTGGAAGGCATCGAGTGCCATCTGGTGCTTTCCGCGGCGAGTGGCGCACGGGAGATTCGCGCCGCGGCCAAGCGTTTTTCCGCCTACAAGGCCCAGCGGCTCATCTTTTCGAAACTCGATGAATCGGATGGACCGGGCGCGATCCTCTCGGCCACCACGGAAACCAACTTGGCGATTTCCTGTATCACCGATGGGCAACGGGTGCCGGAGGATATCCATCCAGCCAGCGGGCAAAGCCTGGTTGACCGCGTGCTGGGCAACGGAGGTTGAGCTTGGACCAGGCGGAGAATCTCAGATTGCGCGTCGCTGGCGGCAAGCCCGTCGGGACGGTGGCACAAGAAGCGTTGCGCGTGATGGCCGTGACCAGCGGCAAGGGTGGGGTGGGCAAGACCATGCTCACCGCCAACTTGGCGGTGCTGGGCGCCAAGCGCGGCAAGCGCGTGCTGGTCATCGACGCCGATCTAGGCCTGGCCAACGTGGAGATCGTCTTCGGGGTCAAGCCCAAGCGGCACGTGGGCGATCTGCTCAATCCCGAGGTGTCCCCCGACGACGTGCTCATCGAGGTGAGGCCCGGCATCCACATCCTGCCCGCGGCTTCCGGCATTCAACAGCTTACCCAGCTCGGCGAGGACGAGAAGCTGCGCCTCATCGCCACCCTCGACGGGCTGGCCGAGCGCTTCGATCTGGTGCTCATCGATTCGGGCGCCGGTATCGGCGACAATGTGCTGTTCTTCGTCGGGGTGGCCCAGGAGATCGTCCTGGTGGTCACGCCCGAGCCGACGTCGCTGGTGGACGCCTACGCCGCGGTGAAGGTGCTGTCGCAGCAGGTGGGGATCAAGGATTTCGGCGTGGTGGTGAATTCGGTGGTCGACGAAATGGCCGCACGTGATGTGTTCCAGAAGCTGGTGGGCCTGGCCGACCGGTTCTTGAGCGTGCGCATTCGCCACCTGGGCTACGTCACCCGCGACGAGAACGTGCACCGGGCGGTGATGGCGCAGAGGCCGATCACCGATCTGTTCGCGATGGCTCCGGCCAGCCGCGCGCTCAATCTGATCGCCGATCGCCTGTTCAATTCTGCGCCGCCACCGATGGTGGACGGCGGGATGAAATTGATGTGGCACCGACTCTTTCGGGAGGCCTCGGTGCCGCGGTAGCTCTCATGACCATGCACAGGGCCATCGCCACATACACCAGCACCGCTCCCGCGCCGTCGGAGGAGGCCGCTCTGCTGGAGAAATACCAGCAACTCGTCGAGCGGATCGCGCGCCGCCTGGTGTGGCGGACTGGCATGCAAAGCGCCTACGACGATCTGTGGTCGGCGGGCGCTTTGGCTCTCCTGGAGGCTGCTCGTCGCTACGATCCGGCCAAGGGCGCGACGTTCGCGACCTTCGCCGAGCACCGCGTGCGCGGTGCCATGCTCGACGAGCTACGCAGCATGGACCACTTGCCGCGCCGGCTGCGCAATCGCACCGACGACATGGCCAAAGCCAAGCGCAAGATCGAGGAGGAGGTCGGACGGGAGGCGACGGTGGATGAGATCGCCAAGGAGCTCGACATGGAGATCGACGAAGTGGCAGGCATCGCGGCCTTGATGGAGCCGCACCTGCCGCTCGATTCGGTTCTTCATCGGGTGACCAGCGCGGACGATTCGGATGCCAACCTGGAGCGTGCGGAGACCGTCAGGCGCCTGACCCGTGCGCTCGAGGCCTTGCCCGAGCGCCTGCGCATGGTGCTGGCCTTGCACTACGACGAAGATCTCACCTACCGCGAAATCGCCAAGCTTCTGCAAGTCAGCGAACCGCGCGTGTGCCAGCTGCACGGCGACGCGTTGAAAAAGTTGCGCGAGGAAATGAAGGACGACGAGTAGGTCTCGCGCGCGAACCGCCACCGCGAGGGCGGCGTGACGGCCCGCTACTTCCCTTCGAGCACGCCCTGCACGCGAATGTTCAGGCCGTTGGCGTATCCCGAAGCCCAGACAAAGACGAAGGACTCGCCGAGGGCATCGCTCGGCCGAACGAACAGTCGACTCTTGTCGAGTGACCGCAGGAAGGTTGCCAGCGACGGGTCGGCCGCGGTGACATCAAGGGCGGTCAGGCCGCCCAGCGTGGGAGGCCTCTTGGAAACCTTCGCCGCCCATCCGAGGTCGCGTTCTTTTTCGTCGAAAAACCTCGCCCCGTCGCGCGCCACCTCGGATGTGTCTTCCATTGCAAGAAGTGTCCGATGGTAAGCGGGCAAGTGCAACCCAATACGCCGCCCTACTTGAAGATCCTCACCGATGGTAGCAGCTTGCCGAATTGGACCAAGGTTGCCGTCACCTGCTCGGCCTTGAGACCGAGATCCTTGAACACGGCCTCGGCCGGATCGCAGATGCGCTTGTTGGCCACGCCGATGCCCATGATGTCGGCGAAAGTGTCGGCGGCGGCCACCAGGTTGGCCGAGAAGCGATGGCCGCCGAGCTTGTACTCATGGTGATGGGCAGCGGCCTCCACGGTGCTGCTGGGCAGCTTCCACACGGTGCAGACGGCGGCACCGACCTTGGCGTGGTTGGTGTGCAGGGCATCCATGATGACCCCGTAAAACACGGGCTCCTGCACCATCTCGGGCCTGACCTTGCCGGTCTTCACGCAGCGGTCGAGAAGAATGAGGTCGCCGATGTCGTGCAGCAGACCCGCGGTGAAGGCGGATTCCATGGGCAGGTGCAAGGTGGACGCGATCAAGCGCGCGGCCAGGGCCGTGGCTGGGAAGCGGGACGTGACGCTCGTGACGTGCTCGTCGAAACCGCGAATGCGGAACATGGTGGAGCTGGTGACCACCATCATGACGATGTCGTTGACGTTGGACAGGCCGATGCGCACGATGGCGTCGCGCACGCTGACGATGGGCATGCGCGGGGCGAACATGGGCGAGTTCGACACTGAAACAATCTGGGCGCTGATGAACGGATCGCGCGTCACGGATTTCTCGATGCGGAGAGCATCCGATGTTGATTGCTGGCACAGGGACATGACATCGGCTGCCACGTCAGGCAGGGTGCGCTTGATGGCGTGCGTGTCTTGACACAGGTCGTTGGCGGCGTCGGCCATCATCTGCGTCAGCTCGGACGGATCCGGCACGGCCAGCATGCGTTCGACTTTGCGGAAACCAAGCATCGTCTGCCTGTAGACTCATTCGGCAGAAGCAAGCGAGCCATTTAGCCCGCGACGAAAGAGACTTACTCTTTCTTGTTTGCGTGTCGAGAACCGGTTGAGAGGCAGCATGATCCAGGCACTCGGTACCGCGCTGGCGGGCTACACGGCCCGCGGCGATGACATCGAACGATGGCGGACCGCATTCGTGGCCAACGCTCGGAGGAGAATCTGACTGGCGCCATGGTGGCCGTCATGGCCAACCAGCGAGCTGCCGAGGCCAACCTGGCTGTGGCGCGCGTGGCCGACGAGACGAGTCAGTCGCTCCTTCACGTCATCGCCTAGTGCCATCAAGGCAGAGGCAGGATCCGTCGATGGACTGGAACACAGGAGCCGCGGTTCATGGTTGTTGGACAATTGAAGCTCTCACGTCTCACGATCTCTTCCGACGAGCTCGCCGCCATGGTCGAGCGAGCCGTGCTCGATCAGGTGGCGGCGGACCGTATCGCGCTGGCGGCGATGCCGCGGGTGGCGACGCGCGCGTTCACCCTGTTGCGCAAGCGCGACTTCAGCCTGAACGAGGTATCGGCCGTGATCGAGACGGATCCCGTGGTGGCCGCGCGCCTGGTTCACCTGGCGAACAGCGTGGCGTTCGCCACCTTCACCAAACTGGAGTCGGTGCTGGCTTGCGTGACCCGCTTGGGCGCGCGCGAGCTTTCATTCTTTCTCATGGAGACAGCGGCCCGCCAACTGATCGAGTGCCACGATCCGCGTATCGCACAAATGTGCGATGGACTGTGGGAGCACTCGCTGTCGGTGGCCATCTTGTCGCACGACCTGGTCGAGGCCCTGCCGGGGCTCGACCCCGAGGCGGGCTACCTGGCAGGTCTGCTGCACGACATCGGGCGGCCCGTGGTGGCCGAGATGCTCCTCGACGCCGAAGGCAGATTGCTCGGCAAGCAGGTCGATCATTGGATCATGCCGTCGAAGTGGCTCGGCATCATCACGCAATGCGAGCGCACGGTTGGACTTGCGATCACGCGGGCCTGGACCTTGCCCGACTCGGTTATCGATGCGGTTGGGCTTTGCGACCAGTATGACGAAGAGCGGCCCTACCGTCTGGCGAATGTGGTTCGCATGGCCAATGCGTTGGCCGCGGTGGCAGGACATGACTTGTCGGCGCGGCCGGCGGACGAAAGCGCCGCCATCGTCGAGAGCGGCGCCGCCTTGCTTGGGCTGGATTCGGACACCATCGCCGGCGTCACCGCCGCGCTGCCCGCGCGCCTGGCCGGCCGAATGGCGTGAGGAAGCGGGCCGCCGGCAACCTCAGCGCTCTCCGAAACCTCTGTGCTCTCTCTTCTACGCCATCGCCGCGCGCAAGAGCATGGCGATCTCGTCCATGTTCTTGCGTTCGGCTTGCGCCTCGGCTCGTGTCTCTTCCGCGCGACGGGCTTCGATGGCTCTGCGCAGGGCCTCGGTTCGCGTGTGCGCGCCGAGATAGCGGGCGCGGCTTTGCGAGAGACCGTCGGAGGCGGCCTTCACGGCGTGTTCCGCCTGCCTGGCTTCCTGCAAGTCCCGCGTGTGCGCGGACTCGACCAGGGACCAGTGGGCCGCGCTCGCGCTTCGCCGCTCATCCGCCGTCGCTCGCGCTTTGGCCGCTGACAAAGCGCCGGTCGCCGCGGCCACGTGGCGTTGGGCATCGGCCATCGCCATGCGGGCGCGATCCTCCTCTGTCTCTCGAAGCCAGACGACAGTCTCCAGCCGATTCTTCTTGCCCACGATCTTCTCCTCGGTACGAATGGGAAAAATCTGAAGCCCATTTCGGAGTCCAGCAGGAAGTGTGCCTGTCGCGAACCTAGGTATGCTCGAGCGTTCGGAGTGGGCGGCAATAGTTGCCCGGCAGAGATGACCGCAATCGGGACGATCTTGTCGGGATGAGGCTCGGATGTTTCGCTACAAAGGACACAGAGGGGGAGGAGGTCGCAGAGGAGATAGAACGCAGAATTGTTTGGAGCTGGACCCCTGAAGCTCATGCAGCCATGAGCTCGGCTTACGCCATAGATCTGACACTCTGGCTGGCACCCGAATTGCTTTGAACGCTTACCGAGGAACACCAACGTGGCTGATGGAATCTACGTAGGCATGTCGGCGGCGATAGGTCGGGCGTCCCAACTCGACGCGATCGCCGACAATCTGGCCAACATCGAATCACCAGGCTTCAAGGGCGTGCGGCCAGCCTTCAGCTCGTTCCTTCCACCCGGCGGTGCGACCGACAAGGTCCTGTCAGGCGCAGTCGCGACGACCATCGACATGCGGCCAGGTACCACGGAAACCACGGACTCTCTCACCGATGTCATCCCCGATGGCGACGCCATGCTTGCCGTGCAGATGCCAGGCGGCAAGGTCGCCTACACGCGCAACGGGCATATCGAGACCGGGCCAGATGGTGTTTTGAAGATCGCAGGATTGCCGGTGCTCGACGCGTCAGGTGAGGCCATCACCGTTCCAGATGGAAGCGAGGTGACCATTGAGTCGACCGGCGAGGTGAAGGTCGAAGACCAGGTTGTCGGAACCCTATCGCTGTGGGCAAGCCAAGGTCCCATGGACCGCGTCGGTTCCTCGCTGATGACGCCTTCGACAGGAACGCAGATGAGCCAGGTCGCCGACGGCAGCGTGCGTGTCGGAGAGCTGGAGCTCGGCAATGTTTCGGCGCTCGAGTCGACCGTTCAAATGATAGGCGCTCAACGGAATTACGAAATGGCCATGCAAGCCATCCAGGCCTACAAGCAACTCGATGATCGAGTGATCCAGGTCGGATCGGTTCGATAACGGAGAAAACCCATGCTTCGCGCTCTCTATACAGCCGCCACGGGGATGGAAGCCCAACAAACCAACCTCGACGTTATCGCCAACAATCTCGCCAACAGCAGCACCTCCGGGTTCAAAGGGGCGCGCGCGGACTTCGAGGACCTGCTTTCGGAAACCATTCGGTCTGCGACGACCCCGACGGCCCAAGGAGGCGGTCGCCCCGACCCGTTGCAGATCGGGCTTGGCGTGCGAACCGCGGCAACCACGCGTTCGTTCACTCAAGGGGGGTTAACCGCGACGCAGAACCCGCTTGACCTTGCGATCGAAGGAAGTGGGTTCTTTCGTATCCAGCGCAGCAATGGAGACTATGCCTACACCCGCGCCGGGAACTTTCGTACCGATGCCACGGGGAGAATCGTAACCCAGACCGGCGAGGTGGTGCAGCCTGCCCTGACTGTTCCCCAGGACGCAACCAGCGTCACGATTCAAGCCGACGGGACGGTGCTGGTTGCCACACCCGGCCGCACGACCCCGACCGAGCTTGGCCAGCTGCAACTCGCTCTCTTCACCAATCCAGGGGGGCTCGATGCGCTTGGAAACAACCTCTTCGGGGCCAATGCAGCCACGGGAGAGCCCGTGGTGGTCAAGCCGGGCGACATGGGTGCGGGCTCGATAAGCCAAGGCTATATCGAGAGCTCCAACGTGCAGGCCATTCAGGAGATGGTCAACATGATTACCACACAGCGTTCTTACGAGATGAATTCCAAGGTCATCGAGTCGGCAGACCAGATGCTTCAAAAACTAACTCAGCTTCGCTAGGCAGGAATCGTGACGATGGTTGCCCTCTTACTCGCTCTTCTCGCCGTTTCCGAAACGGCACCGGCCGCGCGGAATATCTTGCCCGGCGAGGTGAGCGAGTCCCTAACCCGCGCGTTGGCGATTCCAGGGGCACGCATCGTGCCCATTTCTTGGTCCGCGCGAGCAACCTGCCACATCAGAAATGCAAGCGTGGCACATGCCATCGATGGCTCCGGTCGCGTGGCGGTCAAGTATTCCGGCCGCGGCTGTGCGGGTTGGGGGTGGGTCCAGCTGGAGGTTTGGGCCGAGACGGCGGTGACTACGCGTGCCGTGCGGCCGGGTGATGCGCTGGCTTCTTCATTCGCCATGATCGAGCAAGAGGTCATCCATGGTCGCATGCCCTACGTTCCACCCGACGGCTCCGTGGCGGTTCGCAACCTCCCCTCCGGAACCATCATCCGTCCTGGTGACGCGAGCAGAAGCGCCGTGGTCGCTGGCGATCCGGTGAAGGTCATCGTGATTTCCGGGGTACTGGCGGTCGAGGCCCAGGGGCGGCGGGTGTCGTGCGGCGAGAGCCGAGCTTGCGCAGTTCTCACTTCGGGCAGACACCTCGAAGGACATATGGACGGTTTCGGCCGTCTGATTGTGGAGGTTCCCTGATGACCGCCCGATGGCTGCTGGTGGTGTTTTGGGGGGCCACAGCCGGTTGCGGGCCCGCGCACCTTGCCGAGTACACGCCCAAACATCGCGAGTACAAGCTACCCTCGGAAGGCAAAGGCGAGGACGAGCCGTCCTCACCCGGCAGCCTGTGGCGCGACAACCGGCCGGCTTCCATGCTGTTCACCGATGCGCGGGCCTTGCACGCCAACGATTTGGTCGTCATCAACATCGAGGAGGTCGCCAACGCCACCCGCTCCGCGGACACCAATCTTGCCCGAAGCTCTTCCAGTGCGGCCAAGATCGATGCCTTCTTGGGCATCCTCAAGAAGCTGAAGGTCAGTTCCACCGATTCCGGGCTCAACCTCGGCGGTAGCTCGACTTCGGCGCTGTCGAGTCAGGGTTCCTCCGACCGCAGTGAATCCTTGACTGCAACGGTCCCGGCGGTCGTGATCAAGGTCCTGCCCAATGGCAACCTGTTCGTGGAAGGTCATAGGGCCATCCTGGTCAATTCCGAAGAGCACCACTTCTACATTTCGGGGGTCGTGCGCCCCATCGATATCGACCAGCAAAACAGTGTGAAGAGCTCGGTCGTTGCGGACGCACAGATCGAGTTTGTTGGCCAAGGCGATCTCACCGACAACCAGAAGCAGGGATGGCTTTCGCGCTATCTCGGCTGGATCTGGCCCTTTTAAGTCATGCGCAAAACCATCCTCTTCGCCGTCGTCGTGCTCTCGGGCACAAGCCTCGCTGCTCCTTCGTCGGCTGCGCCGGTTCGCGTGAAGGAACTGGTCGACGTCCAAGGCGTGCGCGACAACGCACTTTTCGGTTACGGGTTGGTGGTCGGGCTGGCCGGCACCGGTGACACCCAGATGGTGACCTTCACCGCGCAGTCCATTGCCGGCATGCTGGGCCGTCTCGGCATCCGCATCGATCCATCGTCCGTGTGGGTGCGCAACACCGCCGCCGTGATGGTGACTGCGCGGTTGCCCTCCTACGCTCGCCCAGGCACCCACATCGATGTGAATGTCGGTTCCATGGGCGACGCGCGCTCCCTCGCGGGAGGCGTGCTGCTCGTGACCCCTCTCACCGGTCCGGATGGAAAAGTCTATGCCATCGCGCAGGGGCCCGTGCAGGCCGGGGGATTTGACGTGAGCTCGGCCGGTTCGCGGACGCAGAAGAACCAGCCCACATCGGGAACCGTTCCAAGTGGCGCCAGCATCGAGCGCGCGGTGTTGGCGAATCTCGAGAGTAAGCCGCTCATGCTCGGCCTGCGTCGTCCCGATTTCACGACCGCCCTGCGCATCTCTGACGCGATCAACAAATCGCTGGGTGGGGAGTCCGCGCACGCCTTGGATCCAGCCTCCATCGAGGTGAAGCCAGGCGCAGAATGGAAAGGCAAAATCGTCGGCCTTCTGTCGAGGATCGAAACCCTGGAAGTCGATCCCGACCAACGGGCTCGCATTGTGGTCAGCGAGCGGACGGGCACCATCGTGGCCGGAGAGGGGGTGCGCATTCGCCCCGTGGCCGTGGCGCACGGTGGACTTTCCATCCAGGTGAACCAGACGCCGTTCGCATCTCAGCCCAACGCCATGTCGAAGGGGGGCCGGACCGTCACGGGCCGCACCGCGAACATCGAGGCTCAGGAGAGCAGTGGTCGGGCCGTGGCGCTGCCAGCCACGACCACGGTCGAGGATCTGGTCAAGGCACTGAATATGATCGGTGTTGGACCGCGCGACCTGGTCGCGGTTCTGCAGGCCATGAAAGCCGCCGGGGCCATCGACGCCGACCTGGAGGTGATGTGATGCAGCCGATTCGTGACGCTGCCGAAGGGGCGCAAACCCTGGAATCCATTCTACTCAAGCAGCTCCTCCAGGACAGCGGTGCTTTCCACGGCATGAGCGAGGCCGGAGGCAAGATCTACGGCGAAATGTTTTGCGAGGCGTTGGCCAACGCTGTGGCTCAGGGTGGCGGCATCGGGGTCGCCAAGCTCGTCGAAGGCACGTTCGAAAAGGGTGCTGCAGCCGAGCCGACAGCTGCCGATGGCCCGAACGTGGCGGGTGAATTCCTCTTCGACCGGTCCACGAAGTTGACGGGCACCCCTTCGGACGCCACGAATGTGTCGCCGCCTGAGGTTTCGAGCGGATTTGGCGAGCGCATAGACCCGATCAACGGGTCGCATCGCTTTCACACTGGCGTGGATGTCGCGGCGCAAGAAGGGAGCCCGATCCTCGCGGCCGCGTCTGGCGTTGTGCGCCGAGCGGGCCGACGCGGCGGCTACGGCAATGCCATTGAAATCGACAATGGTCATGGAATCAGCACCCTTTACGGCCACGCCTCGGCCCTGAAGGTCAAGGAGGGCGATAGCGTCAAGACCGGTGACACTGTTGCCTTGGTGGGTCATACCGGTCGGGCCACCGGTTCGCACCTGCATTTCGAAGTTCGAAAGGACGGAAAACCGATAGATCCGAAGTCGACCCTTAATAGGTGGGGAGAACGTGCCGACGTTCTGATTGGCAGGAAACCATAGAACCACCATTGGAGACAGCCATGAGGGTCGAAGACAAACAATCGCTAAAGGGAACGGGCGCGGCGCCGGCCAAGCCGGCGGGGGACAAAACCGCAGTACGCCCGCAGGCGGACAAAGTCAGCCTGGACGGGGCCAAGCAGGTCGAGGCCGTCGTGCAAGCGGTGCAGGCCAGTATGGGAGTCGACCGCGGCGCGCGGCTGCAGGAGCTCGAAACCGCCATCCGCCAGGGCGGTTACCAACCCGATGCCGGACAATTGGCGGAAAAAATCGTTCAAGCGGCGGAAGTCGACGCTCGCTTGAAAGCCATCTTCGGAGGATAGCTGATGGACCCACTCGAACATGCCCTGGACGTTGCGACCCGAATGCGCCAAGCGCTCCAGGCTGAGCTTGAACAGGCACGCGAACAGCGGGTCTTGGTGCGCAAGCTCGACGTGCAGGGGTTGTTCGAGCGGGCCCGCCTACGGGGTGAGCTCAACGTGAGGCTGGCCCAGATGCAGGACGAGCTTGGAGCCGCCTTGGTCGCCGCGGCAAGCGTGCTTGGCGTGGACCGGGTGTCGCTCGACATCTTGTACGCTTCAGGCATCCACGCGGCCAGCAAGGTGGCGCAGGCCCTATCCGAGCTGCGGGCGTCGGCGCAGGCCCTGCAAGAGATCGACGTTCTCAATCAGCTTCTCGCCAGACGCGCGCTGGCTTGCGTGCGCGGGTATCTATCGGCGCTGGCGCCACAAGCGGCTGCCTACGACCGCTACGGCGGCGTTCGCAGCGGCGGTCTGTCCGGCACCGCACGGCGAGTGGCCTGAGCCATGGATCTCCTCAGCATCATTACCAACGCGGGTCAGGGCCTGGGAGTCTTTCGTGCCCAGGTCGCTACTGCGAGCAACAATATCGCGAATGCCAACACGCCAGGCTATGCTCGGCAGACGGCTGTTGCCACCGAGACGATTCCCGAAGAGGAAACTGGCACGAACGCCTTCATCGGGCGCGGGGTTACCTTGCAGGGGGTTGTTCAGAGCCGGGACCAATTCGTAGAAGCACAAATCAATACTGCGTTCGCCAACGCCTCCAGCTCGTCGGCCCAATCCGATGCCCTCTCGACGATCTCGGCATTGGATCCCACCGCACAAGGTGGGATTACCGATGCACTTGGGAACTTCTATTCCGCTTTGCGTGATCTTAACCAGAACCCAGGAGACCTGAGCCTAAGGCAAGCGGTGGTTGATAGCACGCAAACGGTCGCCACGGCCTTCAATCAGGCGGCGGCATCCATTGCCACGGCAAGAAGCGGGATCGACCAAAGCGTGAGTGCGCAGGTAGATACCGTGAACGGCCTGCTCACAAGTGTCGCCGACCTCAACACAAAGATCGCCCTGGCCGTCAATTCCGGAAGGACACCAAACGACCTGCTCGACGTCCGGCAAAACGATCTCGACCAGTTGGCACAAATGATCGGTGCCAGGCCTGTGCCCGACAACCATTCCAATGTCAGCGTCTTTCTGCCGAGTGGAACCTGCCTGGTGAGCGGCAGCAATGCGGCCAAGCTCAGCGTTCAATCGAACAGCAGCAACAATGGGCATGTCGATGTCGTCTTCACGCCCGTGGATGGCAGCGCGCCCACGACGTTGAAATCGAGCGAGCTGGGCGGTCAGATCGGAGGCCTGGTGACCGCGCGCGACGATGTCTTGGGCCAGGCGGCGAGCAGCCTCGATACCCTAGCCTACGATTTCGCAACCCAGGTGAATGGAACGAGCGAAGCTGGCTATGCCTTGGATGGTAGTCAGGAGAATGACCTGTTCGCCAACCTGACTACTTCGGCGGGAGCGGCAGCGGACATCGCCGTAGATCCGACCACCTATGCCAATCCATCGCTGGTTGCGGCAGCGGGCAGTGCAACAGGCGGGCCCGGTGATTCCACCAATTTGCAAGCCATTATCGCCACCGAGAACACGCCACTTTCCAATGGCCTGGACGTTCAGGATGGCATGGCCAAGATAACGTCGGACTTCGGTATTGCCGTTTCAACCGTGAACGACGGCTCGGAATTCGACCAGAATTTGCTCGCCGATTTGCAGAATGCACGCGGCTCGGCTTCCGGCGTCTCGGTAGACGACGAATTGATCAGTCTCACCCAGGCCCAAAATGCCTACAACGCGCTGGCCAAGGTAATAACGACGGGCGACGATATGCTGGACACACTGATGAAGATGTTCTAGGGGGCGTTTATGCGAGTCACCGAGAATATGATCTTTCAAAGCACCATCGCGCAAACCGAGAGATCTCGGGAAAATCTCGCGCAGGCACAGAACGAGGTGTCAAGTGGAATGCGGGTGCAGCATCCTGGCGACGATCCAGTTGCGGCGTCGTTGGCCGTGGGGCACACGGTCGACAAGGCGCGATACACGGCGGTCGGGCAAGACGCTCAGCGAGCCTCCGACGAATTGAGCTCCGCGAGTAGCGCACTTTCGAGCATCAGTACGATTACCAATCAGGCGCTGCAACTCGCTACTCAATTCGGTAACGACACGTACAGTGCCACGGATCGATCGACAGCGGCTATCGAAGTGGATGGCTTGAGCCAGCAGGTGATCTCGCTACTCAACACGCAGTATGGTGGGCGATACATCTTCGGTGGCGACAAGGACAACGCACCGCCCTTCGATGCAAGTGGCAACTATGTGGGAGGGACGGGGGTGCGCTCGGTCGAAATCGCCCCCGGTGTTTACCAGACCTCATCGATTGACGCGAATGCCATCGTGAAGGGTGGCAGTAATGGCGTGGATCTGCTGAAGACGCTTTCCGACCTATCCACGGCCCTGCGGAGCAATGACGGTAACGCCATACGCGCAAGCGTGGACACGGTCAACACCGCAATCGACCAGGTAGCCGCGGGCAACACACAAGCCGGAATGGCACAGGATGTCTTTCAGTCGGCTGTGACCACCGCGCAGACGGCTGCGTCGGATGAAACGGTGAAGCTGGGAAATTTGATGGATGCCGATGTGCTGACCGCATCGACCCAACTCAGCTCTGCGCAGTATGCGCTCAATGCAACATTGACGGCGGCCGCGAAGACCATGAGCATGACGCTCGTGGGTATGCTTCCGACGACCTGAAGACCATTTGATGCTCGCGGCCCCGCGGATCGCGGCTGAGCCGGGCATAGTCACGTTCGTGGCCTACAACGGAGATTCGGACGGACTTGAATTGAAAGTACTTGCCAGTACTTATCGGAGTGCGGGTTTCGTGCCGTATCTCTGATTGAAGACGGGCAAGGCGCCCAGAAGAGAACAGAAAAAGGAGTTGGGTCATGCTTTCCATTCAAACAAACGTAAGTGCAATCAGTGCTCAGAACAACTTGTCGTCAACCAGTAACTCCCTCAACACGTCGATGGAGCGATTGTCGTCCGGTTTCCGGATCAACCGCGCGGCCGACGATGCTGCGGGCCTGGCCATCAGCGAGAAGTTGAAGGCGCAGATCGGTGGTCTGACGCAGGCATCTCAAAACGCGCAGGACGGTATCTCGATGATCCAGACGGCGGAAGGCGCACTGGATGAGGTGCAGTCGATGATGCAGCGCATGCGCGACCTGTCCGTCCAGGCAGCGTCAGACACCAACGACCAGAGCGACCGAGCCAATATCAACCTCGAGCTTGGGCAATTGCAGCAGGAGATCGACAGCATCTCTGGCACCACGAAGTTCAACGGACAGACGTTGCTCAACGGATCGTTGACTTCGCTGCAAGGGACGGTGGGATATGCCGCGACACCACTGAGCTCGCCGCAGGTACTGCACTAACCACAGGCTCCGCCGTGAATGTCTCTGTGGCCAGTATTGACGTGTCTGGCTCCGCGTCCGGCTTGGGATATACGTTTAGCGCAGACACCTCAGGCAACATTACGATGACCCAGGTGAATTCACTTGGAGTTACGACGGGCCAAAGCCAAACAATTGCGGCATCTGATCTGGCTAATGGCGGAACCGAAACACTCAACTTTTCGAAGTTCGGCGTCAAAGTTAACCTGGCAAACACGACTGGATCAACGGCGGTTGCGGCTGACATCGGCGATGCTTTTGGTTCGGCTGGAACAGCCCTTTCGGTCGATACTGGAACCACCTCCGGAGCCGCGATCCTTCAAACCGGCGCTAACGAGGGAGAGCAGACGAGCGTGTCCTTCGTCGACACGCGATTGTCTGGGTCGACGAGTACCGTCATGAGCGCTCTGAACGCAGCGCTCAACAACTTCTCTAGCTCGGTAGCGGGCACGGACACGACCACGTCTCGAACGGATGCTGGCGCTCTGATCACCGCGCTGGACAACGCGCTGGACTACGTGTCGAGCAGCCGAGCGACTCTTGGTGCCGCGCAGAACCGTTTGCAGGACACCATCTCCAGTTTGGGGACCACGTCCGAGAACCTTTCGGCATCGAACAGCCGCATCGTCGATGTGGACGTGGCGACCGAGTCGTCGAACATGGCGAAGGAGCAGGTTCTGGAGCAGGCCGGCGTGTCCGTCCTGGCACAGGCGAACCAGATACCGCAGCTGGCCCTCAAGCTGCTGCAGTAATTGCCGAAGTGAGCTGTTAGGGCGCCACCAGTAACCCAACATATCGCGAGGCCGCTCCGGGAGGATCCCGGGGCGGCCGAGTCCAAAGGAGCGAAGTCTGCGCGTTTTGGCCCGAAGGGTCTTTAGAGAAGGAGTCGTCATGAGTCCGATTTCCGCTTATACGAAGGTTGGGGTCAACACAGGGTCGGCGCCGCAAATCATGGTTGCGCTCTTTCAGGCTGCGTTGCGGAATATGCGGGCCTCGGCTGGAGCCTTCGACCGAGGGGACTACCGTTCGGGCAGCGTCATGGCCGGCAAGGCAGCGGCTATCGTGCTTGGACTTCAAGGGACTCTCAAGGAGGATGTTGCACCCGAGTTGTGTGCCCGTTTGAAGGACCTCTATACGTTCGTGGCCTGCCGCCTGGGTATGGCCGGAACGAAGTTCAGTTGCGAGCATGTGCGCGAAGCAGAGCGCGTCTTCGCTCCGATTGCGGAGGCCTTCGAGCAGGCGGTAGCGGATTCATCTGGCGGCGTTGCGATGTCTATGGCGAGGTAGCTATGCCGTTGTCGGCAACTCAGCGGTTATGCGACCTTCTTAGAAGGATCGTTGGATTCATGGAAAGGGGAGATCCCAAGGCCGCGGCCGCAGTTGTAGTGGAAATGAAGGAGGTATTCTCGACAATGCCATCCTCGGTGCACGAGAGTGACGTAGCAGAGGTGCGGGGCTTGCTCCATCGCTACGGGGTCCTCGGAGAGGAATTGCGGCAACGGACGATGGTGGCGATGAATCGCTTGGGCGCGGCGCGGCGATCGCGTGTCTACCGACGGCAGGGGATAATTCCTTAAGCACGTCCGGAAATTTGTCGATAGAAAGAGAGAGGAATGCAGTCATGGCTAGCTCCATCTCGTCCACCGCCTCGTCTTCACAGCCGTCTACAACATCTGCCATTACATCCGCCACCTCCGCACTCTTTCAAACCAGCGGGCTTGCCTCAGGATTGAATACGGCATCGATCGTTGACGCACTGATCTCGGCGGATTCAGCTCCCCTTACTGCGTTGCAGCAGAAGCAAAGCGACTATGAGGTCCAAATATCGACCCTGGGGACGCTCGTCTCCCAGCTACAAGCCATGCAGACCGCCGCAAACAGTCTTTCCACGGGTGGCGTTGTTGCGATCCAGCCGGATTCAACCTACAGCGATTTCACGGTGAGCGGGTCGGCAACATCCGAAGGTAGCTACGCCATCCAGGTGTCGGCGCTCGCCCAAGCGGCCAAGATGAGGTCTACAAGCTTCTCGTCGGCCACGGATGCCACTTTGGTCCCGGACGGCACACTGCAATTCAGTATCGACGGGAACAACACGACCACGATCGATACGACGGGAATGACCCTGTCGGGTGTCGCTCAGGCGATCAATCAGGATATCCCTGGCCTCAATGCTTCCGTGATTTCGACCGGTAGTGGTTGCTATCTCAGCGTAGCCCGTAGTAGCACCGGATTCGCGACCACGGCGGGAGCCGCCCTTACCGTCGTGAGCGATCCAGGCCTTGGTCTAGCGGTGACACAGTCGGCCAAGAATGCCCAGTTCAGTATCGATGGCCTCTCGGTTTCACGGCCAAGCAACACCGTCACCGATGTTATCCCCGGCGTTACGCTAAATCTTACCGGCCAATCGGATGTCAGTAACAACGTCAATTTCGTCGCAAATGCGAGTGGAACCGAGACCGCGCTCAACAGCTTCGTGCAAGCATACAACACGCTTGCAACGACTCTTCGCGGTCAGCTCGATCCAGATCCAACACAGTCGTACGGAGATACCCTGCTCAACCACTCGACGACCTCCACCATCCAGAATGCGATGCAGGCGATGCTTTCCCAGACGGTCGTCGCAACTGGGAGCGTTCGCACATTGTCAGACCTCGGACTCAAGTTGCAAAGAGATGGGTCACTGACGCTCGATACCACGACGATGAACAGCGCAATCGCGGCCAATCCTAGCGCCGTGAATGCCATCTTCTCGAATTCGACGAGCGGCATCGCCGCCTCTGTGACATCCTTGGTGAATGCACAGACCGACTCGATGGATGGGTCGCTCGTGCTCCAGCAGAACTCGTTGCAGTCGAGCATCACAGAAATGACCGGCGAGGAATCTGACTTTCAGAACTACCTGGATGCCGAACGGCAGAGGCTCACGGATGAGTTCACCAACATGGAAACTCTGATCAGCGGGTACAACACCGCGACGAGCTATCTCACCCAAATCGAGAACCTGAAGATTAGCTCGTAGGCTAAAGAAATTCGTGCGGGCGGCCGAAGGCGAAGCTAAGGGCAGCCATGAGGAGAAATGCCGCACAGCGTGCAAGATGGGATTCCAGACTTCCCGGCAGAGGGAGCGTGGTCGGCAATCTGTGTCATCGGGCTAAGCAAGCCATCGCAAGCGGGGACTGGAAGTCGGCGGAGGACGCCTATGCGCGCGTCATCGCCGTTGGAACAAGCGATGCCCAAGTCTTCAACAACTTGGCCACTGTCTATGACAGACTGGGCATCAAGGACGATGACGGCTTCGAGCTCATTGCCAAGGCCTATGACCTGGCTCCGCAAGACGCTCAGATTCGGAGCAACTATCTTGCAATGCTCCGAAGGCGGACAGAACCGCTCATCAAGACAGGACGATTCAGCGAGGCCTTGCCATTGGTTCAGCGGAAGGCCGAGCTCGAGCCCGACTCCGCGCCGGTTCAACGTGAGCTCGGGCGTTGCCACGCGCAGACAGGGAACCTCCAGCTCGGGATCAAGCACTTCACCCGGGCAATCAATCTCGATCCGAGCAATGCCACCTACTACAACGATTTGGGACTGGCGTGCTATGATCTGCGTCTACTTGCCGAGGCGCAGGGGGCGTTTCAACAGGTCTTGAAGCTCAATCCGGGTTCGGTCGTGGCGTATACCCACCTTGGTCTGTTGGCGAACTTGGCCGGACTGACAGGAGTCGCCGTGAGCTTTCTACGGCGAGCACTGGAGGTCGATCCGAATTGTGGTGAGGCTCAAAACAACATCGCGCTCTTTCTCCGCGACCAGGGGGAGCAGACCCAGTGCCGAGAGCACTACCTGCGGGCGGTGGCTCTGAAGCCCGACGTACCCGCCATCTTTTCGAGCTATCTTCTCTCGCTCAACGATGACCCTACCGCCGATGCTGGATGGGTAGCTGCCGAGCATCGACGATTCGAGCGGATCGTGGCGGGGGATCCGCGTGCCCTCCCGTCGCGCTCCTTCAATCCTGAACGAAAGCTGCGGGTTGGGTACCTGTCACCCGACTTCCGGATTCATTCGGTGGCGTTCTTCATAGCGCCCATCGTGGAGGCGCATGACCGGGAGCGGGTCGAGGTGACTTGCTACGCGACCGGCAATGCCAGCGACGCCATGACCGACCGGATCAGGTCTGCCACGGACAAGTGGCGAACAGTCTACCGCATGACGGACGATGAGCTAGCCGGCCTGATCGCGGAGGACGGAATCGACATCCTGGTTGAGCTTTCCGGGCACACCGCTGACAACCGGCTGGCAATGTTGGCCAGGCGGGTGGCGCCCATACAGATGACCTACCTTGGTTATCCGAACACGACAGGATTGTCGGCGATGGACTATCGAATATCAGATGCCATCGCTGACCCACCGGGACCAAGCGATGCATGGCATGCGGAGAAGTTGATTCGCATCGAGGGTGGATTCCTGGTGTACCGTCCGCCGGCCTGGGGCAAGGAGCTGCTGCTAGCGGAACAGCCTGCGCAGGCGGCGAATCACGTCACGTTTGGCAGTTTCAACAATTTGGCGAAGATCAACGACGTGGTACTGGACACGTGGGCGGCGATCCTTGCGGAGATACCTGAAAGCGTAATGTTGCTAAAAGCACGGGGTCTCCGTGATGAAAAGGTTCAGGCTCGCATCCTTAATGCCTTCGCGGCGCGCGGGATCGAGGACAAGCAACGCGTTCGTATGATGGGTCACGAGCGGTCACCGGTGGACCACTTGAAACTCTACCACCAGGTCGACGTGGCTCTCGATACCTTCCCTTACAACGGAACGACGACCACCTGCGAGGCTCTGTGGATGGGCACGCCGGTCGTCAGTTTCGAGGGCAAGAGCCATGCGGGCCGCGTGGGAGCTAGCCTACTGTTGGCATCGGGTCTGGGAGAGCTTGTAGCCAGGGATCGCCAAGGGTACGTGGAGAAAGCGGTGGAGTTGGGCAAGGATCGAGATCGGCTGACGGAGCTGCACCGCGGATTGCGTGCCAGGTTCCAGACCTCGTCCGTGATGGACGTAGGGCGCATGGCGCGTGGGCTCGAGTCCGCCTACCGAGAAGCGTGGCGTGCCCATTGCGGACGCGAGTGCAAGGCTCTCCAGATGACCTAGTCAGTCAGGGGGCGGAGAAGGTGAGCGGCTGCTCGTGCCTTGGGCACTCTGGTGGACTTGTTGGTCAAGTTTCTCGGATAATGGGTCGATTCCCCATGCGTGGACCTCGACCTAAATGCATCGATAAATGGACTGAAAGGGAGTAGTCGTGTGGGCGAAGCAACCAAGACGGAGGACCAGGAGTCGGAGGGGTACCCGTCGCTCAAGGTGATTGTGATCGCGCTAGGACAACGCGCTGGGTACAGACCGAATCTCTATTCCAAAGATGAGCTATTTTGTGGCCCGGATTGCCAGGGGGCGAGGGATGCAGAGGGAAGGGCGCGGTCAGTTCAAACACCGGTCGGTAGCTACGATGCCTCCTTTATCAAACTATTAGCGGGATGGGACAAGCCGGACCTCGTTGTGGTGAAGGCAGATGCGACGGGCAGAAACTTTCCTGAGAACCTATCGTCATTTCGGTGCCCCAAGGTCCTTGTCGCGGGCAATACTCAACACTTCGAAGCACCTATTCGTCGTTTGCTCAGTTACGCGGAGCAAGAGCGATTCGACTTCGTGACCAGCGATCATAAGCGTCACCATCTGCATTTCTTTGCCGAGGCGGGCTTCTCGAAGGTCTGTTGGATGCCGGGTCTAAATGTGTACCCGCACCGGCAGCAGTGGGTAGATGGGCGAGCTCCGCAGATTCTATTCGTCGGACAAACAGGAAGATTCCACCCTTTCCGCAATCAGGTACTCGCGCGGCTTAAGAAGGCCGGCTTGCCACTGACTATCGTAGCAGCACCGCAGAAGGTGGCTGCGGCGCTATACGCGGGATCACTTATCGGTCTCAATTGCAGCCTAAACGGGGATCTGAATCTCCGGGTCTTCGAGGTCATGTCGAGCGGGGGCTTTCTGCTCACGGATCGTCTCGCCCCAGAAGCGGGCCTAGAGTTGCTTTTCAAAGAGGGGCTAGATTACGAAGCGTGGAGAAATGAAGATGAGTTGATCGAAAAGGTACGTTACTTCCTCGATAATCCCAAGGATACGTTGGCTATTGCCCGGCGTGGCCAAGAGGCGTTCTGGCTTCGCCATGCGCCCGCCACGAAGGCCAACGAGCTTGTTGATTGGATAACGAAGGGAGCGCTGCGGGAGGAATACGACATCTCCCTGGACGCGCGGACGAAGATTGTCCCGGTAAGCAACGTCGCGACCGTGGCTGCGCGCGCGGCGATTTATGAACGGGCGCAGGAACTTCAACTGTTTCGGTCGCATAGCCGTGTACTGATGCAAGATTGTGGTGACTGGGCGGCTATCCTCGATTTGCTGGACTTGCCCAGGGTGACCATTACTTTGGGTGGAACGAGGGCGGAAGTGTCGCCGGGGCTTCTCGCGGCGTTGCAAAGGGCGGGGGGCGTGGACCGGGTCAGGTGGTTGAGCGATTCCAAGGACGGTCATCCGGAGAATCCGTGGGATCTTCTTGCCCTCGTGGAGGCACGGGACGGGTCAGAGCTGCGTGACTGGTTGCTCGATCAGCCGGCGTTTGAAGTGGCATTCGTTCGGGGACTGGGAGCCGACAGACGCGCTGCCCTGACTGCGGTACTGACGAGCTTGGGATTCGCCGCCAGGGGCGGCTCGACACGATTCTTTGTTTGCCAACGACCATGCCTTTTAGGTCAAGCGTTGCTCGCACGGGGTGAAGAGTACAAGGCGCGCCTCTTACTGAAGGCTGTCGTCGAGCGGTTGCCCGAGGAACCGGACGAACTCACAGATACTTCCATTCTCGCAATAAAGCTCGGACTGGAAGAGATTGGCGAGCTTTGCCTTCGTTCGGCGGTTGCGCTGCGGCCCACGCACCAGCGGGCACGCGAGATGCTTGCGCTTCTCTATCGGCACACGGCAAGGGAAAATGAATGCGTGCGGCTCGAGGAATTCCTGGATCTATTTCCGCGCGGGATTAGCACAAAGCCGGAAGGAGCCTTGCTGTCGCCCAAGAGGATACTTGTCGTCAACAACCTGTTCCCACCGCAGGAATTGGGCGGCTATGGTCGCCTCTTGGCCGACTTCTCGCATCTCCTGCGCTTGCGGTGCCACGAGGTCCACGTACTCTCCACCGACACGAGCTATCTGGGTGATAAGCCCGTGCGGGAGGTCGGCATTGATCGTTCGCTGCGCTTGTTTGGCGGTTGGGAGGGTGGGCGCACGCGGACCGGGGAACTCTCCGAGATCCGCGAATGCATGGTGCACAACCGAACGGTGATGAAGAATGTCCTCGATTCGTATCAACCACAGTTGTGCCTTCTCGGCAATATCGATTTCCTTGGGCACTCGATAATCGAAACGCTCCTGGATGCCAAGGTACCGGTGCTACACCACCTCGGGAATGCATCTCCCGGTTATGCCCCGGTCGATGTCCCCAAGGATGCACGCTATCGTTTGGCGGCGGCCAGCGTGTGGCTGGCACGCAAGGTGCTTGGAGCGGGATATGCATTTCCGCAGATCGACGTCATCTATCCCGGTGCCATGGTCCAGGAATTCGATTCAAAGGATTTGCCCAATAGGGACATACTGAGAATTGCCTACGCGAGCATCGTGTTGCCATACAAGGGCGCGCACGTTCTGGTAGAGGCGCTCGCAGAGATGCATCGTAGCGGGGTGCCGTTTACGTGTACCATCGCGGGCTCATCTACTGACCAGAAGTTTGTCGATGCTCTCAAGGCCAGAGTGGCCGACGTGGGCATGGCACCGAAGGTTGCCTTCGTTGGCTTCTTGGATCGCTCGCATCTGAAGACGCTGTTCTTCACGCACAATGTGCTGGCGTTTCCCAGTCAATTCGATGAGCCCTTTGGGATTTCGCAGGTCGAGGCGATGGCTGCGGGGATGGTCGTGGTGAGCTCCGGCACGGGTGGCACGAGGGAGGTGGTAGAAGACGAGGTGAGTGGCCTTCTCGTGCCAGCGGACAGGTCGTCGGCGCTCGCGTCGGCCTTGGCTGGACTCCGCGAGAACGATGAGCGTTGGCGGTCGCTTGCTCAGGCTGGGCGCGAGCGTGCCAGAAAGGTCTTCGATATCCGCCGATCGGTCGACCAGATCGAGTCCGTCTTCGCCGAGCTTCTGAGCTTCAATGGCACGGACGGCGGGCCGCCCAAGGATTGCTAAGATGACAGACTCCGGAAATCCCATGACCTGGGAACGCGCGCTGGCGTTGCGCCCCATGCGCCTTTATGCCGGTGACATCCCTGCAATACCCGGGTACCTCGGCGTGGTGGGCCTCAGCGAACATGCTGGCGACGAACGGCATATTCGACACGACGTACGCACGCCCTTTCCCATCCCATCGGAGTCGACCGATTCGTTCCAATCCGAGGACGTATTCGAGCATATCGCGTACGACCAACTCATCCAGGTGTTCGATGAAGTCTGGCGTATTCTCAAGGCAGGCGGGTTGTTTCGACTGTCGGTCCCCGACTACCGTTGTGACTTGCTCATCGCGCGGTCGATCAAAGCTCCCGGGGGGAGGATCGTCTTCGATCCGGGCGGCGGAGGCACACTTCAGAAACCGGGACATGTCTGGTTTCCGGTTTTCGAAACGGTCCGGGAGCTTGTACGTGGATCGCGCTTCGGCGATGCGGGATACGCGAACTTTTTGCACTACTTCGACGAAGACGGTCGTCCCGTTACGAATCCGGTCGATTACCGCTTCGGAATGGTCCATCGCACGCCAGACTACGACAACCGTGTTTGCAGTCCCCGCCGCCCGATGTCACTCATCGTCGACCTCATCAAGACCTCGATGCCGCCGTAAGACACGTCAAGCGCTTGGATTGACTTGAGCTCCAGACGCCACGCGACCATCTTGAGTGTTTGAGTCAGAGATGATGAGTCGAGTCACCAACGATTATGCTTCGGCAACTTTGTCCTCACCGTGCGATTGCGTCAAGGTTGTCAGTCGGCTTTATCTCGATCACCAGGTCGATGCGACGGTTCAGCTCGCGACCGGCGGCGGTATCGTTGCTGGCGATGGGACGGCTATCGCCATAGCCCGCTGCGCTCAGCAGGGTGCCTGGAACCTGATGCGCTCGCTCGATGTAGCTGGTCACCGAAGCCGCGCGCGAGGCCGAGAGGTCCCAATTGTCGCGGTAGCGCGTGGTAATGACGGGCGTGTCGTCGGTGTGTCCCTCGATGCGAATCGGCCGGTGCATGCGGGCGAGCTCGTCGGCGACGACATCCAGGAGGGGAATGACATCCGGCCGCAAGGCTGCCTGCATGGGATCGAAGAAATGCGCGACGGAAAGGCGAACCATGAGTTTCCTGCCCTCGACGTGCAGGGTCACCGCCGTCGTCAAGCCGGGCTTTTCCAATAGGAAGCCCTTGAATTTCTTTTCCATGCGCCTACGCATGGCCTCGATGGCCTCGATCTGCTTTTGCGAAGGTCTTTCCGAATCGGACAGGTTGGCCTGACATCCGCCCTCGCTGGCGGGGCCGTCGAAGATGGGCATGGTGTCGACACCGCCCTGACCCTTGAAATGCATGGCGAACTTGATCGACTTGACCACATCGACCATGCGCTTGTTGTCGATACGGCTGGTCGAATACAGGACCACGAAAAAAGCAAAGAGCAGGGTGATGAAATCGGCGTAGGAGACCAGCCAGCGCTCGTGGTTTTCGTGCTCTTCGGGCGTCTCGCGCTTGGCCAAAGGTCACTCCTTCTTGGCTTCGGCCGCGGCGCCGTGCAGGCCGGCGTAGGCCAGCAGCTTTTCGCGCAAGACGCGCGGGTTGAGCCCGGCTTGGATGGATAGCGCCGCTTCGGCTATCAAGACGCGCCGCTCTTTCTCCAGGGCAAGCTTGCGTTTGATCTTGTTGGCGAGGGGGAGAAACAGCAGGTTGGCGCTGCCCACGCCGTACACGGTGGCCACGAAGGCCGTGGCGATGCCGCCACCGAGCTTCGAAGGGTCGTTCAGGTTTTCCATGACGTGAATGAGACCGAGTACGGCGCCCAAGATGCCGACGGTGGGCGCGTAGCCGCCCATCGCTTCGAAGACTTTGGCGCCGACGGTTCCCTCCTCGAATTCGCGCATGATCTCGGTTTCGAGAGCGTCGCGCGCCACCGTCGCGTCCACGCCGTCGACGATGAATCCGACGGCACGCTTGAGAAAGGGATCCTTGAGCTCGGGCAACCTCTGTTCGAGGGCGAGGACGCCATCGCGCCGGGCCACGCCGGCCAGGTCGACGACCTGGTCCAAAATGAGGTGCAGGTCGCTCTTGCGCTGGGTGAGCGTCCCGGCGCCCATCTTGATGCCGCGTATGAACTCGTTGATGGGAAAGGAGACTGCGACGGCACCGATGGTACCACCGAAGACGATCATAGCGGCCGTGACCTGCAGGATCGAACCGACATGACCGCCCTCGATGGCTTGCCCAACCAGGATCATGCCGATGGCGAAAACGATGCCGCCGATGGTTCCAAAATCCATCGGCTATTCCTCCCTGGAGACGACTTCGGGCCCACACAGGAGCTTGCGCCGATACTCGACAACCTGTGCCACAACATCCTCGACGCTTTGTTTGACGAGGATGTGGTGGCCAGTCGTCAAGGTTAGCATCGTGTCAGGTGTCTTCTCCACCGTCGCGATCAACTCGGCGTTGACGACCACCTCCGAGCCGTCGAGGCGAATCAGTGGAATCATGGGAGTCTCCTAGTTGATGTCGGCATGAAGCAGCTTTCGCTTTAGCCGAGAGGCAGCGCTAAGAAGCCCCTTGCGAAGGTGAAGCGCTTGCCGCACGGTCGATCAACGTATGATCTGCATCAGCTCGGCAAGAAGCTGATCGGCAGTCGTCAGGGTTTTCGAGTTCGCCTCGAAATTGCGTTGCGCAGAAATCATGTTGACGAATTCCGCGCTGATGTCGACATTCGATTGCTCCAAGGTGCCGGCGTTGATGCTGCCGCGGTCCGCGGTCGAAGGCGTCCCCAACGTGGGTGACCCCGAGGTGGGCGTTTCGGTGTAGAGGGTCGACCCGATCCGCTGGAGTTGATCGGGGGCCTTGAAATCGGCGAGAATCAGTTGGCCGAGGGTTCGGGTCTGACCGTTGGTGAAGCCGCCGGTGATGGTTCCGTCCTGACCGATAGCAATGCTGCTAAGGCTACCGGAGCTGGATCCTTCCTGGGTTACGAAGCTCACGGCGGAGGTCGCGGCGTATTGGGTGAGCCCATCGAGTCCGGTGCCGCCGGTAGAGGTCCCAGTGCCGAAATCGAAAGTCAATTGCTGGGGAGCAACGGCATTCTTGGGACTGAAAGCGTTGAGAATGGGCGTGTTCACAATGAGTTGACCCTGATTGTCGAAATCCAGCTCGCCTGTGGCCACCTCCGTGGCGGTGCCCGAGACGGCAGGATTGCCCGCACCATCCACCGACAAGTTGCCACCGTCGGTCAGGACGTGATAAGTCCAGTCTCCGGAGTCACCAGCGTTGGTATTCGCTGGATCCTTCTTGCAGAAGTAGATCTCGAGCTGGATGGCGTTGCCCAGAGAGTCGTAAACCGTCATGGTGGTATTGAAGTTGGACGTGTCCTTGGCATCCGCCGCACTGAAATTTGTGTCCGTGGGTGTTGCGGTCTGGTCGAGGTTCCCTCGAATGGTGATGCTACTGGTCGCCTCGGCAGGGGCGGAGGCATTCCCGACCTGCAAACTGCCCAGGAGCCCTGACGTGACGGTTCCCGAGGCGTCGGCTTGCAGTCCTTGCACTTGCAGTCCGCCCAGGGTAGTCAGATAGCCGTTCTTGTCGATAGTTAGCTGGCCGTTGCGAGTGTAGAATGTCCCATCGACACCGCCTTGGTTGCCACTGACAACCAACATGCCATTGCCCTGAATAGCGACATCGGTCGCAAGCCCTGTCGTGGTGAAGCTACCTTGAGAAAACAGCTTCTGGATCGCCTGGGTCGTGACGCCCAAGCCGGTTTGGCCGCTTTGGCCAGCCAGCTGCTGGGCGATGGCGTCCGAAAATACCGTGCGCGCCGCCTTGAAGCCCACCGTGCTGCTGTTTGCAATGTTATCGCCTACGACCGAGAGGTCTGACGAGGAGGCATCGAGTCCGCTCGCGCCCACGTACAGTGATGTTTCTAGACTCATGTTCGTTTCCTTTCCTTGGGTTGCTATTCGTCCAATTGTGAAATATCTGAGAGCTGCAGGGTAGAACCACCCGCTATGAATTGTGGTGTGCCATTGTTAAAGACGACGCCGGTAATGGGAGCACTGCCATTTTGAGTAAGGGAGACCGGGTTTCCGTTGATATCGGTGGCTGAGATCTGGACGGTGTAGGTTCCGGTTGGCATGGAATTGCCATTGTTGTCGTTGCCGTCCCAGGTGAATGTATTGTTCCCAGATGCACATGCCCCTTCACCAATGGTGCGCACACTGTTGCCATCACCGTCCTGAATGGTGACCGCGACGTTGGCTGCGGCCGATGAAAGGCTGGCAGTGAAGGTTGCCGTCTTGCCTTGGGTAAGGCTAACCTGATCGGAATTGAAGACCGCAGTCTTTCCGACCATGCTCGCCGAGGTCGTTTCCAGGGCAGTGCCTTGTCCCGTAATCATCTGCGTGAGGTTGGTGTTGACGTTCGTCATTTGTTCGAGAGCGGAAAACTGAGCAAGTTGGGCAACCATGGCGGTGTTGTCCATTGGCTGTGTAGGATCCTGATACTGAAGTTGCGTCGTGAGCAGCTTGAGAAAGTCATTCTCTCCCAGTGCACTGGGATCGTTCGTCGCAGCGGTCGCCTGCTGCGCCTTCGTTGCTGCACTTTGGATTTGCGAAATTGAGGAAGCTACGGGGGAAGTGGATGTCACGGATGCCATGGTTGACTCCTTATGCAGTGACGTGGATACGTCGATCATCCGCGTCTTGGACCTCAGGTGTGGTTGTGGTTGTTCGAAGCGGGACAGGCAGCGGATGCGTGTCGTCGGTCTTGGGGCTGTTTCCGGGCTGTCCGTGTTGACCTCGGGAACTACCCTGCTGGTCCGTTGCGTAGCTGCCAAGGCTTAATCCCTCGCCAGCTAGCGCGGCGCGAATCTCGGGGGCCTTGGTGTCGAAAAGGGGCGCCATGGTGCCACTGACATGGACGTCCGCGCTGCCGTCCCGGACACGGACGTGCAAGGCCAAATCGCCCGCGCTGGAAGCGATGGAAAGATGGGCGGCGTGGGGCATCACATTGAGTGAAAGGCCAGGATCGTCCACGGCCCGGTCGAATAGGTTGGCCCGCTCGGTCAGAATTGCTGGTGGCGTGGATGCCTCGTGGCCAACTGCCAATGTGTATTGAGGCGCGAACATGGGTTGGTGCGCGAGGACCGTGGGAGGGTCGGTTGGGGTGAAGGAGGTGGGGTGCAGATCCTGCTTGGTGGTGGCAGGCTGGTTCTCCATAGGCCGAGGATTGTTGGATTGCGTAGCACTCTCGGAGAGGCCCCTGGGGTCAGACTCCGGCGATGGGGCGGACGTGGGCTGCTTCATGTCTCCGCTGGAAGCGCTTGAGGAAGAAGACGGGAGTGCACTTGTCTTCGCGGGGGGCGGGGCGGGGACCGCGGCCTTTGTCGGTTCTTCGTCGTCTGCGAGTGGACTGCGTTTCTTGGTGGTCGTGGTTTTGGATGGAGCCGCGTCCCCGTTGGTGATCTTTGGCGACACGAGCCCAGGGGAAGGAAGAGAGGACTTGACGCTGTCGTCGGCGGACATGTCTGCGGTGTCAGGAGGGGACGTGTCGGGGTGATTCGCTCTTGCTTCAGTTGAGCCTGCGCCGGACGGGGATTGGGAATTGTTTGTCTCGTTCGCTGTGTGCATTGGGTCCGTGACCGGCTTGGCTGGAGCAACTTTGGTGGTGCCGTTGGGCGTCGCGACTGGCCGTGAAACCGCGGGAGCGTTCGTCGACTCGGCAGTTAGAGGATCTTCCGAGGAGGGGGACTGCTGCGGCGTGCTGGCCGGGATTGTTTGAGCACGTGGCGACGTTGCCTTCTGGGTCGGTGAGACGCGGTTGGTGCTGGACGGGCTAGGCCGCATTTGTTCCCGGGTTGGCGAATTGGCTTCGGCAGCGTGAGCAACGGCGTGGGATGGGCGTGCGTCGGAGACTGCCTTTTCATCCTGGAGCACCGGAGGGTGCGCTGGCTCTGCGTTGGTATTGGTAGCGTGGGGGACAGGCGGCTTCGGGCTGAGGGACGCTGGAGTCGCGTTGCTGGACACCGGGTTGGACGGAGGGAGCTGGTGTGGACCAGAGTGACCGTTGTTGGGCGTGTTTGCCCGTACGACCGGCGCGGGCACAGTTGGATGGCTTTCGCGAGGAACAGGGTTGAAGGGGTCGGAAGAATTTGGAGTGAACGGCGAGGTCGTGGCGTGTGTTCGGTGTGGCGAAGGGGCGGCGACGGACTCCTGAGCCGCCTCGACCGACTGGCGCGCCATTGGGCGGGATTCGCGAGGAGCACCCTCGAATTTGTGGGACGCCCCGCCTGCGTTGGGTGGGGATTCGTCGGCCATGGAGTCGGATTGTGGAGTGGCGGAGGCGCGCGTCCTGTCGGCAACAACACGGCGGACGGGGCTCGCGGAAGGTGGTGCGGCGGAAGGGGACGTTGGATGAGTTTCGTTTGCCTCGACAGGCGACGCTGCGCTGACCCCATCGGAATGTGGGGTTCGGTTGGTCGCCGTCCCTGGCTGCCTGTGTGTCCGCACGGATGACTTCGACGGCGTTTGCCCGTCCAATGACGAAGACGGCTGCGCAGGCGACGATGCGGTCGCCTGGCTGAACGCGACATCCTTCAGGTTGGCAGGGCTAGCGATGTCTCGACTTGCTTCAGCGAGGATGCGGACAGGCGTAGGCACTGTGGGCATCCGATGCGGTGGTGAGGACGCTGGGTTGTTGTGACCGGCGGCCGGTTGAACTGACGTGGAGGTTTGTGGTGTCTCGGTCGATGGGGCGCTGGCGGTGTCCGCTGGATCCATGGCCGCGTGTGCGGGCGGGGCTGTTGATTGGGCCATTACCACGGGGCGTGGTTCTCGAACGCCGTCAGGCGACCGCGTTCGGCCAGCGTCCGCACGCGTGGCTTTCGCCGGCACAGCAGCCGTGGGGGTGCCAGGAGTTGGGGAAGGAGTATGCCGAGGTGCGTCTTCTCTAGGCAAGTCCTGCGGATCCATTTTGTGCGCGTTGGCGGGAGCGCGGTCAGGCGTGCTCGGAAGCCCGACCTGCCGAGAGGAAATCCTCTTCGTCTCGGGCTCAGACTCTGATCCCTCGATGGAAGGTTGGGAAGGCGCGACGGTCGAACCACTCGCCTTGCCGTCGCCCGAGTTCTGCAGCGCGGTTCGGGCGGTGTGTGGCCCAGCCTCATCATGTCCGGCAAGCGGCGCTGCTGCCTGTTCCTCTTGTTGCAACGGAGGTGCCGAACGCGCGGTCGACCCTGCGTTGACCTTGCTGCGGACACGCTGGACGTGCGCGCGCGCACGCGCAGTCTTCTTGCTGGCTGCGGGCACAGACGCAGTCTTCGAGTGCGGCAAGGATCGGTGTCTAGCCCGCGGCGCGGTCTGGGTCGCAACGTGGTGGGGTAGAGCATGGGGACCGTCTTCGGGTCTAGCCTGCGCCAACGCTTCGGGCGCAGCGCCAGACACTGGCGGCGCGTTGCCGGCCTCGGCGCTCTCTGTTTTGGGCGTCGACTTGTCAACCTGCTCGCCGAGTATCTGGGCAAAACCTGCCGAGGCGGTTTTGCCGTGTTCGACGAGATGGCCTCCCTTCCCATGCACATCGGCGCTACGCGGGACATCGCCTTGGGAGATGTGAGCGAGGGCTTCTGCGGCGTCAGCGTTCACTTCGAGGACTCCCGCTTGTCTTTGGGATACATCGGCTTATGCGTGGCGATGAGCGTCGCCAGCTCGGCCGCTAGGTCGGGTTTGAGCAGGCCGAGGATCGCGCCCGCGTCGCTGGACTTCATCCGGCGCAGAATCTCCGCCGCCAGCCCGCGATCCAGGCGTCCGATCACTGCGGCCGCTTGTTCGGGCTTCATGCCCTTGATCGCTTTCGAGACGGAATCGATCTGCTCGCTCGCGGCCTCGCGCAGAGTTTCGGCTGGAATGGATGCGGTCGGTAGCGTCGGCTCGCCCATGGCCATGCCGCTGCCGCCGCCACAGCTGCCAGCGGTCTTGATCAGCGCCTCGAGTCGCACGGTTTCCTGTTGCAAGGCCGCCCGCGCCTTTTCGATGTCGGACAGCGAATCCGACGGTCTGGCGTGGTCGCCGGCCGGTGTGCCCGGATCCGCGGCTGTCGTGGCGTTCTTGGAGAGCTGGTTGCGCAAGGCTGCCAGGGTCAGTCCGGGTGGGACGACCGCTGCGTAACGGTCGGCCGACCAGGGACTCTTGCGCTCCGACACTTCCGGGCGATCGACGGTCGTGACCTTGCGTGGCCCCCTTCTGCGTGACCTGGTCTTGCCGGATGGGGAGGTAACAATTTCCTCCTCCGGTTCCTCCACGGCGGGGGCCGCGGTATCGAGTTGCGGCGGTACTTTGACGATCTTGCCGGATCGAGAGGCAGGGGTGGTGTTTCTGTCCGCCACGGGAATACTGGGGGACTTGGGCGACTTGGGTGACGAAGGATCGATGGGTTTCGCCACCGACGGCGGCGCCTTGACCGCGGGCCTGGCCGGTTGGTTTGGTTGGGCGGGGACGTCGGCGTCGCGGCCGTGGGGAGGCGGCGACAACGGATCGGGCTGCGCGGCAGCAGCGAAAATCAGCCAAAGCGGGATGGCGAGACTAGGCACGACGTTCCTCCTGCTTGGGACCTGTTGCAAGCGGCTTGCCATCCGCCGGCTTGCCATCGAGAGCCTTGCGTAAGCGGGTCAAGGTGTCGGCAAGCGCGAAGCGTTCGTTCGGCTCCTGGCACAGGAAGGCGTTGAGATCGCTGATGCAGCGAAGAGCGGCGTCGACACGCGGGTTGGTGCCGCTGACGTAGGCGCCGACTTCGACCAGATCCGCGGCGTCCTTGTAGGCTGACAACACTTCGCGCACGCGTCGGGCCAGGGCGCGGTGGTCGGCCGTTACAACGTCCGTCATCACGCGGCTGACACTGCCGAGAACGTCAACGGCCGGGAAGTGGCCGGCCATGGCCAGGCTGCGGCTCAAGACGATGTGACCATCCAGGGCTGCGCGCGAGGCATCGACCACTGGATCGGTCAGATCGTCGCCCTCGGCCAGAACGGTGTACATGGCCGTGATGCTGCCCTGGCCCTCGGCGTTGCCGGCGCGCTCGACCAGGCGGGGCAACATCGCGAACACCGACGGGGGATAGCCGCGCGAGGTGGGGGGCTCGCCCGCAGCTAGACCGATTTCTCGCTGGGCCATGGCCATACGCGAAAGCGAATCGATGAGCAGGAGCACGCGCTTGCCCTGGTCGCGAAAGAACTCGGCCACCGCCGTGGCGGCCATGCCGGCGCGCACGCGCACGAGCGGCGATTCGTCGCCGGTCGCGACCACGACCACGGAGCGCGCCAGGCCCTTGCCCAGATCGCGCTCGACGAACTCGCGCACCTCGCGGCCACGCTCGCCGACCAGCCCGACGACGATGACGTCGGCATCCGCGCTACGCGCGAGCATGCCGAGCAGCACGCTCTTGCCAATGCCGGGGCCGGCCATGATGCCGAGGCGCTGGCCTTCGCCACAGGTGAGGCAGGAATCAATCGACCGGATGCCGAGCACGAGGGGCCGGCTGATGCGACGACGGCTCATGGCCCGTGGCGCGGCGGTGTGAATAGGCACGCGTGCATCGAGAATGAGACCGCCGCGATCGTCGAGGGGCTCCATGGCGGCGTTCACCACGCGCCCGAGCAGGCGATTGCCCACCATGATCTCGCCCGCGCTGGCCCTCGGTATCACGGGACAGCCTTCGCCGATGCCCTTCACGTCCCCGAACGGCATGAGGATGGCATTCGAGCCGGAAAAACCGACCACCTCGGCCGTGATGGTATGCCCGCCGACGATGCGAATCTCGCAGGACGTTCCCACCGCGACCTGGGGCAGCACCGCCTCGACGACGATGCCCGAGGCGCGTGTGACCTTGCCCGCCAGCACGCAGGATTGCGCTTCGGCCAGCGAGCGTTTGACGGCGGCAAGATTGACCAGGCTCATTCGGCATTCTCCCCGGCGCCGGCTTCGAGCACGCGGCGCAGTTCTTCGATACGGGCGTTGATACGGCCATCCACCGTGACCAGGTCGCCCTCGACCAAGCAGTCGCCGCGTCCCAGGGACGGGTCGGCGACGATTTCCACGCGCGAGATGGCGGCCTGAGCCACCGCCTGGGCGCCGCGGCTTTCGATGATGGCGTTCATGGCCTGCGCATCGACGGGCGACAGGTGGATGACAATGCGGCGGGACTCGCCCAGGCGCCGGACGGCCGAACGCACGAGGTTGACCAGGGGTTCGGCGCTGGCGGAGAGCTCCATTTCCAGGATGCGCCGGGCGACGAGAAATCCGATTTCGAGCGCGTCGGTGCGTGCCTCGGCGGCCAAGCGTTCCGCGGTCGCGCGCAGAACCTCCACGGCGGCCGAGGTGCGCTCCGTGAACTGCGCAGCGAGCTTCTGGGCCTCGGCGACCGCGGCGACCGCGGCTCGACCGTCGCTCTCGTCGGAATCGGGTACCGAGCTGGCGATGACCTGCGGGCGAAAGCGTCCATCGCCGCCCTGTTTGAATGCCGCGTTCTCCACCCGTGGCCGATCGCCGACACGGCCAAGGAAAGTGGGACGCCTTAGTGCTGGTTGGGCTGGCATGGCTTACACCATCTTGTCCGTCGGGTTGACGATGGTGATGCGGCCTTGCTCGGCGAGGCTGAAGGCCACCTTGACCAATTCGGCTTGGGCGCCTTCGACGGCCGCCAATTTGACGGGGCCCATGGCCTCGATTTCGTCCTCGAGCATCTGGCCGGCGCGCGAAGACATGTTCTTGGTGAAGCGACCCTTGATGGCGTCAGGTGCACCCTTGAGCGCCGTGGACAGCTGGCTCATGTCGATCTCGCGGATGAGCGTCTGCATGTCGCGATCCGTGAGGTTCATGAGGTCGCCGAAGGTGAAGAGCTTGCCGCGCAGGTTGGCGGCCAGCTCGGGATCGTCCTTCTCGATCTCCCCGACCACCTCGGATTGCTGGGCGGCGGGGACCGCACGCAGAAGCTCGACTGCGGCAGAGCGGCCGTCCACGCGGCGGGTGTTGGCCGGTACCGAGGCTGTCAGCTCTTCGGCGAGACCTTGCCCGACCTCGCGCAGCACCTCGGGCGCCACCGATTCCAGGGTGGCCAGGCGGCGCACGATCTGAGGGCGCATCTCGACGGGGATGTGCTTGAGAACGGCGAGGGCGCGCGGGCGTTCCAGAATGCCGAGCACGACGGCCGCGGTCTGCGGCAGCTCGCGCGAGAGCAGCATGGCAAGGGATTCCGGATCGGCTTCGGCCAGGGCAGTGAAGTTCTCGCTCACGGGTTCCTCGGATTCGGGTTGAACGTCGAAAATGCGTTTGGCTACATCCAGCCCCATGGCCCGCGCCGTGGCTTCGCGCAGAAGGCCTTCCGAGCCGTAGGCATCGGCAGCCAGACCGGACATGGCGTTGACGAAGGCATCCAAGGCGGCCGGAACGATGGAAGGATCGCGGCGCAGGTCGCGGGCGCCAGCGGCGATGCGCTCGACCACGCGTTCATCGAGGGTCTTGAAGATCTGCGATGCCACCTCGGGACCGAGCCCGAGCAGAACTGCCGCGGCCCGTTGGGCTCCGACACCGGCGGTCAATTCGGCGAGGGCGTTATCGGGCATCGGTCATCTCCTTGCTGCACCTTCGTTGACGGCGCCGGATCGCGGGTTCCCGTCGGAATCGACCCAGGCGCGAAGCAGATTGGCGGCACGCTGCGGATCGGTCTTGGAGAGCTCGCGCGCTTGTTCGCGCAGAACCAGGGCATCGGCGCGACCCATGGCGGGAAGAGCGGCGGCGTCGCCGCGGCCGAGTAGCATCTGCACGTCGCCTACACGGGCTCCGGGCTTGATGAAGGCGAGCGCGGAGGTGGCGCGGCGGTAGATGCGAAAGACGATGAGCATGCCGAGCGTGGCCAGGATGCCCCACAGAATGATGCGGCCGAGCCGCCAGATGTCGGCGCGGTCCCAAATGGGGATGGTCACCGTGCTCTCGTCGATCTTGGTGAAGGGAGCGCTGGAGATCTCGAACACGTCGCCGCGCTTTTCGTCGAAGCCGATGGCGTGCTTGGCCAGATCCGACAACCGGCGCACCTCCGCGTCGGGACGTGGTTTGCCGCCAACGCCATCGACCAAGACCGCGGCCGACAGGCGAACCACCCGCGGCGTGCGGGTGATGGTGTGGGTCACCTTCTTGGCGATTTCGTAGTTGCGAACCTCGTCGTCGCGCGCGGTTTGCGTGCGCGAAGCGCCCGAGCCACCGCCAGGCACGGCCGCAATGGGTTGGTTGGCCGCCGCGCCGGCGACCCCCGAGCCCGTGGTGCCATCGCTGTTGACGGTCTCGGTGGTCTTGTGCTCGCTGCGCACGGTGGCCGAGTCGGGGTCGTAGTTGTCCTGGGTGGTCTCGATCTCGGTGGTGTCGAGCGTGGCCGTGACCTTGGCCACGATGGCGCCACGGCCGACGGCGGGCTCGAGAAGGTCGGTGATTCGTTGTTCGAGACCGGACTCGATGTCCTGCTGCTCTTTGTTCTGTTTGGCCGAGGGCGAGAGATCGCCCGACAGCACCGCGCCCCGCTGATCGACGATGGTCACGCTGTCGGGGTTGAGGCCCGCCACCGCCGACGCCACCAAGTGGCGAACGCCCGCCAGCTCACGCTCTTGCATGGTTCGGCCGGGCTGCAGATTGAGCACCACGGCCGCCGAGGCGTGCCGGTCGTCATCGCGGTAGAGACCTTTCTCGGTCAAGGTCACGTGCACGCGGGCCGAGCGCACCGACTGGAGATGCGAAATCGTACGCGCCAGCTCGCCCTCGGTGGCGCGGCGCAGATTCACCCGCTGGGTGAATTCGGAGGCGCCGAAGTCACCGCGATCGAACAATTCGAATCCGACCCCGCCGCCGCGCGGAAGCCCCTGGGCGGCGAGCATGAGGCGCGCTTCGTGGACCTGCGACGCAGGCACGGACAGCGCGCTGCCGCCGGCCTCGGTGCGAAAGGAAATTCCCGCCGCCTTGAGGGCCGCCGCCGCGTCGGTGCTGTCTTCGGGGCCGAGGTTGGTGAAGGCGTACTGGTAGGTAGAACCAGTGCTGAAGACGATGGCGACCACCGCGATCACCGTGGCCAAGGACAGCACGCCCGCGAGCAGCATGCGCGTGGCGGCGTTGAGCTCGGCGTAGCGCTTGCTGGCTTCCTTGAGGGTCTTGAGGACTGGTTCCATGGGCTAGATTCCCATCCGCATGATCTCGTTGTAGGTGTCGACGAGCTTGTTGCGCACGCGCATGGCCAGGCGCATGGCCACGTCGGCCTTTTCCAGCGACAATGCCATTTCGTGGATGTTGCCCGCGCCACGCGCGACGGCGTCGGACTGCGTGTCGGCCGCGCTTTGCAGTTTGTCGATCTCGCCGATGGCCTTGCCGAGCTCGCTGCCGAATTGCGACGCCTTGTCCGCGCCCGGCGTGACGAGGGCGCGATCCATTCGGTCGATCTGACCTGGGCGATCCGCGAGACCGGCTTCGGAGAGCGCTTGACCACTTTCGATGCGCAGGTTCATGGCGAGTTACTTCGAGATGTCCAGGCCGCGGGCAGCCATGGCCTTCAGGGTTTCCACCGCGGTGGCGTTGGCCTCGAAGGCGCGCGAGGCGGAGAGCAGGTTCACGATTTCGCTGATGGGATTGACGTTGGGGAACGTCACGAACCCGTCGGCGTCGGCGTCGGGATGACCGGGGCTATAGACCTGCTTGCCGGGCGTCGGATCGGCGACGATTTGCGAGACCTGCACGCCGAGTGGCGACTGGCCCACGGTGGGGGCTTCGTCGTCCGCGCCGATGTGGATGGACTGGAAGACCGGATCCAGGCGCTGGTACGGTTTCCCACCCGGGCCGCGCGTGGTCTCGGCGTTTGCCAAATTGGACGAGGCGAGGTTCACGCGCGTTCGCTCGGCCGAAAGTCCGGAACCGCTCACGTGCAAGGCTGTCAAAAAGTCCATGATGATTTCTCTCCTGTCATCCGTTTCCGTCGGAAACCACGTAGCGCAAAATGGCTAGCTTCTTTCCCGCGGCCTTGGCGCTGGCGCCGTACTGAAGGGCGTTCTCCGCCATGGCCACCATGGTCCGGTCCAAGTCCACCGTGTTGCCGTCGAACGAAGCGCCGCCCGCGGGGACATCGACGATGGGCAAGTCGCGCGCAGCCAGACCGTTTGCGTCCGCCGCCGGGGCACCTAGCGTGGGCGGCGTGGGCAGCGAGACGCCGCCTCCGTCGTGGGCTGCGCCCTCGATGGCCGCCATGGTCGCGGTGAAGTCCACGTCCTTGGGCTTGAACCCAGGGGTGTCGACGTTGGCCACGTCGGCCGACAATACGTTCTGGCGTACCAGTCGCACATCGAGAGCCCGTTCGAGGCGCGCCAGAGTATTGTCGAAAACTTTCATGCTGCCGACTCTTCATGCGATTGCCGTGCCACGTGCGCGACACCAGAAGCGCCGACCCGAGCGGTCACCGGCAGAAGTTGCCCATCGGGAGCAAGATCGCCTGTGTGGCGGAGCACCCGCAGCTTGTTGCGCAGGGTGCGCAGGCTGATACCAAGCAGGCGGGCGGCGTGCGTGCGGTTGCCGTGCACGCGGCGAAGCGCTTCGAGAATCGCCATGCGTTCAAGCTCGGCCAGGGCCAGCGGAAACCCGTCCAGCATGAAGCCTACCGCCTCGCCGTGGTTGTTCGCGTCGCCATCGTCTTGGTGGTCGGTCTCGGTCGAGACGACTGGTCGCGCGAGTCGCCGGCTCGAGGCGTCCTTCGGCAAGGGACGAATGGAGGAGATGCCAACCGCGGCCAATGCCACCGCGACGTGCTGGGCGGGGACAGCGGTCCCGTGGCAGCGCACCAGCACACGCTCCAGCACGTTGGCGAGCTCGCGCACGTTGCCCGGGAACTCGTAGGCGACGAGCTCGGTCAGCGCCTCATCGGATAGCATGGGGGCCGGGCGTCCCAGCCGCACGGCGATTTCCTCGGTCAATCGAGCGGCGAGGGCTGGGATGTCTTCCCGGCGCTCGCGCAGGGGCGGCAGGAAGATGGGGAAGACCGAAAGTCGATAATAGAGATCGGCGCGGAACTCGCCACGGGCCACCATGGCGGCCAAGTCGCGGTTCGAGGTGGCCACGATGCGCACGTCGACGGGCACCGGGCGCGCGCCGCCCACGCGGTCCACCTCGCGCTCCTGCAACACGCGTAGCAGCTTGACCTGCAGGACAATGGGCATCTCCGAAATCTCGTCGAGAAGAAGCGTCCCGTGGTCGGCCTGCTCGATGCGGCCGATGCGGCGATCCGCGGCACCCGTGAAGGAGCCTTTCTCGTGACCGAAGAGCTCGCTTTCCAGAAGCTCGCCCGGCAGGGCGGCGCAATTGACCGCGACCCACGGTCCGTTAGCCCGGGGGGAAATGCCATGAATGTAACGGGCGAAGACCTCCTTCCCGGTTCCGCTTTCGCCCAGAAGCAGCACGGTGGTGCCGGCCCGCGCGACATCTTCAACGGCGGAAAGCACGTCCTGCATGATTTGCGTACCGCCGATGGGCGGCAGAATGTCGGGGCGTCGGGGAAGGGGGAACGAGGTGGCGCTTGTCATGGTGACTCCGAACCGTTGGTTTGGGATTGCGACTGTCGCAAGCGAAGCGAGCGCGAAATCGCGGTGTAGGCTGCGGCGATATCGCCGGCCGCCTCGGTAAGTGCGGATTCGTCGGCGCCGGACTTGCTGTTTGTGTCGACGCCTTCGACGGCGGCGATGACGGCTGCCCAGCGCGGCCCAAGCAGATGTTTTCGCCCGATGCGCCCGTCCGCGTATTCATAGAGCGTGCGGGCACGCGCCGGATCCTTGGCGACAAGGTACATCTCCGCCGAGCGCAGCAGGTGATTGCTGATGGCTTCCACGTCTGCACCTTCCACCCAAGGCACGCTGGCCGCGAGCAAGTTGCCGGCAAAGAGCGGCGCGCCGAGGTCGAGGGCCTTCTCGGCCGCCGCGCGAACCAATTCGATGGCGAGGAACCCTTCCGTGCGCAGGGGCAGATTCAGATAGGTTTCGAGAGCCTCCAGGCCCCCCTCGGTGTCGGGGAATTTCAGGGCGAACAGGACCATGCGCCGACACAGGACGCGGGTTTCCTCGTCGCAAATGTGGGGATTGGTCCGGATGGCCGCGAGCAGGTTGACCATGGAGTCCTTGACCGCGCCGATGTAGGCATGGGCGCGTGCCGCACGCAGAAGCATTTCGCCGTGCAAGGGCTCGGGCAGCAGGGAAGCGTCGAACACGCGTTTGCGCATTTCACCGAGACAGGCGCCGCCGAGCTCGCATAGCCGCGCCACGGCCATGCGCCCGTAGTTGCCGTGACGCCCCGCCATGCGGTACCAGCCTGCTGCGGTAGCAGGATCGCCGGTGCGTAGCGCGATGTCGCCGAGCCGGAGTGCGGCCAAACGGCGAAACTCACCCGATAGGGCCTTGCGGAATTCGATCGCCGCCTCGGTGAAGCGGCCGGCCTTGAAGTGACACTCGCCACGCGCTGGAGCCGTGTCGCCCGGGCAACCGCTGCCGAAGCGGAGCGCAATGGGATGGTAGAAGAACCAGATCTGGTCCCCGTCTTCCGAGAGGGGCAACCCGCGAACCTCGCGGATCTCGAGCACGGGCTTACCGTCGTTCGCTTCCAGTTTGGCCTCGATGCGTGGGGTTCGGCACTCGAGCACGACGGTGTTGCCAGCGCGCGAGATGAAGGGACAAAGTTGCGGGTCGCTGGCCACGAAGCGCTGGTAGATGGCGCGCGCATCGGCAGTGGTGGTCAGGTCGATACGCATGGCCAGCGAATCAACCGAAATGGAGACACGTGTGATAGGGGCGGCTAGCGGCAGGCGTTCGACCACGGCCACCGTCGTTACGCGCTCGGGCTCGGCATTCTCCGGTGGAGTGCCCAGTGCGAGGAGGATGGCGGCGACATGGAACATGTTGCTGTCACCCTATGCAGCCAGCGTGCCGATCGGCAGGTCAGGCGCCAGTCCATTCCTGCCCGGCAGAAAATCCCCAGTCTTGGCGGCCTTTCGCTTCTCGCGCACGGCTGTCGACGGGAACGCGACGTCCGCTCGCGTGTCAGGCCCTTGTCGCGCGGCCCCTGTCGGTAAGGTGGCGTGTCACCCCCGTGGCGCGGGGGGATCGAGAATTTCACCACAGAGACGCAGAGGGCGCGGAGATGGATGGGAAGGAAAGGGGTTTCGGATCTTGGATCCGAATCCTTCCTCTCTTCGTGTCTCCGGGGTGAAGTCCGTCAGCCCACCGCCGCGCGTAGGGCGCTCGAAGCGGAATGGTCAGACTTCTTCGGCGCACTTCTCGACGGCGTCAGCGACGGCGGCTTTGCGGCGCAGCTTTTCGACCAGCGTGGTGCGGCCCATGCCGAGCAAGTGCGCGGCTTCCTTCTTGTTGCCACTCGTTTGGTCGAGAGCCAATCGAATGTAGGCTTCTTCGGTCTCGCGCAGGAGGCGCGGCAGATCCACCGGCAGTCTCAGGGCGGGCAAGGGCGCTGGCAGAGATGCCATCGACACCGGCGCGGTGATCTCGTCCGAGCTCGGCACAGGGGCGGTGGGGATGGCGGTGGAATCGTCATCGGACAGCGGCGAGAGCGGATTGAGGGCAATCTCGCCGGTCTCCACGCGAATGGCCGCCTCGGCGATGTCGATGATCTCGCCGGCGCTCTCGACAATTTCGGCTCTCGTCATCGTGCCCGATCGGAAATCCTGGTGCCGGGTCTCGACATCGATGAACGAGGAAGGTAGGTCGGAAAGGATGATGGTGGAGCTTTCGGCGCAGACCGAAAGCCGTTCCGCAAGATTCTCCAGCTCGCGCACATTGCCGGGCCAAGCGTAGTTCTCCAGCTGGCGCAGCACCGCGGGAGCCACGGCGCGTGTTTCACCGTGCTTGTGCCAGAAATGGAAAAAGAGCGGCGCGATATCGCTGCGGCGTTCACGCAAGGGCGGCAGCACCAGCGGGCAAACGTGCAGGCGGTAGTAGAGATCGCGCCGAAAACGGCCGGCGCGTACGTCCTCGCCGAGATCGCGATTGGTTGCGGCCACCAGTCGAAAATCGCCGGTCACCGATTCCGAGCTGCCCACCGGCTCGTAGGAATGGTTCTGCAAGAGACGCAGCAGTTTGACCTGCAAAGGCAGGGGCAGGTCGCCGACCTCGTCGAGAAACAGAGTGCCACCTTCGGCCATGGCCACACGGCCGCGACGGGAACCCACCGCGCCGGTGAAGGCGCCGCGCACATAGCCGAACAGCTCGCTTTCCAAGAGGGCATCGGGAATGGCGGCGCAGTTCACGGGCACGAAGGGGCGCTTCGAGCGCACGCTGTGCGTGTGCACCATGCGCGCGAACACCTCTTTGCCCGTCCCGGTCTCGCCCGTGAGCAGGACGGTGGCGTCGCTGTTGGCGATGCGCGTACAGGCACGGATCACGTCCACTACCGGTGAGTCCGGGGCGCAAACGATTCCATCTTCGTTGGCGACGGTTTTGGGCGACATCGTGGGCTGCGGTTTGAGCGCGGTTATCTGCATCGATACACCTTGCGCAGTTGTTGGGTGTTCCGGCTGCGCCAGCAACCGGCGTCGAACTTGTAGTACACGCGCACCGGCCCGGCGGCGCACTCCTCAGCGCCGAGCCCGCGCGCGAGGCGAAGCAGCAGGCGGAGATACCGGCTCGGGGGTGCAGACGCCGCCCCGGGGCGTTCGCCAGCGGAGTCGTCACTTGGGCATGGGGCCAATCGATCCTTAGAGGCGGCGGGAGACGGCATCTTTGATCCCCTCGAGCACACGGTGACAGGTTTCCTCGTCGAAGCCGGCGCAGCGACGGGCATCGTCGACAAGCAGACGCGAGCGGTCGAGCTCGTCGCGGCGCGTGTGAAAGCCGGCTTTGAACGACAGGGCATTGGCCAGGCGGACGACCGCGCTCAGTCCGGGCTTGGCCGAAGAAGGTCGGGAAGAAGACTGGGAAGAAGACTCCACCGGCGGCTGGGCAGCTTCTTCGATGGCGGAGGCGATCTCGGGCGAGAGACCCCAGGCGCGGGCGAGCCTGGCGCCGGCGCGGGCCTGGCTGCGGTCCAGGCAGGCGGTCAGCATGTCATCGCTGATGATCTTGCGACCCTTGGCATTGGTCATGACCCTCTCGATGTCGAAGAGCAGGTTCGCGGTCACGGGCTTGCCGGCATCGTGGAAAAGGCCGCCGCGGTAGGCCTCGAGAACAAGGCGCTCGCTTGCGCCCTGGGCGTGCATCAGACGCTGCGAGATCGTAGCCACGGCCAGCGTGTGCTGCCACGGCTGCTTGCACACGGCCTGCAAACGAATATTCGCGGTTTCCAGCAGCGGGCGCAGGGCGATCTCCAGAAGACCGGTGCGCACGCCCTCGGCACCCAAGCGCGCAATGGCTTGTTCTGTGGAGCGGGCGAGGGTACGCGTGGGACCGCTGGTGTTGGATACTTGAACGAGCTGGTTGGCCAGGCGGGCGTCCGTGTTGACCAGGGCCGCCATGCTGCCGAACGAGAAATCGGGAGAGCCCAGCAGATCCAGGCAACGCAGAATGGGTCGTGGCACCAGGGGCAACTCCAGATCGCCGTCGGGCTCGGTGCGAGATTTAACCGCCTCCACCAGCCCGTCGACCAGGGTGTTCTTGTCCGTACCTAGCGGCGAGGGCGTGTGGGCGAAGATGCCCTGCGAGGGCGTGGTGGAGACGCACGGGCTGCTCGGCATCGGCCGTGGGACGGCGGTGGCGATTCTGGCGGGGACCGCGGGTTGGATGCTCGGCGTGGGTGTGGGGCTGTAGGTCGTGGGCGCCGTCGACAGCATGGTGGACGAACCCGGAGGCATGGTCACCACCGGGGGCGGCGTCAGCGCCTGCGCGTACCCTTCGTAACCGGACCGAGGTCCGCCGCCCAGGCCCGGTGTGGACAGGAGGATGGCGTCGCGGAGCTCGCGCATGGACGTGAAGCGCTGGTCCGGCTTCTTGGCCATGGCGCGCAGGACGATGGCGCTCATGGCCGCCGAGATGGCTGGATTGATGCTTTGAGGTGCCGGCGGCGTCTCCTGCACGTGGCTCATGATGAGCCGGCCGGCGGTTTCCGCGGTGAAGGGCAAGCGACCGGTGATCATCTGGTACAGCACGACGCCCAGCGAGTAGACATCGCTGCGATGATCGAGATGGGTGTCCCCGAGGCACTGCTCGGGCGACATGTAGGCGGGCGTCCCGATGAGCGCGCCCATCTCGGTGTGGTGCTGAACGTTGCGATCGTGTGCCACGAGCTTGGCGATGCCGAAATCCAGGACCTTGACGAAGTCGGGGTAATCTGGGTGGTTGCGCAGGAAGATGTTGGCCGGTTTGAGGTCGCGATGGACCATGCCATGATCGTGACCCGCGCCCACCGCGGCCGCGACCTGGGCCACCACGCGGGCCGCGGACGCAGCATCGAGCATGCGCACGCGGCCGAGACGCGCTTCCAGCGTTTCCCCGTCGAGCAGCTCCATCACGATGTAGGGCAGCTTCCCGAAGGTTCCGAAATCGGTGACCTCGACGATGTTGGGATGGCGGATATCGTTCACGGCGCGCGCCTCGGTGAAGAAGCGCGACACGAAGTCCTCGTTGTCCGCGATCTCGGCGGCGAGAACCTTGATGGCAGCGCGACGTCCGATGAGCACGTGCTCGGCGAGATACACGCGGCCCATGCCGCCTTCGCCGAGAAGCGAGATCACGCGGAACGAGCCAAGCGTCTGACCGAGGAGCGTATCCGCCGGCGGGGTCGCCTTACCGCCTTGCGAAGACAGGCACATCGTCGAGCCTTTGCTTTGGGTAAGCTCTGAAGCCGCCATTTGTCGAGTACATCCATCGGCGGCCAAGATCCCTTCTTGAGAGGATCGGCGACGAAAAATCACATTTCTGACAGGAGCCGCCGGTGTCGCTTTTCCGACGGTGAAGGAACGTCAAGGAGGTGACGGACGGTCAGCGATGTGACGGTAGAACGAGCTCGAAGACTGCGCCATGATTGACCTCGGCGGTGGCCGACACGCGCCCACCGTGACGGGCCACGATGCGCTGGACAGTGGCGAGCCCGATGCCGGTGCCGGCGTAATCCTGGGCCGAGTGCAGGCGTTGAAATGGTGCGAAAAGCTTGCCCGCGAGGGCCATGTCGAAACCGGCGCCATTGTCGCGAACGTAGAAGACCTGACGGTTGTTTTCCCAACGCGCGCCGACCTCGATGTCGGCATTCTCGGTCTTGTTAGTGTATTTCCAGGCGTTATCGAGGAGATTTTCGAGCAGAATGCGCAGAAGTCCCACGTCGCCGCGCGCGCGCAGGCCCTCTTGCACATGGGTCCTCACGCGGCGCTCGGGTTCGCGCTCGTGCAGCAAAGCCAGAATGTCCGTGGCCAGCGCCGAGAGATTCACTTCCTCGAAACGCATCTCGGCACGGGTGATGCGCGAAAGCACCAACAAGTCGTCGATGAGCCGCCCCATGCGTCCGGCGGCCTTGCGAACCCGGCCGCAATAGTCGACCGCGCGCTGATCGAGCTTGTCGGCGTAGTCTTCGACGAGCGCTTGCGTGAATCCGTCGATGGCGCGCAAGGGTGCGCGCAGATCGTGCGACACCGAATAGGCGAAACTCTCCAGCTCGCGGTTGGCGGCGCCGAGCTCGGCGGTTCGTTCTTCCACGCGCTGCTCGAGCTGCTCGTTGAGGGTGCGCAAGGCATCCTCCATGCGCCGACGAGCGGTGATGTCCATGCCGAAGGAAATGGTGCCGGCGATGCGGCCGTCTTCGACGATCGGGTTGTTCTGCCAGACGATGTAGCGCTCGTCGCCGGTGGCGGTGAGCATGGGCAGCTCGAAGGTGCTGGGCTCGCCGCCGGCGAGGAGCCGCTGGAACTCCTCGCTGACCTTGGGGAAGTGCCGGGGCGGGGCCATGATTTCGAACCAGTTTCGCTGCTCGATATCGGAGCGCAGATAGCCGGTGATGTTCTCGGCGGTGCGGTTGAAGGCGCGTACGCGACCCTCGCAGTCCAGGCCCACCACCATGATGCTGGCCAATTCGATGAGCCGCTCGGCGTGATCCTTCGCCTCTTGCAGCGCCTCTTGCGCCATCACCAGATCGGTGACGTCGCGCTTGACACCCCAGATGCGCACCAGGTGGCCGTCCTCGACTTCGCCCGAGAGGTTGTTGAGCGAGCGAAACACCCCGCCATCCCGTCGACGCTCGGCCAGCAACAGGTCGTCGAGTCGATAACCGGACATGATGAACGCGACGATGAAGCCAAGCTGTTCCTCGCGCGAGCTGGACAAAAGGTCCCCGAAGGCGATGCCCTGCATGGCCTCGGGCCGGTCGCAGCCGAACTGCCGGGCGAAGGTGTCGTTGCACAGGCCGACCCGGGCCTCGCGCGCGATGGCCTCGGCTTGGTCGTGGACGGCAAGATTGGTCGCTACCGGCGTCCCCAGGTCAAACCGCCACAGCCCTTCGGAGGCCAGTTGCAGAAAGTGTCGGTACTGGTCCTCGATGGAAGGTCCGGCTTGCTCGGCATGAAGGGCATGGGCCGGCTTCGTCGATGCGTGGGTCGTGGCGTGGTCGGTCGGGGCCTTCATGAAGCGATGTGTTCTGCGGTCGTGGGCGAGGACGGCCGGTCCATGATAAAAGAGAAGTTGCGCATGCGCTCTACGAGAATTGGGTCTGTGGACGCGGATCGCCCCGAGAGTGGCGAAGGCGGACAGGCGGGGGAGCGGCCGGGGCGGGTCGCGCCCGTGCGCATCCTGGTGGCGGAAGCGGACGACGCGCACCTGTCCGCCCACGCGACTGCGCTCGAAAGGGCCGGATTTTTGGTCGATCTGGCGGGTGATGGTGGCGGCGCGCGGACGCTTATCGAAAGCAACGGCTACGCCACCATCGTAGCCGACGCGGCGCTAAGCGGCCTCGATGCCATCGGACTTCTGCGCGCGGCCCGCAGACGGGATCTGGATGTGCCCCTCGTGGTCGTCACGGGTTCGGTCCACCTTGGTTTGTCGGCGGTCACGGTTCAACAGGGCGCGCTTTGCTTCCTGGAAAAGCCGGTGGAGCCCGACCTCCTTGTCGCGACTCTTTTCTATGCAACCAAGCTACACCGCCTGGCCAAGCTGCGTCGCAAGGCCTTGAACGAGATTGGTGGTACCTGGAATCAGCTGGGCGACCGGGTCGCGCTCGAACAGGTTTTCGAGCGTGCATTCGGTTGCCTGTCGATAGCCTTTCAGCCCATCGTCTCCTGGTCGAACCGGCGGGTCATCGGTCACGAAGCCTTGTTGCGTAGCTCGGACCCGAGCTTGCCCGACCCGGCATCGGTCCTGGGGGTGGCCGAGCGACTGGGGCGCATCGACCAAATAGGGCGACTGGTGCGCGAGCGGGTGGCGCGATCCATGACTCGGGCGCCGGCCGAGTACGTGTTCGTGAACCTGCACGCCCATGAGCTGCTCGACAGCGAGCTCTACTCGGCCTCGGCGCCGCTCTCGCAGTTCGGCAAACGCATCGTCATCGAGATCTCCGAGCACGCCCTGCTCGACGACGTCTCGCATCTCGAATCGCGCGCCGAGGCCCTGCGCAAGCTCGGCTTTCGGCTGGCCATGGACAACCTCGGGCCGGGATATCCAGGGCTATCCTCCTTTGCGCGCTTGCGCCCGGAATTCGTGAAATACGACCTCTCGTTGGTGCGTGGGATCGACCACAACCCGGCCCAGGCGGACATCGTGGCCGACATGACGGCGCTGCTTGGGGCCATGAATACGCGCGTGATCGCGGCTGGCATCGAATCGATTGCCGAGCGGGACGCCGTGGTCAAAGCCGGCGTGGATCTGTTGCAGGGCTTCGCCTTTTCCAAGCCCGACACGGCGTACCGGCAGCCCGACTTGGGTTAGTCGACAAACCCAAGGCGAGACATCTCCACTTCACGCTGGGCGCTCCACGTCTTCCTTTGCGATCGGGCGCCACCGCCCAAGCGCAAGATCACGCGGAAGCTCCACGGCGCCGAACGAAACCCGGCAGAGCGATCGCACGTGGCTGCCGAGGGCGGCGAAAATTCGCCGAACCTCGTGGTAGGCGCCGCCGACGATGGTGAGGGTAGCGAAGTGGCGGGTGCTCTCGGGGATGAGCAAGCTGGGATGAAGCTCGTCATCTCGCAAGGGGCGCAGGTCGACAACGCTCGGGCGATGGCCGTTGCGCAAAACCAGATCGGCCGGTGATGGCTGAAACGGCCGTTCGAGCGCCGCATGGTAGGTGCGCGGGATGGCGGCCCGCGGATGGGTAAGGTGGTGCAGCCATGCGCCGTCCGTGGTCCACAGCAGAAGTCCCGTCGTGTCGAGATCCAGCCGTCCGACCGGGCGCAGCTCCGCGAGGAGCGGTGCACCCAGGAGGTGGGCGGCTGCGGTCTCGTGGGTCGGGTCGCGCAGCGCGGTCACGCAGGACGCGGGCTTGTTCAGCACCAGGTGGAAGGAATCGTGCAATTCCCGGCTCCGTCCGTCGATGTTGATACGGAGGGGAAGCTGGTCCGGCTCGATCGCGCGGGGCAGATCGCCGGGGGCGCGGTCGAGCCAGCGCCTCGCCTCCTTGCGCGAGCAGGGCAGATTGCGGGCCAGGAGTCGTTCCAAACTGGGCATGGAAAATGAAGCTCTCTCCATATTATGTTCATCGCGGGTCGAAGTCGTGCCTTCTCTACACGTCATCCTGGTCGAACCCGAGATTCACTGGAATACGGGCAACATCGGTCGAACAACGTTGGCCGCGGGCGCGGATCTGCACCTGGTCGAACCTTTGGGATTCTCGCTGGACGACCGCTATCTGCTGCGCGCCGGGTTGGACTACTGGCCGAGCGTGCGTTTGCACGTGTGGCCAAGTTGGGAGGCCATCGAGAAGAAGCTGTCGGAGCTGGGCGATCCCTTCTTCTTTTCTTCGCAGGCACCCCGTACTTTTTGGGAGGTGAAGTTCCCTGCTGACGTGGCGCTGGTATTCGGCCGCGAGAGCGTGGGATTGCCCAAGGCGTTGTTGGCTCGATACAGCGAACACACCGTGCGCATCCCCATGGTCGAGCCGAGCTTGCGTTCGATCAATTTGTCGACGACCGCGGGCGTGGCCATGTTCGAGGTCGTTCGCCAGCGAACCTGCTCGCTGCGTTAACGCTGTGGGTCTTGAAGTTTGTGGATGAATTCCAGGGCTTGCGGCGATCCGTCGATGGTTCGGGTCATGAGAGGTTCGTACGCATGAGCGCGAGCAGTGCGCGCCTGGGTCGCTATCTGCCCGAGGCCTTGCTTGGCCAAGGCAGCATGACCACGACCTATCGGGCGCGCGCTCTCGAACCTCTGTCCGCGGTCGAGGCGCAGATCTTCACACTCAAGGTGCTGCGCGACGACTTGCCTTGCTCCGAGATCGCGTCGCGCTTCGTCGAGGCCGCCCGCGCGCTGCAGTGGTCGTCGCTGCCGGGCACGGCCAATGTCGTGGAGATCGGAGAGAGCCCGGGGCCGATCTTCGCCGCATTTGAATTCAAGGAAGGCGTGAATCTGCGCCAGTTGCGGGCGCAGGCGGTCGCTGGCGAAGGCTTCATGGATGCTCGCTTGGTCGGCCTCGTCGGGCGCAAGCTCGCCGATCGCCTCTCTCCACTTCATGCCCAACCCGATGGACCGCGCAAGCACGGCAGCCTGTCGCCCGGGAACGTGCTTATCCGGCCCACCGGCGACATCCTGCTTCTCGACTGTGGCATCGGCGAGGCGCTGCGTTTCGACACGGGCTGGCCGAGCGAGAGTTGGCACTACGCCGCGCCCGAACAGTTGCGTGGTGAAACGGGCAGCCAGGCCTCTGACCTCTATGCTCTTGGCGCGCTGATGCACTTCCTTTGCTACGGCCGGCCGCCCTGCGAGGCAAGCACCCCCGAGGAGCTCGCGCAGCGCCTTGCCCAAGGCCCTCCTGTTCTCGATGGACTTCACCCGGCTGTTGCCAAGGTCATGGCCCGGTTGCTTGCCTACGCGACGACGGACCGGCCCAAGTCGGCGGGCGAGGCCGTGCGCCAGATCTCCGTGGCCTTGCTCTCGGCCAACGCCGGACTCAACTTCGCCACGCCGAGGCCCATGGCGTTTCGGCAAAACGAGGGCGCCATGGGTGATGATCGGCCATGGCCCGAATCGGAAGGGCAAGCGCGGCTGGCCTTGCCGAACGCCTCCGCTGGTGGCGATGCCGACGATGCCGGGGCGGTTCGGCCTTTCGTCTTCGTACCACAGGCGGATCCGACGGGCATGCGGGAGAACATGCGCAACGGTATTTCGGCAGACGATCCCGACGTGGGCGCGGTTTTCGACGACGACGAGGAGGATGACGAAATCGAGGTCGCCGCCGACGGGACGGTGAAACGTCGTCGCCGACGCCGGGCCATCCGCCTGCCGGAGTGGACCAAGAGTGCTTTCGCACGCAAGATTTTTCGCTACGCGTGGGTGCCGGTGGCGGTGGTGCTGGTGCTGGCCGCGATCGAGGGCTATTTCTTCACCCAAAGCTGGCGCGCCGCGCGGGCGCAAGGGCAGCAACGCGACGATGCCTTGGCCGCCGAACGCGCCCGACTGGAGGCCGCGAAACCCAAGCTGCCGGAGGCCCCGGCGATTCCGCCAAGACATCTCGTGCTCAAGGTTTCTCCACCTGGGGCGGTGGTCTGGCTGGACGGCAAGGAAGTGGGGAGCACGCCGTCCACCATCCTGACGTCACCGGGAGCGCACCGACTTGTGATCACGGCCTCCGGCTATCGCATGTTGCGCGACGTGATCGACACCAGCAAGGGCGTATTGTTCGAGCGAGAGATGGTCCCGGCCATCTTTCCCCTTACCGGCAGCGTGGGGCTCAACGTGGCCTGTGCCACCGAGGGCAAGTACCCGGTCTTCATCGATGGCAAGGAGATCGGCGCGTTCTGCCCCATCGCGGGGGTGCGCCTCGATCCGGGCAGGCACATGGTCGGGGTGTTCGTGATCCCGGAGAATCGCATCTGGACCTTGGATCGAGAGATCGTCGCCGAGCACCCGCACCGCGTGCAGTTCAGTTACTGATTCGGAGGGTTCAGCAGATGAAACCTACGGTCTTTCGGCTTTGGCGGCAGCTTCCCTGGCGCGCTCCTTGCCCTTGCGCGCAACCGGATCTTTCGCGTCGATGGTCAGGGCGCGCTCGAAGGTTCGTTCGGCTTGGGCAAACTCCTCGGAAGCCAGCTCCACCTTCCCCAGGATGACGAGGGCTCGCACCTTGAGATCGGCAGAGGCCTTGCGTGCCGCCGTGACCGCTTCCGTGGCCGAAACGCGCGCGGCCGCCAGGCGACCATCGCTGAAAGCCGATTCGGCCTTGGCCACCGCGGCCGCGGTGGCCTCGTCGCTCGAATCCAGGCGTGCGCTGTTCGTCGTCCGCCTTGGCTTCCATTTTGGCGGCCGCCGTGCGCGTGGCGATCCTTGCCTCGGACGCACCGGGCGTGCTCGGCAGAGGCTTGCTTGGCGGCGACACGCGCAAGACCTCGGTGCTTTGGCGTCGTTGCCTGGGACGAGCGGGAGCCGTATTCGTCTTGTCGGCGGGTCTTGCGGGTAGCGTGGGAACGGCCACTGGTACCGATGCCGCCTCGACGGGAAGCGCCGGCTCCGCAGGAGACGGCGTCGCCGCCGGCTGGGCGGGGGTGGGGTCTATGACGACCGGGGCGGGGGCCGCCGGCGCCAGAGCCGATGGCCGACTGGCGAACGGCCAGTGAATGAAATACATCCCGGTCACGGCCACCAGCGCCGCGGTCAAGGTGCCAAGTGCCATGCCCATGCGCGCGCGACGTTTCAGGATCCTCTCGCTGAGGATCTCGGTCTGCGAGGGCGATTTCATACCCATGATGCTGTCGCTCGTGGCGCGGGCGGCTTCGAGGTGGGCGAGCAGGTTCTTCTTGAGCTCCACGGCCGAGCGCGGACGTTCCGCGGGATCGCGCGCCAGGCAGGCGAGCACCAGCTCTTCGAGGTCCGCTGGAAGATCGGAGCGATACTCGTGCAATGGGTAGGGGTCGCGTGTCAGCTTGTGTTGCCAGATCTCGTCGACACTCGCGCCCTCGATGGGCAAGCGACCTCCTGCCAGCATGGTGTAGAGGATGGCGCCCAAGGCGTAGATGTCCGAACGGAAATCCACCTTGCCACCGCCCCGGATCTGTTCCGGCGACATGTATTTCGGCGTTCCGACGGTGGCATCGGTGAGGGTCAAGTTGGCGCCGTCGCCGGTGTCATGCAGGAATTTGGCCACGCCGAAATCGAGGACCTTGACCAGCTCCTCCTGTTCTTGCGACCGCACCAGCATCACGTTCGACGGTTTGAGATCGCGGTGGATGATGCCGGCGCGGTGGGCGGCCTCGAGCGCGCGGCAGATCTGCGCCGCGATGGTGAGCGCCCGCTCGATGGTGAGCTGACCGTCGCGCTTGATGACCGCGTCCAGGCTCACGCCGTCGATGAACTCCATGACGAAGAAGAACTCGCCCGTGGGCGTGGTGCCGCAGTCGGTGACGTCGGCGACGTTGGGGTGGCCGATCTGGGCCGGGGCCAGGGCCTCGCGCTGGAACCGTTTGGCCACTTCGGATTTTCGCCGCTCGACCTGGTGTGCGATCTTGATGGCGACGCGTTTCCCGATGCCGGTGTGGTGGCCTTCGTAGACGCGCCCCATGGCGCCTTCGCCGACGAGGCGGCGGACGAAGTAGCGGTCGGACAGCGTCTTGCCGACCAGACCGTCGGGATCGGGATCGGGGGTAGTCTCCCCGTCGGTGATGGGTTCGCTGACCAGGGCCGCATCGCCGTGCTCACCCGAGGTGGAATTGTCCATGCGGCCGGCGCGTTCGACCAGCTCGCGTTGCTCAGCGATTTCCGCGCGCATCTCGGACTCGAACAGTCGCCCGACGAACTTCGCGGCTTGCATCTTTCCGCCGCGTTCGCTCGGCATCTCGGCCATCAGTGCGGCGCACATCTCTTCGCCGCTTTGGAAACGGTCGGCGGGCTGGATGGACAGCGCGCGGGTCACCACGGCATCGAGCCCGGGCGTCACGTCGCGGGTGAAGCGCGACGGCGGCTGGACCGTCGCATTGGGCAGGCGCGATTCCGAGGGCGGGAACATCTGCCGGCCCGTGAGCAGCTCCCACAAGATCACGCCGGCGGAGAAGAGGTCGCTGCGGTGGTCGACGGGCTTGCCCATGTACTGCTCGGGCGACATGTAGCTCGTCTTGCCCCACTGCACGCCGGTGGCGGTCTGCACCACCTTCGCCTTCCACTTGGCCAGCCCGAAGTCGATGAGCTTGACGCCGCCGGTGTAGGTCAACATGACGTTGGAAGGCGAGATGTCGCGGTGGACCAGTCCCAAGCCATCGAGGTTGGCCGCATACCACAGCGCCGATACCAGCTCGGCGATGTAGTAGATCGACAAACCGATGGGGAAGCCGTCGCGTCGGGCGGCGCAGCGATTCCAGGTTTCGGTGATGGACTTTCCTTGTACGTACTCCATGGCCAGGTAGCCCTGGCGCTCGTGGATGCCGAAGTCGAAGACGTAGACAAGGTTCTCGTGCGACAGTTTGGTCACCACCTTGGCTTCGTCGAGAAACCGCTGCGTCAGCTCCTCGGCGTCGCGGCCGGCGCGGACCTCCTTGAGAACCTTGAGCGCGCATACGCGTTCCACGCCGGCCTGGCCGGTCAGCGCCATGAAGACGTGGCCCATGCCCCCCTTGCCGAGTTCTTTGAGCAGGATGAAGCGTGGCCCGAATCGGCGCGGATAGCTGGACCCGGAAGCAGGTGGTTCCTGACTAGGCAAGTTCAACCCGGCGGAATACTACATCGAAGTCGTCTAGTACGAGCAAAGTTGAGCAGAAAGTTCCACGCATGGAGACGAATGATTCTTCACCACAGAGACGCGGTGCAATCAGCAAACTGGAAAGTCCCGCCCGCTCGGCGCAGGCTGCGAGGTCATGGACTTCGTTCGTCAGCACCGTCCGGTGAGGCTCGCGCTCGTGGCGGGACGAGGACACTACGAATCCGTGGTCAAGGCCGCGATGAACGCGGAGCGCAGTCTTTGGATTGCCACCGCGAACCTGAAGGAGCTGATGGTCGAGGACGAACGCGCGCGGCCTGGCAGACGGCGGGCCGTAGGGCGTCAGGGTGAATACCGTTCGGTGCTGGCGGTTTTCGAGGAGCAGGTCATGCGCGGGGTGGAGATTCGCATCCTGCACGCGTCCGAACCGTCGCGGCCCTTTCGCGAGGAGTTGCGTCGTCGACCGAGCCTGCATCGTCCATGTCGTGGCTCGTTCTCGTTGAAGTTGTGTCCGCGTGTCCACTTCAAGGCCGTGATCGTCGACGGCACCATGCTCTATCTCGGCAGCGCCAACTGGACCGGCGCGGGTCTGGGCGCCAAGGGCGAGGGCAGGCGCAATTTCGAGATGGGGCTCTGCACTCGGGACGATCTGCTGCTCGACGAGATACAGGGGTACTTCGATTCCATCTGGCGCGGGGCCGAGTGTGCGTCGTGCAAGCTGCGCGCGGTCTGTCCGCGTCCTCTCGATACCCAGGGGTGACGCGCGCGCTGGGCACAGCGCGCAGCCTCGGTCTGGCTTACAATGAGGGACCGTGCCTCCTTCCCTCCGCCTGGGCAAGTACATCGTCGAGGGTCTCCTCGGCCCGGGTGGAGTAAGTGAAACCTACCTGGCACATCTTGCGCCGGATGCGTGCGGCGAATCCCGGGAAGGCGAAACGCTGGTTGCACTCAAGCTCCTTCGCTCCGACCGTATCGCCGAGAACCGCTACGCCGACGTTGCCCGGCGCTTCCTTGCCGCTGGCCGGCAATTGCGCGACTTCCATCGGCCGGGATTCGCCAAGGTCGTCGATCTTTCCGACGATCCGGCCTCGATCTTCGTAGTGACCGAGCACGTCGCTGGAACCGATTTGGCCAGGCTCGTGGAGCAAAGCCCAGTCGGGCGATCGGACGGTGCCGTCGTCGATCCGACCTTGGCTGGGCTGATGGGGTCGGAGATCGCCCGCCTGCTCTACGTCGGACACTCGGCGAAACCCATGCTGTGTCATCTCGGTCTCGGCCCGCAGAACGTGATGGTGATGGCCACCGGTGAGGTCATGCTCTTGGATTGCGGCATCGCGGCCACCTTTCGCGCCGTCACCGAACAGCCGCCGGAACGCTGGGCGTTCGTCGCCCCGGAATTGCAGGGGGTGGATGTGGCCACGGCTCGGCTGAGCGACCGGCAGAATGTAGCCGCGGACTTGTATTCGCTGGGGGTGCTGCTTTATTTCCTCGTCACCGGCCAAGCGCCGGCGATGCCAGGCGCGCGCACACGACCATCCCGGCGCGCGCCCACGAGCTTGCCCGACCTTCCCGGCGTCTCCAGTAACCTTTGCGCGGCCTTGCGTACGCTGCTTTCTGCCGAGCCGGAGGATCGGCCCGAATCTGCGGCCATGCTGGTGGATTGGTTGGCCGGCGGGGTTGGCGCCGCGCGCGAACGGCGACAGCGCATCGCCGAGAGCCTACGCGTGGCCGAGACCGGGGCACTGCGTGCGAGCGAGGCTCCGTTGGTAAGGGGGGCGTCCGCGCAACTCGAGCCGCCGCCCATCAAGTCGCCAGGACCCGCCGGTGGCACGGCGGAGCCGGCGCGTTCGGCCGTGCGGCTTGCGAAGCCCGCTCTCCGTCGCCACGGCGTCATCGCGGTCTTCGTCTTGTCCTTGATATCGGCTGTCGCCCTGCTGCTGGCGTTCGGCTCCCGGCGCGATCGAAGGGGGACTTCGCATGGCCGAGATCCGGGATTCGGATCCTTCGTGGAGACGTCTCCGAGGGCAGGCAATCCGCGTGGTGCAATGGCGCGGGCCAAGGGCGGCGAAGAGGCGCCAGCACCGGAAAACGCCTTGGGCGAGTCGGTGCTTGCGCGCGTGGCCGGGCATCTGATTGTGGAGACGGTTCCTCCGGGGGCGTCGGTTTGGGTGGACGGGGTGCTCAAGGGCAAGACCTTCGCCGATATCACGGTCGGGGAGGGCGGACATCGCATCGTGGTGATCGCGCCCGGCCGCCGCATGTTTCGCGATGTCGTGGACACAGGTCGTGGAACCATCGTGCGGCGGACGCTGGTCCCCGTCGAGCCGCCTACACGGGGAAATGGATTCATCGACGTGGAATGCCGAACCACCGGAGAGTTTCCCATCTTGATCGACGAGGAGGAGACCGGCCTGCTCTGTCCCGCAAAGATGATGCCAGTCGCTGCCGGCAAACACATGGTTGGTATCTTCGTGCCGCCGGAGCAGCGCAGCGTGCTGGTGGAAACCACGGTCGCGATCGGTCCTTCGACCGTGGTCGTGAAGTTCAGCCAATAGGGCGTGCAGAATAGTCTGGATGGAGGCGTGCGAATCTCCCAAGATACGTCGATCCCCAGCTAAATCGTCGCTCGGCGCGCAGGCCGCGACCAAGGAGGAGCCGTCACCATGAAGTCGATTCTTACCCTATTGATCCTCGCCGGTTTCACGTTCGCGGCCACGCCACCGCTGCAGGCCAAGTCCACCGCTGCTCCGGCCTCGGTCGCCAGCCAGGCCCCACCCAAGGTCTTCACGTCGCCGCAGAAGGAAGGCACCAAGGCCACGTGTCCGGTCACGGGCGAGCAATTCACCATCGCCAAGGACACCGTGCACGCCGAACACAAGGGGAAATATGTCTATTTCTGCTGCGCCGGCTGCAAGAAAGACTTCGACAAGGATCCCGTGAAGTACACGAAATAGTCGCGCTTCCCGGACGAGCCCTAAAGGTCGAACATCAAGCCCGCGACCCAGGTGCTGTCGCCGACGTGCAATTCGCCACCCAGGCCAAGGCCGTTGATGGCGGCGTAGTCCCACTCGAAGAAGAGCGCGCCAGGGCCGGCAACCTCGCCAGCCCTGACGGAGCCAAGTCCAAGCAAGCTCAACCCGAGCGCCATGCCTGCGGCCACGTGCCAGCCTAGCGTGACTCCGGTGTGCGAGGCGCTGTCGCCCGTGCGGGATGCGGTCCACATCACCGCATCGAGCCCGGCCTTTGCGTATGGAATCAGCGGCACCACGCGCAAGCCAGGAACCCCGTCGGCGCGGTAGAGCGCGGACAGGGAAAAGGGAATCAAGCGCAGGCCGGTCTCGTCGCCGCTGGGCGTGACCCCGTCGGTATAGAAGGCCGTCCCGGTAAGCTTGCAGTAACCGATGCGCAGGCCCAGCCCCCACGAGCCGAAGGGGTGGCCGAGGTAACGGTCAACTTCCGCCTCGGACATGAGATGGCGAGAGGAGCCGAAGGTGTCGGCGTAGGGGTGAAGCCCGTTGCCAAATTCGCCGTCGATGGCCGGGCGATAGAGCGAGACCCCGAGCTCCAAACCCCAATCGGGCGGCGAAACGGCTTCCTGCGCCGATGGATTCGCCGCCCAGTCGAAGTTGCTCTTCTCCGGCAGATCTTGTGCGCGGGAGGTTACGCTGATGGCCGTCACGGCGAGCATGACCAGCGAGGCTCCGCCGGCCCTTCGCCAAGCACGCCGACGCCAAGCTCGCGTCACAAACAGGGCTGCCACGAGGGCAACCCACAACAGCCCCTGTCGATGCGAGCGCGGCGATGGCTCCAGTGCGCAAGCTGTGGCCGCACCACCGTCCGCCTTGTACTTCTCGTAGAAGCCGATGGTCGGCTGGGGTATCGCCGTGGCGAGCGTCGAAAGCGCGCTGACTCCTCCGCTCGGGTCGATGGCAATCACGGCCACGGTGTAGGGCGTCCCATTCACGAGCCCGCTCAACCGCTTCGACGTCGTCGTGGCGGAGACCACATCCGAACAGACCTCGCTGGAATCCCTAGGGGTTAGGCCTGCTGCGTCCACGCTGTCAGCGCCGAAACAGCTTTCGTAGCCAGCGGTCGATGCGCTGTCAGGAGGCGGCAAGCACAGTACCTGGTAACCCGTCACCAGCGAGGTGTCCGCTGGTGGCGTCCAGGTGACGAGGATCCCTTTGTCCGCGCCCAGTGCGGTGACGGCGGTGGGCGCCCCGACCGTGGTCGTGATGATCGGCAGGTCCATGCTCAGCGCGAAGGACAGTGCGACCCCGTCCTGGGCAAGAACCGCCCACAGGGTCGTCGAGCCCGCGGTCAGGCTGTCACATGCGAACGTCGTGCTGCCGGCCGCGGCCTGGTAGACCAGAAGGCTGTTGAAGGTTGGCGAGGCTGCCGACTGAGCCGCGCTGAAGCTGACCTGGCCCAGGGAGGCACAGGACGCAGGCGCGGCCAGGCAGTTCGCTCCCAGGAGAAGATTGACCGCTATCGTAGAATTGCCGATGTCGGTCTGGCCTGAAGTCGTGAGCTGAACCACGGGCGAAAGGGTAACGGGACAGTTGCAGCGATGGGCGCCGAAGTAGCCGCCGAGGGTGCCGGCATCGAGGTTGCGCGAAGAGCTCCCATCGGAGGCGTAGAGAGCGAGCACGACATCGCTTTGGGTCAGGGGCACTGCCGCAGCTTGCGCACGGGCGGCCGGCCAAGCGAAGGCCGCAGCCAGCACAAGCGCGTGGTGAGTCGCGCAGTTAGTCCTGGTGCGCCTACGATGTGGGGTGTTCATGAGCATGCCATCTTGCCACCGTCCGGTGGCGAGTCGCCATTTGTCTATCTTCCATCATCCCTTGTGCTCGCACCTGCATTCGGAATTTCATGCAGTAGACTGACAGATACCACCGGGAAACCGTTGCTATGAGAACCCTGGGAGGGTTCCCATTCCCTCCCGTTTTTTTGGCTTCGCCGGGCAAAGCCCGGCTCCGCCATCGCAACTAGGGCACGAGGAGAACCATGCCTGGCTTCCAGCAAGAATCGACAGCACAGGATGAGAACCAAGATATTGTCGTCAGGGCCGTGAGCACCTTTCGACCCGAAGAGTCGGATTTGTCCCATGCCACCCAGAAGCAGTACGTGTTCTCGTATCGGATCGAGATAGAAAACCGTGGGATGAAGACGGTTCAGCTCCGCTCGCGTCACTGGTGGATCACGGACGCCAACCAGGACGTGCGCGAGGTCGAGGGCGAGGGCGTCGTGGGACAGCATCCGGTCATCCATCCCGGACAGGTCTTCGCCTATTCGAGCTGGTGCGTCCTGCCAACCCCCTCGGGCTGGATGCGCGGCAGCTATTCCATGGTGCTCACCGGCGGCGAAACCATCGATGTTCCCATTCCCTGCTTCAGCCTGGCCACGCCGCACGCACTGAACTAGATTCCTCCTATCCCGTCGAAAATCCCTGGCAGCAGCGTTCGGCTCGTACGCGGTTTCGAGGGCGACGCCTCGCCAAATCGGGCTTCCAGTGGCATCCATCGTGTTCGGGATGCTGGCCGCGACCACGCTCGGAAGGCAACAACTCGGCGTCCGCATCCGATACACTGCCATGGTGCAATTGGTGATTGCGGAAAAGCCGTCGGTGGCACGCGACTTGGCGCGCGTTCTCGATGTGCGTCCCTCAGGCAAGGGCTGTTTCGAAGGCAAGGACAAGATCATTACCTGGTGTATCGGCCACCTGGTCGAGCTGGACGAACCGGCCAGCTACGACGGGCGCTGGAAGGCCTGGCGCATGGACACGCTGCCCATGGTGCCGGCCGAGTTCAAGTTGCGGGCCGTGCCGTCCACGCGCGATCAGCTGCGGGCGGTGTGCGACCTCCTGCGCGACAAGCGCTTTGACGAGGTCATCAACGCATGCGACGCCGGCCGCGAGGGCGAGCTCATTTTTCGCTACGTCTATCAACTCGCCGGCAGCCGCATCCCCATCCGGCGGCTTTGGATCTCCTCGCTGACCGACGAGGCCATACGCAAAGGCTTCGCGGCCCTGCGGCCCGGCCGCGACATGGAAGCCCTGGCCGACGCCGCTCGCTGCCGCTCCGAGGCCGACTGGCTGGTGGGGCTGAACGCCACCCGCGCGGTGACCATCCGGCATCGCCGGGGCGATAGCTCGACCCTATTCTCCATCGGCCGGGTGCAGACCCCGACGCTGGCTATTCTCGTCGAGCGGGAAAGGCAGATTCGCGCCTTCGTCCCGCAGGACTTCTGGTTGCTCAAGGGCGAATTCGCCACTGCCGGTGGCGCGAAATTTCCGGCCACCTTTGCCCTCGGCAGGGCCAGTCGCTTCGCCAACGCCGCCCTGGCCGAGGCGGTGCGGGATCGGGATCGGGAGCACGCTGCGGCCGAGGATGCGCAGGGGCCGTTGGTGGAAAGCCTCAAGCAGAGCAAGACGCGCGAGCCGCCTCCCTTGCTCTTCGATCTGACGACCCTGCAACGCACGGCCAACAAGCGCTTCGGGTTTTCGGCCAAGGCCACGCTGGAAGCCACCCAGGCACTTTACGAGCGGCACAAGATCCTCACCTATCCGCGCACCGACTCGCGCCATCTGTCCAGCGACATGGTCAAGGAAATGGAACGCATCGTGGGCGGGGTGGAGAAGATGGCGGACTACGCCGGTTTTGCCCGCACGCTGCTCGACCATCCGCCGCGCCCGAGCAGGCGCGTGTTCGACGATGGCAAGGTCTCCGACCACCACGCCATCATCCCCACGGGCAAGGTGGTGGATGCGAAATCGCTGGGGCGCGACGAGCAGCGCATTTTCGATTTGGTCGTGCGCCGATTCCTGGGCGCGTTCTTTCCCGACGCCGAATTCGCGCAGACCGAGGCCGTGGTGCGCGTGGGACCGGACGTTGGCGAGAAGACAGTGTCCAGCGCCGAAGATGGGGCCTCCATCGCCACGCTTCCGTCACCGCCCGATCGCTTTGTCGCGAGGGGGCGGGTGCGCACGATCGCTGGCTGGCAAGAGGTCGCCGGCTTCGGTGACGAGGCCGACGAGAGGCCCGGCAAGAAGGGCAAGATGAAGGACGAGGACGACGACGCAGGCGCGACCTCGACGTTGCCCGCGCTGGCCGAAGGCGAACGTCTAAGCGGTGATTTCTCCGCGCTGGCTAAGAAGACCAAGCCGCCCACGCGCCACACCGAGGCGACCCTGCTGTCCGCCATGGAAAACGCGGGTAAGATGGTCGACGACGAGGAAATGCGCGCGGCCATGAAAGACAGCGGTCTCGGCACGCCGGCCACACGCGCGGCAATCATCGAGACCCTGCTCAAGCGCGTTTTCGTTACCCGCGAGGGAAAGCATCTCGTGCCCACGCCCATGGGCATCGGGCTCATCGAGGCCTTGCCGGTGCAGAATCTGGCCTCGCCCGAGCTCACCGGCAATTGGGAGGCGCGCCTGGCTCGCATCGCGCGTGGGCAGGAGCAGCGTGCGACCTTCATGGCCGACATCGCGACCTACGTGAACGAGGTCGTGGACGCGATTCGCGGAGCGGCGCCCATGGCGGACGTGCCCCTGGCCGTACAAAGGCCGCCGGCGGGGAAGGGTGCGCGCAGGCCGAGTCGCAAGCCGAGGAAACCCGTGTCGCCCGCGGCAACGGCACCCACGCCGGCAGCGACCCTACCGCAAGAGGTTGGGCGGGGCATCGCGGATCTGGAGTGTCCCGTGTGCAAGCGGGGCCGCGTCATCGTCGGCAAGCGAGGCTGGGGCTGTAGCCGTTGGCGCGAGGGCTGCAAATTCGTGGTTTGGTTCGAGGCCGATGGCAAGCAGCGAAGCGAGGCCGATCTGCGCGCCATCGTGAACGACGGCTTCGGCGCAGCTCCCTCTTAGACCGAAGTTCCCCCCGGTATCTGCTCGCCTACGACTGCGAGCGCTACGCGGGTGGGGGCCTTTCCAGCGCCTCGATGACTGCGGGCGACGCAATCAAGAAAAGTCATCTTCCAGATGCGGTGTATACTTTTCACCTTCCGGCCACCACCCGCCCTCCGACCATGCGACGAACTTTCCTTCTGCCCTTTTTGCTTGTTCTTGCCACGGAACTATCGGCATCCGCGAGCGCCGGAGATCTCCACGCCGCACTGGAGGGGCGCTCCCCGAGCTTCAGCCTGGGAGCCTTCGCGGGCGGACACTTCTTCGCCGAGGGAACGAATTTGGGCGTGGCGAGCGGTGCGCAGGCCTCGCGGGGCGCACGCAGCAACGCGGCCGCGGGACTGCGCGCCTCGGTGGGACTGGGGCGTTGGTTCGGGGCCGAGACCGAGGTCCTTGGACTGGACACGGAGGATCGCACCTACCAGCGCAAGGCGCGCATTCTCGGCTACCGATTCAATGCCATGGCCAATCTGATGTCGGGCGATTTTAGGCCCTTCGTGCTGGTCGGTGCGGGGGTCTTCCAAGTGGCGTCGACCGACGCCGAGGGCAATGCCGGCTTGGTGCGGGACACCGATGGCGAGGTCCATGTCGGCATGGGATTCGACTACAGACTGGTCGACATGCTTTCGGTTCGTGGCGATGCGCGGTTGGTGCAGATGCCGAGCAAGCAGAGCTGGGGAGTGACCTCGGATGTGGAGGCGACACTGGGCGCCCTCGTGACCTTCGGCGGTGGGACGGGGATGTCCGCCCATGGCTCGCGGCAAGGCATGGTTGCGCGCGCGACAACCGCGAGGCTTGACGAATCCACGTTCGCGCCTGTCGAGGCGGTGCCGGGCACGCCTCCGCCACCTGCCCCGTTGCCTCCCGTTGCCGAGATTACGCCCCGGGCCGAATCGACACCGTTCGGGGCCGAGGAGCCCGAGAACCAGGGAGACCAGCCGGTTGCGCTCGCCACCCCGACCCCTACCGTCACCGACCTTCTGGTACGGGCGAAGGAAATCAAATTCGAGGGCGCGAGCAGCAAGATTGCCGAAGCCTCCATGCCCTTCCTCGACGAGCTGGCCGCGGCGCTGGTGAAAGAGCCAGGCGTGCGCCTGGAAATCGTCTGCCATACCTCGGACAGCGGCGATGCCAAGAAAGACATGACCATGACCAGGCGGCGCGCTGAAGCCGTGAAGTATCTGCTGGTGGGCAAAGGGGTCCCTACCGACCACCTGGTGGCTATCGGGCGCGGATCCGAGGATCCAATCGCGCCCAACATCACGCGCAGCGGACGCATGCTCAACGAACGCATGGAATTGCACCGCGCGGGTTCACGCTAGATCGAGCACGTCAGTTTCGTTTGGCGGCCACCAGAACGGCGAGTAGGGACTGGCTGCGTGGGCCGCTGCTTTGGCCGCGCAAGATGCGCGCGCCGCTATCTGCAACCTCCAGCGAGAGATGGAGAGTGTCGTCGGGCAACCAGTCGGGAAAGCGCTCGGCCCACTCGATGGCCGTGGCGGCCCGGTCGTAGGCTTCCTCGATACCGAGCTCAGGCAATTCGGCCGGGCTGCGGATGCGATAGAAATCCACATGGACGAGATTGATTCGACCCGGATGCTCGTTGACCAGCGCGAAGGTGGGGCTTGCGACGTGCCGTTCGGCGGGAACGCCGAGGCCCTCGGCCAGCCCTTGCACGAAGGTTGTCTTACCGGCACCGAGTGGTCCCGTCAGGGCGATGACATCGCCGATCTCGAGCACACGACCAAGCTGGGCCGCGAGCCGTTGCATGGTGCTGGCACTGTCGATGCGCAGGGTTGCCTGCGCGGGGGCGGGATCCTTCTTCATTGTTTCTTCACGAGCTGGCGGTAGAGCAGCAGGTGCCGGACGGCCAGGTCCGGCTTGCCTGCCTGTTCGAGCAGGCGTGCCAGATTGTAGTGGGCGTCGGGGTTGTGCGCATCCGTTTCGAGCGATTGCCGATAGGCGGCGATGGCGTCTACGGTGGCTCCGAGATCCTCGAGGGCGACACCGACATTGAAGGCCGCCGTCGCGTCGTTCGGCCGAATGGCAAGGGCAGCCCGGTAATGCACGAGGGCGGCGTAGACATCGCCGGATTCATGGAGAAGCCGGCCCAGGTTCACGTGGGCTTCGACGAAATCCGGATCCCGCGCGAGAACGTCTCGATAGGCAGTCATGGCTTCTGCCGGGGCGGTTTCTTCGAGGGCGCAGGCCCGCGCGTAGATCTCCCTGACCGCCTCCGCGGGTGACGCTAGCGGCTGCGTGGTGGTGCTCTTTGGGGCAAGGGGTATGACGCTGGCCCCCGCCGCCGTGGCGGTCCGCTCGCCGAAATCGAACAGGGTCTGCCCCGAGGTCGCATGCCAGCGCTTGCCATCGTCCTCGACGACGACGTCCTGGCCTTCGCCGAGCAGACGCAGATCGCTGGCGGCAATCCCATCGGGCATGCGCTCGGCCAGGGCTCGCAGTGCGGTATGAACCCGGCGCGCTGGAATCCGCTGCGCGACCAAGCCCTCGGCCCTGCGTAAGAACACCAGGTCCTGGAAGGATAGGCGAAGCTGACCCCGCTCGTCACGGGTGGGGACCACCATCCCCGAGCGGAGGTAGGATCGCAGGCGCGAGATGCTGATCCCGAGTACCGCGCTCACCTCTCGAACCGAGTACATCGGAGCGAATATACACCGAGTGGGGGTACTCTGTGCTTGTGTGCCAATGTACGTCAAGCGCAGCGAAATTCTCATTGTCGCGTCGTTCGCTGTTGAAAGACGGGCCGAGGTCGAAAGATAATGGCAGCCGAGACGGAAACCATGAGCAACGAATCCATGACACTTTCAAAGCGTCTTCGAAGAACCCAAGAGCAGGTCGCGTATCCGGAGGGCGGGTCCAAGATCTCGCTCATCCTGAATCGCCTTGTCGATGAAGTCGCGGGGCCGCTCGACGAATCGATCGCAACCTACCAGCGTCTGCTCGATGGTTCGGGCGGAAAGCTCTCGCAAGAGCAGCGCAAGTCCATCGAGGTTCTCGCGGGGAACGCGGCGGTAACCGCACGGCGACTGCGGGACTACATCGATCTCTTGCGGCTCGAGGGTGGCGAGCTGGCGCTCAAGCCCAAGACGCTCAACCTCGATGAGATCATCCAGCAGGTGGCGCGAGGGCAAAAGGTCGCCGCGCGTGCCAAGGGACTTGGTCTCGTGGTCGAGCCGTCGGTGCGAGCCCTGCCGCAGGTTTTGGCGGATCCGGCGCGCCTCTCGCAGGTTCTGTCCGACCTGGTCGCGAACGCCATCAAGTTCACCGAACGGGGCCAGGTGACCATCTCGACCGAGCTCTACGACAGGTCCGTGGCGATTCATGTGGTCGATACCGGGATTGGCATTTCCGGGGCGCAGTTGCCCCGCCTGTTCGAGGATTTCTTTCAGGGGGAGGGCGAGCAAGGGCGGGATACGCGTGGATGTGGCCTGGGTCTGACCCTGAGCCGCCGCCTGATCGTCCGCATGGGTGGCGATCTGTGGGCCACGAGCACGGTCGGGGCCGGGTCGAAGTTCAGTTTCACGGTGCCGCGTTTGCCCGAGGTCACTGGTCAGACACGTCTGGGCACGGCCTGAACCGGCGAGCTTGGCGATGGCTCGCATTCTGCTCGTCGCACGGAATGGCGAAGAGCAGTCTGCGGTGGCTGCGGCCGTGCGTTCGCAGATCAACTTCGAGGTGGTGGCGGTGGCGCGGCCCGACCAGGCCCTAAGCGAGGCCGTCAAGGGTACCTACGATCTGGCCTTGATCCACGCCGATTTGCCCGAGATGGATGGTTTCGAGGTCTGTCGTCGCGTACAAGCCGATGCGCGCACGGGTGGGTTGCCGGTCATTCTGCTCGCCCGATCGGATCGACAGGCCGAGAACCGCAAACGCGGGCTCGATAGCGGGGCTTCCGACTTCATCGTGCAGCCCATCGATGGCATCGAGATTCTGGCGCGCATCGACGCCTTGCTGCGAACCAAGGCGCACGCCGACGAAGTCCATCGCCACAACCACGAGCTTGCCGAGAAGGTCGTCGAGCGCACCCAGCAGCTCGAAGCGCTGGCCGGCGAGCTGCGTATCGAACGCGACGCTCTTCGCGAGACCTTCGATGTTTTCCAAGACGGCTTGCTTCTGCTCGATGCCGACGGCGAGGTGCTGATTGAGAACACGGCAGGGCGACACCTGCTCGACCAGCCGCCAACCGAGTCTCAGGCAAGCGGCGATGGCCAGGATGGGGGGGCGGGAAGGACCTTCTTCGACGCCATGGCCAAGATCGCTCGCGAGGCCAAGCGGCAAAACGCCGTTCACAGTCGTACCCTGGTGTGGAAAGGTCGGCAGCTCGATGTCCGCGCCAATCCCGCCGCGGGTGGCAGGGCGCTGGTCTACGTGCGCGACGTGACCGAGGAGCGTGATCGCGAGTTGCGCCGCTTGCAATCGGAGAAGCTCGCCGCCATCGGCATGTTGGCGGCCGGTGTGGCCCATGAAATCAACAACCCGGCGTCGTTCGTCTTGGCCAACGTCGATTCCTTGGCCGGGATCCTGCGCAAAGTGGATGAGTCGCTGCGCGCCGAGAATGCTCTTGCCGGCAAGAGCGCCCTCGCCAACCTGCTCTTCGATGCCATGACGGTGGTGCAGGAATCGAAGGAAGGCATGGCGCGCATCCATCGCATCGCCCGCGACTTGCATTCCTTCTCGCGCGTCGACGACGATGCCAACGCGCTCTCCGACGTGAACGCCGCGGTCGACTCGGCGCTGACCATGCTGCGCAGCGAGCTGCGCTACCGGGCCACCGTCGAGCGGAGTTTGCGCTCGACCCAGCTTGTGCGCGCCAGCGCCGCGCGCCTCGGGCAGGTCTTCTTGAATCTTCTTCTCAACGCGGCGCACGCCCTGGCCGAGCTCCACCCGCGGCGCAACCGCTTGTACGTGCGCAGCCGCGACGAGGGCGGGCACGTCATCGTCGAGATCGAGGACAACGGTCCCGGCATCGCCACCGAGATCATGCCGCGCATCTTCGAGTCCTTCTTTACGACCAAGCCGCCCGAGCTGGGCACGGGGCTCGGGTTGCCCATCTCGCTGGATATCGTCCGCCGCGCGGGGGGCGATCTGGTGGCGGAAAGCGAGCCCGGGCGCGGGGCGATATTTCGCGTGCGCTTGCCTGCGGCTATTGGGGTTCCGCAGGCCAAGACCCGCAGCGTGTCCTCGCTCAAGGCCATCCAGCGCCGGCGCGTGCTGGCCATCGACGACGAGGCGCTCTTGCTCAAGGCCTTCCAGCGCATGCTGGTGTCCCATCACGACATCGAAACCAAGCTGGGCGCGCGCGAGGCCTTGCGCTGCTTCGGGCAAGATCGCCAATTCGACGTCGTGCTCTGCGACCTGCAGATGCCGGACATGTCCGGGGTCGAGCTCTACACCGCGGTCAAGCAGCAATGGCCGGCGCTGGCCGAGCGATTCATCTTCATCACCGGCGGGGCATTCTCGGCGGAGGCCCGGCGCTTCTTGGAGGATCCCAACATCGCCTGCATCAACAAACCCTTCCAGCTGCGCGAGCTGTTGGAATTGATCGAGGCTCGTGTCGGTGCCAGCCAGGCGCAAGCCTGAGCGTCGTCGGCTGCTGGTGGTGGCGGCCTGCATCGAGCGGCGCGGCCGGGTGCTGCTCTCGCAGCGCCGGGCCGACCAATCGTTCGGGCTGTGCTGGGAATTTCCCGGCGGAAAGGTCGAGGCCGGCGAAGATCTCGACGCGGCGCTGGTGCGCGAAATCCGCGAGGAGCTCGGCTGCACCATTCGGGTCGGCGCGATACTCGATCTCGTGGTTCACGCGTATCCCGACTTCGATCTGCTCATGCCCGTCTACCGGGCTCGGATCGTCGCCGGCAGTCCGCGCGCCGTCGAGGTGGAGGCCATCGCGTGGGTGCCGCACCGGCGACTGGCTGACACGGCCATGCCGCCGGCCGATCTGCCTTTGGCCAGGAAGCTGTCGGGTCGGGCTAGAACTCGAGCCCTGCCGAGAAGCCCGGGTACATCCGCACGGTCGTATCGCCGCTCGTCCAAGTCGCCTCGGCGAAGCTGAGCGTGCGCGGTCGCCGATCGTCGCTGCCGTTGGCACTCTGGACGTTGAGGGTCGGACCGGCCACGACCATCAGGTGGCGGGCGACGGCATAACCCGCCTGCAGGCGCAGGCTTTGAACCCAGCGATGTTCCTGGTCCGCATTGGAATAATCCACATCGACCTTGCCCCCACTCGCGGACGCCTTGGAGGAAAAGCTCGCAAAGGTGGTCGTCGAAGCGTCGAGGTCCAGGAAGAACCTTCCGCCGCGCGGGATGATGTGGACACCAATCCCGAACGTGCTGGTGAGCTCACGGCGGTCATTCGCATTCAGATCACGCGTCATGCCGAGCTCGCCCCGCACGTAGACCCGTCGTGTGCCGAGCTTGAAACCCAAGCTGAGCACGCTGGTTTCGCTCCAGCCCAGCGTGGCGCGGTTGTCGCCATCGAGCACGATGGGAATGAGGGAAATGGACGCGCCGCTGTTCTTGCGCGCGATGCTGACTAGCCCAACTTGGACACCATCCACGTCATCGGCGTAGTTGACCAGCCCGATCTGCACCCCGCGCTGTTGCCTCGCAACGTTGACCAGGCCCACGCTGGCCGAGGTCCGTACGCCCGTGCCGCCGGTGACGTTGGCCAAGCCAACCTGGGCGCCATGCGACTCGCGGTCCGGTTTGTCGACGTTCACCAGACCGATCTGGGCGCCGTCGAGGTCGCCCTTTTCCACGTTGACGAGGCCCACCTGCGCCCCGCGCACGGGGCCCTTGGCGACGTTGATCAGGCTGACTTGGGCGCCGCGAACCGGTCCCGCGGCGACGCTTCCGATCCAACCAATCTGGGCGCCGCGCAGCCCGCCCAGGGCCAGATTGTAGCCTGCGATTTGCGCGCCGTGAACAGGGCCGTAGCTGAGCGCCACTGCGCCGCCGAGCTGGGCGCCGCTGACTCCATCCTGGGCGATGTTCCCGGCCAGCGAGAGCTGCACGCCGCGCACGCGGTCCGAGTGGCCGAGCAGACCGAGCACGAAGGCGTGCTCCACCGGTTGGCCTGTGTCTCCCGACAGGCGGTAACCCGGAGCCAGCACGAGATCGAAACCGACATGACGGTACTGGCGAGGGTGTTGGTCCGTGGCAGCCGAGGCAGGGCCGATGACCGGCGATGGCGGGGGAGGCGCCTCGGGCGGTTCGTCGCCCCGGCGGACGCTGACCATGGGCGCGACAGGCGAGAGATCGCTTGCGGTGACATCGACATGACCGCCAGCAGGAAGCTGGAACGAGCCTTCGGAGATTCTGCCGTCTCGGTCGAGCACCACGCGGTAGGTACCGGCATCGAGTCCCAATTCGACGGGGTAGGACGGCTCCTTTCGCAGCTCGACCACCAGCCGGCCGGCGTCGTCGCGCACGTAGATGCGGCCGGCCAGCTCACGCGTCAGCACGAGCCGGGAAGCTGAGGCACGCAGATCGGTCATCACCAGATCTCCGGTGCCAGCGAGTTGGATGTCGTAGGCCGGGTGTTGGGCACCGGCGCGCGAGGTCTCGGTTCGCTGCAAGGTTTCGTTGTAGGCAAATTGGTAAGCCTCGTTCAGGGTCACGCGGCGGTCGTGGTTGGCGTCGGCGGCGCCGCGCATTCCCGAGAGCAGGAAGTGGGTGAAGAAGGCCGCGCCCACGTGGTCGGATTCCTGCGCGGCCTCGTCCGCCGAGCTCGCGGTCAGGAAGGCATGCCCGCGTGCTTGCGTGGAAACATCGCTGAGGAAGGGCGCGCGGTGGACGCCACCCTTGAGCCGGATGAGCGATCCCGACGCGCACGAGTCGAGGACTGCGATGCGTACCTCGGCGCCCACAGAGTCGATCCATTGCCGCAGCTCGCGGTAACTTACGCGTTCGCCGCCGAGTAGCAGCCCCTCGTCGTCCGAGTGACCGGAGTAGTAGACGACGACCTCGCGGCGCAGTTGCGGACGCGCTTCGTGGGCGATGCGCCTGCGGAGCTCGACGAAAGCCTGCGACAGGCTCGCACGGGTGGCATCTTCGACCATGATGAGGTCGCTTTCGTGCACGCCGCCCAGGCTGGCCAGCACACGCTCCATCGATTCTCCGTCGGAGTTGGCGAAACGCAGGCGGGTGCTATTCGGTCCGCCGTCGTTGGACGAGGCAATCAAGGCGAAGCGCCGGATAGAGGTCCCATCGGCGGCCTCGGCAGCACGGGATCGTGGCGCGGCTGTCAAAACAAGGGCCGTGATGAGAATGGTGCGCTTCATGGGGTTTCTTTCTTCAAGGTCAGTTCGAATGTGGTCAGGGAGGCGGGCAGGGAGGTGCCGTTTTTCAAGGCCTGGGCCACCTCGTTCGTCGCGAAGGGAGCGTTCGAGGTGACGAAAAGGAAGCGTTCGAATCCGGGCGAATCGTCGAGCTCGTAGGCATGGGGCAGGGCGCGCTCGCCATCGCGTTCGAGGGAGGTAGCCACGCCCGGCGATTCGGGCAGGTGGAAGGTGACCTGGCCTCGGGCATCGACGGACGCGATAACCCCGAAACGCCTGCCCGCGGCTACGTAGCGGATCTGCAAGGTGTCGCCCGGGTGCACGGAGGCTTGCGCGCGCAGAATCTCGGCGCCGGAACCGGTCTTGCGGTAGATGCGCAGGGCGGGTTTCAAGTCGCCCTTGACGGTGATGATCTCGGGTTGAGACTCGTCGGGTGCTGGCCGCGTGTCGGCGCCGTGTTTGCGAACGACCAGCATGAAGGCCAAACCAGCGGCGCACGCCGTGACCGTGGACAAGGCCCACACGGGCCGCAGACGATGGACGGCGATCGGCCTGGCGTCGGCCTTGCGGGCACGCCGCTCGATTTCGCGAACGATCCTGTCGGGTGGCAGCGAGGCAAGGATCTTGGCGCTTGAATCTGCAAGCTCGGTCAGACGGTGTTCTTCGCCCCGCGCCTTCAAGCGCCGCAGCAACTCGGCAGCTTGGTCGGCTGGAAGCTCGCCCGCCGCCATGCGTTCGAGCAGCCAGTCGGGGATGTGTTCGTGCGGAGTCGCCATCAGGCTTCTCCCTTCATCGCTGGCAGGCGCTCTTTCAAGGTGCGCAAGCGCTTGCGTACCCCTGACACGGACATCCCGACCTCGCCGGCCACTTCTTCGAGAGTCAGCCGGTCGACGTAGTGAAGGACCGCGATGAGGCGGGTGGATTCGGGCTGGCCGGCGAACAGTCGGTCGAGAATGCGCCCGGCCAGGGTGCGGTTCTCGGCATTGCCACGGCTATCGAGGGCGGCGATGTGAAAGAGCATCTCGTCCTCCCGATCCTCGGGTTTGCGCCGCTCGCCGCGCATGCGGTTGAGACAGACGTGGGTCGCCGTGGTCAGCAGCAGCCCCGCCGGCGAGCTCGCATCCAGGGAATTCTTACGTCGCAGAATTTCGACGAATACATCGTGCATGGCATCCACCGCCTTTGCTTCGTCCCGCAAGAGATGGCGACATCGGCGCAGGACCAACGGTCCGTAGCTCCTGTAGAAGCTTTCGATGTCCACCGCCATGCGGTCACTCTCCTAGCAGAACACCGGTGGCGAGTAGAAGTGTTACCCTGGCGTTGGTCGGCGATCGCAGGGTAGGGGCGCGCAGGGCGGGCTTGAAACCCGGCCCCTACGTCGCGAGCATCTGGCCGAGGATGTTGCCCACGAGCCGTTCGCCCACCCTTCGCATCGCTGGCAATGTCTCCTTGCACATGGCCATGATCTGCGCCGGACCCTCGGGTCCGAGCGCGCTTCGCACGAACTCCGAATCAGCCTCTGCCCACTCGCGCACCAAGGCCGCGTCGGTTTCCACGTGAAACTGCAGGCCGAAAGTGTTGGAACCGATGCGGAAGGCCTGATTTTGGCACACGTCGCTTTCCGCCAGTCGCACGGCGGTGGCGGGCAGGTCGAAGGTGTCGCCGTGCCAGTGAAGAACCGGAATGGTCTTGGGCAGACCAGCCAGCACGGGCTCGTCGCCGGATCCAAGCAGTCTGACTTCGCCGAATCCCACCTCGCGGCGAGGCCGCAAAATCCCGCCCGCGTCCGGCCGCTGGTTCGGATACACACGGCTGCCAGCGGCGTGGGCCAGCAACTGGGCACCGAGACACACGCCCAGTACCGGTTGCTTGTGCGCGAGCACCCGATGCAACAACGCAACTTCGCGGGCCAGAAACGGGTAGCGCGGATCGTGCGCGTCCGCGACGCCCATCGATCCGCCCATCACGATCAAGATGTCGCCATTGTCCATGGCGACGGGCACGGATGCTCCCAAATCGAGGCGCACGATGTCCGTCTCCAGGCCACGTTGCTGGCAAAGGTCGGCGATAGTTCCAGGTCCTTCTCGATCGAGGTGCTGGAGAATGATGGCCCGTCTCATGGCGTCCTTTCGGTGGTCATTCGATGATGCCGAGGTAGGGGAGGTTTCGGTGGCGCTGATCGTGGTCGAGGCCGTAGCCCACCACGAAGAGATCCGGAATCTCGAAGCCGTAGAAGTGCAAGGGAACCTGGGTGCGGCGGCGGGAGGGTTTGTTGAGCAGCGCGCAGACGTGCAGGCTGGCTGGTCGCCGCGTTTCCAGCAGATCGAGCAGATGGCGAAGCGTGAGGCCGGTGTCGACGATGTCTTCCACGACGAGCACGTGCTGGCCAGCGATGGGCATGCCCAAGTCGTGGGTGATCTCGACGACGCCCGAGGTCTCGGTGGCCGGTCCGTAGCTGCCCATGGCCAGGAAATCGCAGCGCATATCCCGGTCCATGGCGCGTATCAAATCTGCCATGAAGACGAAGGCGCCGCGCAGGATCCCGACGACGTGAATGGTTCCCTCGGGCAGGGTCCTGGCGATCTGCGAGCCCAGCGCGACGACGCGGTCGGCGACTTCCGCGGCGGAAAAGAGCTGGCGAGGCGGCACAGTCGCGGCTTGGCTGTTATCCTTCAAACTGACTTCTCCTCGGGACAACATAGCCTGGAACCCGGCCGCTGGGTGCGTTGTCCATAGGGCAGGGGGCACCATGACAAAGACCAACCGACATTCAATCCGAGCAATTCGAGTGCAATCCTGGCTGCCGCTGGTAGCGCTCGGCTTCGTTGGCGCCTGTGCCACCACGGGCCAGCAGAAGAAGCTAGGCCAGCCCGGCACCGAGCCGGTTGTTCACCTCGACATGGATCCCATCAAGATCGAGGCGACCACCACTGCCAACGGCCTCCACATCGACGCCTACGACGCGCCCGAGCTGTTCGAGCTCGCGGGGAAGACCCTGTCGGACGGCCGCTTCGATGACGCGGCGAAGGAGTATGGCAAGCTGCTCAAGAGCTTCCCCGAATCGCCTTATGCCCGGCCGGCGCTCTACAACCTCGGTCTCACCCGCATCGGCAAGAAGGACTGGGCCAGTGCCGTCGATTCGTTCAAGGAGCTGGTCGAGAAATACCCGAATCATCCTGACGCCAAGGACGCGTTGTTCCAGCTCGGGGCGTGTTACGCCGAGCAGAACAACTGGCCGGCGTCTGCCGAGGTCTTTGCGCGCCTCCTCGATCGCACGGATCTGAGCTCCGACGATCGCATCGAGGCCATCGCTCGTCGCGGCTTCGCCCAGTTCAACCTGAACGATCTGGACACCGCGGAGAAGACCTTCCTGGCGGCCATGGCCTACAAGCAGAAGATCGAAAACGACGAGCGCCTGTCGACCGACTTCTACCTGGCCTTCTCGCAGTACCACCTGGGACAGATTTACCATCTGCGCTTCCGCAAGGCCGCTTTGCGGCTTCCCGAAGCCCAGCTCGACAAGGATCTGGAGGAGAAGGCGCACTTGCTTCTGACCGCCCAGCGCGCCTACATCGACACTATCAAATTCGGCAATCCCGCGTGGGCTTCGGCCGCTGGTTTTCAGGTCGGATCGCTTTACGAAGAGCTCTTCGACGCGTTCATGAGCGTGCCCGTGCCGCCCGAGCTGGACGCAGAGGCTCGTACGGTCTACTTGGAAGAGCTGCACAAGAGGATTCGCATCCTGCTCGAAAAGTCCCTACGCTGGCAGCGCGAGAACCTACTCATGATCGAACGCATCGGCGTCACCACCGAGTGGGCCGAGAAGAGCAAGTTGGCCTACGCCAAGCTGCTCAGGTTGCTGGATCCGAAACTTCCCGGGACCGAGGAAGAAATCCCGAAGAGGAGTCCCTCATCACCGGCACCACCGCCGTCCGCGGTCCCGCCACCCGTGCCGCAGGCTCCCTTTCGAGATGGAGAATCACACGGGGAGTCAACCCCAAGCGACAATGACTCTTTGGGTCGGCACGTCTTGTAATCTCGGACAACGCCCTGTGATGGAGTCTGCAAGCGATTCAAGGACTTTCGGCCCGGATTCTGCTTGACAGCCTCCCGATCCCGACATATACGTTCGCGCCTCTGCGTGCGGAGGAGACAGCTGCACCCGCAGGCGGGGACTAACTAACTAGGCGAAATCACAGGACATCTGATGAAAACCCGGCGCTGGAGTAGCTCAATGGCAGAGCAGCTGATTTGTAATCAGCAGGTTGCGGGTTCGATTCCCATCTCCAGCTCCGCAGACACCATGGAATCCAATCAAAAGACAACGAAGCCTTCGGTTCGCGCTCACGGCCGGGTGCATCGTCGGATAGGACTTGTTTCGGAGGGGTTCCCGAGCGGTCAAAGGGAACAGACTGTAAATCTGTCGCCACTGGCTTCGAAGGTTCGAATCCTTCCCCCTCCACCATCGTTGACCGCGAACATTTGTGGGAATTCAGAAAACGAAATAGGTGAAGCCTTTCAACGCGGGAGTAGCTCAGTTGGTAGAGCTCCAGCCTTCCAAGCTGGACGTCGCGGGTTCGAACCCCGTCTCCCGCTCAGCGGGCAGGCTGCCTCCCCAATTCTGCAGCGTGTCTGAAGAAGGTTGTAGGAAGAAGTAGCAGAAGGAATGTAGACACAACAAACTCGCCCACGTAGCTCAGTCGGCTAGAGCGCGTCCTTGGTAAGGACGAGGTCACCCGTTCAATCCGGGTCGTGGGCTCTCCCCAGTAAGTTAGAACCCAGTAAGTTAGACAAACGGGCTGAACACAACTAAACAGGCGCTCTTCCGGAGATCAGACGATGGCCAAGGAAAAATTCGTACGAAACAAGCCGCACCTGAACGTAGGGACGATCGGGCACGTGGACCATGGCAAGACGACGCTGACGGCAGCGATTACGAAGGCGCTCGCGAAGAAGAATTTCGCGACGTTCACGGCGTACGACCAGATTGACAAGGCGCCGGAAGAGCGGGAGCGCGGGATCACGATCGCGATCGCACACGTGGAATACCAGACGGAGAAGCGGCACTACGCACACGTGGATTGCCCCGGGCACGCGGACTACATCAAGAACATGATCACGGGGGCGGCGCAGATGGACGGCGCGGTGTTGGTGGTGTCTGCTCCGGACGGTCCGATGCCGCAGACCCGCGAGCATATTCTGCTGGCCCGCCAAGTCGGGGTACCCTCGATCGTCGTGTACCTCAACAAGGTCGACATGATTGCGAAGGGTGACGAGGAGCTTCTCGACCTGGTCGAGCTTGAGCTGCGTGAGCTACTGACGAAGTACGAGTTCCCCGGGGACAAGACGCCGATCATCCGCGGCAGCGCGCTGAAGGCGCTCGAAGGTGAGCAGTCGGATATCGGCGAGGGGTCGATCATGAAGTTGCTGGATGCGCTGGACACGTTCATTCCGGAGCCGAAGCGGGAGATCGACAAGCCGTTCCTGATGCCGGTCGAGGACGTGTTCACGATTTCCGGGCGCGGGACGGTGGTCACGGGGCGGGTGGAACGGGGGATCGTGAAGGTGGGCGAGGAAGTCGAGATCGTGGGATTCAAGGACACGATGAAGACGGTGGTGACGGGGGTGGAAATGTTCCGCAAGCTGCTCGACGAAGGTCGCGCGGGCGACAACATCGGCGCGCTGTTACGCGGGACGAAGCGCGAGGAGATCGAGCGCGGTCAGGTTCTGGCGAAGCCGGGGTCGATCACGCCGCACAAGCAGTTCATGGGGCAGGTGGTCGTTCTGAAGAAGGAAGAGGGCGGGCGGCACACGCCGTTCTTCAAGGGGTACCGGCCGCAGTTCTACTTCCGCACGACGGACGTGACGGGGCATGTGAAGCTGCCCGAGGGGATGGAGATGGTGATGCCGGGGGACAACGTGGACATGGAGATCGAGCTGATCACGCCGATCGCGTGGGAAGAGGGGCTGCGTTTCGCCATCCGCGAAGGTGGCCAGACGGTCGGCGCCGGCGTGATCGACCAAGATTATTATGCGTAAGGTCAAAACCCATCGAAGAGCGAATTAGGAGGAAACCCCGTGCCTGCAGCCGCCCCCAGAGTAGATCTGATTACCCTGGAGTGTCAAGTTTGTCGCGAGCGCAACTACTCCAAGCACGAGACAAGCGCGCGAACGCGGAGAAGCTCAAGCTGTCGAAGTATTTGCAAGCAGGTGCCGCAAGCACAGCGGCGCACAAGGAGACGAAGTGAGCTTTGTCTCTACAGTTTTCCCGTGTGGCGTGTCTTCTGGGGCTACCCCCTCCCCTCCCTCGCTGCGCTCGGCGACCTCTCCCCGCTACGCGGGGCGAGGTGTTTTCAGGTCAGGGTTTCCCTGACCGCGTAGGCGAAGCCGGGCTTAGCCCGGCGGAGCCACAGCGCGGGAGGGTTTGGGAACCCTCCCGGGGTTCCCATCACAATAGGGCAGTAGCTCTAATGGTAGAGCAGCGGTCTCCAAAACCGCGTGTTGTGGGTTCGAGTCCCGCCTGCCCTGCTCAGGCTCGCGTGGGCGTAGCCGGGCTTTGCCCGGCGGAGCCAGAGCGCGGGAGGGTTTGGGAACCCTTCCAGGGTTCCCATTTCACTTGTGGAGAATGGGGCAATCATGGGCCCTAACAAATATATACAGCTGACCTTCGCCGTCGGAATGCTTGTGCTTTCGTTCCTGATTTACAAGACCGGGGACTGGATCTGGAGCTATTTCGCCAAACCCAACGAGTTGGCCATGCAGGGCGTTGCATTGATGTGCGGCGTGGTGGGCGGGGTCATCGCTTACCGCAACGAGCGCGTCTTCGCCACGGCTTCGGACGTGACCAAGGAACTGGAAAAGGTGACCTGGCCGACGAAGAAGGAAACCTACTACGCAACCATTATCGTCATCGTGACGGTTCTTATCGCAACGCTGATCTTGTCTTTTTTCGACCTGATCTGGGCGTTTCTTGCGGGCAAGATCCTCAAGTGACAACCGAACCGATTGGCCCCACTGCTATGAAATGGTACGTCGTACACACTTACTCGGGACATGAGAACAAGGCGCGCTTGTCGCTGCTCGATCGGGTGCGACAAGCAGGGCTCAACGAAAAGTTCGGGAACGTGCTGATCCCAACCGACACGGTGGTCGAGCTTGTCAAGGGGCAGAAGCGCTCCACGACGCGAAAGTTTTTTCCTGGGTACATGTTCGTGCAAATGGATCTCGACCAGGAGACCTTCCACCTGGTGAAGAACACGCCCCGTATCACGGGTTTCCTCGGTGGTATGAATCCGCAACCTGTGAAGGAAACCGAAATTCAGAACATCAACACGGCCATCACCGAGGGCGCCTCGCGACCTCGGCCGCGTGAGAACTTCAAGGAGAACGACAACGTTCGCGTCGTCGAGGGCCCGTTCGCCAACTTCACCGGCATCGTCGTCGAAGTGAAGCAAGAGAAGCAGAAGCTTCGCGTGAATCTCCCATCTTCGGCCGGGCGACCCCGGTCGAGTTGGATTTCGCACAGGTCGAGAAAGTCTGAACCGCTAGGTAGATCCGATGAAGAAAGCAACAGGTTACATCAAGCTCCAGATTCCCGCCGGCAAGGCCAACCCGGCTCCACCCGTCGGGCCAGCGCTCGGCCAGCACGGCGTGAACATCATGGACTTCTGCAAGCAGTTCAACGCTCGCACGCAGGCGCAGGCGAAGGACGAGGTGACGATTCCCGTGGTCATCACGGTGTTCTCGGACCGGTCCTTCACGTTCGTCACCAAGACTCCGCCCGCTGCCGTTTTGATCAAGAAAGCGGCGGGGTTGGCCACGGCGAAGAAGCCCGGCTCAGGCTCCAAAGAACCCAACAAAGTCAAGGTTGGCAAGATCAATAAGAAGCAGCTACGCGACATCGCCACGATGAAACTCCCCGACCTCAACACCACCAACGTCGAATCTGCCATGCGGACCATTGCCGGGACCGCACGCTCCATGGGCGTCGAGGTGGAAGGCTAACCCCCCAAGCCGAAACGAGAAGGAAACCATGCCCAAAGCCGGAAAGAAGTACACCAAAGCCGCCGCGAAGGTGGATCGCCTCAGGCGATACACCTTGGAGGATGCATGCAAACTGTTGCCCGACACCAAGGTCGCGAAGTTCGACGAAAGCGTCGATATCGCGGTCCGTCTGGGCGTGGATCCTAAGCACGCCGATCAGATGGTCCGCGGCGCAATCGTGCTGCCCCATGGTACGGGCAAGACGATGCGCGTGGCCGTCATCGCCAAGGGCGACAAGGCCAAGGATGCACAGGACTCGGGCGCGGATTTCGTTGGCGCCGAGGACTTGGTCAGAATATCCAGAAGGAAGGCTGGACCGACTTCGACTCGCTCGTTGCGACCCCCGACATGATGGGGCTCGTCGGCCGCTTGGGCCGCGTGCTCGGTCCCAAGGGACTCATGCCGAACCCAAAGGTGGGAACCGTGACGACGGATGTTGCCAAGGCCGTCCGCGAGCTCAAGGCAGGCCGCGTGGAATTCCGAGTCGAAAAGGCCGGTGTGGTTCACGCCCGCATCGGCAAGGCATCGTTTGGCGGCGACAAATTGCACGAGAACGCCCGTGTCATGGTCGAAACACTGATGAAGCTCAAGCCCGCTTCAGCCAAGGGCACCTACATGAAGTCGATCACTCTCTCCACCACGATGGGGCCGGGGATCAAAGTCGATACGACCCCGCTCGTCGCCGAGTTCGGCGTCCACTAGGAGGGCTTTCACCGTGAACGC
>CAWGPW010000025.1:0-98466 GCA_963824555.1 uncultured delta proteobacterium | reverse complement strand
CCAATACCCCGGATACTCTGAAGTGGGTGCAGCACATCAGCGGACGCAACGCACCCTCGCCGTTTCCGCGGGAATGCTGTAAGACATGCTGGTGTCGACGCGCTCCTACAGGAAGCTACCGTACGAGGTGCCAGCGAAGTGGACGACCCACGATGCCTCGGACTCAATAGCGTCGGGCGAAGACGTCCAGAACGCCTCTGTCGGAGTGTTCGGAAACGCTGTCTGATTGATCGTCGGGCCTGCATCGGCCACCGTGAAGTCCACAATCGATAGCAACTCTTTGACCGTGGGCAAGCGAAAGCCGGATCCCGCGCTCGAACAATAGGTCTGTGCATCGGCCCAGGCCATCAGCGTGGTACTCGCCGGTTGCTGCCACACGAGGTTGGTAAGCGCATCGGTAACTAGTCCGCTAGAGACCACAAAGCGCGACTTCGGATAGCAGCGTGAACCACGCACGCAGCGCACCCACCAGTTCGAGGCGCTGAGGGCACCAAGGGTGGTCTCCGAGCCGCCGTCGAGGGAGTCCACGTACCACGCGTAGCCTGGCGAGTCAGCGAAGGGGGAGGACGTCCAGTATGGTTCGTCAGGAGTGTTAGGAAATGCCGTCGGGTCGATTGCTGGGTCATGCACGGTGAAGTCCACTATCGTGTTGAATTCTCCGACTGCAGGCATCCGCCAGCTCGATATGCCGCCCAACGTAAGCGCCGCGCAGTAAGTCTGGGCAGCATCCCATGTCATGCCTGTCGCGTTCCCCTGCGCCTGCCAGACAAGGCCGGTGATGGTATCGGTCACGGTCAACCCATCCGAGCTGAGCACGAACTCTCCGGAATCCGTTCCGTCCCCCGATGGCAGCCTGGTGCCGTCGCAGCTCTCGCTGGAGCCGTCACAGCAAGTCGAACCGCTCGGGCAATCATCGTTGGTCGTGCAGGGCATGCCATAGGCAGGACCACTCGCGGTCGTGCCGGCTGTTCCACCCGTGCCACCAGAGACAACCGTTCCGCCCGTAAGAAACATGCCGCCGATTCCAATGATGCCGCCTAGCCCTTCGACCCCACCTGTTCGGCTAACTCCGCCCGAGCCAGTCGTCCCACCTCTGGCGCCAGTCGCTCCACCGAAGTCAAACGTTCCACCTCTGCCCGCCGTGCCGCCGGTTCCAACGATGCCACCCGCCTCTCCGGCCCCGCCCGTGCGAACCGCCCCACCTGAGCCAGTCACCTCGCCACTGGCTGCGGTCGTTCCGCCGAACCCAAGCGTTCCACCTCTGCCCGCCGTGCCGCCGGTTCCAACGATGCCGCCCACCCCTCCGACCCCACCGGTGCGAGTTACACCGCCCGAACCAGTCACCCCACCGCTGACCGCAGTCGTTCCACCGGAGCCCGAGCCCGGCAACCCGCTGGCTACCGTGACTCCCCCAGATCGACCTGTTCCCTCCGTCGCGCCGCCATTCCCTCCCACGCCCTGACCCGTGGCTCCGCCCATGGCCGGGCCTCCCCCTACGTTGGCCGGCGGGTTCAGGGAAGTTCGCATTCCACATCCGGTTGCAATGAAGAACAAGACTGCCCAATAGTGCCGGGGCAGCGCTTGCGACACGTTCAGGAGCTGCCTGTTGACCGACCTGGTGAGTATCGTCCTTCCATCTGACATCACCGCCATTCTACCCGCATTGCAGCCGGTCCGAAAGATGACGGTAACCCTCGCCGGCTTGGTTGTCCGCCGGAGTCTCAGCGGGTGTCCGTCGTTGAGTAAGCGCACACGGCGGGGGGGCTAGATGTCCCACAGTCGCTATCGTCGATGCAGAGGTCCCCGTCGTGCCTTGGAGCATAGTCCGAACAAGCGCCATTTTTCCTTCACCGAATCGCATCTGAGATCCGCAAATCCTCTCGGATGGGAACTCAGGATTGATTGGAACCATTTCGATCTGCTCGGTGAAGTGCCCGTCGACCTCGACAAGGTCGAGTTGATCCTACGACATCAGCCCCCGACCGCCGAATACGGTGCGAAGGGACGCGGGACCATCATATGTTGCTATGGCGGGCGTCAGCGGCGACGGTTGTTCCGCCGACTGCGCCAAGGTCGAATCCGGTTGGGTGTGCAAGACGCCTGGCGTCCGCTGTCAGCCCAAGTGCGGCGACGGCGTGATGACCGGCTGGGAGGAGTGCGACGACGGCAACGCGAAGCCGGGCGATGGCTGCGTCCAGAGCTGCACCGTTGAAGCCGGCTTCGCCTGCCCCACATCAGGGGCGCCTTGTCATGAAACCGTCTGTGGCGACGATGTCCAGGAGGGCAGCGAGTCGTGCGACGACGGCAACACGATGCCCGGCGATGGCTGCGCCCCCGACTGCAAGTCCGAGCCCATCTGCACGGGAACCAGCGGCTGCACCTCGCCGTGCGGCGACGGACTCAAGCTGCCCGACGAGGAATGCGACGACGGCAACCTGAGCCTCGGGCGACGGGTGCTCGGACAAGTGCAAGCTGGAGCCAAACTGGGAATGTACGCAAGAGGTCGAAGGCACGGACTCCGATCTCGTCGTTCCAATTCTCTACCGGGATATGATGCCGCAAACTGCAATCGACTCCCTGGAGCCGCCGGCAAACCCGGAACTTCGGGATTCCCGCGGGTTCGGGGCGCGTGGTTCCGAATATCGTCCTCGACACCTTGGGGGCCGACCGGCAGCCGCAATACAACCCGGATGTGGACACCACTCTTTCCATGACGACCAATGCCGACAACTTTGCCTCGTGGTACCACGACTCGAAGTACTCCAAGGTCGTCGTCGACACGGTGACCCTGGCCGCACAAGGGGACGGCACGTTCGTATTCGACAATTCCGGCGCCTGGGACAGAACCACAGGAACTTGGCAGATTCCGGCTTTCTTTCCCCTCGACGACCGAGGCTGGGCCACGCCACCCGACGGTCCCGAGATTCCCTATCTCGGAACCTGTGACCAGGACCGACAGAAGCACAACTTCTCATTTACCAGCGTGGTGCGCTACTGGTTCGAGTACCAGGGCGGCGAGAGCTTGTCCTTCGTCGGCGATGACGACGTATGGGTCTTCCTGAACGGCAAGTTGGCGGTCGATCTTGGCGGCGTACACTCGGCGTCGGCTGGGAGTATCACTCTCGACAACGCCACCGCCACCAAGTTCAGCCTGACCAAGGGCAAGGTGTACGAAATCGCGATCTTCAATGCACAGCGAATGCTCCCTCGTTCGTCGCTCCGGGTTTCGCTTCCTGCCTTCGTCCCCTCTCGTAGCAAGTGTACGCCCTGCCGGAATGGCATCTGCGGAGCTGGTTAAGATCGGCCATAGCGGCACCGACATTGATAGCAGTGGAGGTGGAGAGAGATAGGCTTCTCGTCAACGGCGGGCACAACGTCAGACGCAGGTGCGGCAGTCGTGGAATAGGTGCTCGTCAAGAACCTCGCCGGCTTGGACGCAGGTGCGAGTTGGGCTGGTCAACGCCGTACAAACACGCCGAGTCGTGCAAGTTGATAAACCGGGTTCCACCCAGAGGGAGGAGAGGAACGCCCCTTGTCCCAGACCATCCCACCATCAATCCATTGCTTCCGCCAGGCATCGTACGTGAACCCCTTATCGTCGTCGGATACGCCGAACTGAAATCCGCACGACGGGCAGATTTCGAAAGACCCGCCATCGGCAGACGGTCGTGGCTCCTCGTCGAGGCCATCGTATCCGCAGATGGGACAGCCGAAGCTCACAAGGGGACTCCGGGAGTCCGTGGTTCTACGGCCGCCGCCATCAGCTTGGAGCCTGGCACTGCCTGGCACTGTTCCCACTCGGTTCTTTTCCCGGACGCCGTCTATCTGTGCCGCCAGGTTCCTACTCACCTTGAAGAATGGCAGGCGCTTGGGAGGCACCTGGATAGTCTCTCCGCGAACCTCATCGCCGCGCTCGAAACGAGAAAATCCGTGGCAGCAGGATGGCAGCAAAGGCAAGCGGAAGAGACGAAGCTGAGTGATATCAGCTAGGTAGATAGCGACCCCAACGGGATTCGAACCCGTGTTCATGGCTTGAAGGGCCATTGTCCTGGGCCGGACTAGACGATAGGGTCTTATTCGGTTTTTCGTAGGCTCGGGGCTGTGGGCCCAGCAGGAATTGAACCTGCGACCTACGGATTAAAAGTCCGCAGCTCTGCCAATTGAGCTATGGGCCCGGATGGGCGGAAATGCTAGGAAACGCCCGGCCGGATGACCGGGCGGGTTGTTGTAGCACGGGTCGCGACTTTCAGAAGGAAAAAATCCGTCCCCCACTGCCTCCAACGTGTGCGCCATCTGGATTCCGTGTGGCGCTTCGCGCTGTGAAGGAACTAGCCATCGTAGGAGAACAAGGTAGGGTTGATTTTACAGAAGTTGACACGACGGCCGATACAGTTGAATGTCCGCTCGATCCCTGGAGATTTCCACCCATGCTGCCATATCTCGAGAAACCGAAAGAGTTGAGGCGCTCCGCGCGGACGAAGGTGGAAATCGCGGCCAGGTACGTCAGCGACAGCCTGGTCGCCGAGGGGGTGGTGACCGACGTGAGCGCGGATGGTCTCTTCTTCTGCTCGGACTACCTCGATGGCACGGGCGAAACCGTACGCGTCTGGCTCGATATTCCTTGGCGGAACCATCCGCTGGAGCTGCGGGGAGAAGTTCGCTGGGTCAGCGACACCCCCAACGTCGGCGGCATGGGGATCAAGTTCATCGATGTCAGTCTCGAGGACCGGATGGTCCTGTCTTCGCTGGGGCTGTCCGCATTGGCGGGCGGCGCCTATGCCAATCCGGGCGGCGAAGCCTAGCCCGGCGCTAGCACGTTCGCTCGCGGAACGGGCGAGACGCAGGGCCGGGCAGAGGGTAAAGTCGGCGCCCGAGGGATTGCATGAAGACCCCAGTCAGCGTCAGCATTGCCGGCCACCGTTTCACCCTGCGCAGCGACGAGGACGAGCGCGTGGTGCGCGAGATGGCCGCCCACGTCGACAAGCATCTGCGCGATCTGCAGAAACAGACGCGCGCTGCGGACACCCAATCTCTGGCCATCTTGACCGCCCTGCAAATCACCGAGGAGCTCTGGAAAGAGCGCCGGCTTCACGCCGAGCTCAAGAAGCGCGTCCGCGACAAGGGCCGCGCCCTTCTCCAGTTCATCGAGCGCGAAGGACGTGTGTAGGTCGGAGGAGTGGGGCAGGCAGGGTGTGTGGCAGGTGCCGAGTGCGAAGCGAACCCTCCCAGTGCCGCCGCCAGGCCGAAGGCCCGGATCCTTCAGGCGTGAAACGGGCGGCCCCTCACCCGCCTCGCTGCGCTCGGCGACCTCTCCGCCCTGGGGGCACTTCGGGTCCTACACGCCCTACACCTGCCCCCGCGGCTTCGCCGCGCCCTCGCCCGCTTCGCGGGGCGAGGTGGTTTCAGGTCAGGGTTCCCATCTCAAGTTGACGTATCGCCGTCGCTGTGGTGGTTATAGGGGGTGGCCCGTCCGCTCGTTCCCAGGCGCAAGAGGCGCCGACCCCAGCAATTGCGCAGCTCGCTAGGGCTAGGCGCGCTTTTGGTCGCGCTGACGGCGGTCAACGTCTACTACTTCTTCCTGCGCCACGATACCTCGGTGGGCAGTCTCATGAAGCCGGTGTCGACCAGCAAGACCTTGTCCGATGGACAGCACGAGGCCCTTGCGGAATCGATTCCTCCCTCGCTGCTGGGCGCGGCCTATGACGGGAAGAAGGCGCAGAAGGCGACCAGCGGGACCGGGCCGGGGGGCAGCTTCGACGACAATACCTTGACTGGGCAGTTCGGGCCGTCGGACACGCTCAGCACGGTGCTGGCCCGCGAAGGCTTCGGTAGCTCCATGCCCAACGTCAGCGCCGCGCTGGGCAAGCTGATCGATCCCAAATTGATCCGGGCCGGCGAACGGTACCAGGTCGACCGCGACGACGAGGGCACGCCGGAGAGCTTCGAGTACGTGCCATCGCCGGTGCTGCGCTACCTGGTCACGCGCCAGGAGGATGGAAGCTGGCGGGCCAAGAAGCAGGAAAAGCCGGTCGAGATCAAGACCGGGCAGGCTTACGGTACCATCGAGTCGTCGCTGTACGAGTCGGTCGCCAAGGCCGGCGAGTCCGGCGCCCTGGTCAGCTTGATCGTCGACATGTTCGCCTGGGACATCAACTTCTACACCGACACGCATCCCGGCGATCGCTGGAAGGTCGTGATCGAGAAGCAGTATCTGGGCGGTCAGTTCTACAAATACGGCAAGCTGTTGGCTGCCGAGTACGGCGGTAAGACCGGCACCTTTCGCGGTTTCTACTGGAACCCGACGGGCGAGCGCGGCCGCGGCCGCTACTACGACGAGAAGGGCCAGGCGCTCGCCAAGAGCATGCTCAAGACGCCGCTGCGCTACGTGCGCATCAGCTCGAAATTCGACCTCAAGCGTTTCCACCCCATCCTGCATACGATAAAGGCGCATCTCGGCATCGACTATGCAGCGCCGGTCGGGACGCCGGTATGGGCACCGGCCAGCGGCAAGGTGCTGCAAGCTGAAATGATGAGGGGCTCGGGCAACACCATCGTGCTTCAGCACGCGAACGGCCTGCAGACCCGCTACTTCCACCTCTCGCGTTTCGCCAAAGGACTCAAGCCGGGCAAGCAGGTGGCGCAAAAGGAGGTCATCGGTTTCGTCGGCACGACGGGCCTGTCCACGGGGCCGCACCTCCACTTCAGCGTGGTCAAGAACGGTCACTACATCGATCCGGCCAAGCTCTCGGTCCAGCGCGAACCCGGCCCATCCAATCGCGTGGCCTACCTCGAGGCCATCCGTTCTCGCGTCGCGATCCTCAAATCGCTGCCACCGGTGGTGGCGAAGAACTAGAACCTGAATAGCGCGCTCTAGCGGCCCGGGTTGACCAGGGGATCATCGGTCGGTCCGCCGGCTGCGCCGCCGGTGCCGTTCCCCTTGGCGGACGGCTGCTGGTCCTGGGGCTCTTCGTCGTCGAAGGCACCGAGCTCGCGCAGCACCTCTTCGTCGGGGACCGTGGGCGGTTCCTGAATGGCCGGCTGCTTGGCGTTGCGCTCTTGCGCGCGCCGACGGCGGTAGAACAACACTTCCTCGGCCAGTCCAAGAACGATATAGGCCAGCACCAGGAATAGGAAGATGAAGGCCTTGGCGAACCCTCCCATCACCCACGTCGCGCACGCGCCGCAGATGAGCAGAACCACGCCCACCGTCTTCAAGCTCAGGCGCAGCTCCTTGAAAGAACGAAAACGGACCCGCGAGACCATCAAGAAGGACAAGATCAGCACGATCACCGCGGTGGAGCTCTCGCTGACCAGCTTGTACTCGCCGCTGTTGTGGCTGACGATGACCATGAACACCAGCAAGCTGGCGGCGGGAGGAATGGGCAGCCCCAGCGTGAATTTGCCCGGCTTCTTGTGTCCCGAGCTTTCGTCGCGCCGGGACAGCACGTTGAAGCGGGCCAGGCGCATGGCGCCAGCGCAGACGAAGAGGCCCGCGACGAAGATTCCGGTGTAGCCGAAGTCGGTCAGTCCCCACTTGTACACCAGCAACGCCGGCGCGGCGCCGAAGGTGATGACGTCGGCCAGCGAATCGAGATCGCGGCCGAGGTCGGTCTGCGTCTTGGTCAGGCGTGCCACGCGGCCGTCGAAGGTATCGAAAGCCAGACCGAAGCAGATGGCGAGCGCAGCGAAATAGAGGTCCGCCTCGCTGCGGCCAGAGGCGCAGAGGGCGAGCGACGCGAACCCACACAGTACGGACGACAGTGTGAAAAGGTTGGGGAGGACGTAGTAGGTCTTCCGGAAATCCACGGCGAGAGGATAGCATGCTGGCGTGTCGTTCCTCAGAGCCGCTTTGACTGTTTTGTTCATCGCCGTGGTCACCGTCCTGGGCAGCCTCGTGGGCTTGGCGCTACGCCTTGTGGACAAGAGCGGGGATCTCATCCTGGATCTGGCGCGCGCCTGGTCGCGCTGGGTAACGTCTTTCGCGGGCGTGAAGATCGTGGTCGAGAACCGCGCCAGCCTGGTCCCCGACACGCCCTACGTGTTCATGGCCAACCATGCCTCCTCGCTCGACATCTGGGCGGTCTTCGTGGCGATTCCGCGCCGCATTCGCTTGATCGCCAAGAAGCAGCTCGCGCGCATCCCGCTGTTCGGGTGGGTCATGTGGGCCGGGCGCTTCATCCTCATCGATCGCCAGAACGGCGTCGCCGCTCGGCGCAGCATCGACGAGGCCGGCCGGCGCATCCATGACGGCGATTCGGTCTTGCTGTTTCCCGAGGGCACGCGAACCCGCGACGGCACGCTGGGCCCGTTCAAGAAAGGGGGCTTTCACCTCGCCATCAAGGCCGGGGTTCCCATCGTGCCGGTGGCACTGCGGGGAACGCGCGAGCTGATGCCGGCCGGCAGCCTTCTTTTGCGCAGTGGCACGATGACCGTCATCATCGGCGAGCCCATCGCCACGCAAGGGCTCTCGGACGAGGAGCGCACGACCCTGAACGAGCGCGTGCGCAGCGCGGTGGAAGAGCTCCTTACGGAGAAATCGAAAGCCCCCCAATCGCTCGGCAGCAAGAGCACCTAGCGTGAGCAGGAACGCCTAGATTGTGAACGCGCCCCGGATTCCGAACGTAAGCCAGCCGTGACTGGCTTGGTTCGCGTCGGGTATGTCAGTGTTATTTTGTCTAGTAGATCACCCGCACCAACGTCAGGCCGCAGGCGGGCGCGGTGACGCCGGCTCGGGTGCGGTCGAAGGTGGTAAGCAGGGCCGCGACCTCGTCGGGGGTCATCTTGCCCTTGCCGACCGCGACCAAGGTGCCGGCCAGGATGCGCACCATGTTGCGCAGGAAGGCCGTGCCCTCCACCTCGAACGATAGCAGCGCGCCCTCTCGTCGCACGTCAAAGCGCCGGATGATGCGAACCGTGTTCAGGCGATCGCAATCCGACGATCGAAAAGAGCGGAAGTCGTGCTCGCCCAGAAGGCGCCGGGCGGCCTCGCGCATGCCGTGGGTATCGAGTGCATCGTAGACGTGCCATGACGAGCGCGCCAGCCCGGGCGAGCGGATGGGATGGTTCCACACCCGGTAGCGGTAGATCTTGCCGCGCGCATCGTGCCGCGCATTGAAAGCCGCGGGCATGTCGGTCACCTCGAGGACCGCGATCGCGGGTGGCACGTGGGTGTTGATTCCGCGCAGAAACCCCAGCGTTGGAATGCGCGACGCGACCTCGACGCTGGCCACCTGACCTTCGGCATGCACGCCGGCGTCGGTACGGCCGGCGCCGCGCACGACGACGGGCTGGCCGGTCATGGCGCGGAAGGCATCTTCCAAACAACCCTGCACCGTGCGTTGTCCGTCCTGGCGTTGCCAGCCGGCGAAGTCGGTGCCGTCGTACTCGACGACCAGCTTCAGCGTGCGCAGGGCAGGGGGCGCGTCCGCTGACGCCATTTCAAAACTCGAACATCAACCCGGCGAACCAGGTGTTGTCGCCGACGTGCAGGACGTCCTTGCGGTAGAGGCCCGAGCCATCCACGTGGTCGACCTCGAAGAAGACATAGGTATGATTCACGCCGGAATCGGCATCGAACCCACGTGCGGAGCTCGGATCGATGAAGTCGAGTTGCACGGAAAGCCCCGCCGCCGCTTGCCAGCCCATGGTGGCGCCCTGGCCGTGGCCGCCACCGGCGTCCGCCACGTCGCCGTTTCCGTTGGTGATGGTCCAAAGGGTGTAGTTGACCCCGATCTTCGCATAGGGCACGAGGGGGATCTTCCAGTGCGTGGCGCCTTCATCCATACGGTAGACCAGCAGCGCGGCCAATGGAATCAAGCGCAGGCTGGTGTTGTCCCCCGAGCGATCGTCGCAGCTGCCGTTGGCCTGGAGCCCGGACTGCTTGCAGGCCAGTGCGTTTTCCTTGTAGTAGCCAACCACGCCGCCCAAAGAGAGGGTGCCGAAGTCCTGCAGAAATTCCCAGTCGAATTCCATCTGCCACATGGGCCGTCGTTTGCTGCCGAAGACAAACGCCTGCGGCTGCTTTCCCGATCCGCTGAATTCCGAATCGACGTCCGGCGTGTACAGCCCGAAGCGCGCCTCGATGGCGTACTGCCGCGGGCTTCCCCCCCATGCCTCGGTGGCGTCGTCTTCGAGGAAGGAACTGTCGTGGTACACCTCCTGGGCGCGCGCCTGGCCAGTCAGAAGCGTGCCCGTCGCAAGCACCAGGACGACCGGTCCGATGCCAGGAGGGCCCTTTTTCGATCGCCGTCTTACCACGAGCATGAGAGCCAATCCCGCCAAGCCGATCCCGACCGCCGCGCTTCGCCGAGAATGCCAGCGCTCGAGCGCGCAGAAGCCACCTTGGGCGGACCCGCCGGCGGTCTTGTACTCCGAATAGAAATCCACAGTCGGGATCGGTATGCCGTAGATGACGTTGGCGATGGCTCCGATGTTGCCGTACCTGTCTACCGCCGCGACGCCGACGCCGTACTGGATTCCATTCTGCAACCCAGTGATGCGGTAGCTGTTCGAGACGGCGGGGATGAGTCCCGAGCACAGATACCTGGGATCGAGATTCGAGAACGGACCGCCGGTGCTGGTGGCGGCGGCTACGGCGGCAGCATTGTTCGGGCACAGCGTCGCGGGGGTCTGGTAGGCCGCACCAAACGAGCCGGTAGGGAAAACCTGATCGGTGGCGCCGCGTTGACAAAAAATCTGAACCCCGCTCAGCGTCGTGTCGGTGGCGATGTTCACCCCACCCCAGTCCCAACTCACCTTCAGCGCCTCGTTGCCGCCCTCGGCTACGACGTCGGCGGGTGTCGACCGGAACATAACCCACCAGGCTCACGGTGGCCGATGGACCGGGGTCGAAGTCCGGAGCGACGCCAGAGTTGGTTTGCACCCAGAATTGAAGATTCGTCTGCGTGCTCGTCGTCCTGCACTGGGCGGCCGAATGACAAGTGCCATTGTAACCACATGTGGGGTTGCTCAGGGAGTTGAAGAGGTAGGCAACGGGAATCGGACCACTTGGAATGTAATTCACGTTCCCGAAGGCCGCCATGCTCGAGAAGAGTGCTCCCTTGTAGCCGCTGCCCGGGTCGATGAGATTGGTGCATACGCTTGCGAGGCCGTAACCGATAACAGCGTTTGGATTAAGACAGTCGAAACCCTGGGCGCTCGCGAATAGGTACGATGCGCCTTGCCCCCCTCCCGTCAGGCTGCTTTCGAGCTGCAGTCTGAATTTTCGCTCCGGCGCCGGAAGCTGGCTGGACAATCACTTGGAACTCGCCGTTGGGGTCCGTGTCACACAGGCAGCGCGCCTGGTTAAAATAGTACTGCTGGGTGGTCGAGTTCATCTGCACCCACTGCCCGTTGAAGTAGCCCTCGAAGAGAATGGTGAAGTCCGTGGCGGCGAGCGTCGTGGAACCCGTGATACCGCCGGTGCCGTATCCGATGGTGCCACCGGTGCCATACTGCGCCGAGGCGCTGCCGGGGGCGAAGAGCGCAAAAGTAGCGACGAGGCCGACGAGTGCCGATCTGAGGACGAGAGGTGCTGAGCGCATGTACCAAAACAGGATACTGCAATGCGGATGCCGTTTAGGGCTTGCTTCTATCTCTTTGATATCGTGATGGAAAGTTCCACGATTGGCGCGGTTCTGGGGGGATCTCTGATCGGCTGGCATGGAGAGTCCTAAGCTTTCGCCAAGTTGGCAAAGCACCTTGCCATTCTAGCTGCCCGAGCGCATCTAGCCAACGCGGCGGCGGGCGGTCATTGCGAGTTGTTCTACTGGACTTCGTCGTACGTTCGGGGCGCGCTGTGGCGATCGAAGTGAAGAGTGGGCGGGCTCCGTCCGCGCTGCCCGGCCTGGCAGCGTTTTCCGAGGCGTTCAAGGTGAAGCGCGGCTTGCTCGTGGGCGGCGATGGCGTTCCGGTCGACGAATTCCTGGCGAAGCCGGTCACGGGCTGGCTGCAACCCTGACCTGAAACACCTCGCCCCGCGTAGCGGGGAGAAGTCGCCGAGCGCAGCGAGGCGGGTGAGCTGTCACGTTTCATGCCTGAAGAATCCGGGCTTTCGGCCCGGCGGCGAGATTGAGGCCGCCTGGATTACTCCGAAATGCCGATCTGGCCGCATTCACTCCTGATGCGCATCACGACCTCGGCAGGAATTTCCACCTCGCCATAGCAGGCTGACGCGTAAAGCTCGGTCAGGCGCGCGAGCACGGCGGCGCCTTCCAGATTGGTGTCTTCCAGGCGGGCCAGGTACTCGTGTGGGGTTTCCCACGGGCGGCGCGGGAGGCCGGCGGCGGCCAGTCGCCTGACCGTTGCGTGGTAGACGCGGGCGATGGGGACTTCGCCGGGCTGGCCCCTGTCCTCGGTCGACCGCCTCCTGTGCCAGCCGAACAGGCGCTTGCGTTGACCGATGACGGCGATGGCGAGCACCAGGATGCCAGCTACGACAAGCGCCTGCCTCCGGGTAAGTCCGGCGGCACGATGTCCACCGTCGAAGGCTCGACCCGAGAATCCAAGCCGCCGCCCCAGTCGTTGGGCAAGCAGGAGCTGCTGGCTGGCGTTGTATTCCACGATCCAGCGACTCCAGAACAGCTCGGCAGAGTCGAGCAGTTGTCGGAACGTGCCCATGCGCGAAGTGCGGCTGAGGGCCGGCGTCGCGTCGACACGCACCCAGCCTTCGCGGCCCAGATAGGCCTCGATCCACGCGTGCGCGCGGTTCTCCCTGACCGTGATGGCCTGGCGCAGGTTGTTCCATTCCCCGCCGAGAAAACCATTCACGTAGCGCGTGGGCACGCCACCCGCACGCAAGAGGATGGCCGCCGCGGAGGCGAAGTACTCGCAATGGCCGTCCTTCTCGGCGAAGAGGAAGTCTTCCAGGGGATCGACAATGCGCTCGTCGCGTTTCAGATTCGTGGTGTAGCCGTGGGTTCGCTGCAACCACGCCACCACGGCTTGCACCTTGGCGGCGGGCGTTGGCTGTCCGGCCGTGATTTCTCTGGCCAAGGCCGACACGCGCGCTGTCAGCGAGGTTGGAACCCGCAAGTAGTTGTCGAGCACCTTTGGCGCCAGTTGTTCCGGGGTCAGGTTGACGCGTCCGGGGTGCGTGCGGTCGGTCGTGCGGGAGTAGACGCGGTAGCGAGCGCCGAGGAATTCGGTCATGGCTTGATGGCGGTCGTAGGGATTGGCCGGATTGACGCGGAACATGCGCAGCGATACTTCGTCGGACCAACGCGCCTCCATGTCGACCGCCGTGAACGACCCCGCCGGCGGTGGAGGGATCTCGAAGAGCACGGGGCGGTCGAGCGCGAAGGCCACAGGGTGCGACAGGGCGACGATCTCGATGGTCTGTTCGATGGCGCCGCTGATGGAGGCTCTCCAACCGCGCGGGGGATTGACCTCGAATGGGTCGGTGAGAAGGTAGCCCCGACTGAGCTCGATGGGCGACTGGAACGAGGCCAGTTGGGTGCGCGCCTTCTCATCGCGCGAACGTAGCCATTGGCCCTTGTCGTAGGTGTCGTAGACGGTGCCACGCCAGTACAGGGACGAGATGACCCGATCGCGGGCGCCGTCGTCGGCGATGGCCGCGATGGCCGGTACCTGCGAGCGAAGCACGACGGTTTCGTTATCGGTGGAGATCGCGCCGTACATGCCGAGCTTGACCTCGTCGGTGAAGCCGGCCACGCCGACGGGACGGCGCACGCCGCCCAGGATGAAGCCCAGGCCCACGCGCGGAACCATGGCAAAGACCAGCGACGAGCCCAAGAGCACGAGTAAAGCCACCACGCCGGTGGCGGTGAAGAAGGCCGGACCCACTACCCGGCGCGAGTTGAGGACGCGGGTGGCGGTCACCTGCTCGGTCTTCGATTCGCTGGCGTGGCGGACGATATAGTTTTCTTCGATCTCGCGGCGGAGGTGGAAGAGCACCAGGGTCCAGGTGGCGAGCAGGACATAGAAACCGAACCCCACGATGAAGACCACGCTGGTGGCCAACCAGGCGGCGGCCAGTATCACCAGGAAGGACAGAATGTAGACCTGCAGGTAGTCGCGGTTGGAGCGGCGCTGGCACAGCTTGAGCACGAGCAGGAAGAGCACGAAGTCGAGGAAGGGCAAGAGATCGACGTCGGGAAAGCTGCGCGCGACTTGAAAGACCGCGCCGGCCAGTAGGATCAGGGTCATCACGTTGAACAGGACCGTCGCCCGGCCGATGTTTTGGCCGAGGCGGGTTTCCGGATCCGCGTACCAGGACAGCGCCGAGAAGAGAACCACCAGAACCAAGGTGAAAGAAGACAGGATGCTGGAGGTGGCGAGCGTGAACACGGCGGTGGCGGCCAGCAGGTAGGTGGCCAGCTTGTGGACCAGACGAAATCTCACGCCATCCTCCGCATCGCGCCGCCGGCACCCACCTCCATGCGCGGACGATCGGGCGCCGGCACGACGGTCAAGGTGGTCGCTCCGGGCCCGGCCCAGGCCGGCCGGTCGCCCACGCTCTGGCTGTTGGCGGCCGGCTCGATCAGGGCCAGCGCGCGCAGGATCCGGCCCCCTTGCGAGCCGCCGGTCTCGGGCGCGATGCCGAAGGCGCCGGCCACGAGCCCCACGCGAAGTCCGCGACGAATAAGAACCAGCGCCAGCGAGGCGGCATAGGAGACCGCGGTTTCGAAGGCGTCGCTGGCGTCGGGCTCGACGGCGGTCTCGAGCACGATGACGACCGTGCGTCCGGCCTCTTCCTCGAACTCGCGCACGAAGGGGCGGCCACGGCGCGCGGAGGTGCGCCAATGGATGCTGCTGGGGTCGTCGCCGGGCCGCAGCTCGCGCAGGCCGTGAAATTCACCGCTGCGCGCCCGGGCCGCGGTCTGTCTCTCCCCCAGGCGCGAAAGGCCGGTGCGCAAGGTCAGGTCGTCGATGGGAATCAGGGCGGGGTACACCAGCAGCTCGGCCGGCGATTCCACGTCGATCGATCGGCGCAGAAGACCGAAGGGAAACCGCGTGGACAGGCGCAAGCCGGTCAGGCGATGGATCCCTCGACGCCCCAGCGTCCGCCGATAGGATGTCTCTTGCCGGCGGTGGGCCGGGATTTTGAGGAAGAAACAGCGTCGATCGACGGGGGTGCGATCGGCGGAGAGATCCTCGACCTCGAGGGAGAAGGTGGCGATTCGGCTCTTTCGGTTGCGCACGGCGATGCCCATGAGGAAGGGGCTGTCGGCATAGATGGCGTGGGGCAATTGTCGCTGCGCCTCCAGGTGGCGCATGGAGGCCTCGGCCAGGATGCCGTTGGCCACGAGCAAGCAAAGCAGCATACCGAAGACGAGGAAGAGCAAGTTGATGCCGCCGTTGACGGCGGCGAATCCCAGCACCAGCGTCGCGCCGATGAACCACTTGCCCTCGCGGGTCAGCCTGAACTTGCGCGGGGGCCGAAACCAACGCCCAAGACGCGAACGAAGGCCAGCCATGTCGATGCCGGCCTCACCTACGCCGGGATCGGCACGCGACCGAGCACGTCGGTGACGATGCGCTCGGCCTCGTCGCGCGCGCGGCCGGTCGACTCGAGTTGGTTGGCCAAGACCAAGCGGTGGGCCAGGGCGGGCAGGGCCAGTGCCTTGAGGTCGTCGGGCAACACGAAGCCGCGTCCGGCGACCAGGGCCGCGGCCCGGGCCAGGTTGCGCCAGGCCAGCTCCCCGCGCGGCGAGAGGCCGAGGGAGAGGAAGGGCGAGCGGCGGGTTTCGCGCGCGACCTCGACGATGTAGCCGGCCAGCTCGGGGGAAAGGTGGACGCGCGCGGCGGCTTCCTGAAGCGCGACGATCTCGCCCAGCGAGACCACGGCCTGGATCTGGGCCAGGGCTTCCTCGGTCAGCGCCGGCGCTTCGAGCAGCAGCGACTGTTCGACCTCGGCCGACGGATAGTCGAGCCGGATGCGCAAGGCGAAGCGATCCATCTGCGATTCGGGCAGCGGGTAGGTACCGTAGTGCTCCTCGGGATTTTGCGTGGCCACGACCAGGAACGGTTGCTCCAGCGGATGGCCGACGCCGTCGACGGTCACCTGGTTGTCGTTCATCGCTTCCAGCAAGGCACTCTGCGTGCGCGGCGTGGTTCGGTTGATCTCGTCGGCCAGAACGACGTTGGCGAACAGCGGTCCGGGCTTGAATTCGAACTTGGCGCCCACCAGGACCGAGACCCCGATGATGTCCGATGGCAGAAGATCGCTGGTGAATTGGATGCGGTGGAAGGTGCCGCCGATGGAGGCGGCGAGAGCGCGCGCGAGCGTCGTCTTGCCCACGCCGGGGACGTCTTCGACCAGCAGGTGACCGCGGGCCAAGAGCGCAAGCACGCAGTTGCGAATGGCCTCTGGCTTGCCTCGGATGACGCGCGCAACGTTGCGTTCCAGCCGGTCGATGGACTCAGCCACGCTCTTCGCCTGCTCGGCCGCCATAAGTCGGCTCATCCGCCTAATCATACAACGGCCAAGGCCGACGTGACGGACAAGGTGACGGAATGTGTGGCCGCAACCCCGGCTCTGGCCGGACTCTACTGGGCCGCCTTGACCTTCTTGATCTCGGCGATGAGCTGCGGGACCGTGGATTCCCACGTGCCCACCAAGCCGTAGTCCGCGACCTGGAAGATGGGAGCTTCGGGATCCTTGTTGATGGCCACGATGACCTTCGAGCTCTTCATGCCGGCCAGGTGTTGGATGGCGCCCGAAAGCGCCACCGCGATGTAGAGCTCGGGGGCGACGACCTTGCCGGTTTGACCGACTTGCAGGTCGTTGGGCACCATGCCCGCGTCGCAGGCCGCGCGGCTGGCGCCGAGCGCGCCGCCGAGCAGGTCGGTCAGCTCTTCCAGCACCTTGAAGTTGGCGGCTTCCTTCATACCGCGTCCGCCGGCCACTACGACCTTGGCCTCGGCTAGATCGGGGCGCGCGCTCTTGGTGGCGTGCAGGGCCACGAATTCGCTGCCCAAGGCATCGACGGCAGCCACGGCCTTGTTTTCCACTGGGCCGGTGCTCGCGGCCGGGGCCGCCGGGGCGAATTCGGTCTGGCGTGAGGTGCACACCACGACGGCTGTCGTGACCTCGACGTCGGTGAGGGCGTTGCCGGCATAGGTCGGCCGCCGGAAGGACCTGCCGCCGAGCACGGCCACCACGTCGCTGGCCATGCCCGCGCCCAGCAGGGCGGCTGCGCGGGGCAGAATGTCCTTGCCCGTCGAGGTCGCCGAGGCGACCAAGGCGGTGGCGCCGGTTTCCTTGACCGCGCTTGCGACGAGCGGCGCCCAAGTCTCGGCCAAGGCCGCCGAAAGGGCTGGGTTGTCGTAGCACAGCACCTTGTCGACGAAGCGGGCCGCGTCCGAGGCGGCGGCGGCCACGCCGGCGCCGATGACGACGCCGACGACGGGGCCGCCGTGGTGCTTGGCCAAGTCGCGCGCGGCGGTCACGGCGGGCAGCGACGACGAGCGCAAGTTGGACGAAGTGGTTTCGAGCAGGACGAGCGTTGCGGACATCAGATCACCTTCGCTTCCGTGTGCAACTTGGAAACCAATTCCTCGACCGAGGCCACCTTGATGCCGGCCTTGCGCGCGGGCGGGTTCTCGTGGCGCAGGGTCTTGACCAGGATGCCGTCCGCCACGCCGAGCGATTCGGCGGTGACTTCCTTCAATTCCTTCTTCTTCGCGGCCATGATTCCCTTGAGCGAGGCCAGGCGCTGCGTGTCTTCCCATTCGACCTCGGAACCCGAGAGCGCCTCGTTGCGCACGGCTTTCCTGCCGATGATGCGCAGGTCGACGGTGGTCACGGCGGGCAAGCGCACGCGGCGCTCTTCCACGCCGGTGTCCACTTCGCGCGACACCGTGGCTGACTTGCCGTCGGCAGCGAGGGTGAGGGTCGACAGAAAGGTGGCCTGCGGCCAGCCCAGGTAGCCGGCGAGCAGCTGTCCGACTTGGTTGTCGTCGCCGTCGACCGCCTGCTTGCCCATGACCACCAGGTCGGGCTTCTCGGATTCCACCACCGCCTTCAGGGTCCGCGCCACCCTGTCCGCGTCCAGGGCCGCGTCGTCGCCAGCGACGAGAATGGCGCGATCCGCGCCCATGGCCAAGAGCTGCCGAAGCTGCGTCGACGTGTCCTTGGGCCCGATGCTGATCACGACCACCTCGCCCGAGCGCTCGCCGCCCTTGTTCTTTTCGGTCAGGCGCAGCGCCGTTTCCACCGCGTACTCGTCGAATGGATTGACCTGCCAGGTGGTATCGCCCAGCGCGACCGCGCCGCCGGCGATCTTCAGTTTGAGCTCGGGATTGGGAACGCGCTTACAGGGTACAAGGATCTTCACGCAAATCTCCTTCGGGGTTGGTTCTCTGTCGGACTCGAAGTTACGGTGCGGTCGTCTGCAGCGCCTCTTCCAGGTGGGCGAGGATTTGGTCGTTGATGTCGACCAGCCACACGGTGGACGGATGCGGCTGCCTATGCGCGCGAAGCTCGTTGACCATGGCGCGCGCGGCATCTGCGGGATCGGCGCCACCCAGACCGGTGCCCAGCCCAGGGATGGCGATGACGTCGAAGCCGCGCTGGCTGGCGGCGAGGAGGGCAGCGCGGGTGGCGCGGCGGACGCTTTCGACGGCGACCTTGAGGCCCGGCTCCTCCATGGTGGGGGCGTGGATGATGTGTTTCGCCCATAGCGTGCCGGCGTTGGTCACGACAGCGGCGCCGACCGCGATGGGTGCCAGGGACATGGCCTCGCGCTGAATGAGTGGGCCGCCCTTACGCGAGAGAGCCGCGGCTACACCTCCCCCCATGATGCCGAGCGAATTCGCGGGACTGACCACGGCATCGACAGCCATCTCGGTAATGTCGGACTTCGCGAGGTGAATTTGCATAGGTCTAGAGGCCGTCCCACCGGACGGCCGGGCCACCGTAGCACCAAGCTCGGGCGACCTTCAAGGGGCAGTCTGGTGTCGGAAGCGTGTCTGTCGTCCCAGTGCTCCCCCAATGTGGCGGTCCGCCAGCGCTAACACGAGCGGCGCGCTCCCACTATCCACGCAGACGCAGTGCGCCTTTCAAGATTTCGAGCTTGGCGGGTAGGCGCCCAGGAGTCTCCCCGTCGATCTCCAGGGGAATCTGGTCTTTGGGATCTGCCGGGGCCAGTCGCAAGCGACGGCAACGCACCGATCTGACCTCTTTCATGGATAGGTGATTGCCCGAATAGATGCGATGGATCTTGGCGAGGACTTCCAATCGCCCGAGGTCTCCGACGGTGACGAGATCGAAGCAGCCATCGTCGAGGAGGGCTTCGGGGCAAATCTTCATGCCTCCGCCGAAGAACCGGCCGTTGCCGACTGCCGCCAGCAACAGGGTCATGCGACGCGCATCGCCATCGTCGACCGAAACCGTGACTTCGGTATTGTCGTAGGTCAGAAGCGAGCTCACCACTGCGGAGAGGAACGATACCCGGCCGCCCAGCCGTTTGGAAGCTCCGATTGGCCCGCTCGGCCACCACGCTGGAAAATCCTACCGAGGTCACGTTCACGAAGTGGCGGGAAGCTTCCGTACCGTCATGGGCAAGAAAGGTGACCTTGCCCACATCCACGCTGCGGGCCTTGCTCTTGCGCACGTGCTCCGCGGCGCTGAAGAGCTCGTTCTCGATGCCCAGGCTGCGGCGAAAGTCACCCCCGGTTCCGCGGGGAATAATGCCCATCTCGGCGCCGCCTCCCGCTGCCACCAAGCCGTCGGCCACTTCGGAAATCGTGCCGTCGCCACCCAAGGCGACGACCAACTTGCGCCCCTGCTTGGCTTCTTCGTGCGCCAGGGTGCGAGCGTGCCCCGGGGCCTCGGTGAAGCGGGTGTCGAAGACGCCCAACCCATCCGAGATCGCGCCGACCACGGCTGCCCAGCGCTTTTCGCTGAGCCCACCACCAGAGCGCGGGTTGACGATGACGACCGGTTTGTCCACGGCACGGCAAAATAGCACATGAGGAAAACCGGGGCGCCTGGCGGGCCTAGCCAGCACATCGTGGGAAACTATTGGCTGCTGACCCACCTCCCCTTCGGGCACGATTGGGTTCGGGCGGAAAGAGATGCCCCCTGGCGCAGATACACGAATCTTCAGATCAATGCCGACACCCGTGTCGCCGAATCGATCGAAGGCGAAGCACCCGATCTGGCCTCTCCCGACGATCGCTACGATGCCTATCGCATCTTCCCCGAGCTGGGGGTGCCCATTTCGACCTCGGTGCGCAGGCACCTCGACCGCGAAAGACTGGGTGACTGATGACCGTCGTGCCTTCCACATTTGTCCTGTTGAATCCGGGCACACTTATCACTATGGTCTGGGGCAAAGAGGAACGGAAACCATGCAAAATAATTGGAAGAGACTATGGGTCGTCGCGTCGCTGACGGCAGCGGCATTCGTGCTGGGGGGCGCTCGGTCGTCCGCGCGCGCGGACGACCGCAAGATCAACGCCTGCGGGTGCTATCAGAGCACCGCCGGCGCGTGCACCTGCACGAGACCCAGCAAGTGCGGCTGTCCGGGAGAATGCGAGCCCAAGGGCTGCGAGGAAAAGCGGCAGAAAGAGCTGGACAAGGAAATCCAAGCCGAGACCAAGAAGGCGGAAGAGGCTGACAAAAAGCGGCGTGAGGAAGAGGCCGCCAAGGCCAAGGCCGCGGAGCAAGCCGCCGACGATTCGGAGGGCGAAGACACCACGGCCGCCGACGAGACCACGCCGGCCGGCCCCAAGGACAAGGTCAAGAAGACCAAGAGCAAGAAGGAAGACAAGAAAAAGGAAGACAAGAAGGCGGCCAAGAAGGAGCCCAAGGAAGAGTCCAAGGAAGAGTCCAAGTAATTCTTTCGGACAGGTTCGCACGCCCAAAGCCAGACGTGACGAACGCGGATCATCGGGTAAACTGCGCGGCCCATGGCTCATCAGTATATCTTCACGATGCAGGATCTCCGCCGCGTTCACCCCCCGAACAAGGAGGTCCTGAAGGGCATCTACCTGTCGTTCTTTCCGGGCGCCAAGATCGGCGTCATCGGCGGCAACGGCGCCGGCAAGTCGACGCTCCTGCGCATCATGGCCGGCGTGGACAAGGATTTCTTCGGCGAGGCTCGGCCGGCCGACGGCATCACCGTCGGCTATCTCGCGCAGGAGCCGCAGCTCGACCCCAGCAAGGACGTTCTCGGCAACGTCGAGGAAGCGGTGGCGGCCACCAAGAAGCTGCTGGTTCGCTTCGACGAGGTGAACCTGCGCCTTGGCGAGGACGTCACGCCCGAGGAAATGGACAAGCTGCTGGAAGAACAGGCCAAGCTCCAGGACGCCATCGAGGCGGCCAAGGGCTGGGACCTCGACCGCACGCTCGAGATCGCCATGGACGCCCTGCGCTTGCCGCCGGGCGATGCCGACGTGACCAAGCTGTCGGGCGGCGAGCGTCGCCGCGTGGCCTTGTGCAAGATTCTGCTTCAGCGTCCCGACTTGCTCTTGCTCGACGAGCCCACCAACCACCTCGACGCCGAAAGCGTCGCGTGGCTGGAGCATCACCTGCAGGAATACCCGGGCACCATCGTGGCCATCACCCACGACCGCTACTTCCTCGACAACGTGGCGGGTTGGATCCTCGAGCTCGACCGCGGCGAGGGCATCCCCTGGCAGGGTAACTATTCGTCGTGGCTCGACCAGAAACGCAAGCGGCTGGAGTCCGAGGAAAAGGCCGAGTCCGCCCGCCAGAGGACGCTGGCCCGCGAGCTCGAATGGGTCCGCGCCTCGCCGCGCGCCCGACAGGCCAAGTCCAAGGCGCGTCTGGCCGCCTACGATGAATTGCTCGCCGAGGAGTCGCAGAAGCGCGAGGAGACGGTCGAGATCAGCATCCCGCCCGGCCCGCGTCTGGGCGACGTCGTGGTCAAGGCCGAGAGCCTGTGCAAAGGCTACGGCGACCGCGAGCTCATCGAGAACCTCACCTTCAATTTGCCTCGCGGCGGCATCGTGGGCATTATCGGCGCCAACGGCGCGGGCAAGACCACGCTGTTTCGCATGATCGTCGGGGAAGAGAAGCCCGATAGCGGCGTTCTGCGCATTGGCGAGACCGTCAAGTTGGCGTACGTGGATCAGTCCCGCGACGCCTTGAAGGGCGACAACAGCGTATTCCAAGAAATCGCTCAGGGGGCGGAGTTCTTCGAAGTCGGCAAACGCACCATCAACGTGCGCGCCTATGTCTCCGGATTTGGATTCAAGGGACCCGACCAGCAGAAGCGGCTCAAGGATCTGTCCGGTGGCGAACGCAACCGCGTGCACCTGGCCAAGCTCCTGCGCAGCGCGGGCAACGTGCTTCTGCTCGACGAGCCGACCAACGACCTCGACGTGGACACCCTGCGCGCCCTGGAGGACTCGCTGCTGTCCTTTCCAGGTTGCGCCGTGGTCATCAGCCACGACCGCTGGTTTCTCGATCGCATCGCGACGCACATGCTGGCCTTCGAGGGCGACAGCCAAGTGGTGTGGTTCGAGGGGAATTACCAAGACTACGAGGCCGACCGCCGTCGCCGTCTGGGCGCCGAGGCCGCCCAACCTCACCGCATCAAGTACCGCAAGCTCATCCACTAAGCAACCAGTCAGCCGAGCTCCGCAATCCGGCGACAAGAAGGGCGACAGCGCGGAACGTACCAGAAATGGACACCTTTCCACGACGGACGCACGCACCCAATCGGAGCGATGACGGGTGCTGGCCACGACCACAGCCACGACCTCCTGCGGCTATCGCGGGAGTATGGAAGCATTTGCGGCGCAACGGAGAAACCGGTACGCTGGTTTGGCCATGATCTCGTACGCCGATTTCGAGTTCGCAATCGCACGATGGAAGTCTCGCGCTGCGGGCGTGCCGCAACCGGCGGCGCCCGTTGCCTCGGGCACCGTGGCAGCCGAGGTGCCGGTCGCGACCGCGCCGGAAGAAGATCCCGCCGAGTCGGTTAGTCAGGAGTCCGGCATCGTCACGGGCCGCGCGGTGACGCCGGTCTCGGGCAACGTCCTACTCAGCGACGCCTTGGAAACGCCGAGTCCCGAGTCCGAGCCCCAGTAGCTTCTGGGCGATGGCCGGGGGGGCGAAAACGATCCCCGGCTTCGATCGCAGCTAGAAGTATGCCCTTACTCCCAGTCCAACATCGAAAGTGAAGTCGAGCGGCGGGATGACGACCAGGGCCGGCGCGATCTCGAGGTAGACCTCCAACCAGCGCGGGCGGCGAAAACTCAGATCCAGGCCGAGTGGCACCCTGGCCAGGAAGACGACTCCGTGATCGCTGTTGTTGTAGGTATAGCCCCAGACGACCATGCGTCCACCCACGCCCGCGTGCCAGTCGAGCCTGACCACCGAGTCCACGATGGGCTCTTCGTAGAGGTAGTCGAAGTGCAGACTGAAGTCATGGCGGTTGTTGTTGCAGTAGTAGGGATGGCCGTTGGCGTCGTAGCAGGTGCCGTAGCCCCAGAAGCCGACGCCGAAATCCAGCGCATCGTTTCTGTCGAGGAAGACTTTGCCGATGATGGCGGTCGGATCGAGTAGCTGAACACCTAGACCGAAGGTGCGCGACGTTCCAACTTCGGTGGCTCGGGCCGTGTGTGGGCTGATGCCCATGGCGGCAAGGATGAGTGCTAGCGCGAGGATGACGCGTTTCATGGATGCGCATACTATTCGATTCAGACAAATCTCGCCATCCGTGCTCCTCCACTGGTAGATCCACGGCCGACACCGTGGCCCGAATCCATTTTCAGCGCATGCTGCTTGTCATCGCCGCCGCCATTCCCGTCGTGGCGGCCGGGCTCGCCTGCCAGGGCAGGGCGACGCCCTTCGTGAAACCGGTACCGCCGTCCGAGCCGCCTTCGCCCGTCACCCATCCCGCTGCGCCTGAGCGGCCCGCACGCGCACCCGAGCCGTCCAAGCCCGACCAGGATGCCCTGCTCGAGGCCGCTGGCAAGCTCGCGCCCGAGCGCCGGGCGATTCAGGTGGTGGAGGGGAAGGAACGTGTGGTCGACGCGGACCTGGCGCGCGACAAGGGACTGACCATCGTCGATTTGTCGGATGACTTCGCACCCTTCATCTTTCACGACGGCAAGGCCGCGGACGGTGCTCCCTTGCCCAACCGCTACCGGGCGGTGTTCGTGGGACTGGCCAACGATCGCACCGACGGTGACGGCGAACCGCTGCCACCCGGCGAGCGCAACTACCTCGAGCTCTACGGCGTGCCACCCTCGCTGTCGGTCATGCGCAAGCGCTTTCTCGAAGACAGTGCGCGCACCTGCGAGAACACGGTGGACACGGCCAAGCTCTTGGCCGTGGACAGCATCGAAACCTGGGGCAAGACCACCGAGAAGAAGGAAGGCGCCAAACACCATTTTCGCGGCATGCGCCTCGAAGCCGCGCAGAAGAAGATGGGCGCGTCCACGCTGGGGGAACTCGCCACCAAGGATCCCCGCTACGGCCGCGACGTGAAGGATCATCTGCGCACCGAGTCCGAGCACGCTGCCTTTGCCGAGGCCGAGAAGCGCCTCATCTGCGAAGGGCTGCTCGATCCTGGCAAGCACAAGGCCGGCTCCTACGATGGTCCCATGCGTAGCGCGGCCCTGAATTTCCAGCAGAAGAACGCCGTGTTCGCGCAAGCCGATCTCACGCGCGGAACGCTGGAGGCCATGGCCCGCCCGCTCTTGCAAAACGACTTTCTGGCCCTGCGCCGGGTGCTGGCCGAGCGGGCGACGCACGCCGGCCGCATCCTCGAGGACGGCAGCGCCATCGAGGCCATGCCGCCCGCGAAGCGGAATCGCCCGCGCAAGCAACCCACGTACAAGAACGAGGCCGGCGAGAATGTGCCAGTTCCCGACCTGGTGGGGCAGGCCACCGATGCAACCATGGCGCGCCTGGGGCTGAGCACGCCCGAGGACGCGCTGGCGTTCTTCCGTCGCCACCCCGAAAGCGACTTTCGCTCGTTGCGCGCGGCCGTGCGCTTTCCCGCCTTGCCCGAATACTACGGCCCGCACATGGACCTGGTGGCCGAGATCGATCGCGGCGACGTGTGGTACGACTTTCCCTTCAACGACAAGGGCGTGCGTATGGGCCAAGCCCGCGAGAGCTTTCCGTCCTTCACGCTGTTCGTGAGGTGGCGCGGAGAAAAGGTACCGCTCGTCCATTGGCGCACCACCATCGGTGGCTGGCGAACCGAGGTCGCCTCCGACGGCGAGGAGTACTATCGCTACAAGGAATCCGACGTGGGTGCGCGCGTGTGGCGCCACATCGTGGCCGCGCCGGTGTGGTTGCCGCCGACCTCCTCGCCGCTCGGCTCGATGGTCAAGACCAAGTGGGTCGCCGGCGCCTATCCGCACGTGGTGAACTACGACGAGACCGGCCCCGGTTACCTGTCGGCCTATGGTCTCGTGGCCGGGATTCACGAGCAGCTCCGGCGGCACGGGGCGGGCCTCGCCTATTTCGACAACGGCATCCGGACCCACGGGTCGTTCGACTACCTATCCTTGCGAGGACGCTTCTCGCACGGTTGCCATCGCCTCTACAACAACCTCGCCGTACGCTTGTTTTCCTTCGTGCTAGGCCACCGCAAGGCCAAAGTGCTGGGGCCCATGGCGCTTGGTTTTCGGCGCACCTTCTATTGGGAAGGCGAAGTCTACGACATGCGCCTGCCCACGCGCGGCTTCTACTTCGAGCTCGAACCGCCGCTGCCTATCGAAACCCTGAAGGGGAAAATCCAGGGCAAGCTCAAACAGCCCATCACCGGCTACGTGCCCAAGCCTGGCGTGAAGTACAGCGACGCCAAACCGCCGGCGGCATCCGGCGGACCCGACAGCAAGGCCGGAGGCGCTCCGTGAGGTTGCATCACGGGTGGACAGTCGCTGTAGTCTTGTCGTGCGGCTGCTCGCGTTTCCCCCAGCCAGTCGCGCCGGCCGCCCCTTCCGCCGTCGAACCTACGCCAACCGCTACGCCGGCCAAGCCAGGTACGTTGGCGGTCGCTCACGTGCGCGCCATGCCCGAGGCCAACCAGGCGCCGCCCAAGGCCGAGGACGACGATCTCAAGACCGAGGAACGCGAGTCCAACCCGTATTCTCAAACCGTGACGCTGAAGCTCAGTGTGAGCCCACCGGTGAAAGCCCTGGTCACGTGGGGCGCCAAACAGATCGCGCGGCTATCACCAGGCAGCATGGATGCCGAGCTCAGTCGACCGCGCGGCAGCGGGCCGGTCGATCTGGAGATCAAGGCCGAAGGCTACATGCCGTATCACACGCGGCTGTACGCGGACCGCAGCGACAAGGTTGGCGTCCGTCTCTATCGCGTCGAAGAAGCGCCAGGACTCCTTGGCTACAAGCGCAAGGACGAGAAGCTGCCTCCCGAGAAGAAGAAGTAGCGTGCGAAGCAGCTTTGGTCCGCGAATTGCTTTGACTGCTGGATGCGCCGTCAAGGAGCCCACCGTGCAACGATTCGCCGTGCAAGTTCGTCCGCTCTTCATCACCGCTGTCCGATTCTCGTCAGGCAGAGCCGAAATCGGTCACGGCGCTTGTGCACAAGGAGGTCATCCATGATCTCCGGCTACGCCATCATTCCCGATGGACAGAACGCTCCATCCGCGATCTTCACCGAGCTTGAAGACGCCGTCGACTGGGGACTTCACACCTACGGCGGCGACACCTTCCGCATTTGCTACCTGGAAGTCGCGCAAGTCGAGAACGATGACCGCGACGTCGCGCGCCGCCCGACGTAGGACCCGCGCGCCTGGTCGAAAACGCGACAACCTTGTCGCCCTTGTGTCTTCGTCTCCGAGCGGCGAACCTCGCACAGGCGGCGCTGGCGGTGGTAGTCTGACCGACCAAGGTATGTCCGATTCGGAAATCGCACCCACGCAAATGTTGAATGTCGCAAGGGATCCCCTCGTCGACACCATCATCGGCGAGCGCTATCGCATCCTTGGCCGCATCGGCGAAGGTGGCATGGGGACGGTCTTTCGCGTCGAGCACACTTTGATGAAGAAGGTGTTGGCGCTCAAGCTCCTGCGCGCCGAGTTCAGCAATGTGCCGGACGCGGCGCGGCGCTTCGAGCGCGAGGCGCAGTCGGCCAGTCGACTGAACCACCCCAATATCATTTCGGTAACCGATTTTGGCCACGGCGCGGGTGGCGAGCTGTTCCTGGTCATGGAATTCGTGGCCGGGGAGCCACTGGCGGAGGTCCTCGCTCGCGAAGGGCGCCTGGACCCAACCCGCGCATGCCATATCGCAGAACAGATCCTGGTCGCCCTCGAGCACGCGCACGCCGAGGGCGTCGTTCACCGCGACCTCAAGCCCGCCAACGTCATGCTGGTCAGGGATCCCGATCCGCGCAAACCCGAGTCGGTGAAGATCCTGGACTTCGGCATCGCCAAGATGACCCAGGCCCAGGGCAGCGACGAACCGTTGACGCGCGGGATGATGATCTTCGGAACGCCCGCCTACATGTCACCCGAACAAGCTGCGGGGCAAGAGGCGGACAGCCGAGCCGACCTCTATTCGTGCGGCATCATCCTGTACGAGATGCTCGTCGGTCGGAAGCCGTTCGAGGATTCCGACCTGGTCAAGCTGCTCGGCATGCAGATCACGGCGCCACCGCCCCGTTTCGCCGAGGTCGCCCCTGACGCGCGCATTCCGCCGGTACTCGAAGCGGTGGTGATGCGCGTGCTGGAAAAAGAGCGCGACAAGCGCTACGCCAGCGCGATCGAATTTCGCACGGCCATCGAGAACGCGTCCACCGACGCCGCGGAGCTGGGCGCGCGCTTTGCCGCGTCGTCGGTGCGCATGGGGTTCTCCATCGGCGCGAAGATCTGGTCCAAGCGTCCGGTGGTCATCGCGGCCGGCCGGTGGGTGTGGGCCCGGGTGGGCGTCGTCAAACGCAAGATCGACGAGCTCGCGCACCCCGTGCTCAAGCACTTGCCCGAGAAGACGCGGCGCTTTGCGGTGCCGGGCGTGGTCGTTCTTCTGTTGCTCGTGCTGCTTTTCGCGCGCGGCGGAGGCGGGCGCAAAGGGGCGTCGCCCAAATTGGAGCCGCCCAAACCCCAACCGGTTGCCGCCGAAATGGAGTCGCCCATCAAGCACATCGAAGAGACCATGGCCAAGGGGCTTCTGACCGAGGCGCGCGTGCTCATCATGCAGCAGATCTCGGCCCATCCCACCGACGGACACGTACGCTTCCTGCTCGGCAATTTGGAATTCGCCGACAAGAACCCCAGCGCCGGCCTGCAAGCCTACGAGGAAGCACTTCGCATGGATCCTGGCCTGCGCGCCGATGCGGCCCTGTTGGTGAATGTGCGCGGCGAGCTCAACGACCGGAAGCTCGGCCTCGTCGCCCTGGAGATGCTGACCCAGCAGATTGGCAAACCCGCGATCGATCTTCTTGCTGATTTGGCTTCCGACGATCGTCGCCCCGAGTTCCGCAAGGCCGCGCGCGAGGCGTGCGAGACGCTCGACTGCGGCAAGAAGGTCAACCTGGTGAACAGCTACGCTCTGGACCTGGCGCAGGGCAAGACCTGCGAGGAAAAGCGCGAGGCCGTGCAGAAGCTGGGCGAGACCGGCGACAAGCGCGCCGTCGAGCCGCTGCTCCGGGCGCGCTCCGAGCGGCGTAGTCTTCTCGGTGGTCTTCTCGGTGGCTCGGGCAACGCGTGTGTCAGAAAGGATATCGACACCGCCCTCACCGCCCTCGGGGCTTCGCCGCCCGCGCCGCACGGCAAGCGGCGGAAGCGATAGCGCCTCTACCAAAGAGATGCGGATGCGTAGGGGAGGTTGCGCTTTCGTCTCCGGCGCAGCTCGCTCGCGTAGGTTCGGCCGAGGGACTCAGCATGTTGCCTGGCCCAGTCGGACACGCGGGTCTCGCCCGTAGCGTATTCAAGGCGCCGTGCGATGACGAGCCGACCTTCCCCCACGATGGGCCCTAATCTCGGGCCAAGAAGAGCGACAGCGCGGTACCAGAAAGAGACACCTTTCCACGAGGGATGCACGCACCCAGTCGGAGCGATAACGGGTGGACGTAGACGGCTTACCGTGGCCGTGGCCGTGGCCGTGGGCAATTACAACCGGCCACGGCCACGACCTTCTGCGGCTATCGCGGGATTATGGATGGGCAGGATGGCTGGGCGTTTGGGCCTGTTTCTTGGTAGAAATCCCCATGCCCAAGCGAGCTTCCTGGGACGAGTACTTCATGAACATCGCCAGCGTGGTGGCGTCGCGGTCGACCTGTCCTCGCAAATTCGTCGGCGCGGTCATCGTGCGCGAGAAGACCATCTTGTCGACCGGCTACAACGGATCGATTCGCGGCATGCCCCACTGTTCCGAGGTGGGCCACATGATGGAGAACGACCATTGCGTGGCCACCATCCACGCCGAGAGCAACGCCATCCTTCAGGCGGCCAAGAACGGCGTGATGATCGACGGGGGCACCGTGTACGTAACGGCCAGCCCCTGCTGGAGCTGCTTCAAGCAGATCGCCAATTCGGGCTTGCGCCGTATCGTTTACGGCGAGTTCTACCGGGACGATCGCATCTTCCAGGTGGCCCAAACACTCAGCATCGAGCTGGTACACCTACAGTTAGCGCCTGTAAGCCAGCCCAACAAAAACTCGATCGAAGGTTGACAGATGCCGGTTCCCGGCTAACTCTAGATAGACATGCTGCGGTTTTCGTTGATGCTGCTGGTCGTCACGGCTGGCACTCGGACCGCGGGGGCTGTTGAAGGCGCCCCGGAGTCCAACGCGTCCGCAACCTGTGCCATACGTGCGTCGCGCGTGTCCTTTCACAGTCGATCGGGAAGGTGCTCGACCAAACATCGGGGCAAGCGCTCGGGCAAGATGATCGGTTGGCCGGTGCCGGAAAAAGAGTTGCTGACGGAGACGCCCGCCCAACCCTCGGGCCACCTGCGCATCTACTCGCTCAACTACAAGGAAGAAGCCGACGTCAACATCTACAACGAGGACGGCTCGTTCAGCGTGAAGGCATTGGCCGAGATCAGCCACGTCTTCAAGTGCCGCCGCAGCGGGCTTGAGCACGACATCGACACGCGCCTGATCACCATCCTGTCGCACGTCTACGATCACTTCGGAGGCAAGCGCATCGAGCTGCTCTCCGGTTACCGATTCCAGCGCCGCACCACCAGCAACCACTTTCGCGGGGCAGCGGCGGATATCCGCATTCCCGGCATCGACCCGCGCAAGGTCCGAAGCTATGTCGAGACTCTCGACGCCGGCGGCATGGGCGTGGGCTGGTATCCCAAGGTCGGCTTCGTCCACGTGGACGTGCGCCAGCCGCCGAGCTACCGCTGGATCGACTACTCGCGATCGAATCCGGACGCCCGCGACCGGCTGCCTCCGCGCGGCTTCAAGCGCAAGAATCCGGAAAGCTAGGCTGCCCGGCTGGTTTTCACCGCAGAGACACGGAGAGCAGAGCGGCTGTGGAGAAAGAAGGGGTTCGGATCCTATGTCGGTCCTCCAACCGTTGCGCCCAGCAAAGCTGGGCAGCACTCGCTACTCCGGCCGCGGAGAGACCGAGCGCGGAGGGCGTCTTGCCCTCCTTTCTTGATCTCTTGGCTCGGCTCCCGTAGCTTGGGGCGGGCAGGCCCAGGCCTTGCCAAGCATCATGTCCGCCAAACAGCTAGATCTGCTCGAAGAAAACGGGAAAACACCAGCGGCTCCGCCCAAGCGGGGCAAGGGCGACGGGGGACGCGGTTCGGACGGCGGGAGCGGCGACGGCAGCGGTTCGGGGCCGACGGTGCCCACGGAAGCATCCCTGGTCGACGAGGCCCAGCGGCGCTATCTCAACTACGCGGTCAGCGTCATCACCTCTCGCGCGCTGCCCGACGTGCGCGATGGCCTCAAGCCCGTGCAGCGGCGAATCCTGTTCGCCATGCACAGCGATTTGCACCTTTACCCGGATGCCAGGTTCCGCAAGTGCGCCACCATCGTGGGCACCGTTCTTGGCAGGTATCACCCGCACGGAGATACGGCGTGCTACGAGGCCATGGTGCGCATGGCCCAAGATTTTTCGGTGCGCTACCTCCTGGTCGAGGGGCACGGTAACTTCGGCTCACTCGATGGCGACGCGCCCGCGGCCTACCGCTACACCGAGGCGCGCATGGCCCCGCTGGCCATGGAGCTACTCGACGAGATCAAGGAAGGCACCGTCGATTTTCGCCCCAACTACGACGGCACGGCGGAAGAGCCCATCGTGCTGCCGGCGCGCGTGCCGCAGCTTCTGGCCAACGGGTGTGCGGGCATCGCGGTCGGCATGGCGACCAACATCCCGCCGCACAACTTGTCGGAAATCTGCCAGGCCGCCATCGCGCTCATCGACGACCGCAAGCTCGAGTGCAAGGATCTGCTCAAGTACATCAAGGGGCCGGATTTTCCGACCGGCGGCCTGTGTACCAACTCGAAGAAAGAGCTGCGCGAGATCTACGAGACCGGGCAGGGCCCCATCCACCTGCGCGGCGAATGGAAGAACGAGGAAAATAAGAAGGGCGCGCCGCTCATCGTCCTGACCTCGATCCCGTACAACGTCAGCAAGGCCGACCTGGTCGAACGCATCGCCGAGGTCATCATCGCCAAGAAGCTGCCCATGCTGGTTGACGTGCGCGACGAATCCACCGGCGAGGTGCGCATCGTGCTCGAGCTCAAACCCGGCGCCGATCCCGCCCTGGTCATGGCGTACCTCTACAAGCACACACCCATCGCGCTTTCGTTCCACGTCAACATGACGTGCCTCGTGCCCACGCAGAACAAAGAAGTCGCTGGGCCCATGCGCCTCAATTTGCTGTCGATCCTGAGCGAATTTCTCGATTTTCGCGAGGAGGTCGTCACTCGGCGCTTCGAATACGAGCTGGCCGAGCTCAAGCGGCGAATCCACATCCTGCAAGGCTTCGCCATCATCTTCGATGCCCTCGACGAGGCGATTCGCATCATCCGCAAGTCAGACGGCAAGGCCGACGCCGCGGGCAAGCTCGTCAAGCGCTTCGGCCTCGATGAAGAGCAAACCGACGCCATCCTCGAGCTCAAGTTGTACAAGCTGGCGCGCCTGGAAATCCAGATCATCCTCGATGAGCTGGCGGCGAAGCGCACGCGAGCCAAGGAGATCGAGGCCATTCTCAAGGACGAGCGCAAGCTGTGGAAGGTCATTCGTGACGAGCTCGAAGACATTTCCAAGCGCTTCACCGACAAGCGGCGCACCAAGATCGGCGGCGCCGGCGGCGACGAGGTCGAGTTTCAGGCCGAGGACTTCATCGTCGACGAGGAAGTCACGGTCATTCTGTCGCGTGACGGTTGGCTCAAGCGCGTGCGCGAGATCAAGGATTCTTCGGCCACGCGTTTGCGCGAAGGCGACGCGGTGTTGGCCGCCCTGCGCGGCTCGACCAAGGATTCGCTCGCCATCTTCTCCAATCTCGGCAGCTGCTACGTGATTCGTATCAACGACGTGCCGGCCTCGACCGGCTACGGCGAGCCGGTGCAGAAGCTGCTCAACTTCCGCGACGGAGAGCGCGTGGTGGCGGGGCTGGTGGTCTCGGGCAACGGGCCGTCGGCCATTCCCGCCGGCACGCTGGCGATTTCGCTTACCCGCAAGGGCTTCGGCTTTCGCTTCAATCTCGATCCGCACCGCGAGCTGTCCACGCGTGCTGGCCGGCGCTTCGCCAAGCTGGCCGACGGCGACGAGGTGGTCGGGGTTCTGCCCGTGGCGCCCAAGGACGTCCTGTGCGTGGTCACCGGCGAGGCGCGCGCGCTCGTCTGTGACGCCGACGAGGCCGCCGAGCTCGCCAACCCCGGCCGCGGCGTGACGATGATCAAGGTGGCCGACGAGGACGAGGTCGTGGGCTTTGCCCTGGGCAAGCGCAAGGACGAAGAAGTGCTGGTCGCCGAGCTGGAGAGCGGTAAGAAGATTCCGGTCGGCCCCGGCCGATACCACGTCACCGCGCGCGGCGGGCGCGGCCACACCTTGGCCCGCAAGGCCAAGGTCGTGCGCGTGCATGTTCCCGTCGAAGCGCCTCCCGCCGATCAGCCCAAATTGGTGAACTGAGATGACCCCGCCCGACGCATCCTACAACGCAGAGCACATCACCGTCCTCAAGGGCCTGGAGCCCGTGCGCCGACGCCCCGGCATGTACATCGGCGGCACGGACGCCAAAGGCTACCACCACCTGCTGTGGGAGATCGTCGACAATTGCGTCGACGAGGTCATCAACGGTTACGCCACCCATCTCGAAGTCGTCCTGCACAGGGATCACCGGTCGGTCACCGTGACCGACAACGGGCGCGGCATCCCCGTCGACATCAAGAAGGAATTCAAGAAGTCGGCGCTCGAGCTCGTGCTCACGGTGTTGCACGCAGGCGGCAAGTTTTCCTCGGGTCAGTACCAGTACTCGGGCGGTCTGCACGGCGTGGGCTCGTCGGTGGTGAACGCGCTGTCCGAGGAGATGATTGCGCGCGTGAAGCGCGACGGCCACGAGTGGGAGCAGCGCTACGTGCGCGGCGAGGTCGCCAGCAAGCTCAGCAAGATCGGGACTGCCCGTGGCACGGGTACCTCGATCTTCTTCCGCCCCGATCCGCAGATCTTCGGCAAGCTGGATTTCTCGGCCGATACCATTCGTTTCCGTCTGGAGACCAAGACCTTCCTGCACAAGGGCATGAAGATCACCTTCCGCGACGAGGCCGCGGGCACGTCCGAGGTGTTGCAGCACGAGGGCGGTATTGCCGATTTCTTGACCAAGATCGTCGCCGATCGGGGCAAGGCCGCCACCACGCCCCAGATGTTCTACTACCAGCGCGAAGGCGAAGACGGCATGCGCATCGAGGCGGCGCTGCAGTGGACCGAGTCGCACGAGGAAACCCTGCGCTCGTACGTGAACGGCATTCCCACCACGCAGGGTGGATCGCACGAGCAGGGACTGCGCCAGGCCATCGTCAAGGCGGTGCGTTCGTTCGTGGACGCCGCGGGCCTCGTGCCCAAGAACGTGAACCTCACCGCCGAGGACATCCGCGAGGGCGTGGTCGGCGTGCTGTCGATCTACCTGCACGAGCCGCAGTTCCAGGGTCAGACCAAGGAGCGGCTCGGCAACCCCGAGGCGGCGCAGATCGTCGACTCCGCCATCCGGCCAGCGCTCGAAACCTTCTTGCTCGAAAACCGGACGTTGGGTGCGACCATCGTGGAGCGCATCGTCCTTGCCGCCAAGGCGCGCGAAGCCTCGCGCGCGGCCTCGCAGGCGGTGTCGCGCAAGACGGCCATCTCGCACCGGCTGAATCTTCCCGGCAAGCTGGCCGACTGTTCGTCCACCGATCCGGTCAAGAGCGAGCTGTTCATCGTCGAGGGCGATTCCGCAGGCGGATCGGCCAAGCAGGGCCGGGAGCGCCGTACGCAGGCCATCCTTCCCTTGCGCGGCAAGGTGCTCAACGCCGAGCAGGCGTCGCTGCAGAAGGTGCTTTCGAACAAGGAGCTACAGGACGTCGTTTCCGCGCTCGGTTGCGGCGTGGGCGAGGCCTTCAACCTGGAGCGGCTGCGCTACCACAAGGTCATCTTCCTGATGGACGCCGATTCCGACGGCCACCACATCGCGACCCTCCTGCTGACGTTCTTCTACCGCCACTTGCGTCCGCTCATCGAGCATGGGCACGTCTTTCTGGCCCAGCCTCCGCTCTTTCGCATCGACCACGGCAAGGAAACCTACTGGGCGCTCGACGAGGTGGATCGCGAGCGCATCGTGGGCAAGCTGCCCAAGAACGCCCATCCCGAGATCATGCGCTTCAAGGGTTTGGGCGAAATGCAGCCCGAGGAGCTGAAGCGAACGACGCTGGACCCGGCCTCGCGGCGCCTTCTGCGTGTCAGCGTGACCGACATCGCCGAGGCCGACCGCATCCTGACCGATCTGATGGGCAAGGACGTGGAGGCGCGCTTCAACTTCATCATGGAACGCGCCGCCCAGGCGGATCTGGATCTGTAGAGAATCGGCGGCGACTGCTACTTCCCATAGCCCGCGGCGACGATGTTGGCCTGTACAGCGTCGTCGGCCGCATCGGACGAGAAGTGGGCAGTCATGACACCCTCGAAAAAGACCCCCATGGCGCTGTTGCTGTTGTCACCGCCGGTATTCAGGCCGATAGCGCCCTCCTTCCGCATGGGATTGTATCTTGAGCTGGGGCGTGCCCCGTCGAACATCTGGCTCAGGCCGCCGGACTGTGCATTGCCAGCTTTGATGGCCCAGTGGTTCTTGCCGGCCGCATCGCCCTTCACGAAGGCCGTGACGTACTTGTAACCGGTTATCGACGTATTGCCAGTGTAGGGGGTTGAGCTTCCGGCCCAAAGACCGTTCTCGAGATCCCCCATGACCCATGGACCGTTGCCAGACCCCTTGCCCCAAATGGTGCAATTTCCCCAGTAGATTGCCTCCATGGTGCCTTCGCCGTTGTCCCTACTGTTGGTCTCCATGTTCCCGTAGTCGAAACAGCACCCGCCGTTGAAGACGGTGGCGTCGAAGATCGCGTACTCGGTCTCTGCGTTGTCGCCGGTTGCGGTGCCCGTGGGCTTGTTGTTGCGATAGCCAACCCCAACCTTGCCATCTTCCCCGTAGACCTTGTGGCCATTGAGCGTGATCGTGCGCGCTTTCGCGTCTGCTTCGTTGTCGGGTGTTGACTTGGCACCGCCCGCGGGGGCCACGGTAAGATGGTTACCCTTGCCGGACTGGTCATAGATCTTCGAGATGGTGCATGCAGAGCTGCCGCAGGCCGCGTCCTGGGCGGCCCCATCGGCGTAGCCATCCGCGGTAAACCCGATGTCCGTGGTTGTTCCACCTGTGCCACTCGCCGAGCCCCCTTTCCTGACCTGATAGAGGGGGCCGGTGTACGTGCTCAAGAGCAGCCGAGCCGTGCTGTGGGCCGCTACACATGGGGCGTTGTCCATTTGTTGGTAGATATCGCAAGGCCCTTTGATGGTCGTCGAGCCGCCCGTACCCGTTGCGCCACCGGAACCCGTCGCACCGCCTGAAGCCGGCGTGCCACCCGAACTCGTCGTGCCACCTTTGCTCGTTGCACCGCCAGAGCTCATCGCAGCATCCGGACCTATCGCCCCACCAGAGCTTGTGGCGCCACCTGAGCCGGTGCGCCCCGCGGTAGAGGCTCGCGCTTCCACCTGAGCCTGACTGGCCGCCTTGGCCAGTCACACCGCCTGAACCCATCACCCCACCCGGGCCCATCGCGCCGCCTGCGTCAGTCGCCCCATTCGAGCCCCCCGCGTTCGCACCGCCGCTGCCACCCGAACCCGGCTGGCCGCCTGCGCTGCTCGCTCCGCCTGAACCCATCACCCCTCCCGTGCCCGCGGCGCCACCTGAGTCAGTTGCCCCTCCCGAGCCTGCCGCGCCAGCGGATGTGTAGGTGCAACCCGCGGAGTAAATGCCGAAGATCGCCACCAGGGCGAGCCTCCTTCGAAAGACTTCTTGTTTTCATCGAGAGCATACCTCCGTGGGCGGGATAGACGAAAGCACCTGATCTAGGTGCCGATGGAAACGCCCGTGGGCCGGTGCGTTCCTCCAGCTGTCGCTGGCGCTAGTCATGGCCCGTGTACGTACACGGCCTATCATTCTTGTACTATCACGTTGGCCTTCCGTCAACCAGGCAGTTTACGTAGCCGCATGGGGCGGCTCATGGCTCATCCTCTGGCCTAGTGGCGGACCCGTCCGCCGCCACCGAAGTGCGCGCCACTGCCCGAGCGTGGCGCCGAGAAATTGCGCGGGGTGAATCCGCTGCCTGGTGCCGGTGTCCCTCCGCGCGGCACTGCGGGCGCCGGTCGGGCTCGCATGGCGCCGCCTGCGCCGTGCCAAGCGTTTTCATAGCGTTGCGGCCGCGGAACAGAGGTGATTCTAGGCGCGACTGTATGTCCGCGGAAGAAAGCCCCGCGCGCATAGTAGCGAGAATAGTGGGTGCGGTAGTAGTAGTGATAGAACGGCCAGTAGGTCCAGAAGAACGGATCGTAGGGGCCTTCCCAGTAGAACCACGGCCCGACGGTGACGAAGAGCGGAGACCAGGGGCGCCAGATGTGGTGGTGTGGGCCGATCATGAAGCACCAGCCGCCACCATAAATGCCCAGGATGGGGTGCGCGCCATAGTAGCTGTAGGTGTCGCCGACGTAGCCGAAGTCGGTCGGGTCGCCGACGAAGTAGTAGCAGCCGTTCTCGAAGTTGAACAGGCGCAGGTCGAAGGGCGGATAGCTGTGTACGTGCCTTCCTTGCGTGTTGTCCCAGGTGACGCCGGGGTCGACCCTGCTGTCGACCGGATGGGGGCCCTCGAAGCAGTAGCCGCCGCCCGGGGTTGGAACCGGCGGGCTGTCGACGAAGGGCGGGATGGGCGGCGCTGGGGCATCCTCTTGAGCGCGGGCTCCATTGGCCGCCAGGAAGGTGGAGAACAGGATCGCTATCGATGCAGTCGTGCGCAACATTGGGATCTGAAAGGTTGTGCTCTACCAGACCGACAGCAAGACCGGAGCCAACACAAGACAAGCTTAACCCTTGGATTTTGCTAGCCTTCGCCTTCGTCTATCAAGATGGATGTGGCGCAAAGACCTGACCTGGGTGTGAATATGCTTCACGGGTCCGCCCCGTCCGTGCGAAGTTATGCGAGGAAGAATCGCGTGAGCTCCCGACGGGCTAGGCCCGGCGGAGCTGCAGCGCGGGAGTTGGTAAGAACCCTTCGAGGGTTCTTACTTGAGAAGTCGCGTGAGCTCCCGACGGGCTAGGCCCGGCGGAGCTCAACGCGGGAGTTGGTAAGAACCCTTCGAGGGTTCTTACTCAAGTAGGAGAAAACGATGTCGATGTCGATCGAAAGCCAGCTTCAGGAACTGCTCAAGGAGGCCATGCGCAGCAAGGACGCCCGCACCGCGGACTGTGTTCGGATGATCAAGACCAAGCACATGGAGCGGCGGACAGCGGCCGGTTTCAAGGGCCAGCTCGACGACGCGCTCTGGCTGGACGTCATCACGGCCTACCAGAAGCAGCTGCGCAAAGCGCGCGAGGAGTATGCGGGGCTCGGGCCGCGCGGGGTGGAGAACCTGCCGCAGCTCGATTTCGAGATCGAGCTGTGCGGACGCTTTCTGCCCAAGCTGGCTGGCGAGGACGAGGTGCGCGCGGTGGCCAAGGAAACCATCGCTCGCATGGCCGTCACCGATGCCAAGCAGGCCGGCAAGGTCCTGGGCGACATCATGAAGGCCCACAAGGGCAAGTTCGACCCGACCATGGTCAAGCGCATCGTCGAGGAAGAGCTGACGCCCAAGTAGGGCGTCGAGTCGGCTACCCGAAGCTCGCGATGCGGAGGGCGGTCAGGATCATGCGTGTCGCGGGCGACTGGTTGAGCGTGTAAAAGTGGACGCCGGGCGCGCCACCGGCGAGCAGGCCGATGCACTGGGCGGTGGCCTGGGCAAGGCCGAGCTGCATGGTGGCCGCCGGGTCGTTGCGGCACCGATCCAGCTCCGTGCGCAGCAGGGGCGGCACGGTGGCCCCGCACATGCGCGTGATGCGCTCGATTTGGACGGCGTCGGTGATGGGCATGATGCCGGGGAGGATGGGGACGGTGATGCCGGCTTTGCGCGCGCGCTCGACGAAGTTGAAGTAGTAGCGGTTGTCGAAAAAGAGCTGCGTGATGATGAAGTCGATGCCGGCCCGCACCTTGGTCAAGAGGTTTCCCATGTCGCGGTCGAGGTCGCGGCACTGCGGGTGGCCCTCGGGATAGCCGGCCCCGGCCAGGCACAGCCGGTTTCCATGGCGTTGCCGGATGAACGCCACCATGTCGGAAGCGTGGAGGAAGCCATCCGCGGGCTGAACGAAATCCTTGGCATCCGCCGGTGGATCCCCACGCAGGGGAATCATGTTCTCGATGCCGCTTTCGACCAGGCGATCGACGATCTTCGCGATCTGCTCGCGCGACGCCGACACGGCGGTCAAGTGGGCCATGGCGCGCATGCCCTCTTCGCGCTGAATGCGCGTGACAAGCTCGACGGTGCGGTCACGTGTCGAGCCCCCCGCACCGTAGGTGACGGAGACGAAATCCGGGGACAGGTCTTTCAGATCGTGGATGGTACGCGCGAGATTGGCCGCCCCGACCTCGGTCTTGGGCGGGAAAAACTCGAACGAGAACAGGCGCTTGCCCGAAGCAAAGAGATTCGTGATTTTCATAGGCGTAGAAGTCCTAGCGCGCGCAAGCCCCGTCGACAACTCCTGGAATCTTGCCTTGCCTGTTCCCAACTTCCTCTCGAAGCCTGTTTCCCTTAGTATCTCGCGCTCGTACAGGCAACAACATGACAAACACATCGAGATCCGTCTTCCGAGCCACCTACCGCCGACTCGCCCCGGCTATGCTTCTGGCCATCGGTGCCGTCAGTGCCGTCGCGGGCTGCGTGGGCACGAAGAACCTGGGACCGGTTTCGACCGTGCCGCTGGTTCCCGCGAACGTCCGCGCCGCCGGGGTTTCCGCCCCCGACATCGAAGCGTTGCTGGGTCAGATGAGCCTGGCGGAAAAGATCGGGCAGATGACCCAGGCTTCCCGCGCGGCCTTGCAAGGGGCGGAGGTGCGCGAGTACTTCTTGGGCTCGGTGCTCAACGGCGCCGACGACCTCGTGAAGCCCAACACCGCCGAGGCTTGGGCCGACACCATCGATCGTTTGCAGATGCAGGCGCTGGGAACGCACCTCGGGATTCCGCTGGTGTATGGCCTCGATGCCGTGCACGGCGACGGTGAATTGCGAGGCGCCACGGTCTTTCCGCACAACATCGGGTTCGGCGCCACCCGCAACGCGGAAATCGCCGAGAAGGCAGGCAAGGTCACGGCCGAGGAAGTGTCCGCCACGGGCGTCAAGTGGACCTTCGCTCCTTGTATCGCCGTGCCGCGCGACGAGCGTTGGGGACGAACCTACGAGGGCTTTGGCGAGACCCCGGAGTTGGCGAGCATGTTCGCTCCCGCGGTCGTGCGGGGCTTGCAGGGTGAGAAGCTGGGCGCACCCGAATCGGTCATCGCTTGCGCCAAGCACTACGTCGCCGATGGCGCCACCAACAAGGGCGAGGATCGGGGCGACGCCAAGATCTCCGAGCAAGAGCTGCGCGCGATTCACCTTCCCGGCTATGCGGCGGCTGTCAAGGCCGGCGTGGGCAGCATCATGGCCTCGTATAGCAGTTGGAACGGCGAGCACCTACACGGGCAGAAATACCTGCTTACCGACGTTCTCAAGGGCGAGCTGGGCTTCCAGGGCTTCGTAGTTTCCGACTGGGAAGGCATCGACTACATGAGCACCAGCTACAAGGAGAACGTCGAGAACGCCATCAACGCGGGCATCGACATGGCCATGGCGGCAGGCGGGTACAACAAGTTCATCCGCGCCGTGAAGTCGCTGGTCAGCGCGGGCCGTATCCCCATGTCGCGCATCGACGATGCCGTTCGCCGCATCCTGCGCGTGAAGGCGGCGGCGGGGCTGTGGGAGCACCCGATGGCGGACCGGCGGCTCGCGTCCCAAATCGGCTCGCCCGAGCATCGGGCCGTGGCCCGCGACGCCGTTCGGCAGAGCGTGGTGCTGCTCAAGAACGACAAGAACGTGCTGCCCTTGAACAAGAACGCCAAAGTGGATGTGGCCGGGTCCAAGGCCAACGATATGGGCGCCCAGTGTGGAGGTTGGACCGTGGGCTGGCAAGGCCGGCTTGGTCCCGTGACACCGGGAACGACTATCCAGCGCGCCATCGAAAGAGCGGTTGCCTCGCACGCGCTGGCGTCCGGCGCAGGGCAAGCCGATGTGGTCGTGGTCGTGGTTGGCGAGACCCCGTACGCCGAGGGCGCGGGAGACAGCAACGACCTGACCCTTTCTTCCGCCGATCGCGGTGCTATCGCCGACGCTCGCAAGTCCGGCAAACCGGTGGTGACCGTCCTTCTGACCGGTCGACCCCTCATCATCGAGGACTGGCTGCCCCTGACCGACGCCCTGGTGGTGGCGTGGCTGCCCGGCACCGAGGGTGAGGGCGTGGCGGACGTGCTCTTCGGGGACTACAAGCCGACGGGCAAGCTGCCCCACACGTGGCCGCGCTCGATGAGCCAGATCCCCATCAACCAGGGCGACGCCAAGTACGATCCGCTGTTCCCGTACGGATTCGGGCTCACGTACTGATTCGGGGGAAGCGTCCCCACTTGCGGCGCACCTGAACATTCGGATAGTATCGGCCCGATGTCGGGAGGAGAAGCCGTTCTCGTTGTGCTGACCGCGCTGGTTGTGCTGGCTTTGGGGTTGGCTGTCGGTTGGCTGTGGGCGGCAGCGCGCGAGCGGTCGCGCGGCGAGGTCAGGCCGCGCGAGCTCGAGGCGCAGTTGCGCGAGGTCGAACCCAAGCTGCGCGCGGCCGACGGAGCGGCGCGGGCGGCGCAAGCCACGGCGGAAGAGCTGCGACGCTCGCTGGGGGTGGCCGAAGATCGGGCCCACCGGTTGGAGCAAGACCTGGGCGACACGCAGAAGGCGAGGGTGGTGGCCGAAACCCAAGTGGACGAGCTGCGCCGGAACCTCGACGAGCAAAAGGCGCTGCTGGACCACGCCGAAGAGAAGCTGGGCGACACCTTCCGTGCCCTGGCCGCGCAAGCCCTGGCTGCCAACAACGAAGGCTTTTTGACCTTGGCTGCCCAGAAGCTGACCGCGGCCCGCAAGGAGACCGACGACTCGTTGGCAGCGCGCGAGTCCGCCATCGACGGTTTGCTCAAGCCGGTCAAGGAATCCCTCGACCGCGTGGACGGCAAGATCCAAGAGCTCGAACGCGAGCGCGGCCAAGCCTATGGCCGCCTGACCGAGCTTGTCCGCAACCTGTCCGAGACCCACAGCAAGCTTTCGTCGGAAACCGGGAACCTCGTGCGGGCGTTGCGCGCGCCGGCCGTGCGCGGGCGCTGGGGCGAGATCCAGCTTGCGCGCGTGGTCGAGCTCGCCGGCATGGTCGAACACTGCGACTTCTTCCAGCAAGAAACCCTCGCTGGCGAGGACGGCCGCCTACGGCCCGACATGATTGTGAGACTGCCGGGCGGGCGCAACGTGGTGGTCGATGCCAAGGTGCCGCTCGAAGGCTATCTCGACGCGCTCGACGCCAGCGACGAGGATGCGCGCCGGGCGCACATGGGTCGGCACGCGGCGCAGATTCGCGCCCACGTGCTCAAGCTGTCGGCCAAGCACTACTGGTCCGAGCTCGATTCCACGCCCGAGTTCGTGGTCATGTTCCTGCCCAGCGAGGCCATGTACAGCGCGGCCTTGCAGGAATCGCCATCGCTCATCGAGGAGGGCGTGGGCAAGAAGGTGCTCATCGCGACGCCCACCACGCTCATCGCGCTGCTGCAGGCCGTGCACTTCGGCTGGCGCCAAGAACTGTTGGCGGAAAACGCCCAAGCCATCAGCGCGCAAGGCAAGGAACTGCACGCGCGCATGGCGACCATGGTCGATCACTGGGCCAAGGTTGGTTCGTCCATCAAGAGCGCGACCGAAAACTTCAACAAGGCGGTGGCTTCGTTCGATGGGCGCGTTCGCCCCGCCATCCGAAAGCTGGAAGAGCTCGGCGCGGCCAGCGAGAAGCCCGTCGGCGAGATCGACGGCATCGAGCAGAGGCCGCGGGTGCTCGCGCCGGCGGAAGAGGGCATTCACGTTCTGGCCAGCGACCCACCCGATCCGACGCAGTCCTAACTGGAACGTGTCGGGGAATTGCGTCCCGCCCGGGAGGGTATGGGAACCCTCCTAATACCGCCGCCGGGCCGATGGCCCGGATCCTTCAGGCGTGAAACGGGCAGCCCCGCCTCGCTGCGCTCGGCGACCTCTCCGCCCTACGGGCACTTCGGGTCCTACACGCCCAACACCTGCCCCCGCGGCTTCGCCGCGCCCTCGCCCGCTTCGCTCCGCTGGTGTTTCAGGTCAGGGTTCCCATTTCAACGCGTAGGCGAAGCCGGGCTTTGCCCGGCGGAGCCCTGGGCGCAACGTAGGGAAGCGGGTGATGTGCGCGGGAGGGAAACCCTCCCAGGGTTCCCATTTCAACGCCGTGACAGACCTTGCGGCGTCCACACCACGTAGTCGCCGGGGCGGAACGGAAGGTAGTCCTGGTATACGAAGGTTCGCAGGCTTCCGTCGTCGAAGCGAACGAAGACCTCCAAGGTCCGGCCCACGTAGCCACTCTGGCTGGAGTTGGCTCCGATCATCGCGCCTTCGCTGGCGCCGACGAAAGTTCCGAATCCCCTGCCGCCCAGGGCGGTGCCTAGCAAGCCACCGATGACTGCTCCTGCCACCGCGCCGGCCGCGGGATCGCCCTCTTGGTGGCGCAGGGTTTCGCGCACGTTCTCAACGCGACCGTAGAGCACCCAGTTTCCCTGCGGCGGCGGTTGGCCCCAGGTTTCGCCATCCGTCGTGGCACAGGCTGGCGCCAGCGTGGCGAGCAAGATCAGTGAGACGAAGGAGAGGTTGGCTTTCATACGACACCTTCTTGTTTCTATCATGGCGTTGCATCCGCCGTGCCGGCCAGGAAATCTTCGCGCCCCTGGTCTTGAGAGAGAATGGCGAAATCCTGCACGAGCGTACCCAAACTATACACGTGGGTACAGGCGGGGTTAGCCCGCCTGCATCGCCACAAGAGCTCGAAGGAGCCCTCGCAGGGTTCTTCACAAGAAAGTACGGAATCCGGTTTGCCACATCGCGCATGTGCCGCCGGCTCACGCCGTGACGAGGGCACAACATGGATTGCAAAGATTTGGCTTTGGGTTAATAGATGCAGCGGTCATGAAACATCCACCAGAGACCCACACCATGAATTCTTGGAAGCTCGCAAGACTCGGAGTTGCCATCGGAGCGATCGCGTATCTCGCCACGGCCTGCGCTACGAAGGCTCAGTCGGGGGCCCTGGTGGGGGCGGGCGCGGGCGGACTTGCGGGCGCCGGCATTGGTGCGCTGGCAGGTGGCGGCAAGGGCGCACTCATCGGCGGTGCGGTCGGCGCGGCCGCGGGGGCGGGCGCGGGCGCGCTCATCGGCAACTACATGGACAAGCAAGAGAAGGCGCTCAAGGACGTCAAAGGCGCCAACGTCGAACGTCAGGGCGACAAGCTGGTGGTGAAGTTCAACTCGGCCATTCTCTTCGACACCGGAAAATCCAAGCTCAAGCCGGCGTCGAAGGCGGATCTCACCAATTTCGCCAAGGTTCTCAAGGAGTACAAGGACACCGACCTCGTGGTCGAGGGGCACACCGATAACAAGGGGAAGAAGGCGTTCAACAAGAAGCTCTCTCTGGCGCGCGCCAACGCGGTCATCGCGCTCTTGGAATCCCAGAGCGTGGATCGCTCTCGATTGACCGCGCGAGGCTTTGCCGACGACAAGCCGGTGGCCCCCAACACCACCGAGGCTGGACGTGCGCAGAACCGTCGCGTGCAGATCGAAATCACGGCCAACCAGCAACTTCAGCAGCAAGCCGCGGCTGCGCCGCCCGGCTCTGCCCCCGCGCCTCCACCCGTTCAGGCTGCGAAGCGGTAGGCGTGCGCTGCGGCCGGTGGGGGGAGACTTGGAGATGACTTCGTTCGCGCATCACAGGGACGATCTGCAGCGAGTGGCGCAGCGGGCGCTGCGGGAACGCGGTCTTCTCGGCGAATTCGATGCCTTCGCGCTCGAACAGCTGGACCGTATTCGCGGGCCGTCCGAGGAGGACGGGATCGACATTCGCGACCTGCGAGGACTGCCGTGGTGCTCGATCGACAATGACGAGTCCAAGGATCTGGACCAGCTTTCGGCCGCCCTCGATTTGGGTGATGGCTCGGTCAGGGTCTTCATCGCCATCGCGGACGTTGACACCTTGGTGGACAAGGGCACGCCCCTCGATGGACATGCGGCCCACAACACGGGGTCGGTCTATGTGGCCGGGCACGTCTATCCCATGCTGCCCGAAAGGCTGTCCACGGATCTCACGTCACTCGGCCAGGGCGAGGATCGCCTCAGCCTCGTCATCGAATACGTCGTGCGCGCCGAGGGCAGCCTGGCCGAGAGCGAGATCAGCCGGGCGGTGGTGCGCAACCATTCCAAGCTGACCTACAACACGGTTGCCGCGTGGTTGGACGGGGATGGGCCGTTGCCCGAGGCAGCGGCATCGGTGGCGGGCATGGATGCCCAGCTTCGCCTTCAAGATGCGGTCGCGGGAAGGCTACGCGAATCGCGCCACCAGAAAGGCGCGCTCGATTTTGTTTCGCTGGAAGCGCGCCCCGTGTTCAAGGACGATGCCGTGGTCGGCATGCGCGCAGAAAAACCGAATCGCGCCAAGAAGTTGATCGAGGAATTCATGATCGCCGGCAATGGCGTGGCGGCGCGTTTTCTGGAAGCCAAGGGGCGGCCCTCGCTGCGCAGGGTTGTTCGCTCGCCCGAGCGGTGGACGCGGATCGTCGATTTGGCTGCCAAACTCGGCGAGTCGTTGCCGGGACAACCCTCGGCGCGCGCCCTCGAAGCCTTTCTGGCCAAGCGGCGGGCGGCCGATCCACTGCGCTTTCCCGATCTGTCCCTGGTCGTCGTCAAGCTGATGGGCCAAGGCGAGTACGTGGCCGAGCGTCCGGGCGATTCGCGGGCAGGCCACTTTGGTCTGTCGGTCATGGACTACACCCATGCCACCGCGCCCAACCGGCGATTCGCCGATCTTGTCACCCAGCGCCTGCTCAAGGCATCGCTGGCCGATCACCCCTCACCTTACGGCATCGAGGAATTGACCCTGATCGCGGGACGTTGCACGGTCCAGAAAGGCAACATCGCCAAGGTCGAGCGACAGGTGCGCAAATCGGCGGCCGTGCTCCTGCTCGAAAAGCGCGTGGGCGAGTCCTTCGATGGTCTGATCACCGGCGCGGCCGAAAAAGGCACCTGGGTGCGTATCCTCGATTCCGCCGGCCGAGGGGCGGGTGGTGCAGGGGATGCGCGGATTGCAAGTGGGTGACAAGATTCGCGCAACTCTCGTGTCGACGGACTTCGAGCGCGGCTTCCTCGACTTCGCCCGCGCGGGCTGAGCCGGGGCAGCCGGACTGCGCTACCCGCTCTTGGCTCTTGCGCCGTCGGGTGTGAAATTGCCTGACAAAGGTGATAGCATGCCGGACTGCGTTTAGAGGGCATCGACGCGTGACGCTGGCAGGCGCTGTTTGCGAAGGAAAGGAAGGAGATAGTCCGTAAGGTCGGCGTGGGTCGAGGAACGAGACTAGACGGTATGTCCAAAGGGCAACTCCAAGACAGCGGCGAGCATCCGGCCATCAAGGCCGAGTCGGATGCGTCCGACCCGGAGCTGCTCTTCGACCACCTCTACGAGAACTACGAGCCCATGGTCGAACGCTGGGTCAGGCGGTTGGCCGGGCCCAGCGCCGAGGTCGAGGACCTGGTCCACGACGTCTTCGTGGTCGCGCTTCGCCGGCGCGGCGAGTTTCGCGGCGAGGCCAAGGTTTCGACGTGGCTGTTCCGAATCACCGAGTTGGTGGTGCGAAAGCGAAGGTTTCGCCGCAAGCTCAGACAGTGCCTGGACGTGCTCCATCGCTCGCACGAAATCGCGGTCGTTCCACCCAGCCCCACGCCGCTCGAGGTGGTCGAGCAGAGGCAGCGGGTTCTCAAGCTGTACGCCGCCTTGGATTGCCTACCTGAGAAGTACCGCACGGCCGTCATCCTGTGCGACATCGAAAACGCCGGGGCCGAGGAAGTCGGACACCTTTTGGGGCTGACCGCGAATGCGGTCTGGGTGCGCGTCCATCGGGGGCGAGCGATGCTTCTCGAACGGCTGACAGGCAGGCAGGGGAGAGCCGACATATGAGGGCCGCGAAGAATTCATCTTCCGAAGGCGTCCGCGAACGCCATCTTGGAGCGATCGCCCCTCTGCTGGATGCCGCCGGTGCCATCGACTGTCTCTCCCCCGAGCAGAGGAAGCAGGTGCGCGGGCGAATTGTTCGTACCCTGTTCCGAACGCGCTTCTCGACCTTTCGCGTGCGCCTGGTGCCAGTGCTGGCCGCCTTCGGCATGCTGGTGATCGGCGGGGCCGCCTTTGCGATGGCCGAGCGGTTTGGCTTGCTTCCCGATCTGGGCGCAAAGCCGCCGAGCGCAGTTCCTGCCCAAATCAAACAAGAGACGTACAAACGCAGGCGGGGTGGGGCGCGGCCAGCCGCTCGCGACGGAACGCCTGTCGTGTCCGAGGCCACCACCGGCGAAGTATTCCCGGATGTGCCAGTCACCGGCGCGATCGCGTTGCCGAAGATCCCGGATCCGTGGCTGTTCCCCGGCGGCGAGGCGAGCGCTGTGGGATCGGCCGTGCTGCCCGAGGCACGGGAAGGGACCACGGTTGTGAAGATGGAGCGCGCGGCGGGAGCCGCCTTGGAGACGCCGGTCAAGACGCCGCGGCGGTCAGCCAGGCTCTTGGCGTATGTCGCGCCCGCGCGGGCGGTGTCCGCGCCGGTGATCGCGGCGCCCGTGCAGCCAGCGCCTGCGCAAACCCTGCTATTTCCACCATCCCCGACCAGCCCAGCCGCGTCTTCCGCGGTGGCGTTTTTCGCGGCTCCCGCTACGCAAGCCGTGTTGCCCTCCCCGGTGATTCCTCCGCTCGTGGTCGCCAAGCCCGCGGCCGTTTCCGTCACTCCTCCACAGCTCAGCGACCTGGCCCTCTTTGGTCAGGCCATGCGCGAGCTGCGCACGGAGAACAATCCCGCCGCGGCTCTGTCGGTCTTGCGGGAACACGCCAGGGCCTTTCCGCGTAGCGGCCTCGCGGGTGAGCGCAACGCTCTCGAAGTCGAGGCCCTGCTCGCGCTCCATCGCGACCGCGAGGCTCTGACCAGATTGGACACCATGGCTCTCGACGAGCTGCCGCGCAGTGGCGAGCGCTTCGTGGTTCGCGGCGAGCTGCGCGCGGCGGCCCGTCGTTGGCTCGATGCCAGCTCCGACTTCGACCGCGCCCTGACGCGCGTCTCGGGTTCGCCCGCCTGGTACGAACGCGCGCTGTGGGGGCGTGGGGTGGCCCGACTCAGGTGCGGCGAGCGCGAGGCAGGCATGGCCGACATCGAGCGCTACCTGGACAACTTCCCCAATGGTCGCTTCGCAGTCGAGGCCGCGAAATTCTTTCCCAAGAAATGAAGGCCGCTCTCCTCGCGTTGACCGGGACGGTCCTGGCGATCCCTTCGCAATCGGTTGCCGCCGCACGTATCTCCAGCAACTCCGATTGTCCTTCCTCGGATGCCGTCAGCCTGAAGCTGCTCGGCCTTCTGGTGGCGGGCGGCCCGGAGAGCGCTTCGGCGCGCGTGCGTAGCGAGGGCGATTCCATGCGCATCGAGGTTTCCACGCCGGGCGAGGAGAGCCGTCAGCGCACGGTCTTGGTGACCGGCAATTGCGAGTCGCGTGCCGAGATGGCGGCGTTCATCATCGCCGCGTGGCTCGACGCCATGCCGGTCGGAACGGTCAGCGCGCCCGGCATTCCGCCGCGCGAGATTCGCTACGAGTCGAATAGCGCCGGGGATGCGGATTCGCTGGACGAAGCGGAAAGGCAGCGGCTTTCCATCAGCACGCGCACGTTTCTAGGCGCCGGTGTTTTCGGCCTGGGCGACGGACTCGGCGCCAGCGCGGGACTCTTCGCGCTGCTCGGGATGCCGCGCCTGATCGAGAACGTGGGCTGGCTGCTGGAGGCATCCGTGACCTCGTCCCGGCAGATGAAGGTCGGACAGGGTACGGCCCACATTCGGCGGCCGACCTTCGTCCTCTCGGCGACCTTCGAGCTCTATCGCAAGCGCTGGCTGCTGCGTGCGCAAGTCGGACCTGCCTTGGGGGTCCTGCTGGTCCATGGCACCGACTACCAAACGAACCAGAGCGACACCTCGGTCATGTGGGGCGTGGATGCTGGACTTACCCTGGCGCGGCCGTGGAAACGCAACGAAATGTGGGCACGGCTGGACACCATCTCGTGGCCGCAGGGCCGTAGCGTTCTCAGCCGGCAAGGGCCGGCAAGTCCGAATCTCTTTGCCCCGCTACCGGGCTGGGAGGTGCGTGTCGCGCTGGGATTTTCCTTGGGAATTCTTTGAACCGGAGGCGAATGCGCCGATCTTTTTGTAAGGCATCGCGATCTGGAGGGACAGGTTCAGGCATGACAAAAACAACGACCTACGAGCTCACCTTGGTCTTGTTCTCGGCGTTGGCCTTGGCAGGGTGTGGGACCGATCCCTACGCCGGCGAAAGCCCATCCGCCGGGACCGGCGGAGCGACGACCGGAACTGGTGGCGCACCAACCGGGACTGGAGGCGCGATGTCCGGGGCCGGCGGCACGATGCTTGGGACCGGCGGTGCAATGTTCGGGGCCGGCGGCACGATGCCTGGGACCGGCGGCGCGATGCCTGGGACCGGGGGCACGATAACGGGACCGGATGCAGGGGCCGACAGTCCGGACGCTCCTTCTGGCGCCCCGACCATCGACTACATAATCTCGGTTTCACCCCAGCGTCTGGTCGACCTGGTGTTCATGATCGACAACTCGCCGTCCATGGCGCCGAAGCAGCAGAAGCTGAAGGACAATTTCCCAAGGCTGATCGCGGCGCTCAAGGATCCCAACGACGGGACTCTGCCCGACCTGCGCGTCGCCATCCTCGACAGCGATCTTGGCACCGGCGGGGCGTATTCGAGCGGCTCGTGCGGCCCCAAGACGCTGCCCGACGGAACTGTATCTGTCTACGGCGACATGGGCAGGTTCCAGATGATCGGTGCCTCCGCATGTGGCGTAACCAGCAGCGACGCCACGTATCTCGAGACCACGGGAAACACGGGGATCAACTTCAGCGGCGATATCAACACCGTGTTCGCCTGCCTGGCCGGCAACCTCGGCACCTTGGGCTGCGGCGAGGAGCACCAGTTGCAGGCCTTCGAATTCGCGTTTCTGGTGGGCGGACTGGGCGACGTCAACAACCAGCAGCACCAGATGCTGCGCGGCAATGCCAACCTCGGTTTGGTCTTCCTGACCGACGAGGACGACTGCTCGGCCGCGCCCAACGACGCCATGTTCGGGAATAAACCGGAGCTGTACGGCGAATCCGCGAGTCTGCGCTGTTACACCCGGTCGCACACCTGCAACGGCATGAATTTGGCCGACCCACCTCCCGGCTATCCGACCACGGCCGCATTCTCGACCGCCTTGACGAGCTGTTCGGCACGCGTGGGCGACAGCTGCACCAACGGCGAAGACGTGTCGAGCCCGACTACCTGTAACCCGCTTAGGGATGTCAAGGTCATGGCCGACGAAATCAAGGCCCTCAAGGTCGACCCGGACAACCAGCTCTTCGTGGCTGGCATTTTCGGCTGGCCGCTCAGTGGCACCGATCCGTCGACCGCTCAGTACAAGATCGGCGTGGTTCCCAATCCCAATACCGCGGACACGGCCCATCCCTCGATCTACGATACTTGGCCGATTTGCTACGATCCAAACCACCAACCGGAAGCCGCAACTGCGGACAAGACCACCGGTTTCGACCCGGCCGCGGCTGGCTTTGGTGCCACGCCGGGGCTGCGGCTGTCGGCCTTCGTCGACCAGTTCGGGGCCAATGGTCAGAAGTTCAGCATCTGCGAAACCGACTTTTCGGCCTCGATGAGCCAGGTTGGCTCCAGCATCGCCAGGAAGCTGGAAAACTTGTGCATCAACGACAAGCTTTGGTTGGATCCCGATACCGGAAAGCCCTCTTGCCAGGTGGCGTATCGAAGGCCTGTGATCGATCCCAACAACCCGTCCGTCGTGACCTACGCACTAGACCCGGTCGGGATGGCAGAGTGCGACACCAGCTCCATGCCAGTCTCGGGAGTCGTTCCCGAGACGTGCTGGTTTCTGGGCACTGACACGACGATGTGCCCAGTCAACGGTCAAAAAGTCATGGTTGCCCGGAGCGCCGCGGACATTCAACAATATGGCCAACAGCTCCCTTTGGGCACCCAGCTCGACATGCAGTGCCGAATCTGCTCCACGTCTCCCTCGGCTGTCCAAGTCGAGGGCTGCAACTACTGAGCGTGCGCCTGCACAACCTTCACAAGCTTGGCGTGTCTTCATAAGTCGTGGCCGCTGCCCACTTTCCGTGGCCGCGGCCACGACCACGCCTTTATGCGCGGCCTGTTCGCCGTCAGGAGCTCACGCCAGCGATGGTGGTTCCACCGGGCGCGCCCTGTCCACCGACTGGGCCATGGCAAATAGGCGCTCATGCACCAAGCGGACGTGATCGCGGAGCACGTAGAGCTGGTCGCCAAAAGAAGGCGGAGTTTTCATCTCGTTCACTACTTTCTCGATGGCCTCGAAGCGTTGAAGGAGGATGGCGCGCTCCTCGGCTGACGTACGAGCCAGCATGGCGCGCTCGATGGTCATCAGGGCGCCGTACCACTTGTAGATGCGCGAGCGCATCCACCATTTGTAGACCGTGGGCACGAGCTTCGTAGCCGGGACGAGGATCACGAGGAGTGGAACGAGGATGACCACCAAACGGTCGAGCAGGTTGGCCAACCAGAAGGGCAGCTTCTTGTACAGGAACTGCGCGCCGGACTTGTAGTAGCGCTCGGCATCTGGGCTGATGGGGAAATCGCGGGCCAGCGGCGCCGGGTATTCGCCGGCATTGCGGAAAAGGCCCGGCCCGCCATCAACTTCCCGGGCAGCGCCGATGAGCAGGTCGGAAAGGGCGGGGTGCAGGTCGTTGCGCGCCACCAGCTCGACCGTCGGCCCCACCAAGGTCAGGGTCTTGGGCGGTTCGTCCTTGCCCAAGTCGTAGGCGCCTTCCGGCAGGGTCAACTTCGACAGGAAGCGGAACTTGCGCAAGTAACCGTCGGCTTGGCGAAAGTTCGCGATCTCGATGTCGTCGTTCTGGCGCAACTTGCGCATGATGGCCGGGGTTGCCGAATCGCCCATCATGAACGCGGCGTCGATCTTGCCGGCGATGAGCTCGTCGGCTGCCTTTTCGCCCACGAGATCGAGCAGCACGGTCGGCGGCCCATCCATTTCGTTGGCCTTGAGCAGCTTGAGCGCCAAGGAGCGCGCGCCGCTGCCTTCGGGGCCGATGGCCAGGCGCTTGCCTTTCAACTGGGAAAGCACCTCGACCGGCTGGCTTTGTCGGTAGTAAACCATGAGGGGCTGGGCGAACACGCTGCCAAGCGAAAACAGACGGGAGGTATCCACGCCATCGGTCAGGCCGCCCTGGACGAAGGCCACATCGGCCTTCACCTTGAGATTGGCCAGTTGGCGAAGATTGTCGAGCGCTCCTTGAGAAGGCAAGACGGTCACCTTCACGCCGAAGTGCTCGATGATCGCCTTGTACTTCTCGGCCTGGTGGCGATAGCTGCTGCCTTCCGGGCCGCTGAGCAAGCGAATGGTGGTCGGCGCCGGATGGATCAACTTCTGCGAAATGATGATCCCACAGGCGAGCAGGGCCAAGAGAGGCAGCCACAGATAGAAGATCCCCCGCCACGACAGCAGAGGCAGCTTGGACGTGGAGCCGAATTGCGTGAGTCCGCTTGTGGTGCTTTTCTTCATGCGTCCCTTTCTCGTGCGCTTGCCGGATCGGCCGGCGGCGATTCTACACGGATTCGCCCAGGGCCAGGGCGAGCTCCGACTCGATGGCCGGGCTGAACGCGACCAGCAGAACCTTGGTAAGCGATGGACAGGCGGGTAGGGTGCGGCGAATAGTTTGGACTGCGATCCGAGCCGCACGTTCGACGGGAAAACGGTACACCCCGCAGCTGATGGCGGGGAAGGCGATGGTGGCAAGGCCTTGTCTCCCGGCAAGACCAAGGGCGGTCTTGTAGCAGGAGGCAAGCAGCTCGTCCTCGCCGCGGTTGCCGCCGTTCCATACCGGGCCCACGGCGTGAATCACGAAGCGTGCGGGCAGTTTGTATCCACGCGTGAGCTTCGCGCTGCCGGTTTCGCATCCGCCCAGCGTTCGGCATTCCGCCAGCAGCCCCGGTCCCGCAGCGCGATGGATGGCGCCGTCGACCCCGCCCCCGCCCAAGAGCGATTCATTGGCGGCGTTGACGATGGCGTCGACATCGAGGGTGGTGATGTCGGCTTTGACGACGTCTATTCCCGCGGCTCTGCCCATCCTGATTCCAGGGAGCAAGTGTACCAGTATGCGGAAATCGGCTCCATGTCGTCCGAACGCGCACAGAGAAACGGCATTTGTCGGGAACGCCCCAAAAGGGCTCAAGTACCTTCGACGTAGGCCGATGTCCAGATCGTGGCCAAGGACCAAGTGGGCAACACGGAGACGACGGACAAAACTTTCACAGGTCACGATGCCGCGCGCGCCGAGTGCGCAGCCGCGCGACCGCGGTCGTCGGTCTTGATTGTGGACGACGACGCCGAGTTGGCGCACCGATACCAGCGTGTCCTCGAGTCCTACGGGTACGCGGTCGTGCGAGTCGCGCGGGGCGAGGGCGCGGTCCGCCTTGCGAGGGAGAAGCAGTTCGATGTCGTCATCGGCGACGCGGACCCGCTGCTCGATTGTGAGGATCGGACGCTGAAGAGCCTTCACGAACACCGGGCGGAGCTTCCCGTGGTGCTGCTATCGAGTGGCATTGCCTTCGCCACCGCGCGAGCAGCCGTGGAATGCGGCGCCCATCGCTATCTGCTCCAGCCGGTTTCCGACGAGCGACTGCTGGAAGTCCTGGTGGAGTCGATCCGGGAAAGCTCGAGCCGTTCGGACTGAAGCCCGTCGCCCCAACGGCGCGATATTGCGCTAGAAGTCGTCCGCAGACAGGTTGCCAGCGCGGGGTACTTGCTTAGGGGAGCGATGCCTGGACGCGGCGGTTGGTTCGCGAGCCGTGGCACCGTGCGGGTGTCGAGTCGACTCGAACCTTGGGCCGTGTTCGTGTGCCGGGGGGATGAGCATTGGCTCTGTCGGCGCGGCAGTTGCCTGTTTCGCATCCGCCGGCGCTGCTTCCTCGGGCGCCGTGCCTTCCGACGGTGGAGGGGCTCCCTTTTCGGGCATCGCGATGAACGGATTCGGACCTTCACCCGTGCTGGACGCATTCGGCGTGCCGTAGCCATGCACCCCGTTGGTTCTGGGAAACGCATACCACGTCACCGCCACCGCAAGAACGATGGCGACGGCCGGAATGATGCGCCGTCGGGAGCGGCGGCCACGTCGTTTGCCGATGCGCACCGTTACGAGATCATCCGCCCTCCGCTCTGGCACCGTTTCCAGCTCTTCCGATGTCACGACGATGCGAGCGAGTGCGTGCGTGGGTGCAACCTCGAAGACGGTAGGCTCGGGCGACGCCTCGACCGTGGCTTCCACGACCACGGCTTCCCTGACATCGATGGCGTCTTCCGAGGTCTTTTCGGGGTTGCGACAGCGTACGCCGAAGGGTTCCAGATCGCCTTCAAGCGGCACGAGCGGATCGGCGCATGCCTTCTTGAACCACTGGGCGGCCTCGGGTGTGGCGAACATGGCAAGGCCGATTTCTCCGCCGCCTGCGCCGATCGGCTTGGCGATACCCCCGAGCTCGCGGGCCAGGTCGGCGGCTCGTTCGAAGGCGGCCGTCACGATGGGAACCGACGCGGCCAGCGACAGCCTGGCCAGCTCCTCGCCATACTTGCCGGCGGCGACCACCGCGCCCGTGGCGTGTCCTGCGGTCACTTCCGCGACGAAGCGATGGGCGATCTCGCGCAGACTCGTCATCGCGTATTCGAAGGCGGTCGATTCGTGTTGCGCGTATGCGCGCAGGCCGGCCGTCATTTGACGTGTCGAGATCGAGGGGCCCGCGGTGAACAACACCAGGTGCAGGCCCGCGGGAGCTGCCAAACAGTCGATGCGGGGAAGCGTGTCCTTGTGGCGGGTGACTTGAATCAGACCTCCGTGGGTGGCGACCGCAGTGTCCGCGCCCGAACCCACGTCGCCCTGGGCAGTTCTACGCCCGGCATCGGCGATGGCGAAGATCTGCTGTTTGCGTTCTTCGATGGCCAGTCCAAGCGACTCGAACACCGCGCCTACCGTCGCCACTGCGATGGCGGCGCTGGATCCCAAACCGCCGGCAGCGTGGCCAGAATGGAAGTCGTCCGCATTCACCAAGACCGCGCCGGGCGGTAGCGCAGCGGCGGCTTCGCCAAGCTCGGACTTGGCGCGTCTGACCAGCTCCGAGACCATTGGGGGCATGGAGTCCATGCGCGGGATGAATTGGGCCTTGGCGTGCCTGGTGATGGCGGCCAAGACGGCGCAGCCTTCGTCGAGCACCGCGTATTCGCCGACCAGGAAGATTTTTCCCGGAGCGATGACCATCGGCGTTCCGATGGGTGTGTTGTGTTCGCCGCTCTTGCTCATGAAGGATCTCTAGCAGTGGCCTTCCCGTCGGCGACTGGAGGCCGTTTCTCGATGCACGTATCGATAGAAACCGGCAACAGCTTGATTTCGTCGGGCTTTTGCGCCAGTCCTGTGCGGGAGCGCTCGCCGTATTGTGCGCGATATTGACCAGGCCTGGCAAGCAGATGCTGCTGTTCGGAACCATGTTCGGACGTTGCGCAGGCCCGGTGGTTTGGGTGGGGAGGTCCTCAGAAATTCGAGGGAAGGCTCGGGAAAGATATCGAAATCTCGTGGTTCCGGTCGCTTGTTGCGCTGGCCCCAGGATTGCTTGAAAATCCTGCCATGACCAAGGGCTCTATCGTTGCGGTGTTCGCAGGGTTGATGTTGGCCGCGTGTGGGGGGAGCAACGCGATTTCGTCGGCGGATGCTTCCGCGGTGGGTTCCGCCGACGCGGACGGCGGCGCCGCCCCACCGAACGAGATGCGTTCCGGGACAGCCCGGAACTTGAGTCCGATTGTCGCTTCCTCCGACGCCACTCAATTGGCCGCGGACAACCTCGCGTTTGGCGTGGGCCTGTACGGCCAATTGCGCGGGCAGAATTCGGGCAACTTCGTCTTTTCCCAGACCAGCATCTCGCTCGCGCTGGCCATGCTCTACGCGGGCGCCGCGAACAGTACGGCGATGCAGATGGCTGCCGCATTGCACTTCACCCTGCCGTCCGAGCGCCTCCATCCAGCCTTCAACGCGCTGGACCTCGCGCTGATGGCGCAGCCATCGAGCGCCACGGCAAACGGATTCCAGCTCCAGATCGCGAGCTCGATGTGGGTCCAGGTGGGGTTTTCCTTCCTGCCGTCGTATCTCGACCTCTTGGCCGAAAATTACGGTGCTGGCCTCTTTGTCGAGAGCTTCGCCAGCTCCCCCGAGACTGCGCGTGCGGACATCAACAACTGGGTGTCAGACCAGACCGAGCAAATGATTCCGGAGCTCTTCGGCCAGGGCACGATCACGTCTTCCACCAGGCTGGTTCTCGCCAATGCGGTCTACTTCCACGGCGACTGGTCGCAGGCGTTCAAGTCGGGAAGCCCGAATCGGACCTTCCATGCCCCGACGGGCGATGTGAACGTCCCGATGATGTCGAGCGACGAGACCAACGCCACGCTATGGTCGGGGTCAGGTTGGAGCGCGGCGGCCCTCGGCTATGTGGGCGGCACCACGTCGATGATTCTGGTGGTCCCGGATGCCGGGACCTTCGATGCCTTCGAGCAGGGGATGGGCGTCGACGACCTTGCCGCCATCCTGGCACCCTCCCAGAAGCTGATGGGCACCGTCGAGATGCCGCGCTTCAAGTTCTCCACATCCTCGCTTCTGAATGACGCGCTCTCGGCACTGGGGATGATCGATGCCTTCGACTCGTCCCTGGCTGATTTCTCGGGGATGGACGGCGTGCGCGATCTGTCGGTTGGGGGCGTCGTTCACAAGGCGGTCATTGCGGTCGATGAAAGCGGGACGACCGCCGCGGCCGCGACCGGCGTGACCGTGGGTATCACGGCGGTGATTGTCCCAACCAATCTTCTTGTCGTGGATCGGCCGTTCTTGTTCTTCATCCGCCACGATCCGTCCGGCGCGATCCTATTCCAGGGGCGAGTCGTCGATCCGTCCGAGTAGTCGGTCGACACGGCGACCCAGTCGGGACTGTCACCCTCACCCGGCTTCGAGAACCCGGGTGGCGCCGGAAACCGAGCTCTCGGCGAGGAGACGCTTGGCGAAGGCTTGTGCCTCCTCGAGGACGGTGGCGAAGATGGCCTCCTGGACGCGCGGCAGATAGCGCGCGCTCATGCTGAACTTGCGCACGCCGATGCCCAGCAGGAAGCGCACGAAGCGCGGGTCGTGCGCCATGTCGCCGCATACCGAGACGTCGCGGCCGTGGCGCAGGGCTGCCGTGATGGCGCGATGGAGGCCGCGCAGAACGGCGGGGTGGTGTGGGATGTATAGATCGGCGACGTTGACGTTGGTGCGATCCACGGCCAGCATGTACTGGACGAAATCGTTGGTACCGATGGAGAAGAAATCAGCCCGTCGAGAGAGCTCGTCCATCATTTCGAGCACCGATGGGACCTCCAGCATCATGCCCAGCTCCACGTGCTCGCAGGCGGGCGTGCCCTCCTGCCGCAGGGAGGCCCGGCACTCGTCGACCGCATCGGCTGCAGCGGCCAGCTCGTCCGGCGAAGAGATCATGGGAAACATGATGCGCACATGGATGTCATGGGCAGCGCGCAGGATGGCGCGCACCTGTTGCAGGAAGACATCGCGGTGGCGCAGCGAGAAGCGAATCGAGCGCAGACCGAGGAAGGGGTTGGCCTCGGCGGCGTAGTCGAAGTACGAGAGCACCTTGTCGCCGCCCACGTCGAGGGTGCGGAAGGTGATCTCGCGACCGGGCATGCCCTCGACCAGCCGGCGGTAGATACGCAACTGTTCTTCCTCGCTGGGGAGGTCGTTGCGGATCATGAAGGGAAATTCGGTGCGATAGAGTCCGATGCCCTCGGCTTTGTACGAGCGCGCGACCTCGACGTCCGCCAGTAGATTGATGTTGGCCAGGAGGCGCACACGGGTACCGTCGGCGGTGCGGGTCTCCTCGCGCATACCCTCGGCCGACTGCGGGGCCGAGCGACGGGAGTCCTCCTGCTCGCGAAAGTGCTGCTCGACCTCCTCGTCGGGCGCCACGAACAGGTTGCCCTGACGGGCGTCGAGGACCACGCGCGTGCCATCGGGGATCTCCAGCAGGCGTGGTTCGTCGACGAAGATCAGCGGCAGATCGAGAGAGCGCGCCAGCACTGCGACGTGCGAGGTCACACCGCCGGACAGGAGCACGATGCCGCCGACTTTCTCCAATCCCAGCTTGAGCACATCGGAGGGCAGAAGCTCGGCGGCAATGGCGATGCGTCCTTCGATGCTAGATTCGGCAGCGCGATGACCAGACAGGTTGCCGAGTAGCCGGCGGCCCACGTCCAACACGTCGTAGCGCTTTTCACGCATATACGCGTTGTCCATGCGGTCGAAGAGCTCGACGTAATTGAGGAGCACGCGGTACACGGCTTCGGCGGGAGGCGTTCCAGCGGCGATTTGTTCCTCCATCGCGCCCAGCCAGCTTTGATCGCGCAACATCATGAGCTGCGCCGAGAAGATCACGGCGGTCACGTCGGACAGTCGCTCCCCCGCCAGCTTCTCGAGGTGCTCCAGCTGCTGCTCGGTGGCGACCACGGCCCGACGGAAATCGGGTAGCTCCAGCGCCACACCGCCCATGAGGGCGCGGATCTCGGCCAGCGATGGCTGCCGAATGATCACGACCTCGCCCACGGCGAGGCCCTCGGCACCAACCTGGCCATGCACGAGGCGTAATTCGGAAGGGCCTGACGTCGGCGTAATCGATGCGCCGGGGGATTCCAGGGTGAGGAGCAGCCGGGCCATCTCGATGGTCGTGGCAAGCTGCATGGTGATGGCGCGAAAGACCTGGACGTCCTCGGCCGAGAAGTGGCCGGGCTGCTTGCTTTGCAGGGTCATGGCGCCCACCGGACGGCGGCCACGTAGGATGGGCACCGCGACGAACGAGCGGTAGCTCTCCTCTCCGATGCCGGGAAAGAACCGGTAGGCGGGGTGCGAGGGTGCATCGGCCTCGCAGATCGGGCGGCGCTCCGAGAAGGCCAGGCCGGTGAGTCCCTCTCCGGGACGCAGGCGTACGGTGCCTACCGAGCTCGGCAGAAGGCCGCGCGTGGCCCGCAGCACCAGCTCTTTGCCGGCCTCGTCGAAAAGGTACACCGAGCATACGTCGGCCTCCATGTGGCCGGCCGCGGTGTCGACGATCTTCTGCAACATGGCATCGAGATCGGACGCGTCGGTGATGATGGCGGACAGCTCCCCAATGTCACAGATGAGCTTGGCGTGATCTCGGTTGACGGTGGCCATCGATGCTGCCTGGGCGACCACAGGCCGCTCCCGCCAGTTTGATGCGATTGCCATCTGAAAGCCAGATCTTGTGTGCTCCACGGGGAGGGAAGGTCGTGGCCGGCCTGCTGCGGCTCGCCGCCTACGGCGCGGTCAAGAGATCGACCACGCTCTTGCAGGGGGCCTTGGCCAGGCATTCTTGGCTAGGTTCCGGAGTCGTGGTACCGAACGGCATGGTGGCCAGGATGAACTCCAGCTCGCGCCGCTGTTCTTCCGTAAGCGGAATGGGCTCTCGGGTCTTCCTCTTGAAGAGCCGCCGCTGCGCCCAGTCGTAAAACCAATTCTGGCCGCTGGAGCAGACCCAATCTCGGCAGGCTGGCGCACGCTTCCTGACGACGAATTGAAAATCCCGCTGTACGACCTCGAGCTCTGGGCGAAAAGCCGTAACAAAGGCGTCGATGGCCACGCGAGGTTTGAGTCGTCGGGGACACGGGACAGCGACAGGAACTCGTCGCGAGGCTTCTCGTTTCCATAGTCGTCCATGATCATCAGGCCGTTGTCGGCCAGCAGCAGCCATCCCTGGACGGCATCCGTCAGCACATCACGAGCGGCGTGACTTCCGTCGATGAAAACGATGTCGAAGGAATTCACGGGCAAGGTGTGCAGCACCTTGTCCGAGCGCCCCTTGAGGATCCGGACGCGACTGGCCTTTCCCGACAACCGGAGATTCTCGAGAAAGGTGCCCTCATAGCTCGGTTCGAACAAGTCGACAGCCACTGCAGACGCGCCGTTACCCGTGAGGATGTTGTCGAGCATCCAAAACAGCGAGCGGCCCTCGAACACACCGATTTCCAGATAGCGGACGTTGGGCTTGTCGCGATATTCGCGCAGTAGGTCAGGCCAGGAAACCTTCCCGACGAACCAATCTTGCGTGAAGTGATAAGCCGGAGGGGCAGTGGAGGAACGTGTGGTTCCGCAAGCCAGGTGAAAGAGGCTGATGAGGACGATGAGGTTCGCTGGATGACCCGAACCGGGCTTCACGTTGGCATGATACACGAAGGAAGTTTTCGGTTGCACATTCTTGCCGGGCCATGTGTTGTATTCGTGGGAGGAGGCGCCATGGACATCCAACAGTCCAGAGTAGATCCACGGCTGTCCATCATCGAGCGGCTTGCAATTCCAGAGACTTGTGGGGGCACCGTGTGGCCTCATCGTGGCAACGGGTACTATCATCCTCGCCACCGTCACGAAGGATTGGAGTTCAACCTCGTCGTCTCGGGCCGCGGCCACTACGAGGTCGACGGGAAACGCTACGCCCTGGGCGTCGGCTCCTTGTTGTGGCTGTACCCGGAACAGAACCACCACGCAGAAGAGCGGACTGCCGACTTCGAAATGTGGATCGTGGTACTTCTACCCGAGCTGATCGATCGCACCTGTAGCAGCGGCTCGCATGCTGCGCTGCGCTCTGGAATGCCCAGAGGTGAGCAGTGTCGAGTCATCGATTGGAAGGACACCCGCCGACTAGACCAAGAGCTGGCCAGGATTCGGCAGTCGAATTCCGTGGACCTGCGCAAGGCCGGGCTTGCCTATTCACTCCTCGACGCCTGGGAAGCCTTCGACGGGTCAGGCGCAAGGACGTCGGATAGCATCGTCTCGCCTGAAGTCCGGGCAAGCATGCGCCTGCTGTCCCAGGATCCGGCCATGTCGAGAGAGACACTCTCCCAGCGCGTGGGAATCAGCCCCGCAGCTCTCAGCCGCCAATTCGCGGAGCAGCTGGGCGTCAATCTGGTGACCTACCGACAGAGGCTTCGCTTGGAACACTTCGTCGAGCTCGCGTGTGAAGGACGACTTACCCTGCTCGACGCCTGTTTTCGCTCGGGGTTCGGCAGCTATGCGCAGTGCCATCGCGTTTTTCAGGAAACCATGGGTTGTTCACCGCGCGACTATTTGGCGCGCCTCAAGCAGCAGCAACTTCCGCGCACCTAGCGTTCAAGCACGCCCCGACGGCGCGAGGCCGAAATGCAAAGCGCCGGTCACGAAACGAGAAGATCGCCCTTTGCCGAGCAGGGAAAATGCAGGCTATGGAGTTTCCCGCGGTCCGAGCAAGCGAGACAACACTCGCCCACCTGTACGCGTACTATTCCCCGGCCATCTACCAACACTGCCGTCGATTCTTGCACTCGACCGCCAGCGCGCGGGACGCCACCCAAGAGACCTTCGTGCGCGTGATCGCGCGCGGCACAGTTCTGGCATTCGAGGAGGGAGCGCTTCACTACCTGTATCGCGTCTCCACCAACGTTTGTCTGAACATTCTGGGCAAGCAGAAGATGCAAACGTGCGTCGTGGCCGCGCTGGCGATGAGTACCCCCTGTGTCCGATGGAACGACTTCGCGGATCGCGAATTGGTTCTCGCCGTACTGGCACGTAGCGGGGAGGGCGGAGCCCAGGTGGCGATCATGCATTACCTCGAGGGGATGTCCCAGGTCGAGATCGCGGAAACTCTCGGGATCGCTCGCAGGACTGTCTTCAATCGCCTGCGAAAGATGGCACGCATCGCCAGGGAGCTGCTTGCTCGTGATCTGCGAAAACGTGCCGATTTCGTTCAACGAGGATGATCGATGGTGGCACGGGCAGAGGCGGAACCCGGATGGGGTTCGTTCACCTCTGCCCGTCGAGTTTCGTCTAAGCTAGGCTATGCTCAGTTACGGCAGCGCGACCGTGGTTATGGAGTAGGGACCGATCGTGATCGGGAAGGATGAACCTGCAACGGATGTGATGGTCGTACTGATCGACGTGCTGCGGATACCATAGGAAGACACCTGCGCCCGGCCATGGACGCGGGCTCCTTGGAGTAGGACAGTCACGGTATAGGTAACGCTGGGGTCTTTGTTGATCAACACCAGGTTGACGTCGCCGTCTGCTTGACGGACGGCGTGCGCCGACACAAGGGGAGTCGACGACGTTGCTTGGAGCATCGCATCCCGCGGATGATGTCCGAGATAGGCGAGCATCCGCAGCCCGTAGTATGCGGGGAATAGCGTATTGGCTCGCGGCTCGACAGCGCCATTGGTTGTGGTGAGTCCGGCTGAAAGGATTCCATAGTCTCCGAAATCGTAGTTGCCGTACAGCGATGGGTCGATATTGCCGTCAAATGGACTGTTGTGGATAGCCCACCAATCTACGTTTGCTACACCATTCTCTAGCCAGGTCATGACCTGGTCGGCCAGAAACAGTGCATTGACGGGGCTGGTGGTCTGCTTGCCGGGATTGTAAGAGACCGAATTGGTCTCCGTGATCATCATCTGGATCGCGTCGGCGCGGGTGCCGCAGAACTGCGTGAGCTCTGCCTTCAAGCTGGCGACCATGCTGGGAATGCTGGGCGTGTAGCTGACACTTGTAGACTCACCATTTTGCGGAGAAGCCAGCAAAGCGGCGTCGGATTCCCCCGTCGGTCCCTGCGGATACCAGTGGACATCGACGAAATCGACGGCAGAACAAACGATAGGCAGGATGGTATCGTTCCAAGGCTGCGGCGATGATGCGCTGGTTTGCCCGTCAGGCCAGTTGCCAGGCGCCGTAAGGACGACACCAATCTTGATGGAAGGGTCAATTGCCTTCATGGCCGAGCTGAAGCTGACGACGCCGTTGGCATAGGTGGTCGGGTCGTGAGCGTTGTGATTGACCTCCCAGGTTGCCCCATAGGTGCCATCGCCGTACACCTCATTGCCGATCTCCCAGTATTTTACGCCGTAATGGTGGCCGGCGGGGCTCGCGCCAGGATAGGTCGGCACGGGACCTCTATAGGATCGGCCACCCTGGTTGGCATACCGTACCCAGTCGGCAGCCTCCTGGGCTGTCCCTGAGCCGTAGTTGACCGTCAGCATGGACTGGGCGCCGGCTGCTTCGACAACCGCCATATACGCGTCGAAGTTTGCGCTGGGAACGGTGCTGCCCTGGTTGGGATCGTCCGGGGTGTTGGACAGCCAGTGATAGTTGTTGGAGGTGGAGCCTCCTGGATAGCGAAGGATCTGGATACCAGCGTCCGCCAGCAAGCGGGGAATTTCCGCATCCGTCAGGTGGCCGTCCCAGGCAGCGGCGTTCACACCCACAGCGATGGGTGAGAGGACGCCCAAGCTGGATCTCGTGTCCACCGTGACCGTGCTCGGTGTCCCTGAATTGTCCTTCTGGCAGGCAACGTGCGCCGCGCGCTGAGAGGCACCGATGTCCTCGTTGTCGGTTTCCGATGGCCCGTCGTCGCAACCCCCAATCAGCGATGTGCTGAGGGCGCATGCGCAAAGGAAGCGCAGTGGCTGGCACCGCGCCTTGGATTTCGAACGGGGCAGGCGCGGGCGTGGATGGGCGGGACCGTGGACACGAAACAGTTCCTTGATTTGCATGGTCTTCTCCTTTTTGTGGACCGCAGCATCTTGAACAGCATGATTAGCCCGATGATCGGGCGCCGGCGGTTTACGGCAGTCTGTCGGACCCGCGACCAGGGGTCCTCTCGTTTTGTGACGTCGTGCTCGCATTTGAGAGCCCGATCTGGAAGCTGATTAACTTGGGTCCACATTTTCCGAGGACGATCTATCCTTGCGGAATGCGAGCAGGAACATTGGCAGTGAATGCGACCATCGCGAGGGCATTAGTAAAATCCGGACACCCGGGGGTGTTGATGTTCGTCGCGCTGGGCCTCGTGGGTTGTGGATCGTCGTCGGGCGGGTCGCACGGGGGCGCGGGTGGCGCGGGTGGCACGACCAGCGGCAGCGGAGGACAGCATCTCGACGGAGGAGACACCGGCACGGGCGGAACCGCGAAGGTCGACGCCGGGAAGAGCGGCACGGGTGGGGCGCTGGGTGTGGATGCTGCACCGGATCGCGGCGATGCGGTGGGGGACGGCCCTCTCGTGCTCGCAGACTCCGGCGCGAAGGGCAGTGGTGGCGCGACAACGTCCGATGGCGGCATTGAAGCCGGTAACGGGGCTGTCGACGCACCGACGGCGGGCCTCGATGGTGCAAGCAGCGAAAGCGGAGGTGGGGATCTCGGTGCCACAAGCTTGGATGGCCCGGGCGCCGTGGACGGCGGCACGAGCACCACCTTTGCCCCATGCGCGGCGATGGGCCTGGCCGGAATTCGCAGCATCGCCTACTTGCCCGATAGCAGTGCCGTCGCCGCAGGTCTTGCCGGCGCGGTGGCAAAGTTGATTGATCCCAGCGACGGGCACGAGGTGCGTTCGTTCATCGGGCACGCAGGAGGCGTCAACGCCGTCGCTGTCTCTGCTGACGGTGCGACGCTGGTGACAGCCAGCGACGACCGGACGGTGAAGCTGTGGCGCATCGCCGACGGGACGCTGCTCGCTTCGCTGCCGGCGCACGGACGTGAGCTGCTCGCCGTCGCGCTGTCGCCCGACGGAACGCGCATTGCGGCGGGTGCTGCCGATGGCGAGGTTTTCTTGTGGCAGAGCGGGCCCGGGACGCTCGTCGCGACCACGGTGGATCATGTCGACGAAGTGCGCGGCATCGGCTTCGCCGCCGGGGGTGCCAGCGTCTTCACCGCCAGCAAGGACGGGAGCGTCCGCGTCTGGTCCGGAGCCGATTCTGTCGGCGATTGCAATCCCCCTGCAGGGCGGGACCTGGATGAACACCCTCGCGGTCTCCGCCGATGGAACCCAGGTCGCGGTGGGCGATGCCGACGGCAATCTGCGACTTTGGCGTGGCTCCGACGCCAGTCTCGTTCGCCAGCTCAAAGCGCCTTATGGAATCAAGAGCATCTCCTATGCACCGGACGGTACCCACCTTTACGTGAGCACCATCGACGAAGCCGTGACCTCGTTCCCGGTCGACGGCTCGCCCTCGAAGCTTCTGCTCGCCCCGATCGGAGGTCCGCACCTGGTGGCCGCGTCGCCCGACGGGCGCCAGCTGTTCACGGCCAGCACGTGGGCGCTGTGGCTCACGGATTCGACCGGGGCCTCGCTACGCGATCCGGTTCAGCAAGGGCCGTTCGCGCGCACGGTCGGCTTCCTGCCCGACGGGAGTCATTTGGTCATTGGCGGCGACTTCGGCATGGTCGTACGTTCCGTCCCCGATGCGGTCATCACGCAGGCGCCCGACTGGGGCCAGTCCGCCCGCACCGTCAACGATGTCGCGCTTTCGGCAAGCGGCGGATGGCTTGCGACGGCGGAGGAGAGCGGCCAGGTCAACCTGTGGTCGACCGCGACGTGGACCGTCACCCAGCCAATCACGACAGCGCTCATTCGCGCGAACAGGGTGTCCTTCTCGCCCGACGGCACGTTGTTGGCCGCCGGCGCCGACCAAGGTGCCGACGAAGTCTACCAGGTTCCTTCGGGCAGCATGGTCACCGGAATGGGCATCGCTGGCAACGTCGACAGCGTGGCGTTCTCGCGCGACGGGACCTTGCTCGCCGCGGGCTCCGACGGGCGCGAGCTCGACATCTTGAGCACCGCGGATTGGAGTACCACCCGGCGAATCACGGAAGCCCATTCGCCTGCTGTCGTCGACGTGTCGATTTCGCCGGACAACCAGCTGGTGGCAAGCGTTGGGGACGAGCGCGTGACGGTCTGGCAATCCACGGGCGCGACGGCCCGCCGCGATCTGTTTCAAGGCCCGGCGTCGTTCTCGAGCCGTACCGTCGCGTTCTCGCCCGACGGAACCGTGCTCGTCGCGGGCGGCAGTGACGGGGTCATGCGCCTGTGGAGCACGCCGGAGCTGACCGCTCTTCCCAGCCTTCCCGCCCACGGCCAGGGTCTCGTACGCATGCGTTTCGCGGGTGATGGCAGTCGCCTTGCCGTGGCGTACGACGATGGCACCGTGTGGCTGTGGTGCAAACAGTGAAGCCCACGTTCGCCGGTTTCGGGCTCGCCGTGGTCTTGGGCCTGTGGGCGACGGCGGCAGATGCCGGTGGAATCGACGCGGGGGTCGATGCTCCCGAGGATGCGGTCACCCCGCCGCTCGCGCCGACCGTAGGCCCAGAAATGACAGCCTCGACAGCCGGCTACGGCTCGACCAAGGTGGGCGGTGCTCCATCGCTCGCGTGTGGACCCAGCCGTTGCCTGGCGGTTTGGAACGACTACAGCAACGGCTACGCAATGCCGATCGACAGCAGCGGGCAACCTCTGCGTCGGGCGGCGTTGCGACTGGACGGTCTCCCTGGCCGGCAGGCCGTTGCCTTCATCGGTGGTGACTTCGTCGTGGCAACCTACGCCGGGGGCGACATCACGCTGACGCGGCTTTCCTCCGACGGGACACTCGTCGACAGTCACACGGCGACGGTGGGCAGCCCGGTCGCCGACCTGGCGCTGGCCTGGAATGGAGCCCATCTCCTGGTCGTCTTTCGCGCCGGCACCGCCAGCGGCTACACCACCTCCGCGCTGCTTGTGGGCGCGGATCTCGGCACCGCCGGCTCCCCCGTCGCCCTGGTTACCACGACGGAGGGTTTCGGCCCGATCGCCGTGGTGGCGACCGGCTCGACCTTCGTCGTGATCCTGGCCAAGCAGGGCTTCACCCTCGACGACAACGGTCAACTCACGGTCGGCCCCGTCAGCCTCGGTGCGCCCTTCGATGGCCCGGTCGCTCTCGTCGCGGCTGACACGACGGCGATCGCCTACGGCGCCGGCACCTTGGTGAAGCTCGGTCCCGACCTCCAGCCGACCGCGAGCGCGTCGACGCAAGTGTCGGGCAATGCGCCGACACTCGCGTGGAATGGCACGAATCTGCTCGTGGCCCAGGGCGATGGTGCGGGTGACACCCTCTACGTGGCGCGCTTTGGTACGGATCTTGGCGCGCTGGATCCATCGCCCGCGACGATTTCAGCGAGCTCTGCGACCCCCACGGTGAGCGGGCAGGGCTCGGGGTTCATGTTGCTCGAGTGGAAGGACGGCTATGCCCCCGAGGACTATGGCGTGTTCTCGCTGCCGCTCAACAGCGCAGGACGTCCCCGTGCCACCTCCGACACGCTGATCTCGGTGGTCGCGATGGAGGCGTACAATCCCCGGGTGGTCGCGCAAGCCTCGGGCTTCGTCGCGGTGGCCGGACAAGGCGTTTTCGAGATGGCGGTCATACCGCTCGGCCCAGACGGGCGTTCCGTGCCCGGCCACGACCCGGCCGGCATCGCGACCTACGAGTTTCCGGTTCCCATTGCGATCGGAACCGGGCCGAACGGCGGTATGACCTTGTCGGGCTCCAGGCTGGACCCGCGCATCATGCTGGTGCGCTTCGACACCAGTGGGTCGGCCATCGACCTGGTTCCGCACGAGCTCGACGCGAGATTCACCCTCACGCGGGGCAACGTCGTGTGGAACGGCAACACGTTTCTTTGGCTGTTTGGCCCGTCCATCACCCCGCTCGGCAGTGACGGCTCGTTTGGCACGGCGGTGAGCTTCGCTCCCCAAACGCAGCCACAGTACAGCGCCGCCGACGCGATGGGCACGACCGTGGTCGTTCTGTGGCTCGACACGATTCCGAAGCCGATCAGCAACGCGCTTCAAGCCCGCACCATCCGCGTCGGTGACGATGGCGGTCCTATCGATGCGACACCGAACGACGTGGGCGAGCAGTTCAGCGCGATGGGCGCCGGGCTTGCGCTGGCCCACGACGGGTCTCAGTTCCTTGCAGTGTGGGACGCCGCCACCGTGGAGACGAGCGGCGCGCTGACCTCCGATCTTCGCATGATCTTTCTCGGCGGGGATGGGCGTGCATCGTCGGCCACGTCGACCTCTCTGCGTCGGGCGACGGGCGCCGTGCCGGCGAGCGACAGTCAGCCGGTGCCCGCGCTATCGCAGCCGACCGTGGTGTTCGATGGCTCGGTCTATTGGGTCGCGTGGCGCGAGGACAGTCTGTGGATCCGCCGGGTTGGCAGCGAGGGGCAAGTCATCGATCCTGCTCCTATCAAGCTGCTCGACCCGCCGTTCGTCGACTTCGACATGGCGTCGCGCGGAGACGGAACGCTGATGCTCCTCTACAACCGATACGACTCGTCGGACGATGTGCAATCGGTGCGGCTCATGACCAGGATGGTCGCGACCGGAAACGGCGCGGGGGGCATGGGCGGCTCCGGCGGCGCTGGCGGAAGTGGCGGACAAGCGGAAGTGGGAGGGGGCGGCGGGAGCGCTGGCTCTGATGGCGCCGCGAGCGACGGAAGCGGCACGGGTGGTAGTCCCAGCGGTGGCGGCAGCGGCGGCGGCGCTGGAGGCCTGGGCGGCAGCGCGGGCAGCGGTGGAGGCACGGGTGGTGGAGGGGCAAGCGCTGGCTTGGGGGGAAGTGCGAGCGGTGCCACGGGTGGCGCTGCGGGGAGCTTGGGTGCTGGTAGCGACGGAGGCCCGGGAAGGGACGCCGCCGGTTCGAGTGAGACCGGCGCGGGTGGCTCAGCCGGACGCGACGCCCCCTCCGAATCAGGCGGAAGCGCCCCCTGTAGGCGCCGCGCGGGGCAAGGCCGGATGTAGCTGCAGCTTGGGCGCCTCTCCTGCGCGAAGACAGCCACCGCTCGGCGCTGTGCTCGCGCTCTTCTTGCTGCTCGTGCGTCGCGCACGACGTCGCGTCCGGCCCGCAAATCGTCCGGCTGATCGATAGGCTCGGATCAGGGCCGACGTGGCGTCGCGGGCGCCGCGATGCTGAGCACCCGCTCGTACTCACGACCTAAGATGTCTACCACGCCACCCGAGCTTTTGACCTTGCGGTGGGCACGCAGGATGGGCTCCTCGGCAATGATGAGAATCGAGCGCTCGGTCCAGCGTTTCCTGCTCCGTGGCGAGCCCGAGCAGACGGCGGGCTTTGTCGATCTTGGCCTGGTCGAGCTTGAGGTGTTTGTGGGAGAGCGGCATGTTCACAAAATGATAGTTTGTGAACATGAGGATGCCTAGCGGTGTCTTCCCGTTGGATGGGACCGTCAAGCGCTAGAGCACCGAACGGGGTGAAAGTGCCGAGAATTCAAGAAGTTGCTACGCACGTGCACCCTCCAATCCCCTCGCCCCGCGCAGCGGGGAGAGGGTTAGGGTGAGGGGCCAGCGCAATCTCTCGCATGGCCGAACCCCTCACCCGGGGCGAGGTGAATCTTCCGAGCACTCGCAAGCTCTCGATTCTGCGCTGTGTTCAACCCGTTCGGTGCTCTAGGCGGGACGGGAATTGTGCTCCACCGGAGCGGATCGCGGAACGAGAGAGGATCGTGCTCTGAACCGCTGGTTTCGGGGTTGCCATCATGGCCACTTATGACTATCTTATGGTCATGAAGTCCGTGCGGGTGGCTGATCTGAAGGCGCATCTGAGTGAGCACTTGCGGGCGGTTCGTCGCGGACATCCCATCGCCGTCTTGGATCGCGACACGCCGATCGCGCAGATCCTGCCGCTTCGGGCCGAACCTGGCGACCTGCCTGTACGGCAGCCAAAGCCCGGCGCCGGGAAGCCGAAGGATTTTCGGCTACCCGAACCGCTGGCGTTGCGTGGGGACGTGGTGGCACTTCTGCTCGCTGACAGGCGCGAGCGATGATTGCGTACGTCGATTCTTCAGTGCTGTTGCGGCTGGTGCTCCGGCAGCCGGGGAAATTGAAGGAATGGTCTTCCGTCGAGGAAGGGGTCACCAGCGCTTTGACTCAGGTGGAATGCCTGCGCACCTTGGATCGTCTGCGCGTGGTCGAGCGCATCCCCGACGCGGCTCTGGCGAGCCGGCGCGAAGCCATCTTCGGGCTGCTCGCCACACTGTCCGTCGTCGATGTGGCAGGCGCGATCCTCGATCGAGCAGCGCAGCCACTTCCAACCGCACTGGGGACGCTGGACGCCATTCATCTCGCCACCGCACAGCTCTGGCGCGAACGAACCTCGGTCGAGCTCACGATGGCGACGCACGACGTGGCTCTCGCGACTGCCGCACGCTCCCTCGGCATGCCAGTCGTGGGCGAATAGCGCCGCTGCACACTGGAGACTGCATCCGTAGGCGGGACAGGGATTGAACCTGCGACCCGGCGCGTGTAAGGCGCCTGCTCTACCACTGAGCTACCCGCCTGGAAGGCGGCAAGGTTATACACGCTGGCGCTAGAAGGTAAACCCAAGACCTCCGCCGCCAGGGAACAAATGCAGCGACAGCGGTGCGATGTCTTCGACGGGTCTGCCGTAGCCGATCAGGCCGTCGACGACGCCGTAGATGTAGACGGCCACGAGAACGGCGCCGCTGACGATGTTGACCGTCTTGAGGGTCGGGGCGGTATCGGGATGCTTGGACCTGCCATTGGACAGCTTCCAGGACTCGTAGATGCCGAAGGTCGTCGCCGCAGTGGCGCCCACCGCCACCCCCACGCCCAGAATCACCCAGCCCTTGACGTGATCGTCGTTTTGGAACTGCCCTACCGGCGGGATGAAGTTCCAGAACATCTTGCGCGTGGAGCGCTGGCGCGCCATCTGCTGGTGGCGCAGGCTTTCGAAGAACGCCACGAGCTCGGGCCGGGTCGAGGTGGGATCGAGGCGGGCGCGCGGATCCATGCGCAGAAGCTCGGTGAACGCGGTTTCCGCGCCGAGCGGTCGGTTGGTCAGGTAAAGCCCGATGCCCAGCAGCCGGAAGGCCTGGATTTGTTCCTCGGTCGTCGCGGGCAGAAGTCCTTCGGCCACCGGTCGGGAGGCGTCCACCACCTGGTTCATATCGCCGTACTCGTAGGAGGCGGATGCCCGTACCAGGGCGGCGGCGGCGTCTTGCGGCAGCTTGCTCGACGGCGGGGCTTTCTCCTGCTTCGTCGCGGGTGGGGTGGTGTCGTCGTCGGGTGGCGTGGTCGACTGCGCCTCCGGCCCGCTTTCCTGGGCCACGAGAGGGGAAGGCAGGGCCGCCCCAAGGAGGGCAACTACAACCGCGATCGTAAGCGAGACGCCTCTCATCCGTTCAGCACGACAATTGGTGCAGACCTTGCGTCGCTAGTCAATCGCTGGATTTGACTATTCATTGGTTGCCGGGGTTGCCGGGGTTGCCGGGGTTGCCGGGGTTGCCGGGGTTGCCGGGGTTGCCGGGGTTGCCGGGGTTGCCGGGGTTGCCGGGGTTGCCGGGGTTGCCGGGGTTGCCGGGGTTGCCGGGGTTGCCGGGGTTGCCGGGTCGGGCAGGTAGATTTCGTAGTCGCCGTTGGCGTTGCTGAGCGCCGAGGCGAAGGCGGGCGGGGATCCGCCGGCGAGGTTGTTGCGGTCCACGCAATCCGGCGGCAGGCCCTCGCAGAATGCCTGCACGATGGCTCCCGGAACCGACGAGCCCGCGTAGGTCACGTGGCCATGGACCTGCACGCCCTTGGGAATGCGCTGATCGTCGAGCTGCATATCCGTGGTGCCCGTCGAGAAACCGTAGAGCGGAACATAGGACGGCAGTTCGCGACCCGCCACTGGCTGGGCCGCCAGGCGGTAGGTGCGGTCTGGATCGAGCATGAGCAGGTAGGTTCCATCCAACCCCACGCTGGCGGAGGCCACGTTGGGAATCAGGTCGTGGCTCAGATCGGTGGCGATCACGGTGGTTTCTTCGCTGTCCGTGGCGCTGTCCTCCTGCGCGTCAAGGAGGCGTCCGACGACCGCGATCTTGGGTGCAAGAGGAACGGTCATTTGAACGCTGTCCCCAGCCTCGGAGGTATCGATCATCAAGGTCGTGATCGCGTTGCCCGACGGCGACGAGCCCGGCGCCAGGGTGAGCTTGTAGGGACCCTTGGGCAGCGCCGCGAAGGAGAGCTTGCCTTCGACATCGGTGGTGCCATCGCGCCGGACGACACCCGTGGCCACCGTGGACCATGCGTCTCCGCCAGCGCTGCCGGAGCTGCTCGCCACGGAGAGAACGCCCACCGCCGGGAGGCCGCCCGTCGTGGATTCGAGGTGAACCGCGATAGGGTCCGCGGGGATCAGGCCGCCCGGCGAGGTGACGGTCAATTGCAGATCCGTCGCCGGCAACGGCAACCACTGGAAATCCACGTCGGGCACCGCCGTCGTGGAGGCCACGAGGTTGATGCCCTGATCGATGCTGGCCACCGGCAGCGGCGAGTCGCCCGGCGGCGTCAGCACGACGGAGAGCATGCCCCCCGGATTCACGCTGAGGTTGTACGCCCCGTCGCTGTCGGCCTGACCCACGGTCGAAAAAAGCAGGTCGGTCTGGCCGACCGTGGTGGATGACTGGTAGGAATGCAAGCTGACGGTGGCTCCGGTCGCGGGGCCGTCGGGCGACAGCAGGTGTCCGGCGATGGCGATGCCAGGTGGAAGGGGCAAGGGATTGGCATGGGTCTTGATGAACTGGGCGTCGACCTTGGCGTTGTTGCTGGTGGTGCGGTTGAGCAGGTAAGGGGGCAGCGCAGGGCTGGTTGCATTCGGTGGGTCGGGCATGACCAGGACCTGGTATTCGAGCAAGGGATCGAGCACGGTTCGGAACGGCGCCTGGTTGGTGCTGCGGCCGTAGATGACCCAGGTCGATCCGTTCGACTGGATGCGAATGGTGGACGGGATGGCGAGGGTCAGAGGCGTGCCCGGGCCGGTGCTGGGATCGATGGCCAAGGCCAGACCGGTGGCGAAGTCCACGTCCCGCGTGGGCTGGGGGGTACCGGCCGTGATCTTCAGGTCGACCTCATAGGGGACGGCGCCAGCGGCGGAATCGCTTGGCGGCAGCACGCGCAAGCGATAGAGCCGGTACTGGGTTTGCGCATCCTGAACCAGGGCGCGTGCGCTTCCCGAGCAGTTGTCGCCGATGCTGACCGTGATGTCGTAGCGGGCGGCGATGGAGATGGGGAACTGCACCACGCTCGGATCCACGCCCGCGGTGGTCGGCGTGATGGTCTGTCCATCGGACCGGGTCACCGACCATGTCCAGATGGGGGGATACGGCGCGGTCTGGCCCCAGGCGATCGAGGCTTGCACGCGCAAGACCGCCGTCGGGCTCGCGGTCAGGTTGACCAAGCTCGCGGGTGAAAGCGGTGCGATGTCGAGGTGGCAAGAGCCGACGAGGTCGGGAATGTTCCAGGGCACTTCGGGGCGACTCGAGGCATCGGCCCGAGCAGGTGCATCGAGGGCCAAGCCACCATCTATGGCGAGGCTCGCGTCGTTCGGACCGGCATCGGGGCTCGCCCCCGAATCTCCTTGGCCGTCCGCTCCAACCCCGGCATCGGCGGTCTTCTTGCCTGGGGACGAACCGCCGCACGCGTAGGCCGCCAGGGTGAAGAGCGCGAGCCCGACGGTGAGCGGCGCACGTCTCATCGGAATTCCACCGTCCAAGTCACCCACTGGACGCGGTAGTCGGGGGAGTAGCAAATCGTGGCATTGGGGTCGCATGCCGCGAAGACCGCATCGCAGCCCGGGGTCCTGGGCTGGCAGGCGGTCACGCGGTCGTGGTACTCGACCCGGACTTGAACGATGTCTTGGGGGTTGAAGGTTTTTCCAAGGGTGAAGGCTGGGCCGCCGCCGATGCACCGCTCGAAGAGGGTCGAGTTTGGGAGGCGGACGTACCAGACGAAACCCGCCGGGCTTGGCGAGTTGGGATCAAGCGGAGCCGAAGGCGGGTAGGGGTCTCCGTCATCCTCCACGCGGTTGATGGTGAAGGCGTTGACCTGGGCTGCGAGCAGCAGCAGCGGCGAGTCGTTCGAGGAGGTCGGCGGCAAGGGCTGGGCGCTGTTGATATCGATGTTCGGGAGTTGATCTCCCGCTACTTGAATGAGTTGCTCGGCCGGATCGCTTTTCAAGATGTTGTCGTTCACGAAAAGCTGCACGCGATAACTTCCCGGCGTCGTGGTGGTGAACGTGCATGCGAGAGGGCCCTTGGAATTGTCGGGACATCCTGGCATCGAGATCTCGGTGTCGTCCTCGGTGAGCACGTGCCAGATGGGAGTCAGAAGGTTGATGTCTTCGCTGTCAGGGTCTTTTGCTGTGCCCAACAAGGTCATCGTGGAATAGAGCGCGAGCGGATAGGGCTGGCCAGGGACGGGCGCAGGTTGGCCGGCGGTGGTCGGGATCGTGATGCTCGCGGTTGGTGCCTGATCCACGACGTCGTAGCTCTGGGCGGCCGATGCCGTGGCTCCGCGGTTGTCCGTCACGACAACCACAACGCATCCGGAGCCGAGTTTCGTGGGCTGAAAGGGGAAAGGGACGTTGCCCACGACATTCGGGGCGGCGGGCGGTCCCGCGAGCGCTTCGTCGCAGGTCTTGCCCTGGTACCAGTCGAATCTCAGTGAGTCGGTGCTCTGGTCGGGATCGAATGCGTTGACCGTGAACGCCGTCTTGCTGCGGACAAGCTCGAGGGGTTCCGTCTGGGGCGGAAATGAAACAGTCGGCGCGGTGTTGATGGGGTCGGTGAAGAGCAGGCAGCCCGACGTCTCGCTAGCGAGCAAGCAAAGCAAGCACAACCGGCAACCGCGCGTGGTCACGGCGTGACGCTAGCATACTTAGGGCTGGCACAACGAGCCGGCCAGTCGCTGATGCTTAACGGAAGAGGATGCCTCTAAGGAAGCCAGGAAGCCAGGAACGGGTGGTGTGACTGTCGGGAGTCGATGACGCGCCTGATCTTGAGCGTTGGTTTGGCAGAGCTGAAGATCAGGCGCGAGTCCCATTTGCTCGTCCTGCTGGGAGTACTGTTTGTTCGTTTTTTTCCTGTTTTCCTGGCTTCCTGACCTGAAACCACCTCGCCCCGCGCAGCGGAGCGAAGCGGGGTCGCCGAGCGCAGCGCGTCGGGTGAGGGGCTGCCACGTTTCAGCTCTGAAGGATCCGGGCCCTCGGCCCGGCGGCGCCTCTTAGACGTTATCGGTCTGCGACAGGATCTCGACAGCTCGCCTGTGACGGTGCTCACTTCGGCCGGGCGAGGGTGAGTCGGCCATCTTGCTCGGTGACGGTCCGTTCGATTCTGGCGCCGGGGATGAGGTCGACCTCGCCGACCCGTTCGCGCGGGCTCTGCTTGGTGCGGGAGCAGTAGATCGTGTGCTTGCCCGGCGCCAGATCGCGAAACACAGGCATCAGATTGCCCACAGGATGGTCGTCGAGGCTGGGGTAGCAGAAGCCGCCCTTGGCGAAAAGGGCGATGGTTCCGGTGCGCGCCTGCGGGGCCTCGCGCTTGGGTGCAGGGGCGGGCTCGACGGCGGGCGGGCTTGGTGTCGGAGCGGGCAAGGGCGCAGGCTCGGCCGTTGGAGAGGAGGTTACTCTGTCCGTTGTGTGCTCTCGCCGAGGGGCGTGCGGCCTCTTCGGTGGCTTGCGGGGTACAGGGGACGGCACCACGGCTTGCGCCTGGACCACGCTCGGCTCTTTCTCGACCGGCTCGGGCGGGGGAAAAGAGTGCGAAGCCACGGGCGCGGCAATGGGCGCCGCGGGCGCGGGTGCCTTGTGCGTAAGCAACGGCCTTGCCAAGAGAACGATGCCGAACGCGGCGAGAAGGCCGGCGGCTACCACGGCGATCTTGATGGCAAGGCGGCTGGCGGAAAGCCGTCGCAGAAGTCTCTCGGCGCCAGCGTGGTTGGGAACGTACGCCGTCGCGTGCCCGATCTCGGCCAGGGCGCGGGCCAGCTGTCCGCGCCGCGCGAGCTGATGAGCCCGCGCCACGGCAGCGTCGGCCACCCGAGGTCGCAGGTCCCCCTCCATCGCCCCTTGCTCGTTGAGAAAGCGGCGCAGGGACTTGGCTTCGGGGGCGAGCCCCGAGGCGCGCGTGAGCTCGCGCAGGTCGGCGGCGAGTGCCGAGGCGCTGGGGTAGCGCTCGGCCGGGGACGGCTTGAGACAGCGCATGACGATGGCCTCGAAATCGGGGCCTACGGTGGCGACGACCTGCGACGGACGGCGGAAGGTTCCGCGCAAGATGGCCGCGATCATGGTGAAGGGATCCTTACCCGTGAACGGCACCACGCCGGTGACGAGCTCGTAGAGCATGGCCCCGAGGGACCATAGGTCGGCGGCCGAAGTCACCTCGTGCCCGTGCGACTGTTCGGGCGACATATAGGCAGGCGAGCCGACGAGCGCGCCGGTCGCGGTCATGGTTTCCATGCCCGTGATGTGGGCGACGCCGAAATCGGTCAGCACCACGCGGCTGCTCTCGCCGCTGGTTTCGATCATGACGTTGTCGGGCTTCACGTCGCGATGGATGACCCCGTGCTCGTGCGCTGCCGCCAGGGCTTCGGCCAGGGGCAGGGCGATAAGCGCGGCGATCTCAGGTAGGAATCGCCCGCCCCGTTCTTCCAGAAGGGTGCGCAGGGTCGGGCCCTGGATCAGCTCGACCACGATGTAGCTGGGCTCGCTGTCGGTTGCGGCGACGAAGTCGTAGATCTCGACGATGGCGGGGTGCTTGAGCGCGGCCACGGCGTGTGCCTCGCGCCGAAAACGCTCGCCCGCGCCGCCGCGGGTGGCATGCACCATGCTCATCACCTTGAGGGCGACGTCACGGCCAAGCTGGGTATCACGTGCACGGAAAACGGTGGCCATGGCACCATGGCCAAGGATGGCCACGATTTCGTAGCGGCCGAGGGTTGCGCCAATCTTGGGCGACGCGAAGGCGCTTCCAGGCGAGCTCGACGAAACGGCCGCTCCCGATCCCATCTCGCTTGGTCCCTGGGATCCCGCCGCCATGGCTATTTCGCTCCCGGCCCGCCGGGCTTGCCCAGCGCCGCCTGGGCCTCGCCGAGTCTCTGGTTGATCACGGCCGCGTGGGGCTCGAACGAGCGCGCGAAGTTGAAGTTCATCACCGCGCCCTTCCAGTCCTTGCTGCCGAGGCAAAGCATGCCGAGGCGGAAGAACTTCTTGGCCTCTTCGTGCTTGATGCTGTCCTCGGGGGTCTGCGGCGCCCGTGATTCTCGATCCGTGCTGGTCAGCCGCTTCTTGCCTTCGTTCAGCATGCGCGCGTAAATCGCTCGCTTCTCTGGCGTGGTCAGCACGCGATAGCCTTCGCAGATGCGTGAGTAGATGGTTTCCAGGCGTTCTTTCAGCTCTCGGTCGGCCAAAGTGTGGTAGCGATCCGGGTGCAGATCGTTGGACATGCGGTAAAACGCCGCTCGAATGTCGGCTTCGGGTGTTCCCGACGAAACGCCAAGCAGGTCGTAGTAGGAAAGCTGATCGAGCTTTCCGTAAAGTTGGCGCGCGAAGTTGGCCAGTTGTTCTGGGGTCTGGGGTGACATGCCGTCTCTCTAGTCCTTGAGCTCCTCTAGACCCGCCAGCTCGGGCAACAGCGAGTCATCCACGGGACTCTCCTGCGACTTTTGCCGCTCCACCGCTTCTGCCACTTCCACGTCGGACATGCCACCGCGGACGTTGACGGCGGCTTCGCGCGCGGCGCCGGTCGCCGCGTCGCGCGCACGTACGCGCAGGATGCCGTTGGTGTCCACGCGGAACATGACCTCGATGGCGATCTCGCCTCGGCGGGCCGGTGGGATGCCGCTCAGTTCCAGCTCGCCCAGGGGTACGTTTTCGTCGAAGCGGCGGGACTCGCCCTGGCAGACCTGGATGCGCACCGAGCTTTGGTTGTCCGCGGAGGTGGTGAAGATGCGCGTCTGCTCGACGGGAACCGGTACGTTTCGGTCGAGAATGCGTTCGGCGAAGCCGCCGGCCACCGCGATGCCGAGGGCACGCGGGGTGACGTCGAGCAGGACGGCGTGGTTGGCCAGGCTCTCGCCGGCGTGGGCCAGGTTTTCGGCCTGGATGGCGGCGCCCCAGGCCACGACCTCGTCGGGGTTGAGATCGGTGCGCGGCATCCGTCCGAAATAGCGTTCGACCTCGGCCCGCACGAGAGGCACGCGCGTCGTACCGCCCACCATGATGACCTCGTCGACCTGAGAGGCGGCCAGTCCTGCCGATGCCAGGACTTCCTGCGTGGTTTGGATGGTACGGGCGACCAGCCCGCGAATCGCCGTCTCGAAGACATTGCGCGCGATATGAAAGCGCAGGGCGAGCTGCTCTCCGAGCTCGCTGATGGCGATGTTCTTCAGCTCGCCGCGTGCCTCGGTGTACTCCGATAGATGACACTTGACCTGCTCGGCCGCGATGAGCAGGCGCGCATGGGCGGCCTGATCGTTGCGCGGATCGATGCCGTGCTCGGCGCGGAACAGCTCGGCCAGGATGTTGAGCAGGGCGGTGTCCATGTCGTCGCCGCCGAGGAAGGTGTCGCCCCCGGTGGCGAGCACCTCGAAGACGTCGCCTTCCACTTGCAGGATGGTGATATCGAAGGTCCCGCCGCCGAAATCGTAGACCGCGATCCGCTGCGACATGTTCTGGCCGAGACCGTAAGCCAGTGCCGCCGCGGTCGGTTCATTGAGCACGCGCAGGACGTCCAGCCCCGCGATGCGGCCGGCGTCGATGGTCGCGCGCCTTTGGGCATCGTTGAAATTCGCGGGCACCGTGATGACGGCGCCCGTCACGGTGTCGCCGAGAAACAGCTCGCAGCACTGGCGCAAGTATCCCAGCAAGAGGCCGGAAACCTCGGGAATCGTGTACGTGCGATCCGGGCCGACGAAGACGGCTTGCTCGTTGTTGCCTTCGCGCAATTCGTAGGGCAGGCGGGCGATGGCTTTCTGGACTTCCTTGGATCGGAACGAAAGCCCGATGAGTCGCTTGCCCGAATAGACCGTGTACCTGGGGTCGACGATGCGGCGGGCTACTCCCTCGCGCGAGAAGTACTTCAGCCCGTCGGCGGAGAAGGAAACCACCGAGGGATGCAAGTAGCCGCCGTGGGCCGCGGGCACGACGACCACCTGACCGTCCCGCACGGTGGCAATGACGGAGTTCGTGGTCCCGAGATCGATTCCAACTACCGACATGATCGAATTCGCTTGGCTCCTTCCGAAGCAAGAATGCCCGTGCGCATGATACCCCATCAGACGTCGGGATCGCGAAGGTGAATCTTGGCCTTGGCCGGTCAAGCCCAAGGCCGCGATGCCGAGGACGAGCGCGTGGCGACGTGGAGAGATGAAACCGCGACCATGGGCGGCGCATGGGGCTGGACTCGCCTGGTTTTTTGCGTCAGGAACGCCCGGCAGGCCTGCTCATCCCGTCAGCTCTGCACGACGGCGCGGGCGATGTCGTCAATCTCTTGGTCGGACAGCCATTTCTTCTTGTCGCAAACCGCGATCACGCGATGGTAGATGTCCTCGAGCTGGGCGGTGGTGAGCTTGTAGCCAAGGTGGGTGCAGCGATCGGCGATGGCGTGGCGGCCGCTGTGTTTGCCGACCACGAGCTGGCTCGATGGAACGCCGACAGACTTCGGATCCATGATCTCGTAGGTCGTGCGCTCTTTGAGAAAGCCGTCCTGGTGGATGCCGGCTTCGTGCGCGAAGGCGTTCTTGCCCACGATGGCCTTGTTGGGCTGGACGCCGACGCCGATGATCTCGGTCAGGAGTTGGCTGGCCGGGTACAGTTCCTCGGTCTTGATGCCGGTGGTGAAGGGCAGGATGTCGCCGCGTACCTTGAGCGCCATGACGATCTCTTCCAGGGAACAGTTACCGGCCCGCTCGCCGATGCCGTTGATGGTGCACTCGACCTGGCGTACGCCGGCCTGAATCGCGGCAATGGAATTGGCCACCGACAGTCCGAGATCGTTGTGACAGTGTACGCTGACCTCGGCCTGGCCTTCCAGGGCGCGCACCACCGTGCCCACCAGTTGACCATATTCCGCCGGGATCGAGTAGCCGACGGTGTCGGGCAGGTTGACGATGCGGGCGCCGGCGGCGACCACGGCACGCGAGAAGCGAACCAGGATCTCGGGCGAGGTACGGGTGGCGTCCTCGGCCGAGAACTCGACCTCGTCGACATACTTGCGCGCCAATTCGACCGACTGGATGGCGATTTCCAGCGCCTGTTCTTCCGTCTTCTTCAGCTTGTACTGAAGATGGATTGGGCTGGTGGCGATGAAGGTATGGATACGTGGGCGCTTGGCCTTTTCCAGCGCCTTGGCCGCGCGCTCGATATCGCCGGCGTGACAGCGGGCGAGGGCGGCCACCGTGACCTGGCCGTACTCGCGGCCGATGGCGTCGACCGCGTCGAAGTCACCCTGGGAAGCCATGGGGAAGCCCGCCTCCATCACGTCGACATTCAGCTCGACGAGCTTGCGCGCCAGTCTCATCTTCTCGGGGACGTTCATGCTGCAGCCGCACGACTGCTCGCCGTCGCGCAAGGTGGTGTCGAAGATGTGGACGCGGTTACTCATGGCAGCGGACTCCTTTCAGATGGCCAGATGGGCAATTGCGGAAATGCGCAAATTCGGAAGACGACGGTCAAATTAGCGCGATCTGTGCGATATGGCGAATTTATTCTATTCTTATGTTGTATAATAAGTCGTTATAATATAAGCATCCCTTATACTTCCCGACAGCCATGGATCTCTCCACACTCGCGGTCTTTCGCACGGTCGCCACCGAGAAAAGCTTCTCGCGGGCCGCCGTGAAACTGGCGCGGACCCAGCCCGCCGTCTCGCTGGCCATCAAGCGTCTCGAGCTGGACGTGGGCGAGATACTCATCGATCGCAGCGGTCGCCAGACGCGCCTGACCGACGCCGGCCAGGTCGTTCTCGATCATGCCCGGCGTTTCGAGAACCTGCGTTCGGAGCTGACCCAGGCCTTGGCCGAGCTGCGCGACAACGCGACCGGGCGCTTGCTCATCGGCGCCAACGAGTCGGCGACCTTATACCTGCTGCCGCTCATCAGTCGCTACCGGCGACGCTACCCGCGCGTGAAGGTGCAAGTGCGGCGCTGCCAGTCGAGCAAGATTCCCACGGAAATCGTCGAAGGCGATCTGGAGCTGGGCGTGGTCAGCTACGACCCCAACGACAGCCGACTGGCCTCGCGCATCATCTTCACCGACCACCTGGCCTGTGTGGTGGCGCCCCAGCACCGACTGGCGCGGCGGCGCTCGGTGTCGATCGCGGATCTTGGTATGGAAACCTTCATCGGACACATCGTGGTGTCCCCCTACAAAGAGGTCGTCGTGCGCGAGTTCGAACGGCTGCGGGTGCCGCTCAACCGCGATCTGGAAATGCCGACCGTCGAGGCGATTCGCAAGATGGTGCAGCGGAACGAAGGCGTGGCCTTCCTGCCGCGCATGTGCGTGGAGGACGAAATCGCCCAGGGCACGCTACGCGAAATCCAGGTCAAGGGGCTGATGCCCGAGCGCAAGATTCGCCTCGTACACCCGGCGGAGCGCACGCTGTCCCACGCCGCGCGCGCGTTTCTGGCGTTGCTCAAGTGAGTGAAGGCTAGCCCTCGGCGTCCTCTTCCGGCTCGGTGCCGTCTCCGGAGCGCTCGATGGCGCGGTAGAGGGTGCGACGGTCGATGCCGAGTTTTTCCGCAGCACGCTTCTTGTTGCCACCACATTCGGCGAGCACGAGGGCGATGTAGCGCCGCTCCAGCTCGCCTAGGGTCGGGCGATCGTCGATGATGCTGGCGGGTGCGATGGACGCCCCGCCGTAGACCTCCGCGGGCAGATCCGAGGGCAGCACCACGTTGCCCTTGGCGACCGCAACCGCGCGTTCGATGGCATTTTCGAGCTCGCGTACGTTGCCCGGCCAGCCGTAGCGGCAGAGAACCTCGAGGGAATCGGGCGAGACGCTGGCCAACGCGCGTCTTTCCCGTTTGGCGATCTTGTTGATGAAATGGCGAACCAGGATGGGAATGTCGCCGGCGCGGTCGCGCAGCGAGGGCATGCGCACGGTCACGACGTTGATGCGGAAGTAGAGATCCTCGCGGAAGCGCCCCGCCTTGACCTCGGCCTCCAGATCGCGATTGGTGGCGCACACCAGGCGCACGTCGACACGGATGGCGTCGGTTCCACCCACCGGGCGCATTTCCCCGTCTTGCAAGACGCGCAGGATCTGGGCCTGCATTTTCGGCCCCATGTCGCCGATCTCGTCGAGAAACAGGGTTCCGCCGTTGGCGGTTTCGAACAGGCCGCGCTTGGCCGCGATGGCGCCGGTGAAGGCGCCGCGCGCGTGCCCGAAGAGCTCTGATTCGAGCAAGGACTCGGATAGTGCGGTGCAATTGACCGGCACGAAGGGTTTGGTCGCTCGTGGCGAGCGTTGGTGGATGGCGCGCGCGACCAGTTCCTTGCCGGTGCCCGATTCGCCCACCACCAGCACGGTCGCGGTCGACGGGGCGACGCGTGCGACCAGCTTGTAGACGTCGAGCATGCGTTGGCTCTTGCCTTCGATGTCGGCGACCTGGCTCTGGACGCCGCCGGCGGACGCCGTCGTGTCCGCTTCCGCGGAGAGGCGCCTGCGCTCGAGTGCGCGCGCCACGGTCAGGCGGAGCTCTTCGATGTTGAAGGGCTTGGACACGTAGTCGTAGGCTCCATGGCCGATGGCCTCCATGGCGCCGGTGACATCGCCGAAGGCGGTGATGAGAATGACCGGCGTGGTCGGCGATTTTTCGGTGAAGGCGCGCAGCACGTCCAGCCCGCCGACCCGCTCCATGCGCACATCCGACAGCACCAGATCGTAGCGCCCGCTGCCGGCTCGCTCGACCGCGGGTGCGCCGTCGTCCACGGCTTCCACTTCGAACCCCTCGCCGCGCAAGATCTCGCACAGCAGATCGCGCGCGACCGCGTCGTCTTCGACCACCAGCATTCGGCTCATGCAAGTCCTCCCGTTGAAATCTTTCGGGTGCCGGACTCGAGCTTCGGCGTGCCGGAGTCTCCCTCTCCGGGCCCGTGTAGCGGCAGATGCACCGTGAAGGTCGAGCCCTTGCCGGGAATGCTCTCCACCTCGATGGAGCCGCCCAAGGACTTGGATAGCTCGCGGCAGATGGCGAGTCCAAGTCCGGTGCCCTTGCCGCGCCCCTTGGTCGTGTAGAAGGGTTCGAAGATACTGCGCTGATCCTCGGGCGAAATGCCCGCGCCCGTGTCGCTGATGGCGATGTCCACTTGACCGTTCCTGGCGCCGGCCGAAATGGTCACGTGGCCGTCCTTGGCGATGGCGGCGACGGCATCGAAGGCGTTGGAAAGCAGATTGATCAGAATCTGGCGCAGGAGCCCCGGGTCGGTTTGGAAATCGGAAGGTTCGTCGGCGATGTCCAGGGTCACCGCGGGCTTGATGGACTGCTCCAGTCCGCCCGTGACCTCGACGGCCTCGTGCAGAAGCTGGCGCAGCGAGGTGGGCTTGCGCTCGGGTTCGAGGCCGCGGGTCGAGTCGAGATAGTCGCGCACGATGCGCCCGATGCGGGCGATTTCTCGCGATGCCACCTCCAGACGTTCACGCAAGGCAGGCGTAAGGTCGCGTTGCAAGAGCGCGAGCTGCAGGTGGCCCGAGACGGAAGATAGCGGCGTCCCGATCTCGTGCGCGAGCTGCGCCGCCAACTGGCCGAGCGTGGCCAGGCGAACCTTGGAGGCGTTTTCCCGCCGCAGGTCGTTGAGCAAGCGATTGAGCTGTCCGAGCGCCATGTTCTTGCGCGACAGATCCTGCGTCGCCGTATCGATTTCGTGCGCGAGCCGCAGATTGAACTCGCGAATTTCACGATTGGCGCTCGAAAGCTGATTGAGCATCTGGTTGAAGCCTTGCGACAGCCGGCCCACTTCGTCCGGCGTTCCGACGACGACCCGGCGGTCGAGGTTGCCCCCCTCGACATCGCGCATGGCCGTTGCCAGGCTCTCCAGCCGGCGCAGCACGATGCGGTTGATGAGGAAGCCCGTCAGGAGAACCAAGACGACCAAGTTCGCCACGCCGAGAATGAGCGACCAGCGCTCGGTCACACGGATGATCGCGATGACCGGGTTCAGGCTCCAGTGCATGAGCAGGTTGCCCTGCCACGGCCCCTTGAGGTCGACGAAGCGCTGAAGGATGTAGACATCGCCCTCGGCGGCCTTGCGCGTGTACACGATGGGCTCGCGGGGCAGGTAGGGCAGGCGGGTGATCTCGGTGGCCTCGCCGCGTGGGGCCACGATGCGCACCGATGGAGAGCTGGGCAACGAGCTGGGCGTGTCGTGCTCGACGACCAGTTGGAGACGCTGGATGCGCGGGTGACGGTTGATGTAGTTCGCAAGGGCGATGGCGTAGTCGCGCTCTTCAGCGTCGGGCTCGAAGCGCTCCAGGCTTTGCTTGATGTCGTCGGCGGTTTCCTCCGCCGAGGCCTGGGCTTGTCGGGTCAGCTCGCTGCGCATGGCATAGATGCGCACCCAAAGCGTGGCTCCAGCGGTTACCGCTGCGCTAGCAGCCACGAGGATCCAGACTTTGGCTCGAATCGTCACGATGCCATCCTAACCCAGGACAGAGGAGTCTCTGTGCTCTCTCGGAGTCTCTGCCTTCTCTGTGGCAACAAAAAAGCCCCCGGAATTTTCGTCCCGGGGGCTCTTCAAAGAAGAGCCAGAGCCATCAGGTAATGCCTGATGGCCTGTGCACTTCGAGGCGTAACGCGAAATGAATTACTTCGCAGCCTCTTCGCCGTCTTTCTTGTCTTCACCCTTCTTTGCCTTCTTGGCCTTCTTCTTCTTGGCCGGCTTCTCAGCAGCCTCACCCGCGGGCTCGTCACCGGCGGAGGCCAGCGTGGTGCTGGCGAATGGGATGGCGAAGGCAAGGGCGAGGAGGATAACGCGGGTCAGCTTCATGGGGTCTCCTTGTTGTCTTATTTCCAGGACCGTTCGGCCCAGTTCTCGTCTTCCCCCTGCACCGGATATGCCATCCGAGTATATCCCCATGAAGGCAATAATATTAGCTAGTTAGGGACATGCGGTCCGTCCAAGAAACCGGCTACGTGGGGCGGATTTGTTCGGAATGGGACGGCAGTGGTGAAAATCGCCTCACGGCTTGGGCTCGGACTGGGTGAGAATGGCGATGTTCTTGGCCCCGGCCTTCTTGGCGATCGCCATCAGATCGACGGCTGCGCCGAGAAAGACGCTCTTGTCGCCGCGCAAGAGCAGGGTCTCAGAATCCACGTCGGTGAGGGCCTTGTGGATTTCTTCTTCGAGATGAGCGGGATCGATCTTGCGATTGAAGAGATAGAGCTCGTTGTTCTTCGTGACCGTCAGGACCGGATCGGTGCGCCGCTTGGTTACCGCGCCCGCCGCGTTGGCCTTGGGCAGGGCAACCTTCACCCCCGTGCGCGACGCGACCTCGGTCTCGACCATCGCGGTGGAGGTCACCATGAAGATGATGAGCAGAACCAGGAACACGTCGGTCAGGGGCGTGATGTTGATTTCCGCGACGATGGATTCCTTGCCTTCACCCTCCGCGTCGGGCTCGGCGCCGGGATCCTCGAGTTGTATGCTCATCGACATGGCGTGATCGCTACGACGGTGGAGCTTTGCCCGGTACTTGCGTTTGTGGCGCGAGGACCGGATCGGCCTGGGACCTTCCGTATTCCCCTAAAGCGAGCAGGAATTCCTCGCAGAAGATCTTGTACCGTACGCCGATGGCGCCGACCTTCGCGACGAAGTAGTTGTAGGCGATGATGGCGTAGATAGCGACCATGAGGCCGGCCGCGGTGGCCACAAGCGCCGCCGCGATGCCCTGCGAGACCACCTTGAACCCCCCCGTGCCCGCCTGGGACATGGATTGGAACGCCTTGAGGATGCCGACCACGGTTCCAAACAGGCCGACGAAAGGCGCCGACGACCCTACGGTGCCGAGCGCCCACAGGTAGCGCCTGAACCCGGCCAGTGCGACCATGCGCTGGGAATTCACCGCCTCCGTGGTCTTGGGTGGCGTCCGGGCGAACACGCGCAGGCCGCGGCCGAAGACCTCGCCCAAGGGATCCGTCGCGGTTTCGCACAGGGCGGTGGCCTTGGCGAGGTCGCCCTTCTCGACCGCCTCGATCACGCGGTTCTTGAACACCTCGGATTTGGCGAGAACCTTCCACAGGGAATAGACGCGTTCGCAGATCACCGCCACGCCAGCCACCGACCATACGAGGAGAAGAAGGAGGATGACCCACTCGTCGTGGATCAGATTGCGGATGGTTTCCCAGCTCATTGAATTCCGTAGGGTGATAGCTCGACGGCTCTTTGTCCAGCTTCTCCGCTACAATGCAAACCATGTCACAGGGCGGACAAGGCGCAAGCTTGCCGAGGTTCGGTCGTCGATTGCTGGCGGCCGGGCTCATTCTCGATGCTGCCGAGTTGATGTGTTGCGGGCTCCCGTTGGTTTTATGGATGCGGAATCTGCCGTGGGAAACGCTGTGGCTGAAAGTTGCGCTGCCACTGACCCTCGCCGTGTGGGCAGCGGCGTCCCTGCGCATGGCCGCTCGGCTTCGCCCTCTGCTCGACCTGGTGGATTCCATTCGTCAGGGGGGCAAGCCCAAGCCGCCCGAGACCGAGGCCGCGCGCGTTGGGCTTTCGCGCGCGCCGCGGGAGGCGGCCGTCGTTCACCTGCTCACTTGGGTGGTCGTCGCGTCGGTGCTGCCCGCGCACGCCGTGCTGGGCGGCGAGCGCGGCTTGTCGTCGGCCGCCGCGCTTATCCAGTTGGTGTTGCTGACCTCGACGGGACTGGCCGCCATCCGCACCCTGGCGCTGGAGATCATCCTTGCGCCCGCCCGGCCCATCCTGATCCCCAACCTACAAGGAATCCGCGTATTCGCGGATCGTTATCGAGGGGCGCTGCTGGCGGTGGGGGTTGCGCTGCTTGGTCTGTGGCAGACGGCGCTGGCCTTCTTTGCCTCCATCTTGGCTCGGGCGTCGGAAGGCACGCTGACCGTAGGCATGTTCGCGCTGTGGCCCGCGCTGATTCTGGGCGCTTACCTTTGGTGGCGCTTGCTCCTTCGGCGGACCCGTCCCATCGAGGACTACTTCGATTTGGCGTTGCGGACCAAGGGCGGCAAGGGGCCCGCGCGCGACGACCCCAAAGCCGTGGCCGCGTTCATCGCTGCGCAGGGCACGCCGTACGCGCTCGGCATGGTGCAGGCGGTGGTCTTCCTTGTCGCCGCGCTCTCGGCGGTGACTTACCTGGGTGGTCGCGGCGAGGTGGATCTGGTCACCGCCGGCCGCTTGCTTCTGCTGGCCACGCTTCTCTCGCTGCTGGCGACGATCTATCAGACGCTTTTGCTCCAGAGCGTACTTCGCCCGCTCATCCGGCACCTTGGCTCGCGCCATGCTCTTCCCTTGGATCAGGTGCGCTCGCCATTCGGACTGCACGCCAAGCTGGGGGGGACCGTGTGCGCCGTCCTGGTGAGCGCGTGTGCATTCGTCTGGCTCGTGGGTCGGGCGGGCGCACCCTGGGGCTCGGCCGCGCTGATCGTGGCCATGGCGCTGATTCTGGGTATCGTGATGTTCTTGGTTCGCGACGTGGTGGCGCCCCTGCGCGCGCTGGAAGAGCGATCGAGCGAAATGGCCAACGGGCAACTCGCGCGCCCGGTGCCTCCATGGGGCGAGGCGGACGAGATCGGCCGACTGGCCGTCATTTTCGAGGAGATGCGGCGCTCGCTGCGCGACCGTTTGCGCTCGACGGAGTCCATCAACGTGGACTTGGACCGCGAGGTACGTCGGCGCACGGAAGCCCTCGAACAGCGCAACGCCGAATTGCACGAAGCCATGGAAAAACTGCGGCGCGCGCAGGACAACCTCGTGCGCAGCGAGAAGCTCGCTTCCATGGGGCGACTGGTGGCCGGCATTGCTCACGAGATCAACAACCCGGTCAACGCGGTCATCAATTCGCTCGGCCCCCTCGACGACGCCGTGAAACGGATCGCGGCGGGCGAGGGCGGCTCGCCTATCGAGATTGCCAAGGAAGCCGAGGAAATCCTGGCCGTGGTCCAGCGCGGAGCCACGCGTACCAAGGCCATCGTGCAGGCCCTGCACGGTTACGCGCGGGGTGATGATTCGGTTCAGCGCGAAGTCAATCTGGCGCGCAGCCTGGACGAAACTCTCGGGCTGCTCCAACACCGTCTGCGCCACGTGAAGGTGGTCAAGGACGTGGAGCCAAGCGCGCGCATCCTCGGCTTTCCGGGCCAGCTCGACCAAGTCTTCATGAACCTATTGACCAACGCGGCCCAAGCCATCGGAGACAAGGGCGGGACCATCAGCGTGAACGCCCACAACCAGGACACCTGCGTTCTCGTCACCGTGTCCGACGACGGTCCGGGCATTCCCAGGGATGTCCTGCCGCGCATCTTCGATCCCTTCTTCACGACCAAGGATGTGGGCGAGGGCTCGGGCCTTGGGCTGTCCATCGTGCACGGGATCATCGAGCGCCACGGCGGGCGCATCGACGTGGAAAGTCAACCGGGGCAGGGCACCAAGTTCTCGATATCATTTCCACTTCCGCCGGCGTCCCGTCCCCAATAACGCGACATATTTCGGTGCCCTGGACTGAGCTGTTTAGCCCGGCAGCCTACACTGTCGATCGAAGGAAACGTCAGGTCACCGGATCGCTTTCGCCAGCACTTCCATACCCATGCCGACCCAAGCTCATGCCAGAATGTACGTCGTGTCCCGGCGCGATTCGAACGTCGACGATAAAGGCATCAGCGAGCGCGTGGGGGCGAAGACCGATGACGAAACGCTGGTGCGCGAGACCTTGGCCGGCAAGCGCTGGGCACAGCGGGAGGTTTGGTATCGCTTCGCACCCATGGTCCTCGGTCTTTTGCGCCGCAGCCTGAGCGCGCGGCACGATCACGATGATCTGGCCCAGGAGGTCTTTCTTCGCGTCTTTCGCCGCCTGCACACGCTGGAGAAGACTGCAGCTTTGCGTAGTTTCATCTACTCGGTGGCGGTTCGCGTGGTCAGCGAGGAGATCCGGCACTTCTACGTGCTCAAACGCGCACGCAATCAACTCGAGCTCATGGCCCGCGACGCCGGCTGCGCGGGCGCCGATTTCGAGGCGCGCGAGAGGCTGTTGCGCGTTCAGCGCGTGCTGGAAGGGCTCAAGGACAAATACCGGGCGGTGTTCGTTTTGCGCCACGTGGAGGGGATGGAACTGCTCGAGATTGCGGCCGGCCTTGATATCTCCCTGGCCACGGTCAAGCGCTACCTGGTCAAGGCCACGGTGGCGGTCGACAAAGCCTTCTCGAAGGATGAGGGACTGCGCGCGAGCCTGGGCGACATGGTGCCCGAGGCGGTTCTGGGAGACAAACCATGAGCGACGAGCGAACGCAAAAAATTGTCGACGCCGTCGCCGAGGTGAGCCGGAACGGGCTGGCCACGGTCTCGCCCGAGAAGCTCGACAGCGGATGGCAACGGCTGGAAGCGGCGCTCTCGGGTGGCAAGTACCCGTCGGTGCCCATCGTCGCGTCCCCGTCGCGCTGGTGGCTGCGTGGACTTTCGTTCGTGGCGGCCGCGCTGGTCTTGGGATTCGCGAGCTATCGGCTGTTCCCGCTGCGTCCGACGGCGCCGCTGCACTATACGGTCGAAGGCGCGGTGGTGGGGCCGGATGAAACCATCACGGTCGGATCCTCGGGACCCGCCAAGCTGATCTTTTCGGATACCTCGCAGGTTCGCATCGCGCCCGCGACCAAGCTGTCGGTGGTAGCGCTCGATGCCCATGGCTCGCGCATCGCGCTGGCGAACGGGGAGCTGGATGTGCGGGTTCAGCACCGGGCGGGCTCGTCCTGGCGATTCGACGCCGGGCCTTTCACGGTGCAGGTGCGAGGGACGGCTTTTCATCTTGGCTACGCAGCAGAGAGCGGAAGGTTCGCGCTGCAAATGGCGACCGGCGTGGTCGAGGTGCGCGGTCCTTCCGACGATCGGGTGCTGAGCTTGCGCGCGGGAGAGTCCCTGGAGCTGTTCGCGGGTGCGCAGGCAGGCGGTGGCCCCATCGCCCCATCGGCGCCGATGCACGCCCCGGAAAAGCAGGCGGAAAGGCCGTCGAACGAAGCGGCGCCAGTCGAGGATGCGCCGCTCTTGCCCGCGCCGGCCCCCTCGCGCGCGTCCTCCTTGCCTCGGCACCGGGCGCTGCAGCCCGAGCGGGCCGCATCCGAGCCGCTGGTCTGGGCCAATCTCATCGCCCAAGGGGATTTCGTCGGCGTGGTCAAGGACGCCGAACGGCGAGGTCTCGATGAGACCCTTGCCGGCGCCTCGGCGGCGGAGCTGGCCTCGCTCGCCGACGCGGCTCGCTACACCAAGCACAACGATTTGGCACGCCAGGCCCTTCTTGGTTTGCGCGCCCGCTTCCCAGGCACCGCGCGTGCCAGCGACGCCGCCTTCTTCCTGGGGCGCCTCGCGGAGCAGCCGTCCGCGGGCTCAGGCGCGGCCGTGGCTTGGTACGAGACCTACCTTCGCGAATCCGAGCGTGGCCCGTATGCCGGCGAAGCGCTGGGGCGGGAGATCGCCCTCCTTGCGCGTACGGATCGGGCACAAGCGCAAAAGGCGGCCCGAGCCTACCTGGAAAATTTTCCGCACGGAACCCAAGCCGAACTGGCCAGGTCTCTACTACAATCAGCACCCTAGTGTTCTCCGCACTGGTGCTAGGTCTGTTCGGCTTGCTTCAGGCCGACGTCGCGGGCAATGCCCCCGTCGAGCGTGGCGAAAGCAATCCGGCCGCGCTGGTCGTGGTTGCCCTGCCCACCAACGCGAATCGGGCCATCCTGGAGGCTCTCAATCGCTTGCGTGGCGAGGCAACCTCGGTTGGATTCGAGGTTCGCTTCGTCGATGCCGCGACGGAATCCATGACCCTCGCGCGGCTGGACGGGCTTTCGCGCGGGCTGCGCTCGGCCGCCGTGGTGGCCTTTGCCGGTCCCGAGGAAGGCGCGCAATCCGCGCATGCTCTCGATGTGTGGTTTCTGGATCGCGCCAGCGGCAAAACCTCGGTCGCGCATTTGACCGCGGATGAAGACGTCGACGCCCTCGACCGGAGCGATGTCGTCCTTGCCGTGCGCGCCGTCGACTTCATTCGCGCCCGCATGTTCGACACCCTGGCCGGACGGCAGCTTGAGCCGGCAAGCCCCGAGCCCCGGTCGCAGCGTCCGACCCTCCGCAACAATTACCTCGCGGCCGGGCTCGGCGTGCTCGGCGGCACGGCGCGCTTTTCGCCCGCGCTGACTCCCCAGATCGAGGTGGCGTATCGATGGACCGAATGGGGCCGTGTCGGCCTCACCGCGTTTGGCTTTGGCACAAGCCCGCACAACGACGGAAGCAGCGGGCGGGTCAGTCTGGATCCTCGCTTCATCGGCGCGAGTCTGACCGTCTTTGGTCGCGCCTGGCACCGCTTGCACCCGGTCGTTGAAGCGGGCGGGGGGGAATTTTGGCTTCGCGTGCGTGGCGAGGCCCAGTCGTCGAGCGTGGGGCAGGGCCAAACCTCGACCTTGTCGAGTCCGGGCGCAAGCCTCGCCGTGGGGCTGGCGGTGAGCGTCCTTCCTTCTCTTTCCCTTGAATTACGCGCCGGGACCCTTTGGCTGCAAAGTCAGGTCAGGATCGACAGTACCGAAGATACCGACCTTGGCAGCATGGGCCGGCCCACGTGGCTCGGCAGTGCACGGCTGGGGGCGAGTTTCTAGACTGACCTGAAACACCTCGCCCCGCGTAGCGGAGCGAAGCGGGCGAGGGCGCGGCGAAGCCGCGGGGGCAGGGGTAGGGCGTGCAGGTCCCGAAGCGCCCAACGGGCGGAGAGGTCGCCGAGCGCAGCGAGGCGGGTGAGGGGCTGCCCGTTTCACGCCTGAAGGATCCGGGCCATCGGCCCGGCGGCGGTACTGGGTGGGCACATGCCATTCACGCCGAGACTCGACGCCTCAACTTGATGACGTGCGGAACCGGACACGCCTGGATGCATCTTGCGCATGCCGTACAGCCATCGGCCTTGGCCACGTAAGCCTGCCTATTGCGGTGGACCCACGCCCTGAATCGGTCTCCAAGCGACAGGAGCCGCTTATCTTCGGCAGTCAAAGGGCGGATCTCCAGGACACCATAGGGGCAAGCCGGCACGCAGGGGCACTTGGCGTCAGCGCAAGCGTGATGATACCCGCCCTCGCACTTGGCTCGGTTAATCATCGGAACGAAGAGGCCTGGCCTCTGCTCTTTCCTGATTCTCAGGCATGTGTCTTCACCTCGGCGACTGGCCCCGGCGGCGGGTGGTTCGGATTTCAGTTAAGCCCTTCGTGCGGGCCGTCTTCCCAGGAGCCGCCATGCTCTGCTTGCTCTGGTCATCATCTCCTTGGACCATACCACGGCACGGCCATGCCTCCACTCTGCTTCGTGCGCGGGGCCACACGCCTACCCCAGGCCGCCTGCACGGCAAGTATCCTTATGGTTTGCTTTGTCGTAGCCTACCCAGGTCCCCACACGCTTTGCGGACAAGAGGCAAGAAGATGAATCGTCTCGCGCTGCTCATCACCGTGGTCTTAGCCTGCTCGTCGCCGCTGAAATCGAAGGCACTGGACGGTGGTTCACCTGACGTCGGTGCAACAGGAAGCGGCGGCGTCGTGGCTGCTGGAGGGGCAGCGGACACAGTCGGGTCCAGCTCGGCTGCCGGTGGTGCGGTCGGTAGCGGCGGTAACCTTGCTGCGGGCGCCACGGGCACTGGTGGATCGACCTCGGTGGCAGACGGGTCCGCTTCCACCTCCGACCTGGACACTTGTTTCAGCGACACCGATTGCACGAGGTGCAGCTGGGAAACAACTCCCACAGATTGGAATGTTTGCGTTGGTTCCTATTGCTGCGGTGGAATGGCAACGACGACGGCTAGATGCGAAGCAAACCAAGCGGCATGGAATCGGTATTGTCCGGGTCAACTTCCGCAAGACGTAGCGTGCCCATGCGCAAACATCAGTCAAGATTGCCTGCCTACATGCGTCGGCGGAAGATGCGGTCTCTATTCGTGCCCCCTTGCATTTGGCGATGCGGCGCCCGATGTTGCTATTGTCACTGATGGTGGCGCATCGGGAAACGACGGACGTGGTGGCGTGGGGGAGGGCACTGCAGGTAGCGACGGACCACCAGGAAACATCGACTCTGGAGGCACTCTTGTGCTCCCTCCTGCGAGCTGCAGCTCAGCTTTCCTGAACGTGTTCCCGCAGAACAACACGGTTCCCGGGTGGACGGTCGATCCAAACAATTCGAAGACGGCTGGCAGAGTAGCGGCCACCGCGAGGACCGAAAGTGATACCGAGAATCTTATTGATGGCGCATCGGCCGGATTTTTCGCAGGAGCCAATGCGCCGATGACTTTCGCTTGGCAAAACTACGTCAATGGGACCATGCCCGATGCACCCGCGCCCAACTACGCGACCGTGTCGCTCTACGTTATGCAGATGGCCAGTGCCGAGGAGGCATACGGGCTCTACACCTCGCTGCCCACTGTCCCGCTTTACTCTGGGCCGACCTGGAGTGAGCCCAGTTCCCCGCTGATCGGAACCGACTCTCGCATCGCGGACACCGGGGACCACTGGTGGATCAACTTCTACAAAGGCAACTGCTACGTCGAGGTCAGCCTCTCGCCATCTTACGGACCCGCGCCGGACTATACGCCTGAAGACACGAGCACGAGGGCGGCTGCGGTGACGTTTTCGCAGGCAGTGGCGAGCAAGATGTGAGGCCAACTGAGGCGCCTTCCGGATTTCTGGGTTGGGGTTCGAAGTGCGCCCCTGCCGGCAAAGCCGTAGGCATCGCACGCGTTTTGATAGCCCGCCGAGCTACCGAGTTGGCTCTATCCGTCAAGTCTCTATGAGTCATTCGTGTCTTTCGCAATTTGATGGTCATTGGCCTCGAAAACTTGACGGTTCCAGACCTGGGTCTACGGTGGTGATGTAGGTATAGGTAGTAAGAGAAGTACATACCCCGACACACACCAGGTACAAAATGGCCACATCCAAGAACAAGGGCGGATCAAGCGGACGACGCCGGGAGATCCTCGGCATTGGACTCCTCGGGCTCGGCCTCTTCTCGCTGGTCTCGACCATTTCCATGCAGGCAGGCAATGGCCGCCTCATGGGACCGGGGGGCGCGGCCGCCGCAGCGGCCATCTATTCCTTCTCGGGCATTGCTTCCTACATTTTGATAGGGGCGAGCTTCGTGGTGGCGATCCGCCTCTGTCGCGGTAGATCGATCATCGGCGGCGTGGTCGAACCGGTGGGGTTCTTGTCCCTCCTTCTGTCGGCGGCCGTGCTTTGTCATTTGCCATTTGCCGACGGCAAGGTGCTGCTGCGCGGTCCGGGCGGCTTGCTCGGGCAATACCTCGGCCAGATCGTGGCGAGTTTCATCGGTGGGGTGGGCGCGGCCTTGGCGGCCACGACCTTGCTGTGCACGGCCATTCTCCTTCTTACGGACATCCGGGTGGCCGAGGTCCTCGATTCGCTGGCCTGGGCCGGGCACCACTTGGGCCGCGCGGCCCGATGGGCGGCCGGTGTCTTCTGGCATGCATCGGTCAAGGGAGCGCACGCTCTCGGTCGCGTGGTGGTCGCCATGTTCCCGGAGAAATCGGCGGCCGAGAATGCCGACGAGGACGCCACGGACGAAGACGCCGCCGACGAGGAAGTTGCCCAGGTGGGTGCGGATGTATCCGAGGAAATGAGCGAGATGGATGCTGCGGCCATGCGCAGGGTGGAGTCCGAACCCTCTTCCGAGGAAGCCTTCGCCGTCGGCGAGGGAATCCCGACCGGCGCGCTTGGGGAGACGGTGTCGGACGAGGGGAAGTCGCTAGCCGGCATGGAGGAGGAGCCCTCCAGCGCGTTACCACGCGAAAGCGAAGAGCGGCGCGCGGTTGCCGCCGTCGTGGCCGAGGTGGCTGCGGTAGAGTGCGCGGCCATGGCCGAAGCCGACGTCGCCAGGGCCAAGGAAGAGGCGGTGGTGGAGCCCGCGGCGCAGTCGCAAATTGCCATCATCGCCCCGGTGACCAGCACGCTCGACGACGGTCCCACCGAGGCCAATACGGCGGTGCCCGAAATGGCATACGAGAGCGCTGGGCCGACAATCGTTCCGCCGGTCGTTCGCCCTGTGGAGAAGGCCGAGTCCATCGACGACAACGTGGACGGCCCGGGTTTCATCCGGCTGTCCGATGGCGCTTTTCAACTGCCGTCGTCCGATCTGCTGGAATACATCCCCCCCAAGGGCACGGAAACCGACGAAGCCACTCTGCGCGCCATGGCCGAACGCCTGGAGCAGGCGCTGGGTAATTACGGCGTGCGCGGCAAGGTCACGGCGATTCAGATGGGCCCGGTCATCGTGACCTTCGAGTTCGCACCGGCGCCGGGCACGCGCACAGGCAAGATCGTGCAACTGGAGAACGACCTCGCCATGGCGCTGGAGGCGCAGTCGGTGCGCATCGTGGCGCCTATCCCTGGCAAGGCCGTGGTGGGTATCGAGATCCCGAACAAGAAGCGCGAAACCGTCTATCTGAAGGAAATTCTCGAAGACGACGGCTTCAAGAAGTCGGCCTCGAAGCTGCAAATCTGTCTGGGCAAGGATACCAAGGGCGCGCCGGTCAGCGTGAATCTGTCCAAGATGCCGCACCTGCTGGTCGCCGGCACGACCGGCTCGGGCAAGTCCGTCGCGGTCAACGGCATGATCACCAGCATCCTCTATTCGGCCAATCCCGAGGAGGTCCGCTTCATCATGGTGGACCCGAAGATGCTCGAGCTCTCGATCTACGAGGGGATTCCCCATCTGCTCTTGCCGGTGGTGACCGATCCCAAGAAGGCGGCGCTGGCCTTGCGCTGGGCCGTGGACGAGATGGAGCGCCGTTATGAGCTTCTGGCCAAGAGCGGCGTGCGCGACATCTCCAGCTACAACGCCAAGATCGAGGCCGAACAGAACAGGGCCGAGGTGCAGGAGGATTTGCACGAGACGCATTCCAAGCGCAGCAAGCGCCTCAAGCTGGTCATGGCCGATGCGGACGGGCAGGAGCACGAGGTCGAGGTCGAGGCCGAAAGCGGTCCCATTCCCCCGGCGGACGATGGCACCATCAGCGCGGAAATGGCCGAGGAGATTTCGGCCAAGGCAGCCGCGGCCCAGGCCGCCAAGGAAAACACCGAGCCGCCAGCGCGCAAGCTGCCCTTCATCGTCATCGTCATCGACGAGTTCGCGGATCTCATGATGGTCGCATCCAAGGATGTGGACACCGCCGTGGCGCGCCTGGCGCAGAAGGCGCGCGCCGCCGGCCTGCACCTCATCCTCGCCACCCAGCGCCCCTCGGTGGACGTCATCACGGGCGTCATCAAGGCCAATTTCCCCAGCCGCATCGCCTTGCAGGTCGCCTCGCAGATCGATTCCCGCACCATCATGGGGCAGCCAGGTGCCGAAACCCTGCTCGGCAACGGCGACATGCTGTTCTCGGATCGCGGCACCAAGCTGCGGCGCATCCAGGGCGCTTTCTTGTCCGACGACGAGGTTCACCGCGTGGTCGACTTCCTCAAGAAGCAGGCCAAGCCGGTTTACGACATGAACATTCTCGTCGCTCGCGAGGAAGAGGACGGCGAGGGGGGCGCGGCGGCCGACGACTTCCACGACGATCTCTACGATCAGGCCGTGGCCATCGTGTGCGACACCCGCCAGGCCAGCGTGTCCTTCATCCAGCGCCGTCTGCAAATCGGCTACAACCGCGCCGCGCGCATGGTCGAGCAGATGGAGCGCGAAGGCATGGTCGGTCCCTCGAACGGCATCAAGCCGCGCGAAGTGATCGCTCCGAGAGGCGAATACCTGAGCCAGCCCGGCGCATAGCCCGTCCTCTGTCCCCACGCCGAGCGATCTTCACTTCCCGCGGTATCAATCCCCCCGTGATCGCCGCCCGCATTGGGGTAAGCTCGCCGCCATGACGACGCTTCTTCTCGCCCTGGTCTTGTCTGCTGGCACGGCGGCCGACCCCGCTGCGGCGCCAGCGGGCACGGCGCTTGCGCCTCCGCTCGACCTGCGCACGGTGCTGGATCGGATGCAGAAGCGCTACGACCAGGCCAAGGACTTTCACGCTCGCTTCTCGCAGAACTACAGCCGCGCCGTGGTGGGCAGGTCCACGCTGTCGACGGGCACCATCACCTTCAAGAAGCCGGGGCGCATGCGCTGGGACTACGACAAGCCCGAGCCGCGCATGTTTCTCTCCAATGGACAGGTGCTTTGGCTCTATGAGCCGACGGAGAAGCAGGCTTTCAGGCAGGACCTCAAGACTTCGCAGTTGCCGGCGGCGTTGGCCTTTCTGATGGGCAAGGGCAAAATCACCGACGAGTTCGATGTCGCCTTTGCCAAGGATGACCACCACGGTCGCCCCGGAGACTTTCGCCTCGCGCTTTCACCCAAGCAGCCGCAATCGTCCTACAAATCCATCGTCTTCATCGTCGACCCCAAGGAGTTCCTGGTGCGCGAGAGCGTGCTGGTGGATTCGCAGGGGAACACCAACCACTTCACTTTCGATGGCTTGGAAGTGAATGGCAAGGTTCCGGACTCGCTCTTCAAATGGACCCCGCCCGCCGGTGTGCGTGTGGTCGACACGGGGCAGATGAGCAAGTAGACGGGGTCAGCCCCAATCCCGCGGCAAGCGCAGCGAAGATGCGGATGGCCCTGGGGAAGAACGGCCTTTCCATGATCGAGCTGCGCACCCGATCGGAGCGATGACAGGTGGTCGTAGACGTAGACGGCTTACCGTGGCCGTGGCCGACGGCAATGACAACCGGCCACGGCCACGGCCACGACCACGGCCTTCTGCGGCTATCGCGGGATTGTCGTTCAGGGCTGGGCGGAATAGACCACGGCATTCGTGCTTGGGCGCTGGGTCGCGTAGGACAGTTTGACCCACGCGTCGCTCAGCTCATCGGTGCTGACACGGGCCTCGTCCAGGTTGCCGGAAAGATAGTAACCCGGACTGACAGGCTCTTCGCCGAAGCGCCAGTATCCCGGATAGGCGTCGGCACTCGTCAGCGTGGGATCGTCGGCGACAGGGTCGCCGTCGACGAACAGGTACTGCCCCGAGCTGGAGAACCGCGCAACGAGGAAGTGCCATTGACCATCGTTGTAGCTGGACAGACTGGTCAACGTCGACCGCGCGCCACCGTGCAGGACCGCGAACGATAACCGGCCGCTCGAATCCATCGTCAGGAATCGGTCGTAGGTGGCGTCGTCACCGGTTGCTTTGTTGGCGAACCCCGCGATGCCTCCGCCTGCCTTGCTGGTGGTCTCGAGCCACAATGAGAGGGTGACGGGCAGCGGCGGCGGCGAACGCTGTGCGGTGCTCATCATGGAGCTGCCGTTCAAGGCGAGCCCGCTGCCGGCGATGCCTTCGCCACGCGGATCAGCGGTGGATTGGCTTTGCACGGTGCCGGAATTGTCATGACCCGAATCGTCATCGATCTGCGTGGCGCTGGCGTTGGGGTCTTGCTCCATGTGGAAGACGGAGAAGAAATTCCCGAACACCGACGGGCCGGACGAGGTTGATGCCGAAAGCTGATTGCCCCAGTACATGTGGAGCACGTTGTCGCGACTGTTGCCAAGAACGCGTGGAACAAGCACCCAGACTTCCGCGGTGGCCTTTTCCACATCCCAGCGTTCGATTTGGTAGGG
>CAWGPW010000024.1:0-59413 GCA_963824555.1 uncultured delta proteobacterium | reverse complement strand
CCGAGAGCCATCCCTTTCCCCTGGCTTGATGTTGCAGTCATTGCAGCCAGTGCGGTAGCCCGTGCGAGGCTTGACGAGGACACCGTAGGCGTTGTGGCCATTGACCTTGACCGGGAGGGCGTTGGCCTTCGCAGGGTTGTCGGGAGTGCTCTTGGCACCGCCCTTGGGCGAGGGCTCGAGGTCATTCCCATTTCCTGACTGGTCGTAGATTTTCGTGATGAAGCAGGGGTCCCCGCCGCAGAAGTTGTTATGCGTTGAGACATGAGCGTAGCCGTCGATGGCCTCGATGTCCTGGGTCGTTCCCGTGCAGGAGCTTGGGCGAGGCGACGAGCCGCCTTTGCAGAGCTGGTACAGGGGACCCTCGTAGCCGGAGACAACAACCCGAACCGTGCTGTGTGCCGTACGCACGTCGTGCCTCCCTGGCTTAGTACGTCGCAGGGAAAGGGGATCCCGTCAAAAGAGGGGACCGTGTCGTCATTGTCCACAGGCGTCAAGCAGGAGTTGCTGCCGCTGTCAACAGTCTCGTCGGCAGAGTACTTCGCACAGGCAACAAGAATGGTGGCAAGAGAGGATGAGGCGATGGAACCAAGATGGGGGATCCTTTTGATTGCAGAATCTCCGGTCGACCGGGGCGATGAATGCAGATTGTTGATTTGTTGGTGAGGATGGGGCAATGTTCGGGGTCGTACTAAGGTTCACGAGAAATTATCGTCTCGTTCGGCGGACTTCCGAAAACGCAGATTCTAAACAGGTAGTCCGGAAAGAAGAAGAAGGTAACACATTCTTCGGAAGTCCTATTTCCATTTGCGGAGGCCACGAGCGCCAACCAGCCGCCGGCAGAGTGGACATGCACCAGCCCGCAGACGGCGCCGCGTGCCAGCGAGCCTACCCAAGAGGAACACTGCAGCCCTGGCGCAAGTTGCCGGTTTGGCTCCGTCCCGGACACGGGGACTGGCACGCACTGGCTACGGTGGCGGCTCTGCGACGACAGCACGCCGAAATATCCCGTGTGGTGCCGCCGGGAGGCGAAACGAGAGCCGCAAGCCGCGCACGGAGAGCTCGCAGGCAAGGGGGCGCGGTTTCGTGGTAAGAAATTGTCCTCAGGACGTGTGATGGAGTCTCTTTCTGGCTGACGGTGGCGATTCCGGCGCATGCGGAGGTCGTCAATCGACGAGCCGGACCATGACCCTAGGCATTTCGAATGGTTTTTGGGAGTGTCGGAGAACCCTGCCGGACCTGGGTATAGGTAGTGCTCGGGCGAAAGAGGCATGTAGGTGACTCCGCGACCCAGAATTGGCTACTCGTAGCCAATCAAACAGACATACGAAACCATCTGCCCGGCAAAGCAAGGCCAACGGTAGTCGGCCAGCGCCGGGATGGCAGGCGGTGGCCCTGCTTCCGCAAGCCCACTGCCGTCGAGAGCCCGGCCATCGCTATCGAAGACGACAGAACCCCAGATTTCGAGATTGGCCGGGCCGCCATCCGGAAATGTATTGCCCTGCCAGAGAATGCACTGCGTACCAATCGTACGCCCCCTAAGGCCTGCAAAATAGGCGTCCAGATCGCCTTCGTCACAGGTGGCCGTGTTGTCGGAGCCGCATGCGCACTCGAGCACGCCGGCCTCGGTACTGACGTCACGACCGTCGCCAGGGATCCAGTGGTCGTCTTTGCTGACAAGGCTTGCGTCCAAGACGATCGTTACCGCCGATAGCGACGTCCCTCCTGTGCCTCCGGTGGCTGCTCCGCCGGCGCCGGACATCAACCCGCCCGCTCCTTGAGCTGCGTCTTCACTTTTTACGCGCAGGGTGCTTCCGCCGCATGCCTCGGCGACCAGGCCGAAAAATAGGAGTCCGCAGGCGAATCTCGTGAGCTTCCCGTCCTTCGCTTTTCTGGCTTTCTTCATAACGCTCCCTCGCTTCTGTATTCCGTCAGATTACAGCTAAATGCCGGCCGCCCTGCAAGCGCGCAGGACACGAGCCTTCTCGGCACCGGTTACGTGCGCTAGCTCGGCCTTGGCAGCGCGTGCTCGCCAGCGCCGAGACGTACGACCCGGCGGCGGGCGTGTTCCGTCGCCATCGGACCACGAGCTCTTGAGTTGCAGCCGCCGTCGGGCCGTTGGGAAACCGTAACCTCGGCCGCCGAGAAGAATCGTCACGGGCTCCAGGTCCCGGCGGAGACGTCGAGGCTCCAGCTGGTAGCACAAGTCATCGAAACGGTGGTGCCGGTGATCGTCAGCGGCTGCCAGATGTAGCGCGAGTCTGCCAGGTTGTTGGAATTCCATCGATCGCCGAGGAACACGTAGGTCGTTGCGCTGCGGCCCGTGATGGGGACGATGAAAGTGGTTTGTGAATTGCACGTGTTGGTTCCGGACGGGGCGAAGCTGCGCCAGGTTCCCCAAGGCCCGGCCATGGAGGTCGCGGTACTGTATTGGTTGTCATTGGTCGACCAACCGGTCAGGTGCGAGCCGAAGAGAAAGAAGGTACCGCCGATCTTGGCCACGGCCGGTGATTCATACTGAGGCACGGTGGCGATCAGGGACGACACCGTGAGGTAGTCGTCGGCGAGCTGGTAGATCTGCAGCTTGGTGTTGGTGCGATCCTCGCTCAGGAAGTAGCCCGTGGTTCCGTCCTGAAACAATGTGTCGTCCAGGCTATCGTGTCCCAAGGGTTTGGAGCTGCCGCGATAGGTGTAGGAACCGCAAACGCTGGCGCAGGTGGCTACCCCGGCCTTGCGATCGGTGTAGCTCGAGTTGTCGACGTGCATGTACATGACGTATTGCGAGGTCGACGCGTTGTAGATCACGTGCGGACGCTCGATGACGCGATTGGGCCCGAGATCCCCGCTCGCCTGCAGGGTCAGCGCATTGTTGACGAAGGTCCAATTCTTCAAGTCGGTCGACGAATAGCAACTGACGTTCTGGAACGACGAACCGTTGGTCTTGTCCTCGCCGAGCCAATAGTAGGTGTCGCCCACCTTGATCATGCCCTCGCCGTGGGCCTGGATGACCTTGCCTTGGGTGTCGTTCCACACGGTGCCGGGCGTGATGGTCACTGTCACGTCGGTGCTGCCGCCGGTTCCCCCGGTCACGCCGCCGCTCCCGCCGCCGTCGGGCTTGCCGCCGCCGGCGCCGGCGGTGGCGCCGCCGCTTGCCGACGTTGCGCCGCCCGCGCCACCGGTTCTGGCGATCGTGCCGCCGGTGGCCGAGGTCGTGCCACCAGTCGCCGCGGTCGTGCCGCCGGTGCCGCCGGCCGCGCCGCCGCTCCCGCCGGGAGCGCCACCGGTTCGCGCCCCGGCGTCACTGGTGGCTGTGGTCCCGCCGCTGCTCGGCACGCCGCCGCTGCCCTGGCCACCGCCGCTGCCTAGCGCGCCGCCGCTCCCGTTCGAATGTCCCCCGCTGCCGCCGACCCCGCCCGTCCCTTCCGAGCCGCCAGTTCCGATCACACCGCCCGAGCCCGTCGTGCCACCCGTGCCACCCGTGCCCGTCACGCCGCCGCTATTGCCGGCGGTGCCGGCCGAGCCTCCTTGCCCGGGCTGGCCGCCGTGACCCGATGGTGCCGATGATTGCGAGCACGCGACGCCGACGAAGCCGATCGCGCACAGAACAACGAATGCGTTCTTCATCATGCTCTTCTACCACGGCGCCTACGTGCCGACTCGCAACAGGGCGGTTGATTCGCCCAGCTTCTTGCCTGCGAGTCGACGACAAAAAGCTTGTAGCTTCCTGCGGTTGTGGGTACCGCGATCGACGTCGCGGTTCCCGCCGCCTCTTCGAAGCGCTTGCCGAGCTCCACGGTGTCGGCCCGAATCCAGCATGCCTGCGCCGATCATCGTCGTGATTTGATGACGACGACGCAGCGTCAACCAGCGCTGAATGCAACTGGACGCTCCCAGATGACGAGCACCACGCAACCCTCGGGACTGCTGACGTCATGGCTGCTGCCGGGCGGATTGACGACCAACGTGCCGGCCGCATGGGTGCCTCGGACATCGACCTGCGTGCCGTGCAGAACGTAGATATGTTCATATCCTTGGTGGAGGTGCTCGGGAATGGTGGCCCCCGGCGCGTATTGCAGGAGGGCCGCCGACGGGCCGCGGTCGGCCAGGCCGTAGAGCCGGTGGATGTCCACGCCGGGCCGGTAGGGAGTCCACTCGAAGTCCGGGCTGAGGGCGCGACGGCAGAGCTCCGAAATGACGAGCGTGTCTTCATTCACGCGGTTTGCAGCGCCTCCATCAGGGCGTTGGCGTCCGAAACCGCACCGAATACGCCATTTTGCATCTTCACCATTTTGAGCGCCGCGAGGTGATTGCCGACGTCGGTGGCGGCGCAACAATCGCCGAGCAGAAGACACTCGTAGCCGCGGTCGTTGGCCTCGCGCATGGTCGTGTGGACGCAAACGTCGGTGGTGATGCCGGTGAGAATGAGATTGCTGATGCCGCGCTGGCGGAGAATGAGATCGAGGTCGGTGGCGCAGAACGAGCCCTTACCCGGCTTGTCGATGATGGTTTCACCGGCCGCGGGATAGAGCTCTGGAATAATGTCCCAGCCCGGCTCGCCGCGGACGAGCACGCGCCCGCAGGGGCCCGGATCGCCGATCCCCACGCCGCGGCCGCCGGGCGTCTGTCGCGAGCGCCAGCGTTTGTTGGCCGGCAGATCCGAGAGGTCCGGCCTGTGCCCCTCCCGCGTGTGCAGAATGGGGAAGCCCTTGCTTCGCATCAAGGCCAGCACCTTGCGGATGGGCTCGATGCAGGCTCGGGTCAGGGAAACATCATAGCCCAGTAGGTCGATGTAGCCGCCCTTGCCGCAAAAATCCGTCTGCATGTCGACCACGATGAGAGCGGTGCTTTCTCGCCCAAGATCGCCATTCCACGGCCAAGGATAGGGCTCGGCGGCGACGTACTGTTCCTTCATGCCAGAGTCCTTTCCCTGTCGGGCGTTTTGTTCATCGAGGCATCCGTGCAAAGTGCACGTCAGTTATGATCCGGGTCATGTTTCTCCCAGTTTTCTAAATACCAAACTCGTCGTAAATTCTCCCGAACTCGTTCCCACGCCGTTGCACCCGCGGTCGAGCGACGGCCATGATTGGCCCACGCATGTCCCAGCCTGTCGCGAATAGGGAGTCATTCTGTCCGGATTTGCAGGGGGTGCAGGGCGCCTATGGCACCGGACGTCTCTCGCCTACGGAGCTGATCGTGGAGATGGCCGAGAGAGCCTCGACCGAAGATGCGGCTGGGATATGGATTCATCGTGCGGCGAAGGATGACTTGGTTCGCGGCATCAAGGAGGCTCGAGGCGCGCCGAGCCGCCGGAGTATCCTTGCCCCTTTTCGGGGTGCCCTTCGCGGTGAAAGACAACATCGACGTGGCGGGCATGCCGACCACCGCCGCGTGTCCGGCATTCGCCCATACCCCCAAACGGTCGGCCGTTGCCGTCCAGCGGTTGCTCGACGCCGGGGCCATCGTCCTCGGTAAGACCAATCTGGACCAGTTCGCGACCGGGCTCGTGGGGACCCGGTCGCCCTACGGGATTCCACGCAATCCCTTCGACCCTCGCTACATCCCTGGCGGCTCCAGCTCGGGTTCGGCGGTCGCCGTGGCCACCGGCATGGCCACCTTCGCGCTTGGCACCGACACGGCGGGCTCGGGCCGAGTTCCAGCGGCCTTCAACAACATCGTCGGGCTGAAGCCAAGCCGCGGCGCGATCAGCACCACGGGCGTCGTTCCCGCATGTCGCTCCCTGGATTGCGTATCGGTGTTCGCCCTGTCCTGCAACGATGCCTGGCGCGTGTTCGAGGTCGCCCGGCATTTCGATCCGGCGGATCCCTTCGCGTGCGAATGGCGCGACACTGCATCCCCAGGCGCGCGACGTGGTTCTGCGTTTCGATTCGGGCTGCCGGACGCCGACCACCTGGAGTTCTTCGGCGACGAGCTGGCGTGCGGTGCCTTCACCCAGGCTGTGGAGAGGTTGCGCACCCTGGGCGGTCAACCGGTTGTCGTCGACTTCGCCCCCTTCCGAGAAGTTGCAGGGTTGCTCTACGGCGGGCCCTGGGCCGCGGAGCGTCTGGTCGCCACGGGCAAAATCCTGGGCGAATGTCCCGACGCTCTCGACCCCGATGTGAAGGCCATCTTGCTCGATGCTCGGCGCTTCGAGGCCCGTGATGTCTTTCGCGCCCAGGAGACCTTGCGACTGCTCGAGCGTCGTACGCAGGTCGCTTGGCGCGAGGTCGAGGTTCTGGTGACGCCCACCGTTCCCACCATCTATACGATCGACCAGATTCGGGCCGAACCGCTTGGCCTCAATAGCAACCTCGGCTACTACACCAATTTCGTGAACTTGCTCGGCCTCTGCGCACTGGCGGTTCCTGCCGGGTTTCGCTCCGACCGACTGCCGTTCGGAATCACCCTGATGGCGCCACGAGGGAACGACGCCAAGTTGGCGGCCCTGGGAACTCGCTTTCACGCGCTCAGCAGCCGCACCGCCGGGGTCTTTCAACGACCTCGGTCTGAACGCGATGAAATCCCGGCCGTTGAAGTGGAACAGGAAGGGATCTGTCTGGCCGTCTTGGGTGCCCATCTCTCGGGCGAGCCACTCAATCATCAGCTCATCGATCTGGGCGCGACGTTCGTAATGAGCACGCGAACCGCTCCCAGCTATCGATTGTTCGAGTTGCCGAACACGACTCCGCCCAAGCCCGGGTTGGTCCGTTGCGAACCCAACGACGGCGCCGCAATCGAGCTGGAGATTTGGCGGATGTCACTCGAGGCTTTTGGATCCTTCGTCGCGCGGATAGCCGCGCCCCTTTGCATCGGAAGCATCGAGCTTGCGAATGGCGACCGCGTTCAAGGCTTTCTCTGCGAGCACCACGCTGTTGCCCACGCCCGGGACATTTCCCTGTTCGGCGGCTGGCGCTCCTTTCGAAAGTCGCTGGCAGCCGAGCCATAAAGGTACCATGAGCAGTTCGAATTATGCCTTTGCACATGTTACGCACCTTTTGGTGGGACGAAATCCATCGTTAACATCGCTACTGTATATTCACACATGTCATCCGAGGTGGGACCGCTAAGGTCCTCTTTCAGTGGAAACAGCATAGGTGAAAATACTTCCAAACAGCGCACACGGCTCGATCGCAAGCAACCGAGGGCCGCGTGTCAACGAGAGGAGACGAGAACACATGCAATTACCCTTCAAACAAGGCGTGTCATTCAAACTGGTGCTCGTAGCTGGCGTAGGCGCCGTTGGCCTCATGACGAGCGGTGCCAGAGCGCAGGAGGCGGCGCCGGCTGAGACGGCACCGGCGGCCACCGGCGCCAGCCCCGAACCGGCCGCAGCCGCAGCCGCTCCGGCTACACCCCCGGCGCCCCCTGCAGCCGCGACGCCGGCACCACCTCCGCCCATGATGCCGCCGCCCCCACCGGCCGCCATGGCGGCGCCAGCGATGGCTCCTGAAGTGCCTTTGAAGGAGGAACCGGTCCCCATCAAGACGGTCTTCGGTCTTCGTACGAGCGGCCGCATTCAAGGTGGCAGCGATCCCAAGAAGCTGAACGACGTCAGCCTCGACACCCTTTACCTCGAAGCCCGCTTCAGCGGCTCACTGGATAAGTATTTCGGATGGCAGGCCAATTTCAATGGCAACGCCAAGCCGGCGGGATCGAGCGGCCCGGCCAACATCATGGACATGATTCTCAAGATCGACGCCGATGATGCCTTCCATGTGTGGGCCGGCCGCTTGTTGGTGCCATCCGATCGCTCGAATTTCAGCGGCCCCTTCTTCATGAGCCCCTGGAACTATCCGGGTGTCTATTCGGTCGGTGGGCGGGGGGGATTCATTGGTCCCAAGACCGGGGCCACGGGGCGCGACGATGGTGTCGTGGTGTGGGGCGAAGTTCTCAAGGGGAAGGGGAAGTACTTTCTGGGCGCCTTCAATCTGGACAACGTCCAGCAAAGCCCCCTCTATTCCGGGCGCATCAACATCGCCTTGCTGGGCGAGGAGCCTGGCTTTTGGGGCAGCAGCACCTACTACGGCGACAAGGATATCGTCGCCATTGGTGGCGCCTATCAATACCAAAAGCATGGGTCAGGGACGATCGATCCAACGCTGAACGGCGATGCCAATTTGAGCATCGTCATGGGCGATCTTTTGGCGGAAAAGAACGTGCCTGGTGCTGGGACCTTTTCGCTGGAAGGGACGTACTATCATTTCGACAAGAACTATCAATTGCCCGACTGCTCTCCGGCAACGGGTCCTTGCAGCTATCCCAAGCAGGCATTCTACGTTCTAGCCAGCTTCTTGACCGCGGACTACCTGGGCATCGGCAAGCTGCAGCCTCTTGTCAGGTGGCAGCAAACGACACCCCAAAATGGGGGAACGAAATGGACCATGCTGGATGCCTTCGTGACCTACGTGATCCACGCCTACGACCTAAAGCTCACGGCCGGCTACCAGCGCACGGACTTGGGCAATTCGGTGGTTGGCAATGCGATTCAGGTCGGTTTTCAAATACAGGAATAGGTCAACTCTTTACACGAACGAAGTTTTTCACTCCGAGGGAGGAATTGCAATGCGCGTTTCTTTGGCAGCAATGACATTGAGTTTGTCGCTCGCAGGGGCGAGCGGATGCAACAAGACGGAAGAACCTAAACCGGCGGCCACGGAGCCGGCCAAGCCGGCGGCACCGGCACCCGCCGCCGTCGCAGATACCGGACCTATCAAGGTCGGCATCCTTCACTCTCTTTCCGGAACCATGGCCATCAGCGAGACCTCGCTCAAGGATGTGGCCCTGATGGCCTTGGAGGAGATCAATGCGTCGGGAGGGTTGCTCGGGCGCAAGATCGAGCCGGTCGTGGTGGATCCTGCATCCAACTGGCCGTTGTTCGCCGAAAAGGCGCGTGATCTGATTCAGAATCAGAAGGTGGCAGTCGTTTTCGGCTGCTGGACCTCGGTGTCGCGCAAGTCGGTCTTGCCCGTGTTCGAAGAGTTGGACGGCCTTCTCTTCTATCCCGTGCAGTACGAAGGCGAGGAATCGTCGTTCAATGTCTTCTACACCGGCGCCGCGCCCAACCAGCAAGCCATACCGGCAGTGGAATATCTCATGAGCAAGAAGGGCGGCGGGGCGAAGCGCTGGGTTCTGCTCGGGACGGACTACGTCTATCCCCGCACCACGAACAAGATCCTGCGCTACTTCCTGCATTCGAAGGGCGTGACCGACGACGATATCATGGAGAAGTACACGCCCTTTTCCCACAACGACTATCAAACCATCGTCGCCGACATAAAGAAGTTCGCCGCAGGCAAGCGCACGGCGGTGGTCTCGACGATCAACGGCGACTCGAACGTCCCCTTTTACAAGGAGCTCGTCAACCAAGGGATCAAGGCGGAAGACATCCCGGTGGTGGCGTTCTCGGTGGGCGAAGAGGAGTTGCGCGGTATCGACACCAAGCCGCTGGTGGGGCAGTTAGCGGCGTGGAACTACTTCATGTCTCTCGACAACCCCGAGAACAAGGCCTTCATCGCGAAGTGGAAAGCCTACGTGAAGAAGAACAACCTGCCGGGTGGCGACAAGCGCGTGACAAACGACCCGATGGAAGCCACGTACATCGGCATCCAGATGTGGGCCCATGCCGTGGAGCAGGCGAAGACCACCCAGGTGGACGCGGTTCGCCAGGCCATGGGTTACCAAAAGGTCAAGGCGCCGGACGGTTTCGAGATCGAGATGGACGCCAAGAACCACCACCTGCACAAGCCGGTATTCATTGGCGAGGTGAAGGCCGATGGTCAATTTCACGTGGTGTGGAAGACCGATGGTCCAATCCGAGCCCAGGCCTGGAGTCCCTACATACCGGACGATGCCAAGAAGGTTGCCGACTGGACATACCCCTGGGTTTGCGGCAATTGCACGGAGCCGAAGTACGCAGCCACGGCGGGACTCTAGGTGTCGAGCAGCAGAATACAACGCTCGCTACGGACTCGACGCCGGGAATCGATTCCCGGCGTCGGAGTCCCACGCCGCCGCCACACCTGGCAGTCGCTGATTGCCGTGGTTGTGCTGACCTTTGCGGCCGAAGCAAGGGCGGACGACTCGCTGGCGCAGACGCTTCGTGGCCTGGCCTCCGAGGACGTAGACGTGGTCGGACGAACCTTGGACCTGTTGGCCGGCCGCGGAGATGCCGCTGTCATCCCCGCCATCGAAGCCCTGTGCGACGACCGACTGCGGGTGGGCGCGGATGGCACGATCTATTTGAACGCTCCCAGAGAGCAGACGCTGCGAGATGCCATCTCGGGTGCGCTCGTAGAGCCGCAGCCTTCGGGCACGCGAGAGGTGGACGTCAACAACCAGGTGCGCCGCCTTGCTCTGCCCGTGTTGGCCCAGCTCAAGCTGAAGGCGCCTCAGGAAACGGCGCGCTTGGCTGCCGCCCAGGAGCTTGATGAGAGAGGGAGCGAGGAGGCCTTGCCTGTGCTTCGGTCGGTCTTGCAGCAAGAGAAGAGCGCGCGTGTTCGTGACGCCATCGCCCTGGCAATCGCACGATTCGACCTGCAAAGCGACGATCCCGCGCGCCAGTTGGCCGGACTGGAAGTGGCGACAGGTCTCGGCACACCATCGCTCAAAGGAGTCCTCGGACGACTGGCTGCACCCTCCGTAGCCAATGCCGAGGTTCGCAAGAAGGCCAAGCAAGCCCTGGACGCCATCGATAGCCGCCAAAAGCGGATCGATGTTATCGCGGCGCTGTTCCACGGTCTGAGCCTGGGCAGCATCTTGCTGCTGGCGGCCTTGGGATTGGCGGTCACCTTTGGCCTTCTCGGCGTCATCAACATGGCCCACGGGGAAATGCTGATGCTTGGAGCCTATACGACCTACGCGGTACAAATGGCCTTCGAGCGGTGGATACCCGGCGGGATTCGCTTCTACTTGCTGGCGGCGGTTCCACTGTCATTTCTCACCACGCTCTTCGCGGGGGTGGTGCTCGAACGGACGGTGATTCGATTTCTCTATGGGCGGCCCTTGGAGACGCTGCTGGCAACCTGGGGTATCAGCTTGGGCCTGATTCAAACCGTGCGCCTGGTCTTCGGGGCGCAGAATGTCGCCGTCGCCAACCCGTCTTGGCTGAGCGGCGGTTTCGAAATCGCCCACGGCTTGGTCCTGCCCTACAGCCGTATCGCCGTCATCCTGTTCGCCATCGTCGTGACCGTCGGTGTGTGGGCGCTGTTGCAGCGCACCCGCCTCGGGTTGCAGGTGCGCGCAGTCACCCAAAATCGCTCGATGTCGGCGTGCCTTGGCATCTCGACCTCGCGCATCGACATGTGGATGTTCGGCCTGGGCTCCGGCATCGCCGGACTGGGCGGAGTCGCGCTCTCGCAAATCGGCAATGTCGGCCCCGAGCTCGGCCAGACCTATATCATCGATTCCTTCATGGTGGTGGTGGTGGGCGGGGTCGGACGCCTGGCCGGCTCCATCGTCGCCTCTCTCGGGTTGGGGGTCGTGAACGAGATCCTCGAGCCCTTTGCGGGTGCGGTGCTGGGAAAGATCGCGGTTCTGGTCCTCATCATTCTGTTCATCCAACGGCGCCCGCAGGGGCTCTTTACCGTCAAGGGGCGCATCGAGGCTTGACCATGATGGCGCGAATTCGTGATCGGCTGTTGGAAATGCACAGCTCACGGGCATGGCTCGGCGTCCTCTTGTCGAGTGCGCTTCTATTACTGGTATTGCCGCTGTCGAACGCGTTGATTCCAGCGAGGTCGGCGTTGCATCTTCCGGACTACCTGGTTCCGTTGCTCGGAAAGTTCCTGTGCTTTGGACTTGTCGCCTTGGCCGTGGATCTCATCTGGGGATTCGCTGGAATTCTGAGCCTCGGCCACGGGCTATTCTTCGCGCTTGGCGGCTACGCCATGGGCATGTATCTCATGCGCTCCATGGCCGGCGAGGGCGTCTATCGAAGCGCGTTGCCGGACTTCATGGTGTTTCTGGACTGGAAGAGTCTGCCATGGTACTGGCGCGGGTTCGACCATTTCGCTGTTGCCATGGCGGCGGCGTTGATTGGCCCCGGCCTGCTTGCATTTGTCTTCGGCTATTTCGCATTTCGTTCGAAGATCAAGGGCGTCTACTTCGCTATCGTCACCCAGGCGCTGACCTACGCGGCAATGTTGCTCTTCTTCCAGAATGCCGCCGGATTCGGCGGCAACAATGGCCTGACCGATTTCAAGCGCATCCTTGGACACTCGCTGCAGGCACCCACGACGCGACTGGCGTTGTACGTGGTTTCGGGATTGGCGTTGCTGCTGGGATATGTGGCATGCCGCTACGTCATCACCAGCAAATACGGACGCGTCCTTACTGCCATTCGCGATGCCGAGCTCAAGGCGCGTTTCTGCGGCTACGAGTCGACGCACTACAAACTATTCGCCTGGACCTTCTCGGCCGTGTTGTGCGCGCTGGCCGGCGCTTTGTATGTCCCGCAAGTGGGGATCATCAATCCCAGTGAGATGCAGCCGTCGAGCTCCATCGAGATGGCCATCTGGGTGGCCGTAGGGGGCCGCGGCAGCCTGGGGGGCGCGGTGCTCGGCGCCTGGCTCGTCAACGGAGGCAAAAGCTGGCTCACTGCCGCGTTTCCGTCGGCCTGGCTGTACGTCCTCGGGGCGTTGTTCATCCTGGTTACGCTGTTTTTGCCGAAGGGGTTGGCGGGGGCGTGGTCGAGCCTCGCGAGGCGCAGGGAAAAGTGATGCGCGACGGAAGAGAGAGCTTGGTCGGCGTCGGCCTCGGTCGGGCCGGGCCTTCGGCCAAGTCCCTGGGGTTGGCTGGCGACGTCGAGCCGTCGCCGAGGCAGGCAGAGTCGGTGCTGCATGCCACGAGCTCCAAGCACGCCAAGCTCGTGCTCTGGGTGGAAGAGGTCACCGTGAGCTTCGACGGCTTCAAGGCACTCGACGATTTGACCTTGACCCTGGAACGGGGCGAGCTTCGCTGCATCATCGGTCCCAACGGCGCCGGGAAAACCACGCTCATGGACGTCATCACGGGAAAGACCCGGCCGGACCATGGCGCCGTGTACTTGGAGAACCGCCTGGCGGATTCTGACGACGCTCTCCGAGCGCGAGATTTCCGCACTTGGCATCGGGCGGAAATTTCAGCGCCCCACGGTCTTCGGTGGCCACACGGTCTTCGAGAACTGCGAGTTGGCTCTGCGCGGAAACAAGGGTGTCTTCCACAGTCTGTTCGGACGGATGTCCAAGTCGGATCGGGAGCGAATCGAGGAAGTGCTCGAGACGGTGGGGCTTTCGGATCGTCGACACGAGAAAGCCGGGCTCTTGGCCCACGGTCACAAGCAGTGGCTGGAAATCGGAATGCTGCTGGCCCAGGACCCGAAGGTTCTGCTCGTGGACGAGCCGGTGGCGGGAATGAACCACGCCGAAGTGGAACGGACGGCGGCGCTGCTCAATCGATTGGCGGGCGAACGCACGGTGGTGGTGGTGGAGCACGACATGGAATTCGTCCGTCAGATCGCGCGCCAGGTGACCGTCCTGCACGAGGGCAGGGTGCTCGCCGAAGGTCCCATGGACAAGATTCAGAACGACCCGCGGGTCATTGAAGTGTACTTGGGAGCCTGACATGCTTGAAATCTCCGGCGTCAATCAATACTACGGCGAAAGTCACACGCTATGGGACACGCGACTGGAGGTCCCCGCCGGTGGGTGTACGTGTCTGATGGGGCGCAATGGGGTGGGCAAGACCACGTTGCTCAAGGTCATCATGGGGCTCTTGCCGGTGCGGGATGGGCGGATCCAGTTCGGCGATCAGGAATTGGCGGGCCGGCGCGCCGAGGTGCGCGCGCGGCTGGGCATCGGCTACGTGCCGCAGGGACGGGAGATTTTTCCCCAGCTGACCGTCGAGGAGAACCTGAGTATCGGCTTGCCCGCGAGAGATTCGCGCGAAAGGCCCAAGGGCGAAAGCAGCAAGCAGGACATCTTCGAGCGCATCTTCGACCTCTTCCCGGTGCTCAAGAAGATGCTGAACCGACGAGGGGGCGATCTGTCGGGCGGCCAACAGCAGCAATTGGCCATTGGGCGTGCCCTGGCCATCGATCCGACGCTGCTGATCTTGGACGAGCCCACGGAAGGCATTCAGCCCAATGTCGTCCACGATATCGGGGACGTCATCATGCGCCTCAACAAAGAGGCAGGCATCGCCGTTCTACTCGTCGAACAGAAGCTGCCTTTTGCCCGCCGGGTGTCGCGAAACTTCTGCATCATGGACCGCGGAAGGACGGTCGCCGCAGGGGACATGTCCGGCCTTACCGACGATCTCGTCCGCCAGCACTTGACGGTCTAGCTGTCTGCGTGCGCGATAAGCACGCTCGCGGGTCCTGCCTCCCATCATCCCTGGAAGGCAGGACCCTTGAGCGCCCACCTCCTAACCCACTGGTTCACGATGAAGGGCGACTTGCGCGGGTGCAAGCACCGCGTGGGCGACCTCGCTGCTGCCCGATTCTTCGAGCGGCAGAACCGCATTGGGCGCGACCGCGGCGAACTTGGCACAGGCAAGCAGAATGGCTCCGACGGCAAGATAGCTCACGGCCACCACGGGCGTCTGCCCAAAGCCGATGGCCTCTCCGTGCATGAAGCCGAAGAAGGTCAAGGTGGCGCCCACGAGTGAAAACGCGGCGGCTTTCTTGAAGTTGCGGTCGATGATGAAGACACCGATGGCGCCCAAGACCAAGCCGGCAAGAATAGACCCGCCGCCGAGCACCGCCAGACCATGGTAGAGGACACCGTTCTGTCCAAGTTTGTCGAGGCCGACGGTCGCCGCGTTGGTTCCCGCTGCGATGAGGGAGTTGTCGATTTGCAGCTTGCCCCAGGCCGCCACGTGGGGCGTCAGGGCAAGGATGATCGCAGGCGCGTGACTCTTCGGCGTCTCTTGGAAGGCCTGCGAGCCGATGAGCATGCCGATGTAGAGAAGAATGGGAGAGATGGCCACGACCGGGATAACCGACACCATCAGGGAAATGATCCCGAACCACGACAACACAATCACCGCTATCCCGGTCGCGGCCGAATAGCCGATTCGACCGCCCATCGCCTTCCAACCCGGATGGCCGATGTAGACGGCATTGATGAACGGGTTGCCCATCAGGCACCCGATGAGACTGACCACGCCGTCCGCGGTCAGCACGCGCGTGGTGGGGAAGCTGTCGCCGGCCACGGCGGCGCTCTCCACATTGTCGATGGCCTCGACCAGGTCGTAGATACCGAAGGGAATTGCCGTGACCAGAATGACGCCGAGAAACTGAAAGCCGGAAAAGACGTGGCCGACTGCGGGAATGGGGAAGGCGAAGCCGAAGTTCTGAAACGACTCCCTGACCTTGGCGAGGCTCATTCCGCCGTAGTCCAGCCCGAAGGCGCTCGACCCCCAGGCGATGATGGTGCCCACGGCGATGGCTACCAGACCCGCCGGAATGCCGCGGAAGTAGCGCACCCCCCCGAACCAGCTGACCAGGATGACGGCGAAGCAAACGATACCGATGACCGGGGTCATGAACATTTCCAGCGCGGGGCGCATGGAAATGAAAGCAATCGAGACGCCGGCGAGCGTACCGAGCAGGGCCGCCCGTGGCGTGATCTTGCGAATGACCGGCGCCACGAAACCCCCGACCATCAGCACGAAGCTCTGAATGAAGACCCACGTCAATCCCGCTTCCCAGCCCTTGACCGGATCCCCGGTCTTGCTGGCGATGGGCAACATGATGACGAAGGTGACCACGAACATGTGCGGAACACTGATTCCCGAGGGCAGGGCGCACACGTCCTTGCGGCCGGTCTTGGCCGCGAGCTTGTAGGCCAGCCGCGCGTAGTACAGGGTGCTTAGACAAAGCATCAGTCCGGTTGCCGGCAGGATGCGCCCGAACACGAGGTGGTCGGGCATCTTGAGGACGAAGCGCAACAGGCCGGTCAGGACCAGCAGGTTGACGAGAATATTGGTTCCGAAACCAAAGAAGGCATTCCAGTCTCCGGGGGTCCAGAGGCGTGGCTTTGCGGGACTTACGGTGGTGTGCATGATTTCTCCATTGTCGACGTGATGGGACCTCTCATTGTCGTCTTCATTGTCGTCTTCATGGTCGTCTTCACGACCTTCACGCAATCGCGGTCAATACGCGGGTCGAGTCGGTGACCCAGCCGAAGATTCCTCCTTGAGCCTTGATCATTCGCAATCCAACTTCGTGAAACTCGGGAAAGTACGAGCCGCAGCAGTCGCTGGGTACGAGGCATCGGTAACCGCGGTCGTTGGCCTCGCGCACTGTCGTGTGGACGCAGACTTCGGTCGTCACACCACACACGATCAGATTCTCGATTTGGCGGTTCTGCAGGATCGAGTGCAGATCGGTCGCGTAGAAGGCACCCTTGCCCGGCTTGTCCACCACCGGTTCGCCCGGCTTCGGGTAAAGGGCAGGCACGATGTCGTGCCCGGGCTCTCCCCGCACGAGAATTCGGCCCATGGGCCCGACCGCGCCAATGCGCATGCTGGGAGCGCCACGCTCGACCTTGGCCTTGGGGGCATCGGACAGATCCGGGCGATGCCCCTCGCGGGTATGGACAATCAACATACCCCGCTTGCGCGCACCAGTCAGCAGGGCCTTGCAGGGCTCGACGGCCGCGTTCAGGAGGGAGACCTTGTTTCCCAGGGTTTCTCCGAACCCACCCGGTTCGAGGAAATCGCGCTGCATATCGATGATGAGGACCGCGGTTCGGTCGATGTCGATGGGTACGGCTTCCGGTTCGGCGCTGACGACGGTTGTGGCCATGGTTTCAGTCCCCCGTAATAGGGACTAGCCTGGTCCGAATATGGTTTCGCTAGCTTTTCGACGTCGTAAATTTGCGACGAAGTCTTGTTGTGCAAGAAGACACCACACCCACCTCGGGGTTTCGCGCGTGCAACGTCTTGGTTTCGTTTGGTCGCGGATGGACCCGCGGCGACAAGCAGCAGCCCGGCGATTCAGGCGGCGGATGGCTCGTCGACAGCCACTTTCTCGACGATTCCCTCGTCATGAGCGTCGGCTGGTAGGGTTGCGAGCAGTGCGCGGGCCAGGTTGCGGAAGGTGGCCGCGTCCTTGCTGTCCGGGTCAAAGGACAGGGGCCGTCGGCTGTTGACGGATTCGTGAATCGCCGCCGAAGAGTGCAGCCAACCGAGCACGGGGACTTTCACACCTAGGTAATCGAGCATGGTATGCGCCACCGCCCCGAAGACGCCCGTATGCGCGACCTTGAACACCTGGTTTCCGACCATGTACGCGCCAAAGCGTTCAAGCTCGGTGAAGACCTTGTCGGCCAATTGTGGGCGGGTCTCGCGCAGGCGGGCCAAAATCTCCACCACCTTCTCGCTGCTCGTGCTCAGCGTGGCCGGTTCGAGCAGGGCCGCGTCGATGGCCTCTTCCACGTTGTGGCGCAAGAGGCGCAACACCGCGCTCTTGAGAAACGCGTAGGCATCGTGAAGGGCGGTCACCTGAGGGGTGGTCACGAGCACCTTGCGCACGCCGAGGTCGAAGAAATCGAGAGCGTTGTATCCCACGCCGGCGCCCACGTCGACGACGATGATGTCCGCGTCCAGGGCGCGCAGCTTGCGCAGGAGAAGAACCTTCTGCGCATGGGTGATGTTGGCGGCCCCCAGCACGCCACTCGTGCCGGCCAGCAGCCGGAGGTTGGGAACCTGGGTCTCGGTCAGGCAACTCTTGGCCTCTTTCGCCGACTTGTCGAGGAGGTCTTGAAGCCCCATCGCCGGGTTGGGCAAGCCTAGGAGGAGATGTTGGTTGGCGCCGCCCAGATCCATGTCTGCGATCACCACGCGATGACCGTCTTGCGCCAGGGCGGCCGCCAGGTTGAGCGCGACGATGCTCTTGCCCACTCCGCCCTTGCCACCACCGACGGTCATGATGCACGATCGAGCTGCTGATTGCGGCGCGATGCTCATTGCGCTATTCCGCTCTATTTATCGGTCCATCATGCGGTTTGCTTGAGAATTGCGAAGGCAGGTGCGGCGATGTCGGCGACCTGGTCGAGAACCGGGAAATACTCCCAAGAAATCAAGGAGTTGCGAGGCTGGGGCATCGAGGCGCCAGCATACCCGAGCTCATCTACCACTGGAACGCCGGCGATGACTGGGCCGACGTGATCTTGCGCTTCGCCGCTTACGGGTGGACACCCATGGCCGAAAGCGTGGGCGGCTCGACCGCGAAGCGTCGCGGCCGGTGCCGGCCCGGTTGATGACCGCAACCGGCGGGAATATTTGGCCTGCCGCCCTGTTTCATACCCATGAGAGACACGGCCTTGCTCGGACGCGCCCCGTGGGGCAGAACGCCAGTGGCATGTTGAGAGCAATAACCAGAATTCTCGCGCTCCTGACCGCAGTCGGGCAGCTTGGCTTCACCTCGGCGGTCTGGGGTGGTCAGCCAGCGTCCAAGGCAAGCCCCACGGATGCGACGGAAGCCAATATCACGCTGGTGACGGCCGGTTTCTTGGAACACTCGCAGCTATCGCATCACCCGCTCGATACAGAGCTGGCGGGCAAGTTCCTGGATCGCTATCTGGACGATTTGGACGCATCGCGATCGCTGTTCTTGCAGTCCGACATCCGGGAGCTCTCAACCTATCGCGCGACCTTGGCCGAGGCCATCCACAAGAATGGCGACACCAGCGCGGCCCACGCCATTTTTGCACGCTATATCGAAAGGCTGGGGCAACGGGTGGCCTACGTCACCAAGCTGCTGCGGACCGAGAAGCTCGACTTCACGGGACACGAAGTCTACGCCTTCGATCGGGAACACGACGAACGGCCGCGCGATTTGCAGGCGGCCGAGAAGATTTGGCGACAGCAGATTCGCGCCGAGTATTTGCAGGAGAAATTGGCAGGCAAGTCGCCCGACGAGATCGTGCATACGCTGTTGCGCAGGAAGGCGCATCTGCTTGCCACGATGAAAACCATGACCGGCAGCGAGGTGATCGAGATCTTCTTGGACGCCCTGGCCCACGTCTACGACCCGCACACCGACTATCTTGGGCACGAACAGATGGAAAGTCTGACCATCTCCATGAACCTGTCGCTCTTCGGCATCGGTGCGGCGCTGGAGACCGAGGACGGCTACTGCAAGATTCACGAGCTCTTGCCGGGCGGGCCCGCGCTGCGAAGCGGTCAGCTCAAACCCGGCGATCGCATTCTTGCGGTCGCGCAATCGAAGGGAGAACCCGTCGACGTCACGAACATGCCCATCTCGCGCACCGTCGAGCTGATCCGCGGCCCGAAGGGAACGACGGTGAAGTTGACCATCCTTCCCGTGGGTGCCGCCGAGGGATCGGTGACCAAGACCGTGTCGCTGGTACGCGACGAGATCAAGCTCGAAGACCAGGAGGCCAAGGCTCGCATCCTGGACTTGTCGACCGAGAAGGGGCGCACGCTTCGGCTAGGCGTCATCGACTTGCCGTCGTTCTACGCCGACATGGGGGGGCGAAAGGGCGCCGAGCCGCGCAGCGCGACCGCGGACGTGGCGCGCTTGCTGGCCAAGTTGAAGAACGAGCACGTGCGCGGCGTGATCCTGGACTTGCGAGGCAACGGCGGTGGGTCGCTGGAAGAGGCGATCAGCCTGACCGGCCTGTTCATTCGTCAGGGCCCGGTGGTGCAGACCCGCGGCCTCGAAGGCCAGATCGAGGTGGGCTCGGACAACGATCCCGCCGTTCAATATGACGGGCCGTTGATTGTCCTGACCAGCCGGTTCAGCGCGTCCGCGTCGGAGATCCTGGTCGGAGCCTTGAAGGATTACGGCCGTGCGCTGGTGGTGGGGGATTCTTCGACCTTCGGCAAGGGTACGGTGCAAAGCATTCTACCGCTCGGGATGATGATGGATCGGGCAGGCTTCGCCCACGCGTATGACCCCGGGGCGCTCAAGGTCACCATGAGCAAGTTCTACCGACCGAACGGCGCCTCGACGCAACTACGCGGCGTCACCTCCGACATCGTGCTGCCTTCGCCCAGCGACCTCAGCGACGTGAACGAGTCGTCCCTGAAAGACCCCTTGCCCTGGGACTCCGTACCCGCCGTGGCCCACGAACAACTGAATCGGGTGCAGCCCTATCTCGCTACGCTGCGCGAGCGATTCTCGCCATCGCATCGACACGGAAAAGGAGTTCACCTATCTGGCGGAGGACATCGCTCGCCTCAAGAAGAGCGTGGACGAAAAGTCGGTTTCGCTCAATGAAGCCGAGCGCCGTCAGGAGATGGCGCGGCTCAAGGCACAGCAAGAGGCGCGCAAACAGGAAGAACTGGCCCATCCCACCCGCGAGCCAGTGACCTACGAGATCACCCCCGAGAACGCCTCTGCGCCCGGTCTACCGCCTCCCTTGGTGGCGAAGAAGAATGGCAAATCAAGCGCGGTCGCGACGTCCGACAAGAAGTCCTCCTCCTCTCCGGATGACCTCGATCAGGTGACCGGTGGAAAATCGCCTGACAGCGACATCATCTTGCACGAGACCGAGAAGATCCTTGCCGATTACGTCGATCTTCTTGGCGCTCCGGCCAAGGGACCGGGCCTCGCCGGACCGCGAGCTGCACGGGCCGGGCTTGTAGCGCCACGACCGCGCAGGCGCCTGCTTGCGCGCGGCACGCTTGTCCGAGAGAACCCTTTTGCTGCCGGCATGGCTCTGACATGGTGAATGGGTCGACGCCCCACCTTGGAGGGTGGCCGGCCCAAACGAAGGGAAGGTTTCCATGTCACGATTGCTTGCGAAGAATGAACATTCCGCCGAACGCGCGATGCGCGTCGCCCTTGGGCTCGGGTTGCTGACCTTGACCTTCATGGGGCGGCACAGCGCTCTCGGCTTTCTCGGGCTGATACCTCTGGCCACTGGGATCGTCGGGAGCTGTCCGCTCTATTCTCTCTTGGGCTTCTCCACCTGTCGCGTGCCGGTAAAGAAGGGCGGCTGAGGCAGCAGCCTTATGGGTTGCCCTCGACCTGAACGTCATCGGGAAGCTCGGAGATCAGTGCCCCGGGCGTGATGGGGGTCGACACGTAGTCCGGTTCGGGCTTGATTTCGGCCGCCAGCGGGTATTCGGTTGGCTTCATCTGATTGAGCTCGACCTCGCACAGGTTCGACCACTCGTTGAACCACGATTCCTTCGTGGCGGCCTTGAGGCATAGCTCGTAGCCCGTGACGGCCTTGGCCTCGATGGGCTCGGCCTTGTCGACCAGGGCGTCGCAGAAGATCTCGCGTGGGCGGTTGCCCCACTCGTCCTGCTCCTTGAGGTCCTTGGGAATCTCGGCGGTGTAGAGCTGATTGACGAAGTCGGCGAAGACTTGGCCGATGCGTGCCGAGGCGGCGATGGTCCAGTGGGCCACGTGGTAGTCGAGCACGAAATCGTACATTCCTTTCTTGTCCTTGCTTGGACCTGCCAGGCGCTCGGCCAGCTTGCTCTTCTCGGTCAGGTAGGCCAGGAACTTCTTCTCCGAATCGTCGTACTTCTTCTTCTTGGCCGCGGCGACTTTCTTGCTGTCGTATTGGGTCGGCTGCTGGAAGTCGAGGCCCTGCGGGAACTTGGTCTTGAGGAACTGCTCATAGACCTGCTCGGCCTGGTAGAAGGCCGCGCCGGCCACGGCAAAGCGCATGAACACGTCGCGGGCGGCGGCCTCGTCATGGTTCGCGACCTGGCTTTGTAGCTTCTTCTCGGCATCGCCCTTCGCCCACAACTTGAGCACCTCGTTGAAGTGTTTCTGGGCTTCCGCGGCGAGCTTCGACGAGCGGTCGTACACGGTGATCTTCGAGCTGGTGGGCGGGCCGCACTGGGTGCGCAGCTTCTCCCTGAGCTTCTTCTTCCTATCCTTGATCTTGCTGTTGATCTCGTACAGCGCCTTTTGCTTGCCGTTCATGGTCACGCGCTCGACCTTGATGCAGGCGCCATTCACGCCCTCTTGCGGGCAGGACTTGGTCCAGGCGATCTCGCCCAGCTTGAAGTGCGCGAGGATCTCCTTGTCGATGCCGCCCTTGGCTCCCCACTTCTTCAAGTACGCCTCGAGGTTCTTGACGAGCTCGTCGGTCTTCTTCTCTTTCTCGTACACCTCGCTCATCTGGAACACGACGTTGGCGGTCTCGGAGGGGCGCTTGGCGCCGTAGTACTTGACGAAGTTGTTCATGTCCTCGATGGCTTGGTCGAACTCGCCCAGACCGATGCGGAACGAATAGGCATTGCCGAGCGCGGTCAGCGCCTTCTTCTCGCCGGGGAACTTGTTGGCGAATTCCTCGTAGCGCTTCGCCGCCTCGGAGTAGTAGGCAAGCTGGTGATAGCCGGAGGCGATCTGGAAGAGCGCTCGTTGCGCCAGCGGATCGTTCGGGTGATCCTTGATCAGCTCCTCGCGCGCCTTGATGGCCTGGCCGATCAAGTGCGCGTTCTGAAAGCACAGCCCGGCGTTGTACAGGCGCTGCGCGTGCTCCTTGTGCTCGGGCAGCGTTTCGGCGGCGGCGATGAAGGAGATGCCGCACTCCTTGTAGTTCTTGTCCTTTTCATACTGCTTGGCCTCGGCGACCAGGCTGTCGGTCTTGAGCGACACCATCTGCTTGCGGAATTCCTCGTCCTTCATGAGGATGGGGTTGGCCAGATACTTGTCGACGGTCTGAAGCAGCTCCTTGTAGCGGTGGAGGATGTTGAGACAATCGAGGAGGAGGTTGGCCGAGTAGATTGCGAGCTCGTCGGTCGTGTGATGGTCGACGATGTCGGCGAAGAGCTTGATGGCATCGTCGAAGTGATTGTAGTCGTAGAACACGCGCGCCTTGCGGTACTTGATCTTCACCAGCTCGGGAGCGTCGGGCACGTACTTGATGTAGGTGTCGAAGGCCTCGACCATCTTCTGCTGGTACTCCGGGATCGGCCGCGGTTCAAGTTTCTTCTCTCGGTCCTTGTCCTTGTCCACGCCCTCGCCCTCGTCGCTGATGTTGAGGGCGTTCTTCCACGCCAGCACGGCGGCGTAGGCGGCCTCCTTGACGTACTTGCCTTTGGGGTCGAGGTGGATGACCTTGGTATAGGTTTCGGCCGCTTCCTTCCACGCGTTCATCTGCCACAGAATCTCGCCGTAATAGAAAGTGATCTCCGGCGTATCCTTCTCGTTGCCGAAGTGGCTCAGGAATTCCCTGTAGACCATACCCGCCAATTGGTAGGTATCGGCGTTCTTGGTTCGCTGCGCTTCCTTGTGCCAGATCAACGCCAGTTCCTTCGCAGTGTCGTGATAGACGTTCCGACATTCGCTCATGATGTCCTTCTTGACGTCTTGCCTCTTGACCATGGCCTCGTAGACATTGCCCAGGCGTTTGAGCTCTTGCACCTGATCTCGCTTGTTGCCACTCGACAGCGTGTTGCGCAGGATCTTGTTCTGCCATTCGCACAGGCGCTGCGAGCCCTCGTTGAGCGAAATGATCTTGCGGTAGATCCTCGACGACTCGGTGAACATGCCCTGCTCCCAGTACAGCTCGGCCAGCGCCTCGAGCATCTTGGGGGCGTAGTCGCCGCCCATGCGCTGGAAGAACTCCCACGCCTTGTCGGGGCTGGCACCGGGCGTTCGCGCATAGGCCTTGACCAGATCCTTCTTGGCCTCTCGTTCGAGAGGCCCGGCCTGGTTCTTGGCGATCTTTCCGTTTTGGCAAAGTTGGATTACTTTGACGAAGATCTCGAGTGCGTTCTTGAAGTTGCCCAAGTTGATCTCGACCCAGCCCTTCTTGTACAGGGCATAGCCGAACACGGTGGAGGCAGGGAATTCCGTCACCTTGTCGTAGAACTTCCCAGCCGTTTCCATGTCGCCCTTGAGGAAATAGAGCTCGGCAAAGGAGAGGTAGGCGTTGGGAACGTACTTCGACTGAGGATAGTCCTTGATGAGGCGGTGGTAGAACTCGCGTGCCTGGTCTTCTTTCTTGAGCATCTGCAGCAGGTAGGCCAGACGGAAGAGCACCTCATCCATGCGCGCGTAGGTCGGGTATTTGGAAGCGCCGACATAGCTCTTGACCGCTTTCAGCGCGGCATCGTCGGCCAGCTTCTGGTATCGCTGCTGCCTTTGTTGCAGACTGGCCGCCAGCCCTGTGTTCTTCGCCCGCTGTGCCTCGTAGATCTTTTCGTCGAGGTCGCGCGCGTTGAAGGTCAGATAGCGCTGCTTGTCGGCAAAAAGCTCGCCAAGACGGAACATGTAGTCCGGCTTCTGCGGATCGTCCGCAGAGGAATTCTCCACCAGATCGTACATGTATCGAATCTGCTTGTCGGTGATCTCGTTGATCTTGTTTCTCTGTTGGCCCTCGAACACGTCCACGGTCAGAACAGGTCCGGTCTCCTTCTTCTGTTCCTTGGGCGGCTCTTTGGGCCGCGTGAGCTCGGTTTGCGTCCCTTCGGTGACCTCGATTTCCTTCTTCTTGAACTTGGCCTCGGCTTGGGCCGGCTCCGCGGCAAAGGTGGCCGCGGCGAGGAACGCCCCGAACAGGGCGAATCGCGCGAAGAGTCGGTTGAAATTCATGTTCGTCCTCCTATGCCTCGCATCATCCGTGCCTCGCATCATCCGTGCATTCACGGTGCCATCGGTTGTCATTGGCATGTGCCCTGCGATGGTGCCCAATGTGAACATTTCCCGCGTCCAATGCTCTTGGCCACGAGGCAATTCGTCACGTGTGGCAGGTCGCCACGCCACAGCCCAACCGCGCTATTGGGCTACATCGATGGATTCCACGGTCAGGACCAAAGCCCGGCGCAGGGAATTGGTTTCGCTCAGAGAGCCTCGCGGACGATGAATTTGGCCTTGGCCTCCACGACGACCTTGCCGTCCTGAAGCAGCTCGGCGCGCTGAAGATAGAGCGGATGCGCGCCAGCGTTCTCGGTCCAGGCCCGGACCATGGCGAATCGGCCGGTCGAGGTGGGCGCCAGGAAACGAACCTCGAGCGCGGCCGTGACCGCCACGACGCCGATGGCAAACAGCGCGCTCGCCATGGCCGAGTCCAGAAGCGCGGAGATGACCCCGCCGTGCAAGACGCTCGGGTAGCTTTGCAGCATCGGTAGGCAGTCGAACGCGGCCGCCACCGAGCCGTCGGGTTGAACCCTGAACTTGACCTTCAGGCCGTTCGGATTCGCGGTGCCACATAAGAGGCACATCGCATGCTCCTTCTCCCGGAGCCGATCGAGGCACGCCTGGGTCGCCACCACGCCCGCGGGCTTGGCGCTGGTGGCGCTGGAAGGGGGGAGAGTCATGCGATTGGCTTGCAGCTCCGCGATGGAGTCGCGGTGCATAGTAGTGGACATATGTGCAAAAAGCAATACCACCCACCCGAACGCGTCGTCACCTAATCGTTGCACGAACGGCGAGGAAAGGTCACGGGGCCGGACTATTGAGTGCTCGTAAGATCAGCATCCCAAACACAACCTCGTCGACTGAAATCGCGTCCGACGCTCTTGGTTATCGGAAGGAGACAACATGAAGGTTATCGGTTTGCTTGCCACTGCCGCAGTTACGCTTTGGAGTGCCTCGGGCACGGCTCAGACCCTGGTGAACGGTGCGGGAGCAACATTTCCCTATCCTATGTACTCGAAATGGTTCAACCAGTATCACAAGCTGCACCCCGACATTCAGCTCAACTACCAGTCCATCGGATCGGGTGGTGGAATCAAGCAGACCACGGAAGGAACAGTCGATTTCGGGGCCAGCGACGGTCCCATGAACGAGGTGCAGCTGGCGGACTTCACCAAGAAGCGTGGTTGCAAAGCCCTGCACTTTCCGACGGTTCTCGGTGCTGACGTTCCCACCTACAACCTTCCCGGTGTCACCGGCGAGTTGAACTTCACGCCCGCCGCTTTGGCCGGAATCTTCCTTGGCCAGATCACGAAGTGGAACGACCCTGAGCTCGTGAAGCACAACCCCGGTGTCAAGCTGCCCAACCACGAAATCGTCGTGGTTCACCGCTCCGACGGCAGCGGCACGACCTATGTGTGGGTCGACTACCTTTCCAAGGTCAGCCCCGAATGGAAGAGCAAGGTCGGGGTCGGGACCTCGGTCAACTGGCCGGTCGGGTTGGGAGGGAAGGGGAACGAAGGCGTTTCCGGGTTGATTCGCCAGACCCCCAATTCCATCGGATACGTGGAGCTCGTGTACGCGGTGCAGAACAAGCTGGGCTACGGAAAGGTCCAAAACGCGGCGGGAAAATTCGTGCGCGCCGATCTCGCATCGGTGACGGCGGCGGCGGCGGGCGCGGCGAAATCCATGCCTGACGATTTTCGGGTTTCCATCACCAATGCGCCAGGCAGCGAAACCTATCCCATCGCCAGCTTCACCTGGCTGCTCATTCCATCGAAGATCGCCGACGCGAAGAAGCGTGAAATTTTGGTGGGCTTCCTCAAATGGATGCTCCGTGACGGTCAAGCCCTGACGGAAGCCTTGACTTATGCGCCGCTTCCGGCCGCCGTGGTCGCGAAGGAAGAGAAGGCGATCGGACTCATCAAGCCGTGAGCAAGGCGGCCCTCTCACTCGCCGACGCTCCGTCGTCGGGGGACGGTGAAGCCAGGACCAGCTTCATCGGCCGGTTGCGCGACGGGGACCAGATCGCCCGCTTGGTGGTGTCGCTTGCAGCGGGGGCCATCTTCCTCATCACCGCCATCGTGCTCGGCGAGCTGATCTTGCAGTCGAAACTGGCGCGGCACCAGTTCGGTTGGCATTTCCTGGTCACCAGCACCTGGGATCCGGTGGCGGGCCAGTTCGGGGCACTGCCCTTCATCTACGGAACCGTGGTGACCTCCGTCCTGGCCCTGCTCATCGCGGTCCCCCAGGGCGTGGCATCGGCGGTCTTCCTCTCCGAGCTGGCCCCGCGCCGGCTTTCCGATGCGCTCACGTTCCTCATCGAGCTGCTCGCCGCGGTCCCCAGCGTGCTCTACGGCCTGCTCGGCATTTTCGTCGTCGTCCCGTTCCTGGAAGATCACGTCGTGCCCTGTTGAAAGCGACGCTCGGCTTCCTTCCGATCTTTTCGGGTGCCTTCTATGGCGTCAGCTACTTTTCCGCCGGTGTGGTGCTCTCGGTGATGGTCATTCCCTTCATTGTCTCGGTCTCGCGCGAGGTGCTGCTGTCCGTGCCGAAAGAGCAGCGGGAGGCATCCTTGGCACTGGGGGCCAGTCGGTGGCAGACCACCCGGCGCGTGGTCTGGCCCAACGCCGCGCGTGGCATTCTGGGATCGGTGTTCTTGGCGATGGCGCGCGCTCTCGGAGAGACCATGGCGGTGACCATGGTCATCGGGAACACGCCGCGCATCTCCGCCTCTCTGCTGGCGCCCGGGTACTCCATCGCGGCGGTCATCGCCAACGAGTTCACCGAGGCGACTGGCGACCTTTACCTGTCGGCCCTCATCGAGCTCGGTCTGGTGCTGTTCGCGGTGACCTTCATCATCAACGGCCTGGCCAGGATCCTGATTCTGGCTGCCTCCAGAAAGTGGGTCACGACATGATCTCTTTCGAGGCGCGCAAGAGCGCGGCCAATGTCGCGATGGTCGCCGTCACCGGGTTTGCCGCCCTGGTGACCACGGGATCCCTGCTTGCAATCCTGGGTTACCTGGTCTGGCACGGGGCGCACAGCCTGACCTTCTCTTTTTTCACCGAGCTTCCGGCTCCGGTCGGTGAAACCGGGGGAGGCATGGCGAACGCCATGGTGGGTAGCCTCAAGGTTCTGGCGCTGGCGACGGTACTCGGACTTCCCGTGGGTTTTCTGGGTGGGGTCTTTCTTTCCGAATACGCACGCCCCGGATCGGCCTTCGCGCTGCGCTACGTGACCGACCTGCTCAACGGCGTTCCCTCCATCGTGATTGGAATCGTGGCCTACGCCATCGTGGTCATGCACATGGGGCATTTTTCCACCTTCGCCGGCGGCGTCGCACTCGGGGTCATGATGATCCCGATCGCGGTGCGGAGCAGCGAGGAATGTCTTCACGCGGTTCCCCAGATGTTGCGGGAAGGCGGGTTGGCGCTCGGCAGGCCGAAGTGGAGGGTCATTGCCACGGTGGTCATCCCGGCCGCCTTCCGCGGCATCCTATCGGGGGTGATGCTCGATCTGGCACGGGTCGCCGGGGAAACCGCGCCGCTCCTGTTTACTGCGCTCAACAACCAGTTCTGGAGTCAGGGGTGGGATCAGCCCACGGCCACCTTGCCGGTCATGATCTTCACCTACGCCATCGCGCCCTATCCGGACTGGCATCAGCAGGCCTGGGCTGCGGGCTTCGTCCTGCTCATGGTGGTTCTGGTAGTCAACATCTTGGCCCGTCTGACCCTAGCTCGAGGACATGTCGCCCATGGATAGCACCGATGAACCCATGCAGCTTGCCGACGGAGGGCCTGCTGCCATGACCGATCCTCTGGTTCCGCTCGTCGCCCCTCGTCCCGCGGCCGCCAGGAACCAAGCCAGCGAAAGCCCCGAATCCGCCCGTGGCCTCGTGGTTTCGCATCTCGATTTCTACTACGGTCAGACGCAGGCGCTTTTCGGCATCGATCTGGCGTTCCCTTCGAAGAAGATCTCGGCTCTCATCGGACCCTCGGGGTGTGGCAAGTCGACCTTTCTGCGCACCCTGAATCGCATGAACGAAACGGTAAAGGGGGCGCGCCGCGAGGGTAGCATTACGCTGGACGGCGCGGACATCCTCAAGGGTGACGTGAACAAGATCCGACGACGCATTGGCATGGTGTTCCAGCGCTCGAATCCGTTTCCCATGTCGATCTTCGCCAATGTGGCGTACGGACTGGACGTCAATGGCTTGGGGAAGGGATCGAAGATCAAGCAGATCGTCGAGGAGAGCTTGGTCAAGGCAGCGCTTTGGGACGAGGTCAAGGACAAGTTGCACGCCTCGGCGTACAGCCTGTCCGGAGGCCAGCAGCAGCGCCTCTGCATTGCCCGCGCGCTGGCCGTGAAACCCGAGGTCTTGCTCATGGACGAGCCCTGCTCGGCCCTCGATCCCATCGCCACCGCGAAGATCGAGGACCTGCTCTATACCCTGCGCGGCGAACGCACGATCATCATCGTCACCCACAACCTTCAGCAGGCGGCACGTGTCTCCGAGCACACTGCTTTCTTCCTGATGGGGCGCCTGGTGGAGTTCAGCCCGACGGCCGAGATGTTCGCGAACCCGCGCATGAAGGAAACCGAGGACTACGTGACGGGGCGCTTCGGCTGACCGCTTCGGCTGACAAGGATAGGGAGAGAGGGAAAAGGAGATATGACGTTGCAACTGATTCACCAGCTTGATCTTCTGCGCGAGAGGTTGCTGGCCATGGCGGCTTTGGTCGAGAAGGCGCTGGACGGCAGCGTGAAAATCCTGGTCCATCGGGATGAGCTGGAGGCGCGGCGTGTCCTCGACTACGAAGCCGAGATCAATGCGCTCGAGATCGAAGTCGACCATGTCGCGGCGCAGCTGCTCGCCTTGGCTCAGCCGGTCGCCAAGGATCTCCGATTCATCACCGCGGCCATCAAGATCAACAGCGACCTCGAGCGCATGGGTGACTTGTCCGTCAACATCGCGCGCAGCTCGCTCAGGCTGCTCAAGCATTCCCCTTCGCCCGGTGTGACCGAGATCCCCGAGATGGCCAAACAAGTCCAGGAGATGGTTCGGACCGCGGTGGAGGCCATCGAGAATGGCGACGCCGAGCGCGCGCGACACGTGTTGCGAGCCGACGACAGCGTCGACGCGCTCAAGAACCGCATGTTCGATCACATGGTTCACGGCATCGAGGCGGACGCCTCGGCTGCGGCGACGAACGTGGATCTCATCTTCATCGCGCACAGCTTGGAACGCATCGCCGACCACGCCACCAACATCGCCGAGGACGTGCTCTTCTTCGTCAAGGGCGTCGAAGTTCGGCATCGCACGAGCATTGGTTCGTAGCCTAGGACTGGCCTAGGGTCCCGAGGTCTCGTTGACTCGTCTCCAGTGCGGATCGACGTAGACGTGGCCGGTGCCCGTGGTGACATGGCTTAGCCTCAGCCAGAAACTTTCGGGGCGTGTCTCTATTCCCGCCGAGATGTTCGTTTTTCCCCAGTAGAAGCTGCGGCTCGCTTTTTCTCCTGTGGATGACTCCACGGTCCGATTCGTTGCCGACCTCGTCTTGGAAGCACTTCCATTCTGGCCCTTGTCCGCTCTTGGCCCATGCTCTCGGCCACGGCGGGACCGAGTCCTCGAGCCTGTTGCCAGGGACTGCTTTGGCTTGGTCCCCGCTCCTGCGGCTGCTCTGCTGCGTACTTCCACGGAGGCGTTGATGAGGACGGGGCCGGTCGGGCCGCTCAACCCGTCACCTTCGATATGAACCGTATCCCCAGGCCGAAGGAAAGAAGTTTTGAAAACGGGTCCAAATAGAGGAAATCGCGCCACCGTGCCGTCCTCCAGCACGATTCCATCGATGGATCCGGTGGGTGACACGAGGTAATGGGCAAAACTCCCATCCGTGGTCATGCGGCCCGTGGGTGCGGATGCCTGCGACTGGGTTTCCTCGTCTCCGGCGGCACCTGGCGGGCCGTAGAACGCGCTGGCAGCAAAGAAGATAGGGAGAACAACCGAGCGACCGATGTTTGACATGGACGCCTCCAAACAATGCCTCTCACCTCTACCCACGCATGAAACGTGCCGGCCGCGGTGTCCAGCAGCAGGCCCGAAGCAGAGTATGGTGTTGCGCGGGAGTCGGGACTATTTCCAGGTCGATCGGGAATTCATCCCCACTTCACCCTGCGGTGTCTGATTGCGCGTTGCCGTGTTTCTCGGTCGGATGGTGTAGGTAACTCTTCACAAGCTCCCGGAGGTTGTCGATATCGAGCGGCTTCTCCAACATGGCCACCACATCGAATTGATTCTTTTTCACCTGCAGCTCTTTGTCTGCGAAGTTGGTGACGAACACGAAGGGCGGGACTTTCGCCCATCCTCCCAACCTGCTGAATGTTTGCAGTTCCGTCGGACCTAGGATGTGGGATTCCGAGATCACGAGGTCGAACTCTCCGGATCCAAACTCGGGATGTAGCGAAACGGCCACCGCGTCCATCAGATCCGTTCCGCTCGCCACGGCAAGGACTTCATACCCCTCGGCCTTGAATAGCGCGAGTAGGAGATCACGAAGGGCCGCGTTGTTCTCGCCAACCAGCAGTCGGGGTTTGCGGGAATGATTGGCTCTCGAGGGTGCGGTTTCGAGGTCGTGCATGCGCTCCCTGCATGCACGAGCGGTGCCAGGCACAGGAACCAGGATCCTGACCATTCGCGCCAAGCCGGCAACGGTCAAGGCCCAGGGGCGCTACTGACCGCCAAAGGTGTACGTGGCCCCGGCCGATCCGAGGTGAACGCGCTCGCCGAAGGCATTCTTCAGGGCCTCCATGGGGCGCGCTCCCGTGCAATGGCATGGAACGATGAGGTCGGGAGCAAGCTCCCGGAGCTCCTCGATGGTGCTCTCGATGCGGGTTCCGCTCGCCTCGCGCAGATGGAAACCGCCGAGGACCGCGTGAATTCGAGAGGCCCCGCTCACGCCAAGGGCATGGGTCAGCGTATTGATGAGACCCGCGTGACCACATCCCGTGACGACCACGAGCCCCCTCTCGGTTCCGATCCAAAGCGCCATGTCGTCATCGATTGGATCGCCGTTCTTTCCCTCGACGTCGAGGAAGAACGGGCCCCCCACATCTTCGTAATCCGTGCGGCGCGGAATGGGGCCGGAAAGGCCGATGCCCGGGGCGATCTCGAGCGCTGTTTCGGTCCAGTGCAGCTTCTCCGGCTGGAGACGCGCGAGCGCCGATGCCGACGAACGTGGCATTTCGATGGGCCTGGCCTCTCCGTCACGGACAGAGTAGCGCCGGCCGCTCGCCGCCGGATGGCAGTAGACATGAACGGCGGGTGCGGTTTCGACGGCCAGGGCCAGCCCGCCGGTGTGGTCGTAGTGGCCGTGACTGAGCACCAGGGCATCCGCGGAGCTCAGTACGACGCCGACCTTGCTCGCGTTGTGGGCAAGTGCCGGGCCTTGGCCCGTGTCGAAGAGCAGGTGCTGGTCCGCGGTCTCGATCCAGGCGGAAAAACCATGCTCGGCGACGAGCCCCTCGTCTGCCCTGTTGTCGACCAGGATGGTGATCTTGGCCGTGCCCGCACAGAGTTTCATGGCGCGTCGTGGAATCGTCAGGCGGCGACCAGGAAATACTGGTACGGGAGCGAGTCGTATTCGCTGACGATCCGCAAGCCCGCGGCTTGGACTTGCGCCAGGCATTCCTCGCGGTCGAGCTTGTGATCCACGGGCGGCCCGATGGGCAACTCGCGCTTGTGGAAATCGACGATGGCCACGCGGCCACCGGGACGGAGCGCGCGCTGCAGGCGCCGCAGGTACGCGGCCTTTTCCTGGACATGGTGGAAGGCGTTCACTGTCAAAATCAGGTCGCACGCCGCGGGTGGAAGCAGCGGATCCAGCGGCAGTCCCAAAACGGGCGTCAGGTTTTGCACGCCCGCGCCGGCGGCGCGCTCGCGCAACAGGGAGAGTAGCTGCGGCTCCACGTCCACGGCGTAGACCCAGGCCGCCAGCTTGGCCAGCCGAAGCGCGAAGTAGCCGGTTCCGGTACCGATTTCGCACACCACGCTTTCTTGGGTCATCCCCAGCGCAGCCATCACGACATCGGGACGCTGCCACTCGTCGCGTCCCGGATCGTCCAGCCTGGCGATGTACTCTTGCAGGTCCTTGGGATTCCCGTGGTGATCGCGGTGCTCGTCCGAAGTCATGGAGAGCATAGTGGCCGATCGCATAGCCGATGTCATGGCGAACTTCGGAGTATTCTGCCCTCTCAGTAGGTCAGGCCGAAACCGTAGGGATACAGGGGATCGTAGCTTGCGTCGCCGACGTTGATCGGGATCTGCGACATGGAGCGCGGCCAGCTGTGCGGCAGCGTGCCCGAGGGGTGCGCGTCCCCGAGCAAGATGTCCGTGATGCCGGCGCCCTCGCTGCCCGGTAGCCACGCCATCACGATGGCATCCGCGTATTGCATCAAGGGATCGAGAATCATCGGGCGCCCGGCGATGAGCACGACGACGGTCGGGAGTCCCGCCTGCTTCAAGGACTGGACCACTTTCACGTCGGTACTGGACACGGTCAGATCGGAGCTGTCACCCTTGCCTTCGGCGTAAGGTGTCTCGCCGATCACCGCGACGCCGACGCTGGCGCCACTCGTGCTTGAACCGTCGACGGAGTATTTCACCTGGCTCGCGCCCAGCTCTGCCACGAAAGCCTGGCGCACGCTGGTCGCACCGGGCACGCCGTTACCGGACGAGCCCTGCCACGAGATGGTCCAACCGCCGCACTGATTCCCGGTGTCGTCGGCGCTCTTGCCCGCGAGCGCGACCGTCAGGGTCTTGGGAAGCGGCAACAAGTCGCCGGTGTTTTTCAGCACCACCAGCGATTCTCGCACCGCCTGGCGGGCTACCTGCCGGTGCGCTGCGGAGCCGACATCTGCGGTGAGCGTGCGATCGACCTTGCCGCTCGCTTCGAAGAGCCCGAGCTCGCACTTCACGGCGACGATGCGCCGGACGGCGTCGTCGACGCGATCTTGGCTGACCGTGCCGGCCTGCACCAGGTTGGAGAAGTATCCCAGCATGGTCGGAATGGTGGTGCCGTAGATCATGAACATATCGACGCCCGCGTTCAGGCACTGGCCGAGTCCGTCTTGGTTGGGCACGCCAAGCTGGAAGCAAGCATTGAAGTCGGAAATCACGAAGCCGCCAAAGCCAAGCTCGCCCTTCAAGACATCCGTGATCATGGTCTTGTTGACATGCATCTTGACCCCCTGCCAGCTGCTGTAGGAAGCCATGACCGCGCCGACATGGGCCGCCACCGCCGCACGGTAGGGTTCGAGGTGGATGGCCCGCAGGGTGGCCTCGTCGCCACTGGTGTCTCCGCCATTCACGCCGTTGGCCGTGCCGCCGTCGCCAAGATAGTGTTTCGCGCTGGTCAGAAGCCCGGTGGAAGCGCCCGTCGACGTGAATTGCAAGCCCTTGACCATGATCGAGCCCATCGTCGATGCCAGCTCGGGGGTTTCGCCGAAGGCTTCGTAGGTGCGACCCCAGCGTTCGTCGCGGGCGACCGCCACCACAGGTGTGAAGGGGAAGTCCACACCGCAACCGAGACTTTCGCCGGAGACGATGCTGGCGATTTGCCCGACCAAGGTCGTGTCGCGCGTGGCGCCCAGACCGACGTTGTGCGGAAACACGACGGCGCCTTTCACCGTGCCGACGCCGTGAACCTCGTCGGCGCCGTAAAGGAACGGAATCTGCATTCGGCTGGCAAGCGCGGCCTGGCGGTAGCCGTCGGCCATATCCGCCCATCCCGAAGGCGAGTTGTCCGAGGGCGCCGAGCCACCCTGGCTGAAGCCCGAGGCGACGCCGTACTGGGTGACCAGGGCCGTGGTCAGCGCCGCTCGCTCCATCTGTAGCATCTGCGCGTATTTCTCATCGGCCGTCATTTGACCGAGCAAGGCGTTGGCACGGTCGAGGCAGGCCTGGGTCGGGTACGGGCCGCTGCTCGCGCCACCGTCGAGGCTGGCCATCGTCCCATCGTCGACTCCCAAGCCGAGCGTGCCTGCGTCGATGACGAAGCTGCTCGCGCCCCCATCGATGCCCCAGCCCTGGAAAACGCCCGCGTCTACACCCTCGCCAGGTGGAGGCGTCTCGTGGCTGCCCCCGCAGGCAAATCCGGCCAGTACCAACGTCGGAATCAAAAACCGTACCTGTTTGCTCATTGTCTTCCTGTGGCGTCGAAGGTTATTAGCGTGGAAGCTCCCGATGGTAGCAGTTTCGGCGAGGCAGGAGGAATCCGCGATAGGGCTTGAAAAGGCATCCCCCACCCACGCAGAGCGCGATTTTGTCGGTCGGCGTGCCAGGGCGTGACAGATGCGGTGCGGTGAATTCAGGCGTCCGCGTCGCGCGTCGCTTTGCGAAGAATTTCCCACAAGCTCTTGCCGGCTGGCAGCTCGTCCATGACCGCGGTCGCGCCCAGGCGTTGGGCTCGCGTGGCGGTCGACAGGAATCCGCCTGAGGGAATCAGGACCAGGGCACGCGTAACCCCTGGCGAGGCGAGGCGCTGGGCGAGCTCGGGATCTTCCTGCTCGGCGAACAAGCCTCCGCACAAGATGAGATCGAGCGGTTGGCCCCTGCGCTCCGTGTTCTCGGCCAGCCTGGCGCGCATGTCCTCGGCATCGGCCGCTTCGAGAACCTCGTGGCCTTGCAGGCGCAGGGCCGAGGCGAGTCTTTCGCGCAGGATCGGATCCGGGGCGCCCACCAGGATGGAGAGGTGTTCACCCTGGTGTTCACCCTCTCCTCGCTCATTCGCCTTGTTTGGACCGGTTGAGGGCATCTCCCCACATGAGAGCCTGGCCGCGTGGATTGGATTCTCCGGTCAGAGCGTGGTCCCGGCGCGACCGAGTGGGAGGGCGGGAGGGCGGGAGCGGAGGCAGGGGCGGAGCTGGAAGCGACATCCTGTGCCGTGGCGCGAGCGTTGGCTTTCCGTCGGCTGAATCTGCGCGACGGAATCGCAAGGCTCGCGCCACTGCACAAAGGATAACGCTGTTACTTCACCTGATTCGGGACAGAAGAAGGGCAACACCATGAAAGCAAGAATCATCTTTACCGGCATCACGCTCATCGGTGCCTTGAACATCCTTGCCTGTTCGCAGTCCACTGGAAGTGGAGGAAGCTCGGGAGCCGGCGGGGGAAGTGGCACGGTGGCTACGGGCGGCAGCGGGGTCAACCCATCGGGTGGCTTGGCCGCGACCGGGGGCAAGCCGACCGGAGGTGCATCGGGATCGGGCGGGACCGCATCGGGTGGCTCCACCACGGCGGGTGGCTCAGGAGGGAGCACCCGAGGCGGAAGCGGCTCGGGCGGCTCCACCCCGACCGGAGGCGTGACGGGTGGCCAGGCCGGCACTGGGACGGGGGGCGGCGCAATCGGCGGCGCGGCAACCGGCGGGCGTGCCGGCGCGGGTGGCGCAGCAACGGGTGGCGTCGTGGCGAGCGGTGGCAGTGGTGCCGGAGGTGCTGGGCCTGGCGGCACCGGGGGAAGCAGCGCGGCGTCCGGCGCGCTCGTCAATAATTACGATGGCGCCCGTTCGACCACGGTCAGCTTCGACCAGGGATGGAAGTTCCACCTCGGAGACGTCACCGGCGCCCAGGCCACGACTTTCGACGACTCGGCCTGGACTTCCTTGGACGTGCCCCATGACTGGAGCATCTCTCTGGCCTTCAACCAAAGCTCCAAAGCCGGCGGCGGTGGTGGTTACCTCGATGGCGGTACGGGCTGGTACCGAAAGACCTTCACGCTGCCCGCCTCAAGCTCGGGACAGAAGGTCTTGGTCCAGTTCGACGGTGTCTACATGGACAGCACCGTGTACCTCAACGGCACCCAAGTGGGCGCCCGTCCCTATGGATTCTCCTCCTTCGAATGTGATCTGACTGCCAGTGCCAAGGCGGGCGCGTCGAATGTGCTCGCCGTCCGGGTCAACAATCAGCAGCCCAGCAGCCGCTGGTACTCGGGAAGCGGCATCTACCGTCACACCTGGCTGAAGACAGTGAACCCGGTTCGCGTCGCCTACACTGGTGTGTTCGTGACCACGCCGCAGGTCTCGACCTCGAGTGCCACCGTGAACATCGCGGTGACGGTGCAGAATGACGCCACCACCGACCAATCGGTGACGGTGGCCAGCTCGGTTCGCGACGCCTCCGGCACCGAGGTGGGCACGGGCTCTTCGGCGGCGACGACCGTGACCGCAGGCAAGACCGCCAATGTCACGCATACCGCGACCGTGGCCAATCCCAAGCTGTGGTCACCCTCATCGCCGACGCTCTACTCCGTGGTGACAACCGTGTCGGTCGGGGGCTCTGTGGTCGATACGTACACGACCCCCTTCGGGATCCGCACCTTCGCATTCGACGCGAACAAGGGGTTTTCGCTCAACGGTCAGAGCTTGAAGCTCAACGGCACGTGCAATCACCATGACCTCGGAGCGCTGGGCGCCGCCGTCAACAACCGTGCCATCGAAAAGCACCTCCAGATGCTCAAGGATATGGGTGTCAATGCGCTGCGCACGTCGCACAACCCGCCCGCGCCCGAGTTTCTCGACATGGCCGATCGCCTGGGCTTCCTCGTGATGGACGAGGCCTTCGACTGCTGGGACCAGGGCAAGAATACGTACGACTACGCGCGATTCTTCAATCAGTGGTCCCAGACCGATATCGGCGACATGGTGTCCCGAGATCGCAACCACCCGGGTGTCATCATCTGGAGCATCGGCAACGAGATTCCCGATGACAACAACGCCACCGTCGCACAGTCACTCATCACGGCGGTCAAGGCCAAGGACACCACGCGCGTGATCGGTCAAGCCTTTGCCTCCGGTGCCACCGGCGCCGCGACTGCTCCCCTGGAAGATGTGGTCGGCCTCAACTACGCTCCGTACTCGTATGCCGGGACGCACTCGAGCAATCCGACCTGGAAGCTCTTCGCCAGCGAGTCATCCTCCGCCGTCAGGAGTCGAAACGTCTACAAGACGCCGGTCACCACGAATATCCTGTCATCCAGCGACAACCAGTGCTCGTCCTACGACAACAGCGTGGTGTCCTGGGGGACGAGCGCCGAGGGATCGTGGCAGAGCGTCAACGCGGACGCTTACATTGCCGGCGAGTTCATCTGGACCGGCTGGGACTACATTGGCGAACCCACGCCGTACGGCTGGCCGTCCAAGAGCTCGTATTTCGGCGCCATCGATACGGCAGGCTTCCCCAAGGACATCTTCTATTTCTACCAAAGCAAGTGGAACGCTGCTGGACCGACCATGGTCCACGTCGTGCCCATGGATTGGACGAGTTGGACGGCTGGGCAATCCGTGACTGTCTGGGTCTACAGCAATGCGGACAGTGTCGAGCTCTTCCTCAACGGCAAGTCCCAGGGTTCAAAGACCATCTCGGGTACGACCGCCCACGCTCAGTGGTCGGTCCCATTCGCGACTGGCACGCTGCAGGCGAAGGCCACCAAAGGCGGTACGGTGGTCGCGACCGACACGGTCCAAACCGCCGGGGCGGCTGCGGCCTTGACGCTCAAGGCCGACCGCGCTTCGATCACGGCCGATGGGAGGGACTTGGCCTATGTCGAGGTGGACATTGTCGACGCCCAGGGGGTCGTTCTGCCGCAAGCCAAGGACACAGTCGCCTTCACGGTAAGCGGTCCTGGAGCACTGGTGGGACTCGACGCCGGAGATTCGACGAACCACGACTCCTACAAGGGCACTTCGCACGCCGCGTTCAGCGGCAAGCTGATGGCCATCGTTCAATCCACGGCCACCGCTGGAAAGATCACGCTGAAGGCGACCTCGGGGTCGCTAACCGGCGCCTCCATCGACATCACGACGGCGACACCCTGAGATAGGATGCCCTGCGAGAACCAGCGGAGGCATGCGTGCCGCCGCTGGTATCGCTGGTACGACCGCTTTCGGCACAGCCCGGCCCAACCAAACGGCTCTTCTGGCACCCTCTCAGTACCGCCGCCGGGCCGATGGCCCGGATCCTTCAGGCGTGAAACGGGCAGCCCCAGGATGCGCCACAGGAGCGTGTCATGCTCGCCGACGATGCGACCGACCGCCGCCACCGTGAGGCCGTTGCGTGCCAGTTCCACCACCATCGCCTCGAAGAGAAGGGTGAAGTTCGACCCGCCACGAGCCCATGGCACATCGACCGTCAAGACGCCGTGCTTGTCACACTTGGTTCGAGGTTGTCTTGCCTCGACATAGGTGAGGTACTGGAAGAAGTTCAGGTGTCGCCATGTCTGCGGCGAGGCATCGTGTACCTTGCAAGCATCGCCACACGTAGGGCAAGGGAAGGTGCTCCCCGGCCTGAAGTCGACTTTGATGTCGAGGCGTTTCTTCTCGGCGTCAAGGTTCAGCTCTACGACCTCCCATGGATTGACCATGCCGAGAGCCACCGTAAAAAGTGCATTCGCGTCAAGACCAGAACTTGGATTCTTCACCGCGGAACATTAGCGGAACAACCGACCTCGCGTCCATTTGAGACAGCGAGGAGCCAAACGGGCAGCCCCTTGTATCTTACGGGGGACTGGCTCGCTCTCGCTCGCAGTCCCCCGGTCCCCCCCCTCGCTTCGCCCAGCAAAGCTGGGCTACGCTCGCCCCCAAAGGCGAAGGAGCACGACGAGATTCAACGGCACGACAGACCGATGCCCCTCAGGTCAGAAAGACCGTGGGTGAGCGAGGGTCGTCGTGTCGACTTTCACAAGCAGCCCGAACAGATGAGAGGGCCTCGAGCCCGCATACTCCGCAAGGCTGGGCATACCAAGAGCAGAAGTCCTTCGCGAAAGGAGCCCGTGACACCAACAGCTGACACATTCGTAGGTATCGACGTCTCCAAGGCCACGCTCGACGTCCATGTCTTGCCGGCCCAAAGAGCCTGGTCCACCCCCAATCAAGACAACACGGTGCGCGCCCTTTGCAAAGAGTTGGCCGCCCTGAACGTCACCCTCATCGTTCTTGAGGCCACCGGTGGACTCGAACGACGCGTGCTTGCGGCGCTCCTCGCTGCCAACCTGCCCGCTGTCGTCGTCAACCCCAGACGAGTTCGCGACTTCGCCAAGGCCAACGGCTGTCTCGCGAAGACCGATGCCCTGGACGCCGCCATGATCGCTCTTTTCGCCGAACGAATACGGCCACCTGTCCGCCCGCCTGTCGACGCAGAGACCCAGGAGCTTGCCGCCCTTCTCGCCAGGCGCAGGCAGGTGGTCGACATGATCACTGCCGAGAAAAACCGTCTCAGCGCTGACCCGCCCTCCAAGCGCGTGCAGAGGGCCATCCGCAGGACCATCTCCTACCTCGAAAAGCAGCTCGACGAGGTGGACAACGACATCGACACGGCCATCGGCAATTCCTCGGTCTGGAAAGCCAAGGACGACATCATCTAAAGCGTTCCAGGAGCTGGCCCCGTCCTCTCTCGCACCATCCTGTCCCATGCCCCTGAGACTGGAACCCTCAACCGCAAGCAGATCGCAGCCCTCATCGGTGTTGCTCCACTCAACCGGGACAGCGGCACCCTGCGCGGCCGCCGCATCATCTGGGGCGGCCGCACCGAAGTCCGCAACGTCCTCTACATGGCCACCCTAGCTGCCATACGCTTCAACCCAGTCATCGCCAGATTCCACGCTCGGCTAGTCGCCGCAGGAAAGCTCAAGAAGGTCGCCATCGTCGCTTGTATGCACAAGCTGCTCACCATCCTCAACGCCATGTTGCGCTCTAACTCGCGCTGGCAAACCACGGAGATTTGACCTTGACTAGGAACACAGATGCTCACCCGTCTCGCTGCGCTCGGCGACCTCTCAGCCCTGCGGGCACTTCGGGTCCTACACGCCCTACACGCCTACCCCCGCGGCTTCGCCGCGCCCTCGCCCGCTTCGCTCCGCTACGCGGGGCGAGGTGTTTCAGGTCAGGGGGACGTCTTCAGACCGGCATAGGCTGGCTCGAGGCCTGCAGCGCTGACAATCGTCTGGGCATCCGCGGGAAAAGTGTCTCCACTGATGGCGATGTTGCCCGAGACCGTGTTATTGGGGCCGTTGAGTCCCGGGCTGGCGGAGCTGCCCCAGTTGTTGGTGAACGTGATATGGCCCGTGTTGTTGGAGGCATTCGAATTTGCGGTGACGTAAGAACCGAAGTTCGCGTACACGTTCTTGGTTTCCGTGATGTAGGCTGAGCCTTCGTCGTTGTACTCGCCCCAGAAGGTACCGGAAAGTCCGGAGCCCTTGCCCTCGCAGTAATTTTCCGTAACGACCGTCCCAGGTTGGAACCCCAGGTTGTAGTGGCACCCGCCGTCGTTCATCTGGAGCATGCCCAGGTGGACGTAGTTGGCGCTGACTGTATTGTTCTTGGCGGTGGTCGCGTTCTGGTACAGGGGCTGGTATTTGTAGAGATCGCCTGTCGCGCGCGTCTTGTAGTCGTTGTTGCCGCCCGCATCGTTCGTGCCCCACCCGAGGCCACTCGCGATCCCTGAATACGGCACGTTGTAGACCTCGTTGTGCGACACGACCACGTTCGCCGTATAGGTGAACATGAGGCCGGCAAAATCTCTGTAATCGATCCCGACGTCGTGGATGAGGTTGTCCTGGAGGGTCATGTTCTGGTTGACCAAGCGCGCCCCCGCATCGCTCGACATGCAAACCTTGTCGCCGCACGGGTGATGGGCCCACGCCTGGATCCCCCCGATCACGATCCCGCCACCAGCGATCTGCGAGAACACACAGCCGATGACGCTGATCCCATTCGCCCCGAGCCCGACGCCCGTTGCGTGCGCGTTGGCATCGTTCCCGATCCCGAGGCCCACTTGCCCGAGAGCGACGAACCTGTCGCCCACGAAGGAGATGTTGTACGCGTTCGACACTTGGACCGCTGCCGGCATCTGATGCCAGTGCGGCCGGGCGGACTCGAACACGGGGGATTGTCCGCCGCCCGGGTAATTGGAAGTTGGCCCGACGAGGTACCCGCCGGTCTGCTGATCGGCAAATCCGTCGGACGTGTTGGGATGCAGCCAGCTCGTGTAGGAAAAGGTCAGGCCGCTGAACGTGAGGTCGTGCGCCGGCTGCGCGTAGGGATCGCCTCCGGCCGGGGCCGCGTACGGCACGGCTTGCGTTGGGTCGCTGCCTGTTGGCTGAACGCAGTCCGCCCCGCCGGACGGCGTGCCAGCAGGACAAGCGCCGCCCACCGCGATGAGCAGTTGCAACTGGGGCAACTCGACGTCGGCCGTGCTCATGTCCTGGCCGGACAGAGGGATGTAGTAGAGCGCGCCGGCGGTTGTGTCCTGGTACCATTCCCCGGCCGAATCGAGGAGCGTGTAATCGTTCTCGACGTAGATGGGCCCCTGCCGATAGGGGCTTTGAACCGTATCATATCCCCAGGTGTTTTCGTTCCAGGCCGGCTGCTGCATGGTCACCGTGCCGCTCGAAACGCTCTGGATCGGCGAGTAGCGATTCGTCCACGATCCGATGATGTTGAGCTCGGCACGTGCCGGCTGGGCCAGGTTGTTCAAGAAGCTCAGGCTGCTGTTTGAAAACGTCCAGCCGGAGGTGCTCGCGCCGTTGTTCGTCGACGGAAGACCGTTCATGTTGGAGCGGCTGATCGAAGCTGAACGCGCGCGGGTGGCGAGCTTGCCGTCGACGTAGAGCTGTCGCGTGGCGAAGCTGGCCGGCGCCGTGGCCGTATAGATCTTCTTGGCCGAATCGCTGACGGTCCATCCCGTAATCTTTTGCGCGCCTGAGATCACCGGGTGAGCGCCAGTCGCAGCCTGCCAGGCGACCGTGAGGCCATTGGCTCCCGCGTCGGCCGCAGGGGCTCCCGTGGCGGGCGGCGAGTCGGCCGCCGTGAAGACCAGCGGCGCCGTCAGGGCATAGACCCCATCGGCGAGCTCGACGGTGATGTTGCTCTTCATCGTCTTGACCGCGGCCTGCACGACCGTTTGCGCCTGTGTGAGCGAGCAGGGGGAGGAGATCGTGCAGTCGGTTCCCGTACCGTTCGGTGAAACATAGTAATAGCCGCTCGCGGATGCCGCAACGCCACCCGTGCCGGCGACGCCACCGGTGCCGGCAACGCCACCCGTGCCTGCGCCGCCACCGCCCGTGGCGCCTCCAGTCGCCCTAGCGCCGCCACTGCCCGCAGCGCCGCCACTGCCCGCAGCGCCGCCACTGCTCGTGGCGCCACCAGTCGCCCTGGCGCCGCCACTACCTGGAGCGCCGCCACTGCCGGATGCGCCGCCACTGCCGGCGCCTGCGCCACCAGCAGCCGTACCGCCCGACGATGTGCTCCCCCCGCTTCCGGTGCCGGCCGAGCCGGAGGTTCCACCGCTGCTCGGGCGACCACCGCTTCCACCTCCTGCGCCAACGGAACCCCCGGTGGCCGATCCTGTGCCGGAGCCGCCGCTGCTGCATCCCAGAAGAGCGAGAGCGACTATCGAACCGGTGACGACTGTTGTTGAACGCATGCTTGCTCCCCTACATTCGGATCACTTCGTCGCGTTCGGTGTCTGGCCGGTTATGGTCTGTCCCGTTAGCCAGGGCCATACGTCGTCCGGGGTCCAGGTACACGGGCACGAGGCCGAGCAAGTCTTGGGAGGTGTCGCGCAGGAATTGTAGAGGTCCGAGTTTCCATCTATTGGACCTGGGCCGTGCCCCGACTGACTCACGCACCAGCGGAGGGGATGCCCGGCCGAGCATCCGGCGTAGTCGGTGCAGATATGCCCTCCGGGGTTCAAATAGGGGGGAGGGCTGGCTGGTTGGGGCGGGCTCTGGGCGGTGCAGCCGTTGTTCTTGACGAACTTGTCGCGTATGGGTGTGGCAAAGCTCATACCAACTGTGGTGTCGGTGAGCCCTTCCACCTGCCACAATGCGATGGGGTCGTTGCCACCGTCGCACCCACTGAGCTGACCTCCTTCGTAGATCACGGCCGCACGGAAGACCTTCGCACGTGCGCACGCGAGCTCGTAGCTCATGCCGCCGCCGTAGCTGAAACCCGAGGTGATGATGTTCGAGGTGTCGACACAGTAATTGTCCTCAATCAGCGCGACCATGTTGTCGACGAAGGTCAGGTCTTGTCCGCCGGAATTCGCCCAGCCGGCATTGAGCCCATCGGGCGCGACGAAGATCGCGTTGTTGTTCGACTTTCTCTGGAGTCCGTAGTAGGCCCACCAGTACCCATTGGTTCCACCGTTATCCACCTGGGCAGAATTGCCGCCATTCCAGTGAAACCCGAAGATCAGCCAGTAGGGTTTGCTGCTGTCGTAGTTGTCCGGAAGCCTCATGGCGAAGCCCCGACCATTGCTGGTGCCACTCGAAAACTTGTAGTAACCGCCATCGCCGTGGCCCACACCGTTCCCCGACCCTGTGCCAGCACTCGCACTCTCGTTGGGAACCGTGGTGAAGGTCAGCGTCGAAGTCTTGCTGCACCCCGCGCTGGGCACCGCGCCAGAGCCACCGCCTGCGGCGGTCGCCCCGCCAGTCCCTGTACCGCCAGAACCAGTGCTCGTGGAGCCACCGTTGCCTCCGGAACCGCCACTCAAGCCACCTGCTGCGCCACCGCTGCCTGAGCCAGCGGTACCTGTCACGCCACCGCTACCCGAACCGCCGGTGCTTGTCGCGCCGCCACTACCCGAGCCGCCGGTCCTTGTCGCACCGCCGCTTCCCGAACCGCCGGTGCTTGTCGCGCCGCCACTGCCCGAGCCGCCTGAGCTGGATGCGCCACCGCTGCCCGAACCGCCCGTGCTTGTCGCGCCGCCGTGGCCCGAGCCGCCAGTGCTTGTCGCGCCGCCGCTGCCCGAAACCCCGCCACTCACGGTTGTGCCACCAGTACCGCTCGTGCCACCTTGGTCCGCAGAGCCTCCGTTACCTGCCTTCCCAGTGCCACCAGAGCCACCAGACATGACGCTGGGGCTCCCGCAACCCAGGACGCCGACGAGCACGGAAGAGGCGACCATGTGAAATTGTCCTATGCGCATGCGACCCCCAAAGTAGAAAGACATCGTACCCGGCAGTGGGATCTGCCCGCGAGTTCCGTCACGTTGGCTTCGGATCTGTGGAGCGCAGGGCAGCGGAAATACCTACCATTTCTGTATGGAAGGCCTTCGCGCGGGGGCGCACGCGATTTCGTAGCTGATGCTGCTCAGCCTGCGTTCACGGCTTTCCGACGAATGTCGTGACGCTCGTGGCATCAAGCGACGCGCTGAAGCGAGCGTTGCTGACGGTGATTGGGCTCTTGGAAGCGAGGCTGTCGGTGGCCGACGTCACCCACGGCGTGATGCTGCAGGGGACGACGCCGGAAACGAAGAGCGAGAGCGGGGTGGCGGAGCTGTTGGTGTTGATGGCCACCACGGCTAAGGTTCCATCCGCCGGGTTCTGGTACGCGGTCACGTAGACCCCCGACGGTACGGTTCCAGCGGTTGACACCCGCATGTAGCCAGGCCGCACGAAGCGCGCGTAGTTGCCCAGCACCCACAGCCGCTTGGACCAGACGTTGTTGGTCGTGTCGTAGAGACAACCGCCATTACCACTGGCGTTGTACAGCCACCAGAGGTGCCATGCGTTGAGGTTGGCTTTGGTGAGGTCGTTGTGAATCGTCGTGGCCATCTTCAGCGCGCTGGCGATACCGTCGCCGCTCGAGTCGCCCGTCCCAGTTCCCGTGTCGACCTCCGTCTCCCAGTATTCCTTGCCCGCTGCCGCAATCGACGTTTCGGTGGGCAGCGTACCGCACCCATACTCGTGGCTCGCGAAGATGTTGACGGCGCTCCAGGCGGCCGAGTCGTTCTTGATAGCGGTAAAGTAGCTGGAAAATCCGCAACCGTTCATCGTCTCGGGCGCCATGAGCTTAACATTGATGGCAGCCAAGGCAGGGCCAAGGACGTCGATCCATGTGGCCATTTGGGCCGCTGAGTAGGAGGTCGTACTGTTGATACCGCAGCTGTCCGGCTCGTTCTCGGCGGACACAGCGTAGATCGGTACTCCCTGGGTCTTCGCGTTGTTCACCCAAGTCACGAGAGCGCTCGACAACCCTTGTGGGTCCGAGAGCACTGGCATGCTGCCGGTGCAGCCGTTGGGGTTGCTTTGGGTGGTGGTGAAGCTGCCGCCGGTAGCACCGTTCGTCCCCGTCCCCCATGGAGTCATCCACACCGTAGCACCGTTCTGAGCTGCCGATTTGGCAATCGCGAGCCCATCGCCGTACCGGATGCGGAGCAGCGTCAAGCCGGCCCCCTTCGTGGTGGACCACAGATAATCGGCATCCGACGCATTTCTGTAGCTCCCCGCCCACGCGCTGGAGACGCCGAAGCCCGAGATCTTCTGCTGAAGACTGGAGAGGGTCACTGTCACGTCACCGCTTTGAGCGGTACCGGTGCTGCAAGCCGTGGGGTTGATGACACCGCCATCAGCTCCCCCTACTCCGGTAGCTCCACCGGTTCCAGATCCGGCGACCCCACCGCTGGCGCCGGCCGAACCGCTGCGACCACCGCTTCCGCCACCTGTTCCCGGCCGGCCGTCCGAGCTGGTTACTCCAGCGTCGGCGCTACTTCCGCCCGCACCAATACGACCGCCGGGTCCGCTCGCGCCGCCGGTTTCCGGCTGGCCGCCCGAGCTCGTCACTCCAGCGTCGGCGCTGCTACCGCCGGAACCGCTGCGACCGCCGGTACTGCTCGCGCCGCCGGTTCCCGGCCGGCCGCCCGAGCTGGTTTCGCTCACGCCGCCCGAGCCGGCCACTCCTCCGCTCTCCGTTGTCCCTCCTGTGCCGGATTTACCTCCGGCTCCCGATCCTCCGGTACCCGTGGAGATTACTGGTGTGCCCGATGAGCAAGCCGCGCCCGCAATCGCGAGCGCAAAGGCCGTGGTACGCAAGGAGCGGATGGGTGTCATGTGTTCCTTCGTCTTTGGAAATGTGACAGACGGCGTCTGCTGGAACAGAAGCCGTTTTGTAAAGCAGTGGCGGCAGCGCCTGATTTCCGTCTGGCTCGTGATCGCGGTTGAATCCTCGCGCGCTCATTCCATCCGACCCCTTGTGGCGCGAAGTGGCGTCAAATCCTCTGGAATCAACGGTGTCTTTGCTGCGCGCCGTCGGCGGGCCCGCGCGAGGAGGACGAATCCGAGCAACAGCAACGCTCCTCTACCGCTCGCATGCTCGCGTCCTTGTATCCTGCACGCGCAACCGGAAGCTGGGACCCCCGACTTGGTCGAGGCTCCGCCCGAGCCGGAATTGCTGCCGCCCTGGCCACCCGCACCCGAGCCGCCGGCGCCATGCCCGCCCGAGTCGGTGGTCGCGCCGCCCGAGCCTGTGACCCCTCCACTACCCGCAATCCCGCCGCCACTGCCCGCTCCGCCGGAGCCGCCCGCACCACCGGAAGCAAGGACGGTCGAGCCGCCGGCGCCCGAGCGACCGCCGCTGCCATTGGCGCCGCCGGTGCCGTTTCCGCCCAGCCCACCGGAGCCGGTTGCGCCTCCAAAGCTGTTTCCGCCCAGCCCACCAGGCGTGCCTCCGGAGCCGTTTCCGCCGAGCCCACCGTCGAATCCACCGCGACCGCCGCTGCCCGTTGCCCCACCCGAGCCGCTTCCCCCCATCCCGCCGTCACGACCGCCAGTGCCAGTCGCGCCCCCGGTTCCGCTGCTTCCGCCGGTCCCGCCCGTTCCAGTGCTTCCGCCGACACCATAGTCGTTGTCGAACGCCACGCCGTCGAAGGGCACCACGAGAACCTTGCTACCGTGGTTGGACCCGCCCGGGATCGAGGTGTCCTTGTCCACGTCGGCCACGGCCCAGGTGATGTGAGTGGGGTGGCCGTTTTCCAGAACCACGCCGGGCCGCTCCATCTTGTACCATTGGTTACAGGTCGTGCTTCCCTCGTAGCAGAAGATCTTCTGGTAATCCCGCGGAGACCAAGAATACCCGCCATCCTTCCAATTGGTGAGGCCGTCGGTCGAATACACGTGCCAGCCGACGCGGTCTTCGGATCCCGAATAGATCACGTGGTAGACGCCTCCACTGTACCAAATGTGTGGATCCTCCTCCCAACCATAGGTTGGATTGGTCACACCCGGGACCGAGGTCCGGTTGGGATAGATGCTGTCGACGTTTGGAAGATTGGCTTGGGGATAGGTCCACGTAGGCTTTTGCATCAAGTAAGGGCCACAAATCGTGTTCGCGATCGCGATGAACCCATGGCGCTGCACGATCTCGAACTTTCCATCGGCGCGCGCCACAAGGCTGACGTTGGAGTCCCAGTGCGTATCGTTGCAGGGGCCGCCATCATGACAGGCCACAGTAGAATTGGTCTTGATGCCATTGGCTTGAATGAGCTCGCCGGTCGAGTTGGGACAAGCTGTCCAAGGACCGTCGAGCGAGCTTGACTGGTATATCGTGAACGGCACGACTTCGCTCACGACAACGGCGTACGTGCCGTCAAGAAGCTCGGCAGCGGAAGTATTGTGACCATGGTGCGAGCCACTCGACCAGACGTAACCTTGTCTCGTGTAGGGCCCCAGCACCGAGGGGCTGGTGGCGTGGTAGCTCTCGGAGTTCTCCCAGCCCGGGTTGAATCCGGCTGAATCAGCCCAGGTGCTCATGAACATGTGAAAGGTGCCATCCAAGCCTGCGATAATCTGGCCGTCCCAGTAGAGATAGGTTGGGGCGACCCCCGCGCCGTTCGTACTTTCGATCCCGTTGCAGGTGTCTCGCGGAAGCACACCCGCGACACCCCACGTGGCGGAGGTAAGTGGGGAGCACGTGATGGGCGTCGGCGTCAGGTAGTCCTCGAACCCCTTGGTCGTCTGGGCGCGAGCGACGCCGCACAGACTGACCAACGCGAGAAACATGCCCGTCGCGATTCCGGCTGCCAGACGTGCGGATTGCATTGAAAAAAGTAGGGGCGGTTGGTGCGGTTTGCGCATGACAGAGACCTCGTCTTTCACGCCGGGCTGATTCGCGGCACTTTGCCGCCGCGCAGACGTTCGCGCGACGAAACGATGCATAGCAACAATGTGAAACTGCTCCATAGTTCCTTGCAGTGGCGTGAGCGTCGCGATTCCGTTTCGCCCATGCGTAGTCGGGCCGCAAGTCCGCCGCCGCAGCCAGGGGCGTCATCCCGCCGCGCTCGCCCAAGGAGGGGAACCCCGGCTCCGGCGGGACTGGCGGAGGCGATCGGGGCGCCGGTCGCCTACACGGCCAAGAATGTGTTCGACTACCTTGTCGAGGTAGAGAGCGGCTATTGGTTAGACGTCACCTTTCGCTTTTCGGTCCGGATCAGGAACATGCGACGTCACGACGCTCGACGAACACGTTCCCGCCTGATGCGCTCGTTGAGGTAGACCTTCATCAGGGACTGGTAGGGGACGTCCTGCTTGTTCGCCAAGGCTTTGAGCTCCTCGATCATCGAAATCGGAAGACGCAAAGAGATGGCGGTCGTTGACGGTTTCAAGTTGGGAAAGGTCGGCTGCACGGCCTTGCTCCAATCGAAGGAGTCTGTGACGTCGTTGTCGGCCCAGTATTGGCGCTCAGCGTCCTCGCTTGCAAAGTGAGGGACGGAGATTCTGCTTTTCTTAGGTCGCTTGTTCATAAAGCCCCCGTTCTCTTCGACTCATGTCTCGGGCGGAGATGACCCTCACCAAGTTTTCTCGAACCGTGAAAACGATCGCGAGTAGGCGGTCGGCGTCGGTCTTTCCAAGGGCCGCCAGGCGAATTTCTTTTTCGGAATGCTTGTCGTCCGATGCCACGACGAGCGGTCGGTTGAGGAACGTCTCCTCTGCTTCCGCCCTCGATACATGATGAAGTTCCCAGTTCTTGTCCGCGTTGCCCTCACCCCACTGAAACCCAACGCAATGTGCGAGAATCTCAGGGAAGCCAGTCACTCGTCATGTATATATCAAGCATATACATCTGGCAAGGCATCGTGCATCAGGTTTGCGGATCAACCTCTCCCACACAAAATCGTGCCAGCTGAGTCCTGATTGGTTTCGACAGCCTGAGGGTGGTTGAGACGTCTAACTCATATTCTACGCCGAATGGCTTCCAATATTTTTGCGATGTTCTCGGGCTGTGGTGGCGGGGGGCACGCGCCGCGGGGGCCGTCGAAGGCGCCTGGCAGGGCGGCGGTGCCTCCTCCCATATTTTCCTGGTGCTGGATCCTGACACTCGCCATTCGCCCCCAGACACGTCCGACCAACGATTTGCCGTTCAGCGGTTCCCCGGCTGGTCGGTAGTGGGACTGCCGTGGCCGCGCGGCCGGCGAGGCTGCGCCAAGCGAGCTGAAGACAGTACCGGCGGCGACCGTCAGTCTTGCCCAAGGAACGTGAGGATCTTTCCATCGGTCTCCAGCGCGCTGACGTGTCGGCCATCGCTTTCGACATAGAACAGCACCGGAACCCTGAAGTCCCGGTAGGCCTGCGGCCCAGGAAAGCCTGTGACAGAGCTGATGGATCGATCTCCGTGAGCAGGCCCAAGCGTGGTCACGAGGAAGGCAATACCAGCGAATACGGCGCAAGTGATCCTGATTGTCATGCGATCCTCCATCGGCTAGTAGTCACGATCCAAGTCTACACCTCGTAGGGGCGAGGGCTGGCGCGGTTGCTCCTACAGCGTGGTCCCGGTGCGACCAAGCGGGGTCACGGTGGCCAGATGGAGGGTCAAGCTGGCTTCCGCGGCCCGCGCGCCCTCGCGCTGGAGCTCGGCCGCTCGGCCGTGACGGGCGAGAGCGTGGTAAAGCAGCGGCACGGCCAGGCGGGAGAGCAGGGTAGCCGCCACTTGGCCGGCCATGAGCGCGATGGCCAGGCCCTGGAAGATGGGGTCGGCCAACATGACCGCGCTGCCGGCAACGCTACCCTGAACGGCATACCGGTAACCGCCTGCCACATCAACGCGGACGTCCCTGCCTATTCTATGCAATACCCACGCCCGGACAAGTACAGGTCGTGGTGTCACCAGGGGGGTGGATCCGGTCGTCGGCGCCAGCGTCGCTGACTCTTCATTGATACTGCGCCGATCTCGTGAAACTACGGCACCAGCACCGGGGCAAGCCAGTCCGTCCGCGCCGCGGTCGCGAGCATGCCCGCCCAATCGTTGTCCATCAGGGGCTTGAAGTTGCTCGCGGTAGTCTCGTAGTAGGACAGGCTCAAGCCCGCGAACGCGCGCGGCCCCATGCAGGTCTCGACCAGACGACCACCATCGGGTTGACGTCGCCGGTGCCCACCTCGCAAGTCGCCGGTGTCCCAGGCATCGCGACAAGGATGTCGCGACGTGGGCGCGCTTGCCTCGGACTGCCCCCTTGGGGCTCAATGGAACCAGGCCTTGCGGGCCTTGGCTCGGTCCTTGCTTTTGCGTCTATGAAGGAGACAGCATGCTTAGAATCGTGACCGCGTTATCCCTCGGAGCTTTCGGGTTGGCAGCCTGCGCAAGCGCGGGAAAACAGACGGCCGGCACAGGTGGCGCATCGGCGGGCGGCTCTCTCTCCACCGGCGGCAACGGCGCAGTTGGCGGCTCTTCCACCACCGGCGGCGCCGGCGGCGCGGCGGACGCAACGGGTTCAGGCGGGTCCGCCGGCGCTGGAGGCGCGACCGGCGATGCTGCGGGCTCAGGTGGTGATAGCGGGCTCGCGTCGGTCTGCCGCCTTGCTCCCCCTTGCCCTTCCGGATGGTACCAATACACCGACACCGTGTGCTCGCCCCCCAGCATTGGTTCAGGTCCAGGGTGCAGCCCGAACGGCGATGGCCTGTGCTACCAGCCGTGCGCGTCGAGCGCCGATTGCAGCGATCCAGGATTTCCCAATTGCACCAGTCTCTATCTGTTTGCCGGCAGCGACGTTGGACAGGCCAAGTACGTTTGCACATCCGGCACGCAGGTACTGGCGTGCCCGACGAATTTGGACGCCTCCTTCGGCGGCGCGGGCGGGAACACCGGCGCGGGCGGTGTGGCCGTTGGAACCGGTGGTGGCGCCGGTGGCCTGCCTGAAGGAACCGGTGGTGGCGCCGGTGGCTCTCCCGGAGGGGCGGGCAGCAGCGGCTCCGGCGGCGCGGGCGGCGGAGTGACGAAGGGTACTCCTTGTTCGTCGAGCGCCGACTGCGGGACCCCCCAACCATGACCTGTCGCGCTCCCGGAGAGTTCCTCGGCTGCGGCAACTGCATTCCGGGGACAAGCACGTGCGCGAACGACGGTGACTGTGTTCCGGACGCCGGCACCGCAACGGCCAAGATGATCTGTGACCTCGTGCCGAGAACCTCCTGTTCCTGCGACCCGGCGCCGAGGAAATGTGTTTCGGGGTGCCGGAGTGCCGCGGACTGTGGCGTCGGGGAGGGCTGCAATTCTCTCCGCTGTGAACCAACCTGCGCGCCCGGCGACGGCACCTGCGGTGGTCGTGGCCATGCGCAATTACCTGGACGGCATGTGGGACGTGGCTTTGCACGTCTTCAAGCTGGCCGCTGAAAACGAAAGGAAGAAGTCGAGATGATCTCAATCAAGAAGGAGCTGTTGGTGAACGTGTCTCAGGAGACGGCATTTCGCGTCTTCAGCCAGAAGATGGATGCGTGGTGGCCGCGCTCGCATCACGTCGGCAAGACGCCGATGGTGGCCATGGTGCTCGAGCCCAAGGCCAAGGGCCGCTGGTACTCCACTCCAATTCTCGAACACGTCTTCAGTACTCTGGCGCGAAGGTGTATTGGTATTCGAAATCACCACCGCGACTGAGCTTGGGAAATTCGTACTGTTTCACTGCTTTGATCAGACAATCGTTTACCTCCTTGTTGTTCAGCGTGCCTCCCACGATGCGGACGTCCTTCGCGGCGCCATCCGTGGTCAGCGTCAACAGCAGCTTCACGGTGCCCTGAAATTTGCGAGTGTCCTTCTCGTCGAGCACGTCCTGGTAGCACTTCCTGGCGGAGGCATCGCGCTCGTCCAAAACGAGGTAGATGTCGCCAAGTCTTTCGGGAGGAATCCCGCCCTTGACCGGAGGCGTTTCCGGGTCACTTTGCAAGCTGGCACGCCTTCTCGGCGTCGATGGCCAGAGCGGGAGCGAGGCCGAGCACGCCGACTGTTTGCTGGCTGTCTATCCACAAGCCGTGTCACAAGCCGTGGCGGGGGATGCGGACCAGCAACGCGCGTTCACCATCGGCGATGTCACGCGCGACCCGCTTCGCCCCACCGAGTGGCACGGAGTTCCCAATCGCCTCAGCCCCGACCATCGCCAGAGTTGGCCGGTCATTGACGATGTGGCCGCGGCGACACGCAGGAGCGAACCGCCATGTGCTGGCTTCTGGGACGCCTCGCTCGCGAGCAACGCGTTGCTTGCCATCCAGGATCCAAGCTTGGCCTTGCGACCGATCGTTCAGCAGCGGCGGAGCGCGGTGGCGCTCGACGGCTGCGGGCGCCTATTGCTCGCCATCGCCGGCCCTGCCTTGCGATATGACCGGCTGGGACTACTGCCAAAGTGTCGGTTACTACTTTGGACTGATCGTCCCCACCTCATCCCCAGACGGCTTGACGGTAGTGCTGGCGGATGTTTCGATCCTTGGTCATCAGGTTGGCCCCGGCTACGGCCGCGTTACCCACGATCATCCGATCGAAAGGATCCCGGGTCCAAGTGAGAGTCCTGGCCGCGGTCACTACGGCAGCAAAGTGCCCATCATCCTGGGCTAGCCCCAACTTGTGCTCCAGATCCTGGAGCACAGCGGCGGCACCTTCCGCTATACGTCCGACTTCGTGCAAGTACTCCAATTCAAGCGCCACCATCGGCGAGATGCGGAGCCCCTCGCGCTCGAGCCGCTTGCGCGCCCCAGCCGGGAAACGGGTCAGATCGCCGGCGTAGAGCCAAACTACGGCATGGGTGTCGAGGTGAATCATGGCCGCCACTCGTGCGACCAGTCCAGGTGTACGAGATCTTCCGGGTCTCCCTTGATGAAGTTCGGGCGGGAAGGGAGGCGTTTGAGCCGTTCGACCGTCTCGGCAGGCACGATGCGCAGCAACCTGCCACGTCGCTCGACTTCGGCAGGGACCCCAGTCTCAAGCACTCGGTCCAGTACCCTATACACATCCATCCGCAATCGCGATGCGGTTAGCTTCCCCAATGTCTTCTTATGCGTGACAGGCTTCATGCGTACGTATCACCGTGCCACAGAGCGTACGCTCGGGCAAGGACGATCCGAGAATTCCGCCATGGCTGCGTTCGACAGGCATCTGTTCGAGGCCATTCACGACCTGGCCGTCGTGGACCAGCCACTGCGCCGTGCACAGAAGATACGCGCTCCCCGCGTGGGGATATGTCCCTAACGGAACGGATGGTCCCACACCTTCTATTCCGAGAAGGGCACGTCGTGTGGCGCGCCGCCGTCGATAATCGGCGGCATGCCGCCATCCATGGCGGCCGTGACCAGGACCGTGCTGAGCGAGAATGCGAGCGGGTCGATCGCCGTCCACCGGCCCGAATTGGGCGGCAGTGGATAGCCGCAGCACATGTAGCTGGGCGAGGGATTTGCGATGACCGCGATCTGGGCCACCTGCTTGCTTCCGTCCAACGTCGTGATCAGCAGGTCGCAGGTTGCTCCAGCGTATTGGCTGGCACTCCCGTGGACGGTGAGCGAATTGCAGCCGGAGCAGGTGGCTCCGGAGCACGCGCCACTGGTCACCTCGACCTTGGCCAACGCGGTGCCGCCCATGGCGCTTCTTACCGTCGCGCTCGCCACACCCGGGTCGCAAGCAAGAACCCCGGTGGCCGCCAAACAGGACTGTTCGTCCGTTGGAGTGACGTAGGCGTCGGGCTTGCCATCCGCTGCAGGGGGGATCCACACTCAGATCCTGGCTACCGATATCCAGGCCAACTGTGTCGCGCAAGCCACCTCCGTCGATACCGCTGTCGATCGGCGCCGTCCCACCATCGAGCGTAAGCGCGGCGAAGTCCACGACAACCGAACTGGGTGAAAACATCGCAGGATCGAGGGCGACCGCCTGCGGAAAGCCGCAACAGGCGTACATGGGCGAAGGATTGGCCACGACCGTGAGCTGGACGGATTGGGTTCGGCCGTCGATGGCGGTGACGCGCAGGTCACAGGTTGCGCCAATGGTGGCCGACTCATCGTACACAGCGATGGATTCGCATCCCGAAATGCAGGTGTCTGCCCGGCAGGGGCCGCTGGTGACGGTCACGGCAGCGAACAGCGGGCCCTCGGGCGCTCGCTTGATAGTCGCGCCAGGAAATTCCGGAAGGCACGGGCCCGCGTTGTCTGCCTCCGAGCACGCATACGGGCCGGTGGGCGGCCCGGCGGTCTCGGGACCAGCCTCGGGGCAGCTGGCAACCTCGGGCTTGGCTTCGGGAGCGCTTGCGTCGTGCTTGGCAGAATTCTGTCCACTGCCTGAACCGCACCCGAACAGCGGGAGGCAAAGCACCATTGGCAACGCAGGTGCATAGCCAAATCGAAGGGGGTAATTGCGGTCCGGGAACCCGTGCCTCCCCGTGTCACCGCACTCTCGCACGTGCCTGGAGGGAGCTGCGAGGGCTGCGAGGCTGTGATTCGCGTGGCGGAAGGCTAGCGTGGAGCACGAGGCGCAGTGTACCCCATCGCGTTCCCGCCGAAACCGCCTTGATCAGTTGAGCCAGTCATCGCTGCGGCCGGTGTCGCCGGTGGGCGGGCGGGGCGGGCGGGGAGGGCGGGCGGGGCGTAGCTGAGGAACGTCCGACGGCAGGTGCATCGCCTTGAGAATTTTCTTGGCGAGGTCCTCGGTCTTGATAAGGGCGATCAAGCGGAGCTGGGACTTGCACTTGGTGCAGCGCAAGGGCAGGAACCGGCCTTCCCGTGTTGCCTACCCGTGTTGCTGGCAGCGGACGCGCAGAGCCGTGATTTCGTTATCGCCGAGCTTCAAGAACTCCAGAAAACGGGGTCAGCAAGCCGATGGCGTCGTAGTGCAGAAGGGCTGTGCGCGAGATTCCGAACTTCTTCGCCAGCCTTCCGGGCGTCAGCATCACCGCAACATTATCCCGCCTGCAGACGCCGGCAATGCTCGGCCAGTGCGCGCTGTAGCCCTTCCATCTGCCGGGCAAAGGCGTCCTCGGTCAGCGCCTCGATGAAAGCGCCGCCATCGACCCCAAGCGCGGTGTAAGTACGGCGCCAGCGCAGCCGCGTCTTTTGCGGCGCCGCCACCGTGGCCAGAATGTCGAGCTTCATCACGCAAATCCCGGGATAGAAGACGACGAACTCGACGATGCCTGCCGCCGCTTCATGGCGACTCGTGACATACCAGCCCTCGCCCAGCTTCGGATGGCGGCTACGAAAAACACACCCGTCCTCCACCTGGCCCGATTTCGAATACACGACATCGGCTTGCCACCCCGGCAACCAATCGCGCTCGCGAACCGGGCAGAGCAGCGAAAAAACCAAATCGCGCGGAGCCTCGACCACAAAGCTCGCCTCGCGGGCAAGGCGCGTGGCCACAAAAGCGTCGGATCCCGATGTATCCATGGTGTCTCCTTGTCTCCCAGCTTGAACTATCAACCCGTAGAAATGTCAACTCGGCCGATGTGAATCCGCTTGCGCCAGAAGGCCCGACTCCTGCTAAACCCCGCCATGAGCGCAATCGTTCTAGAACGAATGGCGGTGTTGACCGAGAACGGCGTCGGTGACCTTTCGCTCTTTCGCGAGAAGGTACGCAGGTGGTCGATGATCTTCGACATGCGATCCGCGCCTTCGTCGACCTCGTCGAGATAGTCGAGGAGCTCGGAAGCCTCCACGCGGCCCTTCCGCACAGCCGCGCGCGCGGTTGTTGAATCCACGAACGAAGGTCAGCGGATTATTCAGCTCGTGGGCCACGCCTGCGCTGAGCTGTCCGAGCGCCGAGAGCTTCTCCGCCTGAGCCAGTCGATGAAACAGGTTCTTCTCCTTTCGAACGCACAGAAAAATAGCGACACCCACAAGCAACGCCGTGGAAAGGAGGGCTCCTCGCTATTTGGAATGGATTGAATTGGGAAATGCACAGGGAAGTCTGAAGTCCAGTTTTGACAGCAGCAGATAAATCACAGTCTTCATTTTGCGCGCGGAGCGAAAGCCACGCGCCCGCGCCTTGGCCGCCTGGATGAGGCTGTTGAGTCCTTCCAAGAGACCATTCGTCAGGCCTGACATGAACCATCTCATCACGCCTGCCTGGTGCGCCTTGAGGGTCTTGGCGACCCTGATGACGGGTTCCAATCGGCTATGGGTGGCCCAGAAATACCAGCGCTGAAACCACGCCTCCGCTTCATCCGCACTCAGGCTATACAACTCCTGTAGCATGAGCTTGATGTGGTAGGCCCGCGCAGTGGCCAATTTGGAGGAGCGCAAGACCGCGAAGGGCTCCCTGTTCTCGGATTTGATGTTGGCCTCGTTCCTCAGCCAGTCGTGGCGCGTGCCCTTCAACTCCGGAGAGGACTTCTGCTCCTGCCTTCGCACCTCATCGATTGCGTCGTTCATGAGCTGGATGACATGGAACCTGTCGAAGGTGAGGTGCGCCGCCGGAAACGTCTCCAAGATGCCCTTGATGAATGCCTGCGACATGTCGAGACTGAAGTCCGTCACCTTCTTCACGTCTCCACCGTGAGAGAGCAGATCGTCCTTGAAACAAGCCACCGTGCCGTGATCTTTCCCCTCCGTGACGAACAAGACTTTCGCCGCTACCATGTCGGCAAAGACCGTGACATAGACGTGGTTCTTCTGCCGCGAAGTCTCGTCGACGCCAACCTCGGCGACCTGGCTGTAGTCGGCTCGCTCACGGGCCTCGTCCACGTAGTGTTCCAGGATGCGCCACAGGAGCGTGTCATGCTCGCCGACGATGCGACCGACCGCCGCCACCGTGAGGCCGTTGCGTGCCAGTTCCACCACCATCGCCTCGAAGAGAAGGGTGAAGTTCGACCCGCCACGAGCCCATGGCACATCGACCGTCAAGACGCCGTGCTTGTCACACTTGGTTCGAGGTTGTCTTGCCTCGACATAGGTGAGGTACTGGAAGAAGTTCAGGTGTCGCCATGTCTGCGGCGAGGCATCGTGTACCTTGCAAGCATCGCCACACGTAGGGCAAGGGAAGGTGCTCCCCGGCCTGAAGTCGACTTTGATGTCGAGGCGTTTCTTCTCGGCGTCAAGGTTCAGCTCTACGACCTCCCATGGATTGACCATGCCGAGAGCCACCGTAAAAAGTGCATTCGCGTCAAGACCAGAACTTGGATTCTTCACCGCGGAACATTAGCGGAACAACCGACCTCGCGTCCATTTGAGACAGCGAGGAGCCGAAAGGAGCAGCCCCACGTTGAAGACCAGGCGCCGCAAGGTCCCCGCCTGCAGCGCCTTGTGAAGCCGATCCCGTGATGTCCAAGAATCCATCGTCGCTGGTCACGCAGCCTCTCGATAATAGAAATTCAACATGCCTCCGAGTCGAGATCGGCAGGCAACCTTGTTACAAGCCCCGTTCTCGTTCGTTGAGGCCCCCTGCCTCTCGACCAGTTGTCCACCGAGTCCTTGATGAAAGCGTTCCCGATGATAGTGGGCCAGGAATTCCTTGATGACGTATCGGAGATGTCGCTCGCCGAACAGGACGAGGTGATTCAGGCACTCGTATTTGATGGTTTCGACAAACCGCTCCGCATGCGGGTTGCAGTTCGGGCTTTGCGCTGGAATCCTCACGCACTTCACCCCTCGCTCCCGCAGGATTGCTTCGAATGCCTCCGTGAAAAGCGGATCGCGGTCGTGGATCAGGTACGTCTCTTTTCGAAGGAAGCCGTCCACCCCGTCGGTCAGGTTGCGCGCCATCTGCTGCATCCACTTCCCATCGGGATGGGTGGCAATCCCAACGATTTCCACCGCGCGGGTCTTGACGGCGACGACGAAAAGCACCATGTAGCGAATCGTTCCGGTCAGGCCGAGGGACTCGACGGTGAAAAGGTCGCACCCGTAAAGCGAATCCCAGTGCGTCTTCATGAATTGCTTCCAGGTGCGAGACTTCTCCCGTTCGGGCACCGGCTCGATCCCGGCCTAGGCGAGGATGTTGGCGACGGTGGTACGGCCGATCTCGATGCCGAGGCCAGCGCGCAAGGCGTCCCGGATTTTCGTGTAACCCCAGCGAAGGTTTTCCGTGGCGAGCTTGATGACCAGCTTGCGGACATCCTTGGGCTTGGGCGGGCGGCCTCGCCTGGCCGCGGAGCTGTCGTACTTCCTGGCGGCAAGCTGCCGGAACCAAGTGAGAATGGTGGCCGGCTTCACGAGGTGGCAACACTTCCGACGTTCGTCTGGCGTGAGCAACTTGCCGGCCGTGGCCAGCTTCCGACGCTGGTCGGTGGAGAACGACAACTTCTTGCCACCCGTAGCAGCGTCGAGTTGCTCGAGAAGGATGCGCCTCTCTTCTTCGACATAGTCGAGTTTGCGTTGCAGCCGATCGTTGATCGCGGACGCGATCATCACGATGATGAACTGCAACGTCATGGGCAACATTCTTCTCTAGACTGCTCGCACGTGGCGCCGTTTCCAAGCTCCATATCTGCTCGAATTCGTGGGAGAATCTCGGCGATGCCTTTCTGGACACCACGGGATCGGTTTGGACAGGTCATGGTGCCGAATGCCGGTCGGAACGCGCTGGCCGATCCCTTGACGAGGTCGAGCCTCATTGAAGTATACCTTGTACTGACGAACCAGCGAATCCAAGTGCCGGTCGCCCAGCACCATTTGGTGCCGAAGCATGGCGTTCTCGATGACCAAGTCTCGTCGGGAACGGACTACATCGGCGGCCACGCCCACTACCTCGTTGCCGGAGGATCGCGAGCTCAGGCTGTGCCAGACTCGCCGAGCGACATCTCGAATCCATTCTGCGACGCGCGTGAGCAAGGGCGATTTCATTCCACTTTTACACCATCAG
>CAWGPW010000023.1:0-275987 GCA_963824555.1 uncultured delta proteobacterium | reverse complement strand
CCGGCATCGTTTCCTGTGCCCTGCTCGGGTGGGGCCGACCCGTGGCAGCCGAACCGTCGGCCACATTCAGGTTCAGCTGGACGGCCCCCGAGGAGTGTCCTTCGCAACAGCAGGTCCAAGCAGAAATCGCGCGTTTGCTCGGCGGCGACATCCAGCTTCACGAGGGCGATCTGGATGTAAAGGCCACGGTTGTGCACGGCCCGTCGTGGTCCGCGGACCTGTCAACCCAGCTTGCGGGCCAGGCCGGGCACCGGAGCATCGAAGCCCCCTCGTGCAAGGCAGCGGCGGACGCCGTCGCCTTGATCGTGGCTCTCTTGATCGATCCTGATGCGGTGGCCTCCCAGCCGACTGCGCCGGAAGTTCCTTCTGCCCCTGAGATACCTGCATCCAATAGGCGGGGACCGAAATTTCTTGTCGGTGTGCACGCCCAAGGACGCATCGGCACCCTGCCTGGAGCCGACATCGGGCTTGGCTTTGGCATCGGCGTGGCAGGTGTGCGCTGGCGAACGGATCTGCGTTGGAGCTATGGCTTGAGGCGCGATCAAGTCGCTTCGCTGCCTTCTGGCGCGTCCGGCCGATTCAACATCGCGTCCGCCTCCGTGACCGAATGTTTCAACCTGGGTCAGACGCGATGGAGATTTGGACCTTGTGCCGCTCTCGAGGCGGGCAGAGTTTCCGTGAGTGGCTTCGGCGCCACAGCCGGATTCTCTAAAGATGCTCTCTGGTTAGCTCTGGGCGGCGGCGCGTTCTTGTCCATCGCGATGGGGCAACACTTGCACGCCTTGATAGAGGTGGATGTCGTCGCGCCTATGTATCGTCCCGACTATGTATTCCAGGATGTGCCCGGGGTGGTCTTCAGAGCCCCTGGCATAGGTAGTCGGGCGCTGGCCGACATTTCGTGGCACTTTTAGCAAAGAATCCCGGCTGCGTCGGGAACCAAAGTCGTAGATGCCGTTCACAGCAGGCAACACCGCCAAGGATCCAACCGACGAAAGCATGGGCGCGATCCATGCCGGCTTCGGCGCGATCTATGAGAGCATGGTGGACTATGTCTGGAACGTGGTGTGCCGCATGGGTGTGCCCCAATCCGACGCCGAGGATGTCGTCCAGGAGGTGTTCGTCACCGTCTACCGCCGGCTGGGCGAGTTCGAAGGGCGCGCGCAGCTCAAGACCTGGGTGTTCACCATCGCGGTGCACTTGGTTCAACACTACTTTCGAACCCACGCGCGCAAGCCAGGTGACCGTGCGTCAGCCAAAGGGACAGAGATCCAGGCCCTGGTCGACCAGCAGGAAAATGGGCCGGCAAACCAGGTCGAACGCATGGAGCGCTACGATGCGCTTGACCGGGTGCTGGGCCAACTGGATGAGGGGAAACGGCTGGTCTTCGTACTGGCGGAGCTGGAGCAGTTGACCTTGGTCGAGATCGGCGAAATCGTCGGGGCCAACCCGAACACAGTCGCGACCCGACTGCGGGCGGCTCGGCAAGCCTTCGAAAAGGCCTTGGCACGTTTTCAAACGCGAGAACTGGGGAACGAAAAATGAACGAGCTTGGCCCTACAGCGAGAGAGATGGTGGAGACGCACAGAAGGGGCAAGGTGCTGGCCCGCGCCAATCGGGAGCGCATCAAGCAGAAGCTGATGCTGCGGGTGGCGACCCTGGGGGCGACAACGGCGGCGACTGGCACGGCGATGGGCATGTCCCTGGCCTCCAAGATCGCTTTGGTGGCGCTCGGGGTAACGGCGGTGGTGGGGGCCGGAACTTTTTCCATGTGGGCGTTGCGCGGGCGAGCGCCCGCGGGCGTGACTACGCCGACCCAGTTTTCCCTGCCCCTGGCTCCCGAGACCATCAAGCCGGCGCCAGAGGCATCGCCCGAGGATTCTTTTCTTCCTGCCGATTCGGCCGGTCCTGGACGCATCGAGCACGTGAAGAAGGCCAGCAAGCGTCCTGCCGTGGCCGCGGCCACCCCAAGCCCTGCCGCGGTCCCGGCTGCTCCCCTGGATCCTGAGCCAGAGCTGCGTGTGCTGCGTGAGGCACGGGAGGACCTGCGTGCGGACCGCTCCGAGAGTGCGTACCGGCGCCTCGACGATTACGATCGCCAGCGTAGCGGGGGAATGCTGGCGCAAGAACGGCGAGCGTTGTCGGCCATCGCGCTTTGCGAGTGGAAGCCTGGTCCCGAGGCGCAAACCCGTGCAGCCGATTTCCTGCGGACTTCCCCCGAATCTCCCCTGGCCAAACGGGTGCGTTCGGCGTGCGACATGATCAGCAAGCCGCCGCGATAGACAAAGCCAACGGTGCTGGTAGCTCAGAGCATGGCCGGGATGTCCAGGCGATTGGTCGCAAGCGGATTCGCGCGCCTTGGGGCCATCTTGGTCTTGCTCGGGGTCTTGCTCGGGGGGTGCACCGGCGACCGCGTGGTCATCGGCGCGCAGATGTGCCCTGACGTCTCTGGTGGACCGCCTGGTGTCGGGCCCTTGCCCAGCCCCAAGCAAGTCGCGCTTCAGCGGTTTGAGCTCACGGCCTACCTCCACTTCGGTCTGGCCACTTTCGACCCAGGCACGACGCCTCCGGCCTCCTCGTTCAATCCCACCAGCCTCGACGCCAAGGAATGGGTGAGCGAGCTCAAGAACGCGGGTTTTCGCCAGGCGGTTCTAGTCGCCAAGCACGAGAACGGGTTCTGCCTTTGGCCGACGGCCACCACCGACTATTCGGTGAAGAGCAGCCCCTGGAAAAACGGGCAGGGAGACGTGGTTCGCGAATTCACGGATGCGGCGCGCGCGGCAGGTATGCGTGCGGGACTTTACCTGTCGCCCGTGGACCACTATTTCCCGAGCACGAGCGCCGCCTACGAGCCCTATCTGCGCAACCAGCTGACCGAGCTTCTATCGAACTACGGCCCCATTTTTGAGATCAAGTTCCCCGGCGATAACGCGCCGGCCACGGTGGACTGGGCGGGCATCGCACAACTTGCCCATGAATTGCAGCCCGACACGCTGGTTTGGATAGGGCCCGAGATCGCCACGACTGGATCCGACTCTCGCTACGCCGGCATTCGCGGGACGCGCGCGACATCGAGCGTGGCTGACGTTCCCAATGGCGGTCCGACAAACGTATGGTACCCGGCGGAAGTCGAGGTGCCCGATCGTCCCAACAATCAGTGGTTCTGGAGCTCCACCATCGCAGAGATCTCCCTGAGCGAACTGCAATCGATCTACTTCACGTCGGTCGGCATGAACACGACCCTGGTATTCAACGTGCCGCCTTCACCCACCGGCCAGTTCGACGCGCAGGAAATTCAATTGTTACGAGGTTTCGGGGACTGGTACGACTCGCTCTACCGGACGAACCTGGTGCGCGCGCAACCGATCACCGCCGACAGCACCTGGGCCAGTCCAGGTTTCGATGCGGCCAAGGCCGTGGACGACGACATTTGCACCAGCTGGGCGGCAGCCAGCGGGGCGACCTCGGGGCGGCTGGAGGTGACGCTGCGTTCGCCGGTGACGCTTCAGGTCATCAGCGTGCGTGAGCCCATCGAACGGGGCGAGCGGGTCACCGCCTACCACGTCGAGATCAGGCAAAACGGGACCTGGGACCGGGCCCCGATGGATGCGTCGGGGGTGACGATCGCTGGCTCGGTCATCGGTCAGCGCCAGCTCTGGCAAACCAACCCAACCACCGTAGACGCCATAGCCTTGGTGATCGATGCCGCCAGGGGCGAGCCCGCCATCGCCGAGTTCGGCGTGTATTAAACCCTCACCTGACCAACGAATCGTGAACGGGCCGGGAACTAAAGGCCATGGCCCACAGAACGAAGCATTTTCTTCTCTTCATCATCCTCAGTGGTCTTGCGGCTCTTCCGATCGCCGGTTGTGGGAACGGAAATAGCGCTGCTGGCACGGGCGGAACGCACTCTGCGTCCAGCTCGCAAGGCGGGCAATCTGGTTCGGGCGGAACAGCGGGTTCAGGAAGTACCAGCAACAGCGGTGGAACCTCAGGCGGTGCCATGTCCAGCGTCGGCGGCTCCAGTGCGACGGGCGGCTCGTCCCAGGTTGGCGGCACCACCGGGAAGGGAGGCTCCAGCACGGGCGGCACCGCAGGGAAAGGCGGAGGCGCCGGGGGAACTTCGATGGGCGGCGGCGCAGGGGCAGGCAGCAGTGGTAGCAACCCTGGAGGCGGCTCAGGAACGCCATCCGGTGGTCAGACCAGCAGCGGAGGCGCCGGGGGAACTTCGACGGGCGGTGGCGCGGGGGCAGGCGGCAGTGGTGGCAACGCTGGGGGCGGCTCAGGAACGCCATCCGGTGGTCAGACCGGCAGCGGCGGATCGTCGAGCACCGGCGGCGCCCAATCCGCTGGTCCTCGCCTGATTCAGAACTTCAACCAGTCTTGGAAGTTCAAGCGAGCCGATGTCACGGGTGCGGAAGCGACTGCCTTCGATGACTCTTCATGGGGCAATGTGGGTCTCCCCCATTCGTTCAATCTGCCCAACTTTCTGTCGACGAAGTTCTACGTCGGCTACGGCTGGTATAGGAAACACTTCACGGTCCCGACGTCCTGGTCGGGCAAGAGCGTAGCCATCGAGTTCCAGGCCGCCTTCGACCAAGCGCAGATCTACGTCAACGGCAAGCAGGTCGGAGAGCACATCGGTGGCTACAACGGCTTTTCGATCGATATCACCTCGGCCGTCCAGACCGGTGACAACGTCGTGGCGGTTCGTTTGAACAACAATTGGAATGCGCAAATCCCGCCCATCACGGGCGATCACATCTTCTACGGCGGCCTGTATCGAGACGTGAACGTCGTTGTCACTGACCCGCTGCACGTCACCTGGTACGGCACCTGGGTCACGACGCCCACCCTGGCGACAAATTCTGGCTCCTCCAGCACCGTGGAGATCAAAACGGAAGTGCAGAACAACCGCTCGACCGCGGTCAACGCCACGCTGAAGACCGATATCGTGGACAATACCGGCAAGGTGGTCACGACCATTTCGTCGCCACAGCAGATCGCCGCGGGCGCGACGGTGACCTTCGATCAGACGACGCCCGCTATCAGCAGCCCCTCGCTATGGCACCCCGACCATCCGACGATGTACCAGGCGCTTTCCTACCTTTCCGACGGCACTGGGAACGTGGACAACTTCACGACGCCGTTCGGTTTCCGCTGGTTCACCTGGTCGGGGTCGCAGGGGTTCTCGCTGAACGGCTCGCACTATTGGATCCAGGGCGCGAATGTGCATCAGGACCACGCGGGCTGGGCCAATGGCGTGGCCGACTCGGCGCTGTACCGCGACGTCAAGATGGTCAAGGACGCAGGACTGAACTTCATTCGTGGTTCGCACTATCCCAAAGCGCCGGCTTTTGCAGATGCCTGTGACCAACTCGGCGTCTTGCTTTGGTCGGAGAACTGTTTCTGGGGCGGCTTCGGCGGCGGTCCGGGGGGATGGTCGTATAGCGGTTCCTACCCGAGCACCTCCGCCGACTTCGACGCGTACGACACCAATGTTCTTGCCAGCCTCACGGACATGATCCGCATCCATCGCAATCACCCCAGCATCATCGCATGGAGCATGGGCAACGAGGACTTCTTCAACGGCGGCGGCCCCGCGGACAGGGTGGTCGCGCTGCTCAAGAAGGAGGTCGCCTTGACCCACCAACTCGATCCTGCGCCGATGGGACGGCCCGCGGCCATTGGCGGTGCACAGTCGGCCATCGGCAGCACGCAACCCGACACACTTGGCGATGTGGCCGGCTTCAACGGCGACGGCACGGGCTACGACAACCCTGGCATGCCCAATCTGGTGTCGGAATACGGCAGCACCGTGAATGTGGCTCGGCCGGGCGCCTACGATCCCGGCTGGGGGAATTTGACGGTAACAAACGGCATGCCTGCCCAACCAGCGTGGCGCAGCGGAGCGTCCAAGTGGTGCATGTTCGACTATTCCAGCCAAATGGGCGCCACGTACATGACCACGGGTATTGTCGACAACTTCCGCATTCCCAAGCGAGCGTACTACTGGTACCGAAACACCTATGCGAAGGTGGCGCCGCCCACGTGGCCGACCTCGGGTACTGCCGCCGGGCTGAAGCTCACGGCGAGCACGACGACGCTCTCGGCGGTGGATGGCACGCAGGACGCATGGCTCTTGATCACCGTCGTGGACGCGAGCGGCACGCCGATCAGCAACAATGTCACGGTGACGCTCACGGTGACCTCGGGGCCAGGCGAGCTCCCCACTGGGCCAAGCATCACGTTTACCCCAGGGACCACCAAGCCGGCGAGCGATATCGCCATTCTCGACGGTCAAGCCGCCACCGAGTTTCGGACGTACTACTCGGGCACCAGTGTCATCACGGCCAGCTCGCCGGGCCTGACCTCCGACACAGTGACCATCACGTCGCAGGGCAGCCCCGCATTCGTGCAGGGTCAAACCCCGCCTGCGGACACGCGGCCGTACACCGGACAGTAACTCGAGCACGGCTGCGCGCCGGGGTGAGTGAGGATGGTCGCCCGTGAACAGGAGGACATGAACATGCGCAAACGCGGTAGGATTTCGCTGCTGGTTCTCGTTTACGGTCGTTCTGCGCCCGTCTCGGCGTTTTTCGCGCCGAGCGCCTCGGCGGCTACCAATCAGTTCAGAGGTGTCAACTGGGCAGATTGGAGTTCGGAGACGCCATCATGAAGAATGGGCAGTGATGACGCAACTGCGAACAGAGGATTCAGAATGTCTCCACACACAGCTTGGCGAAACGGTATCGCGACGGTCGCGCCACTGCCTGGGCTGTCAATCGGTGTTGCGCACATAGTAGGGTCATCGTCGTACCGTTCGACGGGGTTACGTTCGATTCCGACACGGGGGTAGGCGGAAGTGGTGGCGCGAGCGGGAGCTCGGGGACAGGTGGTCGCGGGGGCATGGACGGCGGCGCAGGGGGAAGCGGCGTGGGCGGAACGAGCGGCAGCGGGGGCACACGTAGCGACGCGGGTAGCGCAGGGGCGGGTGGCACAGTCGCAGCGCAGCTACGAGCCAGGACATCCTGGAGTTACAGCGCTGCAAATGCAACAAGTGTGGAATTGCAGAGGAAATTCCTCCTTGGCTGATTTGCCCCGCGAGCCCGGCGGAGAGCATCCTTGACGCGCGTCTACCTCGCCCTGCCGTAAGGTGTATGACCACCGGCTTCGCGACATTACTTGCGAAAAAAGTGATCCCACGCTGTTCCGTGACCTCGGTGTGCCGCGCTCCACTGCCGCCAGCTGGATTCGCCACACGTTGGCGTGGTCGCCGCCAACCGCGTTCACGGACAAGTTTGGCCCAGGTACTTGCCGAGGCGAAGACCTTGCCGATTCGTTGGGCACAGCGAGCCAGGGTGCCAAGAGGCATGTGCCTGTGCTCGTGCGCCAGCACCATGTTCTTGATGTCGGCCACCTCGGCGGGCGTGAGCTGGCTCGGGCTGGTTCTCGGGCACGAGGAGCGGTCCTCCAAACCACAGACCGACGTGGAGGCCCGGTTCCATCGGTGATATCGCCCGGGTTCGAGGTGGACGATGCGCAAGATCACAGTGAGCGGGAGGAATGCTTTTGCACTCGTGATGGCGCGCAGAATACCGGCCTTGGCGGCACCTTCGGGGAGCCGCTCGCCAGCGAGGGTGAAGCCAGAAGCTCGGAGCATCGGCAGGAGAACTCGGACCACGGCCGCAAGGATGCGCACTCGGCGATCAAGCTTCGCTATGGTGTCGACCAACTACTGGCGGTCCTGGTCAATCGGTTCGATGGTGATGACCGGTCGAGAACCGCGGCGGCGCCAAGTAGACACGGTAGAGCGCGGGATGGTCACGCGCTTGGGCAGGCATCTGGTACCGGACCTGACACCTGGTCCCGAATACGGTGGTCGTAGGCGCAGCGTGTCCGTGAGTTTGCCGTGGCGATGTCTATCATCACGAAAGCATCACCAACCTGGGTTCGCCAGCAAAAGATTCAACGATATCAAGGCCGTCGAAGTCGCGTACACGTTTGTGCGAAATGTCTGCGCACACAGCTGCTGTAGCTCCGCTCGCTGGGATCCGTGAGGGCGCGGCCCGAGTCTCCTATGGACGAAGGGCCGTCCCTACCGCGACCACCCGTCGGCGAAATGCCTTCCGAACCGTCGAATACTGCTCAGCGCCTACCCGGAGGACGACCTGGCGAACGACAAGACTCGAGCTCCCACGGCCGTGGACCGTCAGTTCGTCACGCAACCCAGGGTTTGACTAAAACAGCCGGTGCCGCAGTCGCAGATGCTGATCGTCTTGCTGCCGGTCGGTCCACAACTGCAGGCGCCCACGCCCTGGCACATCTCGGGGAAGCTGGAGCTGGAAGCGCAGCACAGGCTGCTCGTTACCAGGCCCCCGGTCACCGTGCATAGCGCTGCGAGCGTCAGGTTCCCGCCATCGATGCCTGCGTCACTGCCGCTCGATCCACCGGATCCTCCACTTCCGCCGTTGCCCCCACCTCCGCTGCTTCCGCCGCCGCCGGGTATGCAGCAGATTCCGCCAATCCCCGGACCACAGGACAAGGAATTGGTCGCGCCGGAACAGCTTCCGGGAGCGCCGGTGACGCAGGTGCCGCCCGCCTGTGTGCAGGCGTTGGCTGGCACGGAAGTGTTACCGCCGGTACCATTTCTGCCACCGGTTCCATTCATGCCCCCAGCCCCGCTGCTGCCGCCAGTTCCGTTGCTGCCGCCAGTTCCGCTGCTGCCGCCGGCTCCGCCTGACATGCAGCACTCAGTGCCAACCCCCGAGCCACAAGACAAGGACAAATTAACGATGCCGGAGGCGCAGGCTCCAGGCAAGACACCTACGCACGAGCCGCCGGCCTGGGTGCAAGCATTGACAGGCACGGGCGTGCTGCCGCCAGTTCCATTGCTGCCGCCGGTTCCGTTCCCGCCGCCGGCTCCGCTGCTGCCGCCGGCTCCGCTGCTGCCGCCGGCTCCTCCTGGAAAACAGCACTCGGAGCCAACTCCTGGACCACAAGATAGGGAGGAATTCACGACGCCAGAAGCGCAGGTCCCAGGATAGACAGCTACACATGAGCCGCCGGCCTGGGTGCAGGCGTTGACAGCGCTGGGCGTGTCCTCGGTCGCGACGTCTTTCTGGTCAGACTTGCCGGCATCCATGCCTCCGCTACCCAGGGTATTGTTCTTGGTTTGGCAGCCCCCTGCAATTAGGGCGAAGAAGAAGGCGGGCAGAGCGAGTAATCGATGGGCTGCTTTTCTTGTGATCATGAGGGACCTCGTAAGTGGTTGTGCCCTGTTAGTGACGGGGCGAACGCAAGCGTTTCAGGGGCAAAGAGAAATTGCGCGCGCAGCCCGGCGGGCTAGCCCATCCGTCCTGTCGTTGGCGAGAACCTCATCCAGATCTCGCCGCCCTTCGGTGCAGCGGCCATACTTGATTCGCAATTCGCCGCGCACGGTTTGTAGTTCGCGGCCGCGTGGAAGCTCAGGCAGATACATGCTGTCGAGCAGGACCAAACCCTCTCGCTCGCGCCCCTGTTGCAGCAGAATCTCTGCACGCAGAAGCCTGGCCTCCAATTGCATTTGCCCGCCTGGGAATCTGCGCTCATGGCCATCCAGCGCTGCCAGCGCAGCTTTGGCGTCATGATCGCGGTGCCACTCGGCGAGTGCCGCCGAGAACGACCGGCTTTCCGCCTGGATGGGTTCCACCGCCTGGCCTGTCGGGGCGATTCCAAGGGCCACGCGTGGCACGGTGTCGATGGTCGGCGCTCGGACGGGCTTGGGCACGACGACTGGGCTTGGGTTGGCCAGCACGACAGCTTCGTGGATTGCGCCGCGGTCACTTGGTTCTGTCTGTCGTTCAGCACTGCGAGGCGATGCGAAGCTCAGGCTACGGGAAGCCTCGGAACCTGATCTTGCGCTACGTGTGGCAACAGGCGCAAGACCTGACGGAAGGGAAGGCTGCGCCTTTTGGGAGGTTTCGACCGAGGATGGCATTGCGATCACCGCGGGTGGCGTTGTGCGAGCCACCACGCCAGCAGGAGCCACGGCGACCGACGGTACGCGCGCGGGCTGTTTGCGCGCACGTGGCATCTCGGGTGCGGGACTCTGCCTGTGGGTCGTGAAAAGGGCTCCGATGAGCGGAAGGCGCGAAAGATCCACCCCATGGGCGACAGCGGCACCTGCGATCAGTACCAAGCAGAGCGCGGCCAGTGCGGGTACCCAGAGCCTCCTTCGCTTGGGGCGAATCGTATGCGTCAGGCGATATTCGATGCGCTGCAACTGGATCGACGAAAGTCCACGCAGCTTTCGGGCTCGGTCGAGGAACTCCAGGGATTCGCGTTCGACATCGGACGTGACAGAATTACGATCGAGGGTCATGGCGACCTCCTCTGGCTGCTCCTGTTGACGAATTCTCGATAGGCGTGGGCGAACCGGGCACGGGCGCGGTGCAAGCGCAGGCGCACGTTGGCCTGACGAATTCCGAGCAGAATGCCTGCTTCATCGGCGTCGAGATCCTCCAGTTCGCACAGGATCAGAACCTGCCGATCCCGCTCTGACAGATGATCGAGCACTTGGTACACGTCGGCTGCAGTTTGGCTTTGCTCGACCGCGCGCAGGGGATCGGGGCTGTCGCTCGCGAGGTGTCCGGCCGTTTCGCTGGCCGAACCACGAAGCCAGCGCCGCCAACGCTCCTTGCGTCGGCGATGCTGCACCACCTTCTTCGTGATGCCGAATAGCCAGGTTTTCAGGCTGGAATCACCCCGGAACTTGTGCACGCGCTCGTAGGCGATCATGAAGACTTCGTGCACGATGTCCTCCACGTCGAGCCCAGGGCCAGCTAGGCGTTCGGCCCAGCGCGCCACCTCGGGTGCGTGAAGCGTGTACATGGACTCCGTGGTGGGGGGAGCCTGCAGAGCAGCTGGCATCATCGCGGTACCTGTAACTGAGTGACGGGACGGGGAGAATCGTTTCAGTTGGGTTCCCAAATCCTCAATGAGACTCCAAGGCCAGCCTCCACGTTGACCGAGGAAAGCGGCACTGGCTTGACGTTGCCATCCGTAAGCGTCATCCGCTGACCTGGGATGCTGTAGCTCGCTCCAACGAACAGGAAGGGCCGAAAGCGCGGGCCATTCCAACCGAGCGAGGTGTGGCCGGCGAGAGCAAATTCCCAGTCCATCGCATCCTTTGGGGCTATCACATTCCTCCCCTGGAGCGACAGACGCTCAAGCATGGGCACGACAGTCGTATCCCAGAAAATGGACGGCCACTGCCAACGGACACCGAGGCCCAGACCGGTGCGCAGAAATCGATACGCACCTTCACCATCACCGAGTCGCTGTTCCCGATCCAAGGAGCCCTCCACCAGGGCGGATGCCATGTACGCGCCACGATTGAGATTCGCACGCACGCCAAAGCCCAGGCCGCCCGCGTCGCCATCGTGGATTCCAAAGGCCACCACTCCCAGCTCGGCCTGCCAGGTCGGTCTATCCAACGCCATCGGGGCTGTCTTCTTTGCGGCTGGCTCGCCCTGCTGGTTTCGGTTGGCCGCCGCGTGTGCAGCAGCTGCCGATGCTGGATTCACCGTTGGGGGTGCCGCGGGCGTGGAAACGGCATCGGCGAGCTTCGTCTGCGCCCATTCTCCGACGAAGGTCGCAATCACCGCCGCCGCCAGCGTGGCACGTGTTCCACAGTCGCTGGTTACTTTCACCACACGAACGCCGAGGGATCTGCCACGGCGGTCGAGGAAGGACACGTGAAGCGAGGGTTCTTGGACCCTGACCTCTGCGGTGCCAAGCTGGGTCAGCAGAGCGAGCGCGCCCAAGCGTTCCAGATTCGCGTCGATGGCATCGCTGGCGGGACACCCCTCCTCCGGGAACACGCTGACCGCGGCAACCGCGTTTCCACCCCACACGGAAGTGACAAGTGCCAGCGCCCAAAGAACAAGGGAAGATCTCATGCCAGACGCGCATGGTATCAAAGAGCGCAAGAGAATGGCGTTCAGCGACCGTTCACGGGGCATCGTTGCCTTCGTCGTCGATGCGCGCCCCCTTGGTGGCTACCTATTCAATCCCCCAAGAATCTCATCGGTTACCCGTCGTCGAGTACGACCACGGACTCGGTGTCGTCCTCAGACGCGAGATTGATCAGTCCACGGTCGAATGTGGCCAACCGACCTCCGCGATGGATCGTGAGGGCCAAAAGGTGCGCGTCAGTGACTTGGGCGTGGCTTCCAAGGCGCTCCCAGGCGATATGCTCGTCACTGGCGATGTCGATATCGTCGGGCCAGAAGATGTGGCCGGGGAGGGCGGTGATACGCCGGAGGATTTCTTTCGCCTCGCGGGGCGAACGTGCCTCGGGAATTGCTCGCCTATTAGAGGACACCCGGACAAATCCGGACTGGGTCACCGGACAGGTGGCGAATCCGGCCCGACCGACCTCTTCGAACCAGGCGAGCGCAGCACGATGATGGACGTGGTTCGGCCAAGCAAGTGCCACCAGGACATTGACGTCGAGAAGGATCGGCGTCCCCTTCGGTTGTCGCCGGACATCCGGGTTGCGGCGCGAAAGCGGCGCCTGCCTTCGTGGGGTCACGCGATCACTCGTCCTCGATCGCCGAGCGAACCATGTCAGCCGTCAGGGGCGCAGCATTGGCGGGCACGTCGAAGGTTGGGAAGCCGCGATGGGTCCTTCCTGCCGGCAAGGGCGCGCGCAGGCCCTTGCGAGCGAGATCAGAGATGACGGTGCCGAGCCCCCTTCCTCGCGACGTGGCTAGACTCCGGGCTGCCCGGTAGACGTCGCCATCAATGTGAAGGGTGGTCCTAACGGCTGTGCTCATGAAAGTATCATGATGTGTTGATGCCATGATGTCAAGGCAGCACATCAGGGCGCTGGGACGTCCCTCATGCGCGAATGAGGAACGTTGTCCTTCGCCAACCTCTTATCCAGACGCCGACCGGATGTCGAAGCTGGGTGGGTGGGCATGACCAAGGGCGTGATCGCGGGCGAGAGCGGCCACGCGTGGCGCGTGATCGCGTCGGAGCGAACGTGGTTTCGTCGCGTGGGCAAAGGAATGGCCATCTAAAGGCTTCCACCGTGTGAAGTGTCGTCTTCCACACGTAGAACGTAGAGAAATCAACAGCTTAAACCCACATGCGAGCACCAGAAGACACCCAACATCACCCCCAAACAGGCACATTTCCAGGCATATCGATGGTCGAAAACAGGCATACCACAAGACGGCATTTTGCCTGTCCGTTTGGCGTCGCAGGCGACTCTTCCGTTCGTTCAGAACTCAGAATTATTCAGACCGTTGTCAGCACTGGAAGAAGCGTTTGCCAATAGCGCCGAGGTGGAAACCATCAGGTCATCTTCGAGATGGCGTGGTCAGCTCGGTTTGATCTAAAGGTGGAAGACTGGATGGTGTGATCCCGTGATGTCCAATATATCGTCGTCAGGATTTTGACAGAAATTCGCGGAGATTGGGAGCTTGGAAGCGGGGCCAGGCGCGAGCAATCTGGCCGCCAATGCTGCCCATGACGTTGCAGTTCATCATCGTGATGATCGCGTCCGCGATCAACGATCGGCTGCAGCGCAGGCTCGACTACGTCGAGGAAGAGAGACGCATTCTCCAAGAGCCACCATTCTCGCTTGGTTCCGTCAGCTGTCTGCGGCAAAGTATGACAGCTCGGAAGCCAGACGCGGCCGTCCACCCAAGCCCTACGATGTCTGCAAGCTGGTCATCATGAGCCGAAAGGGTGACTGCTGGGACAACGCCGTGGCCGAGAGGATGTACACTTGGCAGCGAGGCACCTATCTGTCGGTCCGAAATCCATACGTTGGTGAAACGGAATCGCGACGCTCACGCCACTGCTTTCAGAATGAAGCCATTTTCGGTGCGGTCGTGTGTTCGCTGCACGAACGCCGTCGTAGACGTGAAGAACGAGGTTTTAACCATGCGTAACTCCCACCACCAGTTTCCGCACCATTCAACTCAATCTGTGCGCCTCCTGGCCGGAATCGCGACGGCCATCTTCCTGGCGTACGTCGCCCTGGCTGGAACCGCAAGCGCCAAACCGTTTGAGGAGTATATCCAACCGACTCCCGAAGTCGCGCCGCTCAGCTCCGCCACCTGGGGCGTGACGGGCGATCCGGGCGTAGTTCCGCGCGACATCTCCAACGGCATCGAGAGCGCCATGGGTGCAGGCGTTCATCCGCAGTGGTACTACTGGGACGGGGAGATCATCCGGGCCCAAGACGGCAAGTACCACATGTTCATGAGCACGTTCGACGCAAACTCGAACTTTGGGTCGGCCTGGATGGGCTCCGATGCGTACCATGCCATCAGCCAAACCAACGTGCTCGGGCCCTACGCGCGACAGGACTACGTGTACAACAGCGGCGGCTCGTCCCCCCACAAGGGGCACAACGTCTCCGCAGCCCAGCTGTCAGACGGCAGCTACGTGGTCGTCGTCAGCGAGATCGTTCCCTTCCAGCTCTACAAGTCGACCTCGCTCGATGGTCCATGGACGGGTTGCTCACCCGCACCGCAGAGCGATGTCGGTGGGTCCAACATCAGCTTCATCGAGCGCCACGATGGCAAATTCGAAATCACGGAGCGTAACGGTGGCCTCGCGGTCTCGGACACCCTGTGTGGCCACTACGTGAGGCAGCAGCCCAAGACTACCTACACCGCGCACACCAACAGCGTCTATCCGGTGCGGACCTCGATACCGGGGGTATCCAATCCAACCTACGCTTATGAAGAGGATCCCCACATCTGGCGCAGCGGAGGTACCTACCACATCATCTACTCGGGTTCCGGAGATCGCGTCGGGTGGCACGTGTATTCGCCCGACGGCCTCACCGGTTGGAAGGATAACGGGTACGCCTGGTCTGGGCGAGACTACAAGAAGATCTTCTGTTACGAAGGAACCACCACCTGCACGGCATGGTACAAGATGGAGCGACCGGGCGTCGTGCTGGAAGATGGCCACCCGACCCATATCACTTGGGCCGTATCCGATGTCGACAAGGACAACCAGGTCCTGCCCGGCACCAATCACGGCACCAAGGTCATCGTGGTGCCATTCGACGGGGTGGCGTTCGATAACGACTTTGGTACCGCAAACGATGGTGGAGTTAGTGGGACCGGCGGAAGCACTGGAACAGGCGGCGCCACCGGCCGTGACGGCGGGATGGGTGGCAGCGGCTCGGGCGGCGTCTCTGGAACCGGCGGCCGCTCGGGGTCCGACGGCGGGCTGGGTGGAAATGGCTCTGGCGGCACGAGCGGCAGCAGCTCTGGCGGCACCACGGGTGGGTTGGGCGGCAGCGGCACGGGCGGCGCACCCGGAAGCGGCGGTCGCTCCGGCGCCACAGGCGGCACGACTGTGGTTGCTTCTGGCGGCGCGTCCGGTTCCGGCGGAGCGGGCACTGGCGGCGTGACTGCGGGCAGTGGAGGTGTCACCGGCGCGGGCGGTGCAGGCTCGGGAGGGCATGGCACCGGTAGTGGCGGACAAGGTGGCTCCAGCTCGTCGACCTCGACGGCACAGACCGGCTCGTCGTCGGGTTGCTCGTGCACCATCCAGGGAAGAACACGACAATACGCCCACGGATGGGAGCTTCTTCTCGGCTTGGCGCTCCTTTCACAGCTTCGCCGCCAGCGGCGCTGAGATCCCGCGCGCCGGAATCGGCTAGGCCGCACATAGTTGGGCTCGTTTGGTCTTTGCATCGCGCCATGCAAGGGCATGGCGCGATGGAATGAAAGAGAGACGAATGTTATCGAATCGTTGTTTACCGACGCTGCCGCACCACATGTGTCCGACTTTTTCAGCACGATCTGCACGAGCTCCCATGAAAAGGCCGGAGCGTCCCGTGAAATGTCCAGCTTGCGCGGCGTTCGCGTGCCTCGGAATCGCCTTGGCCCTGTTTCTCGCCCCGTGCGGAGTCGCTCGGGCGCAGACGACCACCAAGACCTTTATCAACTACTTTCAACCAACGCCTATCACCTGCCCCCTCACCACGAGCACGTGGGGCTGCACAGCGTCTGGCGCCACGCCGTCCAACTGCGTCGCGGGCACGGGTGTGGTTCCGCGGGATACGTGCAATGGGATCGAGAGCCCAACCAACCCGCCGGGATATTACTACTGGGATGGCAGCATCATCCTCGCTTCGGACGGCACCTATCACTTGTTCGCCGACCGATGGCCCGGCTCCTCCGGGTTCGGGGCCTGGACGAGCTCCGATCCCATCCACGCTGTGGGTGGCGCGAGCGCGTTCGGCCCCTACACCGACAAGGGATACGCATACAGCGACGGGAGCTTCGGCAGTGACGCACACCACGGTCACAACAGCGAGGTCGTCACGCTTGTGGACGGCACGTACGGCCTAATCGTCAGCGAGGTTGTGCCGTTCACGGTGTTTACTTCGAGCTCCCTGGACGGGCCTTGGACACCGTGCTCCAGCTCCCCCGGAGCCGGGCTGAGCGTCCCGGCCGGATTCGGCGGCAACACCAGCTATGCCTCCAACGTCAGCCTCGTGGTGCGCCCGGACGGCAACTTCGAAATCATTCAGCGCCACGGGCTCATTGCGCTCAGCACCACTGGGATATGTGGTCCGTACAAGGCGCAGCAGCCCACCAATACCTATCCATCATCCGAGGCCATCACCGCCCAATTCAGCGCCAGTATCTACCCCAACAGACAAAAACATCTTGATTCGCTCGCACCGTCGACTGTCGAGTCGACTTACACTCTTGCCGAGGATCCCGTAATCTGGTTCAGTGGTGGGCAATACCACGTTCTTTACGACTATCCGGACGATCGCGTCGGATATCACCTCACGTCGTCCGACGGCATCCACAACTGGACTGACCAGGGACTGGCCTACGATCCGAGATATGCGCAGCAAATCTTCAGCTACACGGACGGTACGGTTGACCACTGGTATAAAATGGAGAGGCCCGGTGTTCTCATCGAGAACGGACACGTGACGCATATGACCTTCGCCGTGAGCGACGTGGACAAGAACAATCAGATCTCGGCGGGCTCCAACCACGGTAGCAAGGTCATCGTGGTGCCCTTCGACGGGGTTACGTTCGACTCCGACACCGGAGTAGGTGGAAGTGGTGGCACGGGTGGGACTGGCGGACGCAGTGGAACGGGCGGCGCAAATGAAAGCGGTGGTCGCGACGGCGGAATGGGTGGCAGCGGCTCCGGAGGAGCAACTGGCACCGGCGGTCGCACTGTGGCCGACGGGGGCCTGGGCGGAAACGGCTCCGGCGGCGTAACCGGTACCGGCGGGCAGGGCGGCGGCTCCGGCGGCACAACAGGCAGCGGCAGTCGTTCGAGTGGGACGGGCGGCACCGTCGTAGTTGCTTCTAGCGGTGCCGGCGGCGCTGGAGGGGTGGCGACTGGCGGCGTGACCGCGGGCAGCGGAGGGGGTACAGGAACGGGCGGCACAATGACGGGCGCGGGTGGACATGGTACCGGCGGCCTGGCAAGTGGCTCTGGAGGGGTGGGGAATGGCAGCGGGGGGCAAGGTGTTTCCGGGGCGGGCGGATCGACTCACTCCTCGACCCCGCAAAACAGCGGGTCGTCGGGATGCGCATGCGCCACGCAGGGAAGAACACGGGCGAGATTGGGTGGATGGGCCTTCGGGCTTGTTGCCGTCCTCTTCTTCCTGGTTCGCCGGCGGCGCTCCGCGAAGACGCTGAAGTCGTTTCGAATCGAGTCGAGGTCGACTATGGACTGAGCAGCCACCAGCCGCGAGAAGCGACCATGTCCCATTCCGAAGACCCTTCTCGCTTGCGCTCCTGACATGCGAAGTGCCCAAACAAGTCGAAAGGCCAGCCCACAACACCACGGCTTTGTATTCGCCGCTCTCGCCAGTCTTGTCTTTGCGGCCTGCAATGGCAGCTCCGGGAAACCATCGAATGGTGGGGCCGGCGGTGGTAGCGGTTCCGGTGGATCAGGCAATAGTTCGGGGGGTGCGAGCGGCGGAGCGAGCCAGACCGGTGGGCAGACCGGGAGCGATGGACGTGGAGGCCAAGGCGGAGCTGCCACGCAGGGCGGTGGCGGGGCGGGGACGGCCGGAGGGGGCGCGAGTGGAGGCGCAACTGGGCAGGGGGGCAGTGGTGGCTCGACCGGCGGACCGGGAGGGACTTCCCCCCAGGGCGGCGGTGGAGTGGCCGGCAGCGGGGGCGCTGGAGGCACCGCTGGCCAAGGTGGCACTGGTCAAGGTGGCACCGGCGGGCAGACGACTATCAATCCATGCCAAGGCGAATAGCGACGAGGACGTCGGCCGCGGTTTCGCCGAATTGGAAGCTCAGCTACTTTCCGCCCGCGGCCACGACGAGCAGCTCAAGGCGCTCGACGAGGCGCTCGTTGGCAAGGATTTCGCCCAGTGACCGTGTCGTCGGCCACCTTGGTCACGCCGTTCGAGCTGTTGGCGGAGTACCTGGCAAGCCTTGGAGCGCTCGTGGAAGGGGGCCCCGACCGGGGCTTGGCGCTGGTGCCGACAGCCGTGGCGGCGACGCTCGGGATCGGCGAGGAGGTCAGGCTTGCCGAGGTGACCACTTGAGTGATGTGGCAGCGGCGCATTCGCCGGCACGGGCGACGTCTGTCTGGCGTCCGAAAGGAGCATCGAGTGGCGCGCTTCGGGCATTTCCGAAACCTCCCATCCAAGGCCAACGGCGTTCTCGGCGAGTCGATCTGACCTCGTGCTGCCCGCCAAAATGTCACTGTTTTCCGCTGGCGAATGTCGCTGGACCACTACACCCGTGGCCATCAGGCTTGACTCTCAGGCATATCTATAGAAATCTATGGATATGCCTACATTGTCCGTGCACCTGCCTGCGCCGCTCTACAAGAAAGTCCGCGCCGCTGCCAAGCGCGCCAAGCTGAAGCCATCACAGTTTGCCCGCAAGGCGGTCGAGAACGAGTTTCGGCGTATGCCTCCCGCGTTGACCATGGGCGCGCTGATCGGTACCGCCAGACTTGCGCCAGGCTACGATCCTGCAGCACCTGTATTCGACGACAGCGACTGGCAACAATGACGGAGAAGCAGGCCTATCTTCTCGACACGCACGCCGCGATTTGGTTGCAAGTTGAGCCTTCGTGTCTTGGTGCGCGCGCCAGTCGGGCACTCGCAGGGGCCGCGCCGCATGACCTTTACATTTCGGACGTCACCCTCAGCGAGACTGCTCGCCTCCTTCGGCAGGGTAGAATTGAAACCACGGTCAGGCCCGTGGATTGGCTCGAAAGGTTCGCGCTCGGTTTTACCGTCCAACCTGTCAGCGCAACCATCGCATGGGCTGCGGCCGCATTCGAGTGGGAACACCGCGATCCATGCGATCGCCACATTCTAGCCAGCGCTGCGGCTTTGTCCCTGCCTTTGATCACCCTGGATTCAACGATCACCGCCTTTGCCTCCAAAGTTGGAGTCCGTATCGTTTGGTAACCTCGTGATGACTCAAAAGGAGGAATGTGACCTGGCTCGCTTCAATGGAGAGACCGCCTACCCGGATCCCTGCACCGTCGCGTGCACCAGGCCACACTATTGCGGCGATGGGATCTTGGACACCGACCGCGGTGAGGTGTGCGACCCTGGGGTGCTCAACGGCGGCCAGGCCTGCGCCGCAGATTGCACCTTCGTTATCATGCCCGACCTCGGTTCGAACAACCGGCACCTCGCAGGGTTCGGCGCGCGTTGACGCCGGGAACCACATAGGGATCTGTCGCGGTGGAGCGTGGGCTAGTCTGGATGAAAGAGAGGCTGTGCGAGCCACTTGACTTCGGGCACAGCTACGGCGAAATTGGCCTCGCTGTGCCCCCAATATCGCGCGTTGTCGCGCTGGCCCACAGGAACCGACTCGGCGACGTATACTACCTGCACGCCGGCCGGACGAAGACCGGGAAGCCGCGGTACTTCTTCGCGAGGACCGTTCGCGACGGCGCTCTTGGCACGATGCCCTCGGGCTATCAGACCGCCGAGAGCATCAACGGGGTAGTCTCCGTCAGTCGCATCGACGCTAGCGCGCCTGCTGTGCCCTCGCGGGCTCTGGACCTGGTCCATGCGGCGCTCGGGCGCCATCCCCACCTGCGCTTCCATCGCGTCGATCCGGTCAAGGGAGCGATCATGGTCTTCGAGCCGAGCGGAGGTCTCGCGGGGGATGCCCTGTCCGAGATGTCCAAGGCCTTCGGCATGGGCGCAGGTCTTTTCGCGGAGCGCCTGGCCGGACTGCGAGCCCGCACCTGGTATTCGCCCGTGATGAAGTTCGTCCCGGACGGCCCGGGCGACTACCTCGTGCACCGGATGACCTACCGCGGCCGGGGCGGCTGGTCCTGGGCGCTGTCGCGCGCGCCGCTCGCCACGCTGGTCGCGAAATACCTCCGGCACGTCGGCACCGAGCAGTTCTTCGATCTCATGTGACGCCGAGACGGGTGCCTGCTGGTGGAGAAGATCGGCCGTAACCAGCGCTGTCCTTGCGGCAGCGGCAAGAAGTACAAGAGGTGCTGCTTGCTCAAGGCTGTCTCCGGGGCCTTCACCTCCGGTGAGCGAGCTTCGGCCTGGGCCAAGCTCGATCGATTCATCGGGGACGAGCTTGGCCCCGAGGACGACGAAGCCTTCGACGAGCTGTGGGGCCGCTGGGCCGACCACCCGGCAGATCTCGACGAGCCCTTCGCCATGACGAGCGAGCAGGTCTGCGACCTGTGGTTCGCTTTCGACCGGCCGCTCGACGACGGCCAGATCGTCGCTGATTGCTTCCTCGCGGTGTGGCGGTCCGAGCTGTCCGAGGGCGAGCGGGCCTACCTCGCCGCGCTCCGCGCCTCGTCGATGCGCCTCTACGAGATCGAGGACTCCAGGCCCGGCGAATCGCTGACCCTGCGCGACATCCTCGAGGGCGACCGTGTCGCCGTCCAGGAGCGGCTCGGGTCGAAGAGCCTCGACCGGTTCGACTGGATTGCCGCCCGTGTGCTGGCGGCGGGCGCCTCGGGCAAGCCTGAGATCGAGGGGATCCTGCCAGTTCCGCCCCTGTTTCATCAGCCCGTGCGCGAGCAGCTTCGCGCCACCCGCGACCGTTTCTTTCGTGACCGTCCGGGCGCCACGGTGGATGCCTTCTACAAGACGACGACACCCTTTTTCCACGACGTCTGGGTCGGCGCGATCCTCGAGCCGTTCGTGCCTCACCTGGCGAACACGGACGGCGAGGAAATGGTCGTCACCCGCGTGATCTTCGATGTCTTCGACCGGGAGCGCCTCGTCAAGGCGCTGGATCGGGCGGAAGGGCTCGAGCGGGATGAAGGTGAACGCAGTATGTGGCGCTGGTCTGGCAAGAACCTCAAAGGCGAGGCGGTCAGTCTAGGCTTGGTGAGGCTAGGGGACCAAAGCTTGAGCCTCGAGGCCAATTCGGTCGCCCGGGGCGAGCGGGGGCGTGCTCTGGTCGAGTCGGCGGCGGGCGCGGCGCTCCGCCATCGTGGAACGACTCACGAGGACACGCAGCGCAGCGTTCGCGAGAGCCTGCGCTCGGGTGACGACGGCGCCGAACCAGACGGCGGGGCGGAGCTTCCGCCCGAGATCCAGGAGGCGCTCGTCCTCGACCATCAGGCTCGCCACTACCGGCGCTGGCTCGACGAGCCCGTTCCGGCTCTCGACGATCGGACGCCGCGGGCGGCTGTCAAAGACGCGGCCTTGCGTCCAAGGCTGGTCGAGCTGCTCTGCGACCTCGGCCGCATGTACCAGCGCTCGCTCAAGCTGGGCCACCCCGCCTTCGAACCGTCGTGGATGTGGGATGCGCTGGGCCTCGGGAAGGAACCGCCCGCCCATCCGCCCCCACTGGCTTACGAGCGGATCGCCCAGCTCGTTCCGGGCAGCGGTGAAGTGTGCAGCGCCGTGGCCGAGGCCCTCCGGTGTCGTCCCGGCTTCGACGATCGCTCCACCGTGCTCGGCGAGGAGGTGGTTCGCACGAACCTGGAGCTGCAGCGGCTTCTGCGAGAGCGCCAAGCGGCGCCGGTCGGGAGACTGCCGGAGGGAAGCCAGGGGCTCGATTCGTACCTCCTGCCGATGCTGAACTTCGAGCTACACCGCCGCAAGTCGTTCTGGGTCGACGAGTCGCTGGCGTACATGCTGGCCCAGACCGATCTCGACGTTCGTGGCGACGAGCTGCGCGTGCCGTTTCCGTCGTTCGCGCTGGTCTTCACCGATCGACACGTGCTTTCGCTTGCCGAGCGTGTGCTGGCCCGTCAGCCGGGCTGTCCGCTCGCCGGTCAGTTCCTGCGCGTCGCAACCGTCTTCGTGACCGAGCACGGCACCGGCGAGGAACGGACACTGAGGCAGTGCTTCGCCCTGGATGCGCTCGGAGCCGATCCACCGTACCTGGTTGTCCAGGAGATCCCGCTGCGAGGATTGCAGCAGGTGGAATCCCATCTCGACCGCCTGGCCCCGGCGCCGCAGGTCGAGCCGGCGGTGCCGAACGCCAACCCGCTGCGCGGACTACTGCACGTCTCGATCAACGCGATCCTCTACGCCACGAGCGCCGGCGTCGAGCCCCATCTGCGTCGGGCTCCCGCCAAAGAAACGGGCCAACCGCGCCCTGGACACGATCCACCCGTCACCTACAGCTCGGACGAGGTGTTCTTTCTTCCCGGGGCCATCGAGATCTCACGGATACGAGGCCTGCAGGACCTGGAGCGCATATCCGAAGGGCGCACGATCCTGCGGCGGTTCATGGTGCGCGGCCACTGGCGCCGTCCGGCCGGCAACTGGACCGATCAGCGCATGCGCTGGATTGCGCCTCACTGGAGGGGGCCGAGCATGGCGACCATCATCGAGCGGACCTACAAGCTCAAGCCGTAGTCGCGAGATGTCGGTATCGCCGTGTCGGTCCCCTCCGGCCACGGTTCAGGCGGCCGCGCACCCGTCTCAAAACCACCACCATGGAATCGCCGTGATCCTGCCTTAAGCCGCAGCGGGCGTTCACAGCGGCAGACCACCCATGCGTGCGGCGCTTTTGGTCGCTGCTCGTCGAGAAGAACCCGCAAATGATGTGCGTCTTCGAGCGTGGGCGAATCGGTCCACTTGACCTCGATGGGCAGCACGTGTTGTCGCCCCAGCAGAGAGCCGGCGGGATCCGTTTGCGGGTGTAATACTCATGCTATACTCATCTGGTGAGTAAGCGCCTGCAAGTGGTCATGAACGATGCGGAGCTGCGCATGTATCAACGCCTGGCGCGCAGCAAGGGGATCGATCTGTCGGAATGGGTCAGGCAGAAGCTGCGCGAGGCCTCCCGTAGCGAACCCAAGGGCTCGGTAGAGAAGAAGATCGCGGCTGTTCGGAGCGCGATTCAGCAGAGTTTCCCGGCCCCCGACGTCGACCAAATGCTGCGAGAGATAGCGGCGGGTTACGACCAGGACGCGGGGGCGTGATCCTCGTCGATTCCAATGTGCCGATGTACCTGGTCGGCGCCGCGCATCCGCACAAGGTCGACGCCCAGAATTTGGTCGAGCGCTGTCTGACCGACGGGAAGCAATTGGTTACCGACGCAGAGGTCTTTCAGGAGATCCTGCATCGTTATGTCGCCATCAACCGGCGGGAGGCAATAGGGCCGGCCTTCGATGTACTCCTCAGGATCGTCGACCAGGTCCTTCCGATCGACTTGGACGTGATGCAAAGGACTCGGGACGTTGTGATGGGACGACCCGGTTTGTCGGCTCGCGACGCAGTCCACGTCGCGGTCATGGAGCGATACCAGGTCGATACCATCCTCAGTTTCGACCGCGGGTTCGACGGCTGTCCGGGAATCAACCGCCTGGGCTAGCGCCGAACCGGCCGTGGAGCTTGGGGCTAGAGACGGGCGCCCTGGGGCGCCCGTTGGTCGTGCGACGAAAGGCTTGCTACTTGGCGGATTCCTCGATGCTGCGCGCGGCGGAGGCCACGCCCGAGCGCGCGGTCATGTAGTCGTTGACCGCATTGAGGAAGTTTTCGAGGTCTTCCTTCTTCTTGCCCTTACGCGACTTCTTGCCACAGCTCTCCCAAGCCTGTAGCTGGCGCATGTCCTCCTCGAGGAATTGCTTGTGCGAGGCCTTCCACGTCGGCACCGACTTGGGATCGACCTTGGCGTCTTTGTCCGCGACCACCAGCAGGGGGCCGCAGTCTTTGCGTACGCGATCCATGAACGCCACAGGATCCTTCTTGAAGCACTGGTCGCTCATGAATTCGAGGACCTCTTGCGCGTCCTTCATCTTGGCCAGGCCGGGGATGGCGCAGTAGAGGAACTTTTCGTAGGCCGCCGTCTCGGCCGTGATATCGGGCGTGGTGTGCCAGACGGTGCCCAGCTCCTGGATGAGCTGGTCGGTGTCTTTGGTGGTGCCCCGCTTCTTGATGTTCTCGATGTAGTCCTCGAGGCCCGACTGGAGCTTGGGCAGGGATTCGCGGTACTTGTCGATGGAGCCGGCAAGCTCGGCGGGGGGGTCGTGCAAGGCGCCGAAGGCCTGGCGGGCGCGCTCGATCTTGGGGATGCACTCGGTGGTGAGGTAGTCGGCGAAGGTCTTCTGCTGGGTGAAGTAGGCGGATTCGATGCGCTGCTGGAATTGCTCACCCTTCTGGAACATGCCGATGTCCACCTCGCTGGCCATCACGCAGTTCCAGAACGCGCCGGTCTCGCGCTTTTCGAGCTCGACGAATCTCTCGGCGAAATTCAGCTTGTCTTGCGCCGCTGCCTTGCGGCTGCGGTCTTGCATTTGCTTGAAAATGACGAAGCCGATGACGACCAGGGCGATGGCGCCGATGATCATGCGATTGCGCCTGCGAACGGCCTCGCGGGCCGCCATTTGTCGGGCGTATTCATCGGCGCTGTCTATTCCGCTGGGGCCGCCCGGATAGCCGCCGGGGACGGCTGCGGGAAGAGGGGTGCCACACTGGGAGCAATTCGTTGCGCTGGGTAGATTCTGGTGTCCGCATTTTGGACAGGAAACCATCGTGCTCTCCTTTGTTAAACGCGGCGCGGCGGGCGCCACAGGGCTAGCCCTTTTTAACAGATTGCTTGGAAAACACGGCCCAAGATTTTAGGTAGTCGAGGGCGACCTGAAGCTGGTTGTCGGAAAGACGCTTGACCACCACCGCCTTTTCGCCTTGCTCGTTGCGTAAATGGCGGTCGAAATTGCGTTCCCGAGGCATTTCTCCCTCGGTGGTATCGGCGGGCGGGGCGGTGGCGTCGACCATGATGTTGGGGATGATGCCCTGGCCCTGGATCGAACGCCCACTCGGCGTGTAGTAGCGCGAGACCGTCAGCTTGAGCCCGCACGGCCTGGGCCCGCAGCCGTCGATGGTCATGACGGTCTGGACCGATCCCTTGCCGAAGGTCGGGGTGCCCAGCACCACCGCGCGTTCATGGTCCTGAAGCGCGCCGGCGACGATTTCGGCGGCCGAAGCCGTGGCTTCGTCGACCAGCACCACCATGGGAAAGCCCAGCCAGGTGCCGCGGCTGTGCGCCATCTGACGATCCATTTCCTTGCCCGCCTTGCCCACGGTGCGCACGATGAGGCCGTCGGCGATGAAGCGGTCGGCGACTTTCACGCCCTGGTCGAGCAGGCCGCCGGGGTTGTGGCGCAAGTCCAGGATGATGCCCTTGATGCCGCCGGTCTTGTCGGTCTGGCGCTTGAGGTCTTCCAGGCCTTCGAGCACCTTGGCGTCGGTGATGGACGAAAACACGCGCAGCTTGATGTAGCCGTAGCCCTCGCCGAACAGCCGCCACTCGACGGCCTTGACCTCGAATTTTTCGCGCTTGATGTGAAAGGCGAGGGTGCGTCCTCGCCGGCTGATCGAGAGCGTGACCTCGCTGCCGGCGGGTCCCTGGATGCGCGCGATGGCGTCGTTCCAGTCGAGCGGGGCGGCTTCGACACCGTCGATGCGCTCGATGACGTCGCCGGTTTCGATGCCCGCGCGCCAGGCCGGCGAGCCCTCGATTGGCGACACCACGACGAAGCCGCGCTTGCGTTTCTCGAGATCGATGCCGATGCCGGTGATCTCGGCGTTGCCCTCGGTTTCCTGCTTGAGCTTCTCGTACTCGTCGGGATCCATGAAACGGGAGTGGGGATCCAGGACGTCGGTCAGGCCGCGTGCCGCGCCGTACATCAACTCGGTTTCGGAGATGTCTTCGACGTAGTTGTTCTCGATGTAGGCCAGCACCTTGGTGAAGATGGTGAGCTTGTGGTAGGGGTCGAACCGGCCGGCGAGGAGGGGGCGCGCGACCACCATGCCGCCGGCGAAGGCGGCAAGAGTCAAAAGGGCGGGGATGAGCAGGCGAGAAAAACGTCGTCGTTTCATGCCCCTGCATTATGGCATGGCCGCGGGTGTGGCTACCGGCTACTTGTAGCCTATCACCACGACGGCGGCCGCGGGCTTGTAGCGCAGGCCCGTGATGGCGATGCGGTTGCCTTTCTCGCGCCGGACGTTGGTGCGTCCGGCCAGGAAGGCGTCCACGGGCGCCAGGTCCTTGATGGTCACGACATCGGTCTTGTAGTGCATGGGGATCACGCTCAGGCGCGGGCGGATTCTGATCCACCACGTGCGTGGCTTCCTGCGCGTCGATGGTGGTTCCGCCGCCCACCGGCACGAGCACGACATCGACCGAGCCGATATCCGAGATCTGCTGGTCGGTCAGGGGATGGCCGAGGTCGCCGAGGTGCGCGATTCGCACGCCGCCAGTTTCGAAGATGAACACGGTGTTGAGCCCGTTCACGGCCCCGCGTTGGGTGTCGTGGTAAAGGCCCACCGAGCGCACCGAGATGTCCTTGATCTTCTCGTCGATCTTCATCCACCCCTTCTTGTCGGCGGTCAGCCCGCGCAGGATGCGCGGTTTGCCCTGCACGAGCGCCACGTTGTTGTGGTCGGGATGCTCGTGGCTGATGGTCACTGCGTTGGCGCGCAGGTCGGCGGGCGGCTGATAGCCGATGTTGGTCGGGATGGGATCCATGAGGATGCGCGCGCCGCTGGCGCTTTCGAGCATGAAGCAGGACTGGCCGTACCACGTCAGGTAGGCCACCGGGTGCGAGGCGGCATGTGCGGGCGACAAGCACGCGGGGGTCAGCAAAACGGCCGCCAGCGCGGAGAAGGACAACAGGCGAAGCCAGGTGCGGAACATGGGATGAGTTAGGATCCAAAGGGGGGCGCCGTCAACCTCTGCGGTGGCGAAAGGGTTCGGATCTAGAATCCATAAAACCCATTCCTTTCCGGCCGCTGCGCTCTCTGTGCCTCTGTGGTGAAAAATCGGTAGACTCGCTCACCGTGTCCGAGAACGACGACCCACCCTTTGACGTGCCCCAGCTGCGCGACGCGGAAATGGCGCCGGCCGAGCGCACGCTTGCCGAGATCCTGGAGCGGCTGCCCACCCAGCCCGGCGTATATCTGATGAAGGATCGACGGGGCAAGATCATCTACGTGGGCAAAGCGGCGAACCTGCGCAACCGCGTGCGCCAGTATTTCCAACCCGCCAGCGGCGACACCCGCGACTTCGTGCCCTTGCTGGAAGGCATCGTGGGCGACATCGAGACCGTGGTGACCAGCAACGAAAAGGAAGCCCTGCTGCTGGAGAACAATCTCATCAAGCGCCACCAGCCGCGCTTCAACGTCAAGCTGACCGACGACAAGAACTACCTGGTGCTGCGCCTGGATCCGCGCGCCGCCTGGCCACGCCTGGAAGTCGTGCGCAAGATGGCCGACGATGGCGCGCGCTACTTCGGTCCGTACCATTCGGCCACCGCGTGCCGCGAAGCCCTGCGCGTCGTGAACCGGCACTTCCAGTTGCGCATCTGCACCGACCACACCCTGGCCAGCCGCAAGCGCCCATGCCTGCAATACCAGATCAAGCGTTGCCTCGCGCCCTGCGTGCTGGCGGTGCCGCCCGAGGACTACGCCGAGCAGGTGCGCTTCGTCAGCCTTTTTCTCGAAGGCAAAAGCGACGAGCTCTTGGACGATCTGCGCCTGCGCATGAAGGACGCCGCCGGCCGCATGGCCTTCGAGCGCGCGGCCACCTTGCGCGACCAGGTGCGCGCCCTGGAATCGGTGCTGGAGTCGCAGCGGGTGGTGCAGGACACCTTCGCCGACCAGGACGTGCTCGGCTTTCACCGCGAGGGCCAGGCCGTGGAGATCGTCGTGCTCTTCGTGCGCCAGGGCAAGCTGGTGGGCAATCGCGCCTTCTCCTTCGGCAAGCAAGAATTTCCCGACGACGAGATCCTGTCGAGCTTTGTAGGGTTGTTCTACGACCTGCAGGCCGCCCCACCCGCCGAAGTGCTGCTGCCCTTCGCCATCGCCGACGTAGACGTGAAGGCCGAGTGGCTGGGGGAGAAGCGCGAGAAAAAGGTGCAAATCCTCGTGCCCCAGCGTGGTCCGCGCCGAGCGCTGGTGGAGCTGGCGCGCAAGAACGCCGCCGCCAGCTTCGTCAGCCGGCGCGATCACGGCAAGGACACCGAGACCACCCTGGCCCGCCTGCAGCGGCGCCTGGGCTTGGCCAAGATCCCGCGCGTGATCGAGTGCTACGACATCTCGCACGTGCAGGGCACCGACCCCGTCGCGTCCATGGTCGTGTTCGAGGACGGCGAGCCGGCCAAGGCGCGCTACCGCACCTACAAGATCAAGCGCGCCACGGGCGGCGACGACTTTGCCTCCATGTACGAGGTGCTGTCGCGCAGGTTCCGCCGCGGGCGCGAGGCGACGGACGAGAACGACCCGTGGCGTCTGCCCGACCTGCTGGTCGTAGACGGCGGCAAGGGCCAGCTTGGCGTTGCGCTGGCCGCCGCCCGCGATGTCGGTATCGACGTGCGTCCCGGAGCCGGTCTGCCCATCATCGCGCTGGCCAAGGAGCGCGAATCCGTGGCGTCCCAACCGGCGGTGGACGAACCCTCGGCGCTGGCCCCGGCACAACGTCAGGCTGCGGCCGAAGTGGCCGGCGTCGAACCCGCCGCGAGCGCCGAGCCGACCGCCGACCTCACGCTAAGCGCGGAGCCCGTTGCAATCTCCGAGCCTGCCGCAACCCTCGAGTCTGCCGCGAGCGCCGAGCCCGTGGCGAGCGCCGAGCCCGCGGCAAGTGTCGCGCCCACCGCCCAGAGAACCAACTCCTGGCCCGCCGCGAACCGCCCCGATCGCGTCTTTCTCGCCCACGGCAAGGACGCCATTCCCATCGGACCCACTAGCGCCGAGATGTTCGTGCTGGCCCGCCTGCGCGACGAAGCCCACCGCTTCGCCGTCGGCTTTCACCGCAGCCTGCGCAAACGGCGCACTCTGCGTTCGGCCCTGTCCAGTATTCCCGGTGTCGGCCCGGTTCGCCAGCGGGCGCTTCTGCGCCACTTCGGCAGCCTGAAGAAAGTGGGCGAGGCGACGCTGGAGGAATTGCTGGCCGCGCCGGGCATGACGGATGCCGCGGCGAATGCCGTAAGAGAGCACTTCGCGGCGCGGGCTGAATCGACCGGCTGAGAAGCCCACCTCGGGCCTGCAAGCCCGCGACCATCACGGAACGCCGTAGAGCACATTCAGACGGACCACGAGATCCATCGCCCCTTGCCCGGTGTACGAATAGCGGTTCTGGCAGTCGGGTACCCAGGTGTCGGTGCTGCCGGCCTGATACCCGGCCCGACCCTCGTTCGGGCGCGTGCCGCAGGCGCCAGAAGGATTGCTGATGTCGCGTCCATCGCATCCCGGCCACATCAAGAGCCCGGTCGCGGCGAAGCAGAGTGGCAGCAGACTTCCCGACATGTTCATCGCTTGCATCTCCGGCCCGTTCAGTCTGACCAGTCCGACCTCATCGACGACTATGGAATTTCGCACCCACCATGCGCAAGCACGCCCTGTCCATTTCGGGTCCGGAGGGTGACCGCCATCAACAGGCGGGCCTACTCGCAAGACGGCGACAAGAAGAGCGACAGCGGAAAGCTCTCTCGACCGCTAAACCACCAATTGGCAGCGCCCGCGCGCGGACGGAATCCTGCTTACGCAGCGGCCACGAGAGCCCAAGGCGCCAAGTGCGACCGCCAACCACGCGAAATCACAGGGATTCGCCCCCCGACCCGCCCGAAAAACCCACCCCCCGCCGCTGCGCTAATGTTATTCTTCGCAGGCTAATAGGTAGTTCGGCGGACGAGTCGCTGCGAAGAAGGGCCGCAGGTTGGTGGGCGACGAGCGTCGCATCACGGTCCGAGTTCGACCGCGATAGTTGCTGTCGACGGCAAATCGAACTCGACCGTGCTGCAAGACACGTCTTGTGAGCCAAGACCTTGCGAAGGCGTGCAACGACCTGAGTCGGTGCTGCCTCGGACGGCGCAGAATTCGCCCGTGTAATGACCGGGCGGAGCGCACAGTCGCGGGCCCCGACATGCTTGCACGCCGCAAGTCCCATTGCCCCAATAGGATCCGTCCCAGTCATAGCTGAAGCCCGCGGAAGGAAGCGGGTTGACGCCGGGGCAGGAGTGACAGGGCGGCGTCATGCCACAGGCGTCGCAAAGTGGTGTGCAATTCGGGTACTCGATGTCGTCTGCCGTCACCTGCGCAGGACCTGAGGTGAAGACAATTTCTTCGACTCCGTAGCACCCATAGGTGCAAAAGGAACCTGGATCGATCCCGGCGGCCGCGACGATCTTGAAGGAAAGCGCGGATCCGCAGGATTCCGCAGATCCGGTGTCGCTCGAACTGCCTGTGGAAGTCTCAGCGTTCACGAAGACGCCTACGTATTGAGCGGCCTCGTCGGTCACCTCGAAATCCGCCGCAGCATCGACCACCGCTGGTTGCATCTTGGTTGTGGTGGACCCACCACAGCCCAGGGCGCTGAGTGCTGAGATGGCAAGTCCATATCGACCTGTTTTCATTCCTTGCCCTCGGGTGAGTACATTGGAGTCTACACCTGTTCGGGTGCCCGCGGATCCCCGCAGCTGCACGACATGTGATCGGCGTCTCGGACCGAGCTTGTCTTGGGGGCGCCGCCGAACAAGCCGTTGCAGCGGATCTGGTCGCCGCAGAGGCATCGGCGTAGAATCGCAACTTCGGCGTGGCGGCGCCCAGACCGCTGAACGGCAGGGCGTTGGACCGACAGGAATTGACATGGCGACGACACAAAGACTGTTGATCATTCTATGCGCGGCCGCGATTGGGACAGTATTTCCTCGCACGGCCAAAGCAGGTCCATCGTACGACCTCGGGTGGAAGGTCTTTCGGGCTGACGTCATTGCTGAGATCGAGTTTGTGGTCTTGCCCAAGAGCGGTGGCTGGAAGGCGGCCGACGCCGAGGCGCGCAGGTCGAGGGTGCTCCGCACGATCTTCCAGAAGCCGGGTGTGTCCATACCCGCTGAGCGCCTCCGAACCTTCCCGTTTTCCCTGCTCTCCAAGTGCTGGTCGGAAGAAGCAGGCAAGGTGCGCTTTCTGGTGTTCTATTCCGCTAGCGAAGACCTCATGGGTCTAGAAAATGATGGGGGCGGATACAGCAGCCTGAATGATGAGTACGCGCAGGTCGTACAGGCTGTTTCCACAGCGTCCCGATGGGACGAGAAACGCGATGGCGAGATCGACTGGGCACCTCAGCGAAAGATCCTGGACCGGAGCAGGAACCGTTACCTTTGGGCTCTTGCTGCTAGATTCTTAGAGCAACATGGAGTCGAAGATGCGAAGCTTTCAGCCCAACGGAAGAAGGTTATCCATGAACTGGAACCCGAGGCGAGCTGCGGTCCAACAAGGCGTTGAACGCGACGGGCGCTGCGCGCCCGCGCGTTAACGCCAAACTGTTAGCCGGACGATCATGGACCAGCCAGTAGAAACGACATCGGAAGCCCCAAAGAAGGGGAACTCTGCGAGCGAAGACCCACACCTCCTTCGCGCTCTTGGGTCAATGTTCGGCGTTGTTCCCCAGATGGGAGGCGCGGTTCTTGGAATCGTCACCATCGGCTACTTCATCGGGTGGAAAACCGCATCGACGTACTACGCCGTCTTCGGCGCCGAATGGATCACGTCATTGCTGTCACCGACCGAGTTGCTTCAGCAGAGCTATACCGTACTTTCAGGAATCGTCAGTGGGATCCTGGCGATGATGCTATTTGCTGTGAACGGGACGTTCAGCAAGGGGTTCATCGAAACTGCCGACATCGTTACCAGCCTTGTTGCTGCAGTACTTCTCTTTGTGGCGCTCGGCCTCGACGGTTGTACGCGCATCACCAGCTCGGCGTACATCACCCTCGCCGCATCCTTCCTCATATCCTTCTCCCTCTCATCCTCGGTCGTCCTGCATGCTTACGCCATTCGGGATAAGGACCGGCGGGTGATCTCCGGCGGCCTGCAGCTTGGCTACTTCCTTTGGTTCTTGGCTGCGTATCAGCTACCGATGCTATCGGGTCAGCCTCGCGGCCAGCTCGCCATGGACCCTGAGACCTCCAATCTCGCGGTGGTTACAATTGGCGGCGAGGAATGGCGACTTCTTCTGGCCCGAGCGGATCGGTTGGTCTTGGCCAAGCTCGTGAAGGGGAAGCAACCCATCATTCGAATCGTGCCAATCGAGAAGGTTGAGAGTATCCAATCAAGAGAGTCGTCGAAACCGGCTTCCCATATGGCGGATCCACATCCGGCTGTAGTCATCGATGCCGGCTCTGACTTGCACTAAGGCGAGGCTTCCTGCGAGCGCCGGCTAACAAGCCGTTGCAGCGGACGAGCCCGCCGCAGGGACATTGGTGTAACATCAACGAACCGTTTGTGCGGCGGGCTCGCCGCTGAACGGCAAAGCGTTGGGCGGACCACCATGCTTCTAGCAATCGGCACAGCACTCGGCTTCTTGCTCGCTGGATCGGCGTTCTTCGTCGTCCGTGGTCTTGTCGGGCTGTTTCGGCGGAGATGGAAGGTCTCGGTCTTGAGGCTGCTCGGCGGCGTCGTCCTCTTTGCCGTCACGATTCTCCTGCTCGTCGTGGCCTCATCGCTTCGGCTCGGCGGGACGTCCGCCACGGAAAAGGCTGCGGTTCTTGCCGGGAACATCTCGACGCTGATGAACCTCTCCTTTATCGGGATTCCGTTCGGCGCGCTTGTTGGCCTTGTTTGGGAACTTCGAGTGCGACGGCCGCCCAACAAGCCGTTGCAGCACTGACGAGGGCCGGTCAACTCTCGATCGACGGTCAACGAGCCGGGGCCGCGCGGCCTTGAGATGAACGAAGGCCGCCGCGCGGCCCCGGCAGTGCTACTATCGACCTTCACGTAACGGCCCTTGCAGCTGAACGTGCAAGGCGTTAGCCGGACCCACGAGAAGAGGATGTGATGCCAGTTCCCACCTACGATAGGTTCATCGAACCAATTCTGCGATATCTCGCCGCTCATCCCGATGGTGCCATCGCACGCGATGTCCATACCGCCGCTTCCATGGCTCTCGAATTGACGGACACAGATCGGGAGGAGCGGCTTCCCAGTGGCGTTCAACCCGTCTACAAGAACCGCGCCGGGTGGGCACATGACCGCCTCAAGCGGGCGGGGTATTCCACAAGCCCGCGCCGGGGGGGTTGGCAACTCACCCAGGCGGGGCGCGAGTTCTCGATTTCGCACCCTGCGCCACTCTCTGACGCTCTCGTCGAAGAGATCGCTAGCGGACATGACGACGTAATTCTTCGACCAATCGCCTCCACCGTGGAGTCATCCACCACGGCCGCTGTAGCCACCAGCTTGCCCTCGGTCGCAAGCCCAGATGATCGGCTGGATGCGGCTGTCACGGAACTGCGTGCCACGGCGACCACCGAGCTGCTTGAGACACTCGCGCAAGTCTCCCCGAAATTTTTCGAAACAATCGTCCTCGATGTTCTTCACAAAATGGGGTACGGAACCAATCGGGCCGATCTGAAGCGGGTTGGTGGCGCAGGTGACGGAGGAATCGACGGGATCATTTCCCTCGACCGGCTCGGACTCGAAAAGGTCTACGTCCAAGCGAAGCGCTGGCAGAACTCCGTCGGCCGGCCAGAAATTCAAGGGTTCTACGGCGCGCTCGCGGGACAGCGCGCAACCAAGGGCATTTTCATCACCACCTCGACATTCACCGCGCAGGCGACCGAATTTGCGAATTCCATCGAGCGCATCGTCTTGGTTGACGGGGCAGGATTTGCAGACCTCATGATCACATATGAAGTGGGTGTAACGATGCGCCCCATTCAAGTACCCAAGATCGATACGGACTATTTCGATGAGCAGTAGCATCGCGCCAGGGCCGCCCAACATGCCGTTGCAGACTGATGGTCGGCCGCAGACGGCCGCCCACCGCTTAAATTGACGGCATATCGTTCGGCGGACGTTGGGCTGGACGATGTTGTGAACATCGTTCATACTTCAGGCATGACGAAGCGCTTGCAGGCCATCGGAAACAGTGCAGGAATCATCATCGATCGGCCGATCCTCGACCTGCTCGGGATAACGCAAGACACCGACCTGGATCTGAAGACCGACGGGAAGCGTCTGATCATCACCCCGCTGGAGGGCGAGCGCGCGAGAGAAACGAGGCTGGCAAAGGTGCAGGCGCGCACTCTGCGGCGGAATGCTGGGACATTCCGAAAGCTCGCGAAGTGACGGACGATCCGGTCTTCCTTTCGGTCGGTGAGGTGGTGGGCCTGCATTCCGACCAGATCCGCGAATTTGGTGGAGCCGAGGGGATTCGGGACCAAGGAGCCCTGGAGTCCGCGGTGGCTCAAGCATGCACGACCTATAGCGGCGAGTACCTGCACCACGGCCTGTTCGAGATGGCAGCTGCCTATGCATTCCACATTGCTGAGAATCAGCCATTCCTCGACGGGAACAAGCGGACCGCTTTGAACGCGGCCATCGTCTTCCTAGGGCTCAACGGCTTCGATGTGATTGACGACGAGGGCATCCTGTACGCGGCCATGATCGGCCTCAGCACGGGTGAGTGGTCCAAGGGACGGATGGCAGCGCTGCTTGAACGGTTGTCGGAGCCGTGGAAAGACGACGTTTGACTGATCGCCGCCGAACAAGCCGTTGCAGCTGTCAATCCCGCCGCAGCGACATCGTGTAAAATCGAGGCGCCGACTCGGCGGCGGGCTTGCAGCTTATCGGCAAGGCGTTAGCCTGACTGGGAACATGTGAAGTACCTCCTCGATACAAACATAGTCAGGGGCCTCGCCGCTGGCGACTTTCCGGACAAGGCTGCCGAGATAGAGAGGCGCCTCCAGTCGGGCACCGTCCTTCCGTTCTTCACCTGTGAAGTTGTCATTGACGAGATCGTGGTCAAGCTGGCCGATGACCCGGATGCGTGGTTTGCCGAGGTCCAGGAGTATCTGTCTTGGATGGAACGAATCTGCGGCAATTCTCGAGTGGCTCCATCCGTCACCAACATCATACGTCGTGTCCTACACACCGATCCCCAACTCGATCCGGACGACGAGATCGCCAAGTGGAATCAGCTTCGGCGCCAAATCCTGAAGTCACAACGCTTTTCCTCGTAACCAAGGACGGAGGCATTCGGGCGAAGCTGACGCATGCAGGATGCCCCGATCCGCGACTGTGTTCCCTCTCGGACGCCCTTGTCCGCTTGGACCGAGGAGCAGGCTAACATGCCGTTGCAGCTGACAAGGGCCTGTCAACTCTCGGTCGATGGTCGACGAGCCGGGGCCGCGCGGCTCTCAACAGGACTGTCGGCCGCCGCGCGGCCCCGGCAGTGCTACTATCGACCATCACCTACGGCCCTCGCCGCTGAACGCTATACCGTTAGCCGGACCGATCTTTGTGGCCCTGTTCCCAAAACTGACGTGGACTATAGACTCGAATCGGCAGGTGAACGGTCGTCTCCAATATGTCCCGATCACCCGTGACCAACGCATCGGCCTTGCCGGCCGCGGCAGAAGCGACAATCCATTCGTCATCGGGGTCGCGCAATCCAAGGTCAAGATGCCGTCGAGGCTTGGCGACGACCTCATGGTCGCGTAGGAGATGCTCTATTTCAGCGACGACCTTGGGCGGTACGTTGATCCGCTTGAGCAAGGTTCGCTTGAGCTCGGTCAACACGATTTCGCCGGTGATCAGGTCGTGCTCGACAAGAACGTGGCGCAGGAGATCCGTGCATATTCCACGGCTCGCGAACGCACTGACGAGCACGTTCGTGTCGAGAAATACCCTCACGACACTGCCGAAAAGACGTCCTCGTCCGTCAGGAGTCCCCGAGCTTCGGCAAACGGAAGGACCATATTCCGGAGACGCTCGAAGCGAAGTAGAGACAATTGACGTCGAAGGGCGTCACGGGCAAGGTCACTGCGAGTCCTCCCCGTCTGCTTCGCCAGGCGATCGAGGTCGCGTTCCAGCTCGTCATCGAGCCTTAGTGTCAATGTTCCACGCTTCATGTATCACAATGTAACACGCCACCAGCCGGCTAACAAGCCGTTGCAGCGCTGACGGTCCGCTTCGCGGCCCGCAGGTGAACGCCAGATAGTTCTGGCGGCGAAGGGCACCTTCGACGTCAAGCTTACACCTCGGAGCTGACGGGACCACTGGCGATGCCGCCAAGGAGAAGATCTGTCCAGCGTCTGCCAGCGACGCCAATCCACGGCATTGCCATAGCGGGTTGCGCCCTCGGCAACCCCGAGATGCCCAGTTTCCTGTCGTTGTGGCTGTCTCTGGCGCGCGCTGTCGTCTCAAACACCCCCGATGGCGGATGCCGTTGACTATGTTCCTGGAAACCTCTGGAACCACCCCTGCGAGCTTGGACTTGGCCGCCCCGCACGTGACGTTCGCCCTAGGCGGGTCGCTTCCACAGCGCGAGGTTCCTGCGACCCTCGACGCGTGGGTGTGGGATTCGCTCCAGGCCTGCTGCTGCCGCTGCCTCGACCTCTGATTGAAAGACGGCGGGCGAGCAATGGCCAGGCGGTTCAACCAGCAACAGCTGACCGCCGGGCTTCAAGCATCTGGCCAATGCCTTGATGGTTCCTGCGGGCGAAACGGTTTCATGGATCACGTGAAGCGCGAGCACGAGATCGCAGGTTCCTTCGAGGTCAACCAGCCCGAGATCTTCTTGCGTGCACTGGCGCAGCTCGGTTCGGCCACCGAGTCCGCGTTTCTCGAGGCGTCTGCGCAATCGTCGCAGCATGCCTTCCTGCACGTCGACGCACACGAGCCTCCCGTCGAGGCCCAGCGCCTCGGCGACTGGAAGCGTGAAGAATCCCAGCGCCGGACCGAGCTCGAGCACGCAGTTCTTGGGTTTGAGCAACGGCAGGACAACGCTGGCCGGATTCTCGAACAGGCGTCGCAGAGGGCTAGCCAATAGGTGGCCAATCCAGACTGGACAGGTGTGAACCGGCTTGCCCTCGATGGTTTCCGATGGTTGCATGGCACTCGCTCCTTGCTGCCCGCTGTGCGGGCCGGCTTTTCGCTGCTAGCATGCGCGCTTGTCTTCACCCTGGAAACTCGCCTTCCCCCATGACCGGTAAAGCCCGCAAAACACCGATCGGAACGCAACAGGCGCGCCACGCCAAGGCGGCGCGGGCTCACATTATGGAGCCTCGGCTCGACCTGAGGGCACGTCGGGATCCGGCGCAAGAGCGGTCCCGCCAAACCGTGGACGCCATCGTCGAGGCGGCGGGCCGATTGCTGGTAGAGCACGGCAGGCTCGGGGTGACCACCAACGCGGTCGCGGAACGCGCCGGCGTGTCCATCGGCTCGCTCTACCAATACTTTCCCAACAAGGAAGCAATCTTCGCGGCGCTACAGGAGCGACACCGCGACCAGGTGATCCCCCTCATTCAGCACACGCTGGCTCGCCTTGCCGATCCTGGACTGGACATGGTCGATGTCATGGTCGGATTGATGCGTGCGATGGCCGACCTACACGCAAATGCGCCTGCGCGCCTGCGCGCGATTTCGGAAGAGCTGCGGGAAGAGATATCGGGCGCGGAGATTCAGTCCTTCTCGGAAGCCACCACCAGAATCCTCGCCACACGTTTCAATCGCACACAGGACAGCGTTCGGCCCGCGGCTTGGCTCGCGTGCGTGACCTTGGGCAACGTAGGCCGAACGCTCGTCCACCACCCGCCCGCGTTCGACGTCGAGCAACTTCTGACCGCCCTCGCTGGTATGCTGCGAGGCTTGTTCGGTTCCTTCCGCTTGGCTCAGACGTAGTAACCCTTGATGCACGACCACCCGTGGTACGAGCAGGTGCAGGTGTAGAAGATGCCCGGCTCGTTGGCCCAGTCCGAGTAAGTGCAGCTCAAGCCGAACCTGGCCGCGCTACAAGCCTCGTGCTGGCCCGGTTTGTCCCTGAGGCAGGTGTAGTCCTGCGGCTTGGTGCTGGACGGAATCGCACACCCCAGCGTGGAAGACGATACCGAGGCGCAAATGGTGCCGGGGCAGCAGGTGCCCGTCGACATTCCCCCGCAGTCCCCTTCCTCCGGCGCTTCCCAGCAGGCATCGCTACGCGCCACGCACTTGCCGCCCGTGCAGTCGAGGCCCGCACAGCAGTCGGTTGTGGCGCTGCAGGCGTTCCCGACCGCGGCGCAGGCCGGAACCGCCCGGCAGGAATACGCCGAGCCGCCGTTGGCCGATACGCACTCGGTGCCCTGACAGCACGAGGTCGTCGGATCGGCACAGTCTTGGCCTACGCCGAGGCAGCTCGCCACCAAATCGGCGGCGGCGTCGTTCGCTCGCGCGTCGCCCGCGTCGACGGTCGCGGTGTCCTTTGCTCCCGAGTCGCCGGCGCTGTCCGTCCCGGCGTCGCTCGGTTGGCAGGCCCGGCTGGTGTCACTGGCCCCGTCTACGCAGCGGGTGCCCGCGGGACACGCAATCTCAGGGCCATCGTAGTCGCAGCTTCCGCCTGAACAGGGCCCGGAACCGCATACATAGTGGCAGTCATGGGTCGTGACCGGCTGGTAGCCGGTGGCAGTGCACTGGTAGGGGTAGCTGCAGGGAAAATCGGCGTAGCACATTTCGGTGGTGCCGCCGGTGGATACGATCGAGCCCCCGCTCCCGGCACCACCCCCGCTCCCGGCATTACCCCCGCTCCCGGCGCCACCCGAGGGACCGCTCGTCGTGCCCCCGCTCGGACCCGCGCCGCCCGAGCCTCCCTTGGAAGGGAGCCCACTACTTTGACACCCGAACCCTACCGGCAGAGCCAGGAGCGCCAAAGTCAGCACAAAGCTAGACCAGGAGGACGTGTTTCGCATGTCGCGCTTCGTTGCAATGTACAAGCCAGTGCCAAGTGCCGCACGCCCGCGCGCAAGATCGCTGATTTATTGGGTGGGACTCTCGAGGCGGCCGCTACCTTCACGACACACTTCGGACATGAATGTCAGGGCGGGTGCGCTAGGCACTGCAAGCAGTGCAAGCTCGAAGGTTTAGAGCCCCCCTCATTCATGCACCTGCCAAGATAGCTTGGGTGCACGGCCCTGGTTTTGCGGACGGTCGCAGTTGGACTTATACGCAGCTTCATGGGAATCTGCGTATAACTCGCCATGAGCCAGCGCCTGCCTCTCGAGACACAGACTCTTTATGCGGAACTGCTTGAGCATTTGATGGGTCTCGAAGCGCAGCGCTCGGTCGGCAGCCTGGCGGGGTCCTTCACCGCGAAGCAGGTCAAGGGAGAAACCTACGTCTACTACCAGGCGTCACTTCCGGGCGGGAAGACACGGCAATTCTATCTGGGTCGAAAGTCGCCGGCTCTCGATCGCCTGGCAGTGCGCTTCGAACGAGAGCACGCCTCGTTCGCGGCCGACATTGCCCGCGTTGCGCGGATCGCGGCGCAGCTCCGCGCTGGCGGGGCGGGCACAACCGATGTCGCCTCGGCCCGTGTTCTCTGCGGCCTGGCCGATGCGGGTGTCTTCGCGGGGGGCGGCGTCCTGGTCGGCACGCACGCATTCATGGCGATCGGCAACTTGCTGGGCGTCCGATGGACCTCGGGATCGCTCCGGACGCAGGACGTGGATGTGGGAGGCAGCCGCGAGGTGGACGTCGATGTTGCCGTTCCCGATGTGCAGATTGACCTACCGGCCGCGCTGGAGAATCTCAAGATGGGCTTTCTGCCGGTCCCGGCCCTGGACCCACGGAATCCGTGCACGTCGTTCAAGGTGCGCGGACAGGCCTTGCGCGTGGATCTCCTCTGCCCCAAGCGCGGCCTAACCGAGACTCCAGTCTTCATCCCACGCTGGAACGCGGCCGCGCAGCCACTTGGCCATCTCGGGTTCCTCCTCGAATCGCCCGAGCGAGCCGTGATCCTGGCAAGTACGGCGGCCTTGGTGAACGTTCCGGCGCCGGCGCGCTTTGCACTTCACAAGCTTCTCGTCGCGCAGCTTCGTCCACCTGCGTTCGCCACGAAGGCCGAAAAGGACATCCTCCAGGCCGTTCAGGTTCTGGAGGTGCTCGTTGCGGATCGCCCAGGCGACATCGCGCTCGCTTGGACTGCCCTCGAAGCCCTGGGCCCGACGGTGATGAAGGGAATCCAGCGCGGGCTGGCTGCAGCCGACGCGCGCACGCGTGGCCTGCGCAAACGGTTGCGGGCGGCGGCGGGAAAGTAGCTCCTTGACTGTATAGAGATCGTCCTTTGAGGCATAAGAAGGAAGTGACACATGAAAAGGGAAACTCGAAAGCGACTTGAAGGGACAGGTTGGGCCGTCGGCAACGCCAGTGACTTCCTCTGACTGTCCCCTGCGGAAGAATCCCTGGTGGAGATCAGGCTAGCCCTTGGAGACGAGGTGCGTGCCTCTCGTAAGCGGGCCAACCTGACACAGCAGGCGCTAGCAAAGCTCATCGGTTCGAGCCAATCGCGTGTCGCCAAAATCGAGACCGGCGACACTACAGTCAGCATCGATCTGCAAATGAAGGCGCTTCTCGCGGCAGGTTCCCGGCCCAGCGCTGTGTTCTCGGCGCTGGCGCGCAAGCTGTCGGAACGCACTCACAGGGCAGCCTAAGCCGGGCCGGATGGAAACGATCGGACTCCCGTTCTTCCGCCGGATCGTCGCCACTGCAACGCTCTACTCTCAATCGCTACAACGCGGGCGACGCCAGCCATCCGTCCACCGAGGAGCTTTGGGATCGCGTGCTCAGCGCCGGCGGCTGGCTCTACGGCACCGCGACGGACGACGCCCATCACTACTATGACGCCGACGAGCTGGCGGCGCGCGGCCAGCCCGTCTTCACGGGCGGACGAGGTTTCGTGATGGTCCGCGCGCGACCAGACGTCGACGCCATCCGTGCCGCCCTGGTGCGCGGTGATTTCTACGCTTCCAGCGGCGTGCTCCTTGATCGGGCCGAGCTTGCCCATGGCACCCTCTTCATCGACGTGGCCTCGACCGGCCCACACACCATCACCTTCATCGGCCAAGGCGGAAAGATCCTCGCACGCAGCGAAGGTCGCCACGCCCGCTTCGCCCTCGCCCAAGCCCCCACCGGCTACCTCCGCGCCGTCGTCGAAGACGGGCAGGGGAGCAAAGCATGGATCCAGCCTGTTCGTGTGCGCTAGATCTGGCATCATGTCCAAACACACCGTCGAGAAATGCGGTGTGAAGGCGCGGGTTCAAGCGGGGGTCGCTGTTGGCGCGCTGGATGACCGCGCGGCGGGTGCCAGAGGTCTCCTCCCCGAATGTGCGCTCGAAGAATCAAACGGTGATGCGTCGATGGTCGCCAAGGCCATTGGCGACATCGCTCGTGCAAAGGGGATGAGCCAGGTCGCGAAAGATTCAGGTTTGTCCCGGGAAAGCCTCTACAAAGCTCTGTCGGGCGAGAGAAGCCCCGGGATCGACACGATTCTCAAGGTCATCAACGCTCTGGGCATCAAGCTGCATGCCGAGGCGCGGACGTAGGAGCTGACCCGGTGATCAGCACACGCGCGCCCAGGCCGCGGCCCGAGTGGGCGGAGCCCTTGCCCACGTCGCCCTAGCCCAGGGACCACCACGACCTTGCCCGCCATCATCACGTCCGTGACGCGCTCGCCGCCGTCGAGGAGCCAGCTGGTTGGGTCAGATTCGCTCGTCAACGTGACGGGTACACCTACGGAAGCGTTTCCGCCACCGCCAGGTGGTGCCTCGCCGTGTTGCCTATCTTCATGAAGCTTTTGCACAAAAACACCACACGGTTATCATGGCTTTATGGCGGTGGATCCACTGGTCGAGCTTCCTGAGAAGAGCGAAGACGGTCCGGTTTCGACGCTGGAACGAAGGGTTGGGGCGACGTGGACATCTTTGGCGCAAGCCCGCCTTCGGGCAAGAGGGACGCGCGAAATGTTGGGACGAGCACTCGAATCGGCTTGCTCGTCCGAACTGAGCATCGCGGTTTACGGCTCGCTGGCGCGCGACGAGTTCACCGAAGGAAGTGACGTCGACTGGACACTCTTGATCGACGGCCCACTACCGACATCTCGACACCGCTCACGACATCGAAGCTGAGCTAGAGAAACTTGGCATGAAAGAGCCAAGCCGTGACGGTGCGTTCGGTGCGATGACCTTCAGTCATGACTTGGTTCACCAGATCGGCGGCGAGGACGATCGCAACAGCAATACAACCCGCCGCATTCTGCTGCTACTCGAATCCGCGGCCCTTGATCACTCCGACGTGAGAAGGGACGTCATCACCAAGGTTCTCGATCGATATGTCCTCGAGGAGCCAACTTTCGCTCACGGTACCAAGGCACCACACGTTCCACGGTTTCTCCTCAACGATTTTGCCCGCTACTGGCGAACGATGGCGGTCGACTTCGCCCACAAGGCTAGAACCGGGTTTGGCAAGAAGAGCGCGCTCAGAAACCTCAAGCTAAGGATGTCGCGGAAGCTGATCTTCGTCTCTGGACTCCTGTCATGCTTCAGCTGCCAGCTCGGCTTGGCGCAAGCCGCTGGCCGAGCCGGCTGTCCAGGTAGAGACGAGGCCTGCGTCGCTTGTTTGCGGGCCTTCATGCATCTGAGGCCACTCGATACCTTCGCTCACACCGCGCTTGGACTTGCCGATAAGGATCCAGAAAACGAGAAGAAGATCTTGAGGGCAGCTGCTGATGCTTTGACAGCGTACGACGAGTTCCTTCAGATTCTCTCTGACAAGGTGAGTCGAGATCATCTCGGGGAGCTTGCGCCCGAGGCCGTCGATTCCGATTCGCTTTTCGAGCAGGGCAGGCAGATTTCCCACCGCTTCCAAGAGGCGATCGACTCCCTTTTCTTCGATGGAGACCCGGAACTTGGTAAGCTCGCGCGCCACTACGGAGTCTTCTAATGCGCCTTGTAGGTTTTTCCACCGGAGCCCTCGCCTTCGCCGATTTTCGGCGAGGCTTGGACATGCTCGCAGGAACCAGCGCGAAGGCCGTCGAGCTTTCGGCGCTAAGATCTGCAGAGCTCGATCCCCTGGTGGACTCGCTAGATGGTTTGGACCTCGGCCCCTTCTCGTATGTCTCGGTCCATGCCCCGGCCGGGATCGATTCGCGCGACGAGCGACATGTCGTCGAGAGATTGCAGGAAGTCGCCGCTCGCGGATGGCCCATCGTCGTACACCCTGACTCGATTCACGAACCCTCGCTGTGGAAGGGTCTCGGCCAGCTGGTCTGCATCGAGAACATGGACAGGCGCAAGCCAATCGCGCGTACCTGCGACGAGTTGCGCATCTGGTTTGATCGACTGCCGGATGCCCGCTTGTGTTTTGACCTTGCGCACGCGCGACAGATCGATCCCACGATGACGGAGACGTACCTCATCCTTCGCGAGCTCGGCGACCGTTTGACCGAAGTGCACCTCAGCGAAGTCAACAGCGCCAGTAAGCACGAGCCTATCTCGCACGCCGCCATGCTCGCGTATCGCCAAATCGCCTCGCTGATCCCGACACCAGTTCCGGTCATTCTCGAATCGATCGTCGCTGCCGAGTTCATCGACGATGAGATCGATGCAGCCCAAGAATCGTTGGCCGTCGACGGTCCCCGTCCGCGCATCCGCACCCGCCGCTCGGGTGCGACGCCGAAACCGATACACGCGTAGAGGGCCGAGGTTTTCCTCGCGGATAACGGGGCTCGATTCCGCCCAGCTGACCAGGCGTGCGCCCAGGCCCGCGGTCCGCGTGCCCGCACCCCTTGCCCACGTCGCCGTAGCCCAGGGACCACCACGGCTTTTTGCGCGCCACCATCACATCGGTGGCGCGCTTGATTGCGCACTCGTCTACCGAGAGAAACGAGCCAGCCACGTCATCAGTCTGTGCCCGCCGCGAGCCACACCAGGCACCATGATTTGTTCAACTCGGGCTCGTTGACTTTTCGTAGCCAACTGGCTACAGTTCGTGGGTGTTCGAAGTTCGAAAGACCGACGAGTTTGTGCGCTGGCTCGACGGGCTGCGGGACGTGCGCGCGCGGGCCAGGGTCCTCGTTCGCATCGAACGCGTCGTAGCGGGCAATCTCGGTGATTCCGAATCCGTGGGACACGGAGTATCAGAGCTGCGCATCGACTACGGCGCTGGATACCGCGTGTACTTCACAAGATGAGGACAATGGATTGTCATCTTACTTGTCGGCGGCGACAAGTCCGGCCAAGCGGCCGACATCAAGACCGCGGTCCGGTTGGCGAAGAATCTGTAGGAGCAAGTCATGAGAAAGACCAAAACCACTCGCTATGACGTAGCGGAGCATCTGAGGACGCCCAAAGAAATGGCGGCTTACCTCGAATGTGTGCTCGAAGAATCAAACGGTGACGCGTCAATGGTCGCCAAGGCCATTGGCGACATTGCTCGAGCAAGAGGGATGAGCCAGGTCGCGAAAGATTCAGGTTTGTCCCGGGAAAGCCTTTACAAGGCCCTGTCGGGCGAGAGAAGCCCCGGGATCGACACGATTCTCAAGGTCATCAGCGCGCTGGGCATCAAGCTGCATGCCGAGGCGCGGACGTAGAGGCTGACGTCCGTGATCAGCACGCGCGCGCCCAGGCCGCGGCCCGCGTGCGCTCAGCCCTTGCCACGTCGCCGTAGCCCAGGGACCACCACGACCTTGCCCGCCGACCATGAGGTCGGTGGCGCGCTTGATGCGGTCGAAGAGCGATTCCCGGCGGCGACAGGTTGTCGAACTTGGACTTGGTGACCGAGTCGTTGACGTTTATGGCGGCGATGAATAGTTGGTTGTTCTTGGCCATCTCCTGCATCCGGCGCGCTTGGTCTTCTCGGACACGCGCGCCAGGTGAACCTCTTCTACGATATCTTGTCCAGAAGCCACCTGGTGAGGCCTCCATCCACCACCATCTCTGCTAGGCGCTCGGGAAGAATCACCTCGAAATTCTCGTTTCTTAATTCGTTGCCTGCCCTACTCAGCGCGGTGTCGGGTGAGTGGACGACGAAGTAGAGCCTCCGAAAATCGCCAGTGATGCCAAACTCCTTCTTGCATGCTTCCACCGTGGCCTTCGTCGCTCGTGACTTCACCTGGACCTGATACTGGTCACCGGTGATCGGATCCTTGAGCTCGAGGTCGACGGATCGCATCTGCTCTCCGACGACACTGACCCGACGCCAGCCCGACTGCCTAAAGACGAGGTCGACGAGAATCTCGAAATCCTTCCAGTGCAATCTCGTGATGGCCTGCCCCAACGCGACTTCCAAGCCCTGCTTCGATCTTGCAAGAGCCACATACTCCGGACTCCGATCGCCGTTCAGCAGCCTCAACAACGCTTCCTGATCTCGTACCCGACATATCGTTCCCCGGAACCCCTGTAGTTGGGCGATGCTGCCAGGGATCTGGTTCGCTAGAAGAGCCTTCCTCTTCTCCGAGTGGTCGTGCCAGCCATCGACGAGGATTCGGTATTTCGAGATCGAATCCTCCTTGACGGGATCCTTCAAGCGAGCCCACCACAGCTTTGACTCGTGGAAGGTTATCCAAATGTCGTCTGGGGTCGACTTGCAGAACAGCTGGAGTGCGTTGGCGTCCGTCGTCCCGGCGCCCTTTGTATTCGCAGCCTTCGCCAAGGCTTTCTTGATTGCGCCCCATTTTCCGTTGACGATCTGATCGAGGGGCGTGCTCTTCCATCCAACCCGGGCACAACCATGATCCCTTCGTAAAAACCCCCCTGTTTCAGAAAACACCCTTTTCTGGAGCTTGCAATCTAGCGGTTTGGCCTGTGGATATCTCAAATACGGGGTAGTTTCAGCCCACCCGAAAAGCTGCTTGGGACTTTTTACGAGTGGATCAACCATGTCGATGGCGTCTTTGGCCCATTCCCCGCCACGACCGAGCTTGAGGTAGTAGGCATGATCCGCCTTCAGCATGTGCTGAATCTACCACGTTCCTCCGCTACCGTCCCCAGAGCCGCCGGAGCGGACGAGTACCTCTCGCCCGCTCCCTCCCCATCACTCCTAGTACCGGTAATGATCCGGCTTATACGGCCCCTCGACCGGAACCCCCAGGTAGTCCGCCTGCGCCTTGCTCAGCACGCTCAGCTTTACGCCCACCTTCTTGAGGTGCAGCCTGGCCACCTTCTCGTCGAGCTTCTTGGGCAACACGTAGACCTGGCCGGCGGCGAAGGTCATGCCTGTTGTCGCGTCCTTGCCCTTGGTGGCGTTCTCCCACAGGGCCATCTGGGCGATGGTTTGGTTGGTGAACGAGTTGGACATGACGAAGCTGGGGTGGCCGGTGGCGCAGCCCAGGTTCACCAGGCGACCGCGGGCGAGCAGGGTCAGGCGCTTGCCGCCGGGCAGGATGAACTGATCCACTTGCGGCTTGATGTTCTCTTCGCGAATCTCGGGGTTCGACTCCAGCCAGCTGACCATGATCTCGCTGTCGAAGTGGCCGATGTTGCACAGGATGGCTTCGTCCTTCATGACGGACATGTGCTCGCCGCGGATGACGTCCATGCAGCCGGTGGCGGTCACGAAGATGTCGCCTTGCGGGGCGGCCTCTTCCATGGTGACGACCTCGTAGCCTTCCATCGCCGCCTGCAGCGCGCAGATGGGATCGACCTCGGTGATGAGCACGCGCGCGCCGAGGCCGCGGCCCGCGTGCGCGCAGCCCTTGCCCACGTCGCCGTAGCCAGCCACCACGACGACCTTGCCCGCCACCATCACGTCGGTGGCGCGCTTGATGCCGTCGAAGAGGGATTCGCGGCAGCCGTACAGGTTGTCGAACTTGGACTTGGTGACCGAGTCGTTGACGTTGATGGCGGGGATGAGCAGCTGCTTGTTCCTGGCCATCTCGTAAAGGCGGTGCACGCCCGTCGTCGTTTCTTCGGACACGCCCTTGATTTCTTTCGCCATCTTCGTGAAGCGCGTCTTGTCGGCCTTCAGGCACTTGTCGAGCAGGGTCAGGATGACCTTCATCTCGTCGACCTTCGTGGTGGACGGATCGGGCACCTTGCCGGCCTTTTCGAATTCAGCGCCCTTGTGCACGAGCAGCGTGAGATCGCCGCCGTCGTCGAGCAAGAGGTTCGGGCCCTGGCCGCCCTTGAAGGCGGAGATCTGGGTTTCGATGTTGGCCCAGTACTCGGGCAGGGACTCACCCTTCCACGCGAATACCGGCACGCCGGCCTTGGCGATGGCCGCAGCGGCCTCGTCCTGGGTCGAGTAGATGTTGCACGAGGTCCAGGTGACCTCCGCGCCCAGCTCGACCAGCGTCTCGATGAGGATCGCCGTCTCGATGGTCATGTGCAGGCAGCCCGCGATGCGCGCGCCCTTGAGTGGTTTCTGCGCGCCGAACTCCTCGCGCAGGGACATGAGGCCGGGCATTTCCTTTTCCGACATGCGGATTTTCTTGCGGCCGAGCTCGGCCAGGGAGATGTCCTTGACCTTGTAGGCCGGAAATTCATTGCGGATATCCATGAAAGCTCCTTCGCGAACGTGAATGTGATCGGGTTACGGGTTTACGATTCTTTTTCCAACAATCAACTGAAGAGGTGGCGCAAAGGCGCCGGGCAGGGGGCCGCAAGCCACGACCTCGAGCCCCGCATCGCCGAGCCAGGCGCGCAGCTTTTCGGGTTCGAAGCCCAGCCAGACGTGCCCTTGCTCGCGCAGGCTTTCGTCCTTGTGGGGCACGTGATCCGCGACGACGAGATAGCCCCCCTGCCGGAGGAAGCGCGCGGCGGTGGCGATGACATCCCTGGGGCGGGCGATGAATTGCAGGACGCGCACGATGGTGACGAGATCGGCACCACCGGTTTGCGCGATCTCCTGCACCAGGTTGCTGTCGTCCACCTCCGCCTCGCGCAGGCGCACGTTGGGCAATCCGCTCTGCGCCACCCGCGCAGCGGCGCGCGCCAGTCGGGCCGCGCTGCGATCCACCGCGATCACGCGATCGTAGAGCGGCGAAAGCAGGGGCAAGAGCAGGCCATCGCCGCAGCCGACATCGACGGCGAGATGGTGCCCGGGCAAGAGGGCCGACAGCAGAGGCAGGAACGGCTCGACCGAAACATTCGGCCCAGGCGTGGGTTCAGCGGCGCTATCGGCGAACAGTCTTCGCGCCGTCTCCTCCCGCCTGGCCACGATCTTGGGAATGCGCGCCAGCCGCCCTTCGGCCAGGCACAAGTCATTCCCCGCGCGCAGCGCCGCCTGCACGATGGGATTGTCCTTGGCTTCCGCGCGCAAGAGGATGCGCGTGCCGTCTCGCCGTTCGGCAAGCAGGCCGGCATCCCGCAAAGGCTGGGTCTTGCGCGTGACCTGCGGCTGACTCTGCCGCAGCAGCGTGGACAGCTCGCCCACGGTCAGCTCCTCGGCGTCGCACAAGGCGAGCAGGCGCAAGCGATCTTCATCGCCGAGGAGGCGGAAGAGATCAGCGTGCGCGCTAGCGACGGTGGCAGCCACAAGTCTATTATATGCGATCATACGTATGTATGCAAGTATGGTGAAGGTGAGGGCTGTCAGAGGAGGACGTGGGCACAGAGGCATTCGGCTCCACCATTGGGCTTGGTGTAGGATACACCTCGATGCTGACGCGAATCCTCGCAGACAACTTTCGGGCCTTGGTGAACTTCGAGTTCCGGCCGGGCAAGTTGTGCCTCCTTCTGGGCGACAACGGTTCGGGCAAGAGCAGCCTGTTCGAGGTGCTTGCGTCAATCAGCGACCTCGTCGTGCGGGGACGCCCTGTCTCCGAGCTTTTTCAGGGAAGCCAAACCCGGTGGGATACACGGGATGTCCAACGTTTCGAGCTGGATGTGGAGGGCCCGGACGGGGTGTTTCGCTATGCGCTCGAGATCAAACAATCTCCGGACAAGGGCAACCGCCGACCATCCGCTAGGAAACTGTCACCTGCAATGGCGACACGCTGTACAGGTTCACAGATGGCGAGGTCCACCTGCAGGGCGAACGCGGCAGGCCTAGCGCGCGACTTTCCGTTCCAGTCGAACCAGTCTTTCCTCGCGAATTTGGACACCCGTGCCTTCGGCCTGGGTGGTTCAAGGCGTTCGTCGAGGGAACCACGGTCCTGCAGCCAAATCCATTTGGGATGGAAAGGACTACTAGACGGGAGTTCCCAATCCTCATCGCGGTGGTGCAGAAACCTTCCTTCCTACTTTGACCATCTTAATAGCGAACGACCGGATGCACGCAGCGCGCTTGAAAGGCGCTTCGCGAGGTCATGCCAGGTTTCCAGAATTTCAAACTCCCCGTGAGGAGAAATGACTCTTCAGCCGTGTTTGAAAACCAGATGGGGCAAGCGGGCTTGACGGCTCCGGAGCGCAAGGAGTCCAGGGACCGCAGGGGATCAGACAACCTCTCGAATTCGGCTTGTTGAGCTTTCCGAAGGTCAGCGTGTGCTCATCGCGCATGTATGCGGCGCTCTACGGGATGCTCGGGCCACAGTCATTGTTGTGTTTCGACGAGCCGGACAATTTCGTTTCCCTCCCGGAAGTCCAACCCTGGTTGCAGGCGCTCAGGGATTTGCTCGAACAACGTGGCGGGCAAGCCATCGTCATCTCCCATCATCCAGAGGTCATCGATTATCTCGCCACCGATTCGGCCTGGCGATTCGAGAGGCCAGCTGGCGTGGTTGTGGCTCGCAAGCTCGACTTCGCGCCCTTCGCCCGAATTGAAACCCTCGGAGATCATTGCGAGGGGTGGCTAGCGCGACATGCCCCGGCACCTGGCTGCACCCTCCTTTGCGAAGACGACGAGCACGAGCGGTTTTTCCGCCCGATTCTTGAACGGAGGTTTAGTCGTGGACAGGTGCATGTCGAGCCTATAGGCCGATCAGCCGGGCCGGTATCACCTTTGTCTTTTCCTCCTACGCCCGCTCGTGTAAGGGCTTGTACGTCAGATATCCGAAGGAAACCCGGGGACTTGTGGTGGTTGTGGATGGGGACGTAGCCGGGGTCATGCAGGCAGACTCCGGGAGCTCGACCAACGTCTCGAACACGCGGGCTACGAAAAGCGGAACGCGAAAGAGAAGATCGCGGCCTGTGTTCCCTGCCGAAATATCGAAACATGGGAATTCTGGCTCCGCGGTAGGCGCGACGTCAACGAATCAGAAGACTACAAGGCGGACTGGCAAGCCGAGAAGCGTAAGGACGCCATGATTTCTAGAAGAGCCGCGCAGGCATTGTTTGACCAGCTCTCGGAAGAGGCGAAGAAGACGGAGAGAGATCGTCTACCGTCGCTGACAGCAGGGCGAGCGGAGTTGCAGCGACTGTACTCTCTGGCGGACAAGGACTGACGAAGCCAGCGTGCCCGAATGGGTGCCCCGAGTGCCTTGCCGAGTGCGGTGCGCGCCCCGGTTCGGTGCCACAGGCTAGGAGATTCGATGGGAGCGTCGGGAGGAATCCGGTAGAATCTCGGCACACGAAAGGGAGTCGATACGACCATGCCCACCCTGTCGGCCAGCCCCCAGCGCTTCCACCATGGTCTGGAAGCCCTGTCGACTTCCGGAAGGGCGATTCGCTCGGCGACGCCGGCAACTACAGCAGGGTGCGCTGCGTCCGCGGTTCCCGCTGCTATCCCACGAGTCGCTTCGTCCCGCTCGACGGCGGGCTGGTCCGCGACACGCTGACGAAACTGGTGTGGCAACAGCAAGCGAGCACAACGAACATGAATTGGTCGGACGCCGACGCCTACTGTTCCTCCTCGGGCCCGGGCTTTCGCTTGCCCACCATGAAGGAGTTGATGTCCATCATGGACCTCACGGTGACCTCGGGACCGAGAATCAACCAGGCAGCCTTCCCGGGCACGCCGCCTGAGGACTTCTGGACATCCTCGCGGTCTCCTGACATTCCCGGGTGGGCGTGGGCCGTCATGTTCAGCGTTGGCTACTCGCACGAGATTGCCATGAATGGCGATTACCCGGCTTGGGTGCGTTGTGTTCGCTGAGAGTTGGGGGTCCGATACACCGTGCTTCGCCGTGGCCTGACAAATCCGTCCGGGTCATGTCGTGCTGGTTGCGGTGAAGATGGGCGCCATCCAGGGGATTTCAGGTCGGCAGTATCCTTGCATAGCAGCCAACGTCAGGCGACCGAGGCGGTAGCAATTCGACGTCTTGGCCAGCGCAAGCCGTCGAATAAGGAGCTTGTCGATGCGCAATCAACTATTTGTCGTTCTCTTCGTGGTGACTGGCGTGGCTTGCGGCTCTGGCGGGACCGGGGGCCAGGCGGGCGGAACCTCGGGTGCGACCGGCGGAGCTTCCGGCAGCGGCGGTGCCAGCGGCCCGAGCCTATGCACGTGGAAGGGCAAGACGTACGCCAGCGGGGAGAGCTTCCAAGACGACTGCAACACGTGCACCTGCGGGGCACTCGGAGATACGCTGGTCCGATGCACCGTCATGGCGTGCCTCGACGGCGGAGCAGGGGCCGTGTCCGGCGGTTCTTCGGGCACGGGAGGCATCTCCGCAAGCGGCGGCGTCGCGAGTACCGGGGGCGCCTCGGGCGCGGGAGGGGCGGGGTGGACCACGATTGATGGCGGAGACATTCACGAGGTGGGCGAGGCCATCGACACAGCCTCAGACGCAGTCGCATCTTCCGCATGCAGCGCCTGCGCTGCCGACGAGCTCTGTGTTGCCTACTACGATGGCACGTGCAAACCGATGCAGTCGACGTGCAACAAGGTCAGCGCCACGACCAGGCAGGCTATCCTGGTCAACCACGAGAGGTGCTTCGCAAAGGCGATCGGCGACGAAATCTGTGGCACGCGGGATGGCCAGCACTTCTGGGGTTGTGGCGAACCGCCTTGTGGGAACGAAACGCTTCTGTCGGACATCAACTGTTACGGTCCGTAAGCCGGGCCGAAGTAGGTGCGGCCATGCACGACCCCGAACCCTTTGCCTAGTCCTCGCCATCGAAGGCTCACGTTCGCCCGCCGGGAGAAAACGCCAGCAGTAGGTTGCTCTCGCGCCTTCCGCCTGTTTCTTTACTTCGGTCCGGGCGTCTGGCCTTCGCGTGCAAGAGGAGGCGCTCGCCGTCCCAAAGCAAGCTGAGGAGCAAGCCAAGCTTAAGCGAGTGTCCACGCGATTGCGCTTGGAGCGGTGGTCAATCCTTGGTCTACTACATCGGATGGAACGCTTGCCTGCAACCATGACTCGGCTCTTCACCCTTGTCGTGATTGTAGTGGTTCCATCCGCTGGCTGTAATGTCGCTGGTCGACCAGAGACGCCCGCCGAACAGTCATTCATCAAGAGCTACACCGACATCGAGTGTGGGAACCTTGCCTGCTGTGCCACGCTTGGCCAGCCTCATGCAACCGAGTTTGAGTGTCGGCGGCAAGCTTCCACACAGATCGCTAGCCAACGCGCCATCGGTCCAAGCTTCAGTCCCGCACGGGCTTCCATCTGCCTGGTCGAGCTCGCACAGGAGTTCCAGGCCTGCGTGTTTCCTCTTTTCGGTGCGGTCGAGGCCTGTTTAGGCGTCTGGAATGTTGGCAGGCCTCTCGGGGCTCCGTGCGATCTAATCTCCGATTGCGCGGCGCCGGGAGAAAACCTCGTCGACTGCGAGCTTGGCTCCTGCAGCGAAATCGTGCCCGCGGCCGACGGAGAACTTTGCGACCTAGAGCCAAATTCATCGTACCATTGGCGGCAATGCGACAAGACGGCAGGCATCACCTGTAACGGGGTGACGGGCCACTGTCAGCGGGCGGGGGTTGTGGGCGAGACCTGCGGCGATGTCCCCTGCGATGGGAGCACATACTGCAGTGGAAGTCCTAGCGGGATCTGTGCGGAACGAAGTGCCGAGGGCGAACCATGCACGTTCGTCCTAGGATCGTGCGCTGACGGACTCTATTGCACCCCCACAGGTTGTCAGCGAAAGGTGGAAGCTGGGGGAGGATGCTCAGGGGGGGAGACGTGCGTGGACGATGCCGAGTGCCAGAGCGGTGTATGTATCGGGATCAGACTGCCTGGACAAGCCTGCGACGCAAGCACCGATCATTGCCAGCTGGGCAGTTGTACGAATGGGCACTGCACGCTCGACACGGCGCTCTGCGAGTGACGATGCCGCGTGCTCCTCGGGCCACGCTGCCCCGAACCCTTTCCCTAGTCTTCGCCATCGAAGGCAAAAGAGCCAGGATTTGCAACGGAGGACGACGATGGGTTCGGAACAAGGAGCAGGCCGTGAGCAAGCGACCGGGGCACCCGCTTCCCGGCTCATCGACCAGCGCATCCGCGAGCTCGGGGGATGGCGCGGGGAGACCCTGGCCCGCATGCGGGCGCTGATCCTGAAGGCCGAGCCCGAGATGACCGAAGAGTGGAAGTGGAGCAATCCGGTCTGGTCGCACCACGGAATCGTCTGCACCGGGGAGGCGTACAAGAAGGTCGTGAAGCTCACCTTCGCCCAGGGGGCCAAGATCGCGGATCCGGCGCGTCTTTTCAATTCCAGCTTGGGGGGCAACACGCGCAGGGCCATCGATATCCCCGAGGGCGAGAAGGTCGACGGGCGCGCATTCGCGGCGCTGGTGAAGGCCGCGGTGGAGCAGAACGGCTCGGCGGCGAAGAAACGGTAGACCTTTCCACTGATCGGTCAGGTACTCGCTGGCGGTGCGTGCATGCGGCGCCAGAAGAAGTACGAGAGCCCCCAGAGCAGGCCGGTGACCGCGGCCCAGCTCCACACCCGCGGGCCATCACCCATGGAGAAGTGGGCGATGAGCGCCGAGCCGAGGGTGATGGCGAAGCCGGCGTAGGCCCATTCCTTGAGCCGAGCCGGGACCGGCACGAGCAGCAGCACCACGCCGAGGAGCTTGGCCCACGACAGCTCCACCCTGAAGTAGGCAGGGAAGCCGAGGTGCTTGAACATCTGCGCCACCTGCGGCAGGCGCAGCTGCGCGTAGGCGGTGAAGCCCATCTGCAGGCAGAAGAGCGCGGTGACAATCCAGAAGCCGATGACGACGCCTCTTGGAACGCGGCATGCTCACGTCCCCGCGCCAGAGGACCAAGCTGGTCTCGACGCCGAGCTGCTTGGCGTACTCGGCGTAGAGTCGCTGCCAGCCTTCGAATTTCATGGCCTCGGGGCCAACGATACGTCCAAGCGGCTGGCCCGCGAGAAACCGATCCAGCACGTCCAGGCAGAGGTGCCAACCGGCGGCGCCCATCGCAATGTATCGACGGTCGATGTTGTGCCAGAGCGTGAGCCGCGTACCACCGCCTCCCAGCGGCTCCAACTCCCAGCGGATGTCCTGTCCGCCCCAATTGAATTCGAGCACTTTGAGCGCGTCGGCTCGTTTCACCTGGGTCTCGGATACCAGCGGCGTCGGTGCTCCCACCGTCGAGAGCTTTGCGTTGCCCATGGCACCGAGGTTGCGGTCGGAATCGAAGGGCGCCCATTCGCGGAGGTGCTCGGGCTCCGTGAGCGCCTTCCAAACCTTCGCAGGAGGATGGGCCAGGTCACGGACGAGAACGAGCGTCCACGTCTCTCCAGCTTTTCGGATCTCGGCGCCGGCCGCGGGGCCGGGCGCGTAGTTGTCATGGTTGTTCATCGCTTTCTTCCTTTCCGTTTGGGTACCGGGTCCATGCGATCGAGGTGGCGCTCCAGGGCGTCGACGTGGCGGGTCCAGAAGCGGCGAAAGGGCGCCAGCCATGCATCCATTTCCATGAGCGGCTCGGGCCGGATCCGATAAAGGCGCCTTTGGGCGTCCACGCGCGACTCCACGAAGCCGGCCTCGCGCAGCACGCGCAGGTGCTTGGAGACCGAGGGCTGGGCCAGGCCGAGCTGGGATTCGATCTCGCCCACCGACTGTTCCGACGAGGCGAGCAGGCTGAGAATGGCCCGGCGGCTCGGCTCTGCAAGGATGGCGAACCCTGATTCCATGGTGGTTTATATGCCTAACTAAGCATATACCTGTCAAGGTAGATTCGACGGATGGCGTTCCGGAGGCGAGCCTCGCCGATATCGACAAGCAGCTGCCACAAGAGTAGGCGGGCGCTCCGCTGTCGCGCCGAGTGCGTCGCCACAGGCTTGAAGTTCTCCTTGGTTGTTCGAGGACCAAATGTGGTATCGGTATGAGACCAACTCGTAGCGAGGGCGCGATGAGTATCGAACGCGGATCCAAGATGGCAGGAACGTCTCTGTCCGGGAGATTCCCGGAGATCGTCCTGCCCATCGGAGCCGCCAGGCTGGACTCGCCGCCCTTGAAGGTGTTTCTGCGGACGGCCCGCGGCGACGACCGGATACCGATACCGAACCGGGCGACCGGAACGCCGGCCCTGATCGCGATCCATCGCACTTGCTACGGCGAGGTGTATCGCCACCCCTGTTCCGAGGACAGCGACATACTTTCCTGCCACCGCTGCCACTTATCGACGGTGATTCCCAGAACGATTGGCACCTACGACAACCTGAACGCCTACTTTCGCGAGGCGCGCCAGCGGGTGGACGACTTCCGCGCGCAGGTCGGGACGCTGGCGGCAAGCAAGACCGTTCACGAAGCGTGACGGTCGGTCGTGGCCCAAGGAAAGAGCGGAGCCTGGCCATCTGCAGGGCATGCTAACCTTCCCCTGTAGGGAGAAAGCATGGCTCTTCCGGCAAAGCGCAAGGCGACGTACGAAGATCTGCTGACCGTTCCTGACCGCATGGTGGCTGAGCTCGTTGCCGGCGATCTCGTGGTCAGTCCGAGGCCAGCCATCCCCCACGCCAAGGCTTCCTCGGCGCTGGGTGTTGTGGTTGGCGGTCCGTTCGGCATGGGCACAGGCGGCCCCGGCGGGTGGGTGATTCTGGACGAGCCGGAGCTGCATTTCGGTGAAGACGTTCTCGTCCCCGATTTGGCGGGCTGGCGCCGGGAACGAATGCCAGTGGTCCCGCCGACCGCCTATATCAGCTTGGCGCCCGACTGGATCTGCGAGGTCGTGTCTCCTGGTACCGAAAAGTTGGACCGTGCGGACAAGCTGCCCATCTACGCGCGTGAAAGCGTTGCGTTCGCCTGGCTTGTCAATCCCATGTCACGCACGCTCGAAGTGTATGGCCTCGAAAGCTCACGCTGGGCTCTGCTCCACACCTTCGCCGGCAACAACAAGGTGCGCGCTATCCCCTTCGATTCGGTGGAGATCGATCTGACGCTTCTCTGGCCGGAAACGTAGCCAGCAGAGGCCGGCAATCCCGTCTGTGTTGGCGAACGTACGCGGCGATCTGGGCTCCTGGCGCGTGACACGCCCCCTTCCGTGCTAAGTCTGGGACGTGACACGTGCGGAATTGGTCGGGTTTCTGCGCGAGCACCGGCTCGCGGTGGAAGCATCGGTGGCGCCGGATGGGCGGCCCCAGGCCGCGGTGGTCGGTTTCGCGGTGAGCGACCTCCTCGAAATCATCTTCGACACCGTCACCTCGTCGCGCAAATACCAGAACCTGCACCGCGATCCGCGCATCGCCCTGGTCATCGGATGGGATGGGGAAATCACCGCGCAGATCGAAGGCGTGGTGGATTTTCCCACCGGTGACGCTCTCGACCGGATTCGCGCATGCTATTTCGTGGCCTACCCCGACGGGAGGGAGCGCCTGGCCTGGCCCGGTACCACCCACGCGCGTGTGCGTCCAACCTGGATACGCTACAGCGATTTCACGCAGGATCCTCCACGCATCGTGGAGATGACCAGCGATCAGCTTGCATGAAGGGGCCCTCCGCGCGAGAAGTGCCCAACGTGGTCCACATGAAGAGCGACGAGGATCCCGGCGCCACCTACGCGGGCTGTTTGGCCGAGGAACAGGGACATCTCGGGCATCTTCGGCGCTGGTTGACCTGGCTGGTGCGGGTTCGTATCACGGATCTCGTGGCCGGGATCGTGCTGGCCGGCGAGGCGTGCTCGCGGCACGGCCGCTTCGGGCCGGCGGCGATGGCCGCTGCCTTTGTATTCGTCGCGCTGACCATCGCGATCGCGCTGGTCGAGCATCGAAGCAAGCGGCACGAAGCGCGGGTTCGCTATTGCGAGGACGGACTGGCGCGGGTCCAGGGGCGAGCCGTGAAGGGCGCGCCGGATGGACAGCGCTTCACCGATGCCGCGCATCTCTACGCGGCCGACCTGGACATCTTCGGACCGGCTTCGATCTTTTCGCACTTGTGCATGGCCAGGACCGGAAGCGGGCAGACCACGCTGGCGCGCTGGCTGACCCAGGCGGCCTCGGTCACGGAAATCGCCGCGCGTCAGCGCGCCGTCGCCGAGCTCGGCCGGCGACTGTCCTTGCGCCAAGATCTCTGGCTGGCGGGCGGCACTGTCAACGAACGCGTGCGAGAGGATGCGCTCGAGAACTGGCTGTCGGGGGCGACCACCAAGATACCGGCGTGGCAGCGCATGGTTACCGGCCTGCTCGGCGCGCTCGGCCTCGCCGTGCTCTACGCCTTTGCCAATCCAGAGGCCATCCCTGTGGCGGTGGCCATCGTGCTCGTGCAACGGCTGTGGGCCGCGCGCTATCGCGGGCTGACCAAGGCGGTGGAAGCACAGGTCTTCCGCCGCGCCTACGAGCTCAAAGTCCTCGCCCGCTTGACCGATCGCCTTTGCGACGAGCGCTTCTCCGATCCGCGCCTGATGGCCCTGGCCGCCGGCCTGTCCGACGAGGGCAAACCCGCCAGCCGCCACATCCTTCGTCTGGAGCGCCTGGTGAATTGGCTGGAGTCGCGGCGCAATCTGTTGTTCGCCATCCCCGCCGCGGTTCTGCTATTGCCCGAGCAATTGAGCTTCGCCATCGAATCGTGGCGGGCCTGGCATGGCGCCGCGGCCTTGCGCTGGTTGGCAACCATCGCGGAAATAGAGGCGCTGGCCTCGCTGGCCACCTTCGCGTTCGAACACCCCGACTACCCGTTTCCGCAAGTTGCCGAGCAAGGCGGTCCTCCGTCCTTCGCGGCGACCGCCTTGGGCCATCCGCTCATCCCCGCCAGCGCGCGCGTGGCCAACGACGTGCGCCTCGACGCCGACTGCCGACTGCTGGTGGTCACGGGATCCAACATGTCGGGCAAGAGCACGCTTCTGCGCACGGTGGGGGTGAACGCGGTGCTGGCCCAGGCCGGGGCACCCGTGTGCGCGGCCGGCATGACCCTAACGCCGCTGCAGATCGGTGCTTCTCTGCGCGCCCAGGATTCCTTGGAAGCGGGCGTGTCGCGTTTCTTCGCCGAGATCAAACGCCTACACCGGATCCTGTCCCTGGCCACGAACGCGCCCCCCGTGCTCTTCCTGCTCGACGAGATTCTCAACGGCACCAATTCGCAGGATCGCCGCGAGGGCGCCGAGGCCATCATTCGCCAGCTCCTCGAACGCGGCGCCGTCGGATTGGTCACCACGCACGACCTGGCCCTCAGCGAGCTGGCCAACTCGCGGGCTGGCGCGAACGTGCACTTTCAGGACACGCTCGAAGGCGACCGCCTTCTCTTCGACTATCGCCTGCGCCCCGGCGTGGTCACGCGTAGAAACGCCCTCGATCTCATGCGTCTGGTGGGCATCGAGGTGGGCGCGTCCAAATCGTGAACCAGGCCTCGGTGCAAACCCCGGCGGCGCGGGCGACTTCCTTGTTGTCGAGATCGGGCAGGCGCTCTTGCAGCGCCGTGAGCAGTCGGGACGCCACGGCGAGGCGGTTGGGAACGACGCAGGCCGGGCCGTCGGCGCCGTCGAGCACGAAGAACATGTCCTCGGCGGCCGGGCCGTCGCTGGTGGTGCGGATGCGAACCGACAGGAGATCCTTCCAGGCCACGGCCTCGCGGCGCTCGCCCGCGATACGGGTGACGCCCCACTCGTCGATTGTCAGCATGCCGTCGATGCGATCACGCCGCCGTGCCTCCGCGCGCGCAAGCGTTGCCCTCATCCAGGGCACCAGCGAGCAAGCAACCGCCATGGCCATGGCAAACGCGGCGTTTCCCCACCCCTTTCCCGTGCGTGCGGCGCCAACCGTGGTCACGATGGCGACCAGGACAATCATGGCCCAGACCAGAGCGCCCAAGCTCAGCGTGCTCGCAATGCGCTTCCTCCACATGCTTAGGGATTCTAGCCGGGCAACAGGCGCACGAAACCCTGTTCGTCGACGTCGACCAGGCGTTCGCGCAAAAGTCTCCCCACCGCGCGCTTGAAGGCCTTCTTGCTCAGGCCGAAGAGGGCGCGGATCTGCTCGGGGTCGGATTTGTCGCCAAGCTTGGGCGCGTCGGGGCGCTTGAGGAGCTCCAGAATTCTCTCGCCGTCGCTTTCCAGCTCTTCGTGGGCATGGCCGCGCAACGACAGCTCGATCTTGCCGTCGGGGTGGACGTGGGTCACGCGAAAACGCGCGGCTTGCCCGCGCGACAGCGTCTGGGGTTCGTGCCTCGGCACCAGGCCCACGAAACCGCGCTCGACGATGACGAACAGACCGATCTCGGGGTCGTGGCGCCAGGCCTCGCCCTCGACCCACTCGCCGCGCGCGAATTCGCGGCTGCCCTCGCCGAGCAGCTCGCTTATGCGCATGGTTCCCGCCAACCGGCCGGTGTTGTCCAGGTACAGGCCGATGGGATGCGAATCGCCCACGCGCAGATCCTTCGTCTGCTGGGCGAAGGGCACCAGCAACTCCTTGGGCAGTCCCCAATCCACGAAGGCACCGAACTCCGTACACGCGGTCACGGTGAGAAAGGCGACCTCGCCCAGCGCCAGCTTGGGCGTCTTGGTCGTGGCCAATGGCCGCGCCTCGGAATCCAAGGTCACGAAGACGGCCAGCTCGTCGCCCTCGCGCGCGCCGGGCGGGATCTCCGGGCCAAGCAGCAAGAGCACGTAGGCGTCCGCGGCGGCGCCCTTCTCGGCGAGAAAGGCGCCCGGGCTGCCAAAGCGCCGGATCTCCAGCGTGGCATGGCGGCCGATGAGGTGGTGAAAGGGTTGTCGCTCGGGGGACATCGCCCTCCAGTTTGCCACGGATGAGCGTGCCATCGTGGGGTACATTCGCGACCATGACGTCGCAGGATTATGTCCACGGCTATGGCGAAACCGAGGCCACGCGCCTGGCCGATCAGGCGGGCACGCTGGCGGACTTGCTTCATCATGATACGGAGTACCCCGCCGGTGCCCGCGTGCTGGAGGCCGGGTGCGGCGTGGGCGCGCAGACGCGCATCCTGGCGCGCCGAAGCCCAGGGGCACACTTCGTCAGCGTGGACGTCTCGGACGAATCACTGGCGCAGGCGCGCGCGGCGATCGAGCGCGAGGGACTGACCAACGTGGAGCTCCACGGCGCAGATCTCTTCGCGCTCCCCTTCGCGGACAGCAGCTTCGATCACCTGTTCGTGTGCTTCGTGCTCGAGCACCTGCGGCGTCCCGAAGAGGCCCTGCGCGCCCTTTTGCGCGTGTTGCGCCCCGGCGGCTCGCTGACCGTCATCGAGGGCGATCACGGCTCGGCTTTCTTTCATCCGAAAAGCGAGCGCGCCCAGCGGACCATCGAATGCCTGAATCGGGCGCAGGCAGCGGCGGGTGGGGACGCGCTCATCGGGCGGCGTCTCTACCCGCTCTTGCGCTCGGTGGGTCTCGACGACGTGCAGGTATCGCCGCGCTTCGTGTACGCCGACAGCAGCCGCCCACGCTGGGTCGATGGTTTCACGCGCAAGACCTTCATCGCCATGGTCGAGGGCGCGGCCGAGCCCGCCCTGCGCCTGGGCCTCATCGACCGAGCTTCGTGGGATGAAGGCATCGCCGACCTCCGGCGCAGCGCCGAAGCCGACGGCACCTTCTGCTACACCTTCTTCAAGGCCGTCGCGCACAAACCATAGTTACGCGGGCGTCCGGAGTCAGATGCTTTAGGTGTTGCGGAACGCCTCGAAGGTCAAGATGGTGTGCGTCTCGCGGATGTGCGGAATGGGATGGATCTGCTTCTCGATGAGGCGCCCGATGTTGTCGACGTCATCGACGTAGAGCTTGACCAAGAGGTCGTACTCGCCGCTGACGCTGAAGGCTTCCGAAAAACTCTCGACCTCGGCGATGCGATTCGCCACGTCGGTCACGTGGCCAAGGTCGGCTTTGACGAACACGAATACCGCGCGCATGCGGCTAGCTTACGCCGAATCGCGAGGCCGGCACCTGGATTTGCAAAGCTAGCCGGCCCGACGGAAGGTCAGGTTGATGCGCAGATTGCCGAGCCGCGGATGGTGCCCGTCCTCGAGCGCGAGAACGCCGTGGTAGCGCAGACGATCGTCACCGCCCCAAACCACCACGTCACCGTGGGCAAGCGGCACACGCACTGGCCTTTCCCCACGCGTTGCCCCGCCGAACAAAAAGACAGCGGGCAGCCCCAGCGACACCGACACGATGGGCGCGGCGAGGTCGCGTTCGTTCTTGTCTTGGTGGAGGGTCAGCCTGGAGCCCGGTTCGTAGCGATTGACGAGGCAGGCGTCGGGCAAACGAAGCCCGCCTGCGCCGCGGCACCCGTGGCCAGCCCACGCAAGGACTCGGGCATGGGCGGCCAGGTGCGGCCGCTCACCGGATCCTCCGCGGTGTAGCGATAGCCGGACGGTTCCGAAACCCAGCCGAGCGCCCCGCAGCTCGTCATCGCCACCGACATGCGAAAGCCACCGGGCGTGAGCATGTGCCGAAACGGCGCCGCCGCGACCACGGTCGCAAGATCGACGAGCAGCGCTTGCTCACCGGCGAGCGCGAAGCCGCGCAACAGAACGGATCCCGGACCCAAGCGCGTGAACGCGGGCTTGGTTGCAGCCTCGGGCAGGTCAAGTGCTAGCTGCGTCGCCATGGCGTCTTTACCGGCGTGCCTCTCGCGCGAGCAGCTCGCGCTTGCGTTCGACCCCCCAGCGATAGCCCGCGAGATTGCCGTCCATCCGCACCACACGATGGCACGGGATGGCCACCGCCAGCGCATTCGCCGCGCACGCCTGCGCGACCGCCCTCACGGCCTTGGGTGCACCGATGGCGCTGGCGACCCGCGAGTAGGTGGTGGTCGCGCCGGCGGAGACCGCACGCAACGCCTGCCAGACGCGTTGCTGGAATGCCGTACCGCGGATGTCGAGCGGAAGCTTGGCGCTCGCTTGCGGCTTCTCCAGCATCCCGACCACCTTGGCGACCAGGCGCTCGAAGGTGGCGTCGGCGCCGATGAGGCGGGCGCGCGGGAAGCAGCGTTCGAGCTCGTGCACCAGCTCTTCAGGGTCGTCGCCCATGAGGATCGCGCACACGCCCCGCTCGGTCGCCGCCACCAGGAGCAGGCCGAGCGAGCATTCCGCAGTGGCGAATCGGATGTCCATGTGGGCTTTCTTGCGATTCACAATCGTGAGGTTACCCTGCCGCCATCCCTCCGGCACTCCGGCTCTTGCTCTCCAATTCATCGGGCCGAAGGTGGTTATGGATGTCCAGCGCGCCGATGGGGTCGCGAGCTCGGCAAGAGAGGTGGTATCTTCTCGCACGATGGGCGACGGCAACGTCAACGATTCCACCGAGTCCGCGTGGGTCGACGAAAGTCTAATCGACGCCATGTTGGCGCTCAGTCCCGAAGAGCGTCTGCGCCAGAACGATCGCATGGTGCGCACGGTCCTCTTGCTCCGGCAGGGATGGGAAGCCGCGAAGGGTGCTCGAGATGGCAGAGAGCGCTGAGCTTTCAACCCTGATCGAGCGCCTGCTGGCGACGGATGTCGAGTTCGTGCTGGTGGGAGGGCTCGCGGCGGTGGTGCAGGGCGCGCCCATCACGACCTTCGACGTGGATATCGTCCACCGCAGGACGGCCGAGAATGTCGACCGACTGATGGCGTTTCTGGTGGGCGTCGGGGCTCGATACCGCAATCGTCCAGGGCCGCCCCTCCCACCCAAGCGGAGTGCGCTGCTTGGTCCAGGGCACTCTCTCTTCGTGACCGACCTTGGTCCGCTCGATGCGCTCGGCGCCATCGAGGGCGGCGCGGACTATGATCGACTGTTGCCGCTGTCGCTGGTCATGACGGTCGCCGGTCGCTCGTTGCGCGTCTTGTCGCTGGAGACTATCGTCGAGTTCAAGAAGACGTCGATGGATCCCAAGGATCGGCTCCGGCTGCCCGTCCTGGAGGGTGTGCTGCGCCGCAATCCCAAGTGAGTCGCCAGCCCACGCCTTTGCGGTTGCCCGGCACCTCCACGCGATGGGCTCGCGGGCGAGGGCCTCATCGTGTGCTGGACTTCCGTCACATGGACATGCGTTGTCGTGGGGAAAAGCTTAGCGAGTCGACAGACGTGGGCGTACGCTTGATCCCAATCACCTCCCGAGAGGTCGCGATGCCATGAAGACGAAATCGATTGCGGCAGCGGTGTTGTGTTTGGCAACCGCGTTGGGGTGCGGCTCGGCAGCACCCACAACCGCTGATTTTGGCGGTGGGGGAGCCATCGGCTCGGGGAACGTCGCCGGCGGCAATGGGGAATCGAATGCGCCCACAGGTGGCGTCAGTGGACAGGCCGGCCCGGCGCTGGACATGCTGTCGCTCGTGGAGGCTCCGGCGCCCACGCGGACTTTCTTCTGGGGAACCATCGACGTGACCGCGCCTGGATTCGTAGGGCCCCCTCGCGACGAGATGACCATCGGTCTCGGGCCCGACAACAGTCTGCGCTACCTGTCCTTCAAGACACTGCCGATGCTGCCGAAGACCTTCGGCGACGGCAATGGTGAATTTCCCCTGTCCGGCTCGCGGGCCGTGGACTTGAGGCCCGACATCGATCTCGACTATACCGCAACGGCCGTCGACTCCCCTGTCCCAACTGCCACCCATTTCCTATTGCGCGAGCACGTCGTCAGCGTGGCAGGTCAATGCGACTACATCGAGTCGACCGAGGGCACAAGCACAGGCAGTGGGTGGTCGGTCGTGTACAGCGATGAAGGCACGCTCTATGGCGCGACCATCGCCGCGCAAGCCCAGGGCATGCTCTTCCCCGATGATCCGAACGCCCCCATCCCGACCGCCGGCCAAAACACTCTTTGGTCCGCCCCGGTCGAGTTGGTCGCGCCCGGCTTCTATGGCCCGCCCGTCGATCACCTGACAGTCTCGCTCGACGATGCCGGCCAGATTCGTTGGTTCTCCTTCCAGAACTTCGTGCGCGGAGTCAGCTTCACCGGCAGCGCACAAGAGCTCGAACCTGGCAAAGGCACCATCGCCGACGAGGGCGACGTCACCTTCGACAACGTCGAGCCCGCAAGCCCGGCCCACTTCGTGATTCGCTACGCGGTTCACTCGGACCAGAAGATGAACGACTACACGGAAGGATTGGACGGTACCCGCCAGGGAAACACACTGGTTCTTCGATACTTCATCTCCGGTAAGCTCTGGAACGCCACGATTGACGCTCACGCGGCCGGCGCGCTGGTCCCCGCCAGCCCGTCCGTCCCCGGTGGTACTGCGGGCACGGGAGGCTCCGCTAGCGGAGCCGGTGGAGCCGGTGGAAGCATAGGTCCCTAGCAGTCCGGCGTGCCGACGCCAAAAGTTCTCTCGCGTGGAGAGCCCCTGCGGATTGCATGAGACGCAGCTCACCGTCTTGTGTGCCCGCGCACGAGGCGGGCCGCGAGTGGAATGAAGCACGCGAGTAGAGCTGCCGTGAACAGATAGGGGGCGCGGAAACTGCCGGTGAAAAGGATCGTGCCGACCAGCGGCCCGAGGGTTCCGTCGACATCGCCACAGAGCTGCACCATGCCCACGGCCACGCCCCGACGTTCGCCCGGAACGATGCCAATCTCAGGGAACGACGCTGAAGGTGACCCTTCCGGGGCGTCCGGGAGCGCCAGAGGAGCCGGAAGCCCCATCCGAACCCGCGCTTCCGCTCGAGCCCGGACTGCACCCCGGATCGTCCGTGACCGTGTTGCCGTCCGAGTCGATGTGCGTGGAAGGAGAGCGTCCCGTGCCACCCGATCCGCCCGGACCGCCCGCGCCCCCGGCGCCGCCGACGCCACCTGGTCCGCCGACGCTGAAGATGATCTGCTGAAGGAGGGTGACCGTGTCGAGGCATGGGGCGCCGCCGCACGCCACCTCGACAACAACCTCTCCACCGTCGCCACCCGGCCCACCGTCGCCGCCCGCTCCGCCGTCGCCGCCCCGTCCGCCGTCGCTGCAATCGGAGCCAGACATGCCCGGGCTGCCCGACGAGCCGGACCAACCATCGGATCCCTGCGCCCCGCGACTGACGACGCGGAAATCATGGATGTTCGCCGCCTCCACGACCGCCGCGTACGTGCCCTGCGGCGCGCTTACGGTGAAGACGAAGTGGGTCGCAATCGGTCGATTCACGCGAACGTGGAGGTTCGGCCCCGCGCCACCCGGAGGTGTTCCGCCAAAGGCCAGATCTTCCGGTCGCTCATAGAAGAGTCCCCACACGAGCGACACGGCTGGCTGTGCCCCTATCCTCACCGGAAGCAGGAAGTTGGCATTGTTGGCCAATGCGATGACTTGGCCCATGCCGACGTTATCGGTGAAGTGAAAGACCCCTCCCTTGTCGAGGTACGCGAACGGATTGTCGAGAGAGACGTCGGTTGCGGCGACACACGGGCTGGGATCCAGATCCTTCTTGTGCGGGCACAGGCTCACAGGCCGCGAAACCGACTGAAGCTGTGCCCACAGGACCCCGCGAAACGAGAGCATCGGGGAGGACGGAGAGGTCGGACCGGCCCTGGGCGTAGCCTAGCAGCATCGCGGTTCCGGCCCACACCCGTTGGCGGACCAGGACACCCCGGATCGGCGTCTTGCTGCCGTCAAACGCGGCGCTTACCAGCCGGTGGTCCGCGAGCGCGACGCGATTGTGCCCCTCGCGGAGGATGGTTTCTTCGACCGCGGCCGCACCCTGGCGCACCTCTGGGAAGGGGGAAAGGGCGATGTGAATACGAAGGATCCGCCGTCGCGCCTGCTCCCGAAGCTCGGCGGACGGCAAGCGTTCGACGAAGCGCGAGAGCGTCATCTCGTTGCCGCTCCCGGCGAGCGCGTCCATCATGGCCGTATCCACCACCCGCCCCTGCCACCGGCCATTCTCGACATCGATGGTCGCCACAAGCTCTTGGCCGAAGTGCGAGGCGACCGGGCCGAGCTTGCCCTTGGTGAGCGCCGCGCGCAGCTCTTCGAGCAATGGCTCGCGCACTTGGGGGTTGCCGTCCAGTCCGGCTGGACGCTCGAGATAGAGTCGGTGGAGCGTGGCAAGGCGCTCCGAGAGCGCAGGGCTCTTCTCGAGATCGGAGTCGGTCAACATCTTCCGGTACGCGCGCCCTACATCATCGAACCAGGGCGGAACCTCATCGCGTGGAAGTCTCTTGAGCAGGACATCGACACAGCGGCGCCACAAGATTGGATCGATCTTCCCTTCCACCAATCCGTTCAAGAGCGAGGAACGGATGTCGGGATTCATTTCTTGGATATGAGGGCCACGCGCGCGCAGGTCGCAGACGATCGGGCTCGCATCCGATTGGGCAAGATAGGCGACAAGCGCCGGCCCGGAGTCGACCTGGGCCAACTGGCCGGCGGTCATGGGCACGGGAAAATGTGCGCCGCAGCCGCAAACCAGAAATCCAATCAGCGCCCACGTCCGCATGCGAGATCCCTAGATCTCCCGGACGGTGACGGCGAAGGAGTAACGGTACTCTCTCGACTCTCTGTGGACAACCATCGGCACCACCAGCTCGAAGTGGTTACCTTGGTAGCTGGCGGCCTCGCCTCCAGTGCGGGGCAGCGCGAATGGAACAAGTCGCGTGCGTGTCGTAGTCCCCGGCAGAATCCAACCCAGATCTTCCTGCGGGCGCAGCGAAGTTGCGCTTCCGTCGGAGCGCCTCATCGTGATATGGGCCCACTCGACCTGAAGCACTTGGTCGCTCTTGTTGGTCAGGTCGAGGAAAATAGCCCGCGCAGAGGTCGGATCGACAAGGATTTCCGCCCGTACATCGGCATCCTCTAATACCTCGCGCCCATTCGGCTTCTCCACGGCGCGAGCACCCTGGTTTTCGAGATGGAAGGTGTACGCGTACGGCGTGGCGCAGCCCACGGTTGCGGGCAGCAGACTCAGGACCAACGCCCGGAGCACGAACGCCGATTTGATCACAGCCTGCCAGCATAGCTTGAGCCGAGCAAAGCGACTACGACCTATTGCGAGCGGGGGTGCTTAACAGAAAGGGAGGCCTCTAAGGAAGACAGGAATGGGTGGTATGGCCGTTGGGATGCCGATGAAGTCCAACCTCACTGCCGCGGTACAGGATCGGCATGGCTAACTGTCGCTCGAAGGGAGTACCCCACGCCGCAAGCTCGAAGGGCGAGGGGGCCCATCGGCTTGTCCTGCTGGGAGTACTGCTTGTTCTCTTTCTTCCTGCTTTCCTGGCTTCCTAGTCTGAAAACACCTCGCCCCGCGCAGCGGAGCGTAGCGGGGAGAGGTCGCCGAGCGCAGCGAGGCGGGTGAGGGGCTGCCACGTTTCACCTCTGAAGGATCCGGGCCCTCGGCCCGGCGGCGCCCCTTAGACGATACCGGTCCCGGGCCTCTCAGTTACGCCTTCGGCCGCCGAAGATGCGCAGGAGCATGAGGAAGAGATTGATGAAGTCGAGATACAGAATGAGGGCGCCTTGCAGGGCCAGCTTGGTGGCCGCCTCGCCCTCGCCAGCCTGCGCGCCCAGCGCTTTGAGCTTGGCGGTATCGTAAGCCGTCAGCCCGGTGAACACGACGACCCCGGCGAACGTCGTCAGCCAGTACAGCATGGAACTGCCCAGGAAGATGTTGACGATGGACGCGAGGATGATTCCCCACAAGCCCATCATGCAGAAACTGCCGATGCTGGACAGGTCGCGCTTGGTGGTCGCGCCGTAGACCGAGAGTCCGGCGAACATGCCGCCGGTGACGAGAAACGTGCTGCCGATGGAGCCCGCGGTGTAGCGCAGGAAGATGAACGAGAAGGTCACCCCGCTAAGTGCCGCGTAGCCGAAAAACATGGCCGCCGCCGTGCCGGCGCTGACCCGCGCCGCCACCCGCGCAAAGGCGAGCACCAAAAGGAGCTCGGCGATGAGCAGTGCGGGAAAGACCAGCGCGTTTCCATACACGAGGGCCAGCGCACTCGGGCTCGACGCCACGACCAAGGCGACCAAGCCGGTGGCGCCAAGCCCGAGGCTCATGAAGAAGTGAACCCTTTGCAGGAAGGTCCGTGATGCCTCGGTGCTCAGCGTGCCGAAGCTTGCCCTGGCTGCGCCGACTCTTGTCGGATTGGTTCCTACCCATGCCATACCGATCTCCTTACCACCTCATTGGCCCAAGTCCACCCCTTGCGGTCCGCGGTTGCTGCGAAACCCGCAGCGCCCTACGCGCGCACGAAGGCGTCGTAGATGGCGCGCAGACCTTTGCCGAGATCGGCGGCGTCCACGCCGACGATAATCGAGATCTCGGACGCGCCCTGGTCGATGATGCGCACGTTGACGCCGGCGTTGGCGAGCGCGCTGAACAGGCGCGACGACACGCCGATCCGACGGGACATGCCGTGGCCCACGGTGGCGATGAGGGCCAGGTTGCGTTCGACGTCGATGGCGTCGGGCTCGCAGGCATTGCGGATCTCTTGCAGCACCACGTCCTCGACCGGCTCGAAGTTCTTCTGATCGATGACCACGCACATCGAATCGATGCCCGAGGGCGAGAGCTCGTAGCTGATGCCCTTGGTTTCCAGGATGCCGAGCACGCGGCGACCGAAGCCGCGCTCTTTGTTCATCAGGGTCTTTTCGATCTGCAGAAGGCAGAAACCGCTGCGCCCGGCGACGCCAGCGATGGGCCGATCCGCGGCCTGATTTTCCGGCACGATGAGCGTGCCCTTGGCCGTCGGGTCGTTGGTGTTGGCGATGCGAATGGGAATACCGACCTGCTTGCACGGCAGGATGGCTTCCTCGTGAAAGACGTTGGCGCCCGAGTAGGCCAGCTCGCGCAGCTCGCGGTAGGTCACGCGCTCCATGGGCGCGGCGTCGGGCACGATGCGCGGGTCGGTCATCAGGAGGCCCGAAACGTCGGTCCAATTTTCGTACAAGCTTGCGGCCGACGCGCGGGCCAGGATGGCGCCCGAGATGTCCGATCCGCCGCGCGAGAAGGTCTTGACCTTGCCCTGCGGTCCGGTTCCATAGAAGCCAGGCAGCACGTAGAAGCCCTGCGCTGGCAGGCGCGGCGGCAATTCCTTCCAGGTTCGCTCGTCGACCAGGCCTTTCGAAGTCAGGAATACAGCGCCGTCGGCCTCGACGAAGGTACCGCCCAGGAACGCCGCCATGATGCGCGCCGAGAAGTGCTCTCCGCGCGAGGCGATCCAGTCGCGATCGGCACCCGCGCGCACCGCCTGCTCGAAGTCGTCGAGAAGCGGCGCCACGCCGGCGTTCACGCCCAGCTCGCCTTCGATTTCCAGGAAGCGCCCACGTAACAGAGCCAGCGACGGCCCCGGATCCATATCGCGCGCAACCATCTCGTGGATGGAAAGCAGGATGTCCGTGACCTTGGGATCCTGCTTGTGGCGTTTGCCCGGCGCCGACACCACCACCGCGCGCCGATGCGCATCGGCCTTGATGATGGACGCCACCTTGCGGAACTGGGCCGCGTCGGCGAGCGAGGTTCCCCCGAATTTGCAGGCGATGGTCATGGTGCTCCTTGGAACGAACGTGAAACCACTACTTCCCCGATCTGGAAAACCAGATCAAGTCCTAAGCATCTGGCCAGCGGCTGGAAAGGCCCGGAGTGAATAGAAACCGGCGATGCTCGGTCCAATGGGCATGACCCGACTCCTCGCCAAGATCGTTCCCCTGCTTTGCCTGGGGGCTGTCGCCGTGGGCGCGGTCACGCTGATGACCTGCGACTCGGCCGCCAAGAAGGCCAGCGCGGTACCGGGGTCGGTGCAACTCGGCGGCGCGTGCACGGCCTTCAATGACTGCCAGGCGGTGGCCGGCAAGGTCGTCGAGTGCCGCTGCACGGATCAGAGCAAGCAGCCTCTGTGCGTGGCCGACCTCGAAGCCGGCGAGGACTGCTCCACCACCGGCAATTTCTCGCCGGTGTGCCGGCCGGGCACACGCTGCACGGCCACCGACCTCAGTCTGACCAACATCGTTTGCCTGCCGGTTGCCAAGACTGGCGAAGCCTGCGGCTCCGACACGGGCGGTTGCGAAGATCCTGCCTACTGCGACGGCACCCAGCACTGCGTGGTGGGCCAGGCCGGGCTTGGCCAATCCTGCGCGCAACACGCCGAGTGCAAGGCGCCCTACGTCTGTCCGTTCGACCAGCACGTGTGCTCCGCGCCGGCCAAGATCGGCGAGGCTTGCGACACGAACCCTGGCGGCCGCTCGGAGTGTGCGGCCGGGGCTGGCTGCAACGGCAGCAAGTGCGTGGCCCAGAAGGCCGACGGCCAGGACTGCGTTTTCGACGAGGAATGCACGAGCGGACTGTGTGGGACCAGCGGCTGCGGCCGGGGCACAGGGCCGAGCGACGTCGTCACGACGTGCGGCTGGTGAAAGGCGGACGCTCGAACCTGGGTGCTTGCAAGCTGTGCCTCGCATCGGCCTGCGTGCCGGCGGGGCGCAACAAGCACAGGGCGTTCGTCCACTGCCCGAGCTGCGGACTGGTGTTCGTGCCGAGCGAATTCTGGCTGAGCGAGGACGACGAGCGGGCGCGCTACGCCCACCATGACAACTTGCCCTCGAACGAAGGCTACGTGAAATTCCTCGGGCAGGTCGCCGACGTGGTGGCGGAGATTGGTCTCGCGCAACCGCGCGTGCTCGATTTCGGCAGTGGCGAAAACGCCGTGCTCGCGGACATCCTGCGCCGACGCGGGTTCGACTGCGCGACCTACGATCCGCTGTACGACAAAGGCCAGTCCGCGCTGGGCAGCCGCTACGACATCGTCGTCGTGTGCGAGGTCATCGAGCACCTGCGCGATCTGCGCGGCGAGATGCGGACTCTCGAGGATTGTCTCGGACGAGGTGGCTGCGTGGTCGTGCGCACGCAGTGCTACCCGTCGGTCGCCGAGGTGGCGTCGTGGTGGTACGCGCGCGACGCGACCCACCTCAACTTCTTCGCCGAGCGAACCCTCGCATGCGCGGCCGGGCTGTGCGGCTTGCGCTGCACGCGCACGCGCGAGCCTGACATCTTCGTGTGGGCCGGCGGTAGCCAGCTGAACGGCTGACGGACGCCGGCCGGGAACCGGACGAAAGCAGGGCGGCAACCGGACGGATTCCGGTCGCCCTGGGATCTCTCACGGCGAAAGCCGCGACAAACCGCGATGAACGCCGGGGGCAAGCATCGTCGCCGGGTGGCCGTACCTTTCGCGGAGGTCCGTGGCCCCGCCCACGACGAGTACCTTACCAACGTCCAGCAAACGATGCGGTGTGACAGGCAGCGCCTCGGTCACGAAGCTGAGCAGAGTGCGGCCGTCGGACTTGTCGGTCCACAGCCCGGCTACGGCCGAGCACAGATTGCGCATTCTGGACAGGCGGCTAGCGCCGGGGCGCGTGCATGCGCGCGGCCACCGGGATATGCTGCCGACCCCATGACAGTCACCCCTCGCATGGCGCGGAATGCGGCGCTTCGCAGGCCCACAAGGCGTCTGCTGCGCGCCTATTTCGTGACCATGCAGGTCGTGTTGTCATACGCCCTCTATTCGCTGCGCCGCCGTTTGCGCAGCAGCGAGAAGGCGGTGCAGCTGGCCGACCGGGTTCATCGCAAGAACGCCCGGCGTGTCCTCGCCGCCATCGTCGATTTGCAGGGACTCTTCATCAAGGTGGGGCAGCTCATCAGCGTGATGGCCAACCTGCTTCCCGAGGCATTCCGCAAGGAGCTCGAAACCCTGCAGGACAGCGTGCCGCCTCGTCCCTTCGCCGAGATCGAGATCCGTCTGCGCGAGGAGCTCGGCGGCAAGTCTCCACGGGACGTCTTCGCTGAATTCGACGAGAACCCCATTGCCTCGGCCTCCATCGGGCAGGTGCACGTGGCTCGCTTGCGTTCGGGGGAAAAGGTCGCGGTCAAGGTCCAGTACCCCGACATCGAGACCATCGTCGCTACGGACCTGCGCGCGCTCAAGCGCATCTCGCGCCTGGCCGCGCGGTTGCTTCCCGACTGGGGCTGGAACGTGATCTACGGCGAAATCCAGAAGACGGTGCTGGCCGAGCTCGACTACCGGCAGGAGGCCGAGGCCATGGCCACCATCGGAAGCAACTTCGTTGGGCGAAGCGACGTCCTCATTCCGCGCGTGGTCGGCGACTACTCGACCTCGCGGGTGCTGATCACGCAATGGGTGGATGGCGTGAAGGTCGGCGATGTGCCGGGTATCGCTGGCGCCGGCATCGACCGCATGAAGGCGGGGCGCTTGTGTATCGAGGCTTACTGCAAGCAAATCTTCGTCGACGGCATCTACCACGCGGACCCGCACCCTGGGAATCTGTTGCTGGCGGCCGGCCCCGGCGGCGGGAGCGATCCCGTCCTCGTGTTTCTCGACTTTGGCGCCACGGCGTGCATCTCGCCCGGCATGCGCAAGGGGATCGTATCCTTTCTGCAGGGCGCGGTCACGCGCGATGTGGGGCGCATCGTCGCGGCCATGAAGGAGATGGGCTTCATCTCGCGCCACGCGGATCACGAGGTCTTCGACCGGGTCATCGAGCATTTCTACGAGACCTTCCGCTCGCAGATGCGCTTCCAGCGGTTCTCCACCGGCAGCCTCAGCTCGGGCCTCGATCTGCGCGGACAGATCTCCACCCTGTTCGACTTGCGTCAGCTCGACGTTTCCCTGTCCGATCTGCGCGACGCCTTTCATGTGCCGCGCGAATGGGTGTTGCTCGAACGGACTCTGCTGCTCTTGCTCGGCGTATGCACGACCTTGGCACCCGAGCTCAACCCGGCCGAGGTCATCCAGCCCTACGTCGATCGCTTCATCCTGGGCGAGCGCAAGGAGTGGTCGGAAACCGTTCTCGAGACCGCCCGGGAAGCCGCGCTTTCTGCCTTCGCCCTGCCTAGCGAGCTGGGTCGATTTCTCAACCTGGCCACGCGCGGCGACATCCAGGTTCGCGTGCGCCGCTTCGAGGAATCCGCGGAGGCGTTCTATGCCTTGGGCCACCAGTTCCTGTGGGGGTTCCTGGGCGCTGTCAGTTTCTGCGTTTCGATCGTCTACCAAGGTCGCGGGCAGCCAGTCGAGGAGACGGTGGCGCTGTCCGTCTCGGCATTCATGGGCTTTATGCTGCTTTGCGCTATCATACGGGGACGACGCGCCCGCAGGCGCAAGCGGTGACATGGCTGTTGGACAATACCCGCCAACCATCTAAAATGATTGAATACTTGAAAAGTATTACATGTAGGATATAGTATTATCTATGTCTACCATTCCCGTCATTGGAAGCGCAGTCACATCGCTCGGTGCAATGGCCATTTTCCTTGCGACTCTACGCATTGGTAAACCCATCCGAGGCAAGTCGTAGGCATCGCGCAAGCACACACGGCGAAGCCGATCGCCGAGCGCTTTCCTACCTTTCCCAGGGGCGGTACCAAGGCGGCGCATGTTGGGTGGATTCGCCTTGCCGGTGGATGCCAGTGCGCCTACACTCCCAGCCACTTTTAGCCGATAGCTAAAGGCTGCATGACGCTGGTAACTTCCGAACCTTCTTCGCAATCCGGGCGCCCCGGCGCCACGGGGGGCGAGACCGGCCTCGAACCCGTGACCGGCTTCGCCAGCCTGGACCTGGCCGCGATCAGGAACCTCTTGCGCGGCGGCTCGGTCATCGATTGGCACCGCCTGTACTTCACTGATCGCCAGCAGGTCGACCGCTTCCTGCGCATCAATGAGATCGATCCCGGTAACCCCGACGATATTGCGCGGCTGGAGGATCTGCGCGAACAGGCCGTCGAGTACCTGGAACGTTACCTGGGCTTCCGCGTGGCCGAGGATGTGGCCGTGCGGGTCCCGGCACGCGACCTTCTGCTCGTGGCGTCGCAGAAGGGCAAGCGTCGCACCCAAGCCTGCGTGGTGCTCAAGGTGATGCACGTGCTTCACCACCTCGCAGCGGGGGAGCTGGCGACACGGCTGGCCGTCAGCGCGGATCAGATCTTCCAATTCGTCGAGGACAAGGTCCTGCGCACCGTCGAGGAGATGAAGGGCGCGGGTTGCCAGATCGTCGAGTTCGAGTGGAGCCGCAAGGAGCAGGACAGCCTCATCACCAAGCTGCTCGCCAAGCGCGACAACATCGCGGCCCACGTCTACGATAAACTGCGCTTTCGCATGATCACACGCACCGAGGAGGAAATCGTCTTCGTGTTGCGCGAGCTTCTGCAGCGCTTGGTGCCCTTCAACTACGTCATCCCCGCCGAGTCGCAGAACGACATCGTCGACTTGCAGTCGTTCGTCGAACGCGACCCCACCCTGCGCAGCCACCTCGCAGACTTCCTCGAGCTTTCGAACGAGACCCCGGACAAGCGATCGCCACAGGCCAACGAGTTTTCCGGACCCAGCTACCGCGTGGTCAACTTCGTTGCGGATTTGCCGGTGCGCGTGGACAAGCACCTCGGGCTCGAGCCCGACGATCCGCTCTTCGCCGAAACGGGCAACGTGGTCTTCGTGCTGACGGAGTTTCAGATTGTCGACGCACGCACCTCGCAAGCCAACGAGCTCGGCGAGAACAGCCACGAACGCTACAAGGAGCGCCAGGTGATGCGAGTCAAGGCGCGCCTCATGCACGGGATGCAGGACGAGGACACCGGCGGGCCTGTGATCGACTTGAGCGGGCGCCAAGACGGCGACCTGGGTCACGACTAGGAAATCCAGTCAATTCCTTTTGGGACCGCGCCAATTCCGCGTTCGGGTTTGCTGCTCGCAAACCGTGGAGATGGTTTATATTCATCCACCGAGATGAGGGGAACGCGGCACAGTGAGGCGACCCGTTGGAATGCTGCCCCGAATGAGAGCTGGCGGCATATCCCTGCTCGCAGTGCGGATGAGCGACGCGTCCATCTTGATGGCGCCTGGGCGTCAGGAGGCCTCGCACGATGACCCGCATTCTCCTCGTCGACGATCACGCGGTGGTCCGGCGTGGCGTGCGCGACATTCTCACCGAGTCCCTGGGCAAGGTGGCTTTCGGCGAGGCGGCCAAGCCATCCGAGGCCATCGAAAAGCTGCAGGGCGAGGACTGGGATGTGGTGGTGCTGGACATCTCTCTTCCAGGCCGCGGCGGGCTGGATGCGCTTCGCGAGATCAAGCGGCTACGGCCTGCCGTGCCCGTGCTCGTGCTCAGCATGCACGCCGAGGATCACTATGCCCTGCGGGCCTTGCGCGCGGGCGCCGCAGGCTACGTCAACAAGGACAGCGCGGCCGAGGACTTGTCGGGCGCGGTCCGCAAGGTCCTGGCCGGCGGCACCCATGTCAGCGTTCGCCTGGCCGAAACCCTGGCCAAGAGCCTGCGCAACGACACCACGCGGCCCGCCCACGAGCGGCTTTCCGACCGCGAGCTCGAGGTTCTGCGCGCGCTGGCCGCGGGCAAGACCGTCAAGGAGATCGGCATCGATTTGGCGCTGTCGGAGAAGACCGTCAGCACCTACCGCACGCGCCTATTGGAAAAGATGCAGATGCGCACCAACGCGGAGCTGATCCAGTACGCCCTGCGCGAGGGATTGGTCGATTGAGGTCCGAGGCGAGGTGCGTTCCTACGTGGTCGGTGTGTCGGACTCTCAGGTAGGCTTGTAGGACCGAGCCTGACAGCGAATTCGGAGTTCTTCCGGCATACGTGACGCGCCGACTCTGGCGAAGTAGTCATCATGGGAGCAGCACCTCAACCCATGAAGCGAATCCTACTCGTAGACGATCATCCGGCGGTCAGCCAGCGCATCGGCGAGCTCTTGGCAACCGCTGTTCCCAACGCGGAAATGACCGCGGCCTCGTCCGGTGAGCAGGGGCTGGCCCTGGTGGCCGAGCGTACCTTCGACTTGGTGCTGCTCGATTTGCGCCTTCCCGGCTGCGGCGGCATCGATGTCCTCAAGGAGTTGCGCACGTCGAGGCCAGGATTGCCGGTGATCATCATCAGCTCGCTGCCCGAATCGCCCTATGCCACGCTCGCGCGCCGGGCGGGCGCGCACGGCTTCGTCACCAAGAGCGCGCTGGTTCAAGAGCTTGGCCAAGCCGTGCGCACAGTGCTGGGCGACTGCACGCTGGCCTAGGGCGAAGACCGAGCTACTCGTCGTCCGTCGGCGGTGGCAACGGTACCGGCTGGCGGTAGGCGCGAAGAGCCGTGCCGTAGGACTTGGCCCACGCCTCGGAGGTCTTGGGCGGGTGCAAAACCAAGCCGAAAGACACAATCAGCGCGGCCACGGCCAGGGCTCCGATGGCCACGTCGGAGCCACGCAAGATCCCGCGTCGCAACCAGCGCGCCGGCATGAGAAAGCCCAAGACTCCGCCGGACAGAAATCCCGCCGCGTGCGCGACGTTGTTGGCGTGAACCATGACACCGAAAATCACGGTGTAGGCGGCCCATTTGAGCATCTGATTGCGCACGCCCCTGCCCACCCCGGTGCCGTCTCGCTGTCCCCAGCCCGCCGCCGCGCCGATGAGCCCCATGATGGCGCCGGACGCACCCGCGGAGAGGGCGACCATGTCCATGGCCTGGCAGGCCGCGAAGCCCACGATGCCCGTGAGCATGAACAGGAACAGCATGCGGGCTCGGCCGAAGACCTCCTCGACGGCCGGGCCGATCTGGGCCAGAGCCACCATGTTGAAGGCGAGATGGATGAGTCCGATGTGAAGGAAGATGGCGGTGGCGTGACGCCAGAGCTGCCCGGCGCGCAGGGCGGGCAGGTAGTAAGCCCCAAGATAGATGAGGTCGTCACCGGGCACGCTGAAATAGCCCGAACCTGGTCGCACGATCATGAGGCGCAAGTAGGCGAGCGCGATGATCATGCCGAGCAGGGTGCTGACGGAGATCGCCGTGGGCATGACCAGTCCTATGCGGCTCACGATCTGCCACGTCCGCCCTCCCAGCACGGCGCTGCAGTTGACGCAGCGCCGTTCATGACGATCCTGCACCTGCCCGCACTGCGGACACACCGCGTGTCGGTAGCCCACATGGGGAATTCCACTCCGCGCTCGCTGGCGCCACTCTTGCAATTCTTTTTGCCAGTGCAGAAGCTTCCAGCGCACGCGCATCTCGCTTAACCCCAGCGTCGAAGCCAGTTTGACGAGGGTTTCGACAAGATCGCTATCGCGGTGGTCGTTCGAGGTCATGCGCGGTGTTCGGAGGCCAACCAGTTTAGCACCTGCCGGGCATGAATATCCTGCCCGCGAAGGATGTCCTAAGCTCAAAGCCCCTTGGCGTCCGCGAGGACCTGTGTCGCGTGCACGCCGGGATCGACATCGAGATAGGTCTTGGCAATGGTGCCGTTGCGGCCGAAGAGAAAGCTGACGCGCGAGTAATACTTCCACACGTGCAAGGGAACACCGAAGGCCTTGCCCCATCGCCCCTCGGTGTCGGAGACGAGCGGGAATTTGAAACCGTGCTCGCGGGCGAAGGCCGCCTGATCCGCCACCGTGTCGTGGGATACGCCCACCACGCGAATACCTGCCGTTTCGTACTGTTGCCAGACGTCGCGAATGGCGCAGGCTTCCTTGGTGCATCCCGGGGTTCCAGCCTTGGGGTAGAAGAAGACGAGCAAGGGCTTGCCTTGCAAGGTCTTGAGTCGGACGGGTTGGCCGTTCTGATCCATACCCGTGAGGTCGGGCAGGGTGCTTCCCACCGGCAGCGGGGCGTCTGGGCTCTTGGCTGAGCCCGAGGACGCGCAAGCCACCAGCAGCGCCAGTGTGGCCGCACCCAGCAGCCGCGCGATCGACGTACGGTTGTAGCTCATGGGGGAAAGTCTAGTTGCAAACGCGGACCGGACCAGCGGCATGTTCGTCCGATTCGGCGATGCTTGCCAACCCTGCATCCTCCTCCGAGGTATGCGGAATCGCAAGCCTTTCACGAAAACGGACAAAATCAATCCTGTTTGAGCGTAAGCTCGCCCATCCATGGCCATTAGCTACGCGCCCCGTACGCCGTTTCGAGATGATCTCGAGTCGGAGGCGGCGGCCTTCTTCGAGCTCAGGGGCATTCCACGCCAGGGGTCCCACGCCCTGTGGCTGAAGACCGTCGTGCTCGGCGCGTGGCTGGCCGGGTCGTACTGGCTGCTGGTCTTCGTCGTCAGCCAACCGTGGCTGGCCGTGCTGACCGCTGTCTCGCTTGCCTGCGCCATGGCCGGCGTCGGCTTCAACGTCCAGCACGAGGGCGGGCATCGCGCCTACGCGACGTCATCCAGGATCAATCGGGGGATGGCCTTCAGTCTGGATCTGCTCGGCGGGAGCTCGTACTTCTGGCGCTACAAACACGCCGTCGCCCATCACGGCTATCCCAACATCGCGGGCTCGGACGATGACGTCTACCTCGGCATCCTCGGCCGACTGACCCCCCACGATCGGCGCCTTGGTTTTCACCGCTTCCAACACCTCTACGTTTGGTTGCTGTATGCTTTACTGGCCATCAAATGGCAACTGCTGGACGATTTTCGCTCCATCGTCAAACCCGGTGTCGCCGACACCCGCGTTCCGCGGCCACCCACCGGCGAGCATGTGCTGTTCTGGGCCGGAAAGATCCTATTTTTCGGGTTGGCGCTCGGCCTGCCCATGTTCTTCCATCCGTGGCTACGCGTGGTCGCGTTCTTCCTTCTCACCGGCGCGATGCTGGGCCTTCTTCTCAGTGTCGTCTTCCAGCTGGCGCACTGTCTCGGCGAGGCGAAATTCGCCACGCCGCCGCTTCCCGGCTGCGCCATGACCTGCGATTGGGCGACCCACCAGGTCGAGTCCACGGTGGACTTCGCGCGCCACAACGGCCCGCTGACGTGGTTCATCGGCGGGCTCAACTTTCAGATCGAGCACCACCTGTTTCCGCGCGTCTGCCACACCCACTACCCGGCCTTGTCGAAGATCGTCGAACGCGTCTGCGAGAAACACGGCGTGCGCTACATGGCACACGCGACCGCCGGAAAGGCGCTGCAATCGCACTATCGGTGGCTGCGACTGCTCGGCCGGGCGTAATCCAATCAGCCCGCCACGTTCACCGGGATGGTGCGCGGCTGCATTTCGGGCTTCTTGGGCACGACGACCGTCAGCACACCGTCGCGCAGGCTGGCATGGACTTGGCCGCCGTCGACGCCCTCGGGCAGCGTGAACATGCGAGAGAACGAACCGTAGCTGACCTCGGAGAGGTAGGTCCGATCGGTTTCCTCCTTGTGGCTCTGTTCGCGGCGGCCGGAGATCTTCAGGCGGTTCTGGTCGAGGGCGATTGCCACCGCCTCGGGCTTCACGCCCGGAAGATCGGCGGAAAGAACATAGTCGTCCTTGCTCTCCTTGACGTCGAAGTCTGGCGCGAAGTCGGCTTCGCTGGCCGTGGCTCCGTCAGCGGCCGGCCTGGCGTCGGCGGACAACCAAGCGCTCAGATTGCGCAAGGGATCCCAGGACCAGCGCCAGGAATCGCCGAAGGCGGGTGAAAGACAGTTCGGTGAATTGCGAAGAATGATACTTGCCATGATCCGTTGCTCCTTTCGTTGCTTTCTGCCTATCAAAATAGGCACGGAAGCGTCGCCGTCAAGGGGAGCGGACGGGTCCTATTTCATCTCGACGTTTGTCTCGGCAGGCTCTTCCACGACGGCCGCGCGCCGCCAACGCAGGGTCAAGATCGATTCCACGAGCAAGAGGAGAATGAGCGCGGCCGATAGGGCGTGCCAAAGCTCGACACGGTGTTTGGGCGGCTTGCCAGCGCCGGTCTTGACGGCGATGCGATCGGGACGCTTGTCAGGCGGAAGAAGCGTGGGATCGGACTCGCGCGGATCCAGGTTGACGGCGAAATCCTGCGTCGACTGGCGGGTAAAGGTGCCATCTGCGTTCGCGCCGCGAACGCGATACAGGCCGATCTGATCGGTGCCGGTGAAGGACAAGACGTGTTCGGCTCCAGCCTGCTCGCGCTTGCCCACCCAGACCGAGCCGTCGGGCCGCGTGACTTCGAGAATCTGCATATCGCCCCCGAAGGTGAGCATGCGCGGCTCGCCAACCAGCAGCGTGGCGGCGCTGTCCTCGTCGCTGGCGCCGACCAGGTAGCGGGCTGTTTCGCGCACCAGGGGCAGAAACCCCGCGCGGATGGGCAGGTCGGTCCACTCGCGATCCACGGTGGTGGTGAGCAGGATGACCCGCCCCCTGCCAACCTCGCGCTCGACCAGGGCCGGAGCGCCGCTCTCGTAGCGTAGGATCACCTTGCGCACGGCCGTGTCGGGCACCGGATCGAGCAGCACGTATTTGAAGAAGCGCGCCGACACCAACCCCTCGCCTTGCTCGGGAAAGACCGACAGCAGGGGGTGGCGGCGGTCGAGGGGAAGCAAGCGCTCGGCCGGGCGTTCGTCGATGGTCTCGCCCGAGTGCTGCCCGGGCAGCGCGGACGCCGTGCGCACCAGGCCGAGGGGCTGAGGCAGAAGCTTCGCCATGCGCTCATTCCACAGCGTGGCGTCCACGCGATCCCCCATGGAAACAAACAGCCCGCCGCCGGCCTCGACGAATTTCTCGATGGCCGCGGCAAGAGCCTGCGAGGGGCGCGCGACATTGAGCAGCGCGATGACGGTGTAGGCGCCGAGGCTGTCCGCGGTGACGTCGTCCACCAGCTTGGTGGTCACCAACGCGTCGGGGATCCCGTTGCGCAAGGCCGCCTCGAAGAAGAAGGCTTCATCCTCGTTGCGGGTGGTACGCGGGTCGCCGTCGACGCACAGAATGCGCAGGGTGCGCGCCATTTCCAGATGCATCTGCCGGCGGTCGTCGAGCGGAAAGGCGTCCTTGTCGATTTCGACCACGAGGTCGTGCGAAGAGCCGCTGGCACCGGGCAAGCTGTGCAGGAAGCGTTTGCGCGCGTGCCCGCCGGCGGAGAGCTCGACCGCACCTTGGGCAATGGCCACGCCATCCACCCGCAGGGTCACTCCCAGCGCGGGCGTCCCCCGTGCGGACCAGTCCGCGATCTCGGCGGTCACCGCGATCCCACCCGGCCCACCTTCGGGCGACGGCTCCACCTGGGCCTCGACAACCGCCCGGTTCTCCAAGGCCACGCCCGCCGCGACGTCGTCGATGATGACTTCCGGCGCCCCCTCGGCCGGCAGTCCCGCGCCGTCTTCCCAGCCGGTGGCCTGCAAGTCGGTGAACAGGTAGATGCGCTTGTGCGCGCGGGGCGAAGCGGCGAGGATGAGCGCGGCTTGGCGCATGGCCGAGGTGAAATCCGCGGGCCGCGCCGAGCATCGCGCGGATTCGATGCTCTCGACCACGCGCGCCCGATCGGGCTCGAGCTCGCCGATTCGTGGCGGCGAACCGGCAGAGGTCAGCAGGAATGCCAGCTCCGAATCCGAGGGAAATTGGCGCGCCAGCGCTTGGGCGCGCGCCTTGGCTCGCCCGAAGAGGGTGCCGCCGCCGCTGAGGCGCTGCATGCTGGCTGAATCGTCGAGGACGAGCACGGCCGCCTGGGAATCCAGCGTGACCACGGGCAGGTCGGTGGCGCGCTCGGAGAAGGGGCGCGCAAAGATGAAAGGTAGGCTGGCCGCCGCCGCCGTGCGCGCGAGCATGAGCAGGATCTCGCGCAGCCTGCGCCGTGACTGCACCCGACGCTCCGAGCGCAAGAGCAGCTGCATGGCTGCGAAGCGCACAGGCGATGCGCGCCGCTTGCCCACGCGGTGGATGAGGTAGGGCAGGGCCGCAGCCACGATACCGAGGAGAAGGGAGGGTGCCAGAAACCGCACTAGGGTCTCCCCGCGCGATCGGTAAGAAACGCGTGTAGAGCTTCGGCGGGCGGCCTGTCGGTGCGTGCGAAACGGTATTCCACGCGGGCTTCGAGGCAGGTGGTGCGCCAGCGCTCGCGAAATTGGGCGGATTCTTCGCGGAAGGCCCGGGTGAGGTCGCTGGCCTCGGCAAGCAACGTGCGTGGGTCGCCGGGCTCCATGCCCTCGAAGAAGGTCAAATCATCGAACGGAAGCTCGACCTCGTCGGGATCGAGGATGTGAAACAGCACCACGTCGTGTCCGCGCGCGCGCAGCTGGCGCATGCGCTCGGCCAGCGGGCCCTTGGCCGTGGAACCCGTGGGCGTCTCTTCGCTGTCGAGCAAATCGGAGAAAAGAATCACCAGGCTGCGTTTGTCGCAGATCTCGCCCACGGCATCGGCGGCTCGGCCGGGGTTGGCCACGCCCGAGGCGTGCAAGCCTTCCAGGGCCGCAAGCACCTCGCGGATCTGGCCCGGATGCGTGGACGGGGGAAGCAGCGCGCGCGTGCTGTCGTCATAGGCCAAGAGTCCGGCGGCGTCGCGCTGCTGGCCCACCAGGTAAGCCAGCGCCGCGCACAGGTAGGTCGCGTATTCGAGCTTGGACACCGAGGTGCGCCGATAGGCCATCGACGCCGAGGTGTCGAGTACGAGAAGCATGCGCATCTCTGTCTCGTTCTCGAAGCGCTTGATGGTGTAGCGATCGGTGCGTGCGACGGCCTTCCAGTCGATGCGGCGGACATCGTCGCCGGGCGCGTATTCCTTGTGCTCGGTGAATTCCAGCGAGGTGCCCGGGTGCAGGTTGCGGTGCGCCCCGGACAGGGCGCCCTCGACGATGGTGCGGGCGCGTACCGCCAGCGTGGCGAGTCGGGCCAGATCCACCGGGCCGAGTAAACCCAGGTGCGGGTCCCGTGTCGAAGAAGGCGCCGAATCTGCCACGGCTCTACTAGGACGCGACGGTGTCGACGATGGCCGCGATGAGATCGCGGGCGCGCATGCCGTCGGCCTCGGCGTGGAAGTTGCGTACCACGCGGTGAACGAGCACGGGGCCGACCAACGCGCGTACGTCGTCGATGGAAACCGCGTAGCGGCCGTCGAGGATGGCGCGCGCCTTGGCCGCCAGCACGAGGTGCTGGGACGCGCGCGGGCCTGCGCCCCAGGACACGTACTTGCGCACCACCTCGGACGCCTCGGGGCCCGGACGGGTGGCTCGGCAGATGGCCACGGCATAGGTGAGCACATGCTCGGCCACGGGCACGCGCAGCACCAGGTCCTGCAACTCGACGATGCGGGCCGGGCCGAGGATCTTGCGCAGCGGCTGGCCGCGCGTGCCGGCGGTCAAGGCCGCGATGCGGACTTCCTCGGCGGCGCTGGGATAGCCCACGTCGATTTGAAACATGAAGCGATCGAGCTGGGCCTCGGGCAGGGGATAGGTTCCCTCCTGCTCGATGGGATTTTGCGTGGCGAAGACCAGAAAGGGCAGAGGCAAGTTGTAGGTGTTGCCGCCGGCCGAGACGCGGTACTCCTGCATGGACTGCAGAAGCGCCGCCTGCGTCTTGGGCGGCGTTCGGTTGATCTCGTCGGCGAGCACCAGGTTGGCGAACACGGGGCCGCGCACGAAGCGGAACACGCGGCGACCGCTGGTGCGATCCTCTTCCAGCACGTCCGAGCCGGTGATATCGGACGGCATCATATCGGGCGTGAACTGGATGCGGCCGAAGGAAAGGTCGAGGGTCTCGGCCAAGGTCTGAATGAGCAGCGTCTTGGCCAGTCCAGGCACGCCCACGAACAGGCCATGGCCGCGGGCGAACAGCGCGATGAGCAGGTGCTCGATGGCTTCATGCTGTCCGACGATGCGCCGGCCGATCTCGGCGGTGAGCGCCGCATGCGCCTCTGCCAGCTCGCGCGCCATGGCGACGTCGCGAGCGGGCAGGTCGCCACCCGCAGGGGGCGCGGCGGGAAAGGTAGGGCTGGCAAGCGGCATGGGGTCGGACATCGCGCACAGGATGCCACGTCGGGGGAAAGTGGGCAAAGGCGCCTGGCGATTCGTCCACTTGCGGGTTGGTGAAGCCTTGAGCGTCGGGTGCGGCGGCCAGTCGAATCTAGACTGGGCAGATCCAGGTGGGAGGCGAGATGCTGCCATCGCAGGCGCAGGTCTGAGGTCCCCCGGGGTAGAACGGATTGTCAGTGGGCAAGTAGACGGTGCATCCCACGGGATAGCGAAGGCTCATGTCGACACCGCCACCGTCCCAAGAGAACAACTTTATGTCCGGGGCTCCGCATCCCCCGGTGTCGCCAACCGCGAGTGGGGCGCAGGCGATACAGGGGGAACATGGCAGGGGCAGCCTGGGTGAGCAGTCGCTGAGGTTTCCGCTAAAGACTTGCACCGTGCATGCGGGTGTTGCATCAGGTGCCTCTGGAGCGGACCCACATGCAGGCGCGCTCGATACAAGCGCCGTCAGGCTCGCATCGCACGCATGGCTTCTCCACCAGGGATTGCTGATGTCGCTCTCGGGTGTCCAGTAGGTGAGCGTCCCTCCATCTTGTGGAATCTGGAGGCAGCCCTCGGCTGCTGCCAAACCGCCCGCCAAACCGCCTGGGGCGTCCGTCTGCCAGGCGGTACAGTAGAGCGTGCCTGCCGTGCCGGAGACGCAATTGGCTGCTTGGTCGTAGAGAGCTCCCTGCACGGGCAGGCAGCTGGTGTCGGGTGTGATCGCCGAGCAGGTTCCATCGGCGTTCACCTGGCAGAGGTAGGTGCCACCCGAGTCCCCGCCGTCGTCGCTGGAGTCCAACGGAACGTCGGGGGGCCCTCCATCGGGGCAAGCGCCCACATAAAGGAAGGGCGATGGGCTGGCACGACACACGCCGTAAACGGTCGTTTGGCCGTCGCAGCCACAGAAGGAGTCAAGGGAAAGACATTCCTGGTTGTAGGCACCGCAAATGGGAACGGCGTCGGCGCCACAACCGGGCGCCGAGTAGTGGACGGGGGCTCCCGCGCCGCAAACATCGCCGTCGGGTGCGTTGCTATTCCCGTCCTTGGCAATTCCGTCCGTCCCGCCATCTCTTACCGAGCCGAGAGAATCGGTCTTGCTGCAGCCGAGGGGCGCCATGGCCAAGCAAGCCGTGGTGAGAGCGAGAAGACGCGAATTTCGAGAGCTAGTCTTGTTGTCCATGGCATTCCTCATTGGGTCCTCTGCCTACCTGGTGACGGCAGCCGGGAAAGCGTTTCAGGGGCAATGGGACATGGCTTGCACGGCCCGTGTGGCCAGGGCGTCGGCCACGCTCCTTTCCAGAACCTCGCCGAGATCACGTTTGCCCTCGCCGCAGCGGCCGGCCTTGATGCGCAGCTCGCCGCGCACGGTCCGCAATTCTCGGGCACGCGGGATCCCCGACAAGGACAGGGAGTCGAGCACGGCCAGGGCGTCGCGCTCGCGGCCTTGCGAAAGGTAGATCTCGGCGCGCAGCACGCGCGATTCCAGGCGCATGTGCCCGCTCGGATAGCGCCGCTCGTGCGCATCGAGGAGGGCCAAGGTCACGCCGGCGTCGTGGGTGCGATGCCAGGGCTCGATAACCGAGGCGAAAGACCGGCTCTCGGCCACGATGGGATTTTCGGGATTTTCCACTTGGTCCACTCTTGCAGGCGCGGCTGGCGATTCGGACGTCCGAGTTGCCCGCGTCCCGTCGCGCGAGTCTCCCGGATCGCGCAGAGCCAGCGCTCGCGGACGCTGCGCAACGGGGCGAACCGGATGTGCCGTGGATGTGGAAGCCTTGGCTGGTTCCGGCTCTGGTGTGGGAGCCGGGACGGGGGCGGCGGGCCCGACAGTCGTCGGATTCACGGCGGGGGACTGGTCGACCGCGGGCTTGGGTACGCCCGGCGCGCGGCGCTTGAGGGGTTTCTTCGTGTCGGCCGAATCGGCGGGTGTGAAGAGCGGCCCGACAATGGGCAACGAACGCAGGCCACCCTTGGCCACGGCGAAGGCCGCGCCAGCGACGAGAATCAATCCCAGCGCGGCCACGGCGGACAGAAGAGGCATGCGGCGCGGCCGCGCGCTTCGCCCTTTGAGACGGCGCTCGATACTCTCCACCTGCGCCGGCCCAAGGCTGCCCACTTCGCGCGCCTGGTGCAGGAAGGCCAGGCCTTGCCGCGAGAGCTCGGATTCTCGTTCGCTGTCAGACGCGTTCTTGTTGACTGGCATGTTCGCACCTCTTGGAATCCACCTTCGTTGCGAAGGCGGGAAACTCTCGTTCATAGACGCGCAGAAACCGAGCCCGGGCCCTGTGCAGGCGCAGGCGTGCATTGGCTGGCTTGATGCCGAGAAGCTGGCCGACCTCGTCGGCGGACATCTCTTCCAGCTCGAACAGAATCAGGATGCGCCGGTCGACGTCGGCGAGCCGGTCGAGCACACGGTAGACGCTTCTCGCCGCTTGACTCTGCTCGGCGGCTCGCAACGGGTCCGGGCCGGGCGCGGGCAGGTGTCCCGCGGTTTCGTCCGCCGAGCCCGACAGCCAACGCCACCAGCGCTCCTTGCGGCGTCGGTGGCGGACTACTTTGTCGGTGATGCCGAATAGCCACGTGGCCAACGAGGATTCGCCGCGAAAGCCGGACAGGCGCGCGCAGGCGATGGCGAAGACCTCATGGACGGTGTCCTCCAGGTCGAGCGCGGGCCCGCCCAGACGCGAGGCCCACCGGCCCACCCGGTGCACGTGCATCCGGTAGAGAGCGTCTGCCTGGAGAGTGGTTTCGGAGTTGGCCACGTCGACCTACCTAGTGATGGTTCGCACGGAAGTGTTTCACCTATTCGTTCCCGCCGAGCAGAAACGCCAATCCTGCCCCGGCGCTGAGGTTCCAACGCGAAAGCGTCGAGCTGGCCTGGCTGCCGTCGAGGGTCAGGTGCTCCGCACGCAATGCCACGCTGCCGCCCGCAAACAGAAACGGAAGGAAGCGTTCGGCTGCGAAACCAACGCGTCCGCGTAGATCCATGGACGCGCCCCAGGTTGTCGCGCTGCGGGTGGTGTCGAGCTGTTGCCCATTCCCCGCGAGGGAAAGCATGGTCAATTCGGGAAAAAGCCCTGCATCCGCGAACAGGTGGCCGCGCTGTTTTCGCAGGCTGGCGCCGATGCCCAGGCGCGCGGTTCGGTAGGTTGCGAAGCCCGGTCCAAGCGCCGACTCGCGTTCTCCCGTGGTTTCGAACAACGCGGCCAGCGCCGTTGCGCCGTCGAATCGGTACGCGGCCGACACGGCGGCGCCGAAAGTGCCGGCATCGCCATCGTGCGTTCCGAAGGCCCATCCCGCCACCTCCAGCGGTGGTGCTTGCACGGGTCTGGAATCGGACGCGAGCACGGGTGCCGGGGCCTTGGGCCGCGACGGAGCCGGCGGATGGGATGCCGGCTGGGATGGCTTTGGCGGCTCGGGTGGTACCGGCGGCGATGGTGTGCGCGGAACCGCCGACTCCGGCGGCGGCAAGGGCGGGAGTGGCGTTGCCGCAGCTCGCACCGGTGGACCTTCACCCGAGCTCGGAGGTGGCAGACGCGGCAGCGGCGTGGACCACTCGCCCACCCAGGCTGCGATGAAGACCGCGGCCACGGCAGCGCGCTGGTGGCAATCCTCGGACGCCGCAACCTCGCGCGCTCCTATCACCGATCCGTCCCGGCCGCGCAAAGCGACCCGCATCTTGTTTTCGGCTACGGTGACTTCAGGTGAACCGAGGGTAGCCAGCGCGGCGGATGCGCCCAGCCGGTCCAGCTCCGCCGCAACCTCCTCTTGGCGCGGACAGTCGGCGTTCACGGGTGTTGCCGCGACGGCCACGTTCCATACCAGGGCGAGTACTCCCAACATGCCTTAGCACTATTGTCGATTTCGAGTCGCGATGCGAGATCGGCGGATTCAAAGGGGATCTCCTCGTCAACGCGATGCAAGCGACCGTACTGGAACAGCTGGTTGGCTGTAGCCGCAAGGCCCACAGTCGGACCTGACGATGTCTGGGAATCGTCATAAATTCATAATACTTACCGGCAGATATTGCGGGACTTGGGCCACTCTGCCATGCAGTTGATTGCAATGTCGCTTCCTGCCCAGATGTCGCTTCGCAACATCCTGTTCAGCTCCGTCGTGGGTCCACATGGTGTGGACGGACCGCACAGCCGGTACAAGAATCCGATGAGCCTGCTGAACAACCAGGTCACGCGTGGACAGCAGCACTACTCGGTGCAGATGTTTTCGCGAACCTTCGCCTACGATTTGTTCGGCGCGAATCTGAACGCCAACGTGGCGGTGCTCGATTTCCCGTCCGAAGACCAGCTCAAGGCGAAGCTTCTCGAACGGCGCTGGGATCGGGTCGGCTTGTCGGGGATCATGGCCAACTTCGAGAAGGTGGTTGTCACCTGGCGTCTCGTCCGCGAGACCCTGCCGGAGGTTTCCATCGACATCGGCGGCCACATCGTCAATGACGACGAGGTGACCCAGAGAGCTCATCGAACGCATGCTGCAAGCGTGTCCGAGCGAGACCTTCAGGGTTTGGGAGCCGTCGTTTGAGCGCTCCGAGCGCCCGCTCTCGGCCGGGCTTTCGGACTGGCTGATCGGGCGCGGGTGCGAAGGACTGGGCGTGACCTTCGTGAAGCGCGACGGTCTCGAGTACTACGCCAAGATGCCGGGCGTGGGACTTCGGGACGAGGACGTCGTTCATGCGCCGCTGGTGGACGCCACCTTCGACAAGCGTGCCCTCGGGTTCAAGGTGCCGGAGCTCTCCGCCGGGCTCATCATCCCCGACGTGGGCTGCCCCATGCGCTGCAACTTCTGTACGACCTCGGCCAAGTTCGAGGGCAAGTTCGTCAAGTTCATGCACTCCGCGGAAGACATTCTTTCGGTGGCCGACGCGCAAACGGCCCGCGGCGTGAGCGAGCTGTTCGTGATGTCCGAGAATTTCTCGCTCGATACCAAACGCGCGCTCGCGCTGCTCAAGCTGATGGAAGAGCAGCGCAAGCCGCATCGCTACGCCGTGTTCTCGTCGGCGGATGCGCTGCTTCGGCTGGGCGTCGAGAACGTGGTCAAGCTCGGCTACAGCTTCATCTGGATCGGCCTGGAAGAGTCCACGGGGACGACCTACAAGAAGATGGACGGCATCGGGCTTCGTGGCCTCATCGGCCAGCTGCAAGCCTACGGCGTCGAGGTCTTGGGCTCGACGATTCTGGGATTTCCGCACCACCAGGTCGAGGATGTCGATCGCGAGATCGAGCACGCCCTGTCCTATGGGTGCACCTACAACCAGTTCATGCTCTACATCGCCATGCCCGGCACCCCGCTGTGGAAGCAGATGAAGTCCGAGCAGCGCCTGAAGGAGAATTTTCCCTGGGCCGACATTCACGGCCAGCACGTCCAGAACTGGCACCACGCCTATCTTTCCGACGCCGTGATCTCAGAGAAGATCGACTACGCCTTCAAGCGCGACTTCGAGGTCCTGGGACCGTCCATCCTGCGCATGATTCAGACCCAGTACGACGGCTATCGCAACACCGCCGATTGGGACCACGAATTGGTGCAGCTGCGGCGGGACATGATGCGCAAGAAGTTCCCCTTCTACGCCATGCTGGTCGAAGCCATGCGTCGCGACCTTGCGCGCATCGGCAACGCCACCCACGAGCAGGCGCGTATTCTTCGCGATGGTCTCATCAAGGAATCCGGGTGGAAGGGCAAATTGGCGGCCGTGGTCGGGGGGCCCTACGTCGCGCACCGGCTGAAGGCCGAAGAGCGTCGCTACCGGCGTTCGGTGGAAATGCGCCAGGCTCCCGAACCCTCGTGCCTGGTGACCCACTACGGGAACTTCGAGCTGTGTGATTCGCCGATTCTACCGGCCCCGGGCCCAACACCCCTGACCGTCCCGATCTCGCGGCCGGTCGGGGGCAGCCGCGAGGAGCGCATGGTGGCCATGCCCGCGACCCGAGCGAGACCCGCGCATTCGCCGCAGCCCCTTGGTTGCGAGATCGAGCTGTAGCCGCTAGAGCACCGAACGGTTTGAAACCCGAGCAATTTCCGGATTCTAACCACAGAGGACACAGAGAGCACAGAGACGGATGAGAAATGAAGGGTTCGGATCGAGATCCGGAGAACCCTTCATTCTGCGGGCCTCTGTGTTCTGCGGTGAAAAGAGGCTTGTACGCGCTCTGCACCGCGGCCTCGGCAGCACCAGGCAAGCCCTTGGATTCACGAGGAATTCAACCCGTTCGGTGTTCTAGCCGCGCGCACCCTGCGCGGCTGTTGCTGGCCGCGGCTTGCGCCACAAGATCTCGGTGCGGCCGTCGCGAACAAGGCCCGGCAAGCGGGCCGCGCGTGTGAATCCGAGTCTTTTGTAGAAATGGGCCGCGGCCCGATTCTCGCTGTCGGACGAGACATAGAGCCAGCGCCGCGTCTTGAAGGTTTCCTTTTCGATGCGCAGGACCAGGGCGCGGCCGACGCCACGACCGGCGGCCTCGGCGCGAACGGCCAGGAGGGCGATGAAACGGCCGAGCAAGAATTCGGGCTGAAAGACGATGACGCCGAGCACGCGCCCCCTTTCCTCGGCGACCAGCACTTGCTCGGCACGGGCCATTCGGCGCAGGTAGCGCGAAAGCTTCGTGCACTGGTAGCCGAGCGAGAGCCAGGGCTCCATGGCCGCGATCCACTCGGCCTGGCGAAAGGCCAATGCGGGATCAGGTCGGCGGATTCGCATGGTCCTCACCTTGTTCTTTCTGTTCGGGCGAATGCGGCTTGTTGCGCGGGCGGAATCCATATCGCGACGGCTTGGCCTTGATGGGCACGGCGTCGGGCAGGGCAAGCAGCTGCGAGATGGTCACGAAGCGAAAACCCTCCCGGCGCAGGCCCGCGATGATATCCGGCAACGCCTTCTTGGTGAAGGGTGCCCGCTTGTTGACGTGAAAGATGATGATGGAGCCGGGCTTGGTCTCTTCGAGCACCGACCGATCCATGCGCCTGGCGGGCACATGACCGCCGGCATCGCCGGAGATCACGCTCCACAGGATCACGGGCAAGTGTTCCTGGTTTGCGATTTTGACGACGGTGGCGTTGAACGCGCCAGCAGGTGGGCGCAAGGACAGCGCGGGTCGCCCGATCCTCTTCTGCAAGATTTCATTGGTGTGTCGAATCTGCCAGCGGATGCGCTCTTTGCGCGTGAGCGTGAGGCGTGGATGCGAGTAGGTGTGGTTGCCCAGCTCAATCCACGGGGCGGCCGCGATGGCTTTGGCGGCGCTGGGATGCTTCTCGACCCAGCGGCCCGACAGAAAGAACGTGGCCGGGATGCGGTCGCGCGCCAGGATCTGGAACACTTTGCGGTCGAAACCATTGGCTTGCTTCTTGGTCGCGCAGGCATCGAAGGTCAAGGCCACCACGCGCTCGCTGGTGGTGACGCCGGCGATGGCGAAGGGCGCGGCCGGCGCCGCCGCCGCAGCCTGGATGCGAGGCTCGACCGTCGTTGCCGGCAGGGCGTCCGCGTCCGCGTCCACCCGTGCGCCTGCATCGGCGGCCAGCAACTGAGCGCAAAGGGCGCAAAGAGCGAACGACATCGACATGCGCGACCTAGGTTGGAAGCTCCCGATCCATCAGCAACGCATCTTCGCCGTTGTCCGCGTAGTACTTGGGTCTCTTGCCCACCTCGCGAAACTGAAATTTGCGATAGAGCGCCTGGGCCGCCTGATTGGACACGCGAACCTCCAGCGACGCCACCCGGACTTTGTTGCGGCCTGCCTCGGACAGCATGTGTTGCAGGAGTCGCGCGGCGTGGCCGCATCGGCGCTCGTCCGGGTGGACCGCGACGTTCAGGATATGCAGCTCATCGGCCACCAGCCAGTAGTTGCAGAAGGCCACCACGTCACCAGTGGCTGTCCGACGAAGCACGTCCAGCCGAGCCCACGGCCGCGCCAACTCGTCGCTGAAGGCCTGGCGTTGCCACGGCGTCGGAAACGAGAGCCGCTCGATGGCCATCACGCCTTCGAGATCGGCCTCGGTGCTGCTGACGATGATGTAGTCCTGCACGGTCGGTTGGTCTTGCCACCCGCGGCTGTGGCGGACGGCAATCCTAGCCTGGGTCTGGCTCCGCGTCGTCTTTTCTCGCTTTGAGGGCGTGGGCGATGCGCGCCCACAATGCGTCCACGCCCTCGCCGGTTTCTCCGGACGCCATGGATACCGAGGCCGACATCTGGCCCAGGCCCTTGCGCACCTGTTCGCGCAAGATCCCGCGCTCGGCCGCCCCCAGCTTGTCGGCCTTGGTCACCACCAGATGACAGGGCACGTGCATCAACTGCAGCCATTCCATCAACTGCAGCTCTTCGGCGCCGAGCTCGCGGCGCGCATCCACCAGCACCAGCACCAGCACCAGGGCCGTCTGCTTCTTGACGTAGCCCTCGACAAGAACCTGCCAGGCGTGGCGTTCGCTGTGCGAAACCTGGGCGTAGCCGTAGCCGGGCAGGTCCACCAGGCGCAAGCTCTGCCGCGCCTCTTGGCTGCCCTGCACGCGGATCTCCAGGTCGAAGAGCACGAGCCCGCGGGTGCGGCCGGGTGTCTTCGAGACGCGGGCGAGGGCCTTGCGGCCCGCGATGCGGTTGAGCAGGGTCGACTTGCCGACATTGGAACGGCCCGCGATGGCCACCTCGGGCGGCCCGCCCATTGGCATCTGCGCGGCCTCGCGCGCCTCGGCGACGAAGGCGGCATCCAGAACCATGACGGGAGGAGAAGCGGACATAACGTGCACAGTCTACGCGGAACCCGGCCCGCTGCCTCCTGTCATCCTAATCCGCAATCCGGCGACAAGCGTAGCGACGTCGTGGCGCGTCTAGCCGAAGGTCGTTCCCCAGGACGCGCCATCTGCATTCATTACGGCAGAGGCCCTGGCTGGATTGGCTTCAGGTTTGATCGTACTCTCAGGCCGGGACCGTGAAGACATGGCGCTGCAGGCAGGACAGCTCTTCGGCAACTACCGGGTCGTGCACCTGATAGGAGAAGGCGCTTTCGGGGAGGTCTACCTTGCCGAGAACCCACTTATCGGACGCCGCGCCGCCATCAAGGTTTTGCGACCGATGTTGGCGTTGGACACGGAGCTGGTCCGGCGCTTCTTCAACGAAGCGCGGGCGGCAAGTGCAATCCGTCATCCCAACATCATCGACATCTACGACGCTGGCGAAACCTCCGAAGGTTCTCCCTATATCCTCATGGAGTTTCTCGAGGGGAAATCGCTCAGGAAATGCCTGACGGAGGTCGCCAAGTGCTCCCTCGCACAAACCCTGGAGGTGGCCAGGCAAGCGGGCTCGGCTCTTGCCGCCGCTCACGCCGTCGGGATCGTCCACCGCGATCTGAAACCCGAAAACCTGTTCCTGGTGCCTGATGCAACGGGTGGCGAGCGGGTGAAGATCCTGGATTTCGGCATTGCGAAGGTGAAGGCCAGCAGCGCCGGAGGCGTTTCGGGAAGCTTTCGCACGGAGGCTGGGTTGATCATGGGCAGCCCGACTTATATGTCCCCCGAGCAATGCAAGGACAGCGCGGACGTCGACCTGCGCGCCGACATTTATTCCTTCGCGACCATTCTCTACGAAATGCTGGCAGGACGGCCGCCCTACGTCGCGGCGACAGGTGTGGAGCTGCTGCTCATGCATTTGTCCGAACCGCCGCAACCGTTGCATGAGCTGATCCCCGGCGTGCCGGACCTGGTGGAGGACGCCATCATGCGCGCCCTTTGCCAGGAGAGAAGCGAGCGGTTCGAAGCGGTTCCTCGTTTTCTGGAAGCTCTGCGCGGGCCGGCGCGCGGCGACTCGGTTCTGGCGGGTGAGGCTGCGCTGGCGGCCGAGGCAATCTCAGGCTTACACCTCGATCGCCCTCCAGCAGGTGCAGCCGCCAGAACGCTTTCCCAAGCAAGCCCAGTGGTTGTTTTGGAATCGGGAATCCCAACCCACGTCGTCAGGAGATCCTTCAGGCGCTGGTTGGGCTTTACCATCGCTGGATTGGTCGCACTTGGTCTTTTCATGCTCTTTCAGCTCCAGCGTGGCCAAGACCCATCGCCACCTGTCGTGCACGGAGCGACGGTTATGCCTATGCGAATGGTCGCGGGCGTAGCCGGTCCGAGCGGACCGACTCGGCTGTCGGCTCCGGAAAGGGCGATCTCCGCCGGCCTTCCTCATCCTGTCGACAGCGAGGCGCGCTCCCATGCGACGCCCATGCCATCTCTTACCCCGGACGCGAGCGATGACGCGCGCAAGGAGGAGAGTCGCGAAGCGAAAATCCCGGCGGCCGGAAAGTCCTTGCGGCGGCATCCAATCGCCGCGCGGGTGCGGACCACGCCCCCCAAGCACCGATCCGCCTCTTCGGCGACGGCCCCCCAGCCCGATGAAGACGATGTTGCGGGTTTCTAGAGCGCCGATCAATTAGATTCAGGTCCATTCCATGAGTCAGCCATGAACTGCAAGGTTGCTTGCGCCGCTTGGGCGCTGACATTCGTTACCGCATGGTCGGGCACGGCCCGTGCAACCGATGCCAGCGCCAAGGTGGAGGCACGCAGCTTGGCCAAGCAGGCCAAACGTGATTTCGACGCCGGCCATTTTGAAGACGCGCAGTTGAAGTTCGAGCGCGCGTACGCGATAGCGAAGGTGCCCACGCTTGCCTTGTGGACGGCGCGCGTCCTGGTCAAGCGCGGTCAATTCGTTGCGGGCTCCGAATTCTATCGCCAGGCCACGCAGCTTGGCCCCAACGACCTCTGGGTCGGCCACGTCCAGGAGAAGGCGCAGGCCGACGCGCGGAAGGAGCTCGTGGCGCTGCAATCTCGGATTCCCAAGCTGCGCGTTCACGTGCAAGGCGCCGCGCCCAGCGAGGTCGAATTGACCGTGGACGATGTCGACATCGAGGCCGCAAGGTTCGGGCTCGATCTTCCGGCCGATCCGGGCCGCCATCGCGTCGTGGGCAAAACGCAAGCTCAGACCTTGGAGCTGGCCATCGACCTTGCGGCGGGCGAGAGCCGGGATGCGTTCTTGAAGTTCAACGAAGGGCCAGCCGCGGTCGCACCGACGGCCGCCAGCCATGGCACGCCACGCAGCGGGCTGGCCGCGGAAGCCATGCTGGTCCCAACTCCGGCCGGAACGGTCGGTACATCCAATCTGACCACCCATCCTTCGTTACCCCAGCCGAGCGGCCAGCCGGTCTATGCCAAATGGTGGTTCTGGACCGGGGTCGGCGCGGTCGTGGTCGCGGGAACCGTTTCGGCCTTCGTGCTGACCCGCCATCCGGCAGGTGCGTGCAGCGGAGCGACCGTTCCATGCGTGGAGGTGAGGTAACCATGCGACGTGGATGCTGGATGTTGGCCCTGGGGTGGGTGTTGCTCGGTGCCTGTTCGAACAAGGGCAGCAACACGAAAATCATAGTCGTCGTATGGAGCGACCTTGCCGTCCCGACGGAGATGGACAATATCCGCGTCGACGTCACGGGTTCGAGCTCATCCCCGGCGACGACGGCCTTCCCTCTGACAGCCGGCAACGACGGGGGAGCGACCGGACTGCCCGTCGTGATGGAGCTGGTGTCGCCGGACGACACGGCCGTGACCTTCGACGTCGTGGCCACCGGACTTCTGCGCACCGATCCGGTCGTCTCGCGGGCGGCGCGATTGTCCTTCGACCCCGGCCATAGTCGCGTGCTCACGTTCTTCCTCGCTCGTGCCTGCATGGGAGCAACCAGCGGTCCTTGCACGCAAACCAGCGACGTCGATGTGAGCACTCTCCCTGAATACGTTCCGTCGAAGCCTTTCCTTCCACCCGATGCCGGCGCGGATGTCCTAGGTGTGGCGGACGGCAGCCATGCGGAGACCGGCGCCGCGGATCTTGCTCCGGATGCGAAAGCGGATGGGCCGCCCGACGGCCCCCTTGGCTCCGAGGTCCTCCCGGACTCACCGTCCGATCCTGGCCTCCGGGACGCTGCCGACTTGGGCGTCTTGATTCAGGGCGACGGTGCCGTGGAGACCCCCGTGGTCATGCTCGATGCCGGAGTGGATGCGGCGGGCGATGCGCCCGAGAGCGGCGACACCGCTTTCGACGCTCCGCCGGATTTCCCGGCTCGGGTCGACGCGGGCGAAGACCTCGCCATCCCGGATGGCGCTTCGGGCTGCGTCCTTCCGATGACCACCTGCACGGGCGTGTGCATCGATCCGCGGACCGCCGTCGGCAACTGTGGCGGGTGCGGACAGGCGTGCGGCACGCAAAACGGCACTCCGGCTTGCACGGCCGGTGCTTGTTCGATGACGTCCTGCGCGCCGGGATTCCTCGACTGCAGCACCGACGAGAACACCAGCCGGGACGGATGCGAGACGAACGGAAACACGGATAGCGCCAATTGCGGCCACTGCGGAAACGTGTGCTCGTCCCAGGTTTGCCGAAATCAGACCTGCCTGGCGACGGCACGCTATGACAACACCGGCCCGGGCATCGACATCTCGTCCTTCGAAACCGGATTCTTGGCCGGGATCCAGGTTTACCTTCCGGGCGCGAGCGTGCTCACTGGTTTCGGTGCCGTGCTCTACAACGCGACCGCGAGTTGCTCGATGTATCTCGGCCTCTACAAGGACGTGGCTGGGACCCCGGGCGCTCTCGTCGCGACCGTGGCCGGCCCCACCCTCGTCGCTCCCGGCGGAAAGGAGGTGGGCGTCCCCCCCGTGGATGTCGTGGCGGGCACCTATTGGATCCTCGGGGTCTGGGATGGATTGGCATCGTTCGCAACCAACACGACGACGACGACGACGACATGGCGCTACACCTCGTACGCCTATGGCCCTCTACCCTCCGCCGCGCCCCCGAGCATGACCGCCGTCAGCCTTCCACCACCCAACCTTTACGTGATTGTTGCCCAATAACTCGGATCTTGCATTAAGCTCCTCTGCGCTGTCACCCAACCCAACCCAACCCAACCACGAAGGGAGATTTCGCATGCCTCCAGTCATCAGCTTCAATCACGCCAATCTCTACCTCAACACGGGGCTCGTTCCGGCTAGCGGTTTCAGGGTCAACCACGCGACCAGCATCACCATTTCGCTCGGCAACACCGGCAGCGAAACCGGAAACGTCAATATCCACCTTTGGTGGGTCGGTCCCTGTGTGTCGCCACCGGCCGGACCGATGATCGATCTGGTGAGCACCAGCAAGCTCGCGCCACCTTATTGCGGGGTGGCCATCAAGTTTTCCGTTGTGATGACAACGGGCGGTTCGGTCACCGTGTCCTGGACTCCGAGCGCCGCGGACTTCCCGAGATCGCTAGGCACATCCGTCCCTGGGTGCCTCTTTGCCCAGGCAGAGGTGCTGCCCAGTCCGCCGACCTATCCCGGTGACACTACGGCGCTCAACAATTGGAATCCGGCCTACACCCTCTGCGCTCAGCACAACATCCAGATCGCCACGTAGCTCCTGCCCTGTTGCAACTTCAGGTGTATCCCAGGCTGAGGGGAGGCATCGCTTCGCTAGTCGAGAACATCGACTAGAAAATCGTCGAACTGAACCACAGAGTCGTGAAACACCGCGAATCCAACGCTGCCTGGCGCGGTGGACAGGGGAAGCTCGCCATCAAAGACTGTTCGGCCATCCACGGCGATGGTCAACTGTTGATCGATCAATTGGACGTCGACCGTGATGGGTTGAAGAACGGCATGGGGGATGAGAATCGGATTGGGACTGGCGACGGAAATATAGTCACCGGCGTTGACGCAATTGACGAGATCGGACACGTTCAAATCTCCGCCTTCGGTTTGACCGTTGTCGACGTAGTTCGCGCGGAAATTGATCTCGATGCGGTTTCCGCCGGGGCGCGAACGCAACACCAGGACTTTGTCCACACCGCTGATCGAAGTCATTCTGGCGTGCACGCGCACGTTCTTGGCGGACAGGCCCGCGAGAACCGATGCGGTCATGACGGTGCCCCCACCTGGCGGACAAGTAACCTGATCGGGCGGCCCGATTGCCGTGTATGCGCCGTTGGCGACGCCCCAGGTCCCTGCCTCAGGCACGAAGGCGCTTGCGTCGGCCGTGGTGCTGAAATCGTAGCACAAGCGCTCGACGATCCCGGCATCCGCCGGGACTTGCGTGTCGCACGAGAAACTGTCCACGAATACTTCCGCTGCCCCGGAATCCATGCTCCCGGCTTCAGCGGAATTTCCTTCGGCGTCCTCCGGTCCCGGACCCTGGTCCATCGACGCATCCAGGGGGCCTTGGGGAAGGAGGGCGTCGGCACCGTTGGTCTCGACACCCCCGTCGGAAAGAATGGGAGCATCGGCGACGAACGAATCAATCGGCAGGACGTCTCCGGCAGGGGGGCCATCCACGGCGTCATCAGCCTTTGCGCCGCCTGAATCGAGCAGAGCGTCGTGTGGGGAATCCGACACCACATCCTTCCCGGCATCGGGCTGATTCGGCGACGCGTCCTTGCCGTTGCTTCCAGTCGACCCACCGCAACCCTGGGTCAGAAGAAACAGCGTCGTGACGGTAAGGCCAATGGAAAGACGTGCGGAAAGGGGTTTGAAAGAAGTCATGCTCCTCCGTATGGCAGAAACGTTATGGACGACGGTAGCCTACCACCCCCATCGCCCGGCGGTAGCGGAGTCAGGGGCTCCGGCCCTTCAAGGTGGTAATCTCAGGACCCCGCTCCTTGCCGGGCAGCCTGCTGAAATCCACGAGCAGTTTGCGCGTAACGGGTTGGCAGGCAGGGCAGAAGCAGGCGTCGTCGCGGCCTACGCGAACGCGGCGAATGACCGTGCCGCACCTTGGGCAGGGCTGCCCGGCTCGGCCGCGCACCTTGAGAAAGTCGCGCACCTTGGTCTCGATGGGCTCGTCGCGCGTTTCAATCTCGCGGATGGCCCAGGCCAAGGTGTCCTGGATGGCCGCGAACAGACGGTCCACGTCGTCGGGATGCAGCTTGTTGCAGAAGGTCTTGGGGTGCAGCTTGGCCGCAAAGAGGATTTCGTCGGCGTAGGCGTTCCCGATGGAGGCCAGCGCGGTCTTGTCGAGCAGGAACTGGCGCACCTGGTCGCGCCGTCCGTTCGTAAGCGTGCGAAAGTGCTCGAGCGTGAGCTCGGGCGACAGGAGATCCACGCCGAGATCGCGCAGCCCAGGGATCTCCGCCAACTGACCCGCTTCGGCCACGTAGATCTTCCCCATGCGGGTCTCGTCGGAATAGTGCAGCTCCATGCCGCTTTCGAATCGCAGGGACAGAATCAGGTTTCTCCCGACGCGGTGGGCCGTCCTGCCAACCAGAGCGTAGCGTCCGGTCAGCATGGCGTTCACCACCAACACCAACTCGCCGTCGAGGGAGAAGCGCAGGAACTGGCCGATGCGTTTCACCGCGGTGATGCGCTTGCCCTGCATCAATGCCGACAGCGGCCCCTGTACCATGAGTCGCAACACGACGGGATCGCCCACGCGCACGTCGACGATGCGCAGGCCGCAAAGCGAGCGCGCCAGCACGGTTTCGATATGGACCAGGTCGGGCAACTCGGGCACAGTGCAAGGGTAGCACCGCCGCACGCATGAGTCCCTGTGCACAGCGGGCGCGGATCCCGGTAGACTGATCGCCGTCATGATCAAACTCATCGGTCTGACCGGCGGGATCGGCTCGGGCAAATCCACGGTCGCGCGGATGTTGCGCGAGCGTGGCATCCCGGTCATCGACGCCGACGCCATCGCCCGCCAGGTGGTCGAGCCGGGACAGCCGGCCAACGGCGAGATCGCCGCCGCCTGGCCCGAGGTCGTGGCTGCCGACGGCCGCATCGACCGCAAGAAGCTGGGCGCCATCGTCTTTTCGGACCGGCGCAGTCAGGCCCGGCTGGAAGCCATCACCCATCCGCGCATTCGCGAACAGGTGGCTGTGCAAGCCGCGGCGTTGGAGGACTCCGGGCATCGCCTGGCCTTTCTCGAAGCTGCGCTGCTCGTCGAAACGGGCTTCTACAAGCAGCTCGACGGATTGGTGGTGGTCTCGGCCAGCGAGGAGGCGCAGGTCCAGCGGGTGATGGTCCGCGACGATTGCTCGCGCGAAAGCGTGCTGGCCAGGATTCGGGCGCAGCGTCCCCTGGGCGACAAGATCCGCGCCGCCGACCACGTGCTCGACAACGGCGGCGATCTGGAGGCGACGCGCGCCCAGCTTGCGCAAGTCTTGCGAGAGATCGAGCCACTCCTGGAGTCAAACCATGCGGCGTCTGGCGGACCAACTCGAAGCTGAATTGCGCACCCTTGGTACGGCCGCGCGTGCCGAGCAGGAGAAGCGCTACCTCAAGAGCGATCTCGCGCACCTGGGCGTCACCGTGCCGGATCTACGCAAGGTCGTGGTGGCGCTTCGGCGCGCGCGCCCGGAATTCGGTCGCGCCGATGTGACCGGGTTGGCACGCGCGCTGTGGAAAAGGCCCATCCACGAGCGGCGGGCGGCGGCGGTGGAGGTGCTGGAGCTATGGAAGAACCTGCTCGGGCCAGAGGACATCGGCCTCATCGAGGGGCTGCTGCGAGAAGCGCGCGGCTGGGCTCTGGTGGACAACCTGGCAGCCTCCGTGGCGGGCGATCTCGTCGAGCGCTTCCCGAGGAAGCTTGCCCCTATTCTCGATCGCTGGGCCATGGACAGCGATTTCTGGCTGCGCCGATCCGCGCTGCTGGCCTTGCTCTTGCCCTTGCGGCGCGGGGGCGGCGACTTCGCGCGCTTCGGCCGCTATGCCGACGGCATGCTGGCGGAAAGGGAATTCTTCATTCGCAAAGCCATCGGCTGGGTTCTGCGCGAGACCGCCAAGAAGACACCCCAGCGGGTGGTGGATTGGCTTCTGCCCAGGGCCGCTCGCGCTTCGGGCTTGACCGTGCGCGAGGCTTGTAAATACGTCCCCGCGCGGGACAAGCAGCGCATCTTGCAGGCACACGTCAAGAAGGGGTGATGCTGGCGTTCGCCGCCTTCTCGCTGGTCGCCATCTTGGGCGCGGATGCAGACGCAGCCGATCCCTCGGCCGATCCGGCCGCGCCGCCCGAGCGACTGGCCTGTTTTGCCCGCCACCATGATCTGACGCCGACGCTCGAGCACGGCGCCTGGGTGGCGACCTTGCCGGACGGTGCACGCCTGCCTTGGAACGACGGCAAGAGGAAGACCTTCGAGCAGCGACTGGACTCGCCGACCTCGAGGGCATCTTTCTCATCCCGTATTACGCTGGACCCATTCGTGCGGTCGAAGTCGAGAACGAGGATTCGGGGCGAATTCGCGTCGAGGCGCTGCTCGAAGCGACCTATGGCGCCCCACCCACGGCAGCCGCGCGGCAGGTCCGCGCTCGCTTCGTGGGCATGCCCGTTCGTGCACGAAAGACGGATACGGTGCAACCGTGTTCGCGCGAGCCGGCCGCGCGGCGAGCACGGCGATTCCCAGAATCAGCAGGTCGGAAACCGCGAGACAGGATGTTGCCGCACGGGTGCCGCTAATCGCCAGACGACGAGACGCGCTTGCGTGGGTCGCTGCTCTCGTCGGTTTCGGCCTCGGCCGACTCGGTCTGCGCATCGTCTGCCGCTTCGATGCTGGGCATTACATCCGATCGTCCAGCCATGGACGGCGTGGCCTGATAGGAAGCGCCTTCATATTCGGCCATGGCGGCGAGGCGCCTCGCGCAGGTCAGCCAGCGTTCTTGGGTGCAATTTACCTCGCGGCAGGACTCGCATTCTTCCAGGCCCGGCGGGACGTCTTGCACCACGCTAGCCCCAAGACGAGACCAGAGTCTGCCGAACCAAGTACCAGAACGCATGGGAAGTCCCTTGTTACGCGAAACAGCCCGGCTATCATCCTCGAAAATTCCCACAATAACAAGTTTGGCTAGGGATGGCATGACACACTTATCGGCATGACCAGGTCGAAGGTTTCCTGGAAAATGCCAGCGTGTTGGCGGCTATCGTTCGCGGTTGACGCTGGCGTTCGTTGCCAGCGGCCGTCGGCTATTTGGCGCGGATGCTGGCGGTGGTGCGCAGTCGAAGCGCATTCAGGCGGATGAAGCCGCCAGCGTCGCGCTGATCGTAGGCGCCGCCGTCGTCCTCGAAGGTGACGATGTCGGCGCGGTAGAGCGACTTCGGGGCGCTGCGGCCGATGAGGCTCAGGCCGCCCTTGAAAAGGCGCAGACGCGCCGTGCCGGTGACGGGCTCGTTGATGTTGTCGACGAGCCTCTGCAAAGCCTCGCGCTCGGGCGAGAACCAGAAGCCACGGTAGACCAGGGTGGAGTATTCGACGGCCAGGGTGTCGCGCAGGCGCATGGACTCGCGATCCATGGTCAGCGAGGAAACGCCCCGATGGGCCTTGTAGAGCAGGGTTCCGCCTGGCGTCTCGTACACACCGCGGCTCTTCATGCCCACGAAGCGATCTTCCACCACGTCGGCGCGGCCCACCCCGTGCTCGCCAGCGATCTTGTTCAGCTCCGTGAGCAGCGCGGCCGGGCCCATGGCCTTGCCGTCGACGGCAACCGGCGAGCCCTTTTCGAAACTGATGGCCACGTCGCGAGGCTGGTCCGGCGCCTTGCGCGGATCGGCGGTGCGCTGGAACATCTCGGCCGGCGGCTCCTTGTCGGGATCTTCCAGGATGCCGCCCTCGTAGCTCGTGTGCAGCAGGTTGCGGTCGATGGAGTAAGGCTTGGCCGTGGAGGCCTCGACGGGAATGTTGTGCGCGTGCGCGAAGGCGATGAGCTCGGAGCGCGACTTGAAATCCCACTCGCGCCAGGGTGCGATGATCTTCACCTGCGGGTTGAACCAGTAGGCGCCGAGCTCGAAGCGCACCTGATCGTTGCCCTTGCCGGTCGAGCCGTGGGAAATGACGTTGGTGTTTTCCTTGGCCGCGACCTCCATCATGCCGCGCACGATGCATGGACGGGCCAGCGAGGTACCGAGGTAGTACTCGCCCTGGTAGATGGCCTGTGCGCGCACCGCCGGATACACGAAGTCGCGCACGAATTCATCGCGTTGATCGTACACGTGGCAGGCGATGGCGCCGCAGGCCAGGGCCTTCTTGCGGGCAGCTTCCAGATCCTCTTGCTGACCAACGTCGGAGCAGAAGGCCACGACCTCGGCCTGGTACTTCTCCCGCAGCCAGCCGATGACCACGGAAGTGTCGAGTCCTCCGGAGTACGCGAGTACGATCTTCATGGCCGACGACTTACCACAAGGAGAGGTCGCAGAGAGCGGAAAAGAGGACACAGAGGTCGGACGGCGAGGCCGAGTGCGAGGGTGCGCAGGGGCCCATCAGGGAGGCAAGACGGTCGCAGGGAGATCGCCAGCTACGGATCGCGTAGGCGAAGGCGGGCTTTGCCGGCTTCGCCTACGCGCGGGGTTTGGCGAGGCCGCGCGAAGCGCGGGGGTAGCAGGGCGGGCTGTGGGCTGGCGGGTGCCGAGGGCGAAGCGAACCCTCCCAGTACCGCCGCCGGGCCGATGGCCTGGATCCTTCAGGCGTGAAACGGGCAGCCCCTCACCCGCCTCGCTGCGCTCGGCGACGTCTCCGCCCGTTGGGCGCTTCGGGACCTGCACGCCCTACCCCTGCCCCCGCGGCTTCGCCGCGCCCTCGCCCGCTTCGCTCCGCTGCGCGGGGCGAGGTGGTTTCAGGTCAGGGTTCCCATGATCGCGTTGGCGTAGCCGGGCTTTGCCCACCGACTTCGTCGGTGCTTCGGGACCTCCACCGCCCCGCCCTACCCCTCGCGTCCTTCGGACGCGCCCCTCGCGGCTCCGCCATAGCGCGGGAGGGTTTGGGAACCCTTCCAGGGTTCCCATGATTGCGTTGGCGTAGCCGGGCTTTGCCCACCGACTTCGTCGGTGCTTCGGGACCTCCACCGCCCCGCCCTACCCCTCGCGTCCTTCGGACGCGCCCCTCGCGGCTCCGCCATAGCGCGGGAGGGTTTGGGAACCCTTCCAGGGTTCCCATGATCGCGTTGGCGTAGCCGGGCTTTGCCCACCGACTTCGTCGGTGCTTCGGGACCTCCACCGCCCCGCCCTACCCCTCGCGGCTCCGCCATAGCGCGGGAGGGTTTGGGAACCCTTCCAGGGTTCCCATGATTGCGTTGGCGTAGCCGGGCTTTGCCCACCGACTTCGTCGGTGCTTCGGGACCTCCACCGCCCCGCCCTACCCCTCGCGTCCTTCGGACGCGCCCCTCGCGGCTCCGCCATAGCGCGGGAGGGTTTGGGAACCCTTCCAGGGTTCCCATGATTGCGTTGGCGTAGCCGGGCTTTGCCCGGCGGAGCCATAGCGCGGGAGGGGTTGGGAACCCTTCCAGGGTTCCCATTACAACGGTGGGAGAATGTCGAGGGCTTTGGCCCGACGCAGCGACGCCATCACACGCACGGCATCGAAGCGCGGCATGCCGGAGCTGTCGATCAAGTCGGCCATGCTGGTCATGCCGTCCATGCGCGACATCAGGAAGGCGGCGCGCTGGTCGAGCCCATGGTCGGAAATCGTCTCGGTGGCAATGGCACGGATCGGGCATGCGTGTGGGTTGCCCATGAAGGCGCGGAAAGCACGCTCGAACAAGGCCAGCGATGGATCGATAAGATCGTCCACCCCCGGCGGCGGGGCGCGTTCGGCAAGTTGCAAGGCCATCTCGGCGGCCAAGGAGGCCGGGCCGGCGCGATTCTCGTTGAGGGCCGCCCGACACTCGCCCAAGAGCTCGTTCGCGCTGGCACGGATATCCGCGGCGTCGACCGGCAAGTCCTCGAGAGTATCCGAAGCCGGTCTGTCCTCTGGCAGGGTTGTCGTCGCCTTCCTGGTCACACTGCTGTCCGACAACCCTAGCAAGCTCCAATCGTTCTCGGGGGTCTCGCGATCGCCGACCGCGTTCTTGGCCGTGGGGCCGTCTTGCAAGGGGCCGGCGGGAACCGAGACCTTGTCCGATTTGCGCTCGGTCAGCGCGGCAAGGAACTGCGGGATAGGCGACTCGACGGTGTCCCGCCGCGACGGCGATGGATGCTGTCCAGCTTCGAGCTCGGCCACGCGCTGGCGTGCGAACTCGACCAGCCGATTGACCTGCACGTTGCGCGCGTCCAGGCGCAGGGCGGTCTCCCAGTCCGACAAGGCGTCGTGCACCCGCTCGTGCTCGTGGTGGTCGAAGCCACGCTGGACCAGCTGCCGTATCTCCAGCGCTACGTCTTTCGGCACGTCAACCTCGCCGCGCTAGCTCGAGCGCAGGCGGCCGCTGTCGACCACGCCGCGGAACATGTTGAGGGTCCGCAGGAGTGGCTCAGCCACCTGCTCCAGGCCGCCGGCGTCCCGGCGCTCGACCGCCATGCGCGCGTCGTCCAGGATCAAGCGCACGTTGTCCAGGCTGTCCTCGCCAAAAGGCGTGCCGGCCAGGATCTCCTCGACCTTGGGCAGAAGCGCCTCGGCCTCGTCGACCAGCTTCTCGATGCGTTGGCGCTCTTTCTCGACTTCCTCTTCGGCGCGCGCGGCCACCATGTGGTCCTGGTTTTCGGTCGCCATACGCGCGATTTCACTTTCGGTCAGGCTGCTGGTCGCGGTGACCGTGATGGATTGCTCGGCGCCGGTCTCCATGTCCTGGGCCGACACGCTGACGATGCCGTCGGCCGAGATCTCGAAGGTGACCTCGACCTCGACTTCGCCCTTGGTGGCCTTGCGCAGACCGGAAAGGACGAATTCCCCGAGCAGCTCGTTTTCTTCCGCGCGATCCGATTCGCCCTGGAACACGATGATTTTGACCGAGGTCTGGTCGTCGCGGACGGTGGTGAAGGTGTGGCTCTTGGCCGTGGGCACGGTGGTGTTGCGGTCGATGAGGCGATGGAAGTGACCGCCCGCCACCATGATGCCGAGCGAGTGCGGGGTGACGTCGAGCAAAAGCATGTCGGGCGCCGCGGCGGCGTCGACCAGGGCCGCGCCCTGAATGGAGGCGCCCATGGCCACGACCTCGTCCGGGTGTACGCCCTTGCACGGCTCGCGCCCGAAGAATTCGGCCACCAGCTCTTGCACCTTGCACATGCGGGTCATGCCGCCAACCAGGACGACCTCGGTCAGATCCTCGGGCTGGATGCCGGCGTCTTCCATGGTGAGCCGGCAGATCTGGATGGTACGTTCGGTGGAGATCCAGGGTCAGCTCTTCGAGCTTGCTGCGCGTGACCACACGGTGAAGGTGAAAGGCTTGGTTGCGGCCCGTGGAAATGATGAAGGGCAGGTTGATTTCCGTCTCGCGCACCGCCGAGAGGTCGCACTTGGCCTTTTCCGCGGCGTCCTTCAGGCGCTGCAGCGCCATGGTGTCGCTGCGCAGGTCGACCTTGTGCTCCTTGCTGAAGCCCTGGACCAGCCAGTCGACGAGGCGCTTGTCGTAGTCCTCGCCGCCAAGGAAGGTGTCGCCCGCAGTGGCCACGACCTCGAACACGCCGTTGGTGATATCGAGAATCGACACGTCGAAGGTGCCGCCGCCGAGATCGAAAACCACCACCTTGCCGTCGATCTTCTTGCCGAACCCGTAGGCTAGCGCCGCTGCGGTGGGCTCGTTGATGATGCGAATGACGTCGAGGCCGGCGATGCGGCCGGCATCCTTGGTGGCCTGGCGCTGGCCGTCGTTGAAATAGGCTGGCACCGTGACCACGGCCTTGGACAGCGTCTGACCCAAGTACTCTTCGGCGATGGCGCGCATCTCCTGCAACACGTAGGCCGAAATTTCGGGCACCGAGAAAACCTGGTCGCGCAGCCGGATACGCACGTCGCCGTGCGGGCCTTCGATGAGCGGATAGGGCACCGCCGCCTTGACTGCCTGGACCGCGGGCGACGTCCAGGGCCGGCCGATGAGGCGTTTGACTGCCCAGGCCGTATTCTCGGCGTTGGTCACCGCCTGGCGTTTGGCGATGTGGCCGACGAGCCGTTTGCCACTTTCGGACATGGCCACCACCGAGGGGGTTGTCTTGTAGCCGCCGCGGTTGGCGATGACCGAAGGCGTCGCGCCCTCGAGCACGGCCACGCACGAGTTGGTGGTTCCTAAATCGATCCCGATTACACGCTCTGCCATGTGCCTTGACCGAAGGGACTCAAACGCCCAGGCAAAATGTACCATGAACCTGCAGGCGCCGATACAGCGCACCTCCGACTGAATCGCCGGGCGGGTCTGATCGGACGGAATAGGGCCGCAACTTCGGGGGAGCCGTGGCCGAGAAGGCTTGCATGCCAGTCCTTCTGCGAGCCCGGGAGACCGAATCGGACGATGACGACCAGCCAGCCGGCAAGGGCGAAAACGATGCCGCATACGAGCCCACGCCGCGGCCGCTCTTGCGCTTGCGCTGTTTCGCCTGCGCCGGCAGCGGCGAGCTGTGGGTCACGGACGCGACCAGCCCAGGCGGGCGGGCCGCGCGATGTGTCGCCTGTCACGGTACGGGCCGCGTCGAAGTGAAGTAGAGCGCGGCTTGCCGCCCTATGCCTTGCCTCGATGACGCGAGAACGCCGCCGGCTCGGTACCCACCGTCAAATGATAGGCCTCGTCCCAAAGGAACGCCGCCTGAGAATCCATCACCAGCCCGGCCTCGACGGGCGCCGGGAGCCAGGCCCCCGAGCTGAATCTCGGCCTCGAGCTGGCCTGGTGCCCAGCCGGCGCAACCGAGCAGCATGCGGAAGTCCGCCGGCCCCTTGCCCTCCATGAGCGCGCTGAAGGCAGCCATTTCTCCCGTCACGCCGATTTCCGCGCCCACGGTGATTTCCCCCGGCAAGGGGTCGGGCTGCCGGCGGTAGACGAGCCAGCCCGCGGCGGGCGCCACCGGGCCACCCAGGCGAACGGCCGAGGCGAAGGCCGGCGAGTCGGGCACCGTGGTTCCCGGCGGAATCAACTCCGAGGAGGTCAGAAGCTCGCTCACCGACATCAGCTCGCGGCCGTTCACGATCCAGCCCAGCGCTCCGTCGTCGCCCGAGCGTCCGAGCAGGACCACGCTGTGCATGAAGTTGGGATCGCGCAAGCTGGGTGCCGCCAAGAGCATTCCCGGCGCCAAGTCATCGGTAGGCATGAGGCGAGTATTGTACGCCGGAGCGTCGCAAGAACCTATTCAAGCTGCAGGCCGCATTCCTTGCAGGCGCCATCGACCAGTGGCGCGGCATGGCCGCAGGCAGGACAGGGTGGATCCTCGCTGTCCGCGCCAGCGCCCTCGCGGTCGGGCAGGGTGCCCTCCTGATCGAGCAGGCTCTGCCAGCGCGCGTGCATCATGGCCATGACCTTGGGCAGGTCGTCGGGTCGGACGCACAGGTCGATGCGTGCCGAGCAGGATCCACCGTGGTCGCCGCACGAATCTTGGCGATCGAGCACCGCGGGGATGTCCGCCGCCAGGCAGGCTTCGAAAACTTCCTTGGCGTCCGAGATCCCGGCCGAGACGCAGGGGATCACCTCGGCATCTTCAAGAGCTTTGAGGGCTTCGTCCTTGGTCACGGGCGCATCTTGGCCCAGGATCGCGAACAGGTCTAGAGTCGTGCTGGCACGGGCTGCTAGCTCGACGAGATGGGCTTGGAAGGGGTCAGGCGCGCCAACGTTGCCGAGATGGGGGTCGGCGGTGGTTTGGGTCCCGGGTACTGATCGGCCAGGTGCAGCCGCTCGCGTACGTTGACGGTTTCCTTGAGATCTGCTTGATGGGCCGCGATCTCGCGGCGCAAGGCTCCGAGCTGCCCCTCGAGCTCGACGATCTTCGCCTCGAGCCCCGAGATGTTTTCCTTGATCTGCGTCTCCTTGCGAGCCGCGTCCGCGACGATTTCCTCGACGCTGACGTTGACTGCCCCCAGGGTGACGCGAACTACGCGCACCACCAGGGCCGAATTCGGATCGGCCGGCAGCGACCGCATCAGTTGAATGGCGTCGTCGATGCCGAAGCGACGCTCGATGGCCACGACCGGTGGCGTTTCGATGGCCTCGGGCTCGACGTCATCATGATGATCGGCATTCGCGCGCTCGGCCGCGCCGCTCGCTGTCGCGCTCGCCGCCGGCTCGGTCGCCGCGGGTTCGGCGGTGGAAGATGGGGCGGTCGACGGTTCCGCGGCCGTGCTCGTCGGCGCCGCGGCCTCCACGGCGGCCGATCCCTTGTCCGGTGCGCTTTCCACCGGCTTTCCTTCCAATGACTCGTCGAGAATCACCTTGGCCTGATCCTCGGACCGTTTCGCGTTGTTCTTCTTGGAAAAAATGGCCATCTTTCCCCCCTCGTGTGGTCGCAGTGGACAAACATACCTCCGCCCGCACGAAGAGGAAGCCATCTTCTCGCGCGGCAATTCATTGCGTCAGGATCAGGGCTGTGGCTGTGATCGCCGTCAATTCGAGCGCCATGGTCTGAAAGTCATTTTGCTCAACCTGGTCCAGGTTCGGGCACGTAGCGATTGGCACCCCCAGGCCACGCCGATAGAGTCCACCCATGTCTGCGTCTTCCAAGTGCGAACGACCAAGCGGCCCATTTTCGCTGACGCCCATCGGCTGGGTTTCGTCGCCGTACCATCGGCGCTTCGGCACGCCCCAACAGGCAGCGGCGGTGGATTCGGATGCGGAGGCTGTGCTCGAGATGGACGCGGAACGCATGCCCGCGGGCGCGTTCGCGGATCTCGTGGGCGTGGAACGCATCTGGATCCTGAGCTGGCTTCATCGCGGCGGCACCTGGGCGCCCATGGTGCGGCCGCCGCGCGGCACCCGCGAGCGGCGAAGTCTGTTCGCCACGCGTTCGCCCGATCGGCCCAATCCCCTTGGCCTGTCCGCGGTTCGCTTGCTGCGCATCGAAGGCTGCAACCTGCGCGTGCGGGGCATCGACTTGATCGACGGCACACCCATTCTGGACCTGAAGCCCTACATCCCCTACGCCGACGCCTTTCCTGATTCCAAGGCTGGCTGGATCGACGAGATCCCGAAAGACGCCCTACAGATCGCCCGCCGCCCGTAAGACGACCCAAGACGTGTTCTGGAATCATCTTCAGATGAATGTAGCCACGAAAGGCGTGGCGCTTGCGCAGAAGCTCGGCCGTGCCCAGCATGCGATCCATGGTTACCACCGCGCCGCCACGAATGGCCGACGACAAGAACAAGCCGAACACGCGGCCGCTGCGCTGGAGATTCACAAACGCGGTCGCCAGCTGGTCGGGCGCGAGACTCGCCGCTGGCTCGCGCCCCCCGCAGCGCTCGACGCAATAGACACATGACCGCTCGCAGCCCGAGGCTTGCAGCACCTTCAACATGGGCAGGCGCTGGCCCGATGGCAGCGCCGCTGGATAAATCCACAAGCCGTTGTCGCCACGCTGGCGGTGCTGGGACGGACCGCACGCGCACGACAGGTCGTGCTGCGCGGCCCGCGAAAGCGCCACCAGCGAGGTCTCGACCGAAGGAGCCGTTCTGACGAGGAGCACAGACGTCTTATACTGAACATTCGAGCAGTCAGCAACTTTTCCTGCTCAACCTGGCCGGTGGCGACCATGAACAGGAATTGCCGACGATGGTCGCGCTTGTCTGCTATTTCTTCCCGCTATCCTTCTTGGGCTCCTTGCTCTTGATTTCCTTGCCGCTGCCGCCTTCTTTCCCGCTGTTCTTCACCTCTTCCAACCAGGTTTCGATTTTCTTTTGGCGCCTGTCCAGCTCGGCGCGCACCTCGGCCAGGGGTTTGGTCTTGCCGCCGAAGAACTCGACGATGGCTTCGGGATAGTCATTGGCCAGCAGGTTGAGAATCACGTCGTGGTCGGTGCCGATGGCCGAGTTGCCGCCCTTGGGATCCATGGCACGTAGGCCTGCAGCTTGGGCTTCGATGGCCTTGCGCTGGGAGGCCGCCAGCTTCTTGAGCTGGTCGGGAGCGTCGAATTGACCGTTCAGCTTCTCGGCCGCTTGGTCGAGCGTTTGGCGCGTCTTCTGCTCGAAGGCGAGCAGGGCCAGGTGTTTGGGCAGCTTGTTCTTGTCGAACTTGATGAGCCGTGCCTTTTCCTCGGAGGCGAGCTGGGCGGCCAGCTTTTCGTCTGCCTCTTTCTTGGCCTTCCAGATCGCGTACTTTTCCATCATGCCGAGGTGGGCATCCACGCCCTGGCCACCATCCACGGCTGTCTTGACCCGTGGTGGGGGAGCCGGGGCGGGCGGGGCCTTGACCGGTGGGGATTCGTCCTTGCAGGTTCCGACCAGAACCGTCGTGAAGGCCGCAAGAACGAGTGTGGTTCGCTTCATGGTGTTCTCCTTGTGCCGCCAGGTTGGGGGTGCCGTGGGCCACCGCGAACCGGCCCACTCGCATGATTGTCAGGGCATATCGCGCGCGAGTCAAACCGGGTCTCGGTTGTGCTTCGAGGCAGACGTCACGTCATCGCTCCGGGAAATGGTACAGCCGCAGCGAAGCACCGATTTGCGCCGTCAAGGGCGCGGCCCTCAGCCAATCAAAAGCGTCTGCGGGATCCTCGTGGAAGCCGTAGTGGGCATGCGGCGCACACGATTCGCGACGGAAGCTGAAATGGAGGGTGGTTTTTACAGTGCCCGTTCGGTGTGGTCGGTGCCGTCGAAGCGGAGCTGGCGGGGTTTGCCTTCCACGATGGTCTGCAGACAAATCGGGCGGTGCCAGATGCGGTAGAGCGATTCCATGGTGGCGCGGCTGTGGTCGAGGTGCAGATCCACGCCTTCGTGGCGATGGTGCAAAAGCAGCTCGCCGCGGTTGTCGTAATTGCTATCCTCGACGAGGATGAACGGCTCGCCGAAGTTGGTCAGCTGGTAGAGGAGCTTGCTCTTGACCTTCTTGAATTCGCGCGCGTCGATTTCGTAGTTGCCCGAGCTGGCATTGCGCGCGAACGAGAAGAACTGGTTTTCGTAGCAGAAATCCTCGGTGAAGAACTCGTCGATGAAGGTCAGGTCGTTGTACAGCTTGCGCACCTCGAAGATCTTCTGCCGGCCGAGGCCGAGCTGCTTGTCCCAGGTGTGGCGCGCATCGTAGTCGTCGCACTCGTTCCAGTCCTTGCCGAAGCGGCCCTTGTCCCAGCGCTCCTCCACATAGCGAAGCAAGCTGATGCCGACCTTGTAGGGATTGAACTGGCCGGGCGCGGCCGCGAGCACGCCGGCGTTGTGATCGGCGTAGTCGACCAGCTCGGAAGCGTCCAGAATTTTCTGGGTCATCAGTTTGCTGTGCCAGTAGGAGGCCCAGCCTTCGTTCAAGATCTTGGTCTGGCGCTGAGGCGCGAAGTAGTAGGTCTCGTCGCGTACGATTTCGAGCACGTCGCGCTCCCAGGCTTCGAGCGGCGCGTTTTGCAACAGGAACAGCAGGACGTCACGCTCGGGCTCGAGCGGGTTGCGCTTGGGTTTCTCGCGCTCTTCCTGCAGCTTGCGTCGGCGTTCGTCCATGTACTCGGGCGGGTTGATGAACTTGTCCATGTAGGACTTGGCGCGCAGACGCGGCACCTCGACGGGCGGTTGCTCCTTCTCCTCGGGTTGCGGGGTCTCGTGGCGCACGATGAAGGGCGACATGGGATCGATGAGGTTGTCGAGCGACAAACACACGTCGATGAAGCCTTCCACCTTGTCGAGCCCCTGCCGCTCGATGTGCCGGCGCACGCGGGTGGCGTGGTTGGCCATGTTGTCCATCATCTTGCGGTTGGTCTTGGAGAAGTAGTAGTTGTTCTTGAAGAAGTCGACGTGGCCGAGCACGTGGGCCATGACCATCTTCTGGTCGACCATGGAATTGCCTTCGAGCAGGTAGGCGTAGGCCGGGTTGTTGTTGATCACCATTTCGTAGATCTGCGCGAGGCCGTAGATGTGGCTCTTGCTCAGGTGATCGAACTCCATGCCGAAGCGCCAGTGCGGGTAGCGCACGGGAAAGCCGCCGAACGCCGCCACCTCTTGCATGCGCTTGTAGTCGAGAACCTCGAAGCTGGTCTCCCAGAAATCGAGGCCGTAGCCACGCGCATGCTCTTCGATCGCGCGTTGGATCTCGTGCAGCGACTCGGGTAGTTGCGATTTCCGGTGCGGCACGGCGTTTCCTTCCTACTTGCCCTTTCCCAAAAAGGCGCGGATGGAGTCCGCGATGTCGTCCTTGTTCTCGATCTCGGTGGTGACGACGTTCGCGTCCTCGGGGAAGGCGGCGCGCAGATCGTTGACAAACTGGCCGGATCCGTAGGGACTTTCGACCTGGCCGTAGCAGAACAGATTGACCTTGGGCAGGATGTCCTTCTTCAGCACCTCCATGCACGACGTGGTGTCGTCGGCGGACCAGTTGTCCCCGTCGGAGAACTGGAACGGGTAGATATTCCATTCCGAGGGCGGGAACTCGTCCTCGATCATCTTCGCGCACAGCTTGTACGCGGAGGAGATCATGGTTCCGCCCGATTCGCGCGTGCGGAAGAAGGTGTCGCGATCCACGGTGCGCGCGGCGGCGTCGTGAATGATGAAGCGCGATTCCAGCCCTTCGTACTGCGAGCGCAACCAGGTGTCGATCCAGAAGGAGGCGATACGGACGATTTCCTTTTGTTCGTCGCCCATGGAGCCGGATACGTCCATGATGAAGATCATGACCGCATTCGATTGCGGCATGGGTGTGGTTCGCCACGAGCGGTAGCGCTTGTCCTCGCGGGCCGGCACCACCACCGGTTTGTTGGGATCGTAGTTCCCCATCATGATCTGGCGGCGCAGCGCCTGGCGGAAGGTGCGCTTGAAGTGGCGCAGCGATTCGGGGCCGACGCGGCGAATGCCGACGTAGCGGTCTTTCTGCGTGATGAGGCGCTCTTTGCCCTTGGGCAAGATGCGTGGCAACTCCAGCTCCTCGCCCAGGATCTCCGCCAGCTCCTGGATGGACAGCTCCACCTCTAGAATGTGCTCGCCGGCCTCGGAGCCGGCCTTGCCCTTGCCTTCCTCGCCGGGCTGCGCCGGTCCCAGGCTGTCACCGACCTTGCCGGGTCCCTGACCCACGCCGCCTTGCCCTTGTTCGCCGAAACGAAAGCGCGGCATTTCGATCTGGGGCACGGGAATGGAAACCACGTCCTTGCCCTTGCGCCCCAGCCATTCCCCGTTGGAAATGTACTTGCGCAGGTTCTGCTTGATCTTGCCGCGTACGATGTCCCGGAAGCGGTTGTGGGATGGGTCGATACGCAAAGCCATGGGGTTCTCGGGTTACTCCTTGGCGTCCCCGCGCGCGAAAATCGACGCCACGAAGTTGAGCACGTCGGTGGCGCAGATCTCGCAGTAGCCGTGGTTGCGGATGAGGCGATTCTTGACCACGTCGATCTTCTCTTGCGTGTCCTTGTCGATGACCTGCGAGACCAGGCTGGTCAGCTTGATGGAATCCTTCTGGTCTTCGAAGAGCTTCAATTCCAGCGCCTTTTGCAGGCGCTCGTTGGTGCGGAAATCGAAGTGGCGGCCCTCGATGGCCAGGGCACCGATGTAGTTCATGATCTCGCGGCGGAACTCGTCCTTGCGCGATTCGGGGATGTCGATCTTCTCCTCGATGGAGCGCATGAGCCGCTCGTCGGGCTCTTCGTAGTGGCCGGTATAGCGGTTCTTGACCTTCTCGCGTTGGGTGTAGGCCTTGATGTTGTCGATGTAGTTCGCGCACAGCTTGGCGATGGCTTCCTCGTCGGCGCTGATGGCGCGCTGGACCTCGTTCTTGACGATGTCCTCGTATTCCTGCTTCACCAGGCCAAGGAGTGTCGTGTACGTCTTGCGTTCTTCCTCGCTGGTGATGAGCGAGTGGTGGCGCAGGCCGGATTCCAGCTCGTTCATGACCATGAACGGATTCACGCAGCCCTCGCCACGGTCGCTGACCAGGGCGTTGGAAATCTTGTCCTGGATGTAGCGGGGCGAAATGCCGTCCATGCCCTCGTGCTGCGATTCCTTGCGCAGCTCTTTGATGTTGTCCTGGGTGAAGCCGGGCAGGGTCTTGCCGTCGTAGAGCTTCATTTTCTGCACCAGCGACAATTGGTGCTTTTTGGGATCTTCCAGGCGCGTGAGCACCGCCCACATGGCCGCCGTCTCCAGGGTGTGCGGGGCGATGTGCTTGCCGCGGATCTTCTGCGCGTTGTAGTCCTTCTCGTAGATCTTGCGCTCTTCCGAAACGCGGGTGATGTACGGGATATCAATCTTGACGGTGCGGTCGCGCAAGGCCTCCATGAACTCGTTCGACAGCAGCTTCTTGTATTCGGCCTCGTTGGTGTGGCCGAGAATGACCTCGTCGATGTCGGTCTGGGCGAACTTCTTGGGCTTGATCTTGTGCTCTTGCGAGGCACCGAGCAGGTCGTAGAGGAAGGCCACGTCGAGCTTGAGCACCTCGATGAACTCGATGACCCCGCGGTTGGCGATGTTGAATTCGCCGTCGAAGTTGAAGGCGCGCGGATCGCTGTCCGAGCCGAACTCGGCGATCTTGCGGTAGTTGATGTCGCCCGACAGCTCGGTCGAGTCCTGGTTCTTTTCGTCCTTGGGCTGGAAGGTACCGATGCCGACGCGGTCTTGCTCCGACAGCACCATGCGCCGTACGCGCACGTGCTCGACCACCTTGGACCAGTCGCCCTTGTGGTGCACCATCAGCTCGCGGAAGATCAAACGGCATGCTGGATCGAGATCGCCGTCCACGCGCACGCGCTCGTGGTCGGGCGTATTGACACCCAGGCTGATGAGCGCCCGCTCACGCCAGTCGACAGGGATGAGGTGCAGCGGCTCTTCGTGCATGGGGCAGCGGAAGGTCGACTGTCCGCTGCCGGGTTGTCCACCTGCGATGTGGGCCAACTCGGGCGGCAAGTGCCAGTCGAAGGTGTAAAGCGCCCCGTCCGTGGTGCGCGAGTAGTCCTCGAGCCCGCGCTTGAGCAGGCGGGCAATGGTCGATTTCGAGCTGCCCACAGGGCCGTGCAGCAAAATCACGCGGCGCTCTGTGCCGTAGTGCTCGGCCGCACTCTTGAGCACGCTGACCAGGCGCATGAGCGGGATGTCGAGGCCAAAAATGGCGTCCTGGCCGCCGTGTTGCGCGTCCTTGAAGAAATTGAAGCGCATCAGACGCTTCTTGTTGTCCAGGTACTCTTCGGTGCCGTAGGACAGGATCATGTCGTAGACGCGCTGAAACGCCGTGCGCGTCACGGAGGGATGCTGGCGGACGAGGGCTAGGTACTCTTCGAAGTTGCCTTGCCACGACAGCTCGGCAAACACCTTCTGGTTTTGCAGAGAGGCGATAGTTTGAATGAGGGACGAGGGCGCGGAAATACTCATCCAGTCTCCTTACCGGCACGGCGCCAGTGGCAGATCCGAAGTGGGACAGACGCCTCTACTTTATCATGGGGGAGTGGCCAACGCCGGTTAGAGTCGTGCTGCCGTGGTGATGGCGAGAATGGACGGCCCTTCCCGGCTGGGTCGGCTATGGCGCGAACGCTGCTACCCCAGCGGGGCGAATTCCTCGAAGCGCTTCTTGTTGCTGGCTTTGAGCCAGGCATCTTCGCCCAAGATGCGTCCTTCCTTGGCGAAGGCGTAGAGGGCGTCATCCATGGATTGCATGCCGTCCTTCTTGCCGCCTTGAATGATGGAGTTGATCATCGGGGTGTTGCCTTCACGGATGACGTTGGCCAGACCCGAGGTGCGCAAGAGCAACTCCAGGGCTGCGACGCGACCCTTGCCGTCGGCGGTACGCAGAAGCAGCTGCGAGGCCACCGCGGCCAGGGACGAGGCCAGCATGGACCGCACCTGGCGCTGCTGATCGGTGGGGAACACGTCGATCACGCGGTCGATGGTCTTGCTGGCGCTGTTGGTGTGCAGCGTGCCGAAGACCAGCACGCCCATTTCGGCGGCGGTGATGGCCAGCGAGATGGTTTCGAAGTCGCGCATTTCTCCGACGAGAATGACATTCGGATCCTGGCGGATGGCGGCGCGCAGCGCCGACGCGAAGGTCTCGGTGTCCGTGCCGACCTCGCGCTGCGAGAGGGTGGATTTCTTGTTGGGGTGCACGAACTCGATGGGGTCTTCGATGGTCACGATGTGACGATCGTGGGTCTGGTTGATCTTGTCGACGATGGACGCCAGCGTGGTCGATTTGCCCGAGCCCGTCGGACCGGTGACCAGGACCAGGCCGTGCTCCAGGTTTGCCAATTCCAACGTGGCGGGCGGCAGATTCAGCTTTTCAATCGGGATGATCTCCTCGGGGATAATGCGAAAGACCGCGCCCGCGCCGTTTTCCTGATTGAGATAGTTGGCGCGAAAGCGCGCCACGCCTTCGAGGCCGTAGGCGAAATCCAGATCCAGGTTCGCCGTGTAGTGTTCCCACTGCTTGGGCGAGGCGAGCTCGCCCAGCAGCCCTCTCAGATCGGCATCGCTCAGCACCGGCCAGTCGGGCACCTTTTCCAGATGCCCGTGGCGGCGGATGCGCGGCTCCAGGCCCGCGCCGAGGTGCAGATCCGATCCCTTGGTGTCCTTGAGGTAACGAAAGAGCTCATCGAGACGTGCCATGATCTTCCTCAGGCAAACAGCTTGGGGTCGTCGCAGTGCTTGCGTGCCGTTTCTTTGCTGATAGTCCCGGCGCGCATCAGCTCGAGCAACGAGTCGTCGAACAGGCGCATGCCGAGGTTGCGGCCGGTCTGCATCACCGAGCGCAACTGGAAGACCCGTTCTTCGCGGATGAGGTTCGAGACCGCAATGTTGACCAGCAGGATCTCCAGCGCGGGCACGCGGCGCGAACCGTCCACGGTCGGCACCAGCTTCTGCGACACGATGGCGCGCAGCGATTCCGAGATCATGGCGCGAATCTGCGACTGCTGATCGGGAGGGTAGGCGTCGAGTATGCGGTTGATGGTGCGCGCGGCGTCGTTGGTGTGCAGCGTGCCGAGCACCAGGTGCCCGGTTTCCGCGGCGGTGATGGCCAGCGAGATGGTTTCGAGGTCGCGCAGCTCGCCGATGGCGATGACGTCCGGATCCTCGCGCAAGGCCGCGCGCAAGGCGCTGGCGAACGAGCCGGTATGCTTGCGCACCTGGCGCTGGTTGACCACGCAGGTTTTCGAGCGGTGGGTGAACTCGATGGGATCCTCGACGGTGATGATGTGGTCGGGCCGATCTTCGTTGATGAGGTTGATGAGCGCCGCCATGGTGGAGGACTTGCCGCAACCCGCGGGCCCGGTGACCAGCACCAATCCCTGGTGGTAGCCTGTCAGCTTGGCCAGCGAGCTCGGTAGGCCAAGCTCGTCGAGGGTGGGGGGGACGAGCGGGATGGGGCGAAAGACCGCATCGATTCCCCGCCGCTGCCGGTAGACATTGCCGCGAAAACGTCCGACGCTGGCGATGGTGTAGGCGAAGTCGAGATCGTTGTGGGCGGTGAAGTGCGCACGTTCGCTCTCGGTCAGGATCTCCAGGATGAGCGACTCGGATTGCCCCGGTTCCAGCGGCGCGCCGTTGGCCTTGAGCAGGCGTCCGCCCACGCGCATTTGAATGGGCAGGCCGGTGTGCACGTGCACGTCGCTGGCGTGAAGTTGGATCGCCTTGGTCAGCACACGGTCGAGCATGCGCTCGCCGGCCGGTGCCTGCGTGCGCGCTTGGGCCGAGCCTGGGCTCGCGGGTGGCGCGGCAGACGCGCGGCGCGGCGCGGGTTCGCTGGCAGGTGCGGCGGTGGACGTGGTTTCCGCGAACGACTCTTGCTGCTCGACCTGGGTCTGCCGCTGTGCTTCGGCCTCGGCCTGATGCTGGCGCTCGATCAGGGTGGTCTGTGCGCGCAGCAGCCATTCGAGCTGCGCCTGCGAGATGTAGCCGAGCTCGAGCAGGATGTCGCCCAGACGCTTGGTCTCGCCCATGTGGTCCTGCGCGCGCAAGGCCTCGAGCAACTGATCCTGCGTGATGAGCTTGGCCGAGACGGCAATTCGCCCCATCAACGAAGGCTGCGGACTTGTGCTCATGGTCTAAAAGAGCTTGCGTACGACGACCGTGCGATCGACATCTTGAACAACCGCCGTGATGTTAGCCGACAAATCGGTTACGACAAAGCTGGTGCTGTTTTCTTCGCACAGGTACGTTCGCGGCAGCCCGGTGGCCAGGGCGTCTCCGCGGGCGACCACCGTACATACGTCGCCCGTCACCGAATCCGAGCGTGTGACCTGGAAAAGGCCCGGCTGCGCCAGAATCTGGCAGGTCCCGCTGTTGTCCGCGTAGGCGCCGTCCAGCAACACCACGGTCCCTCCCGAGCTCATGAAGGCCAGCAGCGCGGCGGACCAATCCGAGCCGAGCTGGGCGAGCGTCCCATCGTCGGCCAGTTCCTGGCCGTAGATGAGAAAGACATCGGCAGAGGCGAGCAAGGCGGGGACATCGGTGGCGGCTGCGGCGGTGCGCACCATCTGTCGCCCGGTGGCGCTTGCCACTTGCGCGATGGCCGCCTCGGCGCCAGCGATGGCGGCGGGATTGGCCTTGCCCTCGTAGACCAGTAGCTGAACCGGATTGACGGGCCACAAGAAGACGGCGTTGCCCAGGATGCGATTCATCGCCGGTCGGTTCTTGAGGTAGTCGTGGCCGATGATGATGGCGCGTCCCGTGCCCGCGGCTTCGCACAAGCCGTTGCTGCACAGGCCGCTCATGCACGGAAGGTCGCAGACCCCGCAGTTGTCAGGGTCGGTGGCCAGGTCGACGCACTGCCGCTCGCACACGGACTCCTCGGCCAAACACACCAGGCAATTGCCGTCGTTGCACACGCCTGAGGCGCAGAGGTTGTTGCAGAGCCCACAGTTCTCGGGATCCAAGGACGGGTCGACGCATTGATCGCCGCAGATCATCTGCGGGTCGGTGCACGCCAGTGCGCCGTCGATGGCCAGCGAATGGTCGACGTCTTGGGTGCCGGCATCGGCGCCCTCGCCGGTGTCTTGTGCGTCCACGCAGTTCGCACAAGGCGCGCCGCCCTCTAGCACGTCTTCGTCGGTCGACTCGTCTTGCTCCACGGCCGCGTCGACGACGAGGATGGGCGAAGGGCCACTATCGTCGACCAGAGGGACGTCGTCTTGCGTCGGAACCTCGTCCTGCGCGGGCACGTCCGCTGCGATGCTCGCGTCGGGCGGTTCGCCATCGCTCGCCTCCCCGTCGGTCGATTCGGCATCTTCGCCCGTCTCCGAGGTCGCGTTGTCGAGTGCCACGCTCGCATCGATGCCCTCGGCGTCGAGTGCTCCATCGACGGCGGCTCCGACCTCGCCGGCCGCCTCGCTTGCGGCATCGGGCTCCACGCAGGTTCCGCTGGCCGCGCAAACCCCGTGGCAGGGCGAGTAGCCGGTCGCGCACTCGGTTCCCACGATGGGGTCGAGGCATGCCGGGAGGACCAGCAGCGCCAGCCAAACCACTCCGCGTCGCACGCTCACGGCCCGTCAGCTCCTGCCTGGGTCTGGGCTGGCGGCTCGGTGGGCTCGGCGTCCGGTCCGGGAGCTTCGCCCTTCTTGACGATGACGAACTCGACCCGGCGGTTCTGTCTGTCGGCGTCCTCGGTATCGCCCGGGACGCGCAGCTGCCGGTGGCCGAAGGCCCGGATGCGCAGCTTGTCGATGGGGAAGCCCATCTCGACCAACACCTTGATGGCGCGCTCGGCGCGCAAGTGGCTGAGCCAGAGATTGAAGCCGTCGGGTCCACGGTGATCGGCGTATCCATCGACCACCAGGTGGTCCCACTCGGGGTGCTGCTTCCAGAGGTTCAGGACCGCGGCCAGGGCGGGGCGGCCTTCCGCATTCACCCGCGCCCGATTGGTGTCGAAGAGCACCAGCTCGGTGAGGAGGATGCGATTCTCTTTCACCACGATGGGCGCGCTGTCCGGGCAGCCATCCTCATCCTGGAACCCGTTGACGGTTTCGGGCTGGTTCGGGCAGGCGTCGGCGGCGTCGGGAATGCCGTCCTTGTCGTTGTCGGGATCGGGACAGCCATCCTCGTCCTCGAAGCCGTCTTTGTCTTCGGGTTCGTCGGGGCACTTGTCGAGAGCGTCGGGAATGCCGTCGCCGTCGCGATCCGAGACCTTGGCCACTTCGACTGACAAGTCGCGCGGCACGACTGGCGTCGACGGTCGTGCCTGGTGCGCGTCGTGCAGAACGATGTCCAGGCCCGCCAGCACGAGCTGGGCGTCCGAGCTGTCGAGATTGCTTGCCGGCTGCAGCACTTGTAGGTAGCGCAGCGAGGGACCGAAGGCCATAGGGCCCCACTGGAAATTCCAGCCCACCGCCGCCTCGGCCACGGCACGCGTGAGGTTGCCAGTCAGACCGACGCCTGCGCCGAGCTCGATCCACGGGCCCGCGGCGCGCGAATCGGGAGTGCGCCTGGCCAGCGGCCGGAACCTGGCCAGGGCGCTCAATGCCATGAGACCACCCGTGCCCGGATCCTTGATGGCAGGATTGGCGGGCGCCGGACCGTTGGAAAGGAAGCCGCCGCGCAGCCGCAGCCCGAAGAGCATCCACGATCCAACCGGCGCGGCCGCGGAAAGCGCGGGCATGGTGCCCAGGCCAAAGCGATCGCGCAAAGGTTCGCTGACCGGAATGGCTACCGGCGCCTCTACCGTCACCACGGTCTTGTGCAGCCCCGATGCAAGCTCGCCCGCGGCCGTGCCTGGCAGTGCCAGCACCAGGCCCGCGCCAGCGAGAGCGAGAGAGGTAAACGCGGATTTCATCTAGGTACCTGATCGCCGGTTTTCGATGGAATCTTGAACCCGGCGTTCCGTCGAATGTTCCTGGGATTGAAATGGAGGTTCCTTCCCGCGGCTGGTAAACTGATCTGCCATGGGTTTTGGCGTCGTTACCCTCGCGCTCTCGCTGGTTCTTTCGGCGGGTGCGGGCGCGCCGGGTTTCACCGTGGTCATCGATCCGGGCCATGGCGGATCGAATCGCGGAGCCCCCACCAAGAAGCCGGGCTACTTCGAAAAGCATCTGACCCTGGCCATCGCCAAGCGGGTGCAGCGCATGCTGGCCTCCGAGAAGGATCTCAAGGTCGTGCTTTGCCGCGACACCGACGCGTACTTGCCCATACGGGCGCGGGTGCGCTGCGGAAACCAGGCGGGGGCGCGGCTCTTCATCAGCCTGCACGCGAATGCCGCCGGTCCCGCGGAAAAGCCGGGCAGCCAAGAGGGGTTCGAGATCTATTTGTTGCCGGTCGGTGACGTGGACAAGGAGGTGGCGCGGATGGCGTTGCTTGCCCCCGATGACAGCGAAGCGGCCTGGGCGGGCCACCAGATGAGGACCGCGGCGGAACAAAGCCTGGCCGCCGCCCGTCGCATCGAATGGCGTCTTGCCGATACCTTGGGCCACGAACGCGACCGTGGCATCAAGCAGGAAGGCGCCACCCTCGATGTCTTGCAAGGGCTCGAGATACCCGCGGTGTTGGTGGAGATCGGCTTTCTCGACCACCCCGAGGAGGGACCCTATCTACTTTCCGAGGAAGGCCAGCGCGCCATGGCCACGGCTTTGGCGGGCGCCATCACCGACCTGCGCAGCCGCGAGCAGCGGGGTCTCAAGGAGCCCATGACGACCGCGTCCCGTCCCGGTTTGGAGAGAACGCAGAGGTGAAGGAGCGCGCGGCCAGGGGCGCGTGGTTCCACGGGCAGAGCAACGCGGTGGTCAACGCGCCCGCAGAGGCTTGGTAATTAATGTAGGCGAAGGTGATCACCTCGTGGCGCACGTTGATCTTGATGGCGTCCATGGAACGCAGATCGCTGGCCTTGTACACGCCAAATGGTCATCCGCGATGCTCGTTTTCAGAACTTCTTCCAGCGCGCAGTCCAGCCCTGCGCTCCCTGACAGGCCGTTAGGGACTGTGACTGGCTCCTATCGCCAAGTGGACTGCGAAATGATTTGTTGGCGGGCGGTGCGATCCTGCGCGCGGCGAGGTACCGTCGAGGCCCTGGCGCAGAACGCAAGACCCACGTAAGGCACCGCGCGTCGACAACCACTGCCGCGATGGCCGAGTGTTTGAGAAAGGCTCTGCGTTGGCGGGCTGCGCTGGCTCACCTTGCTCGACGGTGTCTACATCTCTGACCTGAAACCACCTCGTCCCGCGAAGCGGGGAGAGTCCCGATGGGGCGCGGTGGCCGCACCCCCAAGCATGGAAATTCGCGGACTTATGTCCGCACTTCCATAGCAGGTCGCCGAGCGCAGCGAGGCGGGCGGGGCATCGGTCTGTCGTGCCGTTGAATCTTGTCGTGCTCCTTCGCCTTTGGGGGCGAGCGTAGCCCAGCTTTGCTGGGCGAAGCGAGGGGGGACCGGGGGACTGCGAGCGAGAGCGAGCCAGTCCCCCGTAAGATACACGGGGCTGCCACGTTTCACCTCTGAAGGATCCGGGCCGCCGGCCCGGCGGCTGCCCTTAGTAGATGACCTGCTGGCCGGGATCTGCGGTCGGCGGTACGCTGATGGTGAAGCACCAATCCATGGTAGGAGCAGACCAGGTTAGTACGTTGTACCAGAACTGCGGCACACTGAACGAGGTCTTGGGCGTGTAGCCGGCGCACTGTGGGTTCGAGGCGTTGTCGTATTGGCCATCGGTCAGCCCCCATTGACTGGTGTAGGTCACCCACTCGTCCCCCCACGCGAGCACATGGCCACTGCCGACATCCTTGGCCACACCCACGTTCCCGTAGGTGGGATCCTTCGCGAAAATCTGGCAATCCGACCCAGTACAATTGACGGACCGGCCGTGGAACACACCGACCTTTCTCAAATCGTGCGTGATCTGATCATAGTCCGCATAGTCGCTGGTCCAGCCGTCGAAGGAGACGGCGCTATACGCGCAGTAGCACATGTTGTCCGGGCAGGAATTGAAGGTATCGTCCGTATTGTACGAAATGCCGCTCCACTGGTGCTGGCCGCCCAAGAGTTGATTGAGGGGCTGAACCTCAGTGGTGTTGCTGCCGTAGCCAGACATGGTGATGAGCGCGCCACCCGCGCGGACCCAGCGCTCAAGGGCATCGGTTTCGCTTTGGCTGAAGGTCCAGAGGCCCGTGTACTCACTGTCCTCGAGCGCCTGGAGGATGAGGACGTTGTATTGCTTGAGATAATCGTCGGTGAGCGTGACGTGGGTCTCGACCATGGTCATGACCGACGTAGTTCCCGTGTTCGCGTTGGCCGTGTAGGTATTGATGAACGTCTGGAAGGCGTCGGTGTTGTCGCCGCCGCCGCTTTGGTCGCCGTAGTGGGCCGGCTGTCCCAGCGACAAGATCGAAAGGCAGATTGCGTTGCCAGCATCGTCCACCGCAAAGGGCTTAACGTCCCCGGGCAAATCCGACTTGTGGGCGTCGGGCCTTGGCAGCGATCCGTCGAGGTTGATTCTGACGCCACTCCCACCACCGCCGCCCGCGCCACCGTCGCCGCCCGATGAGCTGCCGGTTCCGCCAGGATCCTCACCGATCTTGGCTCCTGCACATGCGTAAAGCCCCAGCAGCAAGAGTGCGCAAGAAGCAAATGAATGTTTGGCTTTCACGACTAGCTAACAACCTCGTTGGAGTGGGTGGGAACCTGGCGCCCGACAAGCTGGCCGCCGAGCTGCCTCGGCGCAGCGCGGGGGGTGAGCAGCGCCAACATCGCACCAGTTCGTCTAGCGTCGAACAGCAGGCAGGGACGTCGCGTATGATTTCAAAGTCCGATCGGCTAAAAGGGAAGCAAATCTAGTGGGTTGCTGAATATTGAGATGGACTTGCGGCTGGCGGGGAAAAGTGTAAAAAGGAAACCTATGAACGGGAAGAAGGACGGGTTCACCTATTTTACCGTGCCTTCGCCTCTGAAGCTCTTGGCAGCGTGGACATTAGGGTGCTTTCAAGAGCACGACGGACGCATCAAGCCTCGCTCGACAGCTCAGATGCAGGTATTGCACATCTAGGAGTGACACATGACATTCGGCCAGTCGATAGGTGGATGGGTTGCCGTGCTCGCGATTCTCGGGAGCAGCTGTTCCAACAATTCAAACCCTTCTCCAGCCGGTGGCACGTCAGGTCACGGGGGAACGACTGGCAGCGGGGGCGCGGTCGGTTCCGGCGGGCATCCTGCAGGTGGCACGGGCGGCAACAATGGGACCGGCGGGGTCATCGGTTCGGGTGGCCAGCCCGGGTCGGGTGGGGCGACAGGTACTGGGGGCCGCAGCGGGACCGGCGGAGTCATTGGTTCGGGCGGCACATCCGGTAGCGGTGGCAGCCTGGTGTCCGGCGGCGCGAGCGGTTCGGGTGGCAGGACCGGCTCGGGTGGAGCAACCGGCGGCGGCGGTGCGACCGGCACCGGCGGCTCGCTCGGCACTGGCGGGGGCAACACCGGCACGGGCGGCGCGACGGTGCCGACCGGGAGCGGCGGTCTTTCGACCGGAGGAGCAAGTGCCACGGGTGGCGGAGGTACGGGTGGCGGAGGTACGGGCGGTGGTGGCGCAGGAGGAGCGGCGACTGGTGGTTCTGCAACCGGTGGAAACACAGGGACAGGCGGAGCGCCGGCCACAGCTGCGCAACTTGTCGGTACATGGACGCTCGGATGGAACCTCGGAAACAGCCTGGATGCCGATGGGTGCGGCGCAAGTGACGAAACGTGCTGGGGAAACCCGCTCGTCACGCAAGATCTTCTCACACAGGTCGCCGCCCATGGCTTCAAAACCGTGCGCATTCCCGTGACGTGGTCGGAGCACATCGGCGCGGCACCGAGCTACACCATCGACGCCACGTGGATGGCGCGGGTCGATACCGTTGTCAACTACGCGCTCACTGCTGGACTCGATGTGATCATCAACGTGCACCACGATGGCGCAGACGGCGTGGCCAACATTCAGTGGCTAGGCATCGAGACGTACGGCACGACGATGATCAGCGAGTTCGAGTCCGTGTGGACCCAGATCGCGAATCATTTCAAAAGCTATGACAACCGGCTTGTCTTCGAAGCGATGAACGAGATTCACGACGGCTATGGAACAGCACAGGCGTCTTGGTACACCGACGTGAACACCCTCGATCAGGACTTCGTGACCACCGTTCGCGGGACGGGAGGCAACAATGCCAGCCGGTTCCTCGTGGTGCCGGGGTACAATACCAACATCGATGACGAGGTGGCCGGCTTTGTGCTGCCGACCGACACGATCGCGAACCACTTGATCGCCACGTATCACTACTACACGCCCTATGAATTCGCGATCAACGCAGCGACCCTCTGCTGGGGGGCCGCCTATTCGTGTTCGAACAACTACGGACAGGAATCCTACGTCACCAGCGAATTCGACAAGATGAAGACTACCTACGCCGACAAAGGCATTCCCGTGATCATGGCGGAATACGAAGCGGCGGCCACGTTGGCCGCGGCCGGCGCCGAAACTTACCGACGATATTGGATCGAATACGTGACCAAGGCGGCCCATGACCGAGGCATCGCGCCGTTCTTGTGGGATGCCGGCCAGGAACTGTTTGATCGCACGGCCACTCCAGCGAGTATCCGATACCAGGACGTCATGGATTGCCTCACCCGCGCGACGACGAGCAACTACACGCTCGCTCAAGTCGCGGCCCCCTGACGTCTGGCATGTTGCCATGCGTTGGTGGCGCCACCTACCCCCAACCGTGCGGGGCTCATCTGGCCCTGATGGAAGACCTTTTCAGGCTTCGAGGTTGGGCGGTGGGTATCGCGCATGAAACGACTACGCTTGGGAGCGGTGCGCTCGCGGCGAGACCGCGTCCAGTGCAAGAATTCGATGGATGGCGTGTCGCAGGGGATTTCCGCAGGGGACACCTCAAAATTGTGAGGGTCCAGGTTCCCTAAGCCCGCGTGTCCGCACGAGGATGGCGAGCGAAGTGAGCAGACATCGGCTGGCCCAGGGTTTGCTAGGTGTGGGCGCCGAGGAGCTAGCATGATAAAGCGAGTCGGATGGTTCGTTGGTTCCGTTGCCCTGCTGGGGGCGGTCACCCTTTCGGTTGTTGGCTGTGGCGGAGACAGCGCGGGTGGTGGGGCCGGTACCGGTGCAGGAGGAACGGATGGAGGCGCGGGAAGCGGTGGCGCGGGCACTGTCAGCGATGCGGGCAGCATCGACGCAACGGTCACGCCTCCACAAGACCTTGCCGCGTACACGCTCAGCTACCGCAGCCAAGTGCGAGTGCCGGCGTCCGGAACGATCTTGAGCTACGACGACTTCGCCGCGCAGGTCAGTCGCTTGGATCCGCTCGCGGCCATGCGCTGCCCGGTCAGCAACGCCGCCGAATTCCAGACCGCGGTCGACGCCTTGGGCGGGATCAACTGGACCCACCCGGTCTCCATCTTGAAGGATCTGAGCCAGCCGCCGCTCTACCGTGGGCAAATTCCTCCCCCTCGCGACTACCCCATGACGGCCGGGGCGACGGACTCTGCGAGCTCGTCGGCGCCGACCATCGTGAGGCCCGACCTCATCGGGTATCAAGACAACACGGCTATCTTCCTTTCCCAGCGGCATGGCCTGCTGGCGGTCAATACCGCGGGATCCAAACCCGTGTTGAGCTGCGCTCTCAAGTTGCCCGGAGCTCCCAAGTACTTCTTCTACCAAGGCAAGGAGATCGTCCTGCTCGTCAATGGCGTGGCCTCGGGCACGTCCGGGTACGAAGCCGCGCTTCTTCGTTTCGCCGTCAGTGCAACCGGCTTCGACTTTCTGGACGCGGTCATGCTGGACAACCAGCAGATCCAAGATGCGCGCCTGTTCGACAGCACCCTGGTCATCTACGCAACCCTGTACAGCCCGCCTGTTGTCGCCGGCACCACCAACCCCGATGGCGGTGGGGTCGTCGCCGTACCGGCCACCAGCAGCACCGGCGTCAGCGCCACCGGCGTGAAAGTGACCGTCGTCAACTGGGGAACGCAGCTTGGCCTGGCCTGGCAAGAAGAGCTTCTCAATGATCACGTCAGCTCCGATCCCCTGGCTGGCCAGGATTTGGTCCAGGCCGTGAGCCAGTTGACACCGGGTCAGGTGGTGGCCACCTACAAGAGCTACAAACCCTTCATCAGTGCCAGCGACAGCTACTTCGTGGTCAGCCGCGACGTCAGCAAGACCGTCTTTACCGGCACCCAGTCCCAGACCTATACCTACTGTACCGCCAGTCACCCGGGACCCGACCACACCGTCAATTACTGCTATCCCAATTACGAGCAGAGGCCCAATCCCGACTACAAGGATCCGCAAAGCACCAAGGGCGACTACCCATGCAACGGCAAGTCGCTGCTCGATTGCATCCAGGAGGCGGCCCCCGTGGTGAGCAAGTACATCTACGTTCGTGTCGGGGAAACCTGCAACAGCTACACGTACCACGATTATATTTGCGACAGCACGGAGACCAAGACGGTGTCGTACCCGACCTACCGGACCGATCAGTCCACGCAGTTCGTGGTGTGGCGCTATACCAACGGGGATTTCGTCAAGCTGGACGAACAGCTCTTCGAGATGGCGTCGCCGGGAGCCACCACCGGCAGCGTACCCTCGTTGACCTTCACCGGCGCGCCGCTGGAGGTCAGCGGAACCATCGACGGCAAGGACGACCTGCAATTCCAGCACGGGCAATTCTACGTGCTCACCAACCAGGGGCAGGCGCTGCACACGCTGCTCATTGCCGGCAACTCCATCGCCGAGCTGGGCGCACAGGACACGCCCCGGCAGATCGGCAATTACGCCTATTCCGGGACGCACTCGACCCTCTTCTCCGACACCCGGATGATGGTTTCGCGCGCCTACTACGACTCCACGGCACCCCAAGGGATCACCAACTGGTCGGACGTCATCATGATGGATCTCGGCACGCCGTCGTTCCCGGCCCCGCTCAACCACTTCGAGATGCCGGGGTCCAGTGTCCAGCTGATTCTTGCGAGCGCAGGCATCCTCGGCCCGGGCACCGTGAGCTTCACCAGCAGCGGGGTTGCGCGCAACCTGCAGAAGATCACCCTGTTCAGTCAGGACAATGCCAGCGAGGTGGACAACGTCCTCCTCGGCACCGAGTACAATGCGGACTTCACGCAGACCTGGCTTGGTACTTCGGACGATCAGCGCATCCGCCTCGACTGGGGTAGCCAACGGCTATTCATGCCCTATGCCGGCTATCTGAATACGCCCCAGGCCTCCTTCAATCCCCCCGCGCACCGCCTCAACATCACCGCGGTGGGCGTGGGCACGGGGCTCTCGTCCGAGATGACCTTCGACCCCATCGAGGACATCGTGCGAACGGTTTCCATCGATTCGTCGCCGACCGGCGGAAGCGCGCTGGGCTTCGGCGACTCGTCAATCTATGCCTTCAATCAAGACACGCAGGGCTGGTCCATGGACGTGCTGGAGGAATACGCCACCCCCTTCGCCGTCTATCGCATCGACGACACCGGCGACATTCATGCCCGCATCGACCGCATCGGCTCTCGCTGTCTGATCTCGACCTTCAGCGGGAGTCTCAACGCATTCGGTCCGACTCCCCTGGCTTCGGGTCCGACGCTCGCATGCCCGGAGTCCGAGTCGCCGCTAGCCATCGGGCTCGACATCGTCTTCTCCAGCTCCTCGACCGGCTGGCGTTTGAGTCAAGACGGCACCTCCATCACCGCCATGACTGCCGACGAGGTCAAGGAGGCGCTCACCCACGTGCGCAACGACGTGTATTGCGCGCTCGACGGAACGAAGTCCGACGGCACGCCGGTCCCCTACCTGGACGCCGTGCCGGCGAGCGTCTGGTGCTACCCCATGCAGACCGGTGGAGGCGGCGTAGCATTGCCGGGTGGAATCACGACGGCGCCGTAGTGCAGTCGCGAGGCTTGCGCAGCTGGCAGAGTTTCTTCGCAGTCGGGCCGTCGATTTGTGGACGCTGAGACTACCGGATTTGCAGGCCATGAAAGACTGCGGCGGCATTCCCAGCGACTTCGACGAAAGGATAGCGATGGGCGCGGCCGGCTTGAGCGATGGAGACAAGGCCTCCATGCCGGCCAGGAAAAGAAGGGAGCCCGAATCTTGGATTCTAGCGTAAACGCAGGCGCGAGAAGAACGACTTGAGCAGGGCCGCGCTTTCGACGCCGAGGACGCCGGATACCACCTCCACGCGGTGGTTGAGGCGCTGATCGTCGAGGAGCTGGAACAGTGTTCGAACCGCGCCGGCTTTGGGATCGTCGCAGCCGTAGACAAGGCGGCGCACGCGCGCGTTGACGATGGCGCCCGCGCACATGGGGCATGGCTCCATCGTGACGTACAGGTCCGCGTCCACCAGGCGCCAGCTATTCAGCGCGGCCGCGGCCGCGCGCAGAGCGACGATCTCGGCGTGGGCCGTCGGGTCGTTCTTGGTCTCGCGCTGGTTGTGCGCGACCGCGATAACCTCGCCGCGCACCACGACCACGGCGCCCACCGGAACTTCGCCCGACAGCGTGGCCCTTTCGGCGGCGGCCAGGGCGGTGCGCATATGCAGCTCGTCGAGGACGACAGCCTCGGGAGTTGTATCGAGCGAGAGCTCAGCGGTGCGTGTCATGGACATCGTAAGGCGGGGTATACTAGCGCACCCACGGCATAGGCAAAGCAGTTGTGGGGGAATTGTGGCAGGGAAGGTCAGGCACGCCGCGCCAGGGCCAGCTCTTGCGCGCTTCAGGCGGCAGTTGGCCATGGCGTCGCACGTACTCGGCCACGAAGGCCAGCGTCGCCGGGTTGACGTACCCGCCGCCGCGTAGGGCGCCGAACTCGGGCTGGTAGCGCCTGGCGATGGTTTCGAAGAGCTCGTCGCGCAATACCTTGGCGCAGATGCTGGCGGCCGCCACCGCCATGTGCGCCGATTCGGCTCGGTCCACGGCTTCGAGGTGCGGATACCGCGTGACGAGGGGCGCAAAGAGGGTGCGTCCGTCGGCGACAATGCGCGCGCACGCTGGTGCTCGGCCAATGAGAATCTCCGCGCGTTCGCGTTCGAGCAGGTTGAGCTGCGAACGCGCTACATACGTGTCCACCTCGGAAACCTCGCAGATTTCGACCGCGGACCACGTCGCGTGCTCGCGGATCAGGGCAGCCAGATGGAAGCGTGCTTGCCGCCCCGCGCTGGTCGAGCCGAACACCTTGGAATCCCGCACCCCGGCTTGCGCAAGCGACATTTCCGCATCAGCATCGAGTGCGACCGCCGCCAGCACCATGGGACCAATCCCCGGCCCGCGGCCGGCTTCGTCGATGCCGAGAACGAGATGCTTTGTCATGTGCTGGAAAACACCCCGTGTCGTGGAAATCGACGTTCGATGGCTCGTTCCTTTGATGAGTTCGTCCTAAGCTTCGCTCAAACTGCCCGACCTAGGCAATCAAATGACTCCAAAGACTGACAGTGGCTCGCTCGCACCTGACGCCACCCCTTCCAGCCAAGGCGGTTCCAAGCGCCAGTTCGACACCTTCGAAACCAAGTTCTTCCAGCAGGGCGACGACGAGAGCGCTGGCGTCGGGGTCGAAGTCGATCGTTTCGACGACTTCGACGAGTCGTCCCTTCGCAAGAAGCTCATGCCCTCGCGCCAGTTCATGATGGGTGTTGCGGTCGGCAGCACGTGCATCGCCATCATCGCCTGCCTGGCTTTGTGGCGTAGCAGCCGCGCCAAGTCTTCCGGCACCGCGGTGGCCGCAGCCTCGCCCACGCAGGCAGAGCCGAACGCCGCGCCGAATCCCACCCCGGCACCCGCACAAGTGGCGCCCGTGGCCGTCCCGCCACCCGTCCAGGCAGAGCCGACCGCCGCGAATTCGCCCGCCGCCGCGGCGCCCACGCAAGCGGCGCCGATGGCCGAGCCGACTCCTTCGCCTGCGCCGGCCGTTGCCACCGCTACGCCGTCGCCGGCTGTCGCGCCGTCACCAGCGGCTGCTGGTGTGCCGTCGCCGGCTGCCGCGCCGTCGACCGCTCCTGCCGCGGGTCAGGCAGCGCCGACGGCGGCCGAGCAGCCAGCGCCTGCGCTGGCAGCGTCGGGCGAAGCGAAGCCGGTGCCCGTCGGGCAAGACAACGGAGACAACCAAGAAGAGGCCCCGTCCGTGGCTCCACCTGGCGCGACGGCGGGTGCCGGCGATGCGCAGAGTCGCTGCAAGAAGGCCATGAGCGACAAGCACAGCAAGGAAATCTTGATCGCGTGTCCGGAGGCATTTGCTGCGGACTCCAGCGCGGCCGACATTGCCGTGGTGCTGGCCAAGATCGAATTCGATCGCGGTAGAGGCGCCCAGGCCTCGGCCTGGGGACGCAAAGCCCTGGCAGCGGATCCCAATGCCGCCGACGCCTACGTCTTCATCGGTGGTGCCGAGCAGAGCGCGGGACACCGCAAGGCCGCCAAGGAAGCCTACAAACGCTACTTGCAACTCGCGCCGGGTGGTCGCTACGCATCCGATCTGCGCGCTATCGTGGGTTCGCTCTAGCCCGCATCATTCACCACGATAGGATTGCCGACGGGAATGCCCAGACAGACCGTCTCCAATGCACCGAAGAGCGAAGCGGGCGAGGGCGCGGCGAAGCCGCGGGGGCAGGGGTAGGGCGTGCAGGTCCCGAAGCGCCCAACGGGCGGAGAGGTCACCGAGCGCAGCGAGGCGGGTGAGGGGCTGTCACGTTTCATGCCTGAAGGATCCGGGCCTTCGGCCCGGCGGCGGCACTGGGAGGGTTCGCTTCGCCCTCGGCACCCGCCAGCCCGCCCTGCCACCCCCGCGCTGCGCGCGGCCTCGCCAAACCCTCCCTGCGACGCTTCGCTGCCGGCGAAGCCGGCAGGCTCCGCACGCGTTTGCCTAGCCCGCACAGACATCGAGTTGGTACGACTTGTGGATAGCGCGGGCTAGAGGCCGAGGTACGACGCCAGCCACAGCAGCCCCACCAGGGCCGCTCCGATGGCGCACATGAGCGCAACACTCGGGACCAAGTACGGGTACACCATGAGCACGATCCCGACGGCGAGGTGAGGCGCGCGCCGCTGGCGCTTGCCGTACATGAACAGCCCCATCCCGACGGAGCCGATCAGCAAGGAGGCAAGCAGGGAATTTCCACTCACGACAGCACTCTAGACCCCTTCATAAGCCCACTGCAAAGAAGGTGAGACAAGTTCTCGCTGCACGTCGGCGAGCCCCAGATCGCGATGTCGCTTAGCATCCGGCCGACAAGCCGGGCCGAGGGCAAGGAGGGCCGAGAACCGGACCGGAATGTACTGATGTACCTGAGGACCGGAAGCGCAGGCCCGACGCCGCCATCGGCCCGGATCGTCGGCCGTCGTCGCCTCGACGGTTTGAGGCATCGCTTTGCTAGTCTAGTATCGCAAGGTTGGCTGGGCTTGGCTCAGCTCTGTGCTCTTGGCTTGCCGCGCTTGCGTCGGATGCGTTCGAGGTCGATCTCGGAGAATCGGTACTGTTGCCCGCAGAAATTGCAGGTCACCTCGGCCTCGTTGGTTTCCAGGATCATTTCCTTCAGGTCCTGCTGGCTCAGCATGCCGAGCGTGGACTCGGCCCGCTCGCGTGTGCAGGGACAGAAGAATGTGACCGCGCGCCGGTCGAGGACCTGCATGCCGTCCGCGCACTGGCCGAGCGCGCCACGCGCGATGGATTCGGGGTCGAGACAGTTTCGCGCCACCGCGTCCTTGAGAACCGAGGCGAAGGCCGGGCCGCGCAAGGTGTCGCGCAGGAATTCCACCACCGCCGCGCCGTGGGCCTGGGGAAGGGTTTGCACCAGCAGGCCCGCCGCGGCCTGGACCTTGCCCTCGTCGTCGAGCAGGGTTTCGCAGTGGAGGACGCTGTCGATCTGCTCGCTAGTGTTGAGATAGCGTTCGACTTCTTCGTCGATCTCGCCGGTGCTCATCGCGACTTGGCCGCTGTAGTTCTGGGCCATGCCGAGGTCGCGGGTCACGCTCACGACCCCCTGTTTGCCGATGGCATCGCCGAGGGCCAGGCGTGGCGCCGAGGCGAGCCCCGGATCCCAAGTCACCGCTGCTGGGCGCTTGACGAAGCCGCGCACCCGACCTGACGAACGCGCGTCCACCGTCACGCCGACGAGTGGACCGTTGCCGAGAATCTGCAAGGTGACCTGCTCATCGTCCTTGGTCAGGGTCGCGAGCAAGAGGCCTGCGAGGGCTGCGCGCCCAAGGGCCACCGCGGGTAGGCCAAGGGTTTGGTGGCGAAGGACCATTTCGCGCACGGCCGCGGTAGCGGTCGCAGCCACGATACGCGCCCGGCCGCCTTCGATCAGGCCGCGCAATATCTGGTCGCCGCCGCCCTGGTTGCCGCAAGGGAAAGCCGAGGCATTCTTCTCTTCTTCGCTCACCCCGTCTCTGTACCACAGGTCGCGCACGATTCTCGTTCTTCCACCGGCCCGCTGACGACGGGCTGACGACGGGCTGACGACGATAGCGCGGTTCGCGAAAGACGAAAATGGGTCTATGATACCCACTCCCCGTGCAGTGCAGCTTCCTAACCTCCGTCACTTGGTCAGGTGAATATGACAAACGCTAGGACGAAGCGTCTCGTGGCAGGTTCCACGTTCATCGCGATGCTTGCCATCGCCGCGACCACACGCGCGCAGGGTGGTTTCGCCCTGGATCGGTTCCAACCGTCGCCGGCCGGGGACAGGTTCTTCGGCGTGCAAGGCGGGGATCCCGGAGGGGATCTGTCGCCCCGACTCATGCTCCTCGGCGACTACGCCTACAAGCCGCTCGTGCTCTACCGCGCCAGCGACAACCAAGCGGTCGGTAACGTGGTGTCGAATCAGCTGATCGTCCACGCCGCCGCGGGCATCGCGCTCTGGGACCGCCTGTGGGTTTTCGCCGACATGCCACTCGCGCTCTACACGAATGGCCAAAACCCGTCGGATATTTCTTCCCCCACGGGGGTTGCCGCGGGCGATCTTCGCGCGGGAGTGCGCGTGCGCCTTCTGGGTGAGAACCGTTCGCTGGCCAGCCTCGGCATATCGGGGTACCTGTTCATTCCCACGGGCAACCAGGACAAGTACACCAGCTCGGGCGAGGTTCACGGCATGTCCGCGCTGGTGCTTTCGGGGGAGGGCGACAGCTTTGCCTACGCGGTCAATGCGGGCGTCGATGTGCAGAAGAAGAGCGGTGGCTCGACCTCGGTCATTCTCAGCCCAGCGCTCGGGTCGGCGCTGACGTTCGGTGCCGCCGCAGCGATGCTCCTGGCCGATCGCATGCTGCAGATCGGACCCGAGGTCTACGGCACCACGGTGATGGTGGGCAGCGACCGCTTCACCCAATCGACCACCAACGTGGAAGGGATCCTGGGCGCGCGGCTGCGGCTTGGACCCTTGGTGCTGGGCCTGGGAGCAGGCCCTGGTATGACGCGCGGTCTTGGCACCCCAACCCTGCGCGCGGTGGCCAGCGTGGCCTATGCCCCGCTGCCGCCGCCGCCACCACCACCTCCGCGACCGCCGCGCAAGAAGCCGGTCCCGCCAGCCGATCGCGACAAGGATGGCATCTTCGACAAGGTGGACGCCTGTCCCGACGAGCCTGGCGTGAAGAGTGACGATCCCGAGAAGAACGGTTGTCCGCCGCCGCCGCCGGATCGCGATGGCGACGGTATCCTCGACCGGGACGATGCCTGCCCGGATCTGAAGGGTGTCAAGAGCGAGGACCCGACTCAGAACGGCTGTCCGCCCGACACCGACGGCGACGGGATCCGCGACGACGTGGATGCGTGCCCCAACGAGAAGGGCAAGCCCGATCCCGATCCACAGAAGAACGGCTGCCCAACCTCGGTGCGGGTCACCGATCAGGAAATCGTCATCCTCGAACAGGTGCAGTTCAAGACCGGCAGTGCCGTGATCTTGAAGGCCAGCGACGACTTGCTCTTCCAGGTGGCGGTGGTGCTTTCGGAGCACCCGGAGATCCTCAAGATCGAGGTGCAGGGGCATACCGACAACCGCGGCGGCAAGAAGTACAACCAGAGGCTCAGTCAAAAGCGCGCCGCGGCCGTCGTCAAGTGGCTGGTCAAGCGGGGCAACGTGGACGCCAACCGGCTGACGTCGCACGGCTATGGCATGGACGAGCCTCTCACGGACAACGACACCCCCGAGGGTCGGCAGAAGAACCGCCGCGTGCAGTTCAAGATCGTAGAGAAGACGAGCAAGAATGGCGAGGGGACACCATGAAACGCAGGAATCGCATCAAGGTGGCATTGCGGCGTGCAGTGGCGCGGGGCTTCGTGCTCGTGCCGGTCGTCTTTCTCATGGTGGCCGGCGCGGGTTGTCCCTCGCTGTTCGAGAGCAGCACGCAACGGGCGACCCGCATCCGGCAGGCCGATGTCGGCCGCGACGGCGCGTTTGCGGTTCCCGGGGCAAACACGATCGTGAACCTCTACGCGCAGCTGGCCGGTGCCGCCGACCCCGTGGCGGGTGACACCGCCATCACGGTGACCGACGTCAATGCGAACTTCTTGAGCGCCGTATCGCAAGGCGACCTTCTGCTCATCGTGCAAATGGCCGGCGCCACCATCGATACCACGGACACCGCAACCTATGGCGCGGTCTCGGACCTGGGAGGCGCCGGCAACTACGAATTCGCGGGGGTCGAGAGCGTGGCTGCCGGCGGCGTGATCACGCTGGCGTGCGGACTCAAGAACGGCTACAGCCGCAGTGGCAAGACGCAAGTTATCCGCGTTCCGCAGTACACGACCCTGACGGTCGGCGCCGGGAATTCCATCACCGCTCGTGCATGGGACGGAGTCACGGGTGGCGTGGTCGCGGTTCACGCCGAGACCACCTTGCAGCTCGACGGCAGCGTCGACGTTTCGGCCAAGGGCTTCCGCGGCGGCGTCGCTCACGACAGCCGAAACACCACGGGGCTGACACCGGCGGTGTACAGCTCGACGGATTCCACCACGGGCGCGGAAAAGGGTGAAGGCATTGCCGGATACCAAGCCGAGTACACGTCGGGGCAGTACGGTCGGGGAGCGCCGGCCAACGCCGGTGGGGGCGGGGCTTCGCACAATGCCGGCGGTGGAGGCGGTGCCAATGCGGGAAATTCCGCCGGTTGGAATGGTGGTATTGGCGTGATGCTGGTGGAGCCCGACGTCGCGGGTGGCACCCTGGCCTGGCCCCTCGAAGTCACCACCCTTGCCAACTCCGAGGGCGGCGGTCGTGGCGGCTACTCATACTCTGCCAACGGCGGAGGCAACCTCGACCCGACGACCAACAACGGGGCGCCGGGCCTGCCAGCTTGGGGCGGTGACGATCGGCGCGTGATCGGCGGTCTTGGCGGGCACCCGGTGCCGAACGATCCCTCAGTGCGCCTATTCATGGGCGGCGGCGGCGGGGCGGGCGACGGCAACAACAGCGTGGCGGGTCCCGGCGGACGTGGCGGTGGTTTGATCTTCATCATCGCCGGCGCAGTGGCCGGGAGTGGCGCTTTGCACGCCGACGGCGATGTCGGCGGTAGCTCGACAGGCGCCGCGGGTACAGCCGGAGATGCAGGGGGTGGTGGCGGTGGCGGCGGCACGGTGGTCGTCAACTCGGGCAGCCTTCCCGCGACCATTACCGTTACCGCCAACGGTGGCGTTGGCGGCAACCACACCAACGGCATCAACGCCAACGAGGTCGAGGGTCCCGGCGGCGGCGGCGGCGGTGGATATGTTGCTGTCTCTGCAGGAACGCCCTCGCTCTCGGCGGTGGGGGCCCTCGGTGGCAGGACCACCGTGACGGGATCGGCCATGGCCAACTTCCGTACCAACGGTGCTACGGCCGGCCACGCCGGCCTGACCAATGGCAACGCCAGCACCTTTCCCTACTGCGGGACCACCACGGCGCCGGTTACCACGATTGCAACCTTCCCACCGGATCATTCGAAAAACGCGACGGGCAGCTTCACCTTCACCAACACCGAGAGCCCGGTGACCTACGCATGCAGCCTGGATGGCGGAACCACTTGGGTGTCCTGCACGGCGAGTTACACCACGCCCACGCTGGCCGACGGCCCGCACACCTTGTCGGTACGCTCGACGGATTTGAGTGGCCACGTCGAGGACCCACCAGTCACTCACAGCTGGGCCATCGACACCGTTCCGCCGGTCACGACCATCGCGACCTATCCCGACGATCCGTCGAACAGCGACACCGGCACGTTCACGTTCACCAACAGCGAGACCCCGGTGACCTACGAGTGCAGCCTCGATGGCGGAACCACCTGGACGTCATGCACCGCGAGCTACACCACGCCTACGTTGATCGACGGCTCGCACACCCTCACCGTTCGCTCGACGGATCAGGCAGGAAACGTGGAAACGAATCCGCCCAGTTTCACCTGGACGGTGCAGGCGAACGCCCTTGGGCTCGACGGAGGCGTCGATGCCGAATCCCCGTCACTGGATCTCGGTGGCGAGGACGCGACAGCCGCGCTCATCGATGCCGAGGATGTCGATGCTGTTGATGCTTTTGCAAGCGAAGACCCTCCTTCGGAACCCGATTCGGCGGTGAGCAGCGGGGACACTGCCCCCGTCGTTGGCCTCGACGCGACCGAGGATGCGGTGAACGAGGATCTCTTGTACGGTGGAAATGCGCCCGACAGTAGGGAGCTGGTGGCCGAAGTCGCTTCGGATGTTCGGGCCGACGCGCAATCTTCGGGTCCCGAGCCGAACCCCGATACCGCCGGGCCGGTGGCCAAGGATGACGCCGCCGTGCCGGCCAACAAGGATGCCGCGCCGGCCGAACCGGCCGGCGAAGCTCTGAAGCTCCAGGGCGGCGGGTTCTGCGCCATCGCGCCGCCACGCTCAACCTCGACCGCGCCCTACCTCGCGCTGGCGCTGGGCGCGCTGGCGCTGCTTCGTCGGCGTCGGAAATCGTAGAACCGTCGACGGGAGCCCTCCTCGGGGTGCCCGTCGGCGACTACTTCGTCTGGGCGGCGAAGGGCAGAGGAGGTGAGCCGGCCACGGCCACGGCGTACCAGCTGGGCTGCGGCTCAGGGACCATGTACATGCTGGCGGGCACGTCGGCGATGTTCGTGCGGTAGACTGTCACGCTGGTCAGCTCCGCGCCCGTGGCGTCGTAGACCGTGGCTGATTCAGCATCGCCTTCGGCCGGGGATTCATGGGTGACGGGAATTCCCCAGTGCGGCCCGCGCTCATCGACCAGCATGATTCGCCAGCGCGCGAGCGCGTAGTCGGGTGTGTAGACCATGGCGACACTGTTGACCGCCGCCACCCGGGTGGCGATACCGCTGTAGGTGTAATCGCTCATCCACTTGTTGTTGCAGTAGCCCATGATATCGCTGTACTTGGCCGGGTCCAGCAGTGCCTGTGTGCGGTAGTCGAAGCCCCAGCTCCCTATGGATCCATTGGCGTAGGGGTAATTGGGATCGATCCCGGTGATGGTGCCAGCGGTGGAACAGGGCGCATGGTTGCGTCCGTGGTTGTGGCCCACCTCATGGCACATCGTCTGGGCGGACGTCTTGTCCGCGAATCCGACGCCCACGGCGGCTCGGCCGGATCCCGCCGTGGCGCCGGTCGCGCTGGTCACCACGAACCCGATTCCGGTGGTGCACGTCGACTGGCAGTAGACACGAAGGGTGTCGGCGGGCTTGATCAGACCGAAATAGTAGACGTCGGCGGCCGGCTTGTCGGCGCTACGCTTGGCGCGAACCTGATCCAGCATGCCACTCCAGTCGATGGGAGACGTCGCGGTCAGCGTATCGCCCACGGTGATCGAGATGTCGTCGATGGGATATTCGGTCGCCATCTCGTCGGCGTAGACCGCCAGAGCCGTCGGCGAGGTGTCGGGCAAGAGCGAGTTGAACTGGAGCGGGATGACCTTGATCTTGAGACCGCCCGTGTCTTGCACGCCGAGGTCGAGGTCGCCGCTCGCCGGGAAACGGGCTTGTCCCGCGGTGCCCGACTGGTCGGCGCATTCGTCAACCTCGATGGAATAGCGAAGCGAGCTGGCCATCGCGCTCGCTGGAACGAAGATCTGGAAGGTCGTCTTGAGGTCGCTCTCGACCGACGAAGCGCTGAGGGTCTTCTTCGAATAGTACTGCACCGCTTGCCCATCGGATGGCGTTACCGTCAGGCGGGCGGCGAGATCACGCGCGACCCAGCCGCTGCCCAGGGTCACGAAAACCCGGAAGAGGGCGCTCTTCCCCTGGATCACGCTGGCATTGCGCGAGGCGGTCGCGACTTCGGCGCCGTCCTGCATGACGGGGATCTTGACCGTCTGGTACACGGCGATCTGTTGCAGGGTCAGATTGCTGGCGAGGCTGCTCGTGCAACCGTCGCCGCCTGTGCTGCCGCCTTCCACGCACGCACCAGCGATGCAGGCCTGGTTCGCGCCGCAGACGATGGTGCACCCACCACAGTGCGTGGTCGTGGTGATGTCAACGCACGAGGCGCCGCACAGAGCCTGCCCGTCGGGACAGACCGCATCCGTTCCTGCCAAGTCGGGCGGGGCGGGTAAATCTCGCCCAGCCAGATCCGGGGCCGTATCGAAGCGATTCGACGTGCTGCCATCCGACTTGGCGGTATCGGGGGCCGCATCGCGGCTCCCAGCCGAGCCACCGGAGCCGCTCGCACCGCCCGAGCTGCCCGCCGATCCGCCGGCACCGCTCGATCCCCCGTTGGATGTCGCGGATCCACCTGATCCACCCCTGTCGCCCGCACCGCTTGAGCCGGCACTGCCGCCCACGCCTCCCGCTCCACCGCCCGAGGCACCTCCGCTGCCGGCTGCGCCGCCCGAACCGGCACTGCCCGAGCTGCCGCTCGAACCACCCGAGCCTCCCTTGCCGGTCGCACCTCCCGATCCGCCGCTGTTGCCACCGGCGGTCTTGCCAGCCGTGCCTCCCGCGGCAGCATCGCCTTGGCGCGCGGATGAAGGAGCGTTCTGTCCGCACGCTACTGCGCCCATCGACGCACCGACGAGCAGGACCATGAACCAATTCGTTCGGGCCGCTGGGGTCATGGAGACTTCCTTTCCTCGCTGTTCGATCCGTGGATCAAGTAAGGGCAGCGTCCGCCGCAAAAGGCAATAAACCAAGCGTAGCAGAATCACGGACAATGAAGAAGGATGACGGTGGTCGGGAGCTGGCTTTGCCCTATCGCGGCAGCGCCGTTCGAGCGCAAGCACCAGCACTAGTTATGACGGCATTCGCACCACGCCTCGAGGACCCAAGGCCCCAGCCCCTACGCGGCCTTGGCCTGGCGTTTGAGGGCCGATGAGAGCTCGCCTACGGTCTTGCGGGCATCGCCGAACACCATCATGCAATTGGGCATGTAGAAGAGCTCGTTTTCGATGCCCGCGAATCCGGGGGCCATGGACCGCTTGAGCACGAGCACGGACTTGGCCTGATCGGCGTTGAGAATGGGCATGCCATAGATCGGGCTCGACTTGTTGTTGCGAGCCGCGGGATTGACCACGTCGTTGGCGCCGATGACGATGGCCACGTCGACGCGGGGAAAGTCGTCGTTGATGTGATCCATGTCGAAGAGTTGGTCGTAGGGGACGCCTGCCTCGGCGAGCAGGACGTTCATGTGCCCTGGCATGCGTCCGGCCACCGGGTGAACCGCGTATTTGACATCGATACCGCGTTCGCCGAGCACGTCGGCGAGCTCTTTGACCGCGTGCTGGGCTTGCGACACGGCCATGCCGTAGCCGGGGACCACGACCACGCTCACGCTGGCGGCCAAAAGATCGGCCGCCTGATCGGCGACGATGGCGCGAATGTTGCCCTTCACGCCGGTGTCGGGGCCGACCTCCGGCGGTTTGCCGAAGGCGCCAAACAAGACATTGGTGATGGAGCGGTTCATGGCCTTGCACATGATGATGGACAGAATGAGCCCGGAGGCGCCGTCGAGCGTGCCGGCGATGACGAGGATCTTGTTGTCGAGCGCGAAGCCGGTCGCCGCGCCGGCGAGTCCGGCATAGGAATTGAGAATCGCGATCACCACCGGCATGTCCGCCGCGCCGATGGGAATGACGAAGAGCACGCCGAAGACCAGCGCCAATCCCACCACGGCGTAGAAGAGCCAGCTCGTCTGCGGATTGGCGATGACCCAAACCGTGGCCGTCACGAGGCCCGCCAGGAGCGACATGTTGAAGATGTTCTGGCCCTTGAAGGTCATGGGCATACCGGGCAACCAGCCTTGCAGTTTGGAAAAGGCGATCATGCTGCCGGTGAAGGTAAGACTGCCGAGCAGGACCTCGACGCCGAGGGCGACCATGGTGCCGGTTTCGAGATGCGCGCCCTCGGAATAGAAGTGCGAGATTCCGACCAACGCGGCCGCGGCGGCGCCGAAGGCGTGCGAAAGCGCTGTTCGTTGCGGCATGGCGGTCATGGGCGTCCACACCGCGATGACCACGCCCGCCACCGTGCCGATGACCGCGCCCGTGATGATCCACGTGTAAGTCAGAATGTGGTGGTCGAGCAGCGTGCCGGCGATGGCCACCACCATGCCGATCTCGGCCAGGTGCATGCCCCGGCGCGAGGTGCTTGGCGACGAGAGTAGCTTGAGGCCCAGGATGAACAGGACCGCCGCGACGAAATACGCGATCTCGATGATTTGCTCGGGTGACATGGCTAGCGGCCTTTGCCCTTCGGGCCGGCGCCGCCGCCCTTGAACATCTTGAGCATGCGCTCGGTGATGAGAAAGCCTCCCACCACGTTGCACATGGCCGCAGCCACCGCGGTGACACCGAGAATGGTGCGCACGGCTTCGTAGTGCGAGCCAGCCACCACGATGGCGCCCACCACGGAGATGGCGGAAATGGCGTTGGTCGCGGACATGAGTGGCGTGTGGAGCAGGGGAGGAACACCGTGAATGACGTGGTGGCCGAGGAAGGCCGCCAGCACGAACATCATCACGGTCCAGAGAATGAGCTCGCTTTCCATGGCTACGCCGCCGCCGCTTTGGGGAGCTGGGCCTTGAGCTCGGCGCCGATGGCCTGCAAGACCTTCTTGGCGTCGCCGAAGACCATGGTGACGTGGCTTCGCTCGAAGAGCGCGTTCTTCACGCCCGCGCTCCCCGGCCGCAGGCTGCGCTTGATGACGAACACGGTGCGCGCCCGGGCCACATCGATAAGGGGCATGCCGAACACGGCGCTGCCGGGATCGTTCTTTGCGGCGGGGTTCACGATGTCGTTGGCGCCCACCACCAGGGCGACATCGGCATCGGCAAGCTCGGCGTTGGCGACTTGCCAATCCAAGAGCTGCGCCGCAGGCACCTTGGCCTCGTCGAGCAGGATGTTCATGTGGCCGGGAATCAGTCCCGCGGCCGGGTGAATCGCGTAGAGGACCTTGGCCCCGCGTTGTTCGAGCATCTTGGCGACCTCCTGGAGCGCGTGCTGGGCTTGCGCCACGGCCATGCCGTAGCCGGGGACCATCACGACCTTGCCGGCGTTTTCCAAAACCATGGCCGCTTCTTCCGCCCCGCAGGCTTGGACGTTGTCGTATTCGTCGCCCGCCTGACTCGCCTTGTGACTCGATCCAAGCACGATCTCGGAGGGCGTGCGGCCGAGGGCCTGCGCCACGAGCCCGGTCAAGCTCCAGGCCGCGGCGGCCACCAGCGCGCCCACCGTGACCACGATGGGATTGCCGAAGGCAAAGCCCAGCGCCGCCGTCGCCACTCCCGAGGCCGACGCCGACAGAGCCACGGCCGCGGGTTGGCCGGACGCTCGCGCCGCCGGACCGAAGGCAGCGAAGGCCGCGAGCACCAGGGCCAGCAACCCGGCGAACGCCGCCAGCCCAAGCACGGCCCCGCGCAAGCCTCCTTCGAGGGCGAGCGCGCCAGCGAGCGGCCAATCCTCGCCGCGAAGAAACGCGGCGACCGCAACCAGCGCGGAGGCTACCCCTCCCGCGCCAGCGAGCAAGGGTCCAAGTCCCCGGCCAAGGGCGACTTGCGTGCGCCAGCCGAGCAGCCATCCGACGACGGCACCGGCGCTCACGCCGACGAGGGCCAGGGTCGGGTCGCGCCCCGCGGCCTCCAGGGCCAGGCCAGCCAGGGCCAGGACGAATCCCGTGACGAGCCAGGTCGTTCCTCGACCCGCGACGCGTACCTTGCACATGGCCTTGAGGCCGAGGATGAAAAAGAAGGCCGAGACGATGTAAAGAGACGGAACAGCATAGGCGCGCAGGTTGGCGAGGACGGAAGGCATCGCTTCGCCCGTCATCGTTTGGCGCCTCCTTGACGGAGCATGCGTTTGGCGCGCCACAGACCGGCCACCACGCCGGTCGTGCCGATGGCGACGGCCACCGTGCTCAGGATTGTGGCGGAGCTCTGCCGCCCGCCATCGCGCCCGCGACGGCGACGGCCACGGAGAGAGCCGCTGTCGCGCCGAGGACGGCGGCCAAGGCCCCGTACAGGGTGGGCGGAACCTTGCGAATCACATCGAGACCGAGAAAACCAGCCAACGTGAAGAGATAGAGCGAGATGAGCAGACCGCCGGTCATGGGGCCGCCTTGGCCGCTGCGGCGGTGGGGGCGTGGGTGATCTGTCCGTCGTGGGTGAGCAACACGCCTTTGATGATCTCGTCGTTCAGATCGAGGGAGAGCTTGCCGCCCTTCCAAACCAGCAAGGCCAGCTCCAGAACATTGCGCGCGTACAGCGTGCTCGCGTCGTGAGGCATGGTCGAGGGCAGGTTGGTGTGGCCAAGGATGGTCACCCGGTGCTTGACGACCTCTTGGTTGGCCACCGTGAGCTCGCAGTTGCCCCCTTGTTCGGCGGCCAGATCCACGACCACCGAGCCGGGCCGCATGGCTTGCACCATGTCGGCGGTGAGCAGCCGTGGCGCCGGTTTGCCGGGAATGAGCGCGGTCGTGATGACCGCGTCGGCGCTGGCGATGTGCTCCTTGATGATGGCTTGCTGGCGGGCTAGGAACTCCTTGCTCATTTCCTTGGCGTAGCCGCCTTGGCCTTCCCCTGATTCTTGCACCGGCAAATCGATGAACTTGCCGCCGAGGGATTCGACCTGCTCTTTCACCACGGGGCGAACGTCGGAGACCCAGACCAGCGCGCCCAACCGTTTGGCCGTGGCCACGGCCTGCAACCCGGCCACGCCCGCGCCCATGACCACGATCTTCGCCGACGGAATCGTTCCCGCCGCGGTCATGAGCATGGGAAAGTATTTGCCGAGCCGGCTGGCGGCGAGCAGCGCGGCCTTGTACCCGGCGATGTTGGCCTGTGACGAGAGCGCATCCATGGACTGCGCGCGGGTGATGCGCGGGACCAGCTCCATGGCCAAGGCCGTGACCTTGCCCTCGGCCAAGGCCTTCACCATCGGCAGATTGCGGTACGGCTGCAAAAAACCGATGACCACGGCACCCGGCTTGAGCGCCGCCGCTTCGTCCTTGCCCAACACAGAGTTGGCGGCGAGCGGCGAGACCTTGAAGAGCGCATCCGCCGTGGACCATTCGGCCGCCAAGTCCGAAACCAGGCGTGCGCCCGCCGCCTGGTAGCGCTCGTCGAGCAGAAACGCGCTCTCGCCCGCTCCCTTCTCGATGGCGACCTCGAGGCCTTCCTTCACCAGACGTTTGACGGTTTCCGGCGTCGCCGCGACCCGCGCCTCACCTTCCGCCCGTTCTTTCGGTATCAACACCTTGAGCATGGCTTTCACCTTCGCGCCCGGGAATTCCCGCGTGCGAAGCCCAAAGGCCAGCGGTCCGAGCACTCAAAAGAGATCGACTCTTCGATTTGATGCAGAGGATCGCGAACGGTTACGACGGCTGGAAGGTCAAGGCGCCGAGCAGACGGGAACCTGGTTCGTCCCGAGGCTGTCGCCGTTCTCGACCAGCGGCACGCCCGTGTCCTCTAGATGTACGCCGTGCCATGGCCGTGGCCGCCGACGAAGCCCGCCGCCTGGGGCGTAGCCGCCGAAACACGGGGCATCGAAAGTCCGTGCGTCTCGGCACTGTCGTCGCTGGCTGGCGAGCTCGACACCCGCCTGATTGTCCTTGCAACTTGTGGCGGCTGGGGTGGGGACGAGGCCGTGCGCACGCAGCGGATACTGGACATCGCCTACGCGGCGCCGTAATCGGTGCTGCTCTTGCCCCCCGGCCACGCCCTCGGCCACGCCCCCGCCGCGGCCAGGCCACGAAACAAGAGCCGGTCGCCGCAGCCCACGGGTAAAATCGCCAAGTCTCCAGTCAGACACGACACCGGCGGGCCTCAGCGCTGCCTGTCCACATCGTTGAGCACCCGCTCCTGCTCCCTGTTCCGCTCATTCAAGGCGCCAGCAGCGGCGCGAGCATCATCCAAGAGCGTGGCGGGGGTGGCTAAGCCCTTCCCCTGCAATCGGGCCCACTGTCGCGCATAGGTCAGGTAACCGATACCCAGCGCCGCCATCACCACCACAGCGGCGGCCAGTGAAATGAAGCGATGGGCTCGGCGAAACGCGGCCGCAACGACCAAGCCGAGCAGCACGGCCACCCCTGCCCCAAGGATGAAGGACGGGACATGCAACAACGTCCCCTTCCCGTCTTGGCCGGGCGCCGCCGCAGGCACCGTTTGCAAGGTCTCGCCGGGGTCTGACGGGATGGTGATTGCGGGCTTGGACAGATCGATGTGCTTGACCTGCGCGCGGTATCCTTCAGGAACGTCCGCAACCCTTTGGACGATGACTTCGACGCCAGTGGCATCGGTGTAACTGAAGAAGCTGTTACTAGAAGCCATTCCCCACCGCCTGCTTATCAGGGACCGTCCACCTTGTCGACGCGTGTGGGACGCGCGGCAAATCAGAAAGCACGCCACCATACAGGCATGAACAGGAAGCTGCCGTCAAGTACGTGGTGTTGTGGGGGCTTGAGCACCGCAACCTCGACGGCATCATGGCCATCGGCATCGACGAGGTCGCCGTCTGGTCCGGGCGCCGGTACCTGACCGTGGTGTGCCAAATCGACGTGGACGTCCGCCGTCTGCCCGTTCTCGACCAGCGGCACGCCGATGTCGTCTAGCACCGCGCCGTTCACGTCGGTGACCCGGAATGTGGCCAAGTCCAGCTTGCCCAGGAGATTCTGAAAGATCCCTACCACTTCGATTTTCTGGGTCTTGGCGACGAGGCCCACGAACGGGACATCGAGAACGCCCTGGTCCGCCACATCACCCGCTTCCTGCTGGAGCTGGGGGCAGGGTTCGCCTTCGTCGGTCGCCAGCAGCGCATCGAAGTGAACGGCGACGCGCTCTTCATCGACCCGCCTTTTCGTACAACAGGATTTCTGGCCCCTGAACCCGACGCTCTACGTTCGCGACTTCCACGCGAACGATCCGCTCTTTGCCTTGTACTTGTTGCGCACGATTCTTCCTGCCGCTTCGGCACAAGAGCGAGCACTATCAAGAGTCCGGGCCGCGCGACAACTGTCGTTGCCTACCCATCCTCCCCGGCGGCTTGTGGCGCCGGAGAGGGACGGCTTTCCGCCCAATTACTGGATGGTGATGTTGTAATCCGTGGTGCTCCAGGCGCCGCCATAAACTTCGAAACCGGTCTGAATGCCGAGCAAGTAGGAAGTAGGTCTCAGCCCGGCGTAGCCGTGGTTTGCCGCGTCCTGGAAATAGGGCAGCAAGTCGAAATTGGATATGCTGGTCGTCCCAGGTGACGCCACCCAATAGCTGACGACGGATTCCCCGGTTCCATTGGTGCCGACGTACGGCGTCCGCCCCGAGACAGCGGTGCCGGGGCTGGCCACGCTGCCGAGAGGATTCTTGCCGGTGTTACCGATCCAGACCATCAGCTCGATACTAGGGACAGGAGGTGCCGCGGACGAGTTGCTAAACCAGACGTCATAGACGGCGACCCCGGTAGAGCCCATCGTGAACGACCAGCTGCTCTTCACCGACGTAAGTTGACTGATCTGCTTGCCGCCCTTGTAAGGCCCGTAGAACTGAATACCGTCGTGACCCGGCCCCCAGCCGCTGATGACGGCGGGGAAGGATCCGGGGCCATTGTTCGGGGTGTTGAAACCCGACCCCGGCGTGTACGTGAACCCGACGCCCCCAGAGGTGGCGCTCACCTGCATCGTCATCGGATTCCCATTCGTGGGAAATGGGGCGCTTTGCACGGCATAGCCGTTGATGCCGTTCACGGCTTGAGGCTGCTGGTTGTTCCAGCTCGGCCCGTACGCACCCGTGGCCACAACCGGACTCGGAGCGGACGTCAGTGGCACGATGCTCTTGATGCAGAAGTCGTAGGTATGCGAGATGCTGTCCGGGAAGAAGGCGATCTTCACGTCGGTGAGGTTGGCCGGATCCACGGGGTGTCTTTGAAGCTTGTCATTGGCGAGCACGGAATCGGGAAAGAGCGCGTTATAGGTGATCGGGACTCTCCCCACGCCCGGGATCGTGATGCCCGGCGCATCCCTGGTCTGCGAATCCAGGTCCGTTGACGTCGCATACTCGAGGTTGAGAATCATGCCACCGGTTCCCTTGCCGCTGGCTCCGGACGCCAAGGTAATCGCGAAGCCGACGATGTTGCTCGCGTCCCATGTGCCGGGCGTCGTCGTGCTGCCGAGCGGTCCAGAGTTGACCTTGAAGCCGATGCCGGCATAACCGCCGGACCCTGCGGCCATCGTTCCGCTCAGGCACATGGCGCTTGACGACGCGTTCCACGGAATGGCGCCGGTTCCCATGCCGTCGCTGCCCTTGCAGCTGGCGCTCGCATCGGAGCCGTCGCCATAGCAATACCAAGCTCCCTCGATACCCCACGTGTTGTTACAGACGTAACCCGACGAATCCTCGTTGATCACGCTCGTGTCGGTATTCGCGCACCCGCTGCCACCGGTGCCGGTCGAGCCGCCGATGCCGGTGCCTCCGGTGCCGGTGGTTCCGCCGCTGCTGGTCGAGCCGCCGGTGCCGGTCGAGCCGCCATTACCGGTCGCGCCCGCGTCGGACGACGTTGCCCCGCCAGATCCACCGGAGGCCACCGTGCCACCGACCCCGACCACGCCGCCCGAGCCAGTTCGGCCACCGGCACCAGCGCCACCGCTACCGATCGCGCCGCCGCTCTCGGTCTGCCCCCCATTCCCGCTCGTCCCGCCGCTGGCCACGCCTCCCATGCTGGGTGTTCCGCCTGTTGCAGTCCCACCATTGCCTGATGTTGCATCGGTCGTGGAAAGACCGCCGCTGTCGACGAGCCCTCCCGATCCCAAAATTCCACCACTGCCTCCCACGCCGCCACCCGAGCCGCCAACAACGATAGGTACGTCAGCGCTGTCTGCCGTCGCCCAGTCTGCGCTGTCGGCACGTGGTACGTTGGCGTCAGAGCCAACATCGGCGTTCGCATCGACGTCGCTACTTCCGCCGACACCACCGCTTCCGCCAACATTGATTCTCCCGTCGATGCCACCTCCGCCGGCACCGCCCAGCCCAGGGCCGTCCAACGAGACTCCCGCGCCATCCGCCACCGGCCCGCCATCGCCGACTCGCACACAAACCCCTTTCGGCGGACTCACGCAGGTGTAGCCTGATGGGCAGCCGTGGGTCGTGCACTTCATGTTGTTTGGATCGGGCTCGCGAATGCAGCCCAGCGCTAACACGACGGCCAACACAACAAACTTGCTTCGCCCCCGCATCAGAATGCCCCTACGACCAAAGCTCCGGCCATATCAGGCCCGGCCGCGGGCACGACCGCCATGGAACCCTCACCCTCCCCGCGCCGCCAGCCAAGATAATAGAGCACCGCCCCCGCGGCCACGCACGCGGCGCCCGCGCCGTAGGCAATCCACGTCGCGGTCCGGTAGCCCTTACGAGTTGAATCCACTGTGGGATCCCAGTTGTTATTCAGATCGCTCGACATGCTGTTGACCTTTAGGTTCAGCACGACGCCGGTCACCAACGCCGCCACGCCCACTGCCGCGACGGTGCCGCCGGCAATGCGCAGCCCGCGCCCCGCCCGACCGGTATTCTCCATCGGAGACGCCGCAACCACCTCGGCCGGCTTGCTTTGCTCGACGGCCAGCTTTTCCGCGACCACCGTCGGCGCCCCGGGCGCAGCCGCATCGATGGGCTTTTCTCGCAGGTACGATTCGCAGTTGGCGATGTGTTGTTCGGTATCGGCCTTGTCCGCGGCGCTAAGTCCCTTGGCCTTCACCAAATACTCGCGAAAGCGGCCGATGGCTTCTTGGTAGTGTTGATTCTGCTCGAAGCACCGCCCCTGGTTGAAGAGGTGCGTCGGGTCTTTGGTGTCCAGGTACAGGTCGGTCAGGATCGCGACCCCCGCCGCTGGGTCGCCGGTCAGACACGCCTTCCTGGCTGCGCGCTCTTTCGCTTCCTTGCTGGTCTCGTCCGCAGCCGGGTTGGCCGCAGCTGATCCCATCGACTTACGGCAATCCGCGATGTGCTGCTGCGCCTCGGCCTTCTCAGCCTTGCTAAGCTTCTTGCCGACGCGCAAGAACTCCTCGAAGCGCGCTATCGCGTCGTCGTAGCGATGGTTCTGCTCGAAGCAGCGGCCCTGGTTGTAGATAAAGTCCGCGTCCTTGGTCTCTACGAAAAGCCGGGACAGGATCTCGACGCCCTTGGCGTAGTCGCCGGACAGGCAGGCGGCTCGGGCCTCGTTCTCCGTGCGGTCGATGGCCTTCGCCCAGGTTGTCCCGGCGGTCAGAAGCGATACGACGAGAAGGGACAGGAATTTCCGCAACATCATCATTCCGGCTCGATTGGCGACACGTGGCATCTTCGGGCACGACGCGGGTCTTTGCAAGGGGCCATAGGAGAATCGAAGTGCTCTTGTGAGCGTCGAAGAGCCCTGCCGGACCGCATCAGCGCAGCCGCCCAAGCCCTACGGGCTAAACCACCAAAGGAGATTCCCCGGCTCTGTCGGGGAGGCAGCAGCAGTTTGACATTCCCGGAAGTCGGTTCGTCGTCGGCTCGGCGTTTGGCGGAGAACATTCCTCGTCCGAGGAAACCGTAGCGGCGAGTCGCTTCGCAATGTTGTTCATGTTGGAGATCCGACTCCGATTCCATCGCGACACGGCCCCTTTGAGGGGCCAGCGACGGCAAAGCCTCAGGCTCTGGCGGGGGATGCGTTACTGAACTGAGTCCGGCCGACCATCGTGCGTTCCGGGGAGTGGACAGAATCTGTCACGCCGAAATTGCGCTTGTCCTGCCTGTGAGCCGGCCCTGCTTGCCCAGGTGTTTGGTCCCATCCAGCGCTTTGACATGGAGTCGGAGAACGGCTCGCAGATGCTGCGCTTCCGTGTGATTCCTGAACCCGCTGCCCGGGCGACCTTGCGCAGCTGGGTGTACCCACTGCCTGAATCTCGCGATGCGTATGATGACCGCGGCAGCCTCTCTCTTGCGGCTGACAGCCGGGCTCTCGATTCGAGTGGTTCCCCGGCTCAACCTGAAGCAATCGCCGTCCAAGCCGACGCAAACCCCTGGAGCGCCAGCGCCCTGGCTCACTCGACGAAGTACACGTCGTCGACCCAGATGTCGGTCTTGAGGGGCGGACCTGCGCTCGGGTCGATGTTCCTCTGGGCCTGCCAGTTGATGCCGTAGACCTGGGTGGGGAGCCACTGCGCCTGTTGGTAGCCCCACGTCGTGTCGATGGCGATGCCGCCGGTTGGGGGGAACGCCGCCCTTGCCGGCGTCCAGCAACACGGTGAACTTTTGCCAGCTGGTCGTGAAGTTCAAATACGAAGCATAGCTGTTGTAGCACTTCGAAGTATTCCCGCCGCCGCCGTTACATATCTCGCCGCGCGGGTCGGTATCCGTATCGGGGAACTGGACCTTGACTTGCATCGAGTTTGTAGTCGGGTCCGGCGTGGTCGTCATCCCCCAGAACGTGATGGCCTTGTAGCGGCTGATGTCAAATGGGACGGTGACCATGGGGATAGGTGGTCCGGCGTCGCCCGCCGACGTGCTGCTAGGGGCACCCGCATCGCCATCGGGCACCTGGGCGAACTCGAGGCCGACGCCACAGGTGTCGTAGAGGCCGTTGAGCACACAGGACTGACGGGCCGCGTGTGCGCTCGCATTGCAATTCAACGTCGTCGTCGGCGTTGGGAGCGCGCTGAAGACGAACGAAAGTTGCGGCGGATTCGACGAGTCGTTCGACGTGTTAGCTCCCGCGTCGGAGAGGTAGCTCGCGCCGCTATTGTACCAGTAGCCCGGCGACAGCGGCGAAGAGATGCCCGCGAGCTCGATGGGCCCATGGGTCGTCGTCTCCATGTCGTCGATCAGGACGTAGGTGGCGTTCGGGTCTCCGATCACGCAGCCCGCGTCGCTTAGCGAGACTGTCGAGCTGCCCTTGGCACCCGCTTGGCCTGGGCTGCTCGCACAAGCGGCCAGTCCTGAGAGGAAGGCCATGCCGACGATCAAACGACCTGAGCAATAAATCTGCGTGCGCATCGCTACACTCCTAATTTGCTCTGCCAAAGCGAGTCTATCAAAAAGTCGGGGCCGGGCGACAATCGTCGGATGCCTACCCGTCCTCCCCGGCAGTTCGCGGCGCCGAGGAGGGACGGCTTGGCGCTCAACTACTTGATGGTGATGTTGTAGTCGGTAGTTTTCCAGGTGTCCGCGCTGTAAACCTCGAAGCCAGTCTGAACGCCGAGCAGGTAGTAGCTACTCTGCAGACCCGCATATTTGCCGGCCGCGTCCTTGAAGTAGGGCAGCAAGTCGAGATTGGTCACGCTGGTCGATGATGACGACGGCACATAGCTGACGACCTGTTGCCCCGTTGAATTCGCCTGGCCATAGTGCGGGACTCGAGAGACCCCGTCCGACCCGGTGACAGCGGGACCGGTCGAACTGCCGAGGGGTGACTTACCGTTGTTGCCGATCCAGATCATCAGCTCGACGGCCGGAGTCGTAGTAGGCGCCTTGGTCGGGCCAAACCAGACATCGTAGACCGCGTCTCCGCTGCTGCCCATGGTGAAAGACCAACTGCTCGTCACGGACTGAAGTGAGCTGATAGTCTTGTCTGCCTGGTAGGGGCCATAGAGCTGTATACCGGCCTCACCGGGCCCCCAGCCGCTGATGACGGCGGGGAACGAGGCGGGACTATTGCCTGACGCGCCTGACTTTGCCGTGTACGTGAACCCAACGCCTCCGGAGGTGGCGCTGACCTGCATCGTCATCGGAAGCCCGCTGTCTGAGAACGGGGCGCTTTGCACTGCATACCCGTTGATGCCGTTCACTGCCTGACCCGTCTGGTTTGACCACGTAGGTCCGTATGAGCCCGTGGCCACGACGGGGCTCGGCGCTGTAGTCAGCGGCACGACCTTCGTGATGCAGAAGTCGTACGTATGCGAGACGCTGTCCGGGAAGAAGGCGATCTTCACGTCGGTGAGATTGGCCGGATCGACGGGGTGGCGGTTGTTGGCGTTGTTGGCGAGCACGGAATCGGCAAAGAGTGCGTTGTAGGTTATCGCGGTGCCTGCCACGCCGGGGATCGTGATGCCTGGCGCATCCTTGGTCTGCGAATCCAGGTCCGTCGACGTCGGATACTCGAGGTTGAGAATCATGCCACCGGTTCCCTTGCCGCTGGCTCCGGATGTCAAGGTAATCGCGAAGCCGACGATCTTGCTCGCGTCCCACGTGCCGGGCGTCGTGGTGTCACCGGGCGGTCCAGAGTTGACCTTGAAGCCGATGCCGGCATAACTGCCGGACCCTGTGCCCATCGTCCCGCTCAGGCACATTGTGCTTGACGATGTGTTCCACGGAATGGCGCCGGCGCCCTTGCCGTCGCTGCCCTTGCAGCTGGTGCTCGAATCGGAGCCGTCGCTATAGCAATACCAAGCTCCCTTGATACCCCACGTGTTGTTGCAGACGTAACCCGACGAGTCCTCGTTGATCACGCTCGTATCGGTATTCGCGCACCCGCTGCTGCCGGCGGCGCCGCCGTTGCCGGTCGAGCCGCCGTTGCCGGTGCCGCCGATGCCGCCGTTGCCGGTCGAGCCGCCGTTGCCAGTCGAGCCGCCGTTGCCAGTCGAGCCGCCGTTGCCAGTCGAGCCGCCGTTGCCAGTCGAGCCGCCGTTGCCAGTCGAACCGCCGTTACCGGTCGAACCTCCGTTGCCGGTCGAGCCGCCTTTGCCAGTCGAGCCGCCGTTGCCGGTCGAGCCGCCGTTGCCGGTCGAGCCGCCGTTGCTGGTCGAACCGCCGTTGCCGGTCGAGCCGCCTTTGCCAGTCGAGCCGCCGTTGCCGGTCGAGCCGCCGTTGCCGGTCGAGCCGCCGTTGCCGGTCGAGCCACCGTTGCCGGTGTTGCCACCTTTGCCGGTCGAGCCGCCGTTGCCGCCGTTGCCGGCTGAGCCGCCTTTACCGGTCGAGCCGCCGTTACCGGTCGAGCCGCCGTTACCGCCGCCGCTGGACGTGGACGAGCAGGCCGCGAGCGCAAGCGTGAGGATTCCGGCGAACAGGGCGCGTGGGATGGACGAACGAGAGTCAGGATCGTGGGCCGACGGGCGAAGATCTCGCCGAGCGGTCCGGAACTTGGTCGAAAGCATGAGTACCTCCAAGACACGGGTGGCAAAGCACGGGTGGCAGAGCGATTGTTTATACCGCGGCTAGTATCGAGCGGATGCCAAAAAGAACAGGCGCTTGACGCCTTATGCCATGAACCTAGGAAGAAGAAGTCTCTTCTCCGGAATTCGATTCTGGCTGCCTAGCTGCGTCGCGGCAGCATTGGGAGCGGTCCAGACAGCTTGCGCGTGTCAGCAAGTTCCGCTGGTCGGGAGTGGGCTCCCTTGCTCTTCACGTGACCGGCATTAGATCGAGGAGACTGATGGGTAAGTCTATGTGCGTAACGTAATGTTTCTTGGGCGAGGCCGCTTGCGCGGCAGCGGCTCGGCCAACAGCTCGGCCTGGCTTGAATCGCCCGTCGAGGGCTACGCGAGTCGGAGCTCGACGCGGGAATCGGCTGCGCGCACATCGCCTCTGTGCACGCAGCGGGGCGCGCGGGGACAGCCTGGGCAATGGACCATGTCAGCCATCTAGGCTCCTGCGATTGAACGAAAGGACGATTTCATCCCCACTGTTCAAAGCGCTGCCATGCTCGAACGGACGTCGCGCGCGTACCGGCCCTTGGGCGCCAGCTCGAGGTACCGTCGATAGGCGGTCTTGGCTGCCGACGCGTGTCTCGCCGCCTGCTCCGCGACTCCGACGACGAGGTATGCATTCGCCAAATGATCGTTGGCGTCGAGCACGCGACGGGCCCAGGCCGCCGCGAGGGACACGTTGCCTCGATCGAGCTCTCGCATCGTCCATCCGAGGATTGGCGCAGCCAGGGATGGGTCGAGGTCGAGAGCGTGCTCGCAATTCCGTGCGATCGCTGCCGTCTGCCTTTTCGCCAGCGCATCCTGGCATATGGCCAAGTCGGTCTTGTCGCGCCCGGGTGGCGGTGGGACGGCGGCTATGACCGGGGTATCGCCGTCGAGCTTGGCAGCCGATAGCGCGCCTCCCGTCGGAGTCCTCGCACCGGGCTTGCCACTGACGCGCGCAGGCGTGGTCGGGGCGCGGACGACCGCGACATCCGAGGACGCGCGCGCGCGCACTTTCACGACCTTGGCAATTCCCATCGCAACGAAACCAATGGCCGCAATTCCGAACATGGTCGCGGCACAGTGAAATGCGGAATTGTGCGCGAAGAAAAGCCTGGGGAATCCTCTCGGTACCACCGCGGTAACGTCGTCATCGATGGCCACGCGATTTGCTTCTTCACATCGCAAATGCGCATTCGCCGCGCAGGCCGCGCCTTCCGACGCCGGACTTGCCGCGCCCGCGTGGTCAAGCCCGGGCTCAGGGAAACCCTCGCTCATCGTGGGCACTTGATCGGCCATGGGCTCGCTTCCCATTCGTGGACCTCCGCGCTGCTGTCCTATTGGTGCCCTCTCCGGTCCGAATGTTGGGGGATATCTGCGTTTTTTTCGGTGTGGTCCTGGACGTCAGCTCGTCATGGACAAGCAAAGTCCCGAGCCAGCAGCGCGGTCTTGAGTCGCGCATACCAGAAATCCACGATCGCCTGGGCTCCGTCGCAGCTCGCGACCTCTTGACTACCGTAGCTAAACCAGTTGGTAGAGCAGGAAGCGTCGAGGATTTGGCAGCACTTGCTGTGGTCGCGAAACTCGTCATGGAGGTCAGGGACGGCCTCGACATCGAAGGCGTCTCCCTGCGCGCCGGGCACGGATTCGGCCCAGCTCTGCAAGCCCTGCTCGTCCCACTGCGGCCGTTGCCATTCGCATGCCGCCGGGTCATTGTCCGCGTAGGGCGGCGCCTCGGTCCATTCCGTCATGGGACCCACCATCGCCAACCTTGGAGTGCGGCTGGCCAAGAAGGACTCCATCCGCTGTACATAATGGCGAACGTAGGTTGTCGGATCGTCTTGCGCGCTCGAATCCGGTCCACCACCGTGACAAAGATCGTCGAGCATCCCGGCCGAAAACAACAGTACGGGCGCGGGATCGCTGACGCAGCTCTTCTGCCACGAGCCTCCCTCGCCGAGCCCGTCGACGCCGCAATCGTCCTCTGAAAGAGGCGAGGCCAGTTGCGACAACGTCTGGCCGGGGCCGGCGCACGAGCGCACCGTCCAGGCCGGGCCGAAGATCGGTACCAGATCCGGGTCACCGGTCAGCCGCGCGAGCAAACGGCCGGCCACCGTACTGTCGTAGTCGGGTGCTCCGGGGAAGAAGTAGCCGTTCTCGAGGGGCGCATCCGTCGGCGCGCCTCCTCCACAGCCGGCCAACTGCATGTTGATCCCCCCGTAGACGTCGATTCGGGTGGGACAGAAGTCGTCTTTGGGTCTTGGGGCACCGTCGCCGAGCCTTGCATCGTGTGCAGTCGTGGCAGCGTCTTTGCGTTGTTCGAGTAGCTCCGTCGATTCCGTGCAGCCCGCCAGCAAACACAAGACCAAGAGCGGGCGGGTCATTGGGGAGTCGTATGGGTCAGTTTCTTTTCGACCTCTTCGGCGAAACGCCCCGCAGGGTAGCGCGCCAGATAGTGTTCCAGGGCCTGTTGCGCTCGATCCTGTGGTCCCCGCTCGGACAGAAGCTGGGCAAGCGCGAACGCCGCCGTTTCACCTTCGGGATAGTTGGCGAAGCGGTCCATCATGCTGCGGTAGGCGGTCAAGGCGGCGTCGTAGCGGCTTTCGACCAGCATGGTGTCGGCCGACAGCAACTCGGCCATGGCTCGCTGCCGAGGTTTGGGCCTTGCCCGCAGGGCAGATGCGACGCACTCGCGCGCGTGGTTGGTATTTCCGGCAGCAAGGGCCGCTCGTGCGTCCGACAAAAGCTCGTCGACGGAATGGGCGCGGGAGCCTACCTCTCTCCTGGCGACCGGCGTTTTTTCGGATGGGGGCGTGCTCTCCGCCATGGCCTCCGATGCCGATGGTGGCGCGTTCACTGCCTGCGTCTGCTCCAGGGCCGGCGAGCCGTTGCGGGCCACCAAAGTGTGTTCAGGCAGGTTTGTGCCTTGGTCCTGAGCGTGGATCGCGGCAGAAGCCTGGAGATTGGAGCTCGGCTGCGCCACGGGTGTCTCCGCAGGGCTGGGGCCGTGCGCGGTCGGCGAGGCGAGCTCGGCTGACGGCAACGAGTCCGGGCAAACCCAGATCTGGCCAGCTCTCACCAGGGCTAGCTGCCGTGCACCTGCCGCGTCCGGCTCGGCCACTCGCACCACCCCGTGGACGGTCCGCACGCGATCAAGCCCGACGATGAAACGCGTGCCGAGAACCTCGACGGTAAAGTGAGGGGTAAGAACGCGGAATCGCGGCCCGCCGGGCGCGACCTCGACGTCGATCTCGCCGGCAAACAGCTCGACCTCGCGGGCGCCGGGCTGCACACGTAGAGCGGCTCCAGGTCCATAAAGGATATGTGCTCGGCCCGCATCGATGGTGCCTGCTGTCTTGGCCTGAATGGCGATGGCACGCCCCATCGCGGGCGACGCCAGCAGCGCGTTGTCGCCGCGGCCAGCCCTCTCGACGGCAGAACGCTGGCCGCCGGGCAGCACCACCAGCAACGCGACCGCGGTCGCGACCGCCAGCGCGCCTGCCAGCGCCGGCAGCAGATGCCGGGCCTTTCGCTCATTCACGACCTCGGGCTCGGGCAGGTCGGTCAGGTGGCACAAGATTCGCGCCCTGGCATCCTGCGAGAGCCTCGGCGGGTCTGGCTGCTCGAGCCTCTCCATCAGAAGCCAGCGGGCCTTTTCCGCCCGACAGGACCGGCACGTCGTCAAGTGCTTCTCGAGGCAAAGACGCTCCGCCTCGGTCGCCTGTCGTCGCACGACGGCGATGATAGCGGCCCGCATTCGACGGCAGGAGGTCATGTCCTTTTCTCCCGACTGCCGCCCAGCACCGAATCGGCCATCTGAGACAGATCCGGATCGGCGTCGATGAGAGTGCGCAGGGCCCTGCGTCCGAGAAAGACGCGCGATCGCGTGGTGACCTGACTCGTTCCGGTCAGGGCCGCGACTTCCTCCACGGGTCGCCCATCAATGGTGAAGAGCACAAGGGCAACCCGCTGCCGCGATGGTATCCTGTCGAGCAGGGCGTAGAGCCGTTCGGACAGCCGTCGCTCGTCGAGTTGGGCCTCGATATCGGGCGTGGGCGACGCCAAGCGATCCTCGGGAACCATTTCCAAAGGCGCGTGTCGTCGCAAGCGTCCGGCACGCAGGTGGTGCTGGGCGACGTGCACCGCCACGCTCGTGATCCACGTCTTGAAGCTGGCCTCTCCGCGGTAGCGGTGGATCGTGCGTATCACCTCGACGAAGGTCGTCTGGACCAAGTCTTCGAGATCCGGTGTGGGTCCGACGAGCCGCAGGATCATGCGCTCGACCGTGTCGCAGTGCTCTCTGAACATCGTGGCAATGGCCGCCGGCTCGCGCGCGCAGCAGCCCGCGACCCAGGACGGCCTTTCGCCGCTACCCGATGCCATCCACGGATGGGGATTTCTCTCTGCCCTCACATCTACGTTAGTACCACCAGGCGGCAAAACGTTGAAGTCGGCTCCATTGGGGCTGCTGCTCGGCTTCTTCACGGATGCACCACGACGCCGGCCGACAAGGCCCACTGGAAGCGTCCCACGTCGAATCGCGTTCGTCCGTCCAGGGTGAATCGCTGACGCGGCACGAGAGCTTCGTTGCTCAGTGAGAGAGCGAAGCTCATGATGTCGGAGGCTTTGAGAAGGATGCGCTCCAGAGCCCCGAACCCGACGGCAGCGGTCGTGGTCGAACCTGTGCGCCCGTCGGGGCTGAGCCCTTCCGCGGAAATGCGATGCAAACTGAGTCGCGGCCCGATGGAAATCGTCCACGAGGGGCTGGCCAACCTAGCCGAGAGCGCGACCCCGGTGATGGGGCTTTCCGAGACGGTGAGCTGATAGCCCCCTACCTCATTCGCGACGGACGTGACCACCGCGCCGTCCATCTCCAAGGCCAGTGGCAGCCGCGTCGATGCGATGGACAGCCGCAAGAGCAGCCCCTGGCGAGTCGTGGCGAAAGAGTTGGTCGCTCCGTAGAGCCAGTCGAGGCCGCCCTCCAGAACCTGGGTTCGCTGCGTCCGCGCAACGACAGCCGGCCCATCTTCCTCGCTTCGAACGGCATTCGCGCGCAATGGCAGATCCACCGTGGGGCTCGTGTCGCTGGGCCTGTCGCCGAGGTGTTCCATGCCGGCGTTACTCTCCCACGGGTTGGGCTTCATCCCTGAAGTCTGACCGGGGCGCGGCAGCAGATCCTCCTCGGTCGACTCGACGGCTGTGACATCCGTCAATAGGCCACGTATCTTCAGCGCCAGCGTTTGGGCCGCAAGCTCGCGGTCGTTCGCGGGCACCAGGGGCAGTCGATATTCTTCGCCCGAAGCGCAGCGCAGAACGGACAGATGAGGCGTGGCATGGTCGTCGGTGAACCACGCCACGAGCGATACGTCCAGGGCGCAGCGGCTTTTCGCGCCCTTCTGTTGGTCGTCGTGCGTTTCGCCTCGTGAGGGAATTACGCTGATGGTGATGGGGACCTTCAGATCGCGCGTGTAGATGCGCAGGGCATAGAGCAGGGCGGTCTCTTCGCGTTCCCAACCCGTGCCTTGAAGGAGCCACACGCTCTTTTCCACGGTCGCCGCGTTCACGGCGAGCAGCCATGGCAGGACGAGCAAAGCGAGCACGGGCTGAGTATTGCATAATTGGCACGAGCTGAGCTACGAAGGCCAGGCGCAAGCATTCGACGTGCCCTGGGCTCCCTCGCGACGGCGAGAGGTGGATGCCTCGGTCCGGCCTACACCTCGGCACGCTCGCAGCCGTGCTACTTCAAGCAGCCGATACGGTTTGGCGCCGTGGCCACATCGTCGTACCAAACCGTGCGGTTTGTCCCGTTGTATTCGACATAGCCGAACCGGAAATTGGTGAACGGTTGTTTGGCCTGAGGAACTGCGCTGCCCTTGATGATGGAAGCGCCATCGACGAAGATTTCCAAATCGCCCGTGGCGCCGTCGAAAGAACCTTCGAAGCAGTACCACGTGTTGGCGGAGATCTTTTGGCCGTCTGCGGGACAGGTGATGGGAGGGTTCTGGCCGTTGGACCCGAGCACAGGATTGTCGTTGATATTGACGGCCACCTCGCATTGCTCCTGGACGATGTCGACGCCTTTGTCCTGTCCCCAGTTGGCGCCCATGAAACTCTCGTGCACCGTCGCTTTCTGGTCGATGGGCACATCGGTCATCATATACGCGCGGAACCAGAAGGTCGTCGCGGCCGGCACGGACAGCATGCGGTAGACGTAGCCCGTGCCTGGGTTGACCTTCACGGATTGAGCTCCGGTGTTGTGAAGGGTTGTGTCGACCACGACCTCGACCGGGGTCGGAAGGTTGGAGACGTAGGTGGCCGTCGCGGGTAGGGCGGTGTCCTCGAACCCCGAACAAAAGAAAGCGTCCGAGGGACACGCACCGTTGCTTGTGGAAGCCCCGGTGCCGCCGGCGCTGGTCGTGCCACCGGTGCCAGTCGTGCCGCCAGTGCTGGGCGAGCCGCCGGTGCTCGAAGTGCCGCCGCCAGTCGTGCCGCCAGTGCTGGGCGAGCCGCCGGTGCTCGAGGTGCCGCCAGTGCTGGTCGTGCCACCAGTGATGCGCGAACCGCCAGTGCCAGTCGTGCCACCTGTGCTGGGCGAACCGCCAGTGCTGGTCATCCCGCCCATCCCGCTTTCGCCGCCGACACTCGTGGTGCCGCCGGTGCTGGTCGCGCCGCCGGTGCTGGTCGCGCCGCCGGTGCTGGTCGCGCCGCCGGTGCTGGTCGCGCCGCCGGTGCTGGTCGCGCCGCTGGTGTCCGTCACGCCGCCCGTCGCATTCGCACCGCCTGGGCCTCCCGAACGCGGGGTGCTGCTACACGCCAGCGAGGCGGCGAAGGCGGCTGCTGCCAGGCAGCGCGCCAGGCGTGGCGCAGGTCGAGAACCATCGGAAAGCGAAGGCACGGAAGCGCATGTCATCGAATTCTCCAGCAGACACCCCGAGGCAATCGTGGTTGGTTTAGCAGCCACGCGGCATGAAATCGACCCTGTAGGGTCCGATTTTAAGCTTGGCGCGCTGTCGGTGCCGCTTATGCTTTCGCGATGGCAAGCTCACGAACCGTAAGGCCCTACGGCGGAGCCTCGCGGCTGCTTGGCTTGGCCTTGGGACTCGCTGTCGCTGGTTGCCAATCGAGTGCTTCCAACCACGATGCTGGCGGGTCGGGAACAGGTGGCCAAATCGCCGCCGGCGGCTCGACGAGCGCCGGCGGTGAGGCGGGCACCGGTGGTGCGAAAGGCCCCGGTGGCGCGACGGACAGCGGTGGTACGAAAGACACCGGTGGCACGACGAGCTCGGGCGGCACCACGAGCGACGGCGGAGCGACGGGCGTCGGTGGCACGGCGAGCAGCGGTGGCGCGACGGGTAGCGGTGGCGCGACAGGCACAGCGAGCAGCGGTGGCACGACGGGTAGCGGCGGCACGACGGGTAGCGGCGGCGCGACGGGCAGCCGCGGCGCGACGGGCAGCGGCGGCGCGGGCGGCGCCAGCCCGACCCCTTTCTTCACCGATGATTTCGACGCGGATACCACCGGTGACCCCCCCACGGGTTTCGACGCATTCATCGCTTACAACCTTGATGGGCAAAACCCCAGTGGAACGACGCTGGCGTTGGTGGACGAGACCCGCGCACACAGCGGAAACAAGTCCGTGCATGTTCACGGCGGGTCGTCGCCCGCGCAGATCGGCAAGACCTTGCCCACGGGCCTCACGCGCCTCTACATGCGCGCATTTGTGTACATGACCCGGCAGCTCGGCATGCACGACCCGAACACGTCCAACCACGAAAGCCTGTTCGTCCTGCGCAAGAATCCAAGTGGCGCGGACAACGAGGTCCGCTTCGGGGAAGTCAAGGGCGCGCTCGGGGCCAACGAAGTTCCCACCGACGACATTTCTCCCGTTGCAGCGCAGTGGGGCATGGGCCAGGTCATCCCCGCGAACGATTGGGTTTGCGTCGAGGTCGCATTTCTCGGCGATCTGCCCCAGCACCAACTATTGGCCTACGCCGACGGCACCTTGGTCTTTTCCGTCACCGCGCCGGACCAATGGGAGCACCAGGCCGCAGGCGCTACCTTCCTCAGCGGCAAGTTCGTGCAAGCAGTGTTCGGCTGGCAGAGCTTCAGCAACGTGGAAACCGATTTGTGGATTGACGACGTGGCGCTGTCCACCGCGCCTATCGGCTGCGGGCCCTAGGGTTCCTTCGGAAATAAATTGTGGCACCTTTGGGCATCTTCCCGCATCTGAGCTAGGCATTGCTTACGTTCGATCCCCGGTTGGCGTCGTCCGGAGAAGTTGTCTCGGTTTCTCTACCCCGGGTTCCCTGATCGCGCGATCTCGAAGGGTGGCCGCCAACTTCTTCGGGCAGGCCTCGAAGGAGCCCCTGCCCATGCCCAAAGAATCACCCCGAATGCTGCGTGCCACGCATGGTGTGGAGCGCCGCATGTTTTTGAAGGCCCTGGGCGCCGGACTAACCTTCGCCGCAGCGGGCCGATTGGCGCGCGTCGCGGTGGCGACGCCCACGGCGGCCGCCAAACGTCTTTTCGTGTTCTTCATGCCCCACGGCGTTGCGCCCGAGCACTACAACCCAAGGGTTGCGGGGTCCGACTTGACGAGCTTCGATCTCGACAAATCGAACGTCAGCATCCTGGGGCCGCTTCAGCAGTACAAATCCTACGTCAACGTCTACGAAGGCTTTCAGTACCGGGGAGCGGCCGCGAGCCATTCAGGTATCGTCAACTGTCTCTCCGGCCTGCAGGTCATCGACGAAACCACGCAGCGGACGACGTTCGAGCAGGTGATTGGGAGTGCGCTCAAGATCAATCCCCTCATCCTCGGCGCCTGTTCGCACCTGCCCTACGGCATCGACACCAACGGCAAACTGTTCTGGAACGGGTCGTACATCGATCCCCAGAAAAACCCCGTGAAGGTGGCCGATGCGCTCTTCGGCGGAACTTCGGTCGTCAGCGCCGATGTGCAGCTCAGACAGGATCTCCTCAAGCTGACGGCTTCGGAAATTCAAACCTTGCAGTCGAGCCTATCGGGTTTGACCTCCGAACAGACGAAGCTGCAAGCGCACCTCGACGCTGTCCAGAGCGTGCTTTCGGGAAGCGGAAATGGCTCGGGCCAATCGACCTGCACCACGAGTCCCATCTTGCCCACGGTGGAAAAAGTTCGGGCCGCCAGCGCGGGGCTGGTCGTCGACCCGAGCGGCGGCAACGACTATTTCTACCAAGAGAAGAATTTCCCGATGATCTTGCAGGCCCAGCTGGAGCTGGTGACCCAGGCGCTCATCTGCAACGCGGCCCAAATCATCGGGCTCATGCCCATGTTCGCCACGTGCGATTTCGACTTCGGCTTCGCTGGCGCGCCGGGATCGCACCACAGCGGCCTGTCCCACACCTCGCCGCAAGCGGTGTCGACCGCTCAGTACAACTCGCCGGTCAGCATCGACAACTACGATCCAGCCCCACGCAAGGCTTTCGCCACCGCCCAACGCTGGTTCGCGCAGCAACTGGTCGACAACGTGGTTAGCGTCCTGGCGACCACCGACGATCCCACCGCGCCTGGAACCAAGGTGCTCGACAACACCGTGATCTATTGGATGAGCGAGATCGGCGACGGACAAAACCATACCCGCCTGAGCGAGATTGAATACCCGCAGGTGCCCACCAACCTTCCCCTGGTGACCATCGGCAAATGCGGAGGTGCGCTCAAGACGGGACAGGTGGTGCGTTCGCAAACCACCAGTCCCGATACCGCGGCCACCAACAACCGTCCGGCCACGGACATTTACCTGACCCTGGCCAAGGCCATGGGCGCTGGGACGGTTTCCTTTCCCGACACCACCGGCGTGATCACGGAGGCCCTAGCGTGAGGCGGATAGAGCTTGGATTGGCCTTGCTGGGCGCCTTGACCGGATGTCGGGCCAGCGCCGTCATCCGCGCGGGCGGCGGCGGCGGCTCGGCCGTCCATTCGGGCGGGAGTGGCGGCGGGAGCAGTGGCGGGAACAGTGGCGGGAACAGTGGATCGAACGACGGCGGCGCGGGCGGAAACGGCGGCTCCGCCGGGTCGGGTGCGGGCGGCGACCTCGGCAGCGGTGGTGGTACGTCATCGTCGCCAGATGCGCAGAGCTGCACCCAGGCAGCGAACGGCTCGCCCGTCCTGCGCCTTCTCACCAACGGGGAGCTCCAAAATACTCTCGACGACATCTTCCCCGAGGTGAAGGGTCAATGGACCGCGTCGCTCCCGGCCAACGGCCTTTCGAGTTACGGTTTCGACAACGACGCACAGGCGACAGTCGGCGCCCAACTGGTCAGCGGCCTTCTCGATACCGCGCAATCGCTGGCCACGGCGCTGGTGGGGACACCGCTAGCCCAACTGTTGCCCTGCTCGGCGAGCACGGCCAATCACGCCTGCGCCGAGACTTTCCTGAACAAGTACGGCCGCCGCCTGTTTCGCCGCTCGCTCACGTCATCCGAACACGATCAGTACCTGGCGTTCTTCGACCAGGCGTTGGCGAAGTCCGACTTCAAGACCGCCCTTAAATGGATGACCGTAGGACTCATCCAAAGTCCGAATGCCATCTACCGCAGCGAGATCGGCGTGGTCCAAGGAAGTGTTCGGAAGCTTACCCCGGTCGAGGTGGCGACCGAGCTCGCCTATACCTACACGGGGACCACGCCAACCGACGATCTTTTGACCCAGGCCGAGAATGGGTCGATGGATCCGCCCGCCAAGGTGGCGGCGGCGATGATGGCGACATCCGCGGGCGAGGAGACGCTTCAGCGTTTCTTCGCGGCCTATTTCGATTACAGCAACGTCACCTCCATCCAGAAGACCAATGTCCCGAATTTCCCCGCGCTGAGCGCGGATATGGTCGAGGAGACTCGCCACTTCATCGACGACGTCGTCTTCCAGAACAAGGGCGGCCTCAAAGAGCTGTTGACCGCGCCCAGCACCAACCCGTCGAAGGCGCTGGCCGCGTTCTACAACTTTCCGACGCCCGCGACGGATTTCGATTCGGTGGCCCGCCCGGCCGGCCGGGGCATCGGGCTGTTGGCGCAGGGGGCGTTCCTGTCCGTGCACGCGGCTTCGGACGGGTCGTCGCCGACCAAGCGCGGGTTGTTTCCCTTCTCGCGTCTCTTCTGCCTGACCAAGCCGAGCCCGCCCCCGGGCGTTCCGCCCATCCCGCCGCCGGCGCCCGGCCAGCAGACCACGCGCCAGCGCTACGAGATCAGTCACGCCAGCGTCGAGCCCTGCAAGAGTTGCCACAAGCTATTCGACCCGCTGGGCTTCGGATTCGAGCATTTCAACGAAGCCGGCCAATACCGCGAAACCGAGAGCGGCCTCACCATCGACGCCTCCGGCACCTACACACCGGCCATCGCGGGGGCCCAGTCTTTCTCATTTTCGGGACAAGAAGACTTGGCGAAGGATCTCGCTCAGGTGCCGGAAGCCAACCAATGTGTGGCCAACTTCCTGGCCACCTATGCCTTCGGCACGGGGCAATCCTGCCTGGGCGCAAGCGCTGTTCCCGACCTGCAATCCGGAAAGATCGGCCTCCTGGATGCGTTCGTGAATCTTGCGAACGAGCCCCATTTCCAAACGCGCGATCCGCAGTAGGGCGCCAACATCCTCGCGCCACGCGTCTCTCCAGATCTGCAAAGCTTGTGCCGATAGAAGGGGCGTGAGCGATGAGACATCGCCTTTCGGACCGCCCGCCGTACGCTCGACCAACATGGTTGGGAGGGTCTTTGGCGGTTATCGGTTGGTGACCCCCCTGCGTAGCGGTGGCATGGGAACGGTCTATTATGCCGAGCACACGCTCATCGGCCGTCGTGCCGCGGTCAAGATTCTGCACCCGGAGGTTTCGCGCAATCCCCACGTCCTGTCCCGTTTCCTCATCGAGGCGCGTGCGGCCAACGACATCCAGCATCCCAATGTCGTCGAGATCACCGACATCGGACAGTCGGACGACGTGCACTTCATCGTGATGAGCTTCCTCGATGGGGAGACGCTCGGCGAGCGCCTGGAAAGGAACAGAATTCTCGAGGAGGATGTCGCCGTTCGCATCGTCAGGCAGATCGCCTCGGCCCTGGCCGCGGCCCACGACCACGGCATCGTTCACCGCGATCTCAAGCCGGAAAACATCTTCCTGCTGAACCATCCCGACTACCCCGACTACGTGAAGGTGTTGGACTTCGGCATTGCCAAACTGATCGGCCCGCACGGTCCGGATGCCGTGCGAAACACGATGGCGGGAACGGTGCTCGGCACCCCGGCGTACATGTCGCCCGAGCAATGCCGTCCGGACTCGGAGCTCGACCACCGCAGCGACATCTACTCGCTCGGCATCATTCTTTACGAAATGCTCACGGGTATGGTTCCCTTTCGTTTCGAGGCGCCCCCGGACGTCATGCTGGCGCACATGCGGGATATGCCTGTCCCTCCCATCGGCCTCAACCCCAAGCTGTCGAAGCCCATGAACGCCGCCATTCTGCGAGCGCTGGAGAAGGATCCTGCGCAGCGGTTCGGCAACATGCGCGAGCTGCGCAATGCCATCGAGAATGCGCTTCGGCCGCCATCCACGACCGTCAAGGGCTCTCCCGACGAGGAAACCGGCGCATACCGTGAAAAGCGCGAGGCGATGTCCCTGGTGAAGCGCATGACCGACATCATCCTCAAGCGGCTCGAAAGCGACAGCCTGCTCGTGCCGGCCATGCCGGCCATCGCGGTTCAGTGCATGCGGCTCATCGACGATCCCAAGCAGACCTTCAAGAACATGAGCAAGGTCATTAGCAAGGATCCCGTGCTGGCTTCCCAGGTCCTTCGCCTGGCCAACAGTGCCGCCTTTCCTGGCGGCTCGCAGGTCACCACGCTCGAACAATCCATCGCCCGCATGGGCACCGAGGGACTGAGGCTGGCCATCTGCCACTACTCGATGTACCAGGCGTTTTCCTCCAAGGACGAACGCATTCAAGCGGCTTTTCAAGGGATCTGGGAGCACTCGCTGGCGGTGGCGCTGATCGCGAAGGAAATTGCCGGACAACTTGACGGTCCCGGCCACCCCGATCCGGATACGGTGTATCTGGCGGGCTTGCTGCACGACATCGGAAAGCCCGTGGTCGCCGCGCTGCTGCTCGAAGCCGAGAAGTTGATGTCGGTGCACAAGTCGTCGGTCCCATGGATCAATCACGCGGTCTGGCGCCAAGTGGTGGCCCGATCGCACCGCAACGTCGGCGTCGAGCTGGCCAGGCGCTGGAATTTGCCGCCCGCCATCGGTGACGCCATCGAGAAGTGCGAAGCCTACGATCCGGCCTCTCCCTATGCACAGTCGAACATCGTGTGCCTGGCCAACGCTTTCGCCAAGGTGCATGGACTCTACGCGGGAGACTTCGACGCGGACCAGGTCAACGCCCTGCTCGTCGAGGGCAAGAACCTCCTCGACATGCCCGACGAAGCCTTGGCTCTGCTGTGCGCCGGCCTGTATGGCCGCGTGGGTTCGCTCTTCGACTTGAAGCCGTTGGCAACTCCTGCGTCGTAGGCGGGACGCGCGCGAGCTCTCAGCGCTGCTCCTTCGGGATGGTAGACAACGCTTTCGCTAGCCAGACCCTATTTGCGACGGACAAGGACCGTGTAGCGTTCGAATTCCTTGCTGCCAAAACGTTCCGTCCGCAGATTGGCTGCTTCGGCCTTGGTCGCGACTATCACTGGCGCCGAGTCGGCGCAGGTCCCAAGCCCGAACTTGTAGCGCCCGAACGAGGCGACGGTCTCGAATTCCGCCCCTGGATTCGCAAAGCGGACTGTCTGCTTGAATATGCGTGGATCTTCGCGATTATAGAAGAGAACGAAGATGTACGGCATGTTGACGCGATCCGTAACGCACACCTCGCCACTGGTCTGCGTCGTCGAATAGCGAATAGCCTCGCCGAACGAAGCGAAGAACGGTTCGGCCGCGGAATTGCGGTAGGGACCGAAATATGTACTCGCAAATCCAACGAATGAGCCGGCCACAAGAACGCAGAGCAAGACCGCAATTGGACGATTCGACCAGAGCAGGGACATCGCAACGGCCGCGCAATAGATGAATGGGAACATCGCGATATTGGCGCGGTTGATGTTGGCTGTGACAAACGCCGTGAGCAGCATGGCTGCCAAGCACCAGGCCAACAGTGCAAAGGAACGCTGATAGCCGCGGCGGACCATGTTGCCGACAAGCAGCGCGAGGCCAGCCAGGGCGAGAAAAGTAGAAAACGAATAGAGGATTCCGTAGCTCGGAATTGCATTCCAGATGAGCCCATCGTCTTGCAGCCTGAACATGTCGGCCGCCGTGCCAAGGTTGAACCAGGCCTGCCGGACGAATTCAAGCGAAAAGATGTTGAAATTGCCCATGGTTCGGAAACGCGGCAAGCCCGTGAGGCGAGGGATGCTGAAAAGCGGTGTGCGGATCGAATTCCAGCCAAAGCTGTTGATCGCCACATACAGTCCAATAGGGGTTGCCACGACGAGGAACGTGAATGCCGACAGCACCATGGCCCGGACTGGCCACAGGTGGTGACGCAATCCATAGACCAGCACAAGCCCGAGGAATGCGGGCACGACCATGTAGGCGGTGCCGTAGGAATAGAGCGCCAACCCATACACGAAGATCGACGCGAGGAGCAGGCGAGGCCGCGCGATCGAGCGCTGGAGCAGCACCGTCGCCACGAGGAACACGAAGGGGAAGAGATTCGAATCGAGGCCCCAGCGCGAAATCATGATGTGCCAGGGGCTTATGGCTAGAAGCGCGACGCCGATACGCGCGGTCCTCCGATCCAAAGCGTCGCGCAGGAGCACAAAGAACAAGGGTAAGGAGACCATGCCAGCCAGAAGGAAGGGTAGCCGCGCCGACCAGACGTGGAGGCCAAGTAGGCCGATGAACGGCGCTGCCACATAGGAGGCCAGTGCGTACATGCCCGAGCCCCATGACACGAGCACGACCGGCAGGTGGTACCCGTGGCGGTCCACTCCGTAGTGGATGAGGGAAAACGCATCGTAGGCAGTGGACGCCTCGTCCTGGTTGAGACCGGGCGGGATGTCGCCGAAGCTCCACGCACGCACGATCAGACCCACAGCCATGGCGATGGGCAGTGCGGGATCCACACGCCTCACGCGACTGTGTATCCAAGCCGCGAGGGTACGCCCGTGAGTGCTCAGCATTCTTCTCACAATGGATCGAATCAGGTGAGAACGGCAAGCGAACTTGCCGGCCGTCGTCGCTGGCGATCCTTCCGCGTGCTTCGGATCACTAGTATGCGTTCTGTTACAAGGTCATTTGTGGCGCGAGGGTGCTCGCTCTGATAGACGCTTTAACCGATGGGTGACGAATCCGAGCCGGACCGGGGCAAGCGGCGACCAGGCGAAGTCCTCCGGGGCCTCTATCTCTTTCTGCGGAGGCACGGCTTCGCTCTCCTCCTCTTCGCAGTCGGAGCCACCATCACCTTTGGGATTCGTTGGTCACTGCTCGGGTTCCACAGCCGGGACCTGGACGACTGCATTCTTCCTTGGTGTGACTCGATCCGCAAGCTGGGTTTGGCGCGCGCCCTGAAGGAAGGCGGTATCGATTACAACCCAACCTACATCTACTTTCTTTGGTTGGCCTCGAGACTGCCGATGGACCGCGTTGTCTCGGTGAAGCTGTTCTCGATGTTGTGCGATTATGCGTGCGCCATGGTGCTGGCCATGGTCGTGTATCGGCTTTCCCGAAGCCGGCTCCGCGCCTTCTTCGCCGGGTTTGCCTTGCTCTTGGCGCCCACGGTAATCTTCAACAGTGCACTTTGGGGCCAGTGCGACATGTTGTTCGCCGTCTTTCTCGTGATTGCCATTGCCTTCTTTCTGCGCGGCCGCGACTACCTCACGACAGCGTTCTTTGGACTCTCCGTCGCGGTGAAATTGCAGGCCGTCTTCCTCTTTCCGATGCTCGGTATCTGGCTCATTCGCAAGGAAATTCGCTGGCGCTCGCTCTTGCCTTTGCCGGTGATATTCTTCCTTTGCCTCGTGCCGGCTTGGATTGCGGGCGCGCGATTTGCGGACCTGCTCATGATCTACCCCCACCAGATGCAGCACTATGATGGGCTGAATATGAACGCACCCGGAATCTACAACTGGTTTCCAGATGACGGCCAATGGATCACTCCGTTCGGGACTTGGTTCGCCGTCGGGATCGTCTTCATGCTCGCGGTAGCCTGTATGCGCACCAAGGAGCAGGTCTCCTCGCATCTTGCCATCAAGGAGTCGCTGCTTTTCTCCTGCGTGGCGCCTTTTCTCATGCCTCACATGCACGAGCGCTACATCTTCCTGGGTGACGTGCTCTGTATCCTCTACGCCTTCACCATGCCGAGACGCGCCTGGGTTTCCTTGCTCGTCATCGGTTCGTCGCTCGTGAGCTATTTCCAATTCCTGTTCGGCAAGACGCCTGTGCCGCTCGGTATCGCTGCCGTCATGTTGGGAGTAGTTTGCGTCTTTCTGACCTTCGAGGTCTTGGACACGCTATATCCCGGCCTTTTCGCTGGGCGGCTCGCGAGGGACGCACCTGATGGGACCAAGAAGGGGAACAATCGCGCCGACGCGCAACTCACCTGAACTGCGGAAGCTACGGGAGCGACCACGAGACGACACGAAAACTCGGGCTTGAGCCCGAGAGTGGCCCACGACCTCGAGTACATCAACAATTGGACCTTTTGTAGGCAGCAAGAAGCGCCGCAACGCATGGCGACGGTGTGAACGACCGTCTATGTTGGCCCAGACTCCGAGTATGGCAACGCTCCGAATGTGCGACGTAGGGCGCACAGTGCCGCATTGTATCCACACATTCCGTGAACACCGGCTCCGGGCGGGGTCGAGCTGGAACACAAGTAGATTCCCGGCGTTGGGGTGGAATAGGGAGACCAGCGGAGGTTCGGTCGCATGACCATTTGGCGAAGGTCGTTGGCTCCGCCGGTGATGTCTCCTCCGTGGTAGTTCAAGTTGTAACGATTGAGATCCTCGGTTGTCATCGCGTGACGCGCTAGAATGCAGTCGCGAAAGCCCGGCGCGAAACGCTCGACTTGGCGTTCTATGGCGACGGTCATGTCCACTGTCGATCCGTTGGGCACGTGACAATAAGCCCAGCCCGTGTGCTTGCCTGGAGGCGCTCGTCCCATGTCGAATAGGCTCTGCTGAGCGACCAAGACGAAGGGCCGTTCCGAGTGACGACCTTGGGCAACTTGGGACTCAGACTGAACAATCTCTTCCAAGGTGCCTCCCAGGTGCACGGTACCTGCATTGCCGCACTCCATGCTCTTCCACGGAATTGGACTGGCAAGCGCCCAATCCAGCTTGAACACGCCCGGGGCTCTCCGAAACCGCTCGATGGTCTCCACGTACCTTGTGGGAAGTCGGTCCCGGCAAATGCGCGCCATGGTCTTGGGGCTGGTATCGAATAGCACTGCCCGGAAGTTTGGAAGCTCACGCCAATGCGAGACCGGGTGGTTCGTTTCGATGGTCCCGCCCAGAGCCATCAAGTAATTCGCGAGCGCGAGATTGATCGACCCGGAGCCTCCCTTGGCGCAGGGCCATCCGTTGACGTGCGCAGCCAAAAGCAAGGTCACTGCGATGGCCGAGCTGGCGGGCGCATCGAGCGGCAAGAACGAATGGGCAGCGCAACCCGCCAACAGCGCACGTCCGAGGGCTGTTTCGAAGGTGCCTCGGGCGAGTCGCTGGGCAGACTTCAAGGCGGTCCAGCCAAAGCGAGCCAGCAGAAGAGGATGACGAGTCAAGCGCAGCGGTTTGAGCAACTCTGCAAACAGAAGAGGAGCACGAGCGAGGAATGGACCGACCAGCCTTCGGTACGATTCCGCGTCACCCTCCAATCCTCGAGCGGTGTCTTCGAAGGAACATTTCAGGAGTGCCGCGCGACCGTCGTCGAGTGGGTGGGCCAGAGCGGCCGGGGGGTGGACCCACGTGACTCCACGACTTTCCAGCGCTATACGCTTAAACACTGGCGACAACGCCCCCATGGGGTGGACTGCCGAACAGACATCGTGCGTGAACCCGGGGAGGGTCAATTCGGCACTGCGCGTACCACCCCCAATTGCATCGCGTGCTTCGAGAACGAGGACCGACAGGCCCCGCTCGGCGAGCGTCACCGCAGCCGAAAGACCATTCGGACCGGAGCCGACAATGATAGCGTCATAGCCTTCAGACACTCAGGAAGTCTATAACGCTCCGACGACGATCGAGGAACATTCGCGAGAAGCTTTCACGCTACCGTTTTCGCCTGTGGGCAATCCCCACAGGAGCTCTAGTCGCGGTTTGTGAGCCGCGGGCCGGGACGGATTCTCTACTCTCTACCGGGCTCTCCAGGGGCCCGGTAGAGCTCGTCGACGAAGGCCAGCGTCGGTGCCATGCTTCCATGATGAAGCAACGCGAGCTTTTGCCCGTGGGCGCGCCGTCCATGTCGATCCGTTTTGCGCGGTTCGAGGACATCTCGGGGATTCTTCGGCTGATCGAGGGCGCTCTCGAGCACGGGTGCCGCGACGTCTACGACGAGCGCCAACGCCGATCGGTCTACGTGGGATATGCGTCTTCGCTGTTCATCGAAGCGCTGGGTCCGTTCGAAACCCTGGTGGCGGAAATGGGCGGGCGCCTGGTCGGTGCGACGCAAATCGACCCAAGGACCGGCTTGTTGCGCGCGCTTTTCGTGGACGCCGAGTTTCAGGGGCAAGGTGTGGGGCATGCGCTACTCGCGGCCATCGAATCGCGTGCCCATGCCGCCCGCTGCGAGCGTCTCTTCGGTGCGATGTCCTTGAACGCGGTCGAGTTCTACCGACGGGCCGGATTCCGCGCGCGGGGCGGACCGGAGGGCCTCCGCGGCGCCCCGACCTGGGTGCCGGTTCAATGGATGGACAAAGTTCTTGGTGTTGGTGGTTGAGTCCGAGTGAGCTCGGCAAAGGAAAGCGGCTTATGTTGCCGCTCTGGGTGTCAGCACCAGCGCACAGGTACCCGGCCATCATCGACCAAACCCAGGTACCGGGGGGCGACGCGGGATCAATGATCCGCTTCGCGTGTGATGGAGAATTCGCCCGATGGCGTGCCTGGGCAGGCGGTGCCCGTCCAGGTCACGCCGGCGTATGAGCCGGTGATCAGGCCGCCGATGGCGCCGTAGGCGGACAGTTGCACGGTTCCGCCGGTGGCGACACAGGAGGCGTGCATGTCGTTCGTGTCGAACGACATCCAGGCAGAGCCCGGTGCGGGAGGCAGGGCAAGCGTCCCCTGGTCGTCGAGGAGGAACGTCGGACGCATGCTGTTGCCCGCGACCAGGAAGCGACCCGCGGCGTATGCCGCCGAGATCTCCGAGGCGTCCGGCGTGCGTGGGATGGCGATCGCACCGCCCGTGTAACCGAGGGCGAACGGGCTCGCGGTGACGGAGAACAGGTCGAGCATCCCACCCTCGAGCGCAACCATGCCCGCGCCGACCGGCTGGAGCAAGGTCGGCGCGTGGCCGCCCAGCGATACGTCGGCGCTGGTCACCTCGCCGACGCGCGCGAAGGGTGAGCGTGAAGCGAAAACCGTCTGCACCGGCGATGGTGGCGAAGCCGCCGCCCGCGACCAGGTTCGCGGTCTGCACGCCGGGATAGCAGCCCTGGCACAGCAGCACGCCGCCCGAGCTCTGGTTGAAGTCGTCGTCTGGATCCAGCAACGTTCCGTCGCTCGCCTGGACCCGGATGCCGTAGGTGTCATAGCTGAACGAGACGGACGGGCGCGTGCCCAGCAGGAAGAATGTGCCGTTTGCGTGAAATCCCACCGGCATGCCGGACGGGTTGCCGTACTCACCTCCGGCGTTCATCAGGCGTAAGCAACTTACCTGGCTCGGCGAGACGACGCCGAGGGCCTTTTCACAGGCCTGGGTCGTCGCGTCGGAGAACGGCGGCGGATGCCCAATCGGTCCGCTGATGGTTACCGAGTAGCCGAAGCAGCCCTTCAAGAACTCGAAATCGAAGGAACCGAGTGACGCCGCTTCCGTCGTGATGTAACAGGCGTCGTCATCAACGCGGCTGACCGGGGTGATCGTGAGGCCGATGCTGCCCGGGTTAGGGGAATACCTTCCACCCTTGGACCAGCTCTAGAAATCCGACGTCTGGTAGGTGTGCGTGGGAAATGCTGACAGTACGGGTGGCGGCTGCATCACGGGGTTCGAGCGGCCGGCCTGGTCGGGATCGAAGGGCACGAAGCCGATGGACGCCGGCACGGTCGGCAACTTGAAGTCGACCGTAGTCGGATCGGGGTTCCCCGGCCACGGATCCATGACGACGCTGCTCGTGTCCTCGCCGAGCGACTGCCACGAGACGCAGTCGGCGCTGCCCGCGTCGCTGGTCGCCGGAGCGCAGGTTTCCGCGACGGCCGTGTCCGTCGTCGGCGCGCCGTCGGACGCCGAACATTGGAACGGATAGAAGACCCACTTGGTCGTGTCCTGGGAGCACGGCGCGTTCGGATCGGTGCTCGGATCCCCGATCTGGTTCTGCGCGTGAAAGGCCTTCTGGTCGCAAGCGAGGGCCCCGTCGGTCCTCCAGTAGACGTTTCGGTCGAATTGCTGATACGAGCCATAGGGCGCAGTGCCCATGGCGAACCCAGGCACCCAAGCGCATCCGCCCTGAATTCGGAACTGGTCGCCCTGCACGGGCAGGAGGTCGAAATAGAAGATGTTGCTGGTGAGAACAAACGCCTGGTTCGCCAGGGAAGCGCCAAGCTCGCCCTGATAGGGGTCGCCTTCCTCGACCATTGCCCGACGCGCGTAGGCGAGGATGTTGTTCTTGATGGTGCTGGCGTAGCTGCCACCCGTGCCACCGTCGGGCAGAGCCGCGCCCGCGTCGAGGCCGGTGATGACCGACGACGACTGCGGCCCGTGGGGAGTGTAGACCGTCGCGTCCGACACCCGGTAGACGAGGTTGTTCTCCACGTCGATGAGGCCGCTCTGGTTGTCCAGGTAGATGCCGTGGCCGCCGTAACCGTCCGCATCCTGAATCGACGCATCGGTGACGTCGTGAACCTTGTTGTTGAGGATCCTGTTGCCGGCCGCGATGGCCACGCCGTTGCCGTTCTCGATGCGGATCGATCCACCATCGTTCATGATCCCTTGCAGCAGATCGTGAACGTGGTTGAACGAGATCGTGTTGTTGAAAGCGCCGTCGCCACCCGGCTTCTGATTGTCGGGCACGTTCTCGGAGATCGAGATGGCGCAGTGGTATCCGTCGTAGACGTCATTGTGGGTATAGAGGTTGTCATGACCGATCCCCTGGCCGATGCCGAAGGCGGCGGGAAACACCCGGCCGTAACCCTCGATCACGTTGTTCTGCACGGTGACCAGCTGGGGCACGTTGTCGTTGGTGTCGGCGTCAGGGATGCCCGGCTCGCCCACGCGTACACCCGCTGCGCCGATCTCGTAGAACGCGCTGTTTTCGACCGTGATATCGCTTGTCACCGCAGACGGCGTGGGCGCATCGGCGCACCAGGTGGGCGACAGCGACGTCGCGTGATCGTCGTTGCACGAGATGACCTCGATGCCGTTGCCGGACGTCTCGGTCACGATGTTGCCGTCGAAGACGACGTGCTGCGAATTCTGTAGCGACACCGCCGAGCTGACCGACGGCTCGAGCTCGGTCGAGGCGTAGCCTTGCGGGTCGACCCGGAAGTTGTCGTGCGCGAACGTCAGTCCGCGGAAGGTCACGAAACTGAGCTGGGAGGCGACGAGCACCTCTTCGAGCTGCGGCACGATCACCGCGTCTGTCGTGGAATCGACCATGGGATTCTCATTGTCCTTGGCCAGGTACGTGAGGGTCATGCTCGGCGCGGACGCCGACTCGTCCAGAAACCACTGTCCCGCCAGGGTCAACATGTCCTTCACGTTTTCGATGATGTACCTGTGTTTGTCGATGAAGCCGCTCTCGGTGAGGTGTTGCCTTGCGAACGCAGTGGGGCCAGTCAGGTAGATCATGCCGGCGGTCGGGTCGATGCACTTGATGCGTAGCTTCGAGGTGCTGAATTGCTCGAAGACGAGCAACTCTATGTTGCCGATGGGGGCATCGCTGTTCGCCGGCTGTGGAACCGGGCAAGTGGGATCGTTGTGGAGGTTGGCCCAGGTGTTGGTAATCGGGCTCTTGGCGCAGCTTGTGTCGGCGTTCTTCTTCTTCGGATCGGGGTCACAATATTGAAATCGATCGAAGCACTCGTACATGGTTGCGCCAGAGCCGACTGCCGCGTCCCCGGCTCCGCCCGTGCCCGCGATCGGCGCGAAGGAGGGGCACGTGTTGTCGTTCGGGCAGAGCGCGCCGTCCGCCGAGCAAGCTCCCTCGGCGAACACGCGCAACGAGGGATCGGCGCCCAGGTAGCCGCCGATGCGCGGGCGCAGACGCCGCTCGTCCCTGTAGTAAAGGTTCTCGAACGGTACGGTGCCGGCGGGCAGCGTCGTTTGCCAGAGGTTGCCGCTCCCGCGATTCGTCCAACCCGTGACCGGTATGCCGCCGCTGATGACGGGGTGCTCGTTCGGGTAATTCTCGTAAACGATCTCCGTCTCGGCGGTGCCGCTGTCGGCTGATGAAAAGCGCAGGGAATGATAAGGCGGCGTCAGGGCCAAGAAATAGTTGCCATCACGAATTTGTATCGTGACGCGGCTGAGGCCGCTCTTGTCCACGCCCTGCACGACGACGCGCGCATGATCGATGGTGGCGAAGGGGCCGTCGGTTGCTGCGGCGTTGGGGGCTGGCAACGTCCCACTCCACGAATCGTTGCCGGTCGTCGCAACGTAAAGGATTCTTTCACCGCCCCCCGGGCGCCCGCCATCGGCGGAACTCTTGCTCTGCTGACAAGCAGAAGACAGCAGAACGAAGCCAGCCCACGTGCCGAATGCCAAACGATTCATCCCTTTACCTCAGATTCACATTCCAATGGTGGTGACCATGCTTCGCGTCGCATGCAACCGGTCGCGGCCGCCACCAAGCGCGGGTGCGCGCTGTACGGCATTCATTCGGCCAGCTCGACGTGGCCATGTTCGCCGGCCGAGCCGCCGTCGAGCGGGGCGTGCTGAGTGTGCCCACGTTTCCGATGGTTGGATTCCCCACATCGCCAAAGGGTTCCGTGTTTTGCCGTGACCGGCGGAACCCGGAATCCCAAGGCGTTCAAGGCCGGTCATCCGTGCCGCTCACCGCGCCCCGCGCGCTCGTACTCGAATTGCTCATGTGGCTGGCGGCGCGCCCGCGCCGCTACGACGAAACCATGGAGGCGTGGCGGACTTCGTGCCCCCGCATGCCGGTGTGGGAGGACGCCACCACCAACGACCTCGTGATTGTCGTCGCGAGCGACGAGGGGAATCGAGAGCCAACTGTCTGTCTCACAGCCAAAGGCCAGGCGCTTCTCAAGGAGTACGACACGTGAAGATCGCGATCCTCGACGACTACTTCGACACGATCCGAACCCTTCGATGCTTCGCCAAGCTGGCGCCATTCGACGTCACTGTCTTTGTCGACCATCTCGAGAACATTGACTTGCTTGCCGAGCGGCTGAAGGACACTGAAGCGCTAGTCCTCATTCGCGAGCGCACCAAGATCGGCGCTGCCCTGTTGTCCCGAGGGCCTCGCACCCTCACCTTTCACGGCCTTACATAGCCATTGCGCAAATCATTCGCTCGTCCGGTGGGCCACGGCATGCAGTTGGTCGCCGACCCCGGCACCGTGAAGACGTCGACGCTCTCCACACCCTCAATGGCGTCCTTGAGCGACACGATGATCTCGAGCTGTCCGTCGCCGTCGACATCCGCAATCGTGGGCACCGGCATCGCGCCACGCCCCGATAGCGACACCTGCTGCACGATCTGGCCCGTCGCATCGAGAACGAACAAGAAACTCGCATTCTGCTGTGTCGAATACGTGTTGAACACGATCTCCGGCACGCCATCGCCCGAGAGATCGGCAACGACGACGCCGCCCGTGAGCACTTGGTCCGATTTCGTATATTGCGTCGCCCACAACTCGGTCTTGTCCGCGGCGACAGCGTGGATGTAGCCGTCGAAGCCCGCGAAGATCATCTCTGGGCCGGCCTTTGTCGGGTCGATCTCGGCGACAGTCACTTGGTTCGTCGCGGCGACGACGTTGGTGCCGTCGTAGTCCCATAGACCCGCCAAATACGGGGCAACGTAGAACGGTGTCTCCCACCTCGCAAGCCTGCTGGCATCGGGGTGCATGACCCAAAGCGCGACCCCCAAAAGCCGATTGTCTTGCGCGATGTTCTGCACGCTCGATAGATAGATGACTTCGGGAACGCCATCGCCATCGATGTCGGCGATCGCGGGCGGAGTGTTGGTGAAGTGGGCTTGAAGGGCATTATCAGGCCCGTAACCTTGGATTGCGAGAGACTGATCGAGCAGCATGCGCACGCCCGCGACCTTCTTGTTCGGAAACTCTGGGTTCGAATCCCACATCACGCCGTTCGAGTGATAGATCGAGATGTACGCGTCGTCGTGGCCGACGACCAAATCAGCCTTGCCATCGCCATCGAGGTCGCCGACGGCGAGGTTTTGGTCGTATTCCCAGTATGTGTAGCAAGGCGAGTTGCCGTTTTCGTCGGTGCAGCCGCTCACGCCGCCCGCAATCGGCGGAAAGTGCGGGAACACGGTGCCATCGCCCTTCCACGCCATGACGGTGTCGTCGACATCGCCGATCGAGGTGGTGACCGAGTTTCCGCTCGCAGGGCTCACAATGATCTCGGGGAAGCCGTCGCCATCGAGGTCGCCAGCGGCGATCGTGCGCATTTCGCCTGCCACCGACCACGTGACCGGGAACCCTCGCATGACCTTGCCGGTGCCATCGAGCAAGTAGACCTTTTGGCGAGCCGCCACGGCGACTTCGAGCTTGCCATCGCCATTGAAGTCCGCGATGACCGGGCTCGCCCAGATGCGGTCTTGCGTGGTGTCGAAGTGCCAAGCCACTGTGCCATCGAGGTGCCAGGCTTCGACTGTAGACCCGCGAGGCACGATGATCTCCTTGACGCCGTCGCCATCGAGATCGACGACCGACGCAGCGCCAAGCCAGGCTTCCATCCACCTGTAGGGCGACGCCGTGTCGATCAATTGTTTGACGAGCACCGGTGCAGCGACCGTCTTCGCGCCGCCGTTCGCCACAGCCGCACATGTCGCCGCGGGCCAGGGCTCCGGAGCGACATCATAAACGATATCGGTCGCTTTCTTTGACCCGCAAGCCATCGACAGCAGCGTGATGCCCACAAGACCGAGCGACGAAAAGCCGACGATGCGCATAGTGAACCTCGTTTTCTTGCGACCATCGTATCGCAGAACGGAGACGTCAATCGATGTAGGCATTTGCGGGGTTTCACTTACTCAATTCGGGCACCGAGCCTGGAAGCGATCGCGTGGAACGGAGCCAAGCCGATCCCAAGAAGCGCTGGCTCGGGTCACTGGAAGTCGCTGGAAGTGTCGGGTCGCTTCGATACACGCGATCGCGGCCACCAAAACAATCGGAGGATTTCCGCAACTTGTGGCGATCCGAGCCCGCACTCTCGGGATCGCCATGGCGCCGTTTCTCCCTATCCGACGATATCCCCTGAAGGTAACTGGCGATGACCCTCGAAGAGGGTAAGAACCTGGACAGCCTTCGTCTGGACCCGATACACGATCCTGTAGCGTCCCTCGACGATTTCGCGAATGCCGGTTCCTGGAAGCTCGGGCACCATCCTTCCCATCTCCGGGAACTTCGACAGCCCCTCGCCGCGCTCGGCAGTTCGGTGGACAAGACGTTCTGCCGCGGCGGGGTTGGCCCGAGCGATGAAGTCTTGGATCTCGGCGAGGCGCACGAGCGCCTGTTCAGTCCAGATGACTTTCAAGGCTACCGCCCCGCGGACCGCCGTTCTTCAAGCCGGCGCAGAAGCTCTTTGGTGTCCATGGTTCGACCGGCTTCGGCATCCGCCAGCCCTAGCGCGACCGACTCCAGGAACCGTTCCCGCTCGGTCAGACGGTCGTACTCGGTCGGCGAGACCAGGACGCCAGCCGGCTTGCCGTTCTGGGTGATGACCACGGGCTGCCCGGTTTCTGCAGCATGCCGGAGCCAGCGCGCTACTTGGCCTTTGAACTCACCCACTGGGACGATGTCTTCGGCAATTTTAATGGCCCGCATGCTCGGAATGATGGGCGCATACGGGTCTGAATTCAAGTCAGAAAACGGTATCGTATAGAGACTGGATTAGTCAGAGATTCGCTGCTCCGGGCTTTCCGATTCGGAGCTTCTGCGCCGCGGGCTACGGGCCTTCGACCTCATGCAGGGCGGCCGCGGCGGGCGGCGCATCGCCGGTCTGGGTGCCGTCGCATCGGGCGTGCCCGACCTCGGTTCGAACAAGCGGCACCTTGCAGGGTTCGGCGCGCGTTGACACCGGTACTCCTGGATACCGGCTGCATCGTGGCTTTGCTCGATCGCAGCGAGAAGCTTCGAGGCGCCGCCGATGCGGTTCTGGAAAACGTAGGACTCGCTCGGCGATCTTGCCGAGTGTGCGCCAATGGCGTAGTATCGATGCCGTGGTGGAAAGATGGATCTCGGTCGTCGAAACGCGCAGCTACCAGGCCCGGGCGCAGAAACTCCTGACCCAGGAAGAGCAGGACCGAGTCATCGAGATGATCGCAAGAGATCCGGCCTGCGGCGTGATCATGAAGGGAACCGGTGGTGTTCGCAAAGTCCGCGTGGCCATCGGGGAACGGGGAAAGAGCGGAGGAGTCCGAACCGTCTACTTCTTCCACAGCGAAGACGTACCCACCTTCCTACTCACGCTGTTCGCCAAGAACGAAAAGGACAATCTGTCCATGGCAGAACGAAACCAACTCGCCGCGTTGGTGGGGGAGTTGAAGAAGCATTTCAAGAGGTGAACCATGAGTAAAAAAGCATTCCAGGCTATCGCCGAAGGACTCGAAGACGCAATTGCGTTCAGCAGGGGCTCCAAAGCCCGCGGTCGTGTGCGTAAGGTGCGGGCCAGCGACGTGGATGTGGCCGCCACGCGGGGAAAGTTGGGACTGTCCCAAGAGCAGTTCGCCGCCGCATTCGGGGTCAGCCTTGGAACGGTCCGCAACTGGGAACAAGGCCGCCGCACCCCGGACGGTCCGGCGTTGGTTCTGCTGACCGTCATCGAAAAGTCCCCACGCACGGTTCTGCGAGCCATCTGGCCCGGCTCAAGCAAAGGCAAGGCAGCGGCATAGGACGCGCTAAGCTGTTCCTGAATCTGATGCTATCCAGAGAGGGCACCTGCCCCTGCGGGGCCTAGGGCCAACCCATGCCCCACTTGGCGTCGCCGTGCCCGTTGTTACCGCGAAGCTAGCGCCTCGGCCGGAGACGTAATGGGCGCATGAGGTCCTGACAACGCGCTTGCCAGGCACCCGGGGCGCCGAGGGCCCGATTGTAGTCCTCGATGGCCTCCTTGGCCGACGGCAGATTGACGTCACGAACCCACGTGCAGAACGCCTCGGGGAACATCTTGCCACCGAGGGGCTCGTGCGGATCGCCGATGGGGGCTTCCAAGAAGAGCTTACCCAGAGGTTTGATCGCGGGCAGGTGGCGAAGCTCGATGAGCATCAGGGCCGCTTCCAGGCGGACCTCCTGATCCTTCTCCGCCACGAGGATCCACCAGTCGGACTCCGGATTCCAGGGGCTCCAGCCGGCGACGGGTTTCGGCTCGAGCAACCGGACCAGCTCCCGCAGCAAGGCGGGGGTGTGCGTCTGTTTCACGGCGGCGAAGGCGGCGTCGCGGGTACGGCGCGAGCCATCGCGGAGGAGCGCGGACAGTAGCGTTTCCCATCGCGGGATTGCCTGCAGTGTTGACATGGACTTCGCATCCATCAGCGTCTCGCAAGCAGAGCAAACCCTCTGGTCGGGAATGCCGAGCCCGGCAATCAGACCGCGAATTCGCTCGGTATTCGAGCGGTCGGCGTCGAGTGGCGCGGCCCGAACGTCCGTGAGCGAGTAGCCCGCCAGGACGGGCTTGCGGCTTGGACCGGAGGGTGAAAGCTCTCCCGGCGGACCGAGGTCGACCTCCTCCTGCACGACGAGGATCCCGCGACTCAGGGCCAGCAGATCCGGATCGAGGACTGGCGATCTGCTGACGGAGATCAGTTGCCGGCCATCGAAGCTGACCACACGCCCCGTCTCCCGGTCATCGTGGCTGCCGATAACAAAGGTCACTCGGCTACCGGCCACGTCCATTGCGAGGAGTAGCGGTTCGAGCACAGTCTCGTGGCTGGCCAGCGGCCACGACTGGTGGCTTCCATCCGTGGCAGGATCGATTTCGTGGACTTCGGAACATCCGGCGGCAAAGAGTCGGCCCTCACGCCAGAGCCAGCCGCGTGGGCGCCTCAATGACCACAGATCGTGAGTTGCGGCGGGGCAGCTCCAGCGCATTTCGGCGCTCGTGGGCCTGGCCTCGAGTCCATCCCTCTCCTGGTCGAAGATCGCGGCCCTGTCCGAAAACAATGCACGCGCCACCACCTGCGCCTGGCCGCCGCTCTTGTCGTCGCCGGTCTTGCGCACGAGCGAAGAGGGTCGGAGGGTGAGCCCGGTCCTGACGTCGAGGACGGCCCAGTCACTGTCCTGGTCGCCGACTCGAATGCTCGCTTGCGGTCGTGGTGGTGGCCCATCGGACAGGTGGGCTCCGGGCGCCGCCCTTCGATCGAGGATGAAACGCCCGTCGAGCAAATAGGTACCCTCATGAGGCCGGCGCTCGGCGTATTGCCAGCGAATCTTGCCATCCTTCAAATCGATGGCGGACAGGTCAGGCTTTCGCGGTTCACTGGCGACGCTTCCTTCCCGGTGGCATTCGGCGATCGCCAGCCCTTCCCCGACCGCGCGCAGGTGTCCCGGGCGGACCTCGCAGTCGAGCGCGAGCTTCCAAGCCAGCTTGCCGTTATCGAGGTCATAGGCGGTGACGTCGCCCGCGGCGGTATGGGCGACCGCTTTGTCAGCAACGACCGATAGCGCGACGTCCGCCCGCTGCGCCAGACGCGAGCACCATTCCACGCTCCCTCGCGCAACGTCGATTGCGCACAGGTCCCACGCGTGCTCGCCGGTTTGCTTGACCGCGAGCAAAATGTTGCCGTCCGGGTTGGTCGTCAGGAGGGACTGCGTGGACTCCAGACCAGGCAAACGCCAAACGCGCTCCAGCGTCGTCAGGAGACGCAGACCGCCGCCCTGATTCGCGGTTGGCACGACGCCTGGGTGTACGCGCCGCGTACAGCCCTGCGCGGCGAGCGCCAGGGTCACGAGCATCAGCCTCGCGAGGGTAGGGGCCATGCACCTCCACAGAACAACCTACAGCATAACCGCCTTCCCGCCGCTACCGGATGCATTTGGTCAGACGATCAACCATGGGTCCCTCGTCTCCGATTGCCTTCGAATTGCCCGACGCCCGGAGCGTGAGGCCGGTTCAGCAGAGGATCCGCCGATCCAGGCTCGCGATGAGCATCCTGTCGCTACTTCTACAGCCCCCCGTGTCCCTCCATCAGCATCTGATCCGGCGTCGCTTCTTCGCCGGGAGGGGCGGCGGTTTCGGTGGGGGCGGTGCCGTCGAGGAAGACCTCGTCGAGGCCTTCGCTGCCGGGGGCGGCCAGAAGGCCGGTGGTGGGATCGATGCGCGCGACCACGATGCCGGGGGGCTGGGTGAAGTCGGTGACCGGGGTGCCGGCCAGGGCCTTGACCATGAATTCGGTCCAGATGGGCAGGGCGGTGTGCGCGCCTTCTTCGCCGCGGCCGAGCATGCGGCGCTCGTCGAAGCCGACCCAGACGCCGGCCAGCAGCTCGGGGGTGAAGCCGACGAACCAGGCGTCTCGGTTTTCGTCGGTGGTTCCGGTCTTGCCGGCCGCTGGGCGCTTGAGCTTGGGGGCGGCGCTGCGGGCGGTTCCCGACTCGACCACGCTGCGCATGAGCGAAACCGTGACGTAGGCGGTCTCGGGGCGAATCGACTGCTGCAGCTCGGGCGCGGGGACGGCTTCGTTGCCGAAGGCAGTGACCAGGCGCGCGTCGGCCGACAGGCCCGCGTCGTCGAAGGTGGCGTAGGCGTTGCTCAGCTCGAGGGGCGTGACCGTGGCGGTGCCGAGGGCCAGCGACAGATTGAGCTTTTCCGCCGGCGGCAAATCGAGCCCCGCCCGCGCGGCCATATCGTGCGCCGCCAGCACGCCCACGTCCGAGAGCAGCTTGATGGCGACGGTGTTGATGGAATTGGCCAGGGCCACGCGCAGGCGAATGGGACCGCGGAAGTTGTCCTTCTCGTCGTTCTGTGGCTTCCACAGCTTGAACACCTCGGGGCTGTCGTTGACCAACGAGGCCGCGGTGAAGCGCTTGGAATCGATGGCGGCGGCGTAGATGAAGGGCTTGAAGGCCGAGCCGGGTTGGCGGTGGGCGCGCTGGCTGCGATCGAAGCCGCCCAGCCGGTAGCCGTAGCCGCCCACCAGGCCCAGGATCTCGTGGCGCAGCGGATCCATCACGACCATGGCCGCCTGCGGGCCGAGCTTCGAGGGCCAGGGCGACGTTGCCGTCGCTGTCGTGCTTGCGCTCGGGGGCCAGGCGCACGCGTACGAGGTCGCCGGGACGAAAACGCTCGCCGAGCGGCGGCTTGGTGCCTTGGTTGTAGCGGGGCTCGGCGGTCATGTCGACGACGCCGCTCCGGTCGCCCACGAACACCGTCAGCTCGATCTGCCTGGGATCGTCGGGGCTCTTGTCGACCTTCTCGACGATGCCGTCGGTTTTGTCGTTCTCGGTCAGGGGCTTCTTGCGCTCGGCGACCAATTCGGCGCGCTTTCGGTCCAGCGCCTTGCCCGAAAGATGGGCGATGGGTCCGCGGAAGCCGTGGCGCTGGTCGACTTCCTCGAGGCCGCGTTCGAGCGACCAGCGGGCCAGGGCTTGCAAGCGCGAATCGATGGTGGTCTTGACCTCGATGCCGAGGGTGGAAAGCTTGTCGGCGCCGTACTTCGCTTCGAGCAGCTTGCGAACGGTGTCGACGGCCTCGGGGGCCACGCTGGGCAGCGCCTGTCCCTCGGGGATCACCGCGATGGGCGCGGCGGCGAGCTTCTGGGCCACGTCATCATAGATGTATTCCAGCTTGGCCATCTGCCCCAGAACGTAGATCTGGCGCTTCTTGGCCGCGTCCGGATGTTTGTACGGCGAGAGCCGCTCGGGCGACTGCACCAGCCCGGCCAGCAGTGCCGCCTCGCCCACGTCGACGTCGCCGATGGACTTGCCGAAGAAGTAGCGCGCGGCCTCTTCCACCCCGTAGCGGCCGTGGCCGAAGTACATCTGGTTGAGGTAGATGGCCAGCACGTCTTCCTTGGAAAAGCGCTGCGACAACCGGCGCGCCAGGATGATCTCCTGCACCTTGCGCCGCATGCTCTTTTCCGGCGTGAGCAAGAGCTGCTTGACCACCTGCTGGGTGATGGTCGAGGCGCCCTGGGCGAACTTGCGCCGAAGGACGTTTTCGACGAAGGCGCGCGCCATGCCTTTGTAATCCACGCCCTCGTGCTCGAAGTAGTCGGCGTCCTCCGCGGCCAGCAGGGCCTGGATCATGATCTTGGGGATCTTCGCGTAGGGCACCACGGTGCGGTGGATGGAGCCGATCTCGCCGATGAGGTTGCCGTCGCGGTCGAGCACCTTGATGATCTGCTCCGGGCGATAGTCGCCGATGCCGCTCAAGCTGGGCATGGCGGGATCGTCGCCGTAATAATAGAAGATGCCGACCAGCGCCCCCGCGCCCACGACCACCGGCGCCAACAAGATGATGGCCACCAGGATCAGGCGCCGCAGCCACGTGCGTTTGCCCGGCTTCTTCTTCTTGCGCCTGGGCCTCCCGCTGTCGTCCCTTTCGGCCATGTCGGCTACTTTTCGTCCGTGTCCGGTTCGGGCTCGGGCTCGGGTCTCGCCGTGATCTTGCGAACCCAGTCCAGGCATTGTTTCTCGGTCATGGTCATCTCGGATTTGTCGAACACCAAGGTCGAGGCAAGGGCCGTGGTGTATTCCTCGTCGTTGAGTCGGCCACGTTCGTGCATCTTGTTCAAGATTCTATGTACGTACCGTTCCCACTGCGGGGTAAGCGATCCGTGGCAGTACTGCACGTAGCGGCGTTTGGGGCTGGGCAGGATGGACGAGAAAAAGGCCGCTTCCATGGGCGACAGGTCGGAAGCGTTCTTGCCGAAGTAGTGCCGCGCCGCGGGCCCGATGCCGTACAGGCGCGGACCGAATTCGATGGCGTTGAAGTAGAGCTCGAGAATGCGCTGCTTGGTCAGGATCTGTTCGACGAACCAGACCAGGAACAGCTCCTGGAATTTGCGCGACAGGGTCTTCTCGCGCGTGAGGATCACGTTCTTCACCATCTGCATGGTGATGGACGAGGCGCCCAGGCGGAAGCCGCCGCCCGCGATGTTGCGCCGAAGCGCGGTCTTGAATTGCGACGACACCCAGCCGCGGTGCTTGAAAAAGCCGGAATCCTCGGTGGTCAGAATGGCGGCGATGAGGTAGGGCGAGATCTTGTCGTAGGGTACGAAGTCCATGTTGTCGGGACCGATGGCGAAGGTCAGGGTTTCGTCGTCCTTGCCGCCCGACGGGGGTGGAGGCACCTCGACGGTCTGCAAGATCGACTCGGGGCCGGTCAAGGCCATGACCTCGTCGGGGGCTTTGACCACCTGGCAACCGTCGATGCCGACCTTGCCGCCGAGGTCGAGGGCATCGAGGTCGCCGAGATCGATCTTGGCGTGGACCTCGGCCTCGAACAGTCCCTGCAGCACGAACCCCTGCAGCTTGGGCACGAGCGGTGCGGGAATGCTGGACAGAATCTTCGCGCATGGCGTGCGCGGCACGCGCAAGGACAGCTCGATCTTGGGTACGACCTTGAGCTCGCGCCCGTCCTTGAACTTGAAAGACCCCGCCGGGAGCTCGATGGAGCCCGACAGACGGACCACCAGGCTGCCGATCTTGCCTTCGAGCTGTGCCAGATCCAGCCGCCGCTGGTCGCGATCGACGGTGGCGTCGAAACGCAGCGTGAAGCTCGTGTCCTCGACCGGCTCGCTGGCCAGCTTCTCGTGCGACACGCTCAGCCCGTCGACGTCCAGCTTTCCCGACAGCTCGACCCGCCGCCCGGAAAAACGCGCCTCGATGGCGGCATCGATTTCCGTGTTTTCGGGTTCGAGGATCGACGCGGGCAGGACATCCGCGATCTTGTCCAGCGAGAAGCGCTCGGCGCGCAGGGCCACCTGTCCGTCGACGCTCGACCAGTCCAGGGCGGGCTTCACCTTGCCCGTCGCGGTCCACAGCGAGCGCTTGGCTCCGGCGTAGCTGCCGGTGAACAGGACGTCGACCGCGTCTTCGCCCGCTTGGGTGGGCCGCAGGCTGCCGGTGATACCGGTGAGAGGCAGGGTGGGCAACAGCCGGACTTGGCCTTCCTTGACCGAGATTTGCGGAAACCCGTGCGGGCGCATGCCGGCCAAGGGGCCTTCGATGGTCACCGCGTCCGCACCGAAGGAGGGCGCGTTCTCGCTGCTGTGCGAGCCGAGCGTTCCACCGACCGCAACCGCCGCAATCGAGAATCGGCGCGACGGCTCCCAGGTGGCGTCGAAAGACCCGACCGTCACCGAGAGATCGGACTTGTTGTCCTGGAGGCGCAACGTGCCGTGGCGAACGATGACCACTGGATACGACGCTTGTTTGTCCCCGTTTCCTCGAACGGAGGGCTTGCGCAGCCGATCCAAAAGGACGCTGGCGTTGTCCGCCTCGCCCCCGCGGCGGATGTCGGCGTGAGGCGAGTCCAGAACCACCGTGCCCGAGCCCCAGGCCGCGGCGAACGAGATATCCGCCTTGGCGATGGTGAGGAGCGGCCGGGCCCTGGGTCCCAGCACGAGACCCGAAAGGTGCAGTCCCCCCCAGCCAGCCCGCGCCTTGCTGTACTCGACCGGAATGCCGAGCTTGGAGGCCAGCTTGGACGTCACCAGGCGTCCGCCGAGCACCCCGCACGAGACGGGATACGTCGCAGCGACGATGGCGAGCACAACCAAGCCCCACGCCCGCTTGTTCAGCAGGAGGCGGTAAAGGCGCGCGCGAAAGGCGACTCCGGGCAGCATGGCAAAGAGGCGCCATTGTACCCAGAGATGGTTGGGCTGCTAACGGCTGTTTTCGCAGATATTGACCGACCGCATCATGCGGCGCAGCGCTGGCTCCAATCCTCCCGCGAGCCTCCGAGCGGGTCGCGCAGCTCGCTGGCAAGCTTTTGGCGTGCGTGATGGAGCCGGGACATGACCGTTCCCACGGGACATTGGATGATCTCGGCCATCTCCTGGTACGAGCAGTCGTCGAACTCGCGCAGCTCGACGGCCTGACGATGCGCCGCTGGAAGCATGGCCACCGCCGCGCGCACCAGCAATTGGATCTCGTAACCGCAAAGTTGCGATTCGGGTGTCTGCTCATGGCTGGGCTCGCGGTCGGACAGAGGTACGTCTTGCCCTTCGACCTCGACGCGATCGACGGTCTCCGAGCGACCGACGTTCCTGCGCAGCACATCCAGGCTGGAGTTCGTGACGATGCGATGGATCCACGTCGAGAAAGACGAACGACCCTCGAAGGTGGCGAGGCAGCGCCACACCTTGAGAAACGCATCCTGGACGGCGTCCTCGGCGTCGTCGCGATGGCGTAGAACCTTCAGCGCCGCAGCCAGCGCGCGGGGCCGCATGGCCGAGAGCAACGCGTTCATGGCCGCGCCGTCGCCCGCCTGGGCGCGCGCGACCAGAGTGTCCATTCTATTTGCTTCTCCGAGGCATTCCTCGGTCGGCGCAACGCGATGGGCCTTCTGTGATGCGGTATATCCTGGAGTCTCGGAATCCGTGAGCGTAAATGCCACTGCCTGGTGTGGCGCTTCTGCGCGTTGGCGCTGGAAGGTCCCGATTTCTCCGGTTGTTTGCATGGCGGAAACATCCTTGTGCAAGGTCGGGACCGTTTGCCTGCTGCGCGTTTGAACAGGTGGGATCATATCCTCCTCCAACCGCGGATGTGTTCTTCGCGGAGGCGCTCCGTCGGGCTATACTCCGTGCGCCGATGACCGACCGCGAGCGCATCCATTCTTTTCTGCGTCAAGCACGCAGCCGGGCGCTGCTGGAGACCGGTATCCGAGCTGGCGGCTACGCCCTCGCGATCTTGGTGGTGGCCCTTTTGGTGCTTGCGCTCGCGGCGGCCATGACGGGGCCCGCGGTTTCGTGGCCCTATGTCGCCTTTGGCACCATTGCGGCTTGCGTGGCGGGCGCCATCGCGCTGGGATTGGTTCGGCCCGCGCGCACTCTCGAGCAACCTTCCGAGGTCGCGCGCCTGGTGGGCAAGCAACGTCCGCCTCTGGCCAGCGACCTGCTTTCCGCGGTGGAGCTACAATCCGCGCCGGCCGGCGACACGGGCATCTCGGCGGGAATGACCGATGCCTTTTTCGCCACGGTGGCCGAGGCCACGCAACCCATCGCCTCGGAGGATCTCATCCCGCTCGATCGCGCGGTCCGCGCGGTCGCCATTGCCGCCGTTTCGTTGCTGGCCCTGCTGGGGGCCCTGCTGGCTTTTCCGTCGGCCGTGGGCCATGGCATGCGCACCCTCTTTCACACGCCGACGCTGTTCGAGGGCGCGCTGGCGATCCGCGAGCCGCTGGTGGGCGATGTGCGCGTCACCTACGACTATCCGGCCTACACCGGATTGTCGCGCCAGATCATCGAAGGCTCGACGGGCGATTTGCACGCCTTGCGCGGGACGCGCGTCCAGATCGAAATGCGTCCGCTGCGCTCGGCTCGCCAGGCGCGGCTTCTGCTGGGCGACAGCGGAGAGGAGGGTGCTCTTGCGGCCAATCTCGACCATGGCAAGCTCACGGCCACCCTCGCGCTCGACGAGAACGGCTCCTACCGGGTGTGGCTGCTGCCCTTTCTCGGCCGGCCGCTGCGCGAGGATCGCGCCCATCGCATCGTGGTCGAAAGTGATCAGCCGCCCGAGGTCGACATCGTCGCCCCCTCGGATCGTCTGGAGCTGGCCACTCCGCGGCCGGTCGAGGTGGGCTACCACGCGCGTGACGACTTCGGGTTGGCCGAGATCGCGCTCGTGTACCGCGTGAACGACGGACTCGAACAGCGTCAGCTGCTCAAGAACGCGCAGGGCATGCGCGACGTGCGGGCCACCACGACCTTCGAGCCGGCCAGTGCCATGCTGACCCCCGGTGCGCGCGTCGCGTACCACATCGAAGCCAAGGATCGCGACGAGGTTTCGGGCAGCAAGGTTGGCGTGTCGCGCACGCTCTACCTCGTCATCCAGAATCCGCGCGAGGATCAGGAAGAGCACCTCTTGCGCGAGCACGAGGTCTTGGAGAAGCTCATCACCTCGCTGGCCGATCGCATCGAGCTGGAAAGCAGGGCCGTCGACGAATCCGATCGGTCCGCGCGGCTGCACGAGGTGCACGACGGCGAGACGGCGAGCTTGGTCGGGCTCGGACGTCTCGTCGCCCAGCGGCGCACGGCGAGCGGCGCGAACAAGATCCTCGGCGCCTCGCTCGTCGCGGTGGCGGCACGGTTGGGGAAGCTGATGCACGACGAGGAAGAGGTGCTGGCGTTGCTTGCGGGCAAAGGCGAGCGCGCGGGTGGCGCCGCCGCTGCGTGGGCGCGCGCCCGCGCGGTCTCGCCCCGACACATCGCCGAGCTCGAAACCGCCGTGCTGGCGCTCGACGATCTCATCGGTCGCCAGCGGCTCGACGATCTGGCCGGCATCGGCAAGGAGCTGGTGGACGCGCACAAACGCCTGCAGGATCTGCTCGAACGCTACAAGGCCACCGGCGACGAGCAGCTGCGCCGCGAGATCGAACGCGAGGTGCGCGAGTTGCGCGCGCGTATCGGCGAGCTGGCGCACAAGATCGCCGAGGTCAAGGCGCGCAACGAGGTCAGCCCGGACTTCATGAACATGCCGGACACGCGCAAGGCGATGGAACAGGTCGCGCGCCTCGATTCGCTCTTGGCCAAGGGGGACGCGAAATCGCTCGAAGACGCCCTGTCCGAGCTGGGCGATTCCCTGTCCTCCCTGCGCGACATGCTGGACAAGAACGCCGGGGATTTCGGCAACGCCCGCTTTCCGCAGGAAACCCGTGCCGTGGCCGAGCTCGCGCGCAAGCTCGGCGACCTCGAAGGCGACCAGCGCTCGCTGGCCGACGACGGGCGCTCGCTGGCCAAGGAGGTCGACACCGAGTTGGGCCGGCGCATGGAGGCGCAGCAGGCGGAGCTCTTGGCCAAGGCCAAACAGAAGCTCGACCAGATCCAGCGCAAGCTTGCGAGCGGTCTTCCGCGCGAGCTCGGTAGCTCGGCCGAAACGGCCGTCGGGTCGGTGCGGGAGAACGTACGTCAGCTGCGTCGCTTGCTCCCCGCCAAGGAGTGGAGCGAGGCCGAGAGCGAGGCCGAGCGCATGGCGACCGAGCTCGGGCACTTGCAACACATAACCGGCCGTCAGGTCGCGCAGAGCCGCCCGCCGTCGCAGGGCCTGATCGCCTTCGACGGCCAGGTGGACGAAGCCGCCGGATTGGCGCGCGAGCTTTCCGCCGACCTGTCCCACGTCGTTCCGCGCGGCAGCGATGTCATGTCGGCCGAGCAACGCGCGCGCACGCACAGCCTGGGCCAGCGCCAGGGCAGCATCGAGGACAGGACGCGTGGCCTTTCGCACGACCTCGATGGCAAGACCGAATCCGTGCCGGGTGCCGAAGGGACGGCGGCGGAGCTCGAGGAGATCGCCGGTCAGATGCGCCAGGCCAGCGAAGATCTGCAGCAGGGCGCCGCCCACGAAGGCGCAGGCCGCGCCGACGAGGTTGCCCAGCGCCTGGCGAAGTTGCGCCAGAGCCTCGGACGCAATCCGAGCGAAGGTTCGCGTCCCAGCCGCGAGCCCGTGCGCATTCCCGAGGCTGACGCCAGTAAGGCCCCGCGCGAATGGCGCCAAGAACTGATGGAGGCCATGCGCGAGAAAGCGCCCGAGAAATTCCGCGACGAAGTCCGCCACTACTACGAGGAGCTGGTGCGATGACGGGTGGAAGGGTTCACCACAGAGACACAGGGAGCACAGAGGCCGGAGCAGAGGGGGCTCTCGGATTCTGGATCCGAACCATTTCTGATTCGGTGCTCTCGGCGCTCTCTGCGCTCTCTGTGGTGAAATTCTTTCTGCTCGCCACCCCGGCACTCGCGGGCAGCGAATCGGCGAGCGTCGAGCACTTGTACTCGGAGTGGCGCTTCGAGGATGCCGACCGCGCCCTGGCCACGCTGGTCAAGACCCACCCGGGAGAGCCCGGCACGCTGCTGGCCAAGGGCTATGAGCGATTCATGGCCGGCGATTTTCGCGCCGCCGTGGCCGAATACAAGGCCGCCCTCGACGGCAACGCGGCACCCGCGCCGCTCAAGGAGATGCTGGCCCTGGCCGAGGGGTCGGCCGAGGTCGTCCACGGCTACCTCGAACGCAAGTCGGCCCACTTCGTGTTTCGCTTTCCCGCCGAGGACAGCGTGCTCGCCGACTATGGCCTCGAAACCCTCGAAGCCGCCGCCACCGCCCTGGCCGGTGATCTTGGTTACGAGCCGTCGCGGCCCATCCCGGTCGACATCCTTCGCAACGGCGCCGATCTGGCCACCATGACCACGCTGACCGATGACGAGATCGAACGCACGGGTACGGTCGCGGTGTCCAAGTGGAGCCGGATCATGCTCACCAGCCCACGCGCCATGCGTCTCGGTTACGAGTGGCGGGACAGCCTATCGCACGAATTCATCCACTATGTCGTCGCGGCCCTGACCCACGACCGCGCTCCGGTGTGGTTGCAGGAAGGCTACGCCAAGTTTCTCGAACACCGCTGGCGCATGCCCGCGGGGTTGTCTCTCAATCCCTCGATGCAACACTTCCTGGCCAAGGCGCTGGCGAGCGGCAAGCTCATTCCCTTCGATGCCATGCACCCGTCCATGGCCAAGCTGCCGCGCGCGGAAGATGCCACCCTGGCCTTCGCCGAGGTCACCACCGCGATCGCGTGCCTCTTCGCCAAGGGAGGCAGCGCGGCCCTGCGCGAGGTCCTGGCCACCGTGCGCGACGGTGGCGATGCGCGTTTGGCGGTGGCGCGGGCCTATGGCGGCAGCGGCACATGGTCCGACTTCGAGCGCGCCTGGCGGCAATTCATGGTGGGCCTGCACTACAAGATTCTGCCCGGTCTCGATCCCATCGTTCCCAAGTACAAGAAGAAGGGCGTCTCCACCGCGGGCGCGCTCAGCGAGGACGACGCCTCCTCGACCGCGGGCGAAGCCGAGCGCTACTTGCGCCTGGGCAACATGATGCTTCTGCGCAACCGGGCCGCCGCCGCCAGCGCGGAATACGAGAAGGGATACAAGATCGCTGGGAGCTCGCACTGGATCTTCCCCGTGAAGCTCGGTCGTACCTACCTGGCCCTTGGCGAGGCCGACCGCGCCCTCAAAGTCGTGAGCGGCGCGGAGGTCACCTATCCGGAATTGCCCTGGCCACACTTGATCGCCGGTCAGGCCGACCTGGCCAAGGGCGACGCCAAGGCGGCGGTCGCACCGCTCTTGCTTTCCCTGGCCATCAATCCCTACGATCCCAGCGTTCACTGCAGCCTGGCCGAAGCCTACAAGCGTCTCCCCGATGCCCCGGCCGACAAGCGCCAGCGCGCCGAACGCGACTGCCGCGAGCTGGGCAAATAGCGGCTCGCGGCTCAGCGTGCACCGGCGGTCCAGGTGAGAAACTCACGAACGGGAGCGAGGAACGCCGAGCGGTCGAACGAGCCGGGAGGAACGACCCTCTCGTAGCGAGCCTGTGGCGAAAGGTGTCAGCATATCCAGGTCCAAGAATCGTTGCGGAACCACAAGGATGTCCTGGCCATCCGCTCCCGTCGTTAGCCTGCTGCGCCGAGCACCGAGTGGGCGCGATGCGGCGATGTAACGAAATGTCGATGCAAGTGGTCATCCACCTTGATCCGTGCACAATCGGGGAATAAGACTGAAGGCTGTGGTGGGCCATGACGCGTCCAAGGCATTCGGAGATTGATGTTACAGGCTGGGGGGATGCGAATGTCCTCAGCTTCTCCGACGAGGAAGTGAATCTCGACGATCTCGTCGACGACTCGTTTGAGAAGCCGCCCAAGACCTTTACCGATTTGGACGTGACGCCGGCAGTGGACACGTTTCCGTTCCGGGAGCTGGAGCGCGCCTACGTGAGCGAGGAGCGCTGGACGGACTTGGTGGACCTGTTCGTCGAGCGCGCCGCATCGACGTCGGATCCGGCCGAGCGCACGCGCTGCCTGGTGCGCGCGGCGCAGCTCTTCGATACGAACCTCGGTGATGCCGATCGGGCCTTCACGACGCTGCTCGCGGCGCTGCGGGACAATCCTTCGGACGACGATGTGATCTCGGAGCTGGCGCGCTTGGCCACCGTCCACAACCGCTGGGAAGGGGTCATCGGCATGTGCAATGGCCTGCTGTTCGACATGGGGTCGGAGGCCAAGCGTGCCGATCTGCTGGTCACCATGGCGGTTTGGTATCAGCACGACCTCGACGATCCGTCCGCCGCCGAGAAGTCACTGGAAGCGGCCATGTCGGCCAATCCCGCCAACTTCACGGCCCTGCGTTCGCTCGTGTTGCTGCACGGCCAGCGCGGCGATTGGCACCGCGCCGCGGCCTACCTGACCTGTGCGGCCGGCAACGCGATCGATCCGTTCGACAGCGTCGAGTTCGCCCTCGACGCGGCGGAGATCTACCGCGACCAACTGCACGACAGCGAGGCGGCGGTGGTGCAGTACATGCGGGTGCTATCGCTGTCGCCCAACCACCCCAAGGCAGTGGCCGCGCTGGCCGATGCGGCTTGGGAGCGCAGCGACTGGTCCGCGGCGGTTCCCTTGCTCGAAGGCATGGCCGGCTCGGCCAAGCACGCCATGGAGGAGACCGCGCAGCTCTGGCACAAGGCCGCCTGGTCAGCGCAGATGTCGGGCAACATGGAGCGCGCGCGCGGCAACTACCGCAAGGCCTACGCGGCCATGCCGACGCATGTGCCCACGCTCAAGGACTGGTCGCGGCTGGCCGGCGACTGGGGCTGGTGGCAGGACATTCTCACCACCGTGCCCCGCCTGCTGTCCCTGGCCGGCAATCAGATGACGGGCGAGGAGCGTGCCGGACACCTCATGCAGATCGGCCAGGCGCAGGTGGCCTTGCGCGATCTCGAGACGGGCACGGCGGCTTTCATGGAGGCGCTACGCTTGGCGCCCGATCTGCCAGGGGTGCGGCAAGCGCTGGCCAAGGCCACGGCCCAGATGGAAGGGCGGGGCAGCGTCAACGCCACGGCCTTGGTCGAGCAATACCGCGTGCTCCTGCACGGCCAGCTTTCCCCCGACGAGCGCTTCGAGATCATCTGCAAGATCGGCCGCCTGCAGCGCGAGGAGCTGAACGACCAGGCCGCCGCGCTCGGTACCTATCTGCAGGCAGCGCAACTGCGACCGAACGACGTGGGCGTGCTGCACGAGCTGGTGGAAATCCATTCCGCCAATCACCATTGGTCGCGCGCCGTGGACGTGCTCGAAAGCCTGGTGTCCATTACCTCGGGGCGGGACAAGGTTTGTTACCTCGGTGCCCTGGCCAGCATCCTCAACGGCGAGCTCGATTCGCCCATCGAAGCGGTCGCGCTGTACGACTGCGCCTTGGATGAAGATCCCAGCGACCGGCGCACCTTCGAACGTATCGAGCACATCCTCGTCGAGCGCCAGGAATGGCGCGAGCTGACCCGTGCCTACCGCCGAATGATCAAGCGGCTAGGCGCGACCCCTTCGCCGGACAAACGGCCCTTGCTGCTGACCCTGTGGCGGGCGCTGGCCGATACCTGCCAACGTTACTTGGGCGACCTGCCCGCGGCCACGGCGGCCTACGAGGTTTGCGTCTCGCTCGCTCCCGAGGACGGCCATGCGCGCGAGGCCTTGGCAGACTCCTACGAGGCCCAGGGACGCGACGGATTCAGCAAGGCCGTGGCTGTGCGCGAGCACCTGCTCGCGGCGGCGGCCGGTCCGGATGCGGCGGCCAAGCAGATCAGGGCGCTGGCCCGGCTGTACGGCAAGTATCAGCAGTACGATCAATTGTTTTGCGCCAGTGCCGCGCTTTGCGCCTTGACCAAGGCAGATCCGCGCGAGCGAGCCTTCTACGAAAGCAACGCCCCGAGGGGCGTACCCCTGGCCAAGTCCGTGTTGACGGAAAAGCAATGGCAGGGTCATCTGTGCTCCTCGAGCGACAATCACATGATCTCGCAGGTGTTGGCCGCGGTCGCGCCTGGCGTGATCACGGCGCGCGCCAAGGACGCCTCGGCCTACGGCATCGATTCCAAGTACCGTGCCAAGCTGGAGGGCGATCCGTCGTTCGTGTCGAGCCTGCTCGTCTACATCAGTCGGCTCCTCGGCGTGCCCCTACCCGCCATCTACGTGCCGCCAGGCGCGCCGGGCGAGATCGACCTGGTGGTGCTTCTCGAGGACGGCGCGCCGGTGCCCGCGCTGGTTCTCGGTCGCGACTTGGTGGTCGGGCGCAGCCATCAGGAGTTGGCATTTCTCCTGACCAAGAAGCTGGTTGGTTTGCGCGCCGACCACTTCCTGCTGTGGCCGCAGATCGTGCCGAACCTGAGCGAGCTCCAGGCCATCCTGGCGGCGGCCATCAAGCTGGTGCAACCCAAGTTCGAGCTGCCGGAGGCTGATCACGGGGCGGTTCGCAAGTACGCCGCGTTCTTGCACAAGGTGCTTCCCGTGGCGCAGGTCGAACTGATCGTCGGCGCCGCCACGCCCCTGCTTTTGGGGACGGCGAAATTGGATCTCGCCGCCTGGTCGACCGAGGCCGACGAGATCGCGAACCGCGCGGGCGTGGTGGCGTGTGGCGACGTGGTCGCGGCCGCGCGCGAGATCGTCCGCGAGGCGCGGGCGCATCACACGCGACCCGAGCACACCATTCTGAATCTGGCTCGTTGGGGTATTTCCTCGGACTATCTGGATCTGCGCGCGCGCTTGGGCTTGGCCATGGTGCCGGCCGAAGCCTCGACGCCGCCCGTGGCGCACTCATTTTCCGAGCTCGGCGGCCTGTTCGAGCGAGGGATGGTTCGAAGGTAGCGCGCACGCAACCTTTCTTCGCCCGTGACCGATAGGGTCCGTGCCACCAAGGCCAGGATTGATAACCCGGCGGGAAGGTGGCAAAAGCAACTTACGCACGGCAAGGAGGCCAAGTCACCATGGGCAGCGTCAACAAAGTCATCCTGGTTGGAAACCTCGGGGCCGATCCCGAGCTCAAGTACACCCCCAGCAACCGACCGGTGTGCAACCTGAGCGTTGCCACCAACGAGGTCTGGAAAGACAAGGGCGGGCAGAAGCAGGAGCGCACCGAGTGGCACCGTGTGAACGTATGGGGCGAGCCGGCCGAGCACTGCTCGAAGTACCTGTCCAAGGGCCGCATGGTCTACGTGGAAGGTCGCATTCAGACCCGCAAGTGGCAGGACAAGGAAGGCAAAGACCGCTACAGCACCGAGGTGGTGGCCGATCGCGTGGTCTTCCTGGGTGGCCAAGGTCCAGGCGCCGAGGGTACGGGTGGAGGTGGCGGTGGCAGCAAGAAGCGCGGCTGGGGCGAAGAATCTCAAACCCCCGCCGCCGCCGACGGACCCTCGGGTCCGCCCCCGAGCGACGACGACATTCCGTTCTAGGTTGGGGACCCAAGCGAGCTCCAAGAGGTCGGCCACGACCACGGCCACGAGAGCGACCACGATTACGACCACCATCCATCGCTTTGCTTGGATACGCGACTCGATCGCGTTCTGCATCCATGGTCTTCCTACCTTCGCGAGAGGTCGTGGACGTAGGCGTGGTCGTGGCCGTTGCCGTGGCTGGAGGGACCTAGGTCGGCCAGGGCCTGGGCTCGTGACTCGATCGTGGAAAGGCCGATCCTTCGGATGCGCTGGTCATCTCGCCCGAACCCTCGCGCTCGGCATCGCAGCCCTGTGTCTTTGCCAAGCGCTCCCGGGGCGCGGCTTGGCTGGCGAGCCGGCGGCTGGCGCAGAAAGGTTCCCTCGCTTTCTCCGGCCGCTCCCGGGTGATGCCCGCACCACCTCGGGCAGGTCGGCCACCCCCTTCGGACGAAGCTTGCTGCTCACTTTCGACGACGGTCCGGACTTGGTAGGCACTTCGCTCATCCTCGACGAGCTCACCCGTCGCGGAGTCAAAGCGGTGTTCTTCGTCAACGGGCACCACATCGTGCGGGATCGTCCCGAGGATCTGGCGCGGCGCGATCTTCTGCGCAAGCTGGCCACGCATGGGCACCTGGTGGGCAACCACACCATGAACCACAAGAACCTTTGCCTCGAACGCGAAGCGATGGCCAAGGAGATAGACGGTGCCTCCGAAATCATCGCCGATGCCACCTCGGTTCGGCCCCTGCTTTTTCGGTCGCCCTACGGTGCCCGCTGCCGCGACCTCGACCGCGCGTTGGCTGACCGCGATCTCATCCAGGTCGGCTGGAACATGGATCCGCAGGAGTGGCGGGGCGAAGATGAGGATACCATCGTGAAATACACGACCACGGGGCTTCGTCGCGCGCGCGGGCCGGTGATCCTGCTTCTGCACGACAAGAACGTGGCCGCCGTGCGCGCCTTGCGCCGGATTCTGGACTTCGTGGACAGCGAGAACGCCCGCGCCGCGCGCGAGGGCACCCCGCCCATTCGCTTGGTGGACTACCGCGTATTCTTGCCCACCCAGCCATTGCCGGACACCGGGCTCGAGCCTCTGGGCCGCTCGGCCGCCTCGTCGTTGGGGGCCTTGCGCGGGCTTCGTTCGCTCTTGTGACGATGGGAACGCTGACCTGACCGCAGGACCTGGGCGAAGGGAGGCTCACCCTTTCTCGCGCAATTTGCCCGGCTACGCCAACGCGGCATCAATGGTAGGTCGCCCAAGAAGAGGCAGGTTCTCTATACGAGCGCTGCCAGACTCCTCAACCCCTCAACCGGCGTTGGTGGGGGGTGCTATCGATCTCCGACGGTCAAGGGGCGCGCGGGGGCGCGGGCCGCGGAGAATTCGTCGTCGGTGATGCGGGCCGTGGCTTCGGGCATGGTGAAGGTTCCCGAAAGCGTGAAGCGCAGGGGAACCGGGATGACCCTGGGCAGGGAATCGGAAGCGATGGACGTTCGGACATAGATCGCCCCCTGCACCTGCCACATGTCCGCGACCTTTTCGGCCAGCGTGGCGCCGGGCGGGAGCGGGATGCGCACCATGATGGTGGTCGGGCGGCCGAGGTCGTGGCGAAGATTGACCTGCAGCGAGGCCAGGCCTTCCTTGCTCGCCGGCTTGGGCATGGCGAGATCCAGGTGCAGTGGACTTGCGGCCTCGTCGGCGGGCAGGAAGTAGGATCGGAACAGCGGCCGCTGCGCCCGGACGAGCAAACCCGGCGACGAGGTCTCGATGCGGGTGCTGCTTGCCGCGGGGGAAAGTTGCAACGTCACGGCGCTGTCCGCGGCGAGGGTCAACTCTCGTTGCGAGAGCGGCTTGCCCGCGGCCGAGAGCTCGGTGCAGCGAATGACCGCAGGCGACGTTGCCGTGCCACCGATTTCGAGCAATGCCCGCACGACCTGGCGAGTAGCCTCCGCCGATCCGTAGCCACCCTTGTCGTCTCGTTCGACGAGCAGGCGCGGCCACAACACCGCGGCCGTGGCTCGCTTGTCGCCACCGGGCAACCTTGCCGAGCGCACGAGGGCAGCCACGACGATGGCGCGGGTGGCGCGGTCGCCGGCCAGCCCGGAGGGCAGTATCACGGCTCCGTCGTTTCGTACGGGGACCAGGGCGGCCAGGCGATCCGCCAGAGCGGTCGCCACCGCGGTCTGCGACGGTGAATCCAGGAAGGAAAGGACCGCGCGCGCCAACATCAATGGATCCTTTTCGCTCGAGAGTTGATTGAGGAGCGAGGTCCGCAGGGCCGCCCAGCAGGCGTCTTCGGTTCCCCGAGCCGATCGGGGAGCGATAGCAAGCCAGTCCAAGGCCTCGGGAATGGGCGGCACCTTGGCGGGTGGACATTTATGATGTGCTTGTTCACTGTCCGGTCTTTCGGCGGGGATACCGTCCATGGGATTGCCAGGGGGATTCGCAACCACCTGCCAGAATCGCGCCCGTGCTCGTAGTGGCTGCTCCCAACTCTGCTCGGGCCTTTGCTTGCGCTGTGTCTTCTCGTGCTCCGGTACCTGGCGCGCCAGCTCGCGCGCTCGGACCGCCAGGGCGTTGCTCTCGCCACCGTGCATGACGGCCCACGAGCGCACGCGGCCGAAAACCTCCAGGGCGTCGGCGAAAGCGCGCTCGCCGGTCAGGTGCTCGGGCTGGAAGGAATCGAGGGCCGCCGCGAGGACGGGTGAGATCCCTCGCTCCAGCACGAGACGACCGGATCCCTGCGCCGGCATGTCTTGCGTCGGGGCGGGCAGCGGCACTGTCGCGCTTCGATCCAGCCAGCGCGCGTTCTCGGCCAGGACGGTCTTTCCGGCCGGCCGGACGGCCCATTCATGTTTCAGCCGATCGACAAGCTCCCCGCCTTCGACCGTCGCCTCCAGCATGGCGGTGCCAACCGACATGCCGCGCATCTGCGCCGTGACCGTGACCATCGACTGCGCGGGAACCGGAATTTCTCGCTGGCTCGCGCTGGCGTCGAGGATCCGGACCGCGCCCGTGGCGGCCAAGCGCAGCCTAGCCGTCACCGCCTTGTCGGTGCGGTTGCGCACGCGAGCCTGAACATTCACCACGTCGCCGACCATCCAGGCCGCGCCCGTCGCCACCCGAACCGACAGCGGCAGAGAGGTCGTCACATCCGCGCTGGAGACGGCCGGCCATCCCTCATCCGTCATGGCGACGAGGACAATCTGCCACGTGGTCTCCGCGTCGCCGAGGGGGACCGTCAGGCGCGCGCGTCCGCGCTCGTCGGTGCGCACCGGGGGCAGCCAGTGCGCAGCACCGGGATCGAGACCACGCGAGCTCCGTCCGCCGAGCCCGGCACCGCCGCCACCGTAGCCGGAACCGACGGTTCCGAGCCCCCCGACCCGTAGGCATCGTCGATCTGATCGCCGAGCCTATGCCCCGTCAGCTCTTGCAGGAGACTCTTCCACGCCTCGACGGTTTCATCGCCCACGCGCATGTCCCACTTGGCGTCTACCAAGCGGTCTTCTTCCACCGCCTTCGCATACGGCGTCTTGCTGGCGAGCACGCGTTGGAAAGGATCCTGGACGTCATCGGCGGTGCCGAAGCGGCCGTCGGGACCGGCGGACAGGAGGCGGTAGCCCGGCACCATGGAAAGGAATGGAATGCGCGGTGCCGCCGAGCGCACGAAGCTCATGCCGTGCCCCCACGGATCCAGCAAATCACCTGACTGGACGACCTCGTCGCGCACCAGCCGGCGCACGAGCGCGTTCGGGTCGTGCAGAGCGGGCTCGTCGGGGCCCATCCTGTTTTCGAAGAGGAAGGTTCGGATCGACGAGAGCAACTTGAACAGCTTGAGCCGGGTCACGCGTCGGGCGACGTTGTCGAACTTGACCTGGCCGTCGATGGCCATCAGGTCCGCCAGGCGCCAGGGTTCGCCGCCCGGCGTGAGCGGCGGCTCGTCCATGGCCTCGGTGACCAGGGTGAGCAGCTCGGGATTGAGGGCAAAACCGGCGGCGGTGTGCACGCGGGCGTCGCGCAGGCGTTCGGGGTCGCTGCTGGCCTCGTAGACGGCACCTTCCAGGGATTGCACGATCTCGCGAAACGCCTTGTCGATGTCCTCGTCGACCGTCGCAGGTGGATCGAAAGCGGGGGGAGGATCTGACCTTGCACCCTTGGCCACGGCGGCCCAGCGCTCGATATCGAAGGCGCTGTCGCCCTCGAGAAACGCATCCACGTCCTGGTCGGCGATACCCGCTGCGGCGGCCAACGAGCGGCGGGTGTCCAGGGCCAGCAGGCGTTCGGGATGGGCGCCTCCCGCCTTGTCGAATACCACCGCGCCAACACTGCCGAGCAGCGGTTGTCCGTGCCCGTCGTCGAGCACGGCACGAATGACCACGCTGCCGCCCGGCGCGATGCCCTCGGGCTTTTCCGGCGTGACGGAAAGGCGGGGCAGCACGCGCGGCAGGACCAAGACCCGCCCGCCGAGCACGTGCTTGTCCTTCGGCGTGGCCATGCCTGCGGCCCCGAGTGTCCATTCGCCCTTTGCCGACGGGGGCAGGGTCACCGTGCCGCCTCGGGTGGCGTCGCCGAGCCAGGTGCTCTGCCAGACACGTTCCCCCGGACCTTGTAGCATCACACTGGCCGAGCCCTTGCCTCCTAGAATGCGCACCGGCAGGGACTCGCCGGCTTTCACCATGGGGCGACCGGGGCGGACCGCGGCGACGGCATCACGATCCACGCGCAGGCAGCGATCGATGCCAGGGGCTGCCGTGCCTCCCGAGGCGATCCAGCGCGCGTGTACCGTGGCCGCCACTTCGCCCGCACAACCGGTGTTGGCTTTGTCTGGCACCAGGGCGCCGATCTCGGGCGGAAGGTTCCACACCACGGCGCCCCAGCCGCGCGCATTGGTCCGCACGCGAGCGTCGAGACCGTGCCCGGTCAACACGAATTCGGCGGCGATGGGCTTGTCGTCGAGGGAGGCATGGAGAAAGAGCCGCTGTGGCTGGCCGGGCAGAAGGACGCCGAGCTCGGGCTCCAGCTCCAGCTCCGGAGCGGGCGTTGCCAGCGCCAGGATATCCTGACCAACAAGTGGGTGCCCCTCGACCAGGGCTTTGGCCACGAGGGTCAGATGGGATCCACGCGGCGAAATGATCTTGGGCGTTTCCACCGTCGCCATGGCGCGGCCGTCGGCATCGGTGCGCACCTCCGTCGAGGCGGAAAGCCAGGCCTTGTCGTCTTTGGGCGCTTGCGTGCCGCGTGGCCCGACCCAGTAGCGCAAGGACAGCCTTTCGATTCCTCGACCCGTGCCATCGCGCACCTCCACCACGAAGGTCGCCTTGCTTCCGGGAGGCGCGGCCTTCTCCAGCCAGTGGGCGCGCATCAAGGGTGCCTGCGGTGTTTCCTCGCGCACGCCAAGGGTGATGGTCGCTTCCGCTTCATCCCCGTGGCCCATCGCCGTGCGCGCCGAGAGGATCCATTTCCACTCGGGATCTTCCACGAAGGGGATGGCCACCTCGGTGCTGGCCATGCCGGCCTGGTCGGTGACGAGGCGCCGGGAAAAACGCGCCACCGCGCCCTCCTTCAGCGCCAGATCCACCGGCCTTCCGCCCGCCGGCCGCCCGGTCACGCGATCGTGCAGGACCACCCACGCCGACAGTTTTCCGCCGGGAACCACATCGGTATCGCTTACGCGCAGGTCCAGCTCGTACCTTGGCGAGCACTCGATCTCCAGGGTGCGGGTTCGTTCGTGGCCCTGCCAGCGCGCCGATACCAGCAGCTTGATCTTGCCCCGGCCCGGCGGCACCGCGAGGTCGAGGTGACCGCGACCGCCCTCTTCGCAGACGATTTCCACGGGCTTCGGCACCGACGCGACCTGTTCACCCAGGGATTCGGGATCCCAAGCGGCCTCGACCGTCGCCTTCGCAAGCGGGGCCAGCGTGGACACGGTGGGAAAGCCGAACACGCGGATCTGGACGGGCAGGGTCGCGCCCGAGGGGACTTCCTTGGGCGCGTGCACGAAGAGACCCAGACCGCGAGCCGCGGGATCCTTGGGGGTCGCGCTTACCGAGGGTGCGAGGGCAACGAAAGCCAACAGGGTTGCGCACGAAGCTATTCTTTGCAAGGGAGCCTCCACCCCACGGACACCACGAAAGGCGACAAGGTTCCCTGCGGGCGAGCTTGAGCATAGGAGTTGCACTCGTTCGTCGCGAGGTTCGGCGCCAGGTGCGCGCGAGCTACGACTCGCTGTCGGCTGGAGAACGTCGTTCTGCGCGCGATGGCAAATCCTAGTCACGGTGCTGTAACGAGTCAAGAGTCAGGAGAAGGCCTGGGATGTTGGGGGCCCGGTGGACCAGTTCCTGGAGTTTCGGTAACTGATGGATATGCTCTAGAGCCATGCCCGGCGCGGGCTGGGCGACGGTGAAGCCCAGGCCCTGAGCGCGCAACGGGGCGCGTGGTTACGTGAACAGGATCGAGGTATCATTATTTTGGACCAGTTTTCAGACTGTGGGTGACTGTAAGAAGTGACTCAGCTTCGAGGCACATGTTCTCCTGGCGATGGAGCAGCCGACATTCGAAAAAGGCAAGGAGTCTGACGATGCATTGTCGATCCAATTTCGTTCTCATCACGGCCATAGGATTTCTCACTGCGGGCTCGTTTGCCTGCTCGTCATCGAGCCCGGGGACCGCTGCGGGAAGCGGAGGAAGCACGGCGTCTCGAAGCGGCGGTCAACCTGGCGCGGGCGGTACGTCGAGCAACGGCGGCCAAATTGGCGCAGGTGGTACGTCGGGAACCGGCGGTAAAGTCGGAACCGGCGGATCAAGCAGCACCGGGGGGACCACTGTGAGTGGGAATGGAGGCTCCGCCACGGGTGGCACCAGCGCCCAAAGCGGCGGTCATAGCGGTTCGGGCGGTGCCAGCGCCGCAGGTGGCTCGACCGGTTCCGGCGGCCAGCCGGGCACGGGTGGCGAGAGCGCCGCCGGCGGTCGCAACGGTTCGGGCGGGACAACCAGCCAACCCGGCACGGGTGGCAATCCAGGCCGGGACGCTGGCCCTGCGACGGGCGGTGCCGGCGGAGGCGTGGCCATTGACGGTGGCGGAAGCACTCCGGCGGGTCAAAGCGCCGGCTGCGGCAAGGCGCCCACTGATATCACGAGCAGCCAGTACAACAACGGCAAGACCATCTCAATCACGGTCAATGGCTCGCAGCGTCGTTACATCCTCAATGTACCGACCAACTACGACAACACCAAGCCGTACAAGCTCGTGCTTGCCGTCCATCAGCTCAATGGAAATGATGTCGAGATGTACAAGGAGAACTACTATGGGCTGCTCTCCCTGTCCAACAACACCACGATCTTCGCAGCCCCCAACGGGGTGTACTACACCGGCTCGAATGCTAACTCGCCCTGCACGGGGACTGGCAGCGGGGACTCGAACTGCGGGTGGCCTTCAGGCGACAACAATATGGCTCTCATGGATGCCGTCGTGAAGCAGGTCACAGACAACTTCTGCGTCGACACGAATCGCATCTTTGCGACAGGTTGGAGCTACGGGGCGAGCATGTCCTACGAAATCGGGTGTGAGAGGCCGCTAGGCGGGCCGACGGCAACCGCAACGTGGGGGGTCCGCGCAGTCGCCAACTACTCGGTAGCGCAGATGAGCGGCAGCTGCAAGCCCAGCACCAGCTATCCTGTCGCCTACTACCTCTCGCACGGAACCTGCGATTCGGTGCTGACATACGACGGGACGACGAGATGCTCCACGCAGACCGGAACGGCGGGCGGCATAGGGTTGTCCAAGACCTGGTCGGATGCCGATGGCTGCACTTGGCAGCTTCCCACGAAGGTCACGAGTGGCGCTCACGTCTGCACGAAGATGGCTGGCTGCAAGGCAGGGTATCCGGTGGAGGTTTGCTCCTTCAACGGCGACCACACTCCGTGGCCGGATAACCAACAGCCGAATGATGGAAAGAGCTGGGGACCTCCAGAAGCCTGGAGTTTCCTGAGTCAATTCTGAGAGGGTGTCTGAAACGGTTGACTTGGGGTGAGTCGGCGAACCAGGATGCTTATCATCGCATCCTAAATGAGGGCCTCACTTGCTGAAACGACGATGACGCCCAAGTCAGCCGAAAGTGGGATCAGCTACCCGACGTCGACGTAGTCCAGCGCCGGCATTGCTGCCCTCAGCTATCCCGGCACGTTGGCCAGGGCCATGACTCAAGTCGCTGGGATAGTTGAGTCGCTTTTCATGCCTTTGCTTCCCCGCCCAGGGTAGACGCCCACGCTCTGAGAGCTCTGCTTTCATCCCGCGTTGGGCTGGTGGGGAGACAGCAGGGCTGGATGGTGAGAGCGACTACCAGCCACAGCCACGTCAGTCTGGCAGACGGGAACGTGCAGATAGGCGACGCCAACTCGCCGAGCATATGCCCGCGAATGCGTGGACTTTCGAAGCGTTCAATAGAGGCTACCGTTGTTATTCAGATAGAATTGGTCGAAGTACACGGTTGTCCCTTCTGGCTGTGGGAAGAAACAACTAGCCTTTATGGAATTGGTTCCTGAATCGATGTTCAGATAAGCGCCCGTCCAAGTTCTCGTCACATCCGAAGTGTAAATAGTTGGTGGGGGAAATCCCGAGGTTTGCGTCGAGCAATTAGCATCGGAAAAGAAGGCTACATAACAATACGCAGAGGTGGGGGCATCCTGCCAGAACTTGAAACCGAAGGTGGTATTCGAGCTCGAAGGTGTCCGCAAACACCCCGTTACGAAGGATACGCCTGCGTCGGCGCTAGGAAGCATCTCCAGCGACCCCGAACCAGGGCAACCATCTGCGTCGAAGCTTGACCACGTGACATCACTATTGCTGGGAGTCCAAATGGTGGCGAAGTTCGCCGCGGTATCAAGACCCGCGTCTGGCACAGAATTCGTGGAGCTCTTCTGCCGACAGACGCACGTATGAGAGGTACAACTCTGGTAACCGGTTGGACAGTCGGAGAGCGTCGTACACTGCACGCATCCCCCACTTACACAAAGCGGGGTTCCACCACTGCACGAATTGGCGCAGCTCCCGCAGTGGTTGATGTCTGACTGAAGGTTGTAGCACCCATTGCCGCAGACCGATTGCCCGCCGGGGCACGTCTGGCATGCACCACCTATGCACGCCGCCCCCGAGGCACACGGGCTGCTGCTCGAGCAACCCGTCAGGCACGACGTCGCGCCACATATAAATGGGCTACAGGGAGTGGTCGACAGGTTCGGGCAGCTACCATTACCGTCACAGACGGCCTGGTTCGTCGCCGTCGGCGGTGTTCCGCCGCAGCTCGGCTGACGGCAGGTCGTCTCCGCACCTGGCAGGGTGCAGCTCGCCTTCGTAGCGTTGCAGGCGCCCTGGCAGGCGCCCGTCCCCGCGCAGGCTGGGTGACCCGTCTTCGGCGTGCCACTGACATAGCCGCAGGTTCCAGGTGTGCCGCCGTTACAGTATTCACATGACCCGTTGCAAGTGCTGTTACAGCAAACACCGTCGGCGCAATTGCCGCCCATGCAATCCGTGCCAGCGGTGCACGCCTGTCCGATCTTCTTCTTGCAGGTTCCGCTGGTGTCACATGTGCTTGATCCCGTACAACTGTCCGGATCATCGGCGTTCGTGACCGCCACGCAGGTACCGCCTGGCCCGGTGCAGGACTGGCATGTCCCGCACGAGGCTGCGCTGCAACAGTGACTATCGACGCAAGAGCCGCTGCCGCACTGACTCGCAGTCGCGCTCGAACAGGCGCTGCCTGGACTCAACTTCGGAGAGCATGTTCCGGATGCACAGTAATTTCCCGTGGCGCAATCCGCATCCGCGGAGCAGGGCGCAGGCTTGCAAGAAGTCAAACTCGAAGCGCAAGCCATCAAACCCGGGCATGCGCCGGTGGATTGCTGGCAGGCGTGCGTGCTGTCGCAGGCGCCCTTGGTCAGCATCGAGGTCGTGGTGTTGCACGATGACGTACCACAAGAAGCTCCCACGATCGGATAGTGGCATCCACCATTCCCGTCGCAGTTGCCATCCATCCCACACTCGGTGCCGGCCGGGCAGGCACTGTGGGGCGCAGTCTTGTTCGCCACCACAGGAAGACACTGGCCGGTCGTGCTTGCCGCTTGTCCATTCAACGTGGCGGTGCATGCCGAGCAACCTGTGCAGGCCTTGTCACAACAGACACCATCGGCCACGACCCCCGAAGTACATTCATAGGTGTTCGTGGCTGGGGCGCCGTTGTTCTTCGTCGCTGCGCACTTTCCCGCCGAGGTGTCGCAATAACTGCCGGCGCCGCAGTCACTATTCACGGTGCAGGCTTTGAGACACCCGGTGGTGGCGCACTGGAAGCCTCCGCAGTCTTGTGCGGTCGCGGTCGTGCAGGCACCATTGCCGTCGCAGGTCGTCGTAGGAGTGAAGGTGTTGCCGTCGGTGCTGCAAGAGCCTGCCTTGCAGACATGGCTGGTGCCCACCTTGCGGCAAGCGCCATTGCCGTCGCAGGTGCCGTCGTTGCCACATTGGTTGGTCGCAGTATCGGCGGTGCACGCATTGTGGGCGGACTGACCGCTGAGCACCGGGGCGCAGGTACCATTGTCTTTGCCAGTCAGAGCGTTGGAGCAAGCGTTGCAGGCGGTGCACGCAGTCGCACAGCAAAAGCTGTCGATACAGTGGCTGTTGGTACACTGGGCATCGGCCGTGCAGGCCGAGCCGTTGGGCAGGGGCGTCTGGGCGTCGGTGCCGCCCGTCGCGGTGGGGGCATCGAGCAAAGAGGTCGTGCCACCACTGCCACCAGTCGCGATGGGCACATCGGGCGAAGAGGTCGTGCCACCACTGCCACCAGTCGCGATGGGCACATCGGGCGAAGAGGTCGAGCCGCCGCTCCCGCCCGTCGCGATTGGGCCATCGAGCAAAGAGGTCGTGCCGCCGCTCCCGTCAGTCGCGATGGAGCCGTCGGAAGGTGTTGCACCACCGCTCCCTCTCGGCAGATCGGTGCTACCGTCGTTGTGTTGTGTATCGAGAACACAGGTCCCGGTGCTGGAGCAGACATAGGCGCTTGGACAGCTCTGCTTCTTGCTGCATTTGAGATCGAGCGGGTTGAGGCTGGTAAAGCAACCGGCGGTGCCGAGGCACATGAGGGCAGCAGCCCAAAGGCCGATATGGACGAATCTTCCTTGCCGGACAAAAAACATGGTCTTCATTAGAATGCTCCAGTGAGTACAGCGCCCGCCTGCCCCGCACCAAACACGGGAGCGAGAGCGACGCTAGCAGACGAGCTGGACTTTGCCTTGAGTCCGACCCCATAGAGAATCGCCCCGGTGACGACACAAGCCGCACCGACTCCGTAGCCGACCCAGGCCAAGGTTTTGTACGTGTCGTGTTCGGTATTCTTGCTCGCGGAGTAGCCGTCGACCGTTGCCTTCATGTCGCTGATTATGCTGTTGGCTTTCAGATTCAACAGCACTCCGGCGCCCAAGGACGCGACACCCAAGGATGCTGTGATGATGCCGCCGACTCGCAAGCCGGCCCCGGATGAAGCCTGCGCGGGCGCGGGCGCGGGCTGCGTCTCGGGCTGGGCGACGACGAGCGTCGATGGCTCTGAGGTTGGCGCCGGCTCCGTCGTCGTTGCGACCACGGGCGGAGGAGCGAACGACTGCGGTGCGGTCGGCGTGGGGGAGCTAGCACGGTCCTGGGCGAGCATTTCTTTGCAATCGGCGATGTGCCGCTCGGCTGCAGATTTGTCCGCCTGATCCAGCTTCCCCTCGCCCGTCTGCAAGTACTCGTGGAAACGCGCGATGGCGTCTTCATACTTTCGGTTCTGTTCGAAGCAACGACCTTGGTTGAAAATATACGTCAGATCTTTGGTGGCGACGAACAGGTCCGCAAGAATGTCGACCCCTTTGGCGTAGTCGCCACCCAGGCACGCCTTTCGAGCCGCTCGCTCCTGGGCTTGCTGGCTGGCGGCGCTCGTCGGCGACGTCCAGAGAAGCACTACTATGAACACGCCGGCAGAGCATGAAAGCAGGCGGTTGGTTAGGTCTATATGGATATAGCTCATAGCAGCATATCCTGCTCAAAGCCGCGTTCATTTGCAAGTGATATTGCGCGCCAATGGTCGGCCGATCCACACGGAAGCAAGCTCATATTTCTCCAAGCGTCATCAGACTTGAGATGCGCCCGAGCATAGGTAAAGGAAGCGCCCTTTTGCCTTCACCTGCATGTCTGATAAAGGATGTTACGTGCGGGGCAACGACGAGCTGGCGCTTGATGCGACGCGCGAATTCCTCGTGCTCGCTTCCATCCTCCCTCGATGACCAGCCGCCGCTTCACGTGGCGTCCGCCTTGGGCAGGTTCCGTCGAAAGCAGCGCAGCTGCGCGCTACGATCAGAACGCGTAAAGCTCCGCGCTTGCTGTCGATGCACCGCCTGTCAGCAGAACCCTCTGGTTAGTCAGGAGGGTCGCAGTGTGCATCTCTCTGGCGACTTGCATGGTGCCGGCCTGGGCAAAGGTTCCGGTTGCCGCCTCGTAAAGCTCCGCCGTCTGAACATCCCAGCCTCCGGCCAGAAGTACTTTGCCGTTCGGAAGCAGGGTTGCCGTGTGATCAAATCTTGCAACGCTCATGCTGGCTGTAAGCGCGAAGGTACTGGTGTCGGGATCGTAGAGCTCGGCGCTTGCGAGCGTATTGCCACCGGTGACCCAGCCACCAACCAGCAGAACCTTACCGGTTCCGAGCAGGGTGCCGGTATGACCCGTCCTTGCAGAGGTCATGGAACCAACACTCGTGAATGCGCCGCTCGTGGGCTCGTAGGACTCGACGCCGGCAATGTACCCGATTGTGGAGCTGCCGCTGTCGCCGCCGGCAACAAGAACGCTGCCATTCGCAAACTGGACCGTGACGAAATCCTGGCGCGCGGCCGCCAAGGAGCCTGTGGCGGTGAAGGCATTCTGGGTCGGGTCATAGATCTCGGCGGTTGCTATTCCGTGTCCATCGCGAAAGCCTGCGATGAGGAGCACCTTCCCGCTCGGCAACATCTCTGCGCCGTGGCACATGCGCGGGGAGACGAGAGTCGCTGCGGTCGCAAACGTGCCTGTCGCCGGATCGTAAAGCTCGGCGTTCGCGAGGTACTGGGAGCTGCCGTTGGCCCCGCCGGCGACAAGAACCTTTCCGTTTGGCAAGAGGGTCGCCGTGTGGGCATACCTTGGACCGGTCAGCGAGCCGGTGGCCGTGAAGCTGTTCGTGGTCGGGTCGTAAAGCTCTGCGCTTGAAAGGGTATTGGCGTTGGTATCGCGAACTCCGCCGGCAATCAGGACTTGCCCGCTCGGAAGCAGGGTTGCCGTGTGGCGATACCTTCGTGTGTTCATGGGACCGGTCGCCGTGAAGGTAGCGACGGTCTGCACGGTGACGGTCACCGTCGCCGAGATCGGCGCACCCGAAGGGCCTGCAAATCCCTCCAACTTCTCCTTCTATCACCAACCTGCGCTGCCCAGAACCGTGGCGGTAGACCAACCAACCATCAGAAGCGAGAAGCTTCCACGTCGAATGTCCCGCGTGAGCGCGTCTGCGATACTCTTGGCGAATGTGTGGCATCGCTGGTCTCATCGACCCGACCTGGGCAGAGCCTCGACCCCGATTGGATCGTCGGCATGGCGCGCGCGCTGGCGCCGCGCGGCCCCGACGGCGAAGGGTATTGGCGGGCGCCGGGCGTGGCGCTTGGGCATAGGCGCCTGGCGGTCATCGATCTGACCCGTGCGGCGGCGCAGCCGCTTGGCAACGAGGACGGCGGCGTGCAGGTCGTGTTCAACGGCGAGATTTATAACTTCGGCGAGCTGCGCGCGGAGCTGCGCGCGCGCGGGCACGTGTTTCGCTCGCAGGGCGACACCGAAGTGCTCGTGCACGGTTACGAGGAGTGGGGCGACGAGGTGGTGAATCGCATCGACGGCATGTTCGCCTTCGCCTTGTGGGACGCGCGCCACCGCCGGCTTTTGGCCGCGCGCGATCGTATGGGCAAGAAACCCCTCTATTTCGCCAGCATCGCGCGCGCTGGCGCGCCGCCGCTCTTCGCCTTTGCCTCCGAGCTCAAGGCGCTGCTTGGCGTGCCGGGTTTCGATCGCGGCATCGACCACGAGGCGCTGTGTCGCTACCTCGTGCACGAGTACGTTCCCGAGCCCCACACCATCTTTCGCGGGGCGCGCAAGCTGGGCGCCGGACAGCGCCTGCGGCTGGAGATTCGTAACGACGCGACCTGCGAGCCGCGCATCGATCGCTATTGGGATTTGCCATTCTCCGACCAGCCGCGCGCGGCGGGCGACGACGAGGCGGCCACCGAGCTGCGCACGCTGCTGCTCGCGGCGGTTCGGCGCCGGCTGGTGGCCGACGTGCCGGTGGGGATCTTCCTGTCGGGTGGGATTGACTCGTCCAGCGTCGCGGCCCTGGCGGCCGAGTTGGCCGGTCCGGACAACGTGCGCACGTTTTCCATCGGTTTTTCCGAGGCGTCCTTCGACGAAAGCAGCCACGCCCGACGCGTGGCCCGTCACCTCGGTACGAAGCACAGCGAAGAACGCTTGGATGCGCACGCGCTGCTCGATGTCCTGCCCAAGGTGGTGGACTTTCTCGACGAGCCCTTGGCCGATGCCTCCATCGTGCCGACCTATCTCTTGTCGGCTTTCACACGTCGCCACGTTACGGTTGCCCTGGGCGGCGACGGTGGGGACGAGCTCTTCGCCGGCTACCAAACCTTTTTGGCCGATGCCTGGGGACGCCTCTATTTCGATCGCATGCCGGAACGGCTGCGTCGGGCGGTTGCATCCGCGGCTCGCCTACTGCCCGCGCGGACCGGCTATTTCAGCCTCGACTTCAAGATGAACCAGTTCCTTCAAGGCGGGGACGTGCCAGGCCCGCGGCGGCACCAGCGCTGGATGGCCTCGTTTCTGCCCGAGCACCTGGCCGGGTTGCTTGCGCCCGAGCTCGGACACCAACTCGTCCGCGACCCGCTGGACAGGGTCGACCAGCGTACCAGCGAGGGTCCGGCGCGCACGGCCTGGGATCGCCTGATGGACTATTACGCGCATTTCTATCTTGCGGACGACGTCAACACCAAGGTGGATCGCGCCTCGGGCGCGGTCGGTCTGGAAGTGCGCGCGCCTTTTCTCGACACGGCGCTGGTGGCGTTCGCGTGCCACCTGCCGCCCCACCAACGCCTGCGCTGGCGAACGCCGAAATTCATCCTCAAGCAGGCCATGCGTGGCCGCTTGCCCGACGACATCCTTGATCGAAGGAAGCAAGGCTTCGCCGTGCCCGTGGCGCGCTGGATGCGAGAGGATCTGTCCTCGGCGCTACGCGACGAGCTGGCGCCCGACAAGCTTCGCCGCGAAGGCCACTTCGATCCCACCTTCGTCGAGGGAATCGTCAGCGATCACCTATCCGGTCGGCGCGATCGGCGCAAGGCACTTTGGACCTTGTTCATGTTCGAACGCTGGCTCGCGCGCTGGGGTTTCGCGCGCTGACGCGTTGAGCAAGTTCCTCCCAAGCATGGGGCATTGTTCTGCCAATCTCATGAACCATTCAAACTCATGGACCATTCCATGGTGCTGCTGCTACTGGGTGGTCATGAGCACCTGCCCACATGCGAAGAACATGAGATCTGCACCGACCCATCTGCCCTGGAGCTTGCTGCTACTTGGTGTCATGAGTATCGGCCTTTGGGGCTGCGGCCAATCGAGCAGCGATGGCACCCACACCGGCGGGACGACCGGTTCCACAGGGGGCTCGGGCGGCAAGGCGTCGGGGGGCACCAGCGGTGGTTCTGGCGGCGCCACCAGCTCGGGGGGAAACGGTGCTTCTGGCGGCATGACCGGCGCTGGCGGAACCGTCGCGGCCGGTGGTGCGAAAGGTACTGGCGGAGCTCAGGGAACTGGGGGCACGACAACTGTGGGCTCGGGTGGCGGTGGTTCAGGTGGCAGCAGCCTCGGAGGTTCGGGTGGGAGCCTCCATGGGTACTGGCGGAGGCACCGGCGGTGTCAGCGCCAGCGCGACGGGCGGAGCCAACGCGAACGGCGGCGCCAACGCGACGGGCGGAGCCAACGCCAACGGCGGAGCCAACGCGACGGGCGGAGCCAACGCCAACGGCGGAGCCAACGCGAACGGCGGAGCCAACGCGACGGGCGGAGCCAACGCCAACGGCGGTATGTCCGCTGCAGGTGGACAAAATACGGGTGCGGGAGGCAGCTCGCAATCCACAACCTGTCCGTCGACTGTGTTGAAATCGGGCGATACGACGGTAACGCTGCAGGTGGGCACCTCGCAACGCTCCTATATTCTGCACGTTCCCTCGGCATACAAAGGCACTACGGCGGTGCCTCTCGTTGTAGATTTCCATCCGATTACGGGCACTGACACGGGAGAAGAAGGCGGTTCCCCCTTCAAAGCGCTGACCGATCCCGAGGGTGTCGTCACGGCGTATCCGCAGGGAGAAAGCGGCCCGATCGGCGCCGCGTGGAACGTTGGGCCCTGCTGTGTGGCCAACGTCGACGACGTGGCATTTGCCAAAGCCCTCGTCACCGACGTCGAAGCGAAGGCTTGCATCGATACCAAGCGCGTATACGCCGTTGGCTTTTCGATGGGCGGCGGCATGTCGCACTATATTGCTTGCCACGGGGCGGATATCTTCGCTGCCGTCTCCCCCACCGCCTTTGATCTCCTCGGGACCTCATCGGACATCCCGACGGGAAACGTGGCCGATTGCAAACCGACGCGTCCGATCCCGGTGCTCTCGTTCCGAGGCACACAGGACACCACTGCGCTTTACGCAGGCGGAGATTCGAAGGTGGTGCCTGGCATGTCGATATACTTCCTCGGCGCGGAGGCTTGCTGGAAGCAATGGGCGCAGATCGACGGGTGCACGGACACGCCGACGTATCCTGCGACTCCGAATAGCGCCGTCTACAACTGCGCCTATTACAAGCAGTGCCAGGGCGGTGTCCAGGTGGGCGTTTGCATCAACAACTACCAGCACGCGTACGCCAGTGCGGCTGGTGCCCAGACCGGTTGGACCTTCCTCAAGCAATTCACCCTTCCGTAGGGTTCATGGTTCTGCGCGCTGATCGTACGTCAGCGCGCGGCCGGCGGCGGGGTCTCGCTCATGTCCGTCGACTTGCCGCGGGTGCAGATCTCGCGTACCACGTAGGTCGCGGTCTGCGAGGACTCGTAGTAGGTGCGCATGGTCATCTCGGCCAGAAGGCCCATCAAGATCGAGAGGCAGCCCACGAGAAACGACATCACGGTCAGATGGGGTAGGGGCGTGGCCACGAAGTCCTTGCCACCCCAGAACTTGTACCAGACCATGATCAGGAAGAAGACGATGGACAGTCCCATGCTGAGCAGGCCGAACTTGCCGAACAGGTGCATGGGTTTTGTGCCGTATTTCCACAGCATCTGCGACAGGGTCAGGTCGAGAATCACGTTGGGGATGCGCCGGAGCCCGTACTTGGTTTCGCCGTATCGACGGGGATGATGCGCCACCTCGACCTCGGCCACGCGCGCCCCGCGCTGGGCGGCGTAGATGGGGATGAACCTGTGCATCTCGCCATAGAGGTGCACGCCTTGCAGGACGAAACGACGGTAGGCCTTGAGCGTGCAACCATAGTCGTGCAAGCGAACGCCGGACGCCGCCGAGATGAGCGCGTTGGCAATCCACGACGGGATCTTGCGCGTGACGAGCACGTCCTTGCGCCGGCGCCGCCAGCCTGAAACCACATCGAAGCCCTGGTCCAGCTTGTCGAGCAGGGTGACGACGTCGGAGGGATCGTTTTGCAGATCGGCGTCGAGCGGAACCACGACCTCGTGTCGGGCGGCATCGAACCCGGCGGCCATGGCCGCGGTCTGGCCGAAATTGCGGGCGAGATGGATGGTCTTCAGGTAGGGCCGGGTAAGGGTCGCTTCGCGCATCAGGATCAGCGACTGGTCGTGGCTTCCGTCGTCGACCAGAATGACCTCGGCCTCGACCCCGCGCTCGCGCAGACCGGCGACGGCGGCGTCCAGCTTGGGCAGGAGGTGGGGCAAGGACTCTGCTTCGTTGTAGCAGGGAACCACCATCGACACGCTTCGCGTCGGATTCACGCTGGCATGCTACACCGGACCGTCGCGATTCGCCCCTTCCTACTCGGCGGCAGTCGCGCGCGAGCCGAAGGCGAAGGCACCGTAGCCGACCACGCGATTTCTCGGGCCCGCGGTGTCGCCGGAATTGCGCAGGTCCAAGGTCGTGCAAGTCAGCGTCTTCTTCGCGGCCAGCGCCAGGAGGGCGTTGACGCCGGTGGACCCGCAGGCCTGCTCGGGGTCCACCTCGCCCGCGGCAAGGCGTTCCACGATCTCGGCGGTACCGGCGTCGATCTTTCGCGCCGTCGCATAGTCGTGGTAGTGGCTGAGATCGGAGCTGACCACCACGGCGGTTTCGTCGCCACCCCAGAGCGCATCCAGTGCCCGTTCGGCGGCACGCCAGTCGTCGTCCCCGGCCAGCAGCGGCACCACGCGTACGTCGGGAAAGACCTGCTTGAGGAAGGGCAATTGGACTTCCAGGCTGTGCTCGTTGGCGTGCGCGGGCTCGAATTCGCGTGCGAGCCCGGCCTGGACCAGCGAGGCGACAGCCTCCCGATCGACCGCGACTGGGCCGATGGGGGTTTCGAAAACGCCCGCGCCGCTGGTCGCCAAGCCGGCGAAGGCCACCCGGTGCGAAGGGCCGAGCAAAATGACTCGTTCGACCCGGCTTGCGGGCGCGGCCTGTGCGGCCTGTGCGGCCAATGACGCGTAGGCGCTGCCGGCGATGGGACCGGAGTAGATGTAGCCCGCGTGTGGTGCGACCACGGCCTTGGCAGGCGCGGGCATGGCGGGCGTCGTGGCCTTTGCGAGGAAACTCTTCACGGCCGCCGCAAGCTCCTGAGGCTTGTCCGAATAGAACATGCCGGCAAAGGCTGGGGACCTCGTGCGCATGCCTTACTCTACCTCGGTTCCGGACGGGATACAGGGCGCCGACTTGAACGGTGTCCCAACCACCCTATCACCAGGGGAAGTCGATATGCGCGGCGCGTCCACACGCGGCTTGTGCCTGATCGGAGCAGCGGTGAGCAACGGCGGCACGGAAAGCGGCGTTTGCCTTGTCGCTGGAGCTGCCCGAGACGTGTTATGCTCAAGAGAGCCGCTACGCACCGGAGCGGCCCACCGCTTACCGCAAAGAAGTCTGACGATCGAACGGAGCAATGGTCGAGTCATGCCGGCTGAGACCCAGTGGGACGCACGCCTAGGCACCGTCCTCGAAGGCGCGTATCGCATTACGCGTCTCATCGGCGAAGGCGGCATGGGTGCGGTCTACGAGGCGATCCAGCTTCGTCTGAACAAGCGCGTGGCCGTCAAGCTGATGGCCCGTCAGTTGACCGCCAACCAGGATGCGCTGGCCCGGTTTCGTCGCGAAGCCGAGATCACCTCCCGTCTAGGTCATCCGCACCTGGTGAACGTCGTCGATTTCGGCGCATCCGAGGCCGGCGAGCCTTACCTGGTGATGGAGTTTCTCGAGGGCGAGGATCTGGACCAGCGGCTCGGCCGGCGTGGCTCCCTGCCCATCGATCTGGCAGTCCACATCGCCAAGCAAACCGCCTCGGCGCTGGCCGCGGCGCACGCCCAGGGTATCGTGCACCGGGATCTCAAGCCGGCGAATATCTTCCTGCTCAATGTTCCAGGCGAGCTAGAGTTCGTGAAGGTACTCGATTTCGGCATCTCCAAGGTGAAGGCGGCGGGAGTCAAGCTCACCAAGGCAGCCGTTGCGCTGGGCACACCGAACTACATGTCGCCCGAGCAGGCCTCGGGCAAGACCGACGAGATCGACCATCCCGTGGATCAGTGGGCGCTGGCCTGCATCACGTGGGAGATGCTGTGCGGCCACACGCCGTTCGTGGCGGACGACGTCACCGCGCTCTTCTACCAGGTCATGAACCTGCAGCCACAATCGATCTTGCTGCGCGTGCCCGGTCTGGCGCCGGAGGCCGAGGTCGTGTTGTTGCGAGCCCTGTCGAAATCACCCCGGGATCGCTTTCCATCGATCCGCGAGTTTGCCCACGCCTTCGAGACCGCGGCCTTGGGGCGGCCCGCCGACCTGACCCCGCTGCCGGTGATGCTGTCGCATCCTTCGCTATCGGGAGGGAGTGTCGCTTCGAGTCCGGACTTGGCTCCGGCCGTGGCGGTCGGAACCAAGGAGCGCACGCCGAGGCAGCTCACCACCTTCTCGCGCACCGCTGGCGAGATGACCGATCAGATTCCGACGAGGAATTGGTCGAGAATGGGGCTGAGGCCCATCTACGCCATGGCCGTGTTGGCGGGGGCCTTGTTGCTGGCCGGGGCCATCTTCTTGCTCCGTCCTCGGCCACCGTCGCTAGGCACTGCGGTGGTCCCGGTTAGGCCTTCCATCGTCACGCTGACGCCGATCTCGCCGCTGCCCACACCGGCTCCCCCGCCGCCCGCGGCCGAGGTTCCGAAACTGGCCGAAACGCCGACGCGGGTGACCGGAGGCAGATCCAGATCCAAGAAGGCGCGGATCGGAGAAGCCGAGGATCCCTTCGAACCCGGCGCGGCTGCCGACAAGCACAAAAAAGGCAAGGAGCCGGTGCCACCATCGGAGATGCTTCACCGCCACGACGCGGGCCGGCCCGCGCGCCCACTTCAGCCCACGGTCAAACGGACGATTATCAAAGAACTGTGACATGTACGCGACTTCTCTCTTCTTGCTAGGTTTGCTCGCACAGTCTTCCACTCCAGCCGCCAACGCGGAGGACAAGGCCAAGGCCCAATCCCTGCTGACCGAGGGCTCGGCCTTGTACGAAAAGGGAGATTACGCCGACGCGCTCGAAAAATTCAAACAGGCCTTCGCGGCCTACGATTCGCCCAAGCTGCTCTTCAACATTGGACAGGCCAATCGGGACCTTGGCCGTCCGGCGGAGGCCCTGGAAGCCTTCGAGGAGTTCTTGATCGGCGCCGGGGATGCCGCGCCCGAGACCATCGAAGAGGCCCGGAAATCGGTGGATGAATTGCAGACGAAGCTGGGGCGATTGCGCGTGGAATGCCCAATCGAGAACGCAACCATCAGCCTCGACGGCAAGGATGTCGGGCTGACGCCGCTGACCAAGCTCTTGTGGGCAACGCCAGGTCGGCACCAGGTGACCGCACGCCACTGGAACTTTTCGCCCGCCATCGAGAACGTCGAGGTTCGCGTGGGAGAGGTGTCACCCGTTCGCATCGTCCTGCAAGCACCTGCGGAGAAGGTCGTCGCACCGCCGTCCTCTCGCGCCGAGAGGACGGCGGGACGAAGCGATCTATCGTCCGAGGAGGCGCAGTCGGCCAATCAGGAAGCCAAGCCAGCCGAATCCAACGGGGGCTGGTGGATGGGGCGCACGTGGACCTGGGTGGCGGCCGGCTCCGCCGTTCTTTTCGGTGCCGGCGCCGTCACCGCCGGCTGGGCCATGCAATCGAAGTACGACAGCCTGAACAAGACCTGCGGCAGCGCCAGTCTGAGCCAGCTTGGTTGCAGCGAGAGCGACATCAGTGCGGTGGCCACGCGCCGAAACGTCGCGAATGTGATGTGGGTTCTGGCCGGTGCCTCGGCCGCCACTGCGGGGATCCTTTTCTTCGTCGAAGGCCATCCCGTCACCGTGATGCCCATGGCCGGCGAAACGGTCGGATTGGCCGGAGGTCTGCGATTCTAGGCATGAAGAAGACAGACCCGCTTTTGAGGCGGCTGTCCCACGGCAAGTGGCTCTTGCTCGCCGCCGTGGCCGGTTGGGCGGCGTGTTCCTTCGACGCCGGCAATCTTCGCGTGACGCCCAAGCAGGATGCAAACACGCCGGCGGATCTCCGCGTCGGCCCGTCCGATGCGGCCACCGCAGGCGCCGATGCCCCGAACAATGTCGACCTGCCTGACGCTGCCGTGATCATCGAGGGTGATGTCGGCGGGTTCCCCGAGGGCGACGCTCCGCCCGACGAGCCGGCCCTTGTGTCGCCGGATGACGCCGAGGCTCGGGCAGCGGAACCGGGCGAGATCGGGACGGATGTGGCGGACGTGGGCGCCGAGGCGAGCCGCGACGGTTCCGGCGTCGTCTCGGACGCGGATGGGACCGCGGTGGACGTCCCTGGCGCGGACGACGCCCCGGCGGATGTCTTCGTCGTGGACGACTCGGCGGCGGATCGCGGCGCGGACGAAAGAGACAGCGCGATGGGCGCGGACGCGGTAACCGGCGGGGATGTTCCCCCGGCGTCTTCCTGCGGCGGATCTGGCCAATTCTGCTGCGCGGGCAATGTCTGCTCGAGCAATGGCTGCTGTGCGAATGGCGTGTGTGTCGCCAGCGGGAGCTCCTGTCCGAGCCCCTTCTCGGGGGCGTGCGCAAGCGGGGCATGTGGCACGTGTGGCGGCGCCGGCGGGGCGTGCTGCACGAGCTCCAGCTGTACGGCGGCCAACGCGCTTTGCCAGACCAGCACCTTTCCGGCCTCGACGACTTGCGCTGCTTGTGGAGGCAACGGCGACCCGTGCTGCCCGGGCAATCTTTGTCTCGAGGGCGGGTGCTGTATCGCTGTGCCCACTGGCAGCGGCACCGCGACGTGCAAGTCCGCGGGATTGACGTGCGGCCCCAGCATCACCTACACATGCTCGGGGGGCGCCTGCGGAAGCTGCGGTGGTCTTGGGGATCCCTGCTGTGCGAATGATCGCTGTACGGCGCCGAATACCTTGTGTCAGACCGCCTCCGGGATCGGTGCGCAAGCGACGTGCGTGTCCTGCGGCGGAGCCGGTCAGCCCTGCTGCGCCAACACCACCTCGGGAGGAGCGGCCACCTGCTCGGCAGGCTTCAACTGCCGGACCGCGGTCGGGCCGGGCGCACAGTCGAGCTGCGTGGCTTGCGGTGCCGCGGGCCAGCCTTGCTGTGGCTCGACCATGGGTGGCGCGGGAACATGCCTGTCGGGCGCGTGCAGGACTGGCAACTGTCCTTAGCCAAGCTATCTGTTGCCCAGGCGCGTGATTGGCCGGGCGTCCTGCGCGCCACCGCGGCGCACGTGCCATACTTGGCCGCTGATTCGCAATGGGAACGGAAAGGACGGACAACTATACGGTAGCGGGGCGCTACTTCCGTCGCGACGACGACGGGCACACCGTGTGCGAGATGTGCCCGCGTGCCTGCCGCCTGCGCGAAGGCCAGCGCGGCGTGTGCTTCGTGCGCGCCTGCCGCGATGGTCAGATCGTGCTGACGAGCTACGGACGCTCGACCGGGTTCTGCATCGATCCCATCGAGAAGAAACCGCTGTTTCACTTCTTGCCGGGCACGCCCGTGCTGTCGTTCGGCACCGCGGGTTGCAACCTGATGTGCAAGTTCTGCCAGAATTGGGAAACCAGCCGCGCGCGCGACGTGGAGCGCATGAGCGACAGCGCGACCCCCGACGCCATCGCGGCCGCGGCGGTGCGCTGGGGCTGCCGGAGCGTGGCCATGACCTACAACGATCCGGTGGTCTTCTTCGAGTACGCGATCGACGTGGCCGACGCTTGCCACAGGCTCGATGTCCGGACCGTCGCGGTGACCGCGGGATACATGATGCCGGCGCCGCGCGAGGAATTCTACCAACACTTCGACGCGGCCAATGTGGATCTGAAGGGCTTCTCGGAACGCTTCTATCGCGAGCTGTCCAAAGGGGATCTTCACCGCGTCCTCGACACGCTGGTATACCTGCGCGCGAAGACCGGCGTTTGGCTGGAAATCACCACGCTGCTGATCCCGGGCGAAAACGACAGCGATGGCGAGCTGGACGAGATGACCCGCTGGCTTGTCGCCAATATTGGTGTCGAGGTGCCGTTGCACTTCTCCGCCTTCCATCCCGATTTCCGCCTGCTCGATCATCCGCCCACGCCGCTCGCGACCTTGCTTCGGGCACGCACCATCGCGCTCGGCAATGGTTTGCGCCACGTCTACATCGGCAATCTGCGCGACGACGAGGGTGAGAGCACGTTCTGCACCGGCTGCGGCGAAAGGCTCATCGGACGCAAGGGTTACGACGTCACCACGTGGGCGCTGACGGAGACGGGGAGCTGCAAGTCGTGCGGAACGAAGTGCGTGGGCCGATTCGAGGGAAGGCCCGGAGCATGGGGCAACCGCCGCCTGCCCATCGCCATCCACACCAGCGCGTAGCGACGCGAATCTCGAATCTCACAAGCTCTTCAAGAAGGCGAGGAGATCCTGCTTTTCCTGTGCGCTCAGCTTGGTGCCGAATTCGTGGCCAGTGTTGCGGTTGCCGGGCAGGCGGGTGTCGAAGGTGAAGGCACCCTGGCCGCTGCCGAGGCTGAACGTCACCGGGCGCTTGTCGGTGGGCTCGAGCAGCGCCTCCAGGGTGGGTACCGATCCGTTGTGCAGGTAGGGCGCGGATGCGACCAGCGTGGTAAGCGGTGCCGTGCGCACCCAGGGTCCGGCGATCTGGACGGATTCGGTCGGCCCCTTGCGATGGACGGAAGGAATGCGCGTGATGGGCATGCGCACGTTCTTGTCCTGAAGGTCGCGCCGATCGACCTCGAAGCCGAACATGGCATCGGTGCCGATGCCACCCGCCGCCAAATCGTCGCGCTCGTCGCCCTGTGCGATGCCGTCGCCGTCGGCGTCGAAGGGCAGGATGCTGCAATTGGTGTACGGAATGGGCGTGGCCAGGGCCGGATGGCTGTCGTGGCAGTGCGAACAGGTGCTCTGCACTTTCGCCGCGTCGGCGGCTGGATCGATGTCGAGCTCGTCGAAGATCGAGCCCAATCCACCAGGGCCGTTGCCCTTGCGCAGTCCCACCATGGCGAGAAGTCCCATGGGTTCGTGCACGAGATGACAATCCGTGCAGCGCGGGATCGCCAGCCCGGTCTTGGGGATGGGCTTCTCCGTCGCCAGCGTGGTGGCGGAATGGCAGGACACGCAGCGCACGGGAATACGTGCGGAAAGGGGCCGAGTCTCGTCGATGGGCGCGAGGAGCGGTGGCTGGAGATGGCTACCGGCATAGACCGGTGGCACATCGACCAGGATCTGCTGGTTGACGATGTCACCCACGGTGCGATCGAAAAAGATCGTGCGACCGCGGGCCAGAGCGCCTGGATCCACTGCCGGCCGAGCGATGGCGGCAAGGTCGGTGTCGTAGAGCAGCTTGCGGATCTGGGTGGCCTCGAAGCCGAGGCGAAGTCCACGAACGAGCTCGGGTGGCGCGGGCGCGCCCTGGCGAAGCACGCGCGCATACATGATGCCGGGGAAGGAATCCGCCTGCAGGCCGATGGCTCCGATGCTGCGAGTGTCGAGCACCATGGCGCGGTTGATGAGATCGGCGTCGCCTTCGAGACCGGGCGGGAACTCGATGCCGAGCTCGGCCAGGGCCTGCCCGCGCCGCAGGCCCGCGCGTTCGGCGTAGCGGCCGAGCCAGTCCACACCGCGCGTAGCGTAGGTCGCGGTCCAGTTGATGACCGACAGCGAGCGCACCACCAGCGAGCTGGGCGTGCTCTTGGGATTGAACACACCCGCGGGTCCCGTGCGCATGAGGCCCACGTCTTGATAGCGGCGCGAGTGCAGTCCGGGCGCCGTCATGTCCAATCCGAACTCGTTGGTCAGATCCTGGCGGCCCGGACCGGCCGAGAGCAGCGAGGCTTGAACCTGCTTGGCGTCCGGCAACTTGAGTGCCTGCCGGTACTCGGCCACGGTCACGCGCCCGTCGTGATCGAGATCGAGTATCAACGATTCGGTGAGATGCATGCGGCGCTTGATGTCCGCCTCGCTGTCGGGGATCCCGTCGTCGTCGAGGTCGAGCACGTGCTTGGGATCGAAGAGCGACGAGGTGGCGAGCATGAGGCCGTAGTCGAGGCGCGTGCTGGGCAGGCCAAGCACGGTCTTATCGTCCACAGGATTGCGCCCCGAATGGCACAGCCAGCAGGTCATGCCGATCTCGCCCGTGGGCTTGCCGGTCTCGAAATCCAGGGCATCGCGCAACCCGGAAAAACCGGTGCTGGCCGAGGTATAGCCGCGCGTGCCCGCCGCTTCGTCGGGATCCTTGGCCAGACCGAACACCTCGGGGTTGCCGAGGATCCCCCCTTTGAGCGAGATGTTCCGCGTGACGTGGGTGTCGACGTGGCCGTCTTGGTCGAGATCGAGTGGCACGTTGTCGAGGTGGATCTCGATGTCTCGCCGCCAGGCCAGGTCCGCCAGATGGGTCCAGTAGTCGCCATTGGTGTTCACCAGGCGCGACCCGGGCGCGGTGAAGTCCTGCCATTCGTAGGTGCCGATGCTCTCGATGGCTTGCTGGCGGAACGAGGCCGTGGCCGCCGCGGGCAGGAGGCGAGGGGCGACCACGCCCGGCATGAGCGTGGCGTTCGGCAAGGGCAGCGGCGATTCTGCTTTGTCCACGTGGGCTTGCGCGCGCGTCCGCGGGTGCTTGTGCTTGCACGAGGTAACGCCGGTCCCGAACAGAACCAGCGCGGTGGCCATGGCGATTCGCTTCACGACGGGCGGAATCTACCTCGCTCGGACGAATGTGCACTACCTCCTCGTGGCCTTCGCTTAAGCTGCGAGGCGATGTTGTCCGGATCGGAAGTCCATGCAATCCCCACCGTGCGCACGAGACGAATCGACGAAGCGGGCACGATCGAAGTCTTCATGCAGATCTCGCCGAGCTCCACCCGCGAAGACGAACGCGGGCAGCTCGCGTCGCTGGCCGAGCAAGCGGTGCGGGCGCTTCTGGCCCACGGGCTCGGCCCCGGCAACATCGCGTGCGGCTGGATCCATTTCGCGAAGACTCCGCAGTGGGACTGGCGCCAAGCACTGACCACGGCCTGGGACGCCACCGGACCCTTGCCCATCAGTGCCGTGCTGCAGCCACCCGCCGCGCCGTTTTGCCTTTGCACCTTGAAGCTCCACGCCATCCGTTCCGCGCGTCAGAGTGGTGTCTGGTACGGCAACTCCGACAGACCCGCGGCGGCCACCATCCTGCGCGCCGGAGCTCGCCATCTGCGCCTCATGTCCATCATGCCGCGCGCGGATTTGCGTGGTTCGGCGGGCTTGGTCGACATGACCTACGACATGCTGGCCCAGGCGGGGCATGCCCTGACCGACCGTGGGCTTGGTTTCAAGGATGTGGTGCGGACGTGGATCTACGTGCGCGACATCGAGCACAACTACGGCTACGTCAACCAGGCCCGCAACCGCTTCTTCGCCGAACAGCGTATGACGCGTCTACCCGCCAGTACCTGCGTCGAGGGCGCGCTGTGCGGTGCGTCCGCGCCGGTGGCCATGGATTTGTACGCGGTGGCCGCCAAGGGGGAGGTGACGGTCGATGCCATCGAGCCCGGCCACATGGGCGAGGCTTCGGCCTATGGCTCAGCCTTCGCGCGCGGCTCACGCATCATCGAGCCCGGCCGAAAGACGCTTTGCGTCTCCGGCACGGCCAGTATCGATGCGGCTGGCGCCGTCGTCTCGGTAGGCGACATCAGGGGCCAGCTCGACTGCATGTTCGAGAACGTGCGGGCCTTGCTCGGCCGAGCAGGGATGGATGTTGGCGACGTCGTCAGCACCACCGCCTACCTCAAGCGAGCTTGCGATTACCAGGATTTCCTGATGGCGGCGGCCAGCCATGGCCTGGCCGCCGACTTGCCCACCGCCGTCGTGGTGGCCGACATCTGTCGGCCAGAATGGCTGTGCGAGATCGAGGGCTGCGCTGTCCGAACCGGGTCGGGTCAGCAAAATCGGACTGAAATGCTCTGATACTTCGCGTCCGCAATGCTGAAATATGAAGAAGGGGGCGCAAAATGGGCGGGCGCGGCGCCAATTGCGCGCTACGCTCATGGGCATGGACACTATACTAAGGATCTCTGATGCGGCCAATCTGGCGATCCACGCGATGGCGCACATCGCTCGCTCCAAAGGCAGCGTGAACCACTCGGTGGGCGAGATTGCCGGTGAACAAGGCGTTTCGGTTGCACACCTTTCGAAAGTCATGCAGCGACTCGTGAAGGTCGGTCTGCTTACCTCTCGGCGCGGGCCCGGCGGCGGGTTCGTCCTGGGGCGAGCGGCAGAAAAGATCTCGCTGCTCGAAATCCTCGAAGCCATGGACGGACCCATGTCGGACTGCAAGTGTCTGCTTGGTCGCAAGAAGTGTCTGTTCGGCGGCTGCGCGCTGGGGGCGCTGCTCACCCACGTGAACCACCAGGTTCGCGTGTTCATGGCCTCGCGCAACCTCACCGACCTCATGGGCTCGTCGCTCAAGCACACGCTCTATCTGGCCGGCCTGGGCGGCAAGGACGGCGGCGGCGAGAAACCCAGGCGGGCGCGAACGGGAAAGACGAAGAACGGCGTTCGCGCGGCGATGTCGTAGTGATGGGAACCCTGGGCGGGTTCCCAAACCCTCCCGCGCACTGGCTCCGCCGGGCAGAGCCCGGCTACGCCAACGCGAATGATGGGAACCCTGGGCGGGTTCCCAAACCCTCCCGCGCACTGGCTCCGCCGGGCAGAGCCCGGCTACGCCAACGCGAATGATGGGAACCCTGGGCGGGTTCCCAAACCCTCCCGCGCACTGGCTCCGCCGGGCAGAGCCCGGCTACGCCAACGCGAATGATGGGAACCCTGGGCGGGTTCCCAAACCCTCCCGCGCACTGGCTCCGCCGGGCAGAGCCCGGCTACGCCAACGCGAATGATGGGAACCCTGGGCGGGTTCGCTTCGCCCTCGGCACCTGCCAGCCCGCCCTGCCACCCCCGCGCTGCGCGCGGCCTCGCCAAACCCTCCCGCGCACTGGCTCCGCCGGGCAGAGCCCGGCTACGCCAACGCGAATGATGGGAACCCTGGGCGGGTTCGCTTCGCCCTCGGCACCTGCCAGCCCGCCCTGCCACCCCCGCGCTGCGCGCGGCCTCGCCAAACCCTCGGCCCCTACCCGCCACCCGCCACCCCGCTCGCTGCGCCCGGCTCGCGCGCACTGGGGAGCCCCGAGGGGCGCGTCCGATGGACGCGAGCCCGCGTGAGGGCGTGGAGGTGGAGGCTCGCCGAACGCACCGACGAAGTCGGTGGGCAGAGCCCGGCTACGCCAACGCGAATGATGGGAACCCTGGGCGGGTTCGCTTCGCCCTCGGCACCTGCCAGCCCGCCCTGCCACCCCCGCGCTGCGCGCGGCCTCGCCAAACCCTCGGCCCTACCCGCCACCCGCCACCCCGCTCGCTGCGCTCGGCCTCGCGCGCACTGGCGGAGCCGCGAGGGGCGCGTCCGAAGGACGCGAGGGGTAGGGCGTGGAGGTGGAGGTCCCGAAGCACCGACGAAGTCGGTGGGCAGAGCCCGGCTACGCCAACGCGAATGATGGGAACCCTGGGCGGGTTCGCTTCGCCCTCGGCACCTGCCAGCCCGCCCTGCCACCCCCGCGCTGCGCGCGGCCTCGCCAAACCCTCCCGCGCTCGGCTTTGCCCAAGGATTCTAAAATGACGCGAATTGCTGGGCAGCGAGGGGAATTGTTGGGGCAGGCGTGACTATTTCACGATCAAAATCGGAGCCGCCGCGCCGTTGAGCTTAGCCGCCTCGACACTTTGGGTATCGATTTCAAACTCAACAATGCCTCTGGGACCGTCATAGACAAGCCTGGCGTGCCTGAGGAATTCACGACCCAAAATGCCGATTACGTTCAATAAGTTACCCGTCTGATCTCGGAGTCCAAACTGGTCAAAGCTCTCTTTCATTTTTGGAATACCGAGAACTTCGTGATCTTCAAAAGTGACCTCCAGCGCCTTGCCAGATGTCGGATCAACTATACGAAGAGTGAAATTTGCGCGATAGCGAAGGCTCTCTTGCGCCCCGTGTGCTCCGAATGAACTCGCCGTTCCGATCGACGTCAGACCAAGGGTCTCTGCCGTATGTTGTGCGATTCCAGTCTTGCGAGCGCCAGTGTCAACCAGCACATGACCAACTACCGGTGGAGGGACCGTTTTCCCTTCCGCTGCAAGTTGATCCGCAAGAGATTTCGGCACACACCATTCCGCAACGACCAGAAGTCCGACATTCTCCAGGTGTTGCCCAGCCATGATTGTGAACCTGGTTGGCGGCCGGGCCACAGGGACCGTGGCAGGTGCAGGTGCAGGTGAAGGGTGATGGTGGACTCCGTCCCTTAGCCGCTTGAGACGCTTCTGTTCTCGCTTCTTGGCGAGCCTCTTTCTCTCTGTCCTTGCTACCCGACACTCATGAGCCCCAACTCCCAGGACATCGAGAGCGTCTCGGACTTTTTGGGGGCCACCTGATCTACGACAAAAACGCCAGTTGTACCTGTAGCGTTTCAAACCTTCTCGATATGCCTCGGCGCTAGTGGAGAAGTAACCTTGAACTGCTCCATCTTTGAACAAAACGTACTTTCCACCTTGTCCTTCGTCGATAAGACGAGAACGCAGGCTGTCGAACGCGGCCTGTTCCTGTGTGATGGTTGGCATGTTGGGACGTCCTTGAAGCGATTGCATCGGTGATCGACCTGTGCGTCTACCACGGTTCATCGGCACAAAAGCTGGGAAAATTGACCCTCAGAACGTTAATAGCGTTGCAAATACTTGAAATCATAAACAATTGTGTGACATCGGTGTTGTATACACATGATCCGACACAACCCGCGTCATGTCAAGCTTGCATGCGCTAATCTCCCACACGCCCGCAGTGTGGGCACATCCCCTTGACCGGGTACTTCCCAGCCGTCACGTTATCGAACGGAACCCCGGCCAGCCTGGATACCTGAAAGGCCATGGTCACAGAGACGGGCTTGAGCCCCTTCTTCACGTTTCGCATGGTGCTGGGCTCGGTTCCCAGGGCCTTCGCGAATAGGCGCCACGTCCCACAGCGAATCCGCAGGAATCGGATTGCCGCCATGGTGTTGGCCTGCTCGTCGGCCGTCAACCCTCTCACGCCGCCACCGTCCCGAGGAAGCCGGCTCGATGCCAAGCTCGGTGCATCGCCTGGACGAGCACGGACAGGTTCTGGCAGAGCGCCTTGCACAGAATCTCGTTCACCTGGGCGATGAACTTCTTGGACCGCACGGCGTCGCCGAACTTCCGCTTGACGCGCCGAGAAGGTGCTCTCGATGTTGTTCCGCTTCCCGTAGGCGGCCAAGAACTCTTCCTGCTTGAACATGAAGACCGCGTGCATGCTTGCGCCACGCGGGCGAGCCGTCGCTCTGGCTGTTGACCTTGAAGGGCACGAAGGGAGCCGCGCCCGCCGCTTCGATGGCGGTCAGGTTCTCGTGCGCGAGATACGCCTTGTCGGCCGAGACCTCGGCGATGCCGAAGCGCTGCTTGGTGGCCGCGACCAAGCCGGGAAGCTCGGGGCAGTCGGCGCCGTTCGCTCGTCGGTGACCTTGACCGACGTGATGACGTTCGTCGTGGTCCCAACCATCGCGTGTGCCTTGAGCCACGTCGCCTTCTTCATCTCCTTCCCGTACTTGGCATCGAACCAGCGGCGGTAGACGGCGGCGCTGAAACCAGTCGAATCGACCGCGAAGGATGTCTCGATGGCGGCCAGCGGCGCCGCGCTCTTCTCGATGAGGCCGGTCAGGATGGCCGTCATCTCGGGCTTTTCGAACGCGGCTAAGACGCTGTTGTAGTGCGGTGTGCGGGTCATGTGTCCGGCTTCGGCGCTGTCCTTGATGTCCGTGCTGGCGCGGCGGGCCGACATCGTCGTGTAGACCTTGAGCACCATCGCGTAGACGGCGTCCGACATCGGGATCGGCTTCGGGACCGCGGCCAGGGTGGGCAGGCGTCTGCGATGCCGTCGCAGAGGCCACGTAGCAGGGCCTGGACGGTCTCCTTCTCGCCGACCTGGGCGGCGTTGTAGGCCGACCAGTCGCGCTCGGTGGTGTGGCTGTAGCTGAAAGATTGGGTCACGGTCTGGTTCCCGTGGGAGTCGGTCTCGACGGTCTGCACGAACGAGATCGCCCACTGGTGCTTGCACGTGCAGCGACGTAGCTCGAAGTCTGGGCACGAGCAGGTCGCCTTGCGCGTTCACGAGGTAGGCGCGTTCGTCTGCGTCTGCGAGGGGACAACCCACGTCACGCCAGCGACGTTCTTGATCCTCTTGTCGAGGGAGAGAAGGCGTCCGCGCTCTTGCCGAAGGTCCATTTCTTTCGTCGTTGCCATGGTTCTAATATGGTCCTAATAGAACCAACAGTCAAGAATAAAAGATGGTCTTGTTTTGTGACCATAATGTGGTACTATTTGGCCATGCCTGCGAAGAAGCCACCAGGAGGTAAGGTCAACGCAAGGCGCGAAATCATCCGTAGGAAATCAGATGACGAGCGCCGCGAGGCCATGATCAAGGTCATGGCAACGGCAGAAGAAAAGGAGGCCTGGCAAGCTGCGGCAAATGCCGAAGGAATGAGCGTGAGCACATGGCTTCTGCATCTAGCCCTAAAGGCTTCCAAGGCCTCCTAAATGCCCATCTCTGCACGAAAACAGGATCGAGGCAGGGAGATGGCTCCTGGCCCTTTCCGATGCGCCTAGGCGCGAACGGCTACGATCTGCCACCATCTGAACTTGCGTTCAGACGGAGTGCGCAGAATCTGCGCCGCAACCGGTATGCAACCAGTGCCGGCCTCCTTGGTTGTGCAACGCCTCTCTCGACGAGGCGTTGCGCCAGAACAGCCGATATGACAGAATGACCAAGTCCGGCTAGGACAAGGGTTCTTCGAGAATCCGGGAATGGCGACCTGTTAGCGCAGGTCGCTTTTTCTTTATCTAGGCATCGCCGCCGCCTCCCGCGATGGGCTTGTACTTCTTGGCGTCGCTTCTCTATAGGCCCCGCGCTTGACGGCGCGTTTCATCCACTGGTACACCGAACCGTAAGGAACGGGAGTTCCCAGTTTTTCCAAGTTGTCCACGATCTCCTGCACTGACAAGGATCCATTTGAGAACATGGCAGGAAGAGCCGAATACCAGTTCTCATCGGAACTATTTGCCCGAGCAGCCCCTTTCGCGGCGCGATCTGATGATGTCTCTACCTTGCTCAGCGATCAAGCTGCGAGCCATCTTCAGCGTGGCCAAATCGGATTGAGCCTTGGCCAGATCGGCTTCAGCCATGGCGATTTTCTCGTCGATTTTGGCGATATCTACTTCGATTCAATCACCGTCGTCATGTTTTGGGCCTCCCGCGAGGTCGCCCAAAACGTAACACGCACGACGCGGTGGATCAACAAGAAATCTTTATGGGTGATGACGCATAATGTGCATTGGAAGTGTACGCGTACAGTAGCGTACAGTCTGTATAGTTTCGATAGTTTGATCGCGCCGCGCCTCCTTGCGGATAGTCAGAATCGCGAGACAATGGCGGCATGAGGAAAGTCACCTGGCTCGCGCTGCTGTCGCTTCTTGGATGCGCAACTCTCTCCCCAGAGGAGGAAGCCGCGCGCCGGCGAGACCGCGAGGAGGAGGGCCAGCGGATGGCCATGCAACGGGAGCGCTTCAACCAGTGCATTCAGGGAATGCCAATTCTTCGCACGGAACCTCCTTACCCCTACCAATACCGCGTCATACGAGTGATCGAATCTCAGGATGAAAACGAAATTGTCCAGGCTGCCTGCATAGATGGGGCCGATGCCGTGATCTCGACGCTCACCGAAAATGCAGAGACCACCTCCACCATTGGGGGAGGTCCCTACTTCGTCGCAGGCCGCACGAAAACCAAGCACACGACGATGTTCGTCGGACAGCTCATCAAGTACAGGCGATGATTCCGGCTTTTTGAATTAAAAGGCAGCCACCCGAATTGCTGGGCAAGAGCGAATCATAGGGCAAAGCCCCCGCGCACTGGCTCCGCCGGGCAGAGCCCGGCTACGCCAACGCGAATGATGGGAACCCTGGGCGGGTTCGCTTCGCTCTCGGCACCTGCCAGCCCGCCCTGCCACCCCCGCGCTGCGCGCGGCCTCGCCAAACCCTCGGCCCCTACCCGCCACCCGCCACCCCGCTCGCTGCGCTCGGCCTCGCGCGCACTGGCGGAGCCGCGAGGGGCGCGTCCGAAGGACAAGCCCAGCCCATGTGAAGGTTCGCCTTCGCCACGGTTCGAGGTACAATTCGGAGCAGGGAAACTTCCATGAAGGCATTGCAAACGACAGGAATCGTGACGACAGCTCACCAACTGGTGGTGGATGTTCCATCGGACGTGCCGAGTGGTTCCCATCGCGTTGTGGTCGTTTTGGATGAAGCGGTCACGCCAGAGCCTTCGGCCTCGTCTTGGGCCGACCTTGTCCTGCCAGGCGCGATTTGGCCCGCGGGTGGCTTGAGCCTCCGACGCGAGGACTTGTATGCCGACACCGCTCGCTGAAGGTATCTTCGCTGACACAAATCTGTGGGTGAACGCAGCGGTGCCGGCGGCTCCGCGCCACGCACAGGCAATCCTGGCGCTTGGCAAGGTATCCATCGGGAGGTTGTGGACGAGTCGCCAGGTGGTCCGCGAGTTTCTGGCCGTGATGTCCCGCCCACAGACCTTCTTCATGGGCAACGCTCCTATGGCCGACATCCTGACCCGCGCGCGCACCATCGAGTCGCAGTGCCGCGTGGCCGAGGATGGCCCCGATGTTGCCCAACAACTGCATGCCTTGCTTGCCGTGGGCGACACGCGCGGCAAGCAGATCCACGACGCAAACATCGTGGCGACCATGTTGGCCCACGGTATTCGAACACTGATCACCGACAACGTTGGCGACTTTGCCCGGTGGGGACATTTGATCGACGTGCGCGCGATCTAGATAGCTAGCGAAGCGATGCCTCAAACCGTCGAGGCGACGATGGCCGACGAGCCCTGCGGGCACTCGGACCCACCTGCCCATCTCCCTGTCACCGCAGCTTCGCTGCGCCTTCGCCGGGCCGATGGCGGCGTCGAGCCTGCGCATCCGGTCCTCAAGTACATCAGTACATTCCGGTCCGGTTCTCGGCTCCTCCTTGCCCTCGGCCCGGCCTTCCTTGGAGTCAGGTCCCGCCATCTTTGAGCAGCGGGTAGCCGGCCGCCTCCCAGGCTTCCATGCCGCCGTTCAGATCGCGCACCCGCAGGTAGCCGCGCTTGACCAGCTCGTTGCCCGCGGACTGGCTCATGCCGCCGCTCAGGCAGATCAGCACCACGTCGGCGCAGTGATCGTGATTGAGGTAGGTCTCGATGGCGTCCACGTTGTTGTAGGGAATCGACGTATCGGTGCCCGGAATGTCCCCGGCGTAGGGAATGTGCACGTTGATGACGATGGGATCCGTGGTGGCGAGCAGGTCGGACAATTCGGCCGGCGAGAGGCGCTCAAGGGAGGTCCACCCAGTGCACCCGGCGTCGGTGACAGCGGGGAGGTCGGTTGCCAGATCCATCGACGGCTGACGAAGATCGATGACGGTCTCCTTGGCCAAATCGATGGTCGCCGCGGTGTCCGTGCCCGGGCCATCCGTCGCCTCGCCGTCCGCAAGCGTTTCGCTCGCAGCGTCGGGCCTGTTCAGGTCGGGCTTGAAAGCTGCGTCGGCCGGGCTCGGTGCCACATCGCCACTTGCGCCGATCCCGTCCGGGGCGACATCGGGCTGGGCGGCATCGCGTAAGGCGTACCCATCGCTGGCGGCGGCGTCCATCACCTTCGCGGCGTCGCTTTTGCAGCCGGCGAGGGGCGGGCAGAGAGCACACGCGACGGAGAGCAAGACGATAGTCTTCACGGGCGCAGGATATGTCATGTCGAGGATCTTGGCACCTTCCAAAGCGCGAAGGGCACGGATGGAATTCACGCACGCAATCGGAGCCACAGGCCGCGACCTTCTGCGGCTATCGCGGGATTATGGAAAACCTTTCAGGGTGCCCCCATCGGCGCTAGTATGCCGCTGCCCCCGGACTGGGGTCATGAATTGCTATCATTCGCGACGGAGGACATGAACGTGAGAAACACCATCAAGCTTGCAGGTCTGCTGCTACTGGGCACGATTCTGGGCACCGGCTGTGTTAGCTCTGGGACGTTCGATGCGAAACAGGCAGAGCTCACCAAGGCTCTCAAAGAGAAGGATTCCCTGAGTCAGGACAACGCCAAGCTCCAGGCCAAGATCGACGACCTCAACAAGCAGATCGCCGATCTTAAGAAGCAGATGGATCAGGTCAAGGCTTACGGCAAGGACAAGGCCAACGAGGCAGGCGCGCTCGCGGCGGGCATGGAGAACCTGCAGAAGCGGCTGGACGAGCTCGAAAAGCAGAAGAAGATCGCCGAAGCGCGCGCGGCCATGTTCCGCTCGCTGGTGGACAAGCTGCGCTCCATGGTCGACGCGGGCCAGATCAAGGTCACGGTTCGCAACGGCCGCATGTTGCTGGTGTTGCCCAACGACATTCTCTTCGACTCGGGCAAGACCGAGCTCAAGGCCGAGGGCAAGGATGCCATCGCCAAGGTTGCCAAGGTGCTCGCCACCATGCCGGCGGATCGCCACTTCCTGGTGGCCGGCCACACCGACAACCTGCCTATCCACTCGAAGAAGTTCCGCAGCAACTGGGAGCTTTCGACGGAGCGCGCGGTCGAGGTGGTGCGCTTGCTCATCGACAACGGCATGAAGCCGAGTCAAGTCGGCGCGGCCGGTTACGCCGAGTACGATCCCGTGGCCGACAACGCCACCGCGGATGGACAGAAGCAGAATCGTCGCATCGAGATCGTCGTCGAGCCCAACCTGTCCGAGCTTCCCAGCCTGGACGGTTTGGTCAGCAAGTAGTAGCAAGCGCAGTCGGTCTGTTCCCCGACCGACCACCATGTTCAAGAAACGCGACGTCAGTATCCACTTCGTAGGCATCGGCGGTATCGGCATGTCCGGTATCGCCGAAGTTCTTTTGAACCTCGGTTACCAGGTTTCCGGGTCCGACCAGCGCGCGAGCGAAGCCACCCGCCGCCTGCAAGGTCTGGGGGGCCGCATTTCCATCGGTCATCGCGCCGATCAGGTGCGCAGCGCCGACGTGGTCGTCATCTCGAGCGCGGTCAAGCCTGACAATCCCGAGGTGGAGACCGCGCACGAGCGGGGCATTCCCGTGATCCCGCGCGCCGAGATGCTGGGCGAGCTGATGCGCGTGAAGGACGGCGTGGCGGTGGCCGGATCGCACGGCAAGACCAGCACCACGACCATGATTGCCACCATCCTGGCCCAGGCCGGACTGGATCCGACGGTCGTGATAGGCGGCAAAGCCAAGGTCTTCGGCTCCAATGCGCGGCTCGGCCAGGGCGAGGTGTTGGTGGCCGAGGCCGACGAGTCCGACGGGTCGTTCCGCCATTTGCTGCCCATGGTCGCGGTCATCACCAACATCGACCGCGAGCACATGGATCACTACGGAACCGAGTCGGCCCTGCGCGCGGCCTTCCTCGACTTCGCCAACCAGGTCCCTTTCTATGGCGTGGTCGTGGTGTGCGCGGACAATCCGACGGCGGTGGGCCTCGTGCCCGAGCTGGTCAAGCGGCACATCACCTACGGCCTCGGCGCTGGCGACTACCGCGGCGAAATCTTGTCCGCGGACGCACAGGGCACGCGCCTGCGCGTCGCCGTGCGGGGCAAGGCGCGCGGCGAGCTCGTGGTGCGCATGCCGGGCGTTCACTATGCGCAGAACGCGCTGGCCTCGCTGTGCGTGGCCGACGTATTCGATGTTCCCTTTCCAGCCACCTGCGAGGCGCTGGCCGGATTCGGCGGCGTGGATCGCCGCTTCTCCGTGCGCGGCGAAGCCGGCGGCGTTCTCGTGGTCGACGACTACGGCCACCACCCGACGGAGATGGCCGCGACCATCGCGGCCGCCAGGCTCTACGGTCGACGCTTGGTGGTTGCGTTTCAGCCGCACCGCTTTTCCCGTACCATGGACTTGATGGCCAGGTTCGCGCCCGCGCTCGCTGGTGCCGACGAGGTCGTCCTGACCGACATCTACCCCGCCGGCGAAGCGCCCATCCCCGGCGTGGACGTTCAGGCGCTTTTGCGGACATTCCCGCCCGCGGCGAAGACGAGCTATTTCCCGCGCAAAGAGCTGGCCGGCAGTCTGCTGCCGCAACTCAGGTCCGGCGACTTGCTGCTGGTGCTCGGCGCAGGCGACATCACCCAAGTCGCCTCCGACGTGCTGGCACGGTTGGCGTAGCCGAGCGAGGATGCCGGCCTTTTGCGCACATGCGGGCAGTTGACAACATAGACATGTGAAAAATTTGGAGGGACTGGCAAGTCGGGCGATCTTCATCCGGTGCGTGAAGATGGCGACACGAGTCTCCCGATAGCCGGCGTAGCGGCGCGGTCGACCCGTGCCGAAGAGAGAGGGCAGCGGCCTTGCTGAACGGAAGCCAAGCCGCCTTGGAGGTCGAGTCGCCGCGCCCGGGACTCCTTCGCCGCAAGCGCAGAAACCATCGGGTTGCCATTCAGCGCAGAAGCCTGACGTGCGCTCTGGCGGACGCGGGCGCCAGGGTGGGGCGTGCGGGCCTCCGTGTCGGCCGCATGCTCGGCAAATTGCTTTTGCTCTTGGCGGCGCTGACAGGGTGTCTGTGGGGTGGGCGCTGGGCGATCCGCCACGTCGTGGATTCGCCCCGCTTTCAGATCCGACAAATCGAGCTCTCGCCCACGCCCCATCTTGGAAAAGCCGACATTCTGGCACTGGCCGAGGTGTCGCCGGGCGACAGGTTGCTCGGTGTCGACACCGATGCGGTGGCGGCGCGCATCGCCACGCACCCTTGGGTGGCCACCGTGCGCGCCAGCCGCCGGTTGCCCTCGTCGCTGGTCATCGAAATCACCGAGCGGCACGCGGTGGCGGTGGCCGCGCTTTCCGGCCTGTACCTCGTCGACGAAAGCGGCCAACCGTTCAAACGCGCGACCATGGAAGAGGCCGATGGGCTGCCCGTGCTCACCGGGATCGATCGCGCGCGCTACGCGCAGATGCGCGACGTCAGCGAGGCAGCCTTTCGCGCGGCCCTGTCGGTCTTGCGCCAGTACTGCGAGCATCCGGGACGCCCGCCCATCGGCGAGGTCAGCATCGATCCGGGGTTCGGCTTTTCGCTGCTTCTTCTCGAGGGCGGCGCCGAGATCCGGCTCGGCCAGGGAAATTACAGCAAAAAATTGGCGCAACTCGATCAGATCCTCGAAGCTGTCAAGGCGAAGGAGATGGGGGGGCTTTCCGCTCTCAGGATCGTGCACCTCGATCTTCCCGAGAGTGGAAGGATCCCCGTGCTTCTTCGCACAGGCGGCGCGGAGTCCTCCACGCCACCCAAGGCAGCATCCGCGAAGGTCGCGAAAAACTAACCGGGCAACGAACCACAAACGAGCAAGAACATGGCGAGACGAAGCTCCGATATCATCGTTGGACTCGATATCGGCACCACCAAGATAGCCGCGGTGGTGGCCGAGATGGGCGACAGCGGCCTCGATATCATCGGTATCGGAACCCATGCCTCGCGTGGGCTCAAGAAGGGCGTCATCGTCAACATCGACTCGACGGTGGCGGCCATCAACCAGGCCGTGCTCGAGGCCGAGGGCATGTCGGGCTGCGAGATCTCCCAGGTCTACGTGGGCATCGCCGGCGGCCACATCAAGGGGATCAACTCGACGGGAACCGTCGCGGTCAAGGACAAGGAAGTGCGCGCCAGCGACGTGGCCAAGGTGCTGGAATTGGCGCGCGCCATCGCCTTGCCCGCTGACCGCCACGTGGTCCACGTGCTACCCCAGGAATACAAGATTGACGGTCAGGATGGCGTGCGCGAGCCGCTCGGCATGTGCGGAGTTCGCCTGGAGGCGCGCGTGCACATCGTGACCGCCGCCGCGGCCGCCATGCAGAACGTGATCAAGTGTTGCAGCCGCTGCGAGCTTGAGGTCCTGGACATCGTGCTCGAGCCCCTGGCCTCGGGCGAGGCCGTGCTGGAAGAGGACGAGAAGGGCCTGGGCGTAGCGCTGGTCGACATCGGCGGCGGCACCACCGACATCGCGATCTTCACCGAAGGCTCGGTCGCCCACACCAGCGTGATTCCGCTCGGTGGCTACCAGATCACCAGCGACATCGCCTTCGGGCTGCGCACGCCCCCGCACGAGGCCGAAAAGATCAAGCACCAGTGGGGCTGCGCCTTGGCCAGCATGGTGACCGAGGAGGAGACCATCCAAGTTGCCTCGGTGGGCGGACGCGCGCCGCGCGTGTTGTCGCGCCACGTGCTCTGCCGCGACATCATCCAGCCGCGCATCGAAGAGATTTTTTCCTTCGTCAAAGCCGAGATCGCGCGCCTTGGTTGCGACGACCTCCTGGCTTCGGGCGCGGTCATCACCGGCGGCTCGACGCAGCTGCCTGGCATGGCCGAATTGGCCGAGGACATTCTCGGCATCCCCGTGCGCCTCGGCATCCCCAAGGGCGTTGGCGGATTGGCCGACGTGGTCAAATCGCCGAGCTTCGCCACGGGTGTGGGCCTGGTGCAGTACGCATCCAACCAGCAAGCCACCCTCGCGCGCAACGCCAGCCCAACGGAGCGCAGGGGGATGTTCGGCCGTTTGCGCCGCGCGCTATCGACGGCCTTCTAATGACCCAAAAAGTAACAAAAAATTTGGCGCGGCGTCCGTCGCGTGAGATCCAAGAAGACTAGGGAGAATTCACATGCTCGAATTCGACGAACCGATACTGGGGCCGAAGATCAAGGTGGTCGGCGTGGGAGGAGGCGGCGGCAACGCCGTCAACACCATGATTGAGGCAGGCATCCAGGGCGTGGACTTCGTGGCCGCCAACACCGACTGCCAGGTGCTGGAGACCAACCAGGCGCCCACCAAGATTCAAATCGGCAAGACCCTGACCAAGGGCCTGGGCGCGGGCGCCAACCCCGACATCGGGTGCGCCGCCGCTCTCGAGGATGCCCAGCGCATCGGCGAGGTGCTGGCCGGGGCGGACATGGTGTTCGTCACCGCGGGCATGGGCGGCGGCACCGGTACCGGCGCCGCGCCCGTCATCGCGCGCGCGGCCCGTGAGATGGGGGCCCTGACCGTCGGCGTGGTCACCAAGCCCTTCATGTTCGAGGGCCTGCAGCGCAAGAAGAAGGCCACCACGGGCATCGCCGAGCTGGCCAAGTCCGTCGACGCGCTCATCGTGATTCCCAACGACCGCCTGGTCGGGCTGGCGGGGAAGAGCCTGACCCTGCGCGAATCCTTCAACATGGTGGACAGCGTTTGCCTGACCGCCGTGCGCGGCATCAGCGATCTCGTCATGGTGCCGGGCCTCATCAACGTCGACTTCGCCGACGTGCGTTCGATCATGACCGGCATGGGCCGCGCGCTCATGGGCTCGGGCTTCGGCAGGGGCGACAAGCGCGCCATCGACGCCGCCCAGATGGCCATCACCTCGCCCCTGCTGGAAGACGTTTCCATCAACGGCGCCACCGGCATCCTGGTCAACATCACGGGCGGGCCCGACCTGACCCTGTCCGAGGTCAACGAGGCGTGCAGCCTGGTTCACGACGCCGCCGATCCGGACGCCAACATCATCTTCGGCTCGGTCATCGACCCCAATATCAGCGAAGAGGTTCGCATCACGGTCATCGCCACCGGCTTCCAGAGCCGCGTGGCCGTGGAGACCTCGACCTCGTCGGGGAACGCCCGTCCGACCATCAAGAAATCGGCCGAGCACCAGATGACCTTGCCCATGCACAGCAACCAGGCCCAGTCGGTGGTGTCGGTCATGCCGACCGCCCATATGGAAGCGCCGGTGCAAGCAGCTCCCATGTCGGCCGGCGTCTCGGCCCCGGTCGCCGAGCCGCTCGATGTGTCCGACACCGAGGTGGAGATCGACGAGTGCGAAATCCATCGCTATCCGCCTCTGCCGGCGCTGCTGACCCCGGCGCCCGTGTACGCGCGCGCGATACCGGTGGCCGCGCCTGCCACCCCGCCCCCGGACTCGCGTCCCGTGATCCGGCCGCCCGTGGCTTCGCCCATCGCCGCGGCCAGCGTGACCAGCAGCGCCCGCCGTGCGACGCCGAGCCCGCAAAACGGCTTGGCCACCGCCCACCTCGGTATCGAGGAGAGCGAATACGACAAGCCGACCTACCTGCGCCGGGCCATGGCCGGCGAAGGCATGCGCCTGCCCGGCGACGGCAAGGCCTAGCCGCGCGACGAGCGCGAAGAGGAAGACACGCGTGGCGCGCGGAGGCGGGCGGCAAGGCCGACCGGAGGCGAACAAGGTGCTCGCGCGCAACCGCAAGGCGCGCCACGAGTACGCCGTCGACGAGACCTGCGAAGCCGGCCTGGCCCTGGTCGGCTCGGAAGTGAAGTCCATTCGCGACGGCAAGGTGGCGCTGGTGGATGCCTATGCCGTGGTCGAGAAAGGCGAGGCCTGGCTGTGCGAGCTGGACATCGGCGTCTATGCCTTCGCCCACGCGCGCAACCACGACCCGCGCCGGCGGCGCAAGTTGCTGCTCCACCGCACCGAGATCGATCGCCTGGCCGACAAGGTGAAAGGCAAGGGCCTGACCCTGGTGCCGTTGTCGCTCTACGAAAAGGGCGGGCGTGTGAAGGTAGAGCTGGCGCTGGTGCACGGCAAGCAGGAATACGACCGCCGCGACGACGTGAAGAAGCGCGAAGCCCAGCGCGAGATCGACCGCGGCATGGCCAGCCGGCGGAGGTAGAGGCGGACGTCGGTTTGTGTGGACCTGAGCTCCGTAAGAGGATCGGTGGCCGAGCCGTGGTGGAGGCCCGTTGGGCCGGCATGGCGATTCGGAACACCGCAGGCAACTCGCGTGACCGGGTCGCCGTTTGGCCAGGTAGGAATGCACACCGCGTGTGAACCGTTCACGTGCACCAGGTGCCCGGTAGCCCCAGTCTGGCGAGGCGCGTTGCGAGAAGGTGCAGCGGCAACAGAAGAGCCAAACCTGTCCTTCGTGCCCACTGTCGAGGCGGTCATCCGCCGTCAGTTTGGCGATCCCGGCAGTGCCCGTAGCGATCCGGCGAAGGTGGCGCAGGCCATCCTGCGGCTCGCCGACGAGAAGCAACCACCGGTGCACTTGCTCCTCGGTAGCAATGCCGCAGCCGCCGCCTCGGCTTAGCGCGCAGAGGAGGACGCGCGGCGGAAGGCTCAGCATGTCGACCGATTACGATCATCCGCTGCCGCCGACTTATGCGGCAGCATGACCCTTTCCAACAACTCACGAACATGGCAAGAGGTCGCAGCAGTTACAAGTTGAAGTACTGGTGCAATTCCCGCTGCAGTCGATGGATCTTCGCGCGGCGCTCGGAGGTGGAACGAACGAACCCGCTTCTCTACGACCGGCATCCATTATGAACCGCGAATATGGCTCTCACAGGAAGAGCCCTTCATGCGGTGCCGCGTCAAGGTGTCACCATGAAAGTGCTGGTTATTGATATCGGTGGAACCCATGTCAAGGTCTTGGCCACAGGCCAAAGGCAGCGGGTTGAAATTCCCTCTGGGCCGGATATGACCCCCACAAAGATGGTGACTGCGGTGCAAGCTGCAACCATCGGCTGGAAATACGAAGCGGTATCGATAGGGTATCCTGGGCCGGTTGTCCATGGTCGTCTCATGGCAGAGCCGCACAACCTGGCCCCCGGCTGGATTGGCTTCAACTTCAAGAAGGCCTTTGGGCCACGGCCAATCAAGATCATCAACGACGCCGCGATGCAGGCGCTCGCAAGCTACAAAGGGAATACGATGCTCTTTCTGGGTTTAGGAACGGGCCTTGGCTCCGCGCTTATCGTTGATGGCATCCTCGAGCCGATGGAGCTGGCACACCTGCCATACAAGAAGGGTAAGACTTACGAAGACTACGTCGGACTGGCCGGACTCAAGCGCTTGGGAAGAAGGAAATGGCGCCACCACGTGCGCGAAGTCGTCAAGTTGCTCAAGAACGCCTTGCAGGTTGATGACGTCGTGCTTGGAGGCGGGAACGCCAGACTACTCAAGAAGCTTCCACCCTCTTCACGCCTGGGAAGCAATGCGAACGCGTTTCTAGGCGGGTATCGCCTTTGGTCAAACGTGGGTACACGGCCATCGAAGAGGCGCTTTGTCCACTAGCCATTTGATACGGGGGCCCAAGGGTGTTTCCGGACTGTAACCGCGTTACTCGGGCGTTGCCTACCAAGGCGATGGAAATCGCGCGAGGGACGAGGGGTGTGCGGCATGTGAAGGATGCCGTCAGGGTCGCCTCCGGACGGTGGTCGGTGGGGTGCGCGTCTGCCGTCTTGGCACCTTGTGCGAAGCGGTTTCGCAGGGGATGCTGAGGCTCGCATGTCACCACTGGTCTTCAGTAGCCTCGCCGGGGCGGGTGCCCTCGTGGCCGGCCTCGTCGGTGCGCTCACCGGCATGGGCGGCGGCGTCGTCATCGTACCTCTGCTGGTCGTCCTGATGGGCGTCGACGTCCACTATGCCATGGGCGCGGCGTTGGTATCCGTCATCGCTACTTCCTCGGGTGCCGCCGCTGCGTACGTACGCGAGGGGTACACGAATTTGCGCATCGGCATGCTGCTCGAGGTCGCTACCACGCTGGGCGCTATCGTGGGAGCGACGCTGGTGCAGTGGTTGTCAGCCCGGCTGATTGGGCTGCTGTTTGGCCTCGTGTTGCTTTACTCGACCTGGCGGTCGTTCAAGCTCCTGCCCGCGGTCAAGTCGGATGCCACACCCGATCGCTTGGCGGTTCGACTTCGCCTCGACGGTAGCTACCCAACGGCCGAGGGACCGGTCCACTACCAGGCTCGCCGCGTGGTGCCCGGTTTCGCTGTCATGGTCCTGGCAGGAGGGCTCTCGGGTCTGCTTGGCATAGGCTCGGGCGCGTTCAAGGTCATCGCCATGGATCAGGTGATGCGGCTGCCCTTCAAAGTTTCGACGACGACAAGCAATTTCATGATTGGCGTTACCGCCGCGGCCAGCGCCGGCATCTATCTGAAACACGGTTACATCGACCCCTCACTTGCCGCGCCAGTGTGCCTGGGCGTGCTTCTTGGTTCGTTTCTCGGCGCGCGGCTCCTGCCGGGTGCTCGGGGCTCGTGGCTTCGTCTGCTCTTTGCCGGGGTAACGGCCACGTTGGCCGTCGAGATGATGGTGCGCGGGTTGCGGGGCGAGCTATGAGCACGCCTACCGAAGATCCACGGTTGAGATCCGACCATGGGCCGGCCCTGCAACGTGACGAGCTCTTGCTTGCAACCGTTCTCCGCGGCGGCGTTCTCCTGTCCGCGCTGCTCATCGCCGTCGGCATGCTCGTTCATCTTGTCCGCGGTGGCACGCCGCCATCGATCTACCGGACGTTCTCGCGTAGCTCGTTCAACTTGTCCAACTTGCCGGCGATGGTTCATGGAATTGCCACGCTGGGCGGACGACCGATCATCGAGCTCGGGCTGCTCGTTCTCATCGCTACCCCGATGCTGCGTGTTGCGCTCTCGGTGGGCCTGTTCGCCAAGGAGCGGGACATGACGTACGTCGTGGTGACGGTGATCGTATTCGGCGCGCTCTTGTTCAGTCTGATGGGGTGAGTACGCGTCCGGAGGGCTCGCCCATCGAATCTGCGTTCCTTTGGAAAGAGGACGGGCGCTGGGAGGGCGGGCATTCTACTTGGCCAATGCCTGTGCCGCCTCGAGCAGGTTGTGGCCTTCGCGTACCAGCACCCTCCATGACCATGGTGAGGGTTTTCCATTCCGTAGCAAATGTGTCACATGGCGGGGGGTACGATGAACCACTTTGGACTGGATGGAAAATTTGGCTGAAGGGGACCCGGTTCGGGGTCGAGGCGATTGGCGGGAGGAGGCTGTCCGCGCCATCATCGACACACGTCAGGTCACGTCTCATTTTCAGCCTATCGTCGATCTGCACAACGGCACCGTCCTGGCCTGGGAAGTTCTGACGCGTGGCCCAGAATTCCTTTCTTCGCCGGCTGAAATCTTCGCCGAGGCGAAGGCTCTTGGCCTGCTACCGAAGTTGGAAGAAGTCTGCCGCGACGTCGCTTTGTGCACGATTGCGCGGCTCCCTTCGTCGCTGCGGTCGCGTTCGTTCTTCATCAACGTCAGCCCGAACGCCATCAGCGACGCGCAACCGATCAACGAATGCCTGCGGGCAAAGCTCGCCAACCTGGGACTCGATCAGCGAAACTTCGTCATCGAAATATCCGAGCGCGAATCCGGCGATGATCACGCCTCCATGGATCATCAGATCGGCTACTACGTCGAACAAGGGTTCAGGATCGCGCTCGACGACCTCGGAGCCGGTGACGCTGGCCTTGTCAAGCTCGTGACTTGCTCGCCGCACTTCATGAAGCTCGACATGACGCTTACGCGTGACATTCATCGCCAATCTCGCAAGCAGCACCTGGTGAAATCCCTGACGGCTTTCGCGGCCAGCGTAGACAGCGCCCTGATCGCCGAAGGCGTGGAAACCTGGGAGGAGTTGGGAGCTCTGACGCGCCTCGGAGTGCGTTACGCCCAGGGATTCCTGTTTGCCCGGCCAACCAGGATGCCCGCGGATGTGCCAGAGGAGACCCGTCTCGAACTGCGAAGGATCATGCGCCAGTTCAGCTGCCGCGAGTCCGACCTCAACGAAACGGTCGGCCCTCTGGCGATCCGCTGCGGGACCATGCGCGAGAAGGAAAAGCGGGGCGAAGATGTGAATCGCATTTTCCAAGGCCAACCCTCGCTCGATCATCTGACCATCCTCCGCGGAGAACGACCGGTCGGGCTCATCACACGCCGGCACTACTACAACATGACGGGCGGCCCGGTCGGCTACCACCTCTTCCAGTGGAAGCCGGCTGAAGAGCTGTCCCGACCGACACCCCTCATCGTTGAAAATTCCATCAACGTGACAGCCCTGGCAAAACTGGCGATGGAGAGGCCCTTGGACGAGCTCTACGATCCCGTCATCGTCGTAGACGACGTCGGGAACTTGGTCGGAACCGTCACCATCCGCCAGCTCATCATGCGTTCGACCACCCTGGAGGTTCAATCGGCTCGGGGCTCGAGTCCCCTGACCGGATTGCCCGGCAACCGGAGCATCGAAAGCTGGATCTTGGGTGCGCTCGATCAAAGAGATGCCCACGTGCTCTATGCCGACCTGGATCGGTTCAAGGAGTACAACGACTGCTACGGCTTCTTGCGCGGGGACGAACTGATCCAATGCGTGGCGAGGGTGCTGTCGCGCGTCCTGCCTACGCTGTCCCCGGAGGCTAGACTGGGGCACATCGGCGGCGACGATTTCGTCATCGTATCTCCGGCAGTCGTTTGCGCCGAGAGTGTGGAAGCGCTGTGCCGGCAATTCGATCTTGCCAAGGTCGACTTGTTCGACCCGGGAGACGTCGAGCGCGGCTACTTCCGCGCCACCGACCGTCGAGGCCAAGAGGTCGAAGTATCTCTCGTCACGTTGAGCGTTGCGGTTGTGCCGTGCGAGGCTGTGCAGAGTGCCGAGCACCCCGGGGCACTCGCCCAGATGGCCGCTTCGCTCAAGCGCAAGGTCAAGGAGATGACCGCGAGCAGCCGAAAGAGCGAGTTCCTGTTCGAACGTCGCAGACTGCGACCCGTGACGTCGGTGGCGAAATGCAGTCCATGATCTTCTTCTTGCCCAAACCAGGAAGACAGCCCACGCAGCGGGGTCCGATTCGGGCATGAACAGTCCCACCTACTTCATGGAAAGCGAGGCGGAGTCGCTGCGCCTGGATCTCAAGACCGACCCCGGAGCGGTCGAGGAGCAGGCACGGTGGGCCGGGGTCGTTCCGGGAATGCGGGTGGTCGACCTGGGCTGCGGCGCCGGCAAGACGACCCACATCCTGCACCGGCTGGTCCAGCCGGGCGGCGAGGTGGTCGGGATCGACGGCACGCCAGCGACGGATCGACTACGCCATGGAGACTTTCTCGACAGCGGGATCACCTACCTGCATCAGAGATGCTGCGCGCATCGCTCGTCCGACTGTGGGCAGTTCGATCTGGTCTGGATTCGGTTCCTGCTCGAGTATTACGAGCGACAATCCTACGGAATCACAAGAACGCCTACGAGCTACTGAATCCGGGCGGAACCCTCTGTTTCTCGATCTCGACCACAACTGCCTGGGGCATTTGGCGCGTCCCGCGGCTGGAAAAACCGATGCGGAACATGGTGCTCGCGACGCGGAGGCAATACGGTTTCGATCCTTTCGTCGGGAGAAAGCTCTACAGCTACCTCTACGACTTGGGATGCCATGGACATCGAGGTGCGAATGTCGGCCCATCACCTCATTTACGGAGAGCTGTCCGAGATGACCGCTTCAACTGGCTGTCCAAGGCAGAGGCGGCGCGAAACACTCACGGGACTCTTGCCGACGACTATCCGGGCGGGTACGAGGAGTTTCGTCGCGAGCTGGTCGCTCTATCTCGAGCACCCCAGGCGGTTCATCTATACGCCCCTCATGATGTGCAAGGGAAAGAAGCCCATCGCTCAGAGATGATTAGCCGGAAGCGGTTTTCAGCGCGACCGGCGTCTTTCGGCATCGGCGTCTCCTCTGCTGGCTGTACGGGCTCTGGGGCACCAAGCTCGAGCTGCGCGGGATAGGCTTGATCGTAATAGCGCAGAAATGCCTCGACCAAGCGGGGCTCGAAGCTCATGCCCGCCTCGCGCTTCAGAAGCGTGACGGCCTCTTCCCTGCGCATGGGTTCGCGGTAGTGGCGCTTGGCGGTGATGGCTTCGAAGAAGTCGGCCACCGCGATGATCCGCGCTCCTAGCGGTATCTCCTCTCCGCTGAGGCCCCTCGGGTAGCCACTGCCGTCCATCTTTTCGTGGTGCGCACCGGCGATGGCCGGGACTTGCCGGTAGATGCCCTCGAAGCTGATCTGGCGCAGAATCTTCTCGCTCTGCTCCGCGTGGATCTTGACCAGCTCGTACTCGCGCGGGTTCAGTCGCCCAGGCTTGCGCAAGATCGCATCCGGCACCGCGATCTTGCCGTAGTCGTGCAAGAGTGCCGCTATCGAGATCACCTCGCGCTGCTCTTGTGAAAGCCCAATCTCGTCGCAGATTCCTACAGCGTACTCCGTGACCTTGTCCGAGTGGCCCCGGGTAAGCGGATCGCGCGCGTCGATGCTGGCGGCCAGCCCGCGCAGGATCGAACGGAACTGGCGGTCCTTGGATTTCAGAAGCTCCTCGTTGCGCAAACTGATGCCGACCACGGCGGCCACGCCGATGAGCAGGCTACGATCGGTCTCGACCAGGGGCCGCTTGGTCTTGACGTTGTCGACCGCCAAAACGCCGATCGACTCCCCGTTGCTCACGATGGGGCAGCAGATGAAGGACTCTGCGCCCAGCGCCTGGGCATAGGACATGCTCTTGAGCGAGAGATCTCTTTCGATCTCCTCCACGTTGCTCACCAAGAACGACTTCTGCTGTTTGAAACAGATAATGAAGACGCCTCGCGATCCCGGTTTGTCCAGGTGAAAGGCAGTCTGCCGCAAGAGCTTGATCTGCCGATCGTCGTGGCCATACCCGGCGCCGAAAACGAGGTGTTTTCTGCCGCCATCCGCCAGCAAGATCATGCAGCGATCGTAATCTAGCCACTTCTTGCAGGCTTTCACCACGTTGGAAAGGACATCCACCGATCCCGAGCGCCTGCTGATGGACTGGCCGATCTCGCTGGTCAGGATTGCGTTGTTGTGGTTCACATCGATCTGGTGGATCCGTTGATGGGTCGAGTCGAAAAGACTGCGCAGGCTTGCGGACATGTCGTTCTTCTCGAGCGAAAGGTAGAGCGCGGTGAGGAGGGCCAGGATCGCGAGCGTACCCGGCAATACCTGGGTAATCCCGCTAAGAGGAGCACGCACCACGGACAAGACAACCAACGGGAGGAGGAACGCGGCCGCACAGTTCCGTGCTCGTTTGAACAGGTCGGCCTTGGAGGCGCTCCAGGAGATGACGTACCGGCAGGTTTGTCCGCCCCGGAAGATGCACTCGGGATGCTCGACCTCCGGCGTGCCACGGGCGAACAGGAGGGAAACTGCTTCGAGAATGCCTATGCGATTTTCGCATTGATAGGGCTTCTCCTTCACACCTGGCTCGAAGGTGGCAGTGACTTCGACCCGGTTCGGGCTCAGGCTCCGCGATGCAAGGGTTGAGGAACGGGTCAATCTGCTCGCGCCTCTTCCGACCAGCTCGTAGGCTCTAGCGGGCCCGACTGTTCCGAGAAAGAGGACCTTCATGGCTCCCATGGCGTCCGGAGAAGCGGCATGGCGACCAGCCTCGCGTGCGATCGACGCGTTGTTCGTCAAGAAGGATAGCTTCTCGTGGAACCGGTCAACCTGGTCCTGGCTGAACCAGTGGCCTTCGTCAGCCACCTCGTGGGCGGTCATGCCGGCATACTCGAGCAGGGTCGACACGCGAATCTGCGGATACCTTCTATCGATCAACCGTATATAGTTGTCGATGATTCGACTGTTATACAGGCGGCGACTGTCGCTTGTCATCGGAGCCCCCGTTTCTTCGGCCCGCTCGAAGAATCAAATTCATCGCTCGATAAAAGCTATCGGAAGAAGAATGAGGCATCAGAGACCACATTACATAGCGTTTCTCGACCGGTATTTTCAAGCTCTTCGCAGCAGCTTCGGGATAAATCAGGACAGGCAGTTGTTCCTGACCCAGGCTCTTCATTAGAACGGACAGGGCATCGTAGACCACTTCAATCTTCAGCTCTTCTTGATCCAGCACGAACAGGGTGATGGAGTTGGTCAGATCGGAAAGGTTCAGTCCAATATCGGCGAGATTGACCATGACGACGGCCTGGAGGCGGTCACTGCGCTTGAGCGCGTAGAGGTGGCGCTCTCGCTTCAATCCCAACTTGTGGAACTCTTCGCCAAGCTCGCTGGTTTTGGAACCCTGGGACGGTTCCCGAACCTTCCCGCGCTCAGGCTCCGCTGGGCAAAGCCCGGCTCCGCCTACGCGGCTATGCTCGACATCGCCTGGTTCGAGGTCGAGCGCGCCCATCATCAACCCCCCGTCTGCTTCGTGCTGGCAAAAACTTGACAGCTCGCGCAGGTCGTCGTCGTCGGTCGGGCTCAGGACATACCCGCCAAGGTTGCCTTTGACGTTCTGGTCGCACTGCAGATGAAGATAGGCGAAGAGTGCCTCGGAACAGATCCGCGGATCGTCGATACCGCGGCATAGACCGCCGAATACGCTTCGGGGAAAGCGGTTCTCCGGCCGATAGAAGCAAATCAAGTACTCCATGTGCATGAAGGAGAAACGGCACGATTCGTTGATGAAGCGAGTGATGTGGTCGAGCACATTCAGGCCGGCCCTGTACGTGTAGTTGGTGCGCGCCGCGTGGTGGTGAATCAGCCAGGTGCTGTCGTAAAAACGCACCATGGCCATATGGCCGAGGATCTTGCCCTGGTCCTGATGGATGAAGTGGCGAGCGATGCTGGGGCTACGAGCATAGAGCTTTTCGTAGGTCTGTTTGATCTGTTCCCGGTTCTTCTGGATGAAACCGTACTTCTGCGGGTAGATGAAGCCAGTCTCGAAGAAGAAGCTCCAAAGGTCGTCCATGTCGACCTGGTTGGAGACATAGGAGAGACGGTCGTCGGCATGGTGCAGAAGCCCCACCAGCTGAACATGGTCTGCGACATCCATGTCGAGCAATGCCAGCCCGTACTTGAGGCGGGAGTCTTCGGACCCGGAATTCACCACCTGGCGGTGGACGACCTGAGCTCGACAAGGAAACCTGAAGGTGTTGGCAAGGCAGAGATCGAGCCGGGGGATCATCAGGCCCGGCATGAGAACGGCATTGCGCGCGTACTCTTCCACCGCCAGGCCAGAGGCGGAGAGGTCCAGCACCTTGAGCGATACCAGCCGTCCTGTGAGCGGGTGCTCGAACACGATGGTCGGCGCGGGAACAAGCTCCTGGCGAACGCTGCGGTGCTGCTGGCGTTCGAACCGCTGGATGTGGTCCTGGGTCGGCTCGAACACGTACTCCCGGCAGCACCGTCCAGCGGACATGCTGACAATCCGGCAGTCGCCTGAGTAGAGGATCTCGCGGTCGTTCGAGATAACCACCATCACGGGAGTGCCAGCGCTTAGCCAGCCAAAGGTTTGCGGCGGGGAGGCGTGAACACGCGCGCGGAACGAGAGGGCGCTGAAATCGACCAGCGTGCCCTCGAAACGGGAGCCGCTCTTGAAGATCTGTACCTGAATGCCGCTGCAGGGGCTTCGCACCACCCGGCGGGAGTGCACCTCGGTGCAGACCGCGGGAAGCTCGATGACGATCCCCTCCCCATCGATCGATTTTACCTGGCCAATACCCTGTAGCAGCTTCTGTTCGTCCGGGACGAACAGCGAAGAAAAGATGTAAGATCTGGAGAGGTCCCGGGCGGCGTGCGGGTCGACCCAGGTGCAGCGAAGACGGTTCTCCTGGCAAGGCTGCGGCCTGGCTTCCAGGCGCAGCGTGTGTCCGTACCTCGTGTGCTCGAACGCGAGCAGGACGGTTTTGTTCTGGAAGTTGAGATAGTTGAGCTTGTTGATCAGGCGTTCGCGGCTGACCGGTCGCGGCGGAGCGGTGGAAGAAGCATCGGCATCGATCGCTGCCACCATCGTCGGTGGTCCGGGAACAGCTTCGGCGTCCACGGGTGCGCTACCCCCGCTGACACTGAAGTGTTGTTGCGCCTGCTCCATGACCTTGATCCAAATCTCAAAGACCCATTTGTTCGGCTTGCGTGAAAAGGGGTAATTGCTTTGTGTCGATGTCGTTCAAAGTGAAGGTCCAAAGGCGAGCGCATTGTAACCAGGGATGGGCAAACACAACTAGACCGGAAAGAGAACAATCGTGTGACAAAAGAAACAGCCGCGTGACTCCCCGGTTTCTGTGGGCTCGGTGTGGTGCAATGGGTGACATGTCCGCAGCCCCGAGTGTGAGCCGAGAGAAGTGAGATGAGGTGAGATGTCACGCCGGGCAAGGTGCTATCCAGGCGACCTTCCGGCACATGACCAGTCGTCACTGACATGGCAATGGCAATACCAAGCGCGCCCTCGGCGCATCACCGCCGAAGGCGCGTCGGGGAACATTGCTCAACTAGTCGATACCGTCGAGACGAAGGCTGGGATAGGGACGATTCCCCATGATGCCCCGCCAGAGCGCTCGGTTGAATCGAGGCGTGTCGAGGGCGTCTTCGCGGTCGAAGTTCTGCCCGCGCATGACCCGCTGCCAGTAGGCAGCCCCGTGGCGATGGTGCTTGGCCAGCATGGCCATCGACACCGGATGGGCCACGGTGTTGCTGGCGGTGGCAGCCGGCACAGGCAACGACGTGGAGCGCAGGATCTCGGGCACCTTAGCGCTATAGGCGAAAGTGCTTGGCGATAGCGACATGTCGAAAACCTCCGCCATGGGTGCGGCCAGCGCGTCGTTGAGGCCGAGGGGTTCGAGGCCCAAGACCTCTTCGATGGTCTTCACCATCGAGACCGTGTTGTACGGCGCCGACACGACCACGCTGTGCTTGACGTACGGGCCAAGCACGAGGGCGATGCTGCGATGGGCGCTCACGTGGTCGGGCCCGTCCTGGGCATCGTCTTCGACCACGAAGACGACGGTGTTGTCACGATAGCGGCTGCCCGCCACCTTCTCCACCAGCTGGCCGACCGCATAGTCGTTGTCGGCCATCTGAAGCTCGGGTGTGTTCACGCCGTCGATAGCGTCGGAGAAATTACCGAAGTGGTCGTGGGGGAATCGCACCAGCTCGAGCGCAGGCAGATCGCCGTTCGCTGCGAACTGGTCGAACTCGCGCTCCCACTCTTTGAAACGCCAATAGTCCGGATACTTGTTGTCGAAGCCGCGGAAGTAGAGATCCGAGGTCGTCTGCAGCGCTGCCTTGGCGGGATAGAATTGGCGCGCGCCCGCGGCGAAAGGCTGGCGGTCGAGCGGGATGAAGACGGGATTGCCGAGGGGAACCGACGAGCGCGTGAGATCGCCGAAGCAGCCGTAGTTGCGAATGGTCAGTCCCTTGCGCAAGGCCGCATCCCACAAGTACGATTCATCGGCGGCCTCGCCATCGGCAGGATCGGCCGACGCCACGTCGGAGGTTCCCGGCAGCAAGTCGGGATCGGCGGGCGTGATGGGGTTGAGCGCCAGGCGATCGGCCATGGACGCCACGCCGACGTTGATGTTGCGGTTGGTCCCTTCCCAGTCGTAGTTGAGGCCGCGGCCAGCATAGTTCGGAGGCTGCGTCTTTTCGACCGAATCGGTCGCTCGTGCCGAGACCGTCCAGTTCCAACCCACCCCGCTGGTTTCCCCAGAATCCTGGAAGTCATCGAGGGTGACGTACTGGCTGGCCAAACCGTGATGGTTGGGCGTAGTCGCCTCCGGAAACAGCGTCAGCAATGGATCCCCATTGCCGCGTGGCAAGTCGCCCAGCACCTGGTCGTAGGTTCGATTCTCCTTGATGATGTAGATGACGTGCTTGATGCGCGAACGCAGGAAGGCCATCAAGCGGCGTTGTTCCGGGGCCTCGTTGGCGGTCGGGAAGTTGTTGTTGGCCGCGACCTGTTGGGTCAGACGCGCAAGGGCCGCTCCGCTTGGAATTGGTGCCGAAAGGAAACCGGCCTTTTCCAATTGCCACACGTACTCGTTCCCATTCCAGCACGAGTCGTAGGTCGTGTTGCTGGCGACGTCGACGCATCCAGGTCCCGGAAGGCCCTTGCCGTTGACCACGAAGAACCTACGACCGTCGGCGCTCAAAGTGACCGATTCCGGGTACCAACCGGTGGGAATCAGTCCTACGACCTGGCTATCCTCGGAATCACCCCGATCGTCGTCGCGACCGTCGGATTCCTGCCGACCGTGATGCCCAAGCTGAACGACCGCGACCGCATTGAGGCCACCGTTGGTGACATAGAGCGTACGACCGTCGGGTGACAGCGCCAGGCTGTTGGGGTTGGCGCCGGTGAATCCACGTGGATTTGGCAGCAACGCGCGCGGCGCGGCGACCTGGAATTCATCGACGACGCGGTCGGAACGGGTATCCACGACCGAGACCGTGTCGGCCCCTCCGTTGGCGACGTAGAGGAGGCCTTGGTCGCCGGAAAGCAGCATCTTGTTCGGCTGCCCCCCCACGGCAATGCGTCCACGCACCTTGGCCGTGGAGATGTCCACGACGACCACTTCGCGGTCGCGTTGGCTGCTTACGTAGGCCTTCCTGCCCTTGATGGCAACCCAGTAGGGGTACGAGCCACCTGCGTGCCCCGATTGCGATGCATCGACCTTGCCCGGACGCAAGTCGATTTCCGTCGTTCCGGACGTGGCAAGATCGATGATGCTGACCGAGTCGTTTTCATAGTTTGCCACCACCACGTGCTTGCCATCTCCGTCGACCGCCAGTCCTGCCGCGGTGGGTGGTACGGCCAGCCCCAGACCAGCGGCGTGGCCCAAGGCAATGGCCGGCGCGACTTCGGCGAACGAGGGTCCAGAGCGTCGGAAGCTGTATATGTTGTCATCCACCCCGCCGCTTACATAGAACGCACGACCGTTCGGGTTCCATGCCATCCCCACGAAGCTGTTCGGGATTTGCAAGACTTGGAGCTTGGCCGGCGGCACCTGGGTCACGTCGTAGACGAAGACATACTCGTTCGAAAGCTCGGGTACGAAATTGCCACTGCCGTCCGGCTCCGTGACACCGTTGTAGCCGCTGGTCAAGATGAGCAGGGTCTTGCCGTCCGGGCTGAGAGCGGTGGTCACTGCGTGATCGACCAGTTGGTTCGGCATTGCGGACAGGTCGGGATTCAACCCACGAAAAACCGCGCCAGGCGTCGCATCAGGCGTGATGCGGGCACCGGTGGGCAAGAGTTGTCCATCGGAAAGAGAGGGCGAGTCCGGTGCGGCCACGTGTTTGACCGACGCCATCGGCGTTGACGAAGATGCGCTCGACGCAGCATCGCCGGTGGAGGACTGGTCGCAAGCAACACCCAGGACCGAAATTCCCAATGCAAACAACGCAGATCCGAGATAGATACGCATGGTTTTCCTCATTGAAGCTTCAGGTTCACGTTTCCCAGGCAACGCTCAGAAGCCGGCCGCGAGGCCACCCAGAACCAGGACGCCCGTGTGCAGCCGGTCGACCTTCTGCCCGCTGATTCCCGCTTCGCTCACGAGCGAGAAGCGGCCCACCGAGTAGGCGAACAGCGGACCTGCGTTGAACTCCAAGGTTGGATTCGAGTGCTCCGCGCGATGTGGGTCGCTGGAGCCAAGAGAAGTTCGGACTCGGCTATCAAGCCCGACGTGCAATCGCGTGCCGAAGTCGTGCAATCCGACCACGCGAAGCTCGCCCTCTCGGTCATCGCCCTCACCATCCTGCGCGTAGACGAGAGTCGCAAGCGCCAGCGTCGCGCCAAAACGCCGACTGAGCAAGGCCGACCATTCGAGCATCCCTTCCTCGTTGGCGAAGCGATCTTGGCGATACAGGAATCCCGCTGCTGCATTCACGCCGAAGCGGCGCTGATCGAGAAGCATCACGCGAACGCCCCCTTGAGCCCGCAGCTGAACTTCTCCCGGTTGGGTGGTGGAGCCGAAGCCGGCCATGAAACTCAGCCGCGGCACGACCCAAGCTTCGGCAGTTGCATTGACGACGGGATTCTTGGTGGCGCCGTCGTATCCAGCCCATCCCGCCCCTACGGCCGTGGTGGTGGAATCCATTTCGGCGTCGAGTGCGCCAGGCAAGAAATGAGCAGCCCGGGTCGGCGTCTCGCTGGTCACGTTCTCGCGTGACAATTCAAGCTCCTGTGTCGCCTTCGCCGGCGTTCCCAACAGAACGAACAAACCCGCGGCGAACGAATACAGACAAACGCTGCGTGCGGAGAATAGTGGAGTAGCGCGCATTGCATCTTCCTTTCCGGGCAAAAGTGCCCCCGACATCTCACTGACCCGGAATGCTCTGGATCAGACTTCGGCTGCGACCATCACAACTGACCGAACCTTTCGTGACAAGTTCGCGTACACCGTTGACGCGTGCGTTTGGCGGTCAGCGGTGGTGCGCGAGTCCGGTGCGCGAGTCCGGTGCGCGAGTCCGGTGCGCGAGTCCAGCGTACGGCGACAGTTTGTAAGGTTCGGGACTACAGAGTTGGGAATTTCGGCCTACGCAAAGATCAGCTTCAACGCTGGCAGAACTGGAGGGGGACTTCATCGTATTCTCATGGCCGCTGAGCCGACCGGCCCTAAGACTATTGAGAACGAAGGACTCCGCGGCGGGGTTGAACTGGATGCTCTCTTCATGATGCGGTCGTCGCGTCTTGGGAGACTCTCCCAACGAGGATCCAGGTTCCATCCAGGATGCACCAGGTGTCAGGTGTATGTCCAGAATTCCTGCCAAGAGTCGCATATGTGCTTACAGTGATGTCCAATCAACGACATCCAGTCGGCATTAGGGAGCAACCAATGCATAGGCTCCGCGTGGTTGCTTGTTATTAAGCCATTCACTAATAGAGACTGTGAGAGATCGCTTCGATCCCGGCGCATCACCGGATGCGCTGCTGTGGATTCTGAGGCTAGAGGTACACCATTGACCGACATGTGCAATTACGCATGTCATTAGGAGAGTCCATGAAGAAGAATGCCCATTTCCAGTACGTTTCATTGTTTGCTATTTCTATTTCTTCGCTCGTTGGTTGTACGAACGGACAGGATCCGGTGAGCGAGAGCTCAACCCGAGTGACTTGATACAAACCAAGTCCGACGCAGCCACGGCTCAGCCCGATGGCCCCACAACAGCGGTTGCAGTGGCATCTGCTACAAACCCCAATGCGGAGTTGCTGGCGTGGTGGGGACCGAGCACACGCAGATCCAAAAGAGGAACCGGGGGCACAACCGGAACTGGGACTGGAGGGACCACGGTCCCGACGACCGGTCCGGACGCATCTGCCGAACCCCGAGGAACTGGCGGTGCGTCCAGTTCAGGCGGCGCAGCAGGTTCCGGCGGTGCCGCAAGTTCCGGCGGTGCCGCAAGTTCCGGTGGTGCGGTCGGCTCCGGGGGTGCACCCGGCACGGGCGGCACATCGAGGTCATCCGAGCCCACGGCCGGAGGTACCATGTTTGTCGCGAATGGACAGATCTTCGATTCGACTGGTGCTCCGTTCTTGCCCTGGGGCGTGAACAAGGTTCACGTGGACCAAGCCAACATCGGGCTTGAGCTCACCGGGACCAACGCAGTACGGGTGAATCTATACTTCCGAATGCCCGACGCGACCACGACAAGCCTTATGGATCGATTCTATGCCGGGAATATCGTCGTCATTCCTGGACGTTGGGACGCAACCTGTGTGGACGACAGCACCTTTCCGGCAGCACTCGCCTCCGAGGTGGATGCATGGGTGGCCGAGAGTGCCACGTGGAAGAAATACGAGCGCGCGTCGATAATCAACATCGCGAATGAGGCTGGTCCCGAGAACTCGACCATCTGGCGCGATCAATACATCACCGCCGTCGGGCGCATGCGCGCGGCTGGCTATGCCGGCCTCCTCATGATTGACAGCGGAAACTGTGGACAGGATGTGGAGGATATTGCGAAATACGGCGCCGCCGTGCTTGCCGCGGATCCGTTGCACAATGTCGTCTTCTCGCTTCACGTCTACGGGGAAACTCCCGACGTGGCGACTCTGAACACCAATCTCGACCGGCTCAAGGCAACGGGACTCTCGTTCGTAATCGGCGAGTACGGACCTGGCCGCGACATTGGGCCATCGCCTACCAACCTCGCGCCCGCCGATCTGATGGCCAGCGCACTCGCACGCGGGGTCGGAACGCTTGCGTGGGCGGCCGATGACAACACCCTCCCGAATTCGATGGCCGATGACACGTGGTTCTGCATGTTTTACAATCTGGGAAAGGCCTACACTGGCGACGCCACCGACCTGACGATCTTCGGCAAGGTCGTGGTGAACGATGCTACCGTCGGCCTTCGTGCCGTCGCCCAAAAGGCGGGTGGTTTCTGATAGTGGTTTTCGGACCTGGGCAATCCATCGTCGGCAACGGTACCTCTGCTTTGAGGTAGATCGGGGCCGGCGACACGGCTTGGTGCCCTTCGGTGGTGGCCGTTCTTGCTACCACCGAAGGGCTTCGTCGATTTGCGCCCCTATCGACCTCCAAGGACTCGGTGAGCGGCTGGCTGGGTGCTAGCGCCCGTAGACTGCCGCACCGGCGTATTTCGCCTGCGCGCCCAGTTCCTCCTCGATGCGCAAGAGTTGGTTGTACTTGGCTACGCGCTCGCCGCGGCAGGGCGCGCCGGTCTTGAGCTGTCCCGCTCGTGTGGCGACGGTGAGGTCGGCGATGAAGTCGTCCGGGGTCTCGCCGGAACGGTGGCTCACCACGATGCCGTAGTGGGCGTCGCGGGAAATGGCGATGGCCTGCAAGGTCTCGGTGAGCGTGCCGATCTGATTGAGCTTGATGAGGGTGGCGTTGCCGACCTTCTCGTCGACCGCGCGCCGGATGATCGCCGGGTTGGTGACGAAGATATCGTCGCCCACGAGCTGGATCTTCTTGCCTAGCCGTTCAGTCATGAGCTTCCAACCCTTCCAATCGTCCTCGGCCAGGCCGTCCTCGATGCCCCAGATCGGGAACTGCCGGACCCAGTTCTCCCAGAACGCCACCATCTGTTCCGCCGTGTTGCTGCTCTTGTCGGATTTGCGGAAGACGTAGGCTCCGTCTTCGTAGAGCTCGCTCGCTGCCGGATCGAGGGCGATGGCGATGTCCTTGCCCGGCTTGAGCCCGGCCTTCTCGATGCCCTGGACAATGACCTCGATGGCCTCCACGTTGGCCTTGAGATTGGGCGCAAATCCACCCTCGTCACCGATGGCGGTCGAGTAGCCTTTGCCTTTCAAGATGGACTTGAGCGCGTGATAGGTTTCGGCGCCCATGCGCAGCGCTTCGGCAAAGGATGGCGCGCCGACCGGCGCGATCATGAACTCTTGGAAATCGACGCTGTTGTCGGCATGCGCGCCGCCGTTCAGGATGTTGAACATCGGCACGGGCAAGAGGTTGGCCGTGCTGCCACCCAGGTGTTGGTAGAGCGGCTTGCCAGCCGACGCCGCGGCGGCCCGAGCCACGGCGAGGGACACGCCAAGTATGGAATTGGCGCCCAGCTTGTCCTTGTTGGGCGTGCCATCGAGGTCGCACATGCGCTTGTCGAGAGCCACCTGGTTGGAAGCATCGGTGCCTTTGAGTGCGGGGTACAATGTTTGGTTCACGTTGGCAACCGCCTTCTGGACGCCCTTGCCACCGTAGCGTTTGTTGTCGCCGTCGCGCAGCTCGAGGGCTTCACGGCTGCCGGTGGACGCGCCCGAGGGAACTGCGGCGCGGCCGAAACTGCCATCGGAAAGGCGGGCATCGACCTCGACGGTAGGATTGCCGCGCGAATCGAGAATCTCTCGGGCATGGATGGATGAGATTGTCGTCATGGAGTGGGTTCCTTTCATGATTGAAGAGGCACGAGAGCCTCGGTTTTCTGAAGTAAACATTCGATGTGTGCGGAGCGGCTTTGACCGCCTCGGCACCAGCGCTCCGGCGTTCGCGTGCGCGCTCGGCGACTCGTTCAGCCAATGCCTTCGCTTCCAGTGCGATCTACCCCACGCCAGCTTCGTCTGCCACGTGCGCCAGCGCCAGAAGGCGAAAATCAGCCGCTGGCGTCGGCTTGGTGAGTACGCTTGCTTCGGGCCCATCGGGCTCTCTGGTTTCGTTCCGGGCCGTATTTTGTTCCACCGAGCAATCTCCTTTCGCGTCGTGGTGCTGCGGGCTCAGGTCAGGCCAACGGAAAGAATCTCCTACGGCCAGCTTGCCCCGTAGGAGTCATTGGCCACAGCGAAAGGTGGCGGTTAGGGCGGACTCCTCCGCCATTCATGATGTCCGGTAGTGTAGCGAAGCCGTCGGTGATCGGCAAGGATGCCCGGTCCAGGAGCTCGCCGTCAGTGATCTTGCCGGAGCAATTTAGAATAGAATAGGCGGCGAGCGGGTGTCCGTCGCTCGCGCTCAACGCGCAAAACAAAGGAGGCTGCCATGGAAAGCCCAGGTCTTACGGGAAAGGCCAAGCGGGTTCGTATCTACGTCAGCGAGGGGGATCACCATGGCCATCAGCCCCTCGATGCGGCCCTGGTGGCCTTCTTGCGCAAGGAGGGCGCCGCCGGAGCCACCGTGTTGCGCGCCATCGAGGGCTTCGGCTCTTCGGGGAAGATCCATACCCTACGCTGGGTCGACCTCGCCGAGCGCCTTCCCATCGTGATCGAGTGGATCGAGAGAGCCGAGCAGGTCGAGCGGCTGCTCCCGCGCATCAAGGAAATGGTCAAGCGCGGTCTCATCACCGTCGAGGACACCGAAGTTGCGCTCTATTGCGCCTATCCGGTGCGCGACGTTTCCCCTGCGCTCCACGCCTCGGACGTCATGTCTCACGACGTCGTCTCCTTTGCACCGGATGCCTCCATCAAGGAGGTCGTCAAGGTCATGGTGGGCAAGTCCTATCGTGCGGTTCCGGTCGTCGAGTCCGGGATCCCGGTCGGGATCATCACCAACTCCGATCTGCTTAAACGCGGCGGCCTCACCATGCGCGTGGAGCTGCTCCGGGCGCTCGACAGCCCCGAGCTACACGCCGAGCTCGACCGACTGGCGCGAGGGGCGAAGGACGCGGCCGAGGTCATGACAGCCGGGCCGGTCACCGTGCATGCCTCCGCGCCGCTCACGCAGGTCGCCGAGGTCATGGCGTATCGGCACCTCAAACGTCTGCCGGTCGTCGACGAGCACGGCGCTCTGGTCGGAATGGTGAGCAGGCTCGATATCCTCCGCACCGCGGCCCGAACCTTCGAGCAGTCCGAGAGCGCGCCACGCGAGGCGGGACTGGCGGCAGATGCCCAGGTCTCTCGCGCCATGCGCACGGACGTCCCTGTGGTGTTTCCCGATGCGCATTTGCCCGAGATCTTGCAGGCCGTAGTCTCCACGCGCCTCAATCGCTGTCTCGTGGTGGACCACGAACGGCATGTGCTCGGCAAGATCACCGATGCCGAGGTCCTGGACCGCGTGACACCAGCTCTTCGTCCGAGTGCCCTGCGCTCGCTCGTGCATCGCCTCCCGTTCGTGCACCCCAAACCCGAGGAGTTGAAGACCGAGCAGTACGCCAAGGCACGAACTGCCGCCGATCTCATGGTTGCGACCGCCGTAGTCGACGAGCGCGCGCCCCTACGCGAGGCCATCGCGGCCATGCTGAGCGGCAAGCACAAGATCGTGGTCGTGCTTGATGCCGAAAAGCGCCTGGTTGGCGTACTCGATCGCGCGGACCTGCTGCACGGCCTCGTGTCCCTCAACGGAGCCGGGAAGTGACCCACCGACCAGCATCAGCCCGACACCGAGAAGCAGGAGGTCGCCGCGGTCAGGTCTCGAAGCTGACTTGATCGAATAGTCTGGCCGCGCGTTCCCAACCTTCGCCTTTGCAACCGAAGTGACCGACCACGGGCAGGCCAAGTGCGTGGGCCCTGCGCGCGACGACCACGGGCAACTTGCCTTCCAGGGACGAGGCATCCAGGCGGCCTTCTCCGGTGACCACTGCCTCGCAGCCGCGGCAGGCGGTTTCGAAATCGAGCACGTCGAGGATCCTCTCGGCGCCATCCACGAGCTCGGCGCCCAGCTTCGCCAGCTTCGCGCCCAGCCCGCCGGCCGCGCCGGTTCTTGGACCGCCTGGGAGGTCGAGCGCGGACAGCCGCTGGGTGAGCACAGGGATGTCCTCGGGGCGTGCGCCCTTCTGGGGACCGAAGACGATTGCGGCATCGAGGAGGTCGGTGGTGACGTCGCAGAAGATCGTGGTCGGCGGTAGGCTCAGCATGGGCCAGTCACTTCCGCCGTCCACGGTAGCACTGCCCCCTAAGCCCAGCCAAATCCGAGGCGCGTCCCGATAGCGCCCCAACAAGTCGCCGAGCCCTAGGCTGGAAGCGTTGAGCGGGTCCAACCTGTCGAGACCCGCCAGACCGATGACCTTGGCAGACTCCAGAACCACGGTGCCATCTGCGAGCCGCAGCACTGGCACGTCACGGACGCGCCCAAACGGGTCCGCGGCCCTTGTCTCATGGATTTCGCCGCCCAAACCGTGCTGCAGACATTCGATGAAGCCGTCGCCACCGTCGCTCAGTGGGAGCAGGCGATCCTTGCGACGGGCGAGGTACTGCGAGGCCTGCAAGGGGCTCATGGTTCCCTTGTAAGCGGTGGGTGCGATCAGGCGCATGGTGGCAAGTGGCCGCCCGGCTTGGCGAACGTCCAGGCTCGCTTCACCTCGTCGAGGATGCGCGGGTCGTCGGTGTAGGCGGTCCCCAGAGCGTTGCCGTCCTTGCTGCCTTGGGCAATCACGCACAGCGCGGGTTCATACAGGACGGTGGTAGGCGGAGACGGCTTCGCGTGCCGGTATAGCGTTAGCCCGCGTATGGCCGTCGGGTAGTTTCCATCGCTTCGTGTCTGCCGTTCGAGTAACTCTACCAGGGTGACCAGGGTGAATCGTCGGCTCATCCGCGCCTCCGGCCCCAAGCCTGCAGGATTGGGCAAGAACTGTCCACCACCGGGATAGCGCTCGTCCACCACGGGCGCTAGTTTCACACAGACGAAGAAACAGCCATGACATCGAAGGGGGAGAAACAATGCAAAAGCGCACGCTAGGGAAAGGGCCAAGCGCCCTTGAGGTTTCGGCCATCGGCCTGGGCTGCATGGGGATGACTTCCGCCTATGGGCCTGCCGGGGATAGGCAGAAGATGATCGCGCTCATCCGAGGAGCCGTAGACCTGGGCGTAACCTTCTTCGACACGGCCGAGGCGTATGGCCCGTTTGCCAACGAGCAACTGGTCGGCGAGGCGATCGCGCCTATGCGAGACCGCGTGGTGATCGCCACCAAGTTCGGCTTCGACATCGATCAAAAGACCGGTGAACGTCGAGGTGGCGTGAACAGCCGCCCCGAACACGTCAAGTTGGTCGCAGAGAGCTCCCTCAAGCGCCTCGGCGTGGAGGTCATCGACCTGCTCTACCAGCATCGTGTCGACCCATCGGTGCCGATTGAGGACGTCGCCGGCGCGGTCAAGGACCTGATCAAGGAAGGCAAGGTCAAGCATTTCGGGCTTTCGGAGGCTGGGGCAAAGACCATTCGCCGCGCTCACGCCGTCCAGCCCGTCACCGCGGTCCAGAGCGAGTATTCACTGTGGTGGCGGGGGCCTGAGAGCGAGATTCTCCCGACCTCGCAGGAGCTTGGCATTGGCTTTGTTTCCTTCAGCCCACTTGGTGCGGGCTTCCTCACGGGCAAGATCGATGAAAACACCAAGTTCGACAGCTCGGATTTCCGCACCATGGTTCCCCGCTTTGCTCATGAGGCGCTGAAGGCGAACATGGTGCTTGTCGATCTCGTTCGGGGTGTGGCAGCCCGCAAGGGCGCCACGCCAGCACAGATCGCACTTGCCTGGCTGCTGGCTCAGCGATCATGGATCGTGCCCATTCCGGGCACCACGAAGCTGGATCGTCTTCAGGAGAACGTCGGAGCGGTCGCAGTCGAGCTCAGTGCTGGCGACCTGCAAGAGATCGACACGGCGGCTTCAAAGCTCACGCTGCAAGGAACGCGGCTTCCCGAAGGCATGCTGAAGATGACCGGGTTGTAGGACACGACAATGCAAAAGCGAAGACTGGGTAAAGCTGGTCTCGAAGTCTCGGCCATCGGACTTGGCTGTATGGGCATGAGCTTTGGCTTCGGACCGCCGGCGGATAAGAAAGAGATGGTTTCTCTCATCCGGACCGCGGTCGACCGTGGGGTCACGTTTTTCGACACCGCCGAAATCTATGGCCCGTTCACCAACGAGGAGCTGGTCGGCGAGGCGCTTGCACCGGTGCGCGACCGGGTGGTCATCGCCACCAAGTTCGGGTTCAAGATCGACGCCGACGGGAAGCAAGCTGGTTTGGACAGCCGTCCGGTGCGCATCAAGCAAGTCGCCGAGGCGTCGCTCAAGCGACTCAAGATCGACGCCATCGATCTGTTCTACCAGCATCGCGTTGATCTCGACGTGCCCATCGAAGACGTCGCTGGCGCGGTGAAGGAGCTGATCCGCGAAGGCAAGGTCAAACACTTCGGCCTCTCGGAAGCGGGCGTCAAGACCATCCGTCGCGCGCATGCCGTCCAGCCGGTCGCGGCCCTACAGAGCGAATACTCGCTGTTCTGGCGCGCGCCCGAAGCCGAGGTGATCCCAACGCTGGAAGAGCTCGGCATCGGCTTCGTCCCGTTCAGCCCACTCGGAAAGGGTTTCCTGACGGGGAAAGAAGTGAACGCCAGCACGAGGGCGCGGCCTTGGTTTATGTGGGTTTCTAGGTTGGGAATTCTCTGAAGCCGTTGTCTCCGCCGCGGACCACGCCCTCCGCCTCGAGACGTGCGGGGTTCTCCACCGTCGGGTAGTCCGAGTCGGAGGAAACGAGATTCCTGGCGCCTTGGAAGAACTTCGGGTTCGGATTGGATGCGGGATGCGGTCGGCCGTTCGGGCGACGATTCATCTCCCGCACGTAGATTCCTCGTGCCGTTTTCAAGGCGGTATGTCCAGGCCCGCGAACCATCAGATCGCCCAGGCTGATGGCGCCTTCGAGATGTCCGACTTCGTCGACCACCAAAAGCCGGGAGACTCCCGCCTCCATCATCAACTCGCCAGCCGTCGTGACTGGACAGTCGCGCCCAACGGAATGGACTTGAGCCGTCATGACTTCTTCCACTCTGGCCTGCGCGGCCGGGCGATACTTCTCGATCACGCGCAGGGCAATGTCGCGATCAGTAATCACGCCCAAGGGTGTTCCCTCGGCGCTGCATACTGGTAGGAATCCTACATTGTAGAATCCCATCAGTTCGGCAGCACGAGCCGCGGATTGGTCGGGCGCAATCCATTGCACTTCATGACTCATAATATCTTTGCATTGCATCTCTTCCCTCCTTGTTAGCAGGGGTTTGACAATATGCTTAAGCATGGAACGGACCAAGGTCCAGGACAGGCCACATTTCTGGCTCTGCCAAGGCAGAGAAACCCGGCGGGACAGGATGGCGGCGTGGCGTCATGTCACGGTTGGCAGAATGCCACAATGGGGTCAACCCGGCGCGCGGCGAGCAAGGCGTCGAAGCCACCACCGGTGGCGCACTGACCTGCCGATACCGTGACCACATGGCGAAACTGGACGCGACAACTGCGCCAACGACTCAAGGCGCGGGCGCGGGTATGGCCGGCTTGGCCGGCGGCGCGGCAGGAGCCAGCGATTGCTCGAGCCGTTGCATGGTCTTGCCGAATCCGGTCCAATCGCCTTTGGTCATGGCGCGCTCGGCGTCTTGCAGCTCCTGTCGAGCTTCTTCCAGCAGCGCCTGCTGCCGGGTCAACGCCGGTGCAGGCAGCGCGGCTTGTGTCGGAGCCTGGCCGAAGAGGGCGTCGAGGGCTTGGTTGAGCGTGGGCTGCATCTCTACCTTGTCGCCCATAGCCACGATGACCCGTTGGAGCTGTGGAATGCTGTTGTTCTCTGCCGAAAGATACACCGGCTCGACGTAAAGGAAGGACTGGGCGATGGGAATGACCAGCAGATTGCCTCGGATCACACGCGACCCGTGTTGGTCCCACAGCGAGAGCTGCTGCGAGATACGCGTGTTCTGATCGATCATGGCCTCGATCTGGATCGGTCCGTACACCACCCGTTGCTTGGGCAGCTGGTAGACCTCCAGCTGGCCGTACTCGGGGATATCACACTTGGCAGCCATCCACGCGATCATGTTGCCACGCTGATTGGGCGTGAAGGGAGTCATGAGGAGGTACTGCAAGTTCTTGGTGTCGGGCAGGCGCACCAGCACGTAGTAGGGCTGCATCGGGATGGCTTCTCCCGCATACCGCTCCTTGGGCCAGCCCCAAAGGTCCTCCTGGTTGTAGAACACCTGCGGCACCGTCATGTGGTAGGCGGCATAGATGTGGGTCTGCAACGTGAAGAGATCCTCGGGATAGCGCAGGTGCTGCCGGAGATCGGGCGACATCTCGTTCAGATCGTGGAACATCCCGGGGAAGGCGCGGCGGTATGCCTGCAGCACCGGATCCTTGGCATCGGCGACGTAGAAGGTGACGTCGCCCTCGTAGGCGTCGACGATGACCTTCACCGAATTGCGGATGTAGTTGAGGTCGCCCTCTTGGGAGGGTTGCGAATAGGGGAAGTGATCCGATGTCGTGTATGCATCCTGCACCCAGTAAAGTCGCCCCTGGCTCAGCACGAAGTACGGGTCGTGATCGAGCTGAAGAAATGGAGCGATCTTCGAAACGCGCTCCTGCACTCTGCGCCAGAGCTGGATTCGGCTGCCGGAATTGAGGGCGGAGGTAAACATGAGATTGACGTCTGACTGGGTCCAGCTGAACAGCATCTGCTTCCACGGGCTGTCGAACGGAATACCGCCGTGGCCAGCGTAGTGCGTGTACACGTTGCGGTCGCCCTTGGGATAGTCGAATTCCTCGACGTTGGTATGGACGATGCGATACCCCGGCATGTGCTCGCCGTAGTAAATCGCGGGCTGCAGCACCTGCTGGCCGAGGTGCGATACCGGGGGGACGTCGTCGATGAGGTACTCCGGCAATCCGCCAGGGACGATGTGCGAGACGAAGCTTTCCACCAGCCCGTAGCCGTGGGTAAATTGAAGGCGCTCGTTGAGCCAGGTCTGCGCCTTGGGCGGAAGCTCACTGGCCAGCTCGCGCGGCGACACCATGACCTGGTGGTAGCCATCCTCGAGATGATAGCGTTCCACATCGACGTCGGAAAATTTGTAGTAGAGGCGGATTTCCTGGGTTTGGCGATAGGTCTCGAGGATGGGGCGCCAATCCCAAAGACGAATATTGCGAATCGTGTCCCGGTTCTGGTCGATGTCGGTTGGGGTCAGATCGTCCAGGCCGGGGTAGTGTTTCTCCTCGACCCGGTCGAGGCCGTAGGCTTTGCGCGTGAAATCGATGTTGGCCTGCAGATACGGGGTCTCGAGCTTGAGCTCGTTGGGTAGCACTTCATAGCGTTGCACGAGCGACGGAACCAGCGCGATCGCCGCGAAGTAGAGCAGCGCATAGCCACCCACCCCGTAGAGCAGGATGGCGAGCTTCGGGACGCGCAGGTACGTGATCACGAGCAGGGTGAGCGCCGCCGTGGCCGCCATCATGCTATCGAGGGAGATTCGGGTGACGTTGACGTCGGTGTACCCTGCACCGTTCACGACGCCTCGGGTAGCGAAGAGCAGGTTGAAACGGTCGAGGTAGAACCCCCAGGTCATGCTGGCGATCACGACCAGAGCCAGGATTGCCCAATGCCATTCCACCCTGCGTTCCCGCAGCGGCAGACGATCCCCGCGCATGCTGGCCAAGAGTGCGTAGGCTCCCAGCGTGAGCAGGAGGGTGAGGACACCGAGCACGGAGAGGACATTGTGCGCCAATTGGTAGAAGGGCAGTCGGAAAACCTGGAAACCGAGGTCTCGGCCGAAGAGCGGATCGGCGAGTGCGAAAGATCCGCCGAAGCGAAAGCGCAGGTAACTGTCCCATTCGCCGTAGAAAAGCAGGCCCATCGCTCCTGCGATGAAGAGGGCTGGCAGAAGAGAGAGCAGCGCGAAGCGAGAGCCGCTAGGTGAATCCAGCAGCCACGCGAGCAGCGGTTGCGCCGGGCGCAGGGTGCTGCGGATGATGATTGCGTTTCGCTTGCGAGCCACGAAGGCCAAGTTCAGCCATACGTACAGGAAGGAGACGGCGAAGACCACGGCAAACGAGACCACGCGGATGGCGAGCAGATGCCAGAACACCGCTCCGTAACCGAGCTGGTTCATCCACAGCCCCTCTTCGATCCATCTGGCGAGCAGGCTGAAGATCGCCAAGACCATGACCAGCCCGGCGAGCATGAGGTAGACGAGCTTGCGCAAGGTCAGTGAGGGCAGGCGCTTGGGCATGGTGGTTCTATACTCACGAGAAGAACGGGCTGCAACCGACGGCGGTTGAATCGACTTCAGGAATGCGGTGCGGTGCGCTACGCTATCGCCATGAGGGTCCTCGTCACTGGAGCGACCGTCCGTCGAAACCGCTCTCTTCCTTGACGTTGCCGGCCTTGTCCAGGGTGAAGCGGTAGACGGCGCCGGCCTCGTTGTGGATGGCGACCAGCGACTCCTCGCGGTCGTACTCGAACGTGACCGTGGTGCTTTCTTGCGTGCGCGAGGCCAGGCGGCCCATGCCCTGGTAGGAGAATTTCACGTCGTAGTGCTGGTCCTTGACCGCCACGACGTTGCCCTCGGCATCGTAGCTCAGCTTGCGCACATTGCCGTCGGGGACATCGACGCGCAGGATGTGGCCGGCCAGGTCGAATTCGCGCCGCTCGCGGTTGCCCTTGGGATCCACGACCTCGACGCAGCGGCCGAGACGATCGTAACGCCAGCGCGTCTGCGCGCCGTTCGGCATGCGCATCCCGACCAGCAAGCCCTGCCTGTCGTATTCCAGCACCGTCTGCCCGCCAGCGGGGTCGGTGAAGCCGACCATGTGCTTGGCCAGACTGAAGCTGGCGCTGACCCGTCCGGTCTGCCCCATCAACTCGGCTTCGGACCTCCAGTCGAAGCGGCTGACCCGTCCCAAGGGATCCCTGCGGGCCAGCAAGCGGCCATTGCGGTCGTAGTCCCAGCGCCACTCGCCCTTGATGGGATCTACGGCGCGAATGACCGAGTTGCGCTCGTCGTAGAAAAGCGAGACCTCGGCGCCGTCGGGGTGGACGATCTTGGCCTCGGGCGAGTAGTCGTACTTGATGGAGTCGACGAAAACCTCGGCATCGGGCGCAGCCATCCCGGTCGCGGGGCAGTCCGGGCTGGCACCGTTCAATGCCATCAGCAGAAGGATCGAGGTTGTCGCCACAGGCACGGTGAGATGCTACTTCAGAACCTTGAGGATATCTGGGTTTGGGTCAGCGGTGGCAACTTTGGGACATGCCTTGCCGATAGTCCGGTATGCCGCGACCACTCCGCTTCGTCCCCGAGCACCGGCTCGTCGAGATCACGACCCGAACCTTGCAGGGGAGGCTGCTGTTCAAACCTTCGCCCGAGCTAACCGACATCATTCTTGGCGTCATCGGCAAGGCGCAAGCCCTGTACGGCATGACCATCCATGCCTTCGTCTTCCTTTCCACGCACGCCCACTTTCTCCTCTCGCCGGCCAGCGCCGGCCAGCTCGCGCTCTTCATGCAGTTCGTGAATGCCAACGCTGCCAAGGAGGTGGGACGGCTTCATCGGTGGCGCGAGCGCGTGTGGTCTCGCCGTTACCGCGCCATCGTCGTCGCCGACGACACGGCCGCGCTCGCGCGTCTGCGATACATCTTGGCCCACGGCGCGAAAGAGGGGCTTGTTGGGACGCCAGGCGCGTGGCCAGGACCCAATTGCGTCGCCACCCTCACCACTGGCGCCATGCTGCGTGGCACCTGGTTCGACCGCAGCGCCGAATTCCTTGCTCGCCAGCGCGGCGAGACGGCGTTCCCGTCGCAGTTCGCGACCCCTTTCGACATCGAGCTCACGCCATTGCCGTGCCTGCAACACTTGACGGCCGACCAGCGCCAGGCCGAGTGCCGCCGCATGGTCGGAGAGATTCAGGCGAGGGTCGAGTCCGAAAACAAAGAGAAGGGCCGAGCTCCGATGGGCGTCGCCGCCATCCTGGCCCAGGACCCGCACGCCAAGCCCGCCACCACCGACCGCAGCCCGGCACCCTTTGTCCACGCCAGCGACGATTCCACAGAGCTGGAATTTCGCATCCGCTACCGAGCCTTCGTCGACGCTTTCCGCGCTGGCGCCCAGCGCCTTCGCGAGCGCGCACACGAAATCAGGGAGATGTTTCCGCTCTGGGCCTTCCCTCCGGCCTTGCCGTTCAACGCTCCGGCCTGAGCCTGGGCTGGTCTTCGGCTGGCATGATTGGACCGTTGCCGTGTCAGCGTGGGGGATGTCCGCACGGCGTGTGCCGCCGATGGGAATTTGTCGTCCCGCTGCCTCGCCCTTGGCCATGGATGGCTCGTAACCACCGGGTTTTACGATAGAACGGCCGTACGACGCTTCCGACTTATACGCCATCCGCTCGATTGCCGGGAATTCGAGATGCCCTTCATCCAGCTTTCAAGAAAACTCTGGCACCATCCCTGGGGGTGAGCAAGGCGGAGTCGTGGTCGCCTGTTCTGCTGTATCCAGCATTGTCAAGTTGTCCCAATTCACGATGCAAACGGTAGTCGCGTGTTCGGAACTTGGAGCATTGTACCGGTTGGCGACGGAAAGTACCTTCGGGACGTAGCATTTGTCCTTAACGCTGGGCGAGTATCTGTCCGCCGATAGAGAACTTGAACCCCTTCTTGAGTAGCCATTCGATAAGTTCGGCCCTTATTGACTGCTGTTCTTCGGAAGAAGCCGCTTTGTACTCGAGAGTGTTAACGTCGATCCAGTAGTGCAGACCGTCGTCGAATACAATGATATCGAGTCTATCTGAGCCAGATAGTTCGGCTCCCAATCTGATCAATTCCTGGTCGCGGCGGAAGTAGATCGCACCTGCTCGGCCATTCGGGACGAGGCTGAATCCCTGGGGAGTTTCGGAGAGTTTCTCCCTGCGTAGCAAATCCCTTCGGGCTGAAGCGATCTCGTCCTGGGAACGAGTGTCAGGTACGAACTTTATGCCAATCTTGCCCCACTTGCCCGATGTTTTCCCTTCCATGGCTCTGAATAGGTCTACGCCATTGAATGGCTGGGGCTTAGCACTTCGGGCCTTGTCTTTTCGTTTCATGGGATCACTGGACGTCGTGGAAGATAATGTTAGTCACTTTGGGGTTCCGTGCCAGCGTTGGCAGCTCCACACTATTGAGAACGCTGTTCGGATTATTTCTCGCTGCAGCAGTAACGAACACGTGGACGTCCCCCGACGCTTCCTTAGCATAACGTCGCGACTCTTTCGCCCAGACTGGACGAGCCATTTCCCAGTCGTCCAAGCCCTTCGCGTGGCGCGCAGCGCGATCCCCACGCGCTGTCATTTCCAGCGTAACTCCACCATTTTTCTCGGCCCATTCTTGAGCCGCCTGCATGGAACCCTCTCCCGACCACAACGCATGGGGCTTGTCTTCGTCATCCTCCCCTTTGCAAGTCAGGCCTAGTGGGTCGAACCAGACAACTGGGTCATGCGCGTACTTGTGCGGCCGTAGTCCTCCTAGCAGTCCAATCGGATCCTGACTTACATACTCCCCCGCCTCCGGGTCGTAGTACCGGAACCGGTTGTAGTACAGCCCGGTCTCTTCGTCCTCGTACTGGCCGGGCCAGCGGAAGGGGCACGCCTGCTTATCCCCGACGACATTCCGCAGCTCGCCATATACGCCGATGTCGGCGGACCACACCGCTCCGCCGCGCTCGTCGAGCATGGTGGTGGGGGTGCCGAGGTGGTCGGTGACGATGCCGAAGCGCTCGGTGGCGCTCAGCTTGGCGAGGGGGGCGAAGCTTTCGGGCTCGAAGACCCAGGTGATGGGGGCGCCCCTCTCTCCGCTTCGCGGGGCGAGGGAGGCGGAGGTCGGTGGACCTTGCGGGGTGCGTTTCGCGAGGTCCGCGGCACGCTGGCGGAGGCCGGCGTCTTCGGCTTCGCTGACTTGCTCCGGGGCAGGCTCCATGGCTGATTCAGGATCCACTTCGACCCACTCGTGCACGGGGACGTTGCCGTCCCACATCCACTTGGTGGTCTTGGTGCCGTATTTCTTCCAGACGCGGCGGCCGAGGGCGTCGTAGCCGAATTCGACGGTCTTGCCGTCGGGGCGGACGACCTTGGTCAGCATGCCGGCGCCGTTCCAGGCGTAGGTCCACGCCTTGCCGTCGGGCAGGAGCTTCTTGGCCAGGTTGCCTTCGGGATCGTATTCGTATTTCGTGATGCCGCCAGAGCCCTTCGATTCGAGGAGCTGGCCGGCGGGACCGTACTTGCGATCCTTTTTGTTGACAGTTTTGAACAGGTTGCCGACGGCGTCGGGCATGCGCAGGTCGAACTTGTCGTCGGCGTAGGCGGCTCCGATCAAGTTGCCCAGGCCGTCGTGGCGGTATTGCACGGGGCCTTTCAAGGCGTCGACGATCATCTTGAGGCGATCGTTGGGCTCCCAGGTGTAGGCCTGGGCCGAGACCACGGTGCCGCCAGACCAGATCTCGTGCTTGAGCGGTCGGCCGACGCTGTCGCGCTCCCAGCGCGCGCGCACCCCACCGGGTAAGGTGCGCTCGACCTCCAGGCCGAGCTGGTCGCGGGTGAAGCGGGCTTCCCAAGGGGGCAGGGGAGCTTGTGCCGTAGTCTCACCACTCGGCGCCACCGGGCCGCCGCCGGCCTTCATGCCCACCACGTCGCCGACCAGGTTGCGCTCGATTTGCAGCACGTGCCCCTTGCTGGTCTTCATGCGGCTGCGCAGGCCGAGCAGGTCGAACGCGCTCTCCACGCTGTCGGCGCCTTGCACCTCTTTGACGATGCGGCCCAGGGCATCGCGTTCGAACTTCACCGTGGCGGTGACGTTGCTTGACTCGATCAAGCCACCGTCGGGTCGATAGGCGTAGCTCTCGCTGGTTCCGTCGCTGTACTTGACCGCGACCACGCGACCACCGGCGTCGTACTCATACTCGGTCGCACGGTCGTCGGGGCGCTCGACCTTCAGCACTCTGCCGGTCTTGTCGCGGCCATACTTGCGCAGGAGTCCGTCGAAGCCGCTCTCTTCCTTGACGTTGCCGGCCTTGTCCAGGGTGAAGCGGTACACGGCGCCGGCCTCGTTGTGGATGGCGACCAGCGACTCTTCCGTGTCGTACTCGAACGCGACCGTGGTGCCTTCCTGCGTGCGCGAGGCCAGGCGGCCCATGCCCTGATAGGCGAACTTGACGTCGTAGTGCTGGTCCTTGACCGCCAGCACGTTGCCCTCGGCATCGTAGGAAAGCTTGCGCACGTTGCCGTCAGGGACATCGACGCGCAGGATGCGGCCGGCCAGGTCGAATTCGCGCCGCTCGCGGTTGCCCTTGGGATCCACGACCTCGACGCAGCGGCCGAGGCGATCGTAACGCCAGCGCGTCTGCGCGCCGTTCGGCATGCGCATCCCGACCAGCAAGCCCTGCCTGTCGTATTCCAGCGCCGTCTGTCCGCCGGCTGGGTCGGTGAAGCCGACCATGCGCTTGACCTGGCTGAAGCTGGCGCTGACCCGTCCGGTCTGGCCCATCAGCTCGGATTCGGATTTCCACTCGAAGCGGCTGACCCGATTCAGGGGATCCCTGCGGGCCAGCAGGATGGTGTGGTTCTTGGTGCCGCATAGGGACTCGCGCCTGTGGATGCCGCCGTCGCCCCAGGTGGCGATGCAGCGGGCATCGTTGCCGCGGCCCTCGTAGGCGAAGTGGAAGGCGAGGCCGCTGCGCTTGGTCTCCTTGACCATGAGGTGGCGCTCGTAGGCCATGCGCATGGCGCGGCCAAGGACATCGGTGGCGGTCACCAGGTCGCCCTCGGGCGAGTAGTCGTAGCGGATGGATTCGACGAAGGCCTCGGCGTCGAGCGCGGAAAATGCGTTCCTGTCCACGGGACATGCCTGGACAGCACCCCTTAATGCTAAGAGGAGCAAGATAGCGGTTGTCGTTTCGGCCACGGTTAGATGCTACTTCAGGACTCGAAGGTTAGCCGTTTTTCTACCGGCGGGGCTATAGAAGGTACGTTCGACGGAACGCACCCTCGGTCCGGGGACGTCAAGTTCGGGATCTTGGTCGAGGATGTGTAACGTATGGCTTTGAACAGAGCTTGATAGGAAGGTACGCTACTCAGCGTCGAAAGGATCGTGCGCACGCAATGAATTCAGGAATGCTTTCGTTTCCACAATCGGTTGTCTCTCATTTTGGCTGGCTGCAGCGCACGTATCATTTTCGCATTTCAAGGAATGATGAGAGCCAGGTAGAGTTCGCTACGCCGTACTGCCGAGTGATGGTTGCTTCAGAGAAAGGCGATCTGTTTGTCGAGATAAGTTCGAACGAGTCCGAATCGATCAGACGCATAAAGTTCTCGCTCAGCGAGTTGTTGGTGGCCAAGGAGAGCGTCCCATTGCCTGACCCACCCAGTCGTGGTGCTCGTTCCTCGGTTCTTGACCATGGGTTGCGAACCGCGGCATGGTTGCTCTCTCAGCATGGTAGTGATGTTCTTGCCGGGGATTTTTCCATTCGCCCCAGGATCGTGCGCACGCAAGTTAGCGCGTGGCTGGAATCAAAGTTTCAAGAAGTTATGGGAAAGCCGAGATCTCGAACTGTGGAGGATGGCATTCGGCAGGTGATTTGGGAATTCTCGAAGAAGACTGAGGAACAGAAGTCCGAGATCCGGAAGGTGTTGAGCGAGTGGATAGCCAATGGCGCAGATCAAAAGCGCGGGTTTGCTGAAAATCTGATCAAGCACATCTAGTTTTCTTCGATTGCGCCGGGTATACAAATACAATTGTGATTAAGGCGGGGTCATGTAGTCGCCTGTCCTGTTGTACCCGGCACCATCAAGTTGCCCCAATTCGCGATGGAAAACGGTAGTTGGGTGTTCGGAACCTGGGGCATTGTACCGGTTGGCATCGCTGGGCTCTGAGCCCAAATAGAACGGCTTCCGAGCGTCGATCCCTCCTTGCATCCAGGCATCGTTTACGTTGGGTGACCAATTGGGATCGTTTAGTCGGGTCATGCCCAACTTGTCCCCGGTCTTTGTGTCAGGGAGACGGCCGATAACAAGAGGCTCAGGTGAGCCACTGCTCTGCTTGTACGCGCGCCATCCGGCTGCCGCATCCTTTGCGTTGTTGAATCGAATTCCTTTCGCGCGCATCTGCGCTTGGAATTCTTCAAAGGTCTTTGCCGGCTCGTCGGAGGCTCCGCAGGATGCGAGACCGAGCGGGTCACGATAAGAAAGTGGGTCGCGAACGTAGCGGTGCGGATTGTGGCCTCCCATCAAGCCAATCGGATCCTGGCTGACATACTCCCCCGCCTCCGGGTCGTAGTACCGGAACCGGTTGTAGTACAGCCCGGTCTCTTCGTCTTCGTACTGGCCGGGCCAGCGGAAGGGGCACGCCTGCTTATCCCCGACGACATTCCGCAGATCGCCATATACGCCGATGTCGGCGGACCACGTCGTTCTGCCTTGCTCGTCGAGCATGCTAGTGGGTGTGCCGAGGTGGTCGGTGACGATGCCGAAGCGCTCGGTGGCGGTCAGCTTGGCGAGGGGGGCGAAGCTTTCGGGCTCGAAGACCCAGGTGATGGGGGCGCCCCTCTCTCCGCTTCGCGGGGCGAGGGAGGCGGAGGTCGGTGGACCTTGCGGGGTGCGTTTCGCGAGGTCCGCGGCACGCTGGCGGAGGCCGGCGTCTTCGGCTTCGCTGACTTGCTCCGGGGCAGGCTCCATGGCTGATTCAGGATCCACTTCGACCCACTCGTGCACGGGGACGTTGCCGTCCCACATCCACTTGGTGGTCTTGGCGCCGTATTTCTTCCAGACGCGGCGGCCGAGGGCGTCGTAGCCGAATTCGACGGTTTTGCCGTCGGGGCGGACGACCTTGGCCAGCATGCCGGCGCCGTTCCATTCGTAGGTCCACGACTTGCCGTCGGGCAGGAGCTTCTTGGCCAGGTTGCCTTCGGGATCGTATTCGTATTTCGTGATGCCGCCAGAGCCCTTCGATTCGAGGAGCTGGCCGGCGGGACCGTACTTGCGGTCTCTCTTGTTCGGGGTCTTGAACAGGTTGCCGACGGCGTCGGGCATGCGCAGGTCGAACTTGTCGTCGGCGTAGGCGGCTCCGATCAAGTTGCCCAGGCCGTCGTGGCGGTATTGCACGGGGCCTTTCAAGGCGTCGACAATCATCTTGAGGCGGACTTTGAGATGGGAACCCTGGGAGGGTTCCCATGCCTTCCCGCGATGGTCCGTCGCCGGCAAAGCCGGCGAGCTCCCACGCGACCGGGCTCCCAGGTGTACGCTTGCGCGGAAACCACGGTGCTGCCGGACCAGATCTCGTGCCTGAGCGGCCGGCCGACGCTGTCGCGTTCCCAGCGGGCGCGCACCCTACCGGGTAGGGTGCGCGCGACCGCGAACACATCGTCTACATCTGATGGTCGAGAAATGGCCAGCACGGAAAGAAGCAAGACCATTGGATCAGTCACTGAAGCATCCTGCGGCAAGAAGGTATGCCCGAAACGCCAATACGGGAGTTCCCAACCATCTCCTACCCTCCTACCGTCCCTATTGCTATCGCCGAGTGACCACGACTCCCCCGAGAGAGAACTTGAGCCCCCTCTTGGTTAGCCAGTCGATGAGGGCATTTCTTATGGCGCGCTGCTCATCCGTCGAGATTGCTTCGGATACTAGCGTGTTCACGTCGATCCATTCTTTAATACCGTCGTCGAAAACGACGATGTCGAGATACGTAGCACCGGCAAGCTCAGCGCCTAGTTCGATTATCTTCTGGTCACGGCGAAAGTAAATCGTGCCTGCCCGACCATTGGGCACAAGACTGAAGCCTTGTGGTATCTCCCAAATCCGGTGCTCGCGCCATCTTGCACGATCCGCAGCAACCACTTCCTCTGGAGTCCGGCTGTCAGGAACAAAGGTGATCTTCTTGTCTCCCCAACCTTCCAGGACGGTGCCTGGAATTCTGGTGTCGCGCGAAGGCATCCTCTTGCCATCTCCTGCCAAATCCCTTCCCCTTATTTTGCTCATGGCACCCTTTCAAAGATGACGTTCGTAACGCGAGGGTTCTGTCGCCAACGCTGAACCCTCGACAGTATTCAAAATGCTGGGTCGACTGTTCGATGCAGTGTCTGTCGCAAATACATGAACCTCGCCTTGTGACTTCTTGGCAAACAGACGCTACCCTTAGCCCAGACTGGGCGGGCCATTTCCAGTCGTCCAGACTCTGCGTGTGTCGAACAGCGCGCCCGCCGTCTAACGTCATTTCCTAGTGACGCCACCGTGCTTCTGCGGCCGGGCTTGGGCAGCCTTCATCGCCTTCTCGCCTCCTGACCAGAACACGTGCAGTGGCTCTTCTGCGTCCTTTCCTGTTGGTCCACATGTGAGTCCAAGCGGATCAAGCCAGGCCAGCGGATCGCGTGCGTATTTATGGGCGCGCAGGCCGCCCTTCAAACCAATCGG
>CAWGPW010000022.1:0-137386 GCA_963824555.1 uncultured delta proteobacterium | reverse complement strand
GCCATTCTCATGAACGTGTCGTCGTGATGTTTCACCGCTGGCTCTTCCGCAAACGACGCCCGCTCAACGCGCTGACGGCCAAAGAGGTCCATGATTTCGCAGCAGCCCCCACAGGCCGAGCGGTGGGACAGATGACCCGCAACGATTACCGCTACAAGGTGCGGCGGTACCTGCGCTGGCTCGAAAAGCGTGGGCTGGCGGGACCATTTGGCGCCGAGGATCTCGAAGGCTACCACCGTATGCCTTTGCCCGATGAGGTGCGCCGGTTTCTACAGTTCCTTGCTCCCACCCGGCGTCCATCGACAGTCAAAAACTATGGCTTCGTCTTGCGCCGGTTTCATCGCTGGCTTGGCGACCAGCACATCGCCATCACGAACCTCGATCATTCCGTGTGCCTTGCCTGGAGCCAAGAGCTGCACGAGCGTGGCATCCATCCGACGACTCGGTTTTGCTGGCTGGTCAGCCTTCGTACCTATCTCGACTGGCTGTGGGAGCACAGCTTAATCTCGGCTCCCGGTCGCGCGCTCATCCTGTCCCGCGACCTGCCCAAGAAGCCCGACTATCTGCCGCGTCCCCTGCCGGCCGAGATCGACCAAGAACTGCAGGCGCGCCTCAAACAATCCGGGACGACAATTGCCCTGGGCCTCTTCGTTATGCGCCGTACGGGCTTGCGAGTCGGCGAGCTGCGACGTCTGGAGCGAGAATGCGTCCGTGCCGACGAGAACGGCAAATCCTTTCTCAAAGTGCCGCTCGGCAAGCTGAACAATGAACGACTCGTGCCCCTAGACAACGCGACTCTGGTGGCAGTGACCGAGCTGCAACGTCGGGCCCGCCAGGACCATCCTTACCTGGTCCAGGGCGCACGCGGTCGGCCGATTGCCACGACCACCTACCAATCGACGCTGACCAAGATCGGCGGCGACCTGCCGCTGTCGGAGCGCTTGACTACCCATCGGCTGAGGCACAGCTTCGCAACCTCTCTGATGAACGGAGGCATGAGCCTGCTCGGCATCATGAAGTTGCTCGGGCATCGCGACTTCCGGATGACCTTGCGCTACACCCAGATCGTCGACGAGACCGTCGGTCGAGAGTACTTCGAGGCCATGAGCCGCATTGCCGAGCGCTACCAGCTTCGAAGCGGCGACCCGACTGACGTCGTCGATCGCGACCCCGTCGCCCTCGTCCAGAGCCTGATTTCCTGGATCACGAAAAATCTTTGCAAGGAGGGGCCTTCCGGCCACAAGGCCCGGCTGCTCGCTCGGCGCCTCGAACAGGCCCGCGACGACCTCAGCGAGCTTCGCTTGACGGCGCCCACTTCCGTCCGTTGACCCCAATCAGGCTCTGCACCGGCGTGCTCCGGTCGCACACCTACATCCCCGAGAAATAGGCCACATAATTGACGTAATGTTTCTTACCGGACATTGACATGACATACTCCGGATGCGTTTCGGTGAAGGAAAGAGGGGCGCTTAAAACAACTACGCTCGGAGCAGCTCCTGGCACGGCCGGCCCGGATGTATTACAATTCTGCCACATGCGTTCTACAGTCACTCTTCGGGTTTCGGATGATTTGGCAGCGTGGCTACAGGAGACAGCAGCACGCGCCGGCGTGTCCCAAAGCCGCCTCGTTCGCGAGAAATTGGAACAGGCCCGGGCAGGGAAGTCGTCACGTCCCTTCATGCTGCTCGCGGGAGCGGTGAAGGGGGCCAAGAATCTGTCCACGCGTAAGGGTTTCTCGCGGTCATGAAAGGAATCGCCGATACGGGATTCCTGGTGGCCTTCGTCAACCGGGAAGATCGCTACCATGCCTGGGCGGTCGAGGTGGCCGAACAGGTCAGTGAACCGCTTCTTACCTGCGAAGCGGTCCTGGCCGAAGCGGCCTTCCACTTACGCAACGCCCTGGTGGTACTGGCGATGGTTCGCGATGGGCTCGTGCTTCCCGCCTTCGATTGCACTGCGCACCTGGTGGAACTGCAGACCTAGGCCGCGCGCTACGCCGATCGCAACCCCGACCTCGCGGATCATTGTCTAATCCGCATGAGCGAGCTCAATCCCAGGCTGCCGGTAATCACCGTCGATCGGAAGGACTTCCGCATCTACCGGCGGAACAAGCGTGAAGCGATTCCACTCATCTGCCCACCGACTGGCTGAAGCAAGTCAGGAGAACCTATGGCGCCCAGGTGCGCGGAGACCAGAAGTTCTCGAAGGGGCCGAGATGGGCGTTCTGGCAGCGGGCCAGCAGCCCGTGAAAATGCTCGGTAACGATCGGGAAGTTGCCGTCGAGGTCGTGGATGCCGGTATGGTGATGGTTCGACATTGCCACGGAAAAGGTGACCTGAACTTTCGCACGCTCGGCAGTCGCGCAAGCCGACCACGGCCTCAGGCGGCAAGGCGACATCGACCTGTGCGAGGACGCGCTCCAGGCTGGCACTGAACAGGTGGCGTCTGCCGCGCCGTTCACTTCCTCGACGCCGGAATCAACACACAGCTATGTTCTCGGTGCTCATCGATCAAAGGAAGAATTTCCGGACAAACCGTAGCTACAGCACTTTGCGCAGGAACTGGCCCGTCTGGCTGGCGGCGACCTTGGCCACGTCTTCGGGGGTGCCTTGGGCCACGATTTGGCCGCCTCCGGGACCGCCTTCGGGGCCGAGGTCGATGACGTAGTCCGCGGTCTTGATCACGTCGAGGTTGTGCTCGATGACGATGACCGTGTTCCCGGCGTCGACCAGGCGGCTCAAGACCTGCAACAGCTGATCGATGTCGGCGAAGTGCAAGCCGGTGGTGGGTTCATCGAAGACGTAGACGGTGCGGCCGGTGGCGCGTTTGACCAACTCTTTGGACAGCTTGATCCGCTGCGCCTCGCCCCCGGACAGGGTGGTCGCGGCCTGTCCAAGCTTGATGTAGCCGAGACCCACCTCGCGCAGGGTTTCGAGCTTCTGCTGGAGCTTGGGGATGTTCTGCAAGAAGCCACAGGCTTGGCTGACGGTCATGTCGAGCACGTCGGCGATGCTGGCCTGCCGGTATTTCACCTCCAGCGTCTCGCGGCTGTAGCGTCGGCCGGCGCAAGCCTCGCACTCGACGTACACGTCGGGCAAGAAGTGCATTTCGATGCGAAGGATGCCGTCGCCCTGGCAGGCCTCGCAACGCCCACCCTTCACGTTGAACGAATAGCGTCCGGCCTTGTAACCGCGCGCCTTCGATTCGGGTAGGTTGGCGAAGAGATCGCGAATGTGGGTGAAAATGCCGGTGAAGGTGGCCGGGTTGGAGCGTGGCGTGCGCCCGATGGGGGCTTGATCGATGTCGATGATCTTGTCCACGTGGGCCAGCCCCTCGATGGCGTCGAAAACCGCGTCGGGTTTGCGCGCGCCGTGCAGGCGGTTCTTGAGCACGGGCAGGAGGGTGTCCACGACGAGGCTCGATTTTCCGGAACCGGAAACCCCGGTCACACAGGTCAGCACGCCGAGCGGAAAGGACACCGTGATGTTGCGTAGGTTGTGCGTACGCGCGCCCTTGAGGAGGAGACTGCGCTGATTGGCCTGCCGTCGGTGCTTGGGGATCTGGATGGCCTTTTCGCCCGCGAGATACGCGCCGGTGAGCGACTGCGGGTTTTTCTCGATTTGCTCGGGCGTGCCAGCGGCGACCACGCGTCCGCCGAGCTCGCCCGCGCGCGGGCCCATGTCGAGAACGTAGTCCGCGGCCCGGATGGTTTCTTCGTCGTGCTCGACCACCAGCACCGTGTTGCCGAGGTCGCGCAACTTGACTAGGGTCTCGATGAGCCTGGCGTTGTCGCGTTGGTGCAGACCAATCGACGGCTCGTCGAGGATATAGAGCACACCCTGCAAGCCGCTGCCGATTTGGGTGGCCAGTCGGATGCGCTGTCCCTCGCCGCCCGAGAGCGTGGCCGCCGAGCGATCCAAGGACAGGTAGTCCACGCCCACGCTGACGAGGAAGGACAGCCGCGCGGTCACCTCGCGCACGATGCGATGGCAGACCTGCCAGTCGCGTCGGGACAGCGGCAAGGCGCGAATCAGCTCGTGCGCCTGGCCTATGGTGAGGGCGGTGACCTCGACGATGTTCTTGCCGCCCACGCGCACGCTGCGGGCTTCCTTGCGCAGGCGCGTGCCGTCGCACTCGGCGCAGGGCGAGTGCGACATGTAGCGATGGAATTCGTCGTAGACGGCCTCGAAATCTTCATCGGTGTTGCGGCCTTGCTCGCGCCGACGGCGCTGGTACTCGTCGAAGCGGCGCTGCAGATTGGCCAGCACGCCCTCGAACTCCTTCTTGAACGTGTGCTTGCGTCCGTTCTTTTCGAAGGTGAAGGCGATCTCCTTACCCGCCGACCCTTCGAGGATGAGCTTGCGCTTGTCGGCCGGCAGCTTGTGCCACGGCTGGTAGAGATCGATGTCGAACGCCGCCGCGGCTGCGTCGAGCACCTGCTGAAAAAAAGCGCTGTTGCGCCGCTCCCAGGGATCGATTGCGCCTTCGCGCAGACACAGATCGGGATCGACGATCACCAGGTCCGGATCGAAGTGCATGGTGGCGCCGATGCCGTCGCAGGCCGGGCACGCACCGGCCGGACTGTTGAACGAGAACAGGCTGGGGCCGAGCTCGGGCAGGCCCACGCCGCAGTCCGGGCAGGCGAATTTTTGCGAAAACAGGAGGTCTTCACCTTCCAGGGGCGACACCTTCACCAGTCCACCGCCCAGCTTGGCGGCCAGCTCGATGGACTCGGCCAGGCGTTGCTCGATGCCGGCCTTGCGTACCAGACGGTCGATGAAGACTTCGATCGTATGTTTTTGCGCCTTGTCGAGCTTGGGCGGCTCCGCCAGCTCGCACAGCTCGCCGTCGATGGTCGCGCGCACGAAGCCTTCCTGGCGCAGGCGCAAGAGCTCTGCCGCGTAGTCGCCCTTCTTGTCGCGAACCACCGGCGCCAGCACCGAGAAACGCGTGCCCTCGGGGAAGCCGAGCACGCGATCCACCATCTGCGGAACGGTTTGCGAGAAGATGCGCTGGCCGCACTTCCAGCAGTACACCTCGCCGGCGCGCGCCCACAGCAGGCGCAGGTAGTCATAGATCTCGGTGATCGTGCCGACGCTGGAGCGGGGATTGCGGCTGCCCGACTTCTGTTCGATGGCGATGGCAGGGGACAGGCCCTCGATGGAATCGACGTCCGGCTTGCCCCGTTGTTCGAGGAACTGGCGCGCATAGGCCGACAGGGATTCGACATAGCGACGCTGGCCTTCGGCGTAGATGGTGTCGAAGGCCAGCGACGACTTTCCAGAACCCGAAAGCCCGGTCAGCACCACGAGCTTGTCGCGTGGGATCTCCACGTCGATGTTCTTGAGATTGTGCTCGCGCGCGCCTTTGACGACGATCTTCTTCATGACCACCAAGGCCGGCCGTCACCCCGGCTGGAGCGCGGCAAGCAGTCCTATCCACCTTGGACAGTAACAGAAGGCGTGCGTGCGAATCGAGGGTCAAAACGCGATGCCGGCCGAGACGCGCAGATAGGGCGCACTGCGGCTCACGTGTCCGATGGCGACCGGGCTGGTCGGAATGGGGCTGGAGCCCGAGCTTCCCGGCGAGGATTGCAGCGAAAAGTCGCTCCCCGACGCCAAGGCGTAGCCACCCTCGATCTGGCCCACGACGCCCACCCGGGGCGCCCACCGCGATTGCCCCAAGCGCAGGCCCGGTGAGCGCAGCCAAATGCCGGCGCCAGCGGAGCCCTGGCCGAAGACCTGTCGGTCGTGCAGACTGCTCGAACCGTCGCCCACGGTCAGTTTGTCCCAGCCCACACCCCCGGCCAGCCGGGCGTAGGGCGCAAACCAATGCCAGAGGTGGTAGCGTGCCGATAGGCCGAGCGAGATCGCGTTGGTGTCGAGCTTCTCGGGGAGATTGCTGCTGTCCTGGAAGTTGGAGGTCGATGTGGCAATCCAGCTCAAATCCACCCTGAACGTCGCCCTGTCGTTCGGGCGCAGGACATCGGCTTGCAGGGACAACCCGCCGCCCGCCTGCGCGCGCTTGCCCGCGAGGCGCTTGGCCGCATCGTCCAGCGGCCAGGTCGTTCTGCTCTCGAGCGCGACTTCGAAGCGCAAGGGATCCCACGAGGCCACCGGCCCTTCGGGCACGACTTCGGGCACGACGGGCTGCATGGCCAGGCCGGGTTGCGGAGCCGGTTGGGTCGCGGAGGGCCAGCCGTAGCCCCCCTGCGCCCACGCCCTGGAGGTGGGAAGAAGGCCCAGGGCCGCAAGCAGTGCCGAGGCGGTCCAGATTGCGCGCAATCTTGGTTGAGTTGTTCTGGTCATGGTTGAGCTCGCTCGAGGTAGTTCGAGAACAAGAAGCCGTAGGCGGTTCGCGCGGTGGCGCGGTCGGGTTGGTCGGCGTCCAGGAAGGTCAGATTGCCGATCGCGTCGGGATCGTCCTGTCCGACCACGAGGTAGCGTGGCCCTCCGACGGTGCTGGGCTGGTCGAGGGCCTGGATGCTGGTGATGTTCTGGTCGAGCCAGAGCGATGTCGGGGCCAGGCTGGCCTCCCCGCTGCGCGCCACCAGATTGAAGTAGCTGAGCTTGGTTTCCGAGGCCACGCCCCAAAGGCGGCTCGGATTGCGGGCCTCGAGGTAGGGGTTGCCGAACGTGCTACTGGCCGTGATGTCCACGAATCGGCGCGTGGCGAGCTCGACCACCGTGAAGGCGCTGATGGCCGACGGCTTGCCCAGCACCAGCACGGCGATCCCTTGATCGACCAGTGGCCAGACATCGCCGGCGGCGGCGCGCAAGGGCGCGTCGCTGATGGCCAGGCCGCCCGTGGTCTCGACCTGCTGCAGATCCGCGAAGAGCACGCTGGTACTGCCGTAACTCGTATCGACGAGCATGGCTTGATTCTTCGCCTCGCCGGTCGGGTCGATGAACGTGAAGGGAACGATCACGTTGGTCGGGATCGGGGTTGCGATGTTGAGGGTGTGGCTGGTGCTGGGATCGATGATGACCAGGCTCTTGCTGGCCGGCGCCAGAACGGCCAGCCGCGCGCTGCTGCCCGAGCCGTATAGCGCCATGCTGGCAGGATTCGTTCCCACGCTGAGCATGGATAGCGAGGCGTGGAAATCGTTGCTGCCGTCCGTGGGCAGGTCGGGCCACAGATCGGTGAGTGTGATTTGGAAGATGTCGTTGGCGTTGCCCGCCCGCACGTAGATGTTCAGATTGACGGGGTCGAACACGATCTGGTCCGGGCTGTAATTGCAGCCGGTGCTCTGCGGGCAAAGTGGCACCGAGATCTCGGTGCGGTCGGTGTGGTCGAGGTCGAGGATGGTGACATAGTTCTGCGACAGCACCACCGCCAACGCGCGCGCCCCGGCTTTGAAAGGATAGGAGGGCGAAAACTCGATGCGCGTGGGCACGCCACCCAGGCTGCGAATCGACTTGGTGGGCAGCGTGGGAACAAGTGGATCGGGGGGGATGTTGAAATCGACGATGGTCATCTCGTTGGGATTGAACAGGCCGGTGTCGCTCGCGTCTTGCGTGGACGACGTGTGGTAGAGGACGACGAACCGACCGTCCGCCGACTGGGTCAGGCCATCGAAGCGGCCAGCGAGCAAGCGGACGATCGGGGGTACCAATGGATTGGCGTCGACGACCTGAAGCTGTGCCGGGATGGCCGCGACGCTGGCCGATCCGGCGTCGCCGTTGCTCAAGACCAGCATCTGGTTTTCGCCGTTGTGCTTGACCGCGGCGATGGGGGCCTTGCCCACGGTCACGACCTGGGGCTTGAAGGATGCGTCCGCCGGATCGAGCAGGTAGGCGGCGTGCGAATTCCTCTCCACGTAGGCGACCCGATCGTCGAGCGCCACCATGGGAAGCAGATCGTTCCTGGGTTGCCAGAATTTTGGGGTGGAGCCGTCGCACCCGGCATGGGGCAAAAGGAGCAGCGACAGCACCAAGAGAGAGCGCCTCATTGTTGGATCCTTCCGTTGAGCGCGAAGCCGGTGACGGTTCGCACGTTGCCGGTCGTCCAGTCGATGAAACTGATGCGTCCGTCGGCATAGACCTGGCCGACGAAAACATTGTGCGACCCCGACAGTGCCGCGATGGAATCGGGCGGACTGCCGAGGGGGAAGTCGTCGACGAGGAAGCTGGTGAGTGAAATGCGCTCGGCGATGCGAACGGAGGCGCTATCGTCGCGCAGAAGCACGAACGCGTAGCTTGAATCGGGGGTGATGGCGAACGGATTGGGAATGGTGGGAGTCGAAACGACCTTTCTGTATCCGTCCTCCAGGCGAACCATCGTGTAGCCGAATCCAGTGTCAGCGGTGCTTGAGCCTTGCCCCGCGGTTCCGCCGCTGCCGGAAGCAGTGGGGATGGTGTGAACGACCAGCGCCGAGCTCTCGTCGGGAGAGATGGCAATGGCGCGGATGGCCTTGGTCAAGCCCACGGTTCGGTAAGCGCCTTGGGCGAAGTCGACAATGACCAGGCTCTCGCTCGGGATCGCGGTGGTGTACAACACCGCGTACTTGCCCTGGGGGCTCATGGTGACCGAGCCGATGGTGACATCGCTGAATTGGTAGGTCGTTGGCAGAACGCCGCCCGTGAAGCCGTCGGGGATGTCGATGCTGACCAGCCTGCTCTCGTCGCGAAGCACGGCGAAGGCCTGCGTTCCCGAGGGCAAGATGTCCAGGTCGGTCACCGGGCTCGACAGGACGAGCGGGGTCACCTTGTGGGTCTTGAGGTCGACCAGCAGCAACTCGGGCGAGCCTTCGCACCGGGCTACCGCGTAGTTTCCATTCGACGTCACCGACACGTCGACGGGTTTTTCGCATGCTGGCGTTGATGGTGGCAGATCGGGGAGCGCGTCCTTGCCCGTCGCGCTGTCGCTCTTTCCGGGGCCCTGGTCTGGCACAGGCACAGCGTCCGACGTTGATGCCCCGCCGTCCAGGGGCAAGCTATCTCCGTCCACGGGCGATGTGCCGCCATCGACCGGCGAAGCCTGGCCGTCGATGGCGGAGCCACCGTCGAAGGAATCGCTCAGAGTGTCCAAGGCCGTCGGCAGAGCCGCGCCGCCGTCCACGGCCAGTGAAACCGTCGATGCATTTCCAATCGACGTGAAGGGCGCGATGGCGGGGGCGGTGATGGTGGCGAAGCGAAGCTCGGAAATGCCGTCATCGGTGACCACGAAGGCCGCCGCGTTGTCGCTCGAAAACACGACCGCGCTCGGGTTGTAGCCCACGCTCATCGAGATCACCTTGTCGCCGGATCCGTCCGCCGTGCTCGACACGGTCACCACCGACACCTCCTGGGTGCTGCCTGACGAGGTCGATGCCGTCTGGCTTCCTCCGCTGCCCGTCAAGGGGATCTGCGAGGCGTCGAACCAGATCACGGCGTGCAGACCGTCGGGCGAGATGGAGACGGTGTTGGCCTTGGCGACGATGGGAATGGGACTGTTGTTCATGTCCGTCCCGCGCAGAATGCGTAGGGTGTGCGAGCCGGCATTGATGACCAGGGCGATGTCCTTGCCCGGCACGGTGGCCACGTAGGTCGGTGAGTCCCCCGGCGCAAGCTCGTCGATGGCCAGGGTTGTCGAGTCGATGACCGACACGGTGTTGCGGCTGGGGTTGGCCACGTACACGTACCGGGCGCCCGCCTGTGGGGCGAGGAAATCGAGCTTCTGCTCTTGTTCGGGCGGCAGGGCTGATGTGCCACCCGAGCCCGCCGACCCTCCGGATCCCCCGATATTGATCGTGATCCCGCCTGCGTCAGCGGCGATACTCGCGTCACTTCTTCCGTAGCCGCCGGACGAAGGACTGTTGGCGACAGAGCCTCCCGAAGCGCTGCAACCCACTATCGGTACCAACAGTGCACACAAAACCAGATGGTACTTGTTCATGGCAGACTGCTTTGTGCAGCAATTTGCGTGCCGCATGCAAAGGCTCGGAAACGCTGGTTCGCCCGGCGCACCGGGTGATGTTCGCCTGACACGCATGTCGCGGTCTCGTCGCCCGGCATTGGTTTTTCCAATGGGGGCTACAGACCTGCCGGTTCTTGCCGAAGATCAATTGGGTCAGCGGTTTTGCAAGCAGGTGCGCGATGCAGATTTCAACGGTGCAGGCAGCAGGTGGAAGGATCAGCCTGCGTGTGGACGGGGACACGGTCTTCATTGCCGGCGAGATCGACCAGCAGAGCCCGCGCGATTTCTTGGCCGGGTTCTTCGAGATCGTTCACAACATGGCGCTCGGCGAGTGCCTCGGCGAGGTGAAAGTGAACGTGACGGAGCTGTCGTTCCTCAACTCGTCTGGGATCAAGGAGCTCCTGAGCTGGATTCTGCGACGCAACCGCATTCCCGCCGACAAGAAATACAAGATCAACTTTCTCTTCGACCCGACCGTGCCCTGGCAACCCATCACGCTGCCCCGGCTTCGCGACCTGGATGCCGACGGCATCCTGCTGACCCCGTTCAACCAACCGCGCCAGATGCCCCTGCAGGCAGTCCGCTAGCCAGACGCAGCCAGAACGCCAAGGTTTGGCGAGGCAGTTCCGCGTGCAACGCGGAACCCTCCCAGTACCGCCGCCGGGCCGAAGGCCCGGATCATTCAGGCGTGAAACGTGACAGCCCCTCACCCGCCTCGCTGCGCTCGGCGACCTCTCCCCGCTTCGCGGGGCGAGGTGGTTTCAGGTCAGGGTTCCCATGACCGCGTAGACGAAGCCGGGCTTCGCCCGGCGGAGCCATAGCGCGGGAGGGTTTGGGAACCCTCCCAGGGTTCCCATCACTACGTCGTTTCGGGCCCGCGGGTCATCAGGATCTTGCCCGAGCGGACCAGCTCGACCACGCCAAACGGGCGCAACAGGGTGATGAAGCTGTCCAGTTTTTCGCTGGCGCCGGTCACGCGCAGGATGAGCGAGCTTGAGCTGCAGTCCACGACCTTGGCCTTGTAGTGCTCGGCGGTCTGCAAGATGACCGTGCGTTCGTCGAGATTGGCCTGGATTTTCACCAGCGCGATTTCGGTTTCCACCACCGCCTGGCCCGTGTGGTCGATGGCGCGCACCACGTCCACCAGCTTGGCGACCTGCTTGATGATTTGCTCCAGCGTGTCCGGGTCGCCGCTGCAGGTGATGGTCATACGCGAGAAATCCGTGCTGGAGGCGTCGGGACTGACGACCAGGCTTTCGATGTTGTATCCGCGGCGTGCGAACACCAGGGCCACGCGCACGAGAACCCCGGGTTGGTTACGCACCAGCACGGAAATCGTGTGCAGAGGCAAGGTCGGCAAAGTCGGCAAAGTCGGCAAAATTGGATTGCTCGGATTGGCTGCGGTCGTCGTTGCGAGAGAGTTCATGGGCTACCTTCTACGAATCAAGACGTTGTCACTCGATGGACTGATTTTCGGTTGCGTTGCCAGTTCGCGTGGTCCGCAGGCGGCTTTGCCGACTGCGGACCATCGCGGGAGGGTTTGGCGAGGCCGCGCGGAGCGCGGGGGTGGCAGGGCGGGTGGCAGGGGCCGAGGGCAAAGCGAACACTCTCAGGGTTCCCATGATCACGTCGACCCCGACGGTTTCTCCAAGGCGACCTTGGGCGGTTCGATGATCATGTCGCTCAAGGAGGCGCCCGCGGGAATCATGGGGAAAACGTTGTCTTCCTTGACCACCTCTGCGTCGATCACGCACGGGCCGTCGTTGTAGTCCATGGCTGACTGAAGCACCTTGTCGACATCAGCCGCGCGGCGCAGGTGGAAGCCTTTGATGTTGTACGCCTCGGCCAGCTTGACGAAGTCGGGATTGCCTTCGAGATCCGTGCCCGACAGGCGATTCTCGTAGAAGAGCTCCTGCCACTGGCGAACCATGCCGAGGAAGTGGTTGTTGATGACCAGGACCTTGACCGCGATCTTGTTGACCGCGGCGGTGGCCAGCTCGGACAGGGTCATCTGGAATCCGCCGTCGCCGACGACGGCCCACACCGGCTTGTCCGGGCAGCCCAGCTTGGCGCCCACCGCGGCGGGGAAGCCGAAGCCCATGGTGCCCGCACCGCCCGACGACAGCCAGTGATGGTTCTTGGTGGTCAGCATGAATTGGGCGGCCCACATCTGGTGTTGACCCACGTCGGTGGCCACGATGGCATCGCGCCCGCCCAGCTTGTCCAGGCGATCGAGAATGTACTGCGCGCGCAGCCCGCCCTTTTTCGGATAGTGAAGCGGAAACTGCTCGCGCCAAGCGCCGACCTGGCCGAGCCAGGCGTCGGAGTTGCACGGACCGACCAGGGGCAGCAGAATCCTCGACCACCAGTCTGGCATCACCTGCCAGGCACACCTCGGGATGCAGGACCTTGCCGAACTCGGCCACGTCGATGTCGACGTGAATCTTCACCGCGTCCTTGCAGAAGGTCGAGAGCTTGCCGGTGATGCGGTCGTCCCAGCGCGAGCCGATGGACATGATGAGGTCGCAGCCGTCCACCGCCTTGTTGGCGTAGGCGGTTCCGTGCATGCCCAGCATGCCCAGGTGAAGCGCGTGGTCTTCGGGCACCGCACCCTTGCCCAGCAGTGTATTCACGATCGGGGCCTTGATCTTCTCGGCAAATTTCAGAATGGCCTTGCCCGCGTTCGAGATCACCGCGCCGTGGCCGATCAAGAGAACCGGCCGGAGCGACTTGGCCAGAAACGTCGCCGCCTGCTTGAGTGCCACGGGGTCGGCGTGCTCGGGCACGTGGTAGCCGGGCAAATCGACCTTGTCCACGAAGGGCGCAGGACAGGGCGAGGCCAGCACATCCTTGGGCAGATCGATGAGCACCGGCCCCGGTCGGCCCGAGCTCGCGATGAAGAAGGCTTCCTTCATCACCCGCGGGATGTCGTCCACATTCTTGACCAGGAAGCTGTGCTTGACCGCGGCGTAGGTGATGCCCGTGACGTCCGCCTCTTGGAAGCCGTCCTTGCCGAGCATGGGGCGAACGACCTGGCCACACAGCACGATCATGGGAACCGAATCGGACAGGGCGGTGAGCAGGCCGGTCACCGTGTTGGTGGCGCCCGGCCCCGAGGTCACCACCACGACGCCGGGCTTGCCGGTGGCGCGGGCAAAGCCATCGGCCATGTGTGTGGCGCCTTGCTCGTGCCGGGTGAGGATCAGCTTGATCTTCGACTCGTAAAGGGCGTCGAAGAGTGGGATGGCCGCGCCACCTGGCAGTCCAAAGACGGCTTCGACCCCTTCGCGCTCGAGGCACTGTACGACTTTGTCGCCGCCCGTGGGGATCTTGCCGGCCGCCGCAGACTGTGGGGCCGCCTTGGCGCCAAGGTTTGTATTTCTTCTCGAGTTTGAACTCTTCTTGATGATCTTCTTAGCCATCTTTGTGCTTTCCATGTCAAATCGACGTAAACAAGACCATTGTTCTATAAATCATGACGATTTTCAACAAAGTTTGTTCTCGTAATCTAGAAAGTCATGACGATCACGTCTAGTGACATCGGAAGACGCCATGCGGCTATTCGCGAATGCAGAGGAATTCACCACAGAGACACGGAGAGCCCAGAGGTCGACAAGGAAGAAGGGGTTCGGATCAGGATCCGAAACCCCTTCCATTCCGTGCTCTGTGCTCTCAGTGCCTCTGTGGTGAAAACCTCTTACTCGACCGTCACGCTCTTCGCGAGGTTGCGCGGCTGGTCCACGTCCGTCCCGCGCGCCACGGCCATGCTGTAGGCCAGAAGCTGAAGCGGCAGCACGGTGACGAGGGGCTGCAGAAGCGGCGGCGCGTCTTCGACCCACAACACATCCTGGCACAGAGACTTGATGGCTTCGTCGCCCTTGGTCGCCACCGCGATGACGTGACCCTCGCGGGCGCGTACCTCGGCCAGGTTCGACAAGACCTTGTCGTATCCCTTGCCTTGCGTGGCGATCACCACCACGGGCAGACCGTCGTCGATGAGGGCGATGGGGCCGTGTTTCATCTCGCCAGCGGCGTAGCCTTCGGCGTGGATGTACGAAATCTCCTTCAACTTCAGCGCGCCTTCGAGGGCGATGGGGTAGTTGGTGCCGCGGCCGAGGAAGAGGAAGTCGCGCGCGTGCATGTACTTGCGCGCCAGCTCGCGCAGGTTGCCGGTGGCACGCAGGGTTTCGCTCATTTTGTGCGGCATTTGCACGAGCTCGGCAACGATCTCGGCCGCCGCTTTGCCAGCCAGGACGCCGTTTCGCCGGCCGAGGTGGATAGCGAGCAGGGCCAGGGCGGCGAGCTGCGCGGTGAAGCATTTGGTCGAGGCCACGCCGATCTCGGGGCCGGCGTGGGTGTAGAGCACCAGGTCCGAGGTGCGCGCGATGGCGGAATCCACCACGTTGCAGATGGCCAGAGCGCGGGCGCCGCGCGCCTTTGCCTCCTTGACGGCGAACAGGGTGTCCAGGGTTTCGCCACTTTGGGAAATGGCGACGACCAGATCCTTTGCGCCGACCACGGGCTCGCGATAGCGGAACTCGCTGGCCAAGTCGACTTCACAGGGGATACGGGCCAGATTCTCGACCAAGAATTTGCCAACCAAGCCGGCATGGTAGGAGGTCCCGCAGGCGAGAATGATCACCCGGCTGGGAGGTTCGCCCAGGGACTGGCCATCCAGGGTCACGTCCGAGCTGTCGAGCAAAAGGCGGCTGCGCAGGGTATCGCTCACGGCCTGCGGCTGCTCGTGAATCTCCTTGATCATGAAGTGGGGATAGCCGCCCTTTTCGGCCTGGCCCGCTGTCCACGTGATGGTGCGCGGCCTACGAACGATGGGATTGCCATCGATGTCGGTGAATTCCGTCGAATTGCGTCCCAGCGCGACCACGTCGCCGTCTTCGAGGAAGATCATCTCGCGCGTGTACTCGAGAATGGCCGGCGCATCGGAAGCCAGAAATCGCTCGCCGTCGCCGAGGCCGATCACCAGCGGCGAAGAGTTCTTCGCCGCGACGATTTCGTCGGGATGCCGATCCGACATCACCGCGATGGCGTACGAGCCTTCCACCTGCTTGAGCGCCTTGCGGACCGCTTCGGCCAGGCTCTTGGCTCCGGCGGCCACCGCCTCGTCGACTAGGTGGGCGATGACCTCGGTGTCGGTTTGCGAAGAGAACTCGCGGCCCGCGGCCTTCAGGCGATCGCGCAGGACCGCGTGATTCTCCACGATGCCGTTGTGGATGACGGACACCACGCCGGAACGATGGGGATGCGCGTTCTCGTCCGACGGCCTGCCATGCGTGGCCCAGCGGGTGTGACCAATACCGAGCGTGCCCTTGGGCGGATTCGTGGCCAGCAGCTTTTCCAGCGCCGCAAGCTTGCCTTGGCAGCGCACGACGACCGTCTGCTTTCCGGTCAGCACCGCCACGCCGGCCGAATCGTACCCGCGGTATTCGAGTCGGCGCAGGCCACCGATGAGGACCGTCGTCGCATCGCGCGACCCTGCATATCCAACGATTCCGCACATGCGTTAGGTTTACTAGGCAGTATCGGGCACAGCAAGGCTCTTCTCGGCCAGCGACGAGGCAAGGTCAAGGGCGGCGAGAAATCCCTGGTGCTTCGCCCGGCCCGTGCCGGCGATGTCGTAGGCCGTGCCGTGATCCGGCGAGGTACGCACGAAGGGCAGACCCAAGGTCAGGCTCACGGCCTCGTCGGAGGCAAGCAGCTTGATGGGGATCTGGCACTGGTCGTGGTACAGCGCCACCACGGCGTCGTAGTCGCCGACGAGCATCTGGCGGAAGATGGTGTCGGGCTCGTGCGGGCCGCTCACCCGCGCCGCCAGGCCCGAGGTCGAAAGCAAGCGCTGGGCGAGATTGACCGCGGGCAGGACGAGGTGGGTTTCCTCGTCGCCCAGGCGTCCGCCCTCTCCAGCGAGCGGATTGAGACCGGCCACCGCCACGCGCGGCAAGCGGATGCCGAAGTACGTGGACAGCGCCTGCACCGTGAGCACCGTCGTCTGGGCGATGCTGGACGTGGTGAGGAGGCTCGGGATTCGGCGCAAGGGCACCCGGCCAGTCACCATCGTGATGCGCAGCCCGGAGCCGATCTGCATGGTGGCGCAGCTCTTGGCGCCCACCCGATTGGCCAGGAATTCCATATGGCTGGAGAACGGCATACCGGCCCGCCCGGCCCATTCGCGTGAAACGGGCGCGGTGACCAGGGCGCTGACCTGCCCGCTGATCACAGCATCCGTGGCCGCCGCGAGGTACTCGACCTGTGCGCGGCCGGTGACCTCGCTTGGCAAGCCAGGCTGCACGTCGTCCTCGCCGAGGCTGGTCACGGAAACCACGCTGGTGCTCCTCGGCAAGGTGACCTTCGCCCGCGCTGCCGCCCGTTCGAGGACGCCCAGGTCGCCGAAGACAGTCACCTCTATCTCAGGGCGGGAGGCGAGCGCACACACGACGACCTCCGGCCCAATTCCGGCCGGGCACCCCATGGAAACCCCGATTCGCGGCGAAACCGCCATGTTCCTCCATGATACAACGAGGAGGTCCGGACCCGCCCCTAGGGATTGCACGCGCGCACCGGCACAGCTCGTGGGAGAGCTAGCGGAGCACGAACGCTGCCATGGCGCAAGAAAGATTCTGAGCCCTGCGCAGAATCGTCGCCTTCCTCTTGGCTTCACCTGTTTCCCGGTGCAATACTCGATGGAGGTATGGACGACTTCCATTGCTCCTTCTGCCAGAAACGCCGGCGTGAGGTGAGAAAGCTCATCTCGGGTCCGCGCGTCTTCATCTGCGACGAATGCGTTGCCCTTTGCAACGACATCATCGCCAAGGAAGAGGCGGCAGAACGCCCGCGCTACCCGAGGCCGCGCGAGATTTACGACGAAATCGACAAGTACGTCATCGGTCAGGAGCGGGCCAAGAAGGCGCTGTCGGTTTCTGTCTACAACCACTACAAGCGCATCGGCCAGCGGGGTAAGGCCCCCGAGGTGGAAATCCAGAAGGGCAACATCCTGCTCATCGGCCCCACCGGCTGCGGGAAGACCCTGCTTGTGCAGACCCTGGCGCGAAAGCTCGACGTTCCCTTCGCCATGGCCGACGCCACCACCCTGACCGAAGCGGGCTACGTCGGGGAGGACGTGGACAGTGTCATCAAGTCGCTCTACCGCAACGCCGGCAACGATCCCGAGAAAGCCTCGCGCGGCATCGTGTGCATCGACGAGATCGACAAGATCTCGCGCAAGGGGGGCGGGCCGTCCGTAACCCGCGACGTTTCCGGCGAGGGCGTGCAGCAAGCTCTGCTCAAGATCCTGGAAGGAAAGCAGGCCACCATCACCCCAGATGGGGCGCGCAATCGGCCGCAGCAGGAGCTGATCCAAGTCGACACCACCAACATCCTTTTCGTGTGCACCGGCGCCTTCAACGGGCTCGAAGAGATCGTCCGCCGCCGCATCGGCAAGAGCGGCCTCGGGTTCGGCGCCGCCATCACCAAGGGCGAGGAGTCCAAGAACGAGCTGCGCGCCAAGGCCCGCACCGAGGATCTCATCAAGTTCGGCATGATACCCGAGTTCATGGGCCGTCTGCCCATCATCGTCGGCGCCGACGAGCTGAACGTGGACGATTTGGCCCAAATCCTGTGGAAGCCCAAGAACGCCTTGTCCAAGCAGTACGAGCGCCTGCTGGAAATGGAAGGCGTCAAGCTTCGCTTTACCGAGGATGCCCTGCGCAGCGTGGCCGAGGAAGCCGCCCGGCGGAAGTCCGGCGCGCGCGGCCTGCGCGCCATCCTGGAAGAGGTCATGCTCGACGTAATGTATGAGATCCCCTCGCTGTCCGGGGTCACGGAGTGCGTCGTCACCCGCGATGTGGTTGTTTCGCGTGGACGACCGCAGCTAATCAAGGAGAAAAAGGCGTCCTAGCCGCGCTAGACTAGGCGCCAGGATCGCACCACGGGCGCACAAAGACGCTAAACTCGGTGGGCCACCCTACCGAAGGTTCTTCATAGGCCCACTTTTCGCGAGGAAACCATGCTAACCAATGCCGAGAAGGAACAACTCAAAGGCGTGCTCGAGACAGCCAGAAAACGTCTGGCCAAGGTGGGCCAAAGCGCGCTGAGCTATTCCATGAATCACGAGCGCAACATCGGGCGCGATTCCATCGACGAGTCCATGGAGGAGGAGATCTTCTCCACCGAGATGCGCTTGCACGATCGCGAGAAATACCTCCTCGGCAAGGTCGACAAGCAGCTCGCCCGACTTGGGGATGGTTCCATCGACGTGTGCGAGAGCTGCGGGGAAAAGATAGCCTTCAAGCGTCTCTTGGCTCGGCCCGTGACCACCCTGTGCATCGATTGCAAGGAGCAGCACGAGCGCGAGGAGGCCGCAGTCGAGCAGGCTGGGCAGGGCGCGGGTCTCGATGGCGGCGGGCTCGGCGAGCTTGGGGTTGCGGACGAATAGCGGTCGCGCGGATCCCGGATCTCGGTTTTGCCCAAGCAGCCCTTGCGCCTTTGCTATATAATGCCCGCCATCAAGTCAGGCGGCCCGCCCGATGCCCGATAGTCGTTATCGAATCACAGAGCGTATTGCTGCCGGTGGTATGGCGGAGGTCTTCAAAGGCGTCGCCGAATCCTTGCAGGGTTTCCGCAAGAATGTCGCCATCAAACGCGTCTTGCCCGCGCTGACCAAGAACCAGAAGTTCATCACGATGTTCCTGGACGAGGCGCGGCTGTCGCTGTTCCTCCAGCACGCCAACATCGTTCAGGTTTTCGACATCGGCCACGCCGACGACACCTACTTCATCGTCATGGAGTTCGTCGACGGCGTGGATCTGAAGGCGATTATGGAATGGCGCCGTCGCATTGGCCGCCGCCTGACCATCGGTCAGACCATCTACATGATCATGGAGGTCTGCAAGGGGCTCGCCTACGCCCACGATCTCGTCCACCCCGAAACCGGCGAGCGCCTGGGCATCGTCCATCGCGACGTTTCGCCCGCCAACGTGCTCATCTCGAAGAACGGGGAAATCAAGCTGGCCGACTTCGGGCTGGCCAAGGCCGCCAGCCAGGTGGAATCGACCGACCCCGGCGTGGTCAAGGGCAAGATGAGCTATCTGTCGCCCGAGGCGGCGCGCGGCGAGAACGTCGACCAGCGCGCGGACATCTTTTCCGTCGGGATCCTCCTTTACGAAATGCTCACCAGCAAGCGGTTGTTCTATGGAGACACCGACTACCAGACGGTGGAGCTGGTTCGCAACGCGAAGATTCCGCCCATCGCCACGCAGAACCCCGAGGTCGAACCCGAGTTCGAGGAGATCTGCCGAAAGGCGCTGGCCCGCCGGACGGAAGATCGCTTCCAGACCGCGACCGATCTGCAGGACGCGCTGGCCCACTACCTGTTCTCACGCGGACTGAAGATGATCCAGCGCGACATCGCGGAATTGGTTCGCGCCTGCATCGAGGATCAGGCCACCCAGTCTTCCGGTGGCAAGGCCAAGCGCTTCGGGACCATCGACACCATCTTGCACTCCGAGCTCGACGCCTTCACCTCGTTGGAATTCGACAACGCCGCTCAAGACGGCCAGGTGATGGCCCCTGCAGACGGCGGCGTGCAAGTGGGCAGCTTCATCGATCCGCGCGCGTGGTCGTCCGAGGCCGATTGGCCGGACCGGCGATCCAGCGGTCGCCGCGACACGGTCGGCGAAATTCCGCGCCGGGATTCGCAACCCTACCAGCGCGACACCGTCAGCGACATGCAGGCCAGGCAGAGCCAACCCATGCCCGTGGCTGGGCCGCCTGCTCCGCCGCCCAGCGTGCCGGCACCTGGTCCTATGGCCAACTTGCAGGTCTTTTCGCAACCCCTGCAGATGTCGGGCGCCTATGCTCCCATGCAGCCCACGCGCCCCCACGGCATCCCTCGCGGGGTCCTGCTTGGCATCATGGCCGGCGCGGTCGTGATAGGCGCCGTCTTCGCCTGGCTGCTCTTCAGCGGTAGATAAAGGAGCCGCCGGGCACCCGGAGGCGAATACGGCCGACGATCTGCTGCGGAACCCTCGAAGGGTTTCGCGCCTCCCGCGACGGGCTCCGGCGAGCAAAGCCCGCCTTCGCCCACGCGAGCAGGGCCGCTGGCGGCGTCGGGCCTGCGCTTCCGGTCCTCAAGTACATCAGTACATTCCGGTCCGGCGACGCGCGCGGCGCAGCCGCGGGATGGGGTGGCAGGGCGGGCAGGCGCTAGTCGGCCCTCCTTGCCAGCGGCCCGGCTTGTCGGCCGGATGCTAAGGGACATCGCAATCTGTATCAGACATGCCCATATCCTCGCGCCGTTCCAAGTTGCGTCAAGTTTGTCCGATCCGCAGGTCCTTGTGCCAACTCTCGATCCGTGCCCAAGCGGTTTCATTCAAACTGACCCACTACCGGGCATTGGCGCCGCGGGCGATCGTGGTATGAAGGCGCCCTGCCCGGACAGGCCTGGGCAAGCGAAAGTGGACAACCATGCTGCACAGAAAACACGTGGACGCCAAAGGCAACTGGGTCAGCTACCGCCCCGACATCAAGATTCTCGACTGCACCATCCGCGACGGCGGGCTCGTGAACAATCACAAGTTCGACGAATCCTTCGTCAAGGCGGTGTTCGAGACCTGCGTTGCCTCGGGCGTCGACTACTGCGAGCTCGGCTACAAGGGAGCCCGTCGGCTTTTCGCGGCTGGCCAGCATGGCGAGTGGAAGTTCTGCGACGAGGACCTCGTCCGCCGCGTGGTGGGCGATGGCCCGCGTACCATCAAGCTCTCGGTCATGGCCGATGTGGACCGCACCGACTACAAGACCGACATCCTGCCCAAGGACCAAAGCGTGATCGATTGCGTGCGCGTGGCCTGCTACATCAACCAGATCCCGGGCGCCCTCGACATGATCAAGGATGCGCACGACAAGGGCTATGAGACATCGCTCAACATCATGTCCATCGCGTCGGTGCAAGATCGCGAAATCGAGGACGCCTTGGCCGCGGCAGCCAAGAGCCCGGTCGACACGGTCTATGTGGTGGATTCCAACGGATCGCTCTATTCCGAGCAGGTGCATGACATCGTTTTGGGCTTCCTCGCCGCCCTGGAAGGCTCGGGCAAGCACGTCGGCATCCATGCCCACAACAACATGCAGCTCGCGTACGCCAACACCATTGAGGCGCTCATCGTGGGTGCCGATCGGCTGGACGCCACCATCGCCGGGCTGGGCCGCGGCGCGGGTAACTGCCCGCTCGAGCTCTTGCTTGCTTTTCTCAAGAATCCCAAATTCCACCTGCGTCCGGTCATCGCCTGCATCGAGAAGGAATTCCTTCCCTTGCGCCAGAAGATGGACTGGGGCTACAGCATTCCCTACATGATCACCGGCATGCTCAACGAGCACCCGCGCTCGGCCATCGCCGTGCGCGAGGGCGACCGGCCCGACGAGTACCTCGCGTTCTACGACCAGATGGTCGAGAAGTAATCGCGTGGGAAGCGGGCCAGCTTTGCTGGCCGCGAACCATCGCGGGAAGGTATGGAAACCCTCCGAGGGTTTCCATGTCATTACTTCCACAACCTTTGCCCGAGAGGCGTGGGAAAGGCTGCTAGAATCTCCGCGCATCGTGCGCGTATCTTCCGTCGAACATGACCGTAAGGACGCCTGACATGGTCGCAGGCGCGGCATTCCTGCTTTGCCTGACCAGCGCTGCGAGCCTGGCCAGCGCGGAGGACGTGTCGGCCGCTCTCCATCGGCTTGGCGATGCGGATCTGGTGCTCATGAACGATCCGGCCGGTGCACGCCCGGTGCGCGTGCTGCTGGCCACGCGGGTCGCGGCGCCCGCGGACAAAGTTCGGCGGATCATCGCGGATCCGAGCGCCTTCGCCAGGGCCATGCCGTCCTTTCGCCGCGTCGAGGTTGTTTCCAAGCGCGAACGCAAGCCGGGCGTGACCGACCTTGAGGTCGCCTGGGAAGCTCGAGGTTCCGATTTCCAACCTGGAGGGAAAGCTCTGGTTGCAGCCGGGGCCAGGCGGGGTGGATCTCGCGCTGGTAGAAGGGGACTTTTCGCCTGGTCTCTTCCATCTCGGCGTCCAAAAGGCACGGGCTGGGACCAAGGACCAATCCGTCTTGACCATCGATGGTTTCGCCAACGTGCGCGACGCGAACTGGGCCACACGGCAGATAACCCGGCACTCACCCGCCGCCGAGCCGGCCATCACCGTGGCAGCGGTCTACGTCATGCTCAAGTCGCTCGCCCGCCTGGCCGAAGGTGCGGCGCCCGCGCGTCCAACCGCCGCCATGGGCGCGCCTGACCCTGCTAGCCTGAACGGCACGCCGACCGGGAACGCGGCCAATGCCTTCGCCCAGGGCACCCGGATTTTGGCGGCGGTGAGGAGTCGCGCGGACGGCCGCCTTGCACGCGTGGAGGCCGCCGTCCACGTGTCGGCGCCGACCGAGAAGGTCACGCGTCGGATCCTGCAGCCCAAGCCCTTCATCTCCTTGCCGGGTTGGAGGAAGATCACGCCGGTAAGCGGCAGCCCAGACGCGTGCAAAGACGCTGCGGCCTTGTGCTGGAAGGTGGATACCAATCTACCCGTCTTCTCGCTCGACGGAACGTGGAAGATTTGGCCACGACCGTGGCGCGCTCGTATGGTGGACGGCGACACCCAGGGCGCGGTGATGGGGATCGATATCTTGCCCGCCAAGCCGGCCGGCCACGCGACCTTGGTCTTGTCCCTGCACCCGCGCCTCGACCTGGCCGGCTATGTGGCGCGCAAGTTGATCGCGGCGGAGCCCTTTCTGGAACACGGACTGGCCTTGGCTCTGGCCGTGGTCGACGCGGTTTCGCTGGGACCGGCGCTGGTGAGGGACTAGGGTAACAAGGGGCAGTAGCCCACGTTACTTGTTGTCGGAATTCCAGGCACACGTTGGAGGCAGGCAATGCCTTGCCCGCACACTGCGGCCGGATTGCTAGGGTCGCAAAAGAGGAGGCAGGTGCCTCCCATGTCTGAGGTTGTAATGCAGGTCAGTCCACGATCACAGAGGGGCGTGGTCGGGGATTCGCCGAATCCGCACGAGCCCCCTACGCCTTCGCCACCGCGGGGAAAACAGCGACCAACACCGCTGAAAGGGTAACAGCCCAGGCTTTCGCCCGGGCAGTCTTGCTTGAGCAGATCGCACAAAATGAAACTCGCATCCGAGTTGGTACCGGCCACGGCAACCTCTTGCGCATCGCTGGTTGCTGCGACATCGGCAGCTGCGCCGCCGTCCTCACTCGCGCCCGACGCCAGCCCACCGCCAGCGGGATCGCCTGTCGATGGCAGCACCGGATTGGCCTTGCTTGCACAGCCCTGCGCGACCGTCGCCCCCAGCAGCATGGTGCACAGAAGGAACGGTTCGAACGGTCGACGGTTTGAGGACTTCATCGTGGGCATGACCCTCCTTCGCGCTCAGTATACCCGGCGCGAGCGCAAGGTGCCGCAGGGCGGGTTCGGCTTCAATTCGCGCGGCTGGGCTTCCCGACGCGCTCAATGAGGGCAACCACCTCGTTCGATAGGCGCTCCAAGCGTTCGAACACGTCGGTGGTTTCGAGCAGTCGTTGGCGGGCTTTGGCGTCGGCGATGAGCGACGCCGCGACCACGTTTGCCAGCGCCGCAGGGGTTTCCTGCGCGGCGGCCACGTGCTTGAGGAGCTCACCGCCGTCGGGGATGGATTCGGCCAGCCCCGAGACCAGGGCGCGCAAGGCGGTGTCCGCTTCGTCGACATCCGATGACGGGGTGGCTGGATCGTCCGGGATCTCGTGGGCCGCGATCAAGCGGTACGGTTCCTCGCTCGGCAGCTCTTCGTCGATACCGATGCGCGCCCGGCCGCGCACGACCAGGTTGAAGCGTCCGTCGGGCAGCTCCTGGGCAAGGACGAGCTCGCCGACGGACGCGACGTTCGCCACCCGCGGGATGTTGCCTTCCTCCAGACTTTCCTTTTCGAGCTGCAGGCTGATGGCCACCAGTCGGTTGGAACCGAGCACGTCGCGGACCATCTTGCGGTAGCGCGCCTCGAAGATGTGCAAGGGAATCATGGAATGGGGAAACAACACCACGTCCTCGAGGGGGAACAGGGGCAAACGTCGCAGCGCCCGTCCGAATCCGCGCGAGGCCGTCTTATCCGAAGACATCGATGCACGCTCCTGTGAGGGCCGGGGGCGCGTCCGCCGCGAGAAACAGTGCCACGCGCGCGACTTCTTCCGCGGTCATCTTGGGTGCCGCACCGGGCATCCCCTGCTTGAGCATGTCGGTGTCGACCGAGCCGGGACAGATGGCATTGACGGCAATTCCGACCCCGCGCAGCTCTTCGGCCAACGCGCGGGTCAGCCCGACGACGCCGTGCTTGGCCGCGCAGTAGGCAGACAACATGGCCGTCCCGCTACGGCCGGCGATCGAATCCAGGTTGATGATGCGCCCGCTGCGCCGCGATTCCATGGATGGAAGAAAAGCCTGGGTCACGAGGAAAACCCCCGTCAGGTTGGATGCCAGGACGTCGTTCCACGTCTCCAGCGCCATGGTCGAGAAGGACTGCCGGGCCACGATGCCCGCGTTGTTGACCACCACATCGGGCGCCCCAAGCTTGGTCAGTACCTCGTCGCGAAAACGAAGGATATCGCCCGGCACGCGCACATCGCAAGTCGCGTGCAAGCACCGGCTTTGCTGGTCCGGGGCGAGATTGTCGAGGAAGCTGCCGGACCGGGTGCCGAGCGCGCAGCCAGCCACGCGCGCCCCGCTTTTGGCGAAGAACACCGCGACGGCCCGTCCGATGCCGCGCGAGGCACCGGTGACGACCGCCAGACGTCCGTCGAGCCGGGCCATGCTAGCTCTCCTTGCCTCCGAATTGAGCGGCGGCGAGCAAGCGTGCCTTCAGATCCGGGCGCGCCTGCATCTCGCCGACGAAGGCGCTGGTGAGGACACCGGACTTGTCGTGGCGCTCGCCCGGTAGGGCCAGGCACAGTTGTTCTGCCTCCATCACACAGCCGGCGCCGCGCGCACCCGTGCCTTGCCACAGGGCTTGCGCGATCTGGTGGGTGGCACGTTCCTGCAGGGTCAGGCGTTTGGTGAAGCACTCGACCAGATCCGCGAGCCGCCCGAATCCGGCCAGCTTGCCCACCGGGATGTAGGCCAAGTGCGCGACGCCGCGGAAAGGGACAAGATGGTGCGGACACAGGGCATGAAAGCGCAGGCCGCTGACGATGACGACGTCCGGATCGGTTTCGCCCACCACCAGCTCGCCGAGGATCTTGGACGGATCCATGGCATAGCCGGCGAGGAACTCCTCCTGCCACAACTTGGCCACCCGCTCGGGCGTCTGTCTCAAGTCGGCATCGCCGGCTGGATCGAGGCCCGCGGCCCGGAGCAGGGCCGCGACCGCCGCGGACATGGCTTCTCGATGGTTGGGCACGCGTTCCTCGCTTCGATGAGTCTATACAACATGAATCCGGCTTCGGTGTGAGACAATCGAAAGGTCGCCATGGAATCGACGAACAGAAGCAAAACGCGCTGGGGTATTCTGGGCGTGGCCAAGATCGCGCTCGACAAGATCATCCCCGCGATTCAAGCCGGTCACACCGGGCGCGTGGTGGCCATCGCCTCGCGAACGAAGGACAAGGCCCAGACCGCGGCGGCGCGCTTCGCGATCCCACGCGCCTACGGCTGCTATGAAGAGCTGCTGGCCGATGCCGAGGTGGATGCCATCTATATCCCGCTGCCCAACCATCTGCACGTGCCGTGGTCGATTCGCGCGCTGGAGGCGGGCAAGCACGTGCTCTGCGAAAAGCCCATTGCGCGCGACGCGGCCGAGGCCGCCCTGCTCGTCGCCGCGAGCGAGCGCACGGGAAGGCTCGTGCAAGAAGCGGCCATGGTGCGCACGCACCCGCGCTGGCTGGGCGCGCGCGAGATTGTGCGCGGTGGTCGCATCGGCGAGCTACGCTCGGTGACGGCGTTCTTCTCCTACTTCAACGACTCGCCGGAAAACGTGCGCCACCAGCCCGACATGGGCGGCGGCGGATTGCTCGACATCGGCTTCTATCCCATCACCATGTCGCGCTTCCTCTTCGAGACCGAGCCTGTACGGGTGACGGGACTCCTCGAGATCGATGCCAGGTTCGGCGTCGATCGACTGGCTTCGGCGATTCTGGAATTTTCCCGCGGACACGCCATCTTCACCTGCTCCACCCAGCTTGTGCCTCACCAGAATCTGGACATTCTCGGTACCCGCGGTCGCATCGGCGTCGAGATTCCGTGGAGCATGCCCGCCGAGCGGCCGAGCCGCCTCGTCGTCGACGATGGATCGCAGGCGGCCGGGGAGATATGGTTTCCCCCCTGCGATCAGTGGGGCGTGCACTGCGACCGCTTCTGCGAGGCCATCGCGAAGGGTGATCCCGCACCTGTGCCCATCGAGGATGCGGTGGCCAACATGCGCGTCATCGACGCGGTCTTTCGTTCGGCCCGGTCGGGGCACTGGGAGGCCCCTTAGAGCAGCCCTCGCGTTTTTGCTCGGCCGCACCTACACTTGGCTCTGTCCCAGTGCGACTCTCACTGCGCACATTTCTTTTCGTCTCGCTGTCGGTCGGCATGCTGGCGCCCATCGCGTATCTCGGACCGACGCAAGTCGCCCGATGGCGGGATGTTCAACGGCAGGCCGCCGACAAGGATCTGCGTTTTGCGGCGGAGTCCATCGCGCGCGCCATAGGCGAGGCGCTCGATGTCAGCGTTCGTGAATTGGTGACGATAGCCAACCAGATCGGCGCGTACGGTTCTTTCGACCTCGATTTGATGCACACGCTGCTCCACGAGCACTGCACGGCCTTTCCCTCGTGCCTCGGTGTGTTCGCGTCCAGGCTTGACGGCTACCCTCTAACCGGGGATCCGCCGCATGCCGTCACGGGTGGGGTCGGCGACCGTGAATACTATCGAGAGATGCTGCGCACGCAGCGAACCACGCTTTCCGGGGTCGAGATCGGAAAGTACACCGGGGTTCCGACGATTCACGTCTGTGCGCCTATCTGGTCCTCAGCCGATGCCGACTCCAAGAAATTGCAGGGGGCCGTGGTGGGAGCGATTGGGCTGGGCTATCTGCAAGACCTGACGACCCAATCGGTGGAGGTGTTTGGCGATATGCAGGCGCGCGTTCTCGACAAGCACACGCGCGTCGTCGTGGATTCCAATCCACGGGGGCAGCGACCTCTTGCCGATCTTTCCGCCTTCAAGATGTACGCGGGCGTTCCACCCGGCGAGGCGTTGCTGCGCACTGGCCACGACGAACAGGGCGAATCGGTACGGGCGGCCATCGCACGCGTGGCCGACCCGCGGCTCGGCTGGACGGTCGCGGTCATGCGACCGACATGGAAGATCGAGGAGGAGGCGAGTCACGCCAGGATCAGCACGCTGATCGCCGTGTTCGGTGCCCTGCTCCTGGGCGTGATGTTCGCCTACGTACTGTCGTCGTGGCTGGCCCGGCCGATCAGCAAGCTCGCGCGCTACACGTTTCGCGTGGCGGGCGGAGAGGCCGTCGCACCGCCATCGTCGGCGCGGTGGGACGCCCGTGAGGTGACCGATCTCGTGACGACGGTGGGAGCGATGGTCGCGCAGCTGCGAAATCAGGCCGATGCCCTGCGTGAGCGCGAGAAGGAGCAAGTGGTGCTGGCGCGCTTTCGCCAAGAGCTGGAAATCGCAGAACGCATCCAGGTCGGGATTCTTCCCAAGTGCTTCGACGTCCCCGGGTTCGAAATCGCGGCCCAGATGCGGCCCGCGGAGGCCGTGGGCGGCGACTACTACGAGCTGTTACCGACCGCGGCCGGATTCTGGTTGGCCGTTGGGGACGTTTCCGGCCACGGCCTGACGGCTGGGTTGGTTATGCTGATGTTGCAAAGCGCGCTGGCCTCCCTGGCCATCCATATGCCGGGCGCGCCACCGAGCGAGATCCTGAAAGCGACCAATCGATTGCTGGTCGAGAACATTCGCCGTCGCATGGGCGGCGACGATCACGCTACCCTGGTGCTCATGCACGTCATGCACGGAGGCCGCTTCGTCTTCGCCGGCGGACACGAGCCCATGCTTGTTCTGCGCGCGGCGAGCGAAAAGTGCGAGGTCATCGATGCCCTGGGTCCGTGGATGGGTATCAACGACGAAGTCGATCGGTATCTTCGCGAAAGCAGCGGAAAGCTCGAACCTGGCGATCTGTTGGTCCTTCATTCGGACGGCACGGTCGAGTCCGGCGCCTCAAAGCGCAATCCCTACGGGCTCGATCGGCTGTGCGCTGCGGTCGAGCGGCTGCGCGACAAGCCGGTGCAAGTCATGTGCGGCGAGATTCTACGCGAATGCCGGGGCTGGGCGCCTGGCCCGCAAGAGGACGACATGTCCATCGTCGTGGTCCGAAGATTGTGATGGAAACCCTGGGAGGGTTTCCAAACCCGAGGCACCACCAACCCGCCCGACCTCCCCCTCGCTGCGCTCGGCCTCGCGCGCTCTGGCGGAGCCGCGAGGGGCGCGTCCGAAGGACGCGAGGGGGAGGGCGGGGAGGTGGAGGTCCCGAAGCACTCACGAAGTCGGTGGGCAAAGCCCGGCTCCGCCACCGCGTATGTCTACTCCCAAGCGTCGAAGGCTTCGAACTGCATGGTGTAGTTGGCGCGGCCCTGGGTGGCCGAGCGCAGATCGGTGGAGTAGCCGAACATGCGACGCAAGGGAACCTTGGCCACAACCAGGCGCTGGTTGCCGCGCACGCCCACGTCCTCGATGCGGGCGTGGCGCGCGTTGAGATCGCCGAGCACGTCGCCCACGTTGGCCTCGGGCGCGGTGACCTCGACCTTCATGATAGGTTCGAGCAGGCGCGTGCCTGCCTCGCGCGAGGCCTGGCGCAGGGCCTCGCCCACGGCGGCCTTTTGTCCGGCTGGCGTCGAAGCGTCCGGCCGATACTCGATGCCGGTGACCTGGACCTCGATGTCCTCGAAGGGATAGCCCTCGGGCCCGGATCGCATGGCCTCGGCGGCGCCTTCGAGCGCGGCCTCGAGGATGGCGCGCGGGGGTTCCGGGAACTTGGGCGCGCCGGGAACCTGCTCGAGCGGAGCGATGGCCAGCCTGACCACGTTGCCGCTGCCGCGCGGGCGTGCGGCCACGCGCACGCGGGCCTGTCCGAACAGGGTTTCGTTGTCGACTTGGCGCTCGAAACGCGCCTCGGCCTCGGCGGCACCGGCCAGGGTTTCCCGGTGCACGACTTGCGGCCGTCCGACGGTGGCCTCGACGCCGTACTCGCGACGCAAGCGATCCGCCATGATGTCGAGGTGAAGCTCCCCCATGCCGCGGATGATGGTCTGCCCGGTCTCGGGATCTTCGCCGAAGCGGAAGGTCGGGTCTTCGTCCGCCAGTTTGCTCAGACCGAAGTCGAGCTTCTCTTTCTCGGCCTGGGTCTTGGGCTCGATGGCGCGCGCGATGACCGGCTCGTGGGCGTCGATGCGGCCGAGCAGGATGGGAGCTTTGGGCGCGTAGACCGTGTCGCCGGTGCCCGCGTCCTTGAGCCCCATGGCAACCACGATGCTGCCAGCGCCGGCGCGCTCGATGCGCTCGCGGCGGTTGGCGTGCACCGAAAAAAGCCGCGCGACCTTTTCGTTGCGCCGCGTGCGCGCATTCTGGACCTCGTCGCCGGGCCGGAGGACGCCCGAATAGATGCGCAGGAAGACCGTCTTGCGGCCTTCGTCCATGGCGACCTTGAAGGCCAGGGCGCACAAGGGGGCCGTGTCTTCGGGTGGCCGTGTTGTCGGCTGGCCGGACGTGGGATCCGTGCCTTGGATGGGCGGGACTTCGGTGGGCGCGGGCAGGAAGTCGCACACGGCATCGAGCAGCGGCTGGACCCCCTTGTTGCGCAGAGCCGAGCCGGCCAGCACGGGCACGATGCCGCAGCGAAGCGTGCCCGCACGCAGGGCCGCGACCAGCGCGGCGGCCCCGATGGGCTTGCCTTCGAGGTACGCGGTCGCGAGGTTGTCGTCGAAATCGGCGGCCGCCTCGATGAGCTTCTCTGCGCCGCCGCCACCGCGTCGGCCATGGCTGCGGGCACGCTGTCCTCGCGCGGCGGATCGTCCTCGGCGCCGGAAAAGTAGATGGCGCGTTCGCGGATGAGATCCACGACACCGGTGAATTGATCCTCCGCGCCGATGGGCAGCTGCACGGGCACGGGACGCGCGGCCAAGCGCTCGCGAATCTCGTCGACCACGGCCTGAAAATCCGCGCCCGGACGGTCCATCTTGTTCACGAACGCCAAACGCGGCACGTGGAAATTGTCGGCCTGGTGCCACACGGTTTCCGACTGCGGCTCGACGCCCGAGACGCCGCAGAACACGACCACCGCACCGTCGAGCACGCGCAGCGAGCGCTCGACCTCGATGGTGAAATCCACGTGCCCCGGCGTGTCGATGAGGTGGACATCGTGACCGCGCCATTCCAGCGTGGTGGCCGCGGCTGTGATGGTGATGCCGCGCTCGCGCTCCTGTGGCATCCAGTCCATCTGCGCTTCGCCGTCGTGGACCTCGCCGATCTTGTGGATACGCCCGGCGTAGTAGAGGAAACGCTCGCTGACCGTGGTTTTGCCGGCATCGATATGGGCGCAGATGCCGATGTTGCGCACGCGAGCCAGCCTGGAGGGCTTTTTCGCTTTGGCTTCGGGACTCGGGCCTGGGTCGGACATGGAAGGCGGGATTATAGGGAGCGGCGAGGACGCTGCAAGCGCGGGCTACAGATCGTGCGCCCTTGCCGTGACTCGCTGTATAGTCGCTGTCCATGAATCGCTCCGAATTCGACGGCGAGCTTCTGCGTCTGCAGCGCGAATTCGGCGCGGCCGATCGGAACCTGGGCAGCTTCCGCAGCGAGCGCTGCACCGGCTCGGTGCATTGCATGTTCTGCAAGGGGTGCCACAACTGCTACCGATGCACGCATTGCGAGGACTGCGAGGCCACCACGGGCAGCGGGCACTGTCTGCGTTGCGTGGGTTGCCACGACTGCTCGCACTGCGAGGACGCGGTCGGCTGCACCCACTCGGCCTACCTTCTGCGCTGTTCCTTCTGCACTGACTGCAACTACTGTTTCGGTTGCGTGGGCCTGGCCAAGAAGGAGTTTCACATTCTCAACCGGCCCTACTCGCGCAGCGAGTATTTCGCCCTGCTCGAGAGCCTGCGCGGGCGCTAATCGCTCCCGATGCCCGGCCACACAACGCCACGCGCGCATCCCTCGGCGCTGTGATACAGTTATGCGACACATGCACGACGGAAGACACGTGCGACCCATTCCGACGCGATATCCATGAGAGTTCGCTTCTGGGGTGTTCGCGGCTCACTTCCCGTTCCTGGCGCACGCACCGAGCGCTACGGAGGAAACACCTCGTGCGTGGAAGTTACCTCCGCCTCCGGCACGCGCATCATCATCGACGGTGGTACCGGAATTCGGCGTTTGGGCAAGGAGCTGATGCGTGCCGAGTTCGAATCAGGCAAGGGAAAGGCGCACATCCTCATCAGCCATACCCACTGGGATCACATCCAGGGGCTGCCGTTCTTCTCGCCGTTCTATCGCGGGGGCAACCGTCTGTTCGTGTATGCCCGGCAACGCGACGATCAGAACCTGCGCAGCGTGTTCGCGTCGCAGGCGGACGCGCCATTCTTTCCGGTTTCCTTCGACAGCACGCGCGCCAGCGTGGCCTTTCGTGAGTTGCACGACGGGGCCAAGTTCGAAATCGAGGACACGCAGGTGTCCACCACGCGGCTCAACCATCCCCACGTGGCCACCGCCTACGCCATCGCAGCCGACGGCGCGCGCGTGGCGTACATCGCCGACACGGCGCCGTTTTCCGACATCCTGTTCGGGCAGGAATTTCTCTCGGGCCCTCCCTCGCAGCACGCCCAGCTGAGCCGGCCCGACAAGGCCAAGCTCAAGGCCATGGCCTCCGCGGTGGTTCGTTTGTGCGAAGGCGCCGACCTGGTCATCTACGACACCATGTACACCGCCGCCGAATACCGCCAGTATCCCCACTTTGGGCACTCGCGGCCATCGGACGCCATCAGCGTGTGCCACCAAGCGGGGGTGAAGACCTTGGCTCTTTTTCACCACGCCCCCGACCGTTCGGACGCCGAGGTGGACGGCATGCTGGACGGCGCCCGCGCCCAGGCCAAGGGCGAAACCGCAAACCTGCAGATCGTCGCCGCCTTCGAGGGGCTCGATCTCTTGCTGGGGAAGGTCTGATGGAGGTCACCTTCTGGGGCGTGCGCGGATCCATTCCATCGCCCGGTCCGGCCACCGTGCGCTATGGCGGCAATACCTCGTGCGTCTCGGTTCGCCTCGCCGACGGCGAGATCATCATGATCGACTGCGGAACGGGCGCACGCAATTTCGGAATCTCGCTGCTCGGGGGCGCCTTCGGCAAGGGCAAGGGCAGCGCCACGGTTTTGCTCTCGCACGCCCATTGGGATCACATCCAGGGCTTCCCGTTCTTCGGACCGTTCTACGTGCCGGGGAATCGCTTCACGGTCGTGGGGGGCAGCCACAGCTCCGAGCTGCTCGAACGCGTGCTCGAGCGCCAGATGGCGGCCCAGTTCTTCCCGGTGCAAAGCTACCGCAACATGGGCGCGCATATCGAGATGCGTGCCATCCCGGAGGATCGCGACGTTCGCGTGGGCGCAGCCAAGATCACCGCGCACCCCAACCCACACGGTCCGACGCAGGTCATGGCTTTTCGTATCGAGGCCGACGGCAAGAGCCTGGTCTACGCCAGCGACGTGGGCTACGAAAAGAGTGGCCCGCCGGACGAGACCCTGGCGGTTTACCGCGAGGCGGATCTGCTCATCCACGACTGCACCTTCACGCCCGAGGATCGCGTCGAGCGCGTCTCGCGTGGCCTTTCTTCCCTGGACGAGGCGGTGGATGCAGCCGCGCGCGCGCAGGCCAAGAAGCTGGCGCTCTTTCACTACGACCAGGACTACAGCGATCACGACGTGGACGAGCTCGTGGCCCGTGGTCGCCGCCAGCTCGACGCGCGCGGCGCCCGGTCCGTGGAAATCCTGGGCGCCGCCGAGGGTCTGACCCTTCGACTTTAGCCGGGCCCGCTACCCTACGATGAGATAGCCGCGCTCGAGCAGAGACAGGAGCGCCTGGGCGGTGTCGAGATCGGTCTGCGGGCTTTGGTCGATGATCTGTTGGACCGTGGCCTCGTCGAGAGCGGTCTGCATCAGATCGAGCTCTTGCGGCTTGAGCTCACGCAGGCGCGGCTCGAGCGGGCGAGGGATCGAAACGATGGCCTCGAACGGAGGCAGCTTGGCCGACAGCTCGCGGAATTCGTCGAGCTGGCGCATGCCCTCCATGAGCAACCCCTCGGTGCTGTCCTGGATCTCCTCCATCACCGTGCGGTCGTCGGGCGGCTCCAACTCGAAAAGCCCCTTGTCCCAGGTCAGCATGCGGAACATGGCCTTGCGCGGGCTGACGTCGAAGCTCTCATCGACGTTGGCGAAGTAGATCTGTCCCTTGCGCAGGTAAAGCCGGCCCGTTCCCCATTCGGAGCGCAACACCAGCACGCCTGATTTGCGACTGGTCGAGAGCAATTGCAAAAGGTCGGGCAAGGGGATCTCTTCGATGTTCCCTTGCATCATCTTGGGTTCGGCGCGTCGGTTGGCCGTGACCTGCATGCGCGAGCGCGCCTCGTTCTCGGTCAGGGACGACGATGGCACCGGAGCCTCGTTGTTGGCCGTGACCAGCTTGATGATCGAGGTCCCGACCAGGATGCGGTCGCCCTCCTTGAGGCGGATGGCGCGGATCTTTTCGCCGTTGACGAAAGTCCCGTTGGTCGAGCCGAGGTCTTGGATCGAAACCGAATGGTCGTCGGTGGTGATCTTCGCATGCTTGCGCGACACCATGTCCTCGACCAACACCATGTCGAGGTCGGACGATCGCCCGATGATGATCTCACGGTTGGGCCGGAGCGGAAATTCGCCCCCCTGGTACTTGCCCGAGATGAACTTCAGGGTCCACATGGTTCGTTCGACCCCGGTGGGGCTTATGTCCTCGGCTGCAAAGTTAGAGGGCCTCAGGGAATCCAAACGGCGTGATTCTAATCACTTAGCCGCTACCCGTCAACGTCAGTGCGCGGCAGCGTCTGCTCTTGGCAAGTTGGTGGTCGAGGGAGCGCTCAGGATCCGGCCCACCAGCTCGGCGACTTCCGCGTCGACCAGCAAGCCAGCGTGATTGGTGGAGACCGAAATGTGGCGAACGCAATCGAGGCGCGTGCGGCCGCGCGGCGCTAGCAGATCGCGTTCTCCGGACACGGAAACGACCTCGACGCCCTCGGGCAGCGCCCCCTGTTCGAGGTCGCGCAGGAAGGGCGAATCCGGCAGAAGCTGCCGACTGGCGCGTCCGAATGGCGCCACGGCCACGCCGAGCAGGGCCGACCACGTGCCCGATGTGGGCGTTCCAAGCATGACTAGGCGGCGAACCCGCCGTCGCCCGCCTAGCCGTTTGAGGTAGTAGAGACCCACCAGGCCGCCCATGGAATGTCCAACGATATCCATCCGATCGAGTGCCGTCTGGGCTGCCATGGACTCGATCTTGCGTGCGATGAAGGCCGCCGATTCGCAGATGTCACCGGTGTGGAGGAGCCCGAGCCGATAGGTCAGCACGAGGTGTCCCATCTCGGTCAGTCGGCTCTCCAGCAAGTGAAGCGAGCCGCGCGTACCAAGATAGCCGTGGATGAGGAGCACGGGCGGCTGGATCGTGCCTTGTTCACAAGAACCCGGCGGCGCGATACGATTGCCTCGCAGGGTGTGTCGCATCCAAGACACGGCTCGTCTTGAATCTTCGACGCCTTGCCCCAGGACGGTCGAACCCGATGACATCCAGTCAAAAAGTCGCATCCAACCGCCGATACTAGCACTGATGGCAAATGCAACGAGGCTCAGCGTCGTTCGCGATCAGGCCAAGCCGCGAAAGCTTGGCCGGTACGAGCTCGAGGAATGCCTTGGCGTCGAGGGCGCCGTCGAGACCTACCGTGCCCGCGTTCGTGGCCTGGCGGGCTTCGATCGCATCTTCGCTGTCAAGTGTCTGCGCCGAGGGCGCGGCGGCCCGATGAATCTCGCCGATCCCTTCGTCAAGACCGCCAAGCGCACCGCCAGCGTCAACGATGCACGCGTGGCCCGCGTGCTCGATGCCGATGTCATCGACGGCGTGGCCATCGCCGTGACCGAGTTCGTCCACGGCCTCGATCTCGATCGCTTTCGCGAATGGGCCCAGGTGTCCGGCGTCCTGGCCACGGGTGTCGACGAGAACGCCGACAAGTGGCAGAAGATCGTGGCCTATGTTGGCGCCGAGGTCGCGGGCGGATTGGCCGTGCTGCACGCGCTTTCGCCGCCGCTGGTACACGGCGGACTGTGCCCGCGCAATATCATCGCCACTGCGCGCGGCGGCGTCAAAGTGCTGGACGTGGGATTGCGCCAGTCGGCGCGAAATTCCGACGCGCAGACCTCGCCGCGAGCGATGGTCTACGCCGCGCCCGAGCTTTCCTCGGCGGAGCCGAATCCCAAGAGCGACTTGCGCGCGCTCGGTGCCGTGCTGTTCGAGCTGGCCACGGGCGAGTTGCCACCTGCCGGGGCGGGAAGCTTGGCCGCGAGAAAGATCCTGGACGCACTTTGGCCCTCCATGGCCGATTTCATCGCCGGACTTCTCGCCGAGGATCCGGCCTTGCGACCGAGCGCCGCCGAGGCTGCCAAGATCCTCAGCGACTTCTGGTCGGTGATTCCCGACGCTTCGATGGTTTCCGAAATGGCCTTGATGGTGCGGAACTTCTCGGGCTTCGTCGCGGACTCGACCGTACAACCCACGCCCGCTCCGATCCCCGCGGATCCCGACCGGGAAGAATCCGCGCCCGTCGCGCGAATACCTGCCCTTCCCATTCCACCGGTGCCACACGCTCCCTCGGCCTCGGGGAGCTTCCTCGTGGCGGGCGACGAGCCCACCCGGGCCATGCCGAGTGGAAGCTACGCCAGTGCCATCTTTCAGGCGCTTCCCACCGATGCCTCGATTCCGAATATCGACGAGATGCCTCTTGAAACGGATTTGCCGGCGGACGCACACCCTCCGTCGCGCGAGGAGACCGAGCCTGTCTTGGCGGTACCTCCCGTCGACGGGTCGCCCATTCTGGAGCCGCCCATCCTGCTCGAACCGGAGCAGGCCCATGGGGCGCCCTTGCCGCCAACCCAAGTGGAATCCCCCGGCGCCGAAACCGCGATCGACCCCGTGCCCATTCCCGAGCTCGCCGAATGGGGCGCACAAGCCCTGGCCGCGCTCGGCGATCAGGCGGGGGTGGCGATCCAGCCGCTGGTTTCCGCACCGGAATCGGCCGGAGCGACCGCAGTGTCGGACGAGGCGCCGTCACCCCCGGTCAGCGATCCCACGATCGAAGAGGCATTCGCGTTCATGCCGCCACCGCCTCCGGCGGAGACGGATCCGAGCGCGACGCAGATTGTGGTGAGCGCGGCCCTAGCCCCTCTTTCCAAACGCACGCTCGTCTTCTCGGCGGCGCATCAGCCACTCGAAGATGACCTGATTGACGACCCCCACGAGCCCAGCGCCATCATGGCCAATGCGTTCGAGCCGCCGGTTGTGCCTTTCGAGGTGTCCCAGGATGTGCCACCGGTCGAGGGGGATGGTGGCTCCGGGGCCGGGGCGGGCGATAGCCCGTCGCTGGTGGCAACGGCGTTCATCGCCGAAGAGGAAACTGGCGCGGCCGAGTGGACGCCGCCCCGCTTGGCGCACGCGATGGCCACACCGGAGGCCGATGATGTTCGAGCGCCCCAAACGCGCACCGCGCGCAGGTCGGCACCGGCCGCCACCAGCGAGCAAGGCGACGGTCGCTGGGCGGTCGGTCCATCGCGGTTTCGACGCGTGGCCATCGCCATTGCGATCGTCGCGGGGGTCGCCGGAGCGGGCGCGGCCGCGCTGCTGACCGTGGGGCCGGTCGGCAAGAAGAGCGCTTCGCGGGCCGCCAGGCAGGCCCCACAAGCGAAGAGTCCCGCTTTGTCGCAGGCGAAGGTGACCGCGGCGGCGCCGGCCAAGGTCGCGGCGCCTGCCAAGGTCACGGGGCCTGACAAGGTCGCGCCTTCCGTGGCACCCGCGGTCGCGGCCAACAAGGCGGCCGGGGGCTCTTCCTCAATCGCCTTGCCCATTGCGAGCCAGCCCGACGGAGCCATGGTGTGGATCGACGGTGAGGAGCGAGGCAAGACGCCGTGTACGGTCAAGCTCACGCCCGGCAGCGCACGTTTGGTCCTGGTCCATGCGGGCTATCTCACCAGCCAATCTGCCGTCGACGCACGCGAGGGGGCGAAGGTCGACGTGATCTTGAAGGCGGTAGAGCCTCCGATGGTCGGCGAAGCGCGCTTCCGCGCCGAGTGCGCGACCCACGGCAAACTGCCCGTGGTCGTCGATGGCAAGGAGACGGGGATCCTTTGCCCCTATTCGAAGATGCGAGTCGCGTCGGGCCGCCACACCATCGGTGTCCTCGTACCGTCGACCGGTAAGATTCATACCAAGGAGATCACGCTTTCGGCCGGAGTTCGCAGCATCGACTTCGGCGACTGATCTTCCCATCCCGGGCAGAAGGGTCTAGTCATGAAAAAGGATAGCGAATGTTCGTCGGTCCGTGCGCCGCGATTCACGCCTCGGCGATCCAGCGCGTGGACGGTGTTTGCCATTGCCATCATTGCCATCATTGCCATGCCTGGCCGGGCCACGGGTCTGGGCCCAGAAATCGGATACGCCGGCGGCGGTGGGGGGCGGCCTGGTGGCCAGGGTTCTTCCCCCGGCCGAAAAGATCAAGGTCCTGGAGGACGAACTGGCCAAGGAGATCGACAAGCGGCTCAAGCTCGAAGAGGAGATCCCGCGTCGCACGGCCGAGAACAGCGAGCTCATCGCCGACCTCAAGAGCGCGCAGAAGGAGCGCGCGGGGCTGGAAGCCAAAGTGACGGAGGCCCGCGAACGCGAGCTGCAACTGCAACGGACCAACGATCGTCTGCGCGAGGAGACCGAGCGGGTCACGGTGTCCGTGCGCTACGCCCTCCCCATCATCGCCGGCATCGCCATCATGATGCTGGCGATGCTGGTCTGGCTGCTCATGTTCCTGCGCCAGGTCGCCGAGCGTGTGCATGGGCAGCACACGCTCTCGGAGATGCACGAGCTGGAAGGGCGTCTGATCCACACCAATGACCTACTCAATGCCGAGCTCAAGCGCACCCAGGCGCTCCGGCACAAGCTGGCCGAATTCGGCGTGTCGGACTAGAAGAGGACGGGCGGCGGGGGCGGTCCACCTGCGCAGCCAAAGAGCACCTGGACCTGGCTGGCCGAGCCCGAGGTGATCTGGTCGCAGGCGGTGCCATTGAGCACGACCGTTTGCGAGCTGCTGTTGTAGCTCCAGCCATTGGCGTCGTCCTTCGTCACGAGCTTCCCGTCGAGGTAGACGGCGATGTTGTTCGGATCCTGTGGCGTCTGAGCCAGGACGAACGTGCACGTGGTTACCGCCTGGGTGATGGTGGCGAAGGCGTTGGTGAGATCCTGGGGCGAGCTGGCCGGGAAGTACTTCGTGGTACCGCCGGCGACGGCAAAACTATCCAGGTTTCCGACGCTGGGACCGATGCCGATCACGTACACCAGGAATCCCGCGTTTTTGGCAGCGGTGATGGCGTCAACCGTCGCCTGAACATTCGGGGTCGAGCTACCGCTGCCGCTGTCCGAGGCGCAGTTGGGCTCGCCGTCGGTGGCCAGAAGAATGTACTTGGCGTTCTGATCCTTGACGGTCTTGAGATAGTCCGTGGCCGCGGTGATGGCTTGCGCGGTAGGCGTATTGCCGCCCGGTGCGGTGGCGGCGACCTGGGTCTGGATGGTGGGCACCGACGTCGCCGAGATGGCCACCTCGACACCGCTATTGACCCCACACGCGTTCCCAGTGGAAGAGAAAAGCTTGAGCCCCCAGCTGATGGAGCCCGCCGTGCTGGTCAAGGTGGCGTCCACAGCGGTCGTGAGCGCTGGCCACCTGGCGGTGCAGTTGGTTGCGCCATTCCGGCAGTTGGAGTCCGCAGTCGTGCTGTAGTCCATGGAGCCGGAACGGTCCAGAACCAAGAGTACATCGGCTGGCTGTCGCGAGGTGCTGCTCGTCTGGGTGCCGCAGTTGGCATCACCCGTCGGTGTCGCACCCGTCGAGCCCGAGCCACCGCCCGAGCCGGCTTGACCCGTGAGGCCTCCATCGAGCTTGATAATCGATCCGCCGATACCGCCTCCGCTCGATCCCCCAGCCCCGACGGGCGGCGGGGCCGAATCGCAGGCCGCGAAGAAGATACCGACCGACGAAAAAATCCCAACTCCAGCGACGATCGTTCCCAATAGCAGTCTTTTCATGACGTCTCCCTGCCTCCAATGGTATCGCTACTTACAAGCTGACAGGCGCGAAAAAGTACCTGATCCATAATAGTAGGCGATCCCACACGATGAGAAAGGAAGATCTGCGTTGGTGATCTGCAATTTTCGAGTGTGGGATGGTAGCTTCTTGGCCTACACTGGGTGGAGACGCGATATGACAAAACACCGGCGTCTCTACCGCTCGTGTAGGTGGCGCCAGGGGTAGAAAAGTGCTCATCTTTCTTCGCCGAGATTGACCACGTGGCCAACTCCATTTTCGGAACCGAGAGGTCTTTCAACTTGCGCCTCGACCCACGAACGGCGGCGCAGCACGGCGCACTTGCAAAGCAGAGCCTTTTTCGCCAGATTGTCCGCCGCATGATCCGAGTCACACCCGGCAGACGGTCGCAAAGTCGTCTGTACACCGTCGCTCCGCACGGGCGGCGCACGGGACGCACGTAGCGAAAGGAACCGTTCGCAATGGCCAAGATCGAGTTGCCCAAGAAATTCGTCAGCAAGTACCCGCACAAGTTCTCCGCCGGCAAGAAGCTGTACCTGCGCGGACAGCGCATTCTGCCCAAACCCATCACGGGCAAGGAGAGCCTGCCCGACCTCATCGACAATGCTTTTCTGGCCTACAACGGCGCCCGCCTGCAGGAAGGCGCGCGGCTGTTCACGCAGAAGATGCTAGCCAACGACGGCGTGACCATCGGCATGAGCCTGGCTGGGGCGCTGACCCCGGCAGGGCTTGGCGCAGCCGCGGTGATTCCGCTCATCAAGGCGGGTTTCGTCGACTGGATCGTGGGCACGGGAGCGAACCTGTACCACGACATGCACCACGCGATGAACTTGCCGCTCTACCGGGGCTCGCCCTTCTCGCGCGATGTCGAGTTGCGCCGCTTCGGCGTGGTACGCATCTACGACATTATGCTCGACTACAACGACGTGCTCATGCGCACCGACGATATTTTGCGCAAGATCATCATCCAGAAGGAATTCCAGAAAGAGATGGGCACGGCCGAGTTGCACTACCACATCGGCAAGTATTGCGCCGAGTTCGAGCGCCAAAGCGGGCTCAAGGACGCGTCGGTACTGGCCGCCGCGTACCGTGCGGGCGTGCCCTGCTACACCTCGTCGCCGGGCGATTCGACCATCGGCATGAACGTGGCCGGCGTCGAGCTGCGCGGCAACAAGCTGCGCATCAACCCGAGCATCGACGTGAACGAAACCACGTCCATCGTGCTCGACGCGAAAATGCGCAAGAAGAAGACCGGCGTGCTCCTCATGGGCGGTGGTTCGCCCAAGAACTTCATCCTGCAAACCGAACCGCAAATCCAGGAAGTCCTGCGCATCAAGGAGATCGGGCACGACTACTTCTTGCAATTCACCGACGCGCGTCCCGACACGGGTGGACTGTCGGGCGCCACGCCGTCCGAGGCGGTGAGCTGGGGCAAGATCGATCCCAACCAGCTTCCCGACGCCGTGGTGGCGTACATCGACTCCACGGTGGCTCTCCCCTTGCTTGCGCACTACGCGCTCGCGCGCAGGCCGCCACGCAAGCTCAAGCGGCTCTATGATCGCCGCGCGCAAATGATGGAGCGGCTCACGGCCGAGTACTTCAAGCACAACAAGGACGCAACGGCTATCTAAATGGGAGGGTTCCCAAACCCGCGCAAGGGGTTCCCAAGCAGCCTTCATCCAACCCACGGCAAGGAGCGCCTATGCAACACCGCATTCCCGTCATGACCACCATGGATCCGCCGCCCGGCTTCGTGGTCGAGAAGATCCTGGGCTCGTGCTGGGGCATTACGGTTCGCTCGCGTAGCGTGGTTGGCACCCTGTGCGCGGGTTGCCAGACCTTCTTCGGCGGTGAGATCACGGCGCTGACCGAGCTGGCCAACGATGCCCGCGGCCAGGCCATGAAGCGACTCGAAGAGCACGCCGTCGCACTGGGGGCGGATGCCGTCTTGATGATGCGGTTCGATTCCGGCGAGCTGATGCAGAATACGAACGAGATCGTCGCCTACGGCACCGCGGTCAAGCTGGCGCCCAAGGCATCGTGACGGTGCCGCGTATCCCTCCGCCCCTGGCCCTCCGAATCGATCGCCTCGCCTGGCGCGCCCACGCCTTTCACCGCTTCGCGCACCATCCTCTTTGCGAGGTTTACCGAGGCGAAGTCCTGCGCGTCGGCAAGCGCTTCCGCATTTGCAAGGGCTGCACCTTTCTCGCCGCGGGCCTGCTCGCGGGTTTTGCGGGCGGGGCCTGCCTTGGGCCGCGGCCCTTGTGGGGCGTCGGCGCGCTGTCGCTGGCCCTGGTCCTGGGCGGGCTGTCGCTCCTGCTGCGCGTGCCGAAAACGCTGGGACGCCTTCTTCCCGGCGCAGGGCTGGGCCTGGCCGTGTGGGCAGGCTGGCCGTGCGCGCTTGCTTCGCTCCTCGGTGTGGGGCTGGCGGGCGTCTTCTACCGTCGCAGGGGCGTGGACCGCAGTCGCTGCAAGACTTGCCACGAGCGCATCCTCGTCCCCTGCTCCGGCTTTGCGGCCGTCGTTCGCCGCGAGCGCGCTTTTAGACGGAGGGCGAATCACTGGCTCGGCGCGATCCCAGACGGGCTGACGATCCACCCAGCGCTTCACCCAGCCGTCCCCCCCATGGTTCGTGGCCGCCACCATCACCCGGTGTAACCGGGGGGCGTGCTCGGCGCGGGCACCGAGCAGGACGGATCTTGCTCGGCATCCTGCAAGATCATCGTGGTATAGAACGAAACGTCTATGAAGAGGATGCGATTCTATCGCGGTGTTTCCCTGCTGTCCGGCGCAGCGACCTTGTGGTTGTCTCTTGGCTGCGGAACCATCCTGTATCCAGAGCGTCGAGGACAACGAACCACTGCGCGCGTAGACGCCGGTGTGGCGGTGATGGACGGCCTGTGGTGTCTGCTCTTCATTATCCCAGGCGTAATCGCGTTTGCCGTGGATTTCAACAATGGAGCGATCTACTTGCCGGGTGGGCGTGCGAGCGCCGAGCCCGTGAAGGTCGTGAGAGCTCCCGACATTTGCCCAGACCGGGTGGCCATCGAGCGCGCGGTCGAAGAAGGGTCCGGCATCCACATTCGGCTCGACGATCCGGCCGTGATTCGGCGGAAGATCATGCGCGGCGACAACATTGTCCGGACGATCGTTGAAGCACGCCAGACCCATCGCTCATTCGAGTAGCATCGACGCCAGAACTACTTCTGGTCGAGCACCTTGATGGGCGGCATTTCCTTGCCCTCCAAGTATTCGAGGCTGGCGCCGCCGCCGGTGGAGACGTGGGTCATCTTGTCGGCCAGGCCCATCTTCTCGACGGCCGCGGCCGAGTCACCACCGCCGATGACGGTGACCGCGCCGCGGCCTGTCGCCGCCGCGATGGCCTGAGCCACGGCCAGGGTGCCGGCCGCGTAGTCAGGCGCCTCGAAGACGCCCATGGGGCCATTCCACACGATGGTGCCGGCCTTGCCGATGATGTCGCTGAAGGCCTTGATGGTCTTGGGGCCGATGTCCATGCCCATGAGCCCGTCGGGGATGTTGGCGCCGGGGACGACGGTCGGCTTGTCGCCGGTCATGGCTTTGAAGTCGAAGTTGGCGGCCGCCGCGTGGTCGCTCGGTAGCACGATCTTGCCGCCGGCTTGGCCGAGCAGCTTCTTCATCTCCTCGACCTGATCCTCCTCGACGCGGCTCTTGCCTACGGTCACCCCGCTCGACTTGAGCAGGGTGTAGGCCATGGCGCCGCCGATGAGGATGTTGTCGACCTTGCCGAGTAAATTCGAGATGAGCTTGATCTTGTCGCTGACCTTGGCGCCGCCAAGAATGGCCACGAACGGGCGCTTGGGCGACGACACGGCCTCGTGCAGGTAGCGGATCTCCTTTTCGACGAGATAGCCCGCGACCGCTGCGCCGCCTTTCTGCTGGATGGCCTTGGCCACGCCGAACATGCTGCCGTGCTTGCGGTGGCAGGTGCCGAAGGCATCGTTGATGTAGAGGTCGCCCAGCTTGGCCAGGCCGGCCACGAACGCGTCGTGCTTGGCCTGCTGCTCGGCGGTGAGCTTCTTGTCGGGGTTCTTCTTGGCCTTGTCGGGCATGGTCTCGCCGGCATGGAAGCGGACGTTTTCCAGCAGCACCACCTCGCCCGCCTTCATCCCGGCCACCAGCGCCTCGGCCGCGGGGCCGATGACCTCCTTGGGGCCGAGCTTGACGGGCTTTCCCAGAAGCTCGCCCAGGCGGTCGGCGCACGGCTTGAGGCTACCCTCGGGATCGTAGGCGCCGTCGGGCCGGCCGAGGTGACTCATGAGGACGAGCTTGCCGCCTTGATCGATGACCTGCTTGATGCTGGGCAGGGCCGCGCGGATGCGACGGTCGTCGGTGATCTTGCCGCCCTTGAGGGGCACGTTGAAGTCGACGCGCATGAGTACGGTTTTGCCGCTGGCATTGATGTCGGAGATCGTCTTGGTAGCCATGGTCGCTGCCTCGTCATAGTGGGTTGAGGGGGTTGATGGAACGCCCCGTTTCGGGACGGCGGCAGCATACTACGGTTCGGGTTTCGGATCCCATCACCTGCCGCGTTCGCCGCGTCGATGACGCTTCCATTTTTTCTGTAAGGCCGGGCGGGCCTGCGGGACGAGACAGGTATCGACGACGTTCGCCGCCGTCCTCGAGGGCCCAGTCGAGCGCGACCAAGTCCGGTCCTCCGCCCGATTGCCAACCTATTGCTCGTGCGTGCCGAGTGCCAACGCGGGACAGGCAAGTGCCAACTGCTGTTGGCAGCAAGGCGAGCTCGTCGCGCGTTTTGGCGCGACCGATCGCCACGGGTCTGGGCACGGCGTTTGCTGTCTAGCGGCCTAGGAGGCACCCATGGACACCATCCCTCGCAATCGCTCTCGCTGTCTGTCTTTCGCACGATGGACGACGGTGCTCCTCGCTCTTCCCTTCGCGTTCTGGGCCTGTGTCTCCCACCCACTGACCCAGCCAATCCCCGAGCCACGCCAGGTAACCAACGCCTACATCACTGTCGCGCCCGTGCGGCACTTGGATCTTCTGTTCATGGTCGACAACTCGCCGTCCATGAAGCCCAAGCAAGACAAGATGAGGGCCCAGTTTCCCAAGCTCATCGATGCGCTTCGCGATCCGAGCGACCAGAGTTTGCCTGACCTGCGCATCGCCATCGTGGACAGCGACCTCGGCGCTGGAAACTCTACCCGCTGTTCGGCCACCGGCGGCTACGGCGACAAGGGCCAGTTTCAGATGCGCGGCGCAACCGATTGCGGCGCCAACGCGGACGCGCGCTGGCTCGAGTATACCAAGGGGCAGGCCATCAACTTCAGCGGCGAGCTCAGCACGGTCTTCGGTTGCCTGGCCAGCAATGTGGGCGTGGCGGGTTGCGGGTACGAGCATCAGCTCGCGGCGCTGGAGTGGGCCTTCTTTCTCCCGGACAACGAGAGCCAACTGGATTTCCTGCGATCCGAGGCCTATCTCGGTGTCGTGCTCCTGACCGACGAGGACGACTGCTCGGCGCCGCCCGAGACCAGGATGTTTCAACCCATCGATCCGAACGAATCGGCCAGCCTTCGCTGCGCCACCCGCGCGCATGCGTGCGATGGCGCGACCTTGACGTACCCAACCACGGCCCCGCTGTCGGCTCCTTACGAATCGTGCCACGCGCGAGCCGACTCTACCTGCGACGAGACCCAGGTGGACACCTCCTCTGCGACGACCTGCAATCCGCTGATGAGCCTCTCGCAGCTCGCCGATGAGGTGAAGCAACTCAAAGGCGGAGGCGCCGAAGCCGACGACAAGATCTTGGTGGCGGCCATCTACGGAACCCCGCGGGGGGGCGATACCGCCACGAGGCCGTACAAGATCGACTTGACGCCCAACCCTCAATCGCCGCCTTCTCCCATCACCCAGATATACGACTACTGGCCGATCTGCTACGACCCGGATTTCATGCCTGCCGGATCGGACTTCGACACGACGGCGGCCGCCCACGGCGCCACCGGCGGTCTGCGTATCAAGGCCTTCCTCGACCAATTCAAACCCGAAAGCCGCCTCGACTACAGCATCTGCGAATCCGATTACGGCCCGGCCATGGATGGTATTGGCAAGGCCCTCAGCAACAAGATGGGCAACCTGTGTGTTCCCTTCAAGCTCGCCGACAGCAGCGATGAACCCGGCGTGCAGGCGGATTGCAGGGTGGTCTATCGAACTCCGCAAGGCGACGAAAGTCCCGAGTCGCTGCCCCGTTGCGATGCCTCTCGGACACCCGAATGCTGGGAGGTCAAGTTCGGCAACGCCAACGGCACCGCGGACGAGCAGGAGACCGCCAAGCGCTGTCCGGCCAACGGCTCGGCGCCGAGCCAGATGATCAATATCGTGCGCGAGCCCGGCACCACCCTCGTGGAAGGGACGAAGGTCGGTATGCAATGTGTGACGTGCGTCGACCTCATCGCGGGGATGAAGCCCAGCGAGGGGTGCGATTACTGAATGAAGTGTCATCGGAAAGAGAGGCAACATCACGGGACGCTGATCTCGCGCACGCTGCCCTTCTTGAAGAGCAGGCCGTCGGTGCCGACGTTGTCGCTGCGGAAATAGACGGTGATGTTGGGCTTGCCGCTCTCCGAGCCGGCGCGCGTGGGAGCCTTGCTGAGCGCCATGGCCGGGTCGATGCCGGCCGCGCACGGCGTGGCGCCGACGCCGAAGTCCTTACCGTAGTCGACGTGCTCGTTGAGCTTGCGCCAGGTACCGCCGCCGGCGCCGTCGGTCTCGTCGATCCACAGCTCCTGCTTTACGCCGCCGTCGGCCAGGTCGTAGACCGCGTGCTTGTAGCCGATCCACTGGTTGGTGGGCAGGGTGCCTGCGCTCCAATAGGGCTTGTCCAAAATCGCGGTCGAGTCGGGGTGCTTGGTTTCCTTCTCGAAGTCGATGTGGCCGTCGCAACGCATGCGCGCATTGATGCCGCGGGTGTCGCATAGGTCGACGGTTTCTTGGCCGGTGGTGCCGTGGTTGGTGCGGGCCAAGGCCGCCATGCCGGCATAGGCGGCCGAGCAGGTGAAGGCGGGCATGCGCATGAAGTACATGGTGATCTCGACGTCGCGCCACTGATCTTGCTTAGCCGGGTCGTGCACGTACATGCGTGGAACGCTGCCCGAGATCTCGAGCGTACCGGCTCCGTCGCTGGCGTAGGAGGCGTCGCCATGGTCGGCGTCGAACCAGGGATCGTTCGGATCGATGCCGGTGAAGCTGCGGGCCGTGCCGTTGTCCCACGACGACAGCCACGTCTTGCCGCCGGCGAGCGAGGGGTAGAGCTGCGTGATGCCGAAACGATCGGTGCCCGCCGTGGTGTCACCACCAGTGCCGGTCGTGCCGCCGGTGCCGCCGCCACCGGTTCCACCCGCGCCGCCGGTGCTCGTGGCGCCGCCGCTCGCGGGGCCACCATCTCCGCCTCTGCCGCCGCTGGCGCTCACGCCGCCCACACCGCCGGTGCCGGCGGTGCTCGATCCGCCGTTTCCTCCGCGACCGCCCGTGGCCGCGCCGCCCCCGGTTCCGGGTACGCCGCCGGTGTCGAGGCTGCTGTCGATTCCACCGTCGGTTGCAAGTTGGGTGTGGCCGCCGCCAGCGCCCGTGCCGCCTGTCGAACCGCCCGAGCCCGTCCGCCCACCTGTCACGGCGACTCCGCCGGAGCCCGTTGCCTGGGTCGCACCGCCAGCGCCACCGGAGCCGCCGGAACCGGATCCCCCGGTCGAGGATCCGCTGCTGTCGCATGAGCCGGACCCGACGAGGCACCCTGCCGCAAGCGCTGCGGCGATAACGGTGAGCAATCTGGGACTGCAACGCGGCGACATCGCTCCATCGTACCGCGAAACGCGCTTCTTCCTGGTGTTCGTTTTTCCACGGTCCAGGTGAAAAGTCGCCAGGCCGGCGCGTGAAGATTGGCGGCGGCGCATGCCCATTGGTGAGAAATGCGCCTGGCCTGGTTTCTGCACAGTGCGGATCCGTCTATCCCCGGAGACCACATGGGCACCATTGAGCTTCCTCGTCTTGCAGCTGTCCAGCCGACTCGCTCGGCGGCCAGCCCGCTCGTCTTCCTCGCCCTGTTGGCCGCGACCTGCGTGTTGCGCTTTCCCGCCCTGGTCAGCCATCCGTTCAACATCGACGAGTCCTACTACTCGGCCGGAGCGGTGGAGCTGGTGGCGGGGGGAGCCTTCTTCCGCGATGTGGTGGACCACAAACCGCCGGGCATCTACCTTGTCTATGCGCTCATCTATCGCGTGGCCGGCGTCTTCAATGTGAATGCGGTGCACGTGGTTCTGATTTTGGTCGCGGCCCTGACCGCGTACTTGGTGGGATTGGTTGGGCAAGAATTCCTTGGCGAGCGCACGGGGCGCTGCGCGGGCATGCTCTACGCGGTCGCCAGCGTGGTCGGGCCGGCCAACGATTTCCAGGCCGCCAACTCGGAGCTGTTCATGAATTTGCCGCTGGTGGCCGCGCTCTGGTTGGCGGCCCGCATCTGGGTGCGAGGGCGTGCGGTGTATGGGGAGAGCTTCATCATGGGCTTGCTCGTCGGCATCGCCGTCCTCATCCGCCCACAGGCCGCGCTGGCATTGATCCCCATCGGGATCGTGGTGGTCCGACGCAAGGTGAAGCTGAAAGCCGTGGCCGTCGCGGCCCTCGGCGCGACGCTGCCGCTGTTGGCGACCGTTGCTTGGCTGTGGCGCGCGGATGCTCTCGCGGATGCGGCGACGAGCTTGGCCTACGCTCGCTACTACACGAACAGCTTGCCGTTCGAAGTGAAGCTGGCCAATGGGACGCTCAAGACGCTGTTCTTTCTGGCCATCGATGTGGGCTTGGTCATTCCCGTGGGGGCGTTTCTGGTTCGTGGTCGGCGACGAGATGTCGCCTGGCGACGCGGGGCTGGTTGCTTGCTTGCGAGTTGGCTGCTCGCCAGTTTCATCGCCGCCGGCATGGGCGGGCGCTTCTATCCGCACTACTTCATCCAGGTCCTGCCGCCACTCGCCATCATGGCGGCACGGCAACTGACAATCTGGCGAGGGGCGACGGCGTGAAGCGCAGCCGAATTCTGCTGGCGAACGTCGCGCTCTCTCTCGTCGGGCTCGGGGCCGCCACCTCGGTGGCGATTGCCATGGCGGATCGCCAGGTCTGGCCGCGTTCGGCTTGGCACCAAGATCGTTATCGGGCAGCCGCCGAGTACGTGCGCGAGCACACGCAACCGGATGCACGCGTGTTCGTGTGGGGCAATTCGCCGGAGATCTACCTCTTCGCGCGGCGCCGAATGGCGTCTCGGTACATGTCGGTCAACTACCAGACCGGGCACGTCTGGGGCACAAGTGCCAACGACCTCGGTGGCACTCCCGACCGCGAGAACGTGCCGGCCGAAACCTGGGATAACCTGATGGCGGACTTGCAGCGCAACCGGCCCGAATTCATCGCCGACGCCGCCGCCGGCAAGCTCGACAAAATGGACGATGAACCGCTGACCCGCCATCCGCGGATGGCCGCATTCGTGGCCAGGCACTACCAGCTCGAAGCCACCGTGCTGGGCGTGCCGCTCTACCGACGGAAGTGAAGACGAACCACGGCAGGTTCTACCAGCGATGGTTCGGGCCGTGCGGATTCCGCCGGTTGGCCGTCTGCCATCTTCCGGGGGGCGCAAGATGTCATTGCCACACGGCGGCGAATTGCCTTCGCCAGAGGGACACACCGAGCGATGGTTGAGGAAATCGTCGTGGGATACGGGTAGAGTATCGCCCGAAATGGAAAGCGGAAGGAAAACGCACGGTCGGCCAACCCGAGGCAACTCATGGCCTATCGCGTCGTCTGGCCGGATGGGAAGGGGTAACACCTTTTCCGTTGCGCGGTGTTGATCGCGAAAGCCAGTGGGTACATATAAGGGCGGGCAACGACCGACAACAGGAAGCAATCGGAGATGAAGAAACCCCTACGTGGCGCCATCGTTGGATATGGGTTCATCATGGAGAAGGGCCATATCGCCGCTTACGGCGAGCGCGCGGAGCGGGCGCTGTCCGAGGGCCGGGTGCCCGATGTCGAGATCGTCGCCGTGGCTGATGTGTGCCGCGAGCGCCGCGACATGGCCGCCAAGCGCTTTCCCGGAATCCGCACCTACTCCGACTTTCTCGAGCTGCTCGACGCCGAGGCCGGCAACCTGGATTTCGTCGACATCGCCACGCCTCCCGCCAAGCACGCGGCGGTGGCCCGCGCCGCCCTTGGGCGCGGTTTGCACGTCCTGTGCGAAAAGCCCCTTGCCACCAGCATCGCCGACGCGCGCGACATGCTCGACAGCGCCTTGGCCGCCAAGCGCGTGCTTTATCCTTGCCACAACTACAAGCACGCTCCGGTGATTCGCAACGTGCGCCGGATCATCGAATCGGGCGCCATCGGCCGGGTCCACCTCGTGACCTTGCAGACCTTCCGCAACACCCACGCCCGCGGCGTCAGCGAATGGCGTCCGGACTGGCGCCGCGAACGCCGGCACTCGGGCGGCGGCATCGCCATGGATCACGGCAGCCACACCTTCTATCTCGCCTTCGAGTGGATGCGCGCCTATCCCACGGCCATCTCGGGCCGCATGTCCAACATGAGCACCTTCGACACCGAGGATGACTTCTCGTGCACCCTGAAGTTCCCGACCGGCGTGGCGTCGGCGCACTTGAGCTGGCAGGCCGGCGTGCGCAAGGTCCTCTACACCATCCACGGCGATCACGGCGCGATCCGGGTGGAAGACGACCACATCGAGGTGGCGCGCAACCGGGCCGGACGCGTGGTCGGAGTGGCCAACGTGGACTGGCAGTTCGAGCGCCACGAGATCCCTTCGGACTGGATGGACTCCAGCCACGTGACCTGGTTCAACACCCTTTTCGACGGCTTCAAGAAGGCCATCGCCGAGGGACAATGGGTGGGCAAGGAGGCCGAGGAATCCTTCCTTTGCATCCAGCTCATCCAAACCGCCTACGCGTCGGCACAGCAGGGATCGCGGGAGCTGCCCTTGCCCGAGCTGGTCTTGGACGAGCAAGTGGCGCTCGCCTCGTCGCGAGACTAGCGTCGTGCCAGACGGCGCGTTTTCTTGGCTGGGCCAGTGGTTTCGCCACCACGTGGTGTCGCTGGTCGCCACCGCGGTCGACTTCGCCACCATGATCGGGCTGGTCGAGCTCTTTCGCTTTTCGCCGGTCATGGGCACGGTCGCGGGCGCGGCGGCAGGCGGCGTGACCAGCTTCACGCTGGGACGGCACTACACCTACCGCTCGCGAACCGATCCCGTTTCGGGTCAGGCCTTTCGCTACAGCCTGGTTTCGGGCGCGAGCTTGGGGCTCAATGCGCTGGGAGAGCATTTCATTCTCTCTCTGCTCGCCCCGCACTACATCCTCGGTCGAGTCTTGGTCGCCACCACCGTCAACAACGCGTGGAACTACCCCATGCATCGCGGATATGTCTTCGTTCAGCGCAAGCCCGCCAAGGAGAACCCAGCGTGAGCCTCACCGTCAATCCCTCGCAGCCCAAGAACCAAAGCGTGCAACTGGTCACGGCCGTTCCCGGCCCGAAGAGCCTGGAGTTGCGCCGCCGCGAGGATGCGCACATGGCGCCCGGGCTGCAGGGCTACGCCGTCATGGCCGGCATCGTGGTGCGAGAGGGCCGGGGCAGCACGGTGACGGACGTGGACGGGAACACTTTTCTGGATTTCATCGGTGGCATCGCCGTCAATGCCCTCGGCCATTCCCATCCCCGCTTCGTGGCCGCGTTGCAAGAGCAAGTGGCCGCCGCCTCCGTCGGATCCTTCACGTCACCCGCGCGCGTGGAGCTGGTGGAACGCCTGGCGCAGAAGCCACCGGCCCCCGGGATCCACCGGTTGCAGCTGTACTCGGGCGGCACCGAAGCGGTCGAGAGCGCGCTGCGCCTGGCCAAATCGCACACGGGCAAATACGAGTTCATCGGCTTTTGGGGCGGCTTCCACGGCAAGACCATGGGCTCGCTTTCGCTCATGGGGTCGACTTTCAAGCATGGCCTGGGGCCCATGGTGCCGGGCGCGCACCAGGTTCCCTACGCCGATTGCTATCGCTGCCCGCTAGGCATCCAGTATCCAGCTTGCGGTCTGGCCTGCGCCGACCTTGCTCGCCGGCACGCCAAGACCGCGACCGCGGGGGCCGTGGCGGCGTTCATCATCGAGCCCATGCAGGGAACGGCCGGGAACATCATCCCCCCCAAGGAATTCCTGCCCGCCATCCGCGGCATCGCGGACGACATCGGCGCGCTCCTCATCGCCGACGAAATGATCACCGGCTTCGGCCGCACCGGGCGGCGCTGGGGCGTCGATCATTCCGGCGTGCGCCCCGACATCGTCACCATCGGCAAGGCCTTTGGCGGCGGCTTTCCCGTTTCAGGCGTGCTGACCACCGACGAGATTTCCCAGGCCAAGCCTTGGAGCGTTCCCTCGGGGTCGTCGTCGAGCTACGGCGGCAACCCGCTGGCCTCCGCGGCCGCGGCGTCGGCACTGCGGATCATCGATGAAGAGCGGCTCGAGGAAAGCTCGAAGACGGTGGGCGCCATGATGTTGCGCGAGCTGCAGGGCTTCGAAGAGCGCTTCCCCTTCGTGGGCTTCGTGCAGGGGGCTGGACTCTTTCTGCGCGTCGAGTTGGTCAAGGATCGCAAGACCAAAGAGCCGCTCCCGCGCAAGGTCACCGAACGCATTTTCATGGAATGCGTGCGCCGCGGTCTGCTCACCATGAGCTACAGCGCCAGCTTCCGCCTGCAGCCCGCCCTGACCATCGATGAAGCCACGGCGAAGAACGGCCTCGCCATCTTGGGTGAGGTGTTCGAGACCGTCGAGCGCGAGAAATGGTGGGTCTAGAGCACCGAACGGTTTGAAACCCGAGCAATTTTCGGATTCTAACCACAGAGGACACAGAGAGCACAGAGACGGATGAGAAATGAAGGGTTCGGATCGAGATCCGGAGTTCAGGAGGAATTCAACCCGTTTGGTACCCTAGCGGTCGGCGTCCGCGGCGACACGCGCCTGGCCGACGGCGTAGTCGCGGATGTCCTTGGGCCATTTCTCGACCAGCGTTTCGAGTCGGGCGGTGTCCCCGGCGAACAGCGCCCGGCAAGCTTCCTCGAAGTTGGGGCGATCGCCTGCGATGGCCGTCAGGAAGCGGCTGAGCGCAGCACGAACACGCCGCGCGCGCTCCTTGCCCGGCTCGTGCTTGATGGCCTGCTCGACCAGCCGGCGCAAGGCCGCCGACGCCCCGCTCGGCTGCTCCTCGAGCCAGTCCCAGTGGCGGGGTAGCAGGGAGACCTCGCGGCTGATGACGCCGAGGCGGGGGCGGCCAGGGCCCTTGGCCGCCGGCGGGGCGGCTCGTTCGAGCACCTCGTCGAGCGAGCCGCGCAGATCGAGCTCGACCTGTCGGCCGGTCTCGATTTCGAAGACCAGGACCATGTCCGACTTGTCCTGGTCGAAGCGCTTCTTGAGGACCGGCACGACGTCGGTCAGTCCCCCGGTGGCGATCTGGCGCGTACTGGCGAAGACTACGTAGGTGGGTTGGTTTTCCATGGAAGATATTATATCCGGGTAAAATCATCGGTCAATATGATCCGGGTAAAATGGAGCCGATCGGTCTACCTGGGCTACGCGTCCACGCTGTTCATCGAAGCGCTGGGACCCTTCGACACCTGGTGGCGACCGGGCCTTGACGGGCAGAGGTCGAGGGCTACTTGAGCGTGGTGCGGAGGTCCTTGCGAGCCGTGTAGAGCTCCCAGTACTTCTCGGCAACGGTCCTGCCCTCGATCGTTGCGCCCTGGCCGCGGTCGAAAGGCGTCCCCTTGATGGTCCCGGCGATCATGATCTCGCCAACGTAGATGCCGTCGGCTTCGAGCTTCTTCGCGAGCAGGCCCACGAGCTTGTGCTTGGCGGCGTTGCTGACGCCGAGGCCCATTAGGCCGTATCGAACGAGCATGTCGTCCACGGCCGGATCGACGAATCCAGCCCCGCCGTTGGTCACGAGGAGCGCGCCTTTCTCACGCCTGAGATCCGGGAGCGCGGCCTGCACGGCGGCGAGGAGCCCGCAGACCGATACGTCGAAGAGCGAGCGAACCTCCTCGGTGCTCGCCGAAAGGATGTCCGCGGCAACGCTGCCCGGGGTGTACGCGGTCCACTCGATGACCGAGATTGGACCGAGGACAGCGCGGACCTTCTCCACGGCCTCACGAACCGCGGTGGCGTTGCCCAGATCGGCCACGAAGGCCTCGGCTTTCACCCCGTTGGCCTGCAAGGCCTTCGCCCCGTCGGTCAACTTCTCGGCACTGCGTCCGATGAGCGCGACTTGAAACCCTTCGGCGCCGAACTTCTCGGCAACCGCAGCCGAGATGCCAGGACCGTAACCAGCCACGAGGATTGTTTTCTTCATTTGGTCCTTCGATGATCCCCAGGGGTGAGAGGTTGCACACACCCACGCCGTCCGAGGAGGGCATGCGCTTGGTCGATGCCGCGCCTTGGTACACAATAGGCAAGATGCCTCCCATCCTCAACAATGATGCCCTCGATCTTCAGCCCTGGGGACACGGCGTGTCCGTTCTTCCTCGACACTCCATCCGCGCGGGTGCCATCGTCGCGTCGCTCGAGTGCTGGCAGGGAGAGTAGGTGTGCCCAAGCGATCCGGCAAAGGCGGAGCTGCGCGAGGGGCGCCGGTTGGGACTACGGCCAAGGACCTGCCGGTGCTCTCGTTCGCAACGCCGCACGCTTGGTCCGGATGGCTCGCGGCACACCACGCATCATCGCGCGGCGCGTGGTTGAAGCTCGCGAAGACGAGGGCGAGCTCGGCGTCGATAACCTACGCGCAGGCAATCGAGGTTGCTCTCGCGTGGGGATGGATCGACGGCCTGAAAGGTAAGCTCGACGAGGCTTGGTGGCTCCAGCGCTTCACGCCACGCAAGACCAAGAGCCCGTGGTCGAAGATCAACCGCGCGAAGGCGGAGGCGCTCATTGCCGCCGGTTCCATGGAACCGCCTGGTCTCGCCGAGGTCGAGCGCGCGAAACGCGACGGACGGTGGGAGCGCGCATACGACGGAGCGGGCTCCTCCAGTGTGCCCGCTGACCTGGCTGCCGCGTTCGCCCGCAACGCCCGAGCGCTCGCCTTCTTCGAGACGCTCGACGGCGCGAACCGCTACGCGATTCTCTACCGTGTACAGACGGCGAAGAAGCCGGAGACGCGAGCAGCGCGCATTGTGCGCTTCGTCGCCATGTGCGCACGACACGAGACGATCCATGCGAAACGTCGGACGAGGGACTGACCTCGTCGCCTTTGAGCTCGTTGACGACGAGTGGGCTGTGCGTGGCGATGACAACCTGACTCGTCTTCGAGTTCTTGCGCAGGATGGCCATGACCTCGGCGACGCGCGCCGAGTCCGTTTTCGGGCTCTTGTCGCGGAGGAGGACGAAAGTATCCACGTCGCGACTGTTGATGGCTTGGTAGACACCCGCAAGGCCCCAGCCAGTCTCATCGTCTCCGGTTCGGCCCAGGGGCGGGTCTCCCGCCCCTGCCTCTCACAGAACCGGACGATTTAGCGCGGCAGCAACCTCGTCCCGGGCGGTCGCCGTGGTCGACTTAGTAGATCGGTTGTGAGGTGAGGCAGCAACCACTCACACAGTTCTCGTTCGTCTGGCAACCGACGATCTCACCCGCTTCGCCGAGCTGGCCACACGGGGCCACACCCGAAGGGCAGGTCAGGTCGGAGCAACAGCCGTTGAGGCAGCTTTGGCCCTCCGGACAGGCCTGGTATCCGCCGGTTGGGCTCATGCCTTCGCCACAGGCCTGGCCTTCGGGCCCACAGCCAGGCGGTGTGGTGCAACAGCCATTGATGCAGCTCTCGCCCGTGGGACACGCTGTGGTCTCGTCGCACGACTGCTGGCCCTCGGACGAGCAACCCGGCGGCGTGGTGCTGCCGCCGGTGCAGAAGACAATGCAGGCCTCGCCGCAATCGCCCCCGACCTGGTTCTGGTCGCCGTCATGAACGATGACCTGCAGACGGTACGAGTGTCCGGCCTGGAAGATCACGCCCCAGCGAACCTCGGCACTCCAGCCTTCGTCTTTGATGCCTGATGGAACCGGATCATTGAGGATGAAGTTCCAGTCGTTCTTGGCGGGATCCGTGTCGGGTGTGACCGAAACGGTCGGCGTCGACGTTGTGCTGTCGACGGTGCGGATGGCGGACTTCCAGGTGCCGTAGACGGCGTTGGGGTTGATGGGGCGGCCACCCATTTGCCAATCGCCCGCGCGGCTGGACGGATCGTTGGTGACGTCGGTAACGTAGAGGACCGGCCAAAGCGGCCGAAGAGATGGATCGAGGCCGCTCTGGTCGCCTAGCAGTGCGTTGGTCCCGGTTTGTGGATTGAGAATGCTGTCGGGGCTCGCCTTGAGCGGGGACACCGCGTAGTCGGTGGTCGTGGTGCCCGACGCGCTCTTCACGTCGACCTCGCGTACGCCCAGGGTCATAGCGTGCTCATCGTTGTAGAGCAGGCTGACCACACCACCGGATGCGTCTAGGGTGGGCCGGATGGCTCGCAGGACTTCGCTTTCGTTGAAGGTCACGCTGGTGAGAGCATTACTGCTGGAATAGGGATAGCCGCAGTCGGTGACGATGGGGCCGACCACGCCTTGAGCGCAGGTCACGGCGGCACTGCCGCCGGCCCCCCCTGTGCCGCCGGCTCCGCCCGCACCCGTGGGTCCCGCTCCCGGTCCCGCTCCCGGTCCCGCTCCCGGTCCCGCTCCCGGTCCCGCTCCCGGCCCGGTGGGGCTCGTGTCGGGTGGTACCACCCAGGTGCCGCCAGGATTGGGGGTCGTCAGCCCGGGCACGCTTCCAGACACACTCCCGCCCTGCCCTGCGTTGCTTCCGCTTCCTGCGCCGCCTGCGCCGCCTGCGCCGCCCTCTCCCCCGGCACTGCCAACGGACGACGAGCTGCAGGCGAAAACCATCGCGACCGGGACCAGTGAGAACAGCCTGTTGTAGTTTGCCATGTGGATCCTCTCGTGCAGATGTAGTGGAAGGGTCGGCCGAGAAAGTTAGGTCCGAGGAGCTTCTCTTCTGCTCCACCTAACCTTTCTGTTCCGCAGCGCCTCTACTGGATCAGACGTCCAATGGACGCCGTCCCTGATTTTTGCGCGCAAGGAGACGCCATGAGATACATTTCGGTCGGCAGGGTTTTCGTTGGGCTCGTCGCGTGCGGCTGTGCAGCCGCCTTCTGCCTGAGCTGCACCTCTCAGCCAGCCCCCGTCGGGGGGACGAGTACCGGCGAGGGCGGCTCGGGTGCCGTGGGCGGGCTCATCATCAGTCCACAGCTCGCGCAAGGTGGACAGTCCGGAACGGGAGCAGGGGGGGGCGGCGGCCTCACCCTATCCACATCGCCCACATCCACCAGCCCGGAGGGGTTGTGCGGCACCACAACCATTTCCACCAACCGGGCACCCACCGACGTGCTTGTCGTCCTCGACCGCTCGGGCTCGATGGCCGAAAGCATCGGGGGCGATTGCTATTGTAACGGTGCTCAGGGCGGCGTCTCGGCCTGCCTGACCCAAGCCAACTGCACCGACCGGTGGTCGGCCGTGAAGACCGCGGTAGGCAACACCGTGGCCGCCAACCCCAACATCAACTGGGGCCTTTCTTTCTTCTCTGCCAGCGGCAACTGCGGCGTGTCGCTCAGGCCTCAGGTTCTGATCGGGACCGACTCCGGTGCCGCCATCCAGAGCTTGATCGGCTCCACCATCCCGAACAGTTACACGCCGACTGCGGCGGCGATCAACGCCGCGGCGATCTACTTGTCCGGCGTCAACGACGGCAACACGCGGACCATCCTGCTTGCAACCGACGGGAACCCCAATTGCGGCGTGGGCCAGCCGAACGACGCCGACGACATGCCCGCGACCCTCGAAGCCATTGATACGACTTACGCGCAAGGCTTCCAGGTGTTCGTCGTCGGTATCGGCCCAAGTGCGACCAACCTTGGCCAGATGGCGGTTCATGGCGGCACCACCGACTACTATCCCGCTACATCGCCGGAACAGCTCAACAGCGCCTTGGCACAGATATCCAAGATTGTGGGTGCCACCTGCACGTTCGAAGCGGCGCAGACTCCACCTGATGTAACCCAAGTCTGGGTCTATGTGGACAAGGGCTTTGTCGCCCAGGATCCCAGCAATGGCTGGACCTTTGGCGCGACTAACTCGACGATCGTTCTCACTGGAACCTACTGCGACAACATGTTGGCCGGCCTGACCAGCAAGGTCGAGATTCTCTTTGGCTGTGCCGAGACTCAGCCACCGGCATTTATCCCGTAGCGCGTTCGCTCACTTGAAGCTTCACCAGGACACATAGCCATGAGAACCCTCCACACGCTCGCCCTAGGTCTTTCCCTAACCCTGCTGTGGGGCTGTCACAGCGGTTCGGATGGCAACAACGACAGCGGAACCACCGGCCCGCGCCGCGACAGCAACGGATCCCGGAACGACGGCCCATCGTATGCGCCGGATGCGCCTGCAGCAACCGGATCGTGCACCGTCAACGGGCAGACCCACCAGGTCAATGAGGCCTTCATTGACAATTGCATCACTTGGCTCTGCATCGGCCCCGATGCCGTGCAACAGGTATCTGGATCCCTGTGTCAGGATGCGCACGCCGCGGACGCGCCCAGTGTTCGAAAGGATGCCCCACCCGATGGACTACGCTCCGATGTGCAGGGGTCCGATGGGGTGGTGCGGCTCGACGGGTGGCAGCCGATCGACCAGAGCGGAGCGCCAGACCAGCTCGCCGGTGAGGCCGGCAGCCGAGACGTAGGAATGCCGATAGAGGTGGGACTGCGGCCCGACCTTGGCGCGCCCGACGAGCTGCTCGTCCAGCTCGATGCGCTGCCTCCGGAAGACACCGCGCCGACGGGATGCACCTACGGAGGCGTCGCCTTTGCGGTGGGCGACTCATTCCCCAGCGACTGCAACACTTGCTTCTGCCGCGCCAATGACGACGTCGTCTGCACCACAAAGGGTTGTGCCGTCGACGGGGGAGTTGACTGAGCGTGGTCGGTACAAGGGTCCGAAGCAACCGACTGCCAATACTGGCTCGACGCCGTCGTTCCCTTTGACGATGAGAGACAACAGCGCGGTCCCACTGAGGCCCATCGAGAGCAAGCGGCGAGATCGTTCGGAATGACTTGGCATCGCGGAACTAGCGCAGCCTTTCGCGCGGACACGTCGCAAGCCCAGAGAGGCCCGGCGCCTGCTTCTCCTCTAAGCCCCATGTTGCGTGGTGCAATCGGAGGTTTGGACAGGCATTGCAAACCACAATCTCGTGTTTCTTGAAGGTGGAGTCCATGTTTCCACTGTGTTAATGGCGCACGGGATCGATCAAGCGATGGGTAGTATTGCCAAGGATTTTCGAACCAGGGAGCGGCACTGCGATTTCGGAAAGGTACATGGCACGGTAGGTGCTCCTGCCAATCGTCGAGGCATCGATTTCATCCACTCACTTGGAGACCAATTCATGCTCGACGTTCTGTTCATCGCCGTTACGGTCGCGTTCTTCGCAATCTCCCTCGCCTACACGGCAGGCTGCGAAAGGCTCTAGCCATGGAAACCACGCTGGTCACCTTCATCTCCGCTGGACTCTTGGTCTATCTGTTCTGGTCCCTCTTGCGCCCGGAGAGCTTCTAATGGACGCCGCCGGTTGGATTCAGCTTGCTCTCATCGTTGCTGGATTTCTTCTCATTACCAAGCCGCTCGGCGTGTACCTGGTCAAGGTCCTCGACCCCGACGTGGGAGGGGAGCCATGGTTGGCGCGCGTTCTCGGCCCTGTCGAACGCCTGTGCTACCGCATCCTCGGCGTGGATCCCAAACGGGAACAGACGTGGAAAGGCTTCGCGGTCTCCATGGTGCTCTTCACGGGAGTCACGACCATCTTCACGTACGTGCTCCTGCGTATCCAGCACGTGCTGCCGCTCAATCCCCAGCACATGGCCGCCGTGAGACCGGATCTCGCCTTCAACACGGCGGCCAGCTTCAGCACCAACACCAATTGGCAAAGCTACGGCGGCGAAAGCACCATGAGCTACCTCTCGCAAATGCTCGCCTTGGTGTTCCACAATTTCGCCTCCCCGGCCGTCGGCATCGCGACCGCCGCGGTGCTGGTGCGTGGGATCGCGCGCTCCTCCGGCTCGACCGTGGGCAACTTCTGGCGCGACCTCATCCGCCAGACTCTCTACCTGTTCCTTCCCGCGGCGCTGATCTACTCGGTGTTCATGATGTTCCAGGGCATTCCGCAGAATTTCCTGCCCTACACCGCGGCCAAGACCGTCGAAGGCGCAACCCAGACCATCGCGCAAGGCCCTATCGCCTCGCAAATGGCAATCAAGATGCTGGGCACCAACGGCGGCGGCTACATGAACGTGAACGCCGCCCATCCCTTCGAGAACCCGACGCCTCTCTCCAATTTCGTTCAGATCGTTCTGTTCATCGCGATTTGCAGCGCGCTCACCTACTACCTGGGTCGCATGGTCAAGAACCAGCGCCACGGCTGGGCGGTGTGGGCGAGCATGTTCGGCATGCTCATGGTGGGTATTCTGGTTTGCTGGTGGGCGGAGGCGCACGGCAACCCGCGCCTGCTCGCCCTCGGCGTGGATCCGTCTCTCGGGAACATGGAGGGCAAGGAAGTCCGCTTCGGCATCGCCAACTCATCTATCTTCGCGTCCATGACCACTGCGACCGGGTGTGGCGCCGTCAACTCCATGCACGACTCGTTCACGCCGCTCGGGGCACTCGTGACTCTGGGCAACATTCTCATGGGCGAGGTCATCTTCGGGGGCGTGGGTAGCGGCCTTTACGGCATGCTGGTCTTCGTCTTCGTGGCCATTTTCATCGCGGGCCTCATGGTCGGGCGCACGCCCGAGTACCTGGGCAAGAAGATCCAGGCGCGCGATGTGAAGCTGGCGGCGCTCTCGCTGCTGGTGGTTTCCATCTTCACGCTGGGCGGAACCGCCTGGGCGAGCGTTTCGGGTTGGGCCACCGCCGGCCTCAACAATGGTGGTCCGCGCGGCTTCTCCGAGATGCTCTACGCCTATGCATCGGGGGTGGGCAACAACGGCTCGGCGCTGGCGGGTCTGACCATGACGCCAACCAATGGCAACACTATGTGGAACTTCATCCAGGGCCTCTCGATTCTATTCGGCAGGGTTTTTCCCGCGATTCCGGTGCTCGCCCTGGCCGGGGCGCTGGTCCAGAAGAAGGCCACCCCTGTCGATGCCGGCAGCTTTCCGGTCACGGGGCCGACCTTCATCATTCTGCTCACCGCCACCGTCATTATCGTGGGGGCCTTGACCTTCTTCCCATCGCTGGCGGTGGGACCCATCGTCGAGCACTTCCTGATGACCTCGTCGAGCCTGACCTTCTGAACTGCCAAAACTGGGAGACGTCATGACTACCGTCAAGAAACGTTCCGTGTTCGAGCCCGAGATTCTCTTTCCCGCCATTCGTGCGAGCCTTGCCAAGCTCGATCCACGCCACATGCTCAAAAACCCGGTCATGTTCGTGACCGAGATCGGTGCGCTGGTCACCACTTTCGAAATTCTGCGCGCCAAGTCCCACGGCGAATCGCTCGGCTTCGTGCTCCAGATCTGCATCTGGCTCTGGTTCACGGTGCTCTTCGCCAACTTCGCCGAGGCGCTCGCCGAGGGGCGCGGCAAGGCCCAGGCCGATGCGCTTCGACGTGGACGCAAGAAGGCGTTCGGACGTCGCCTGCGTCCCGACGGGACCACCGAAACCGTTCCCTCGGAGCTTCTGCGCAAGGACGACGAGGTGCTCGTGCCGGCACACGAGATCATCCCGGCGGATGGCGAGATCGTTGCTGGCGCGGCGATGGTCGACGAATCGGTCATCACCGGCGAATCGGCCCCCGTCCTGCGCGAGGCCGGCGGCGACCGCTCGGCGGTGACCGCCGGGACCACCGTCATCTCGGACCAATTGCGCATCCGCGTGACCGCCGACCCTGGCAAGAGCTTCCTCGACCGCATGATCTCGCTTATCGAAGGGGCCAAGCGCCAGAAGACGCCGAACGAGGTCGCCCTCAACATCCTTCTCTCGGCGTTGACCATCATCTTCCTGTTGGTCTGCTTCTTCCTGCGGCCCTTCGGGACGTACATCCAAAGCTACACGCCCACGTTGTCGGCATCGGCTTTCTCGGTGACCGTCCTGACCGCGCTCTTGGTTTGCCTCATCCCGACCACCATCGGTGGTCTACTCAGCGCCATCGGTATCGCGGGGATCGACCGCATGGTGCAGAAGAACGTGCTCGCCATGAGCGGCAAAGCGGTGGAAGCCGCGGGCGACGTGCATACCCTCCTGCTCGACAAGACCGGAACCATCACCTACGGCAATCGGCAAGCGGTTGCTCTGTTGCCTGCGCCAGGCGTGACCCCGCAACAATTGGCCCAGGCGGCCCAATTGTCGTCGCTGGCGGACGAGACACCCGAAGGCCGCAGCATCGTGACGCTGGCCGAGAAACTGGGACAGCCACGACGAAAATCGGATGATCTTCCTTCCGCGACCTTCGTTCCCTTCTCGGCCAAGACGCGCATGAGCGGCGTGGACATGGACGGACAGGAGATTCGCAAGGGCGCCGCGGAGGCCGTCAAGGCCCTGGTGGGCGGAACGCTACCCTCCGCGGTTCAGAGCGACGTCGACAAGATCTCCCGCAGCGGCGGAACGCCACTCGTCGTTTCCCAGGCCGGAAAGGTGCTGGGAGTGGTTCACCTCAAGGACGTCGTCAAAGAGGGGCTCGCCGATCGTTTCAGCCGCTTCCGCGCCATGGGAATCCGGACGGTCATGATCACCGGCGACAATCCGCTCACCGCCGAGGCCATCGCCAAAGAGGCTGGCGTCGACGACTTCTTGGCCGAGGCCACGCCGGAAAACAAGCTGGCGCTCATCCGCCGCGAACAAGCGGGCGGGCACCTGGTTGCCATGACCGGCGACGGCACCAACGATGCGCCCGCGCTGGCGCAGGCCGATGTGGGCGTGGCGATGAATTCCGGTACGCAAGCCGCGAAAGAGGCCGGCAACATGGTCGACCTCGACAGCAATCCGACCAAGCTCATCGAAATCGTCGAAATCGGCAAGCAGATGCTCATCACGCGCGGCGCGCTTACCACCTTCAGCGTGGCCAACGATGTCGCCAAGTACTTCGCCATCATTCCCGCCATGCTGATCGGCGCATTTCCGCAAATCGCGCCCCTCAACATCATGGGGCTCGGCTCGCCGGGCAGCGCGATCCTGAGCGCGGTCATCTTCAACGCACTCATCATCATCTGTCTTGTGCCGCTGGCCCTGCGTGGCGTGAAGTTCCGCCCGTCGAGCGCGGCACAAATCCTACGTCGCAATCTTCTCGTGTACGGCTTGGGTGGTCTCGTCGTTCCCTTCATCGGAATCAAGCTTATCGACCTTATCGTCCACAACCTTCTCGGAATGGTGTGACCATGCGCAATCTCATTCGTGAAACCTTCGTCTCCCTGCGTGCCACATTCGTCATCGCCGTGCTCGGCTGCGTCCTTTACCCGCTCGCCGTGTACGCCATCGGGCACACGGTGCTGCGGCACGAGGCAGACGGATCCCTCATCGACAAGCAGGGCAACCCCGCAGTGCCGGAAGACGCGGTCGGCTCCAGCCTGCTCGCCCAGGGGTTCAAGGCCCCCGAGTACTTTCATCCTCGTCCTTCGGCCGCCGGCGCCGGCTACGATGCCGCCAATTCCAGCGGCACGAACCTCGGGCCCATCAGCGAGAAACTGCTCCATGGTGCGGTTGACGATCCCAATACCAAGGACGTGGACGAGTCCTTCGTAGGCATCAAACAGCTCGTAGCGGACTATCGCGCGGAAAACAAGCTCTCGCCGGAAACCATGGTTCCCGCCGACGCGGTTACGCGCTCGGGAAGCGGCCTCGACCCGGACATCACGCCGGCCAATGCCGGTCTGCAAGCTGCGAGGGTGGCCGGCGCCCGTGGCGTGAAGAGCGAGGAAGTTCGAGCCTTGTTGGCGCGTGAAACCAAGGGCCGGCAGTGGGGATTGTTCGGCGATCCGCGCGTGAACGTGCTCGAAATCAATCTGGCGCTCGATCGCGAGCTTCCCAAGCGTCCTTCGACAACCGGCCAGCCGTCGGGCAAGGTCGCGGCCGTGCGGACTTTCGCTCCCTGACCTGAGCGCGGAAAAGAGGAAGGCCCCGCCCGTCGGGACCATAGTCGAATCGAAGGGTCGCGGCTAACCTGGCAATGAGGGCCAGCGGCTCAAGGTCGGGCTCAAGGTCGATCGACGAGGTTCCCTGTCTCCAGCCTTACGAGTTGCCTGGATGCGTTAGAGCGGCCATGGATTCAGGGCATCATCTCCGACGTGCCGATCGAGCCGGTCCAAGCTATGAACATCCGATGAATACCAGCCCGAGCGTCTCCAACGATTGGAATCCCGAGCTGTACCTGAAATTCTCCGGTGAGCGCACGCGCGCCGCCGCGGACCTCATTGGGCGGATCCTGGTGCCGGCACCACGGACCATCATCGACATCGGCTGCGGCCCGGGCAACAGCACGGAGGCGCTGGCCGCCCGCTTCCCGCAAGCTCGTTTCACTGGCCTCGACAGTTCGCCGGCGATGATCGAGAAGGCGCGCGCGGATTTTCCTCAGCGGGAATGGATCCTCGGGGATGCTGGTACCTTCGAGTCAAGGCGGCCGTTCGACATCGTCTTTTCCAATGCCGCCCTCCAATGGATTCCCGACCATGCTCGCCTCATCCTGCGGTTGGCGGCGCTGGTCGGCCCGGGCGGCGCGCTCGCCGTGCAGGTACCAATGTTCAGCGACATGCCCATCCGGCAGGCCTTCGCCCGAACGGCGGGCAGCCCGCGCTGGCGTAGAGTGATGAGCGGCTGCGACACCCATTTCACCTTCCATCCGCATGGTTTCTACTACGACCTGCTCTCGCCTCGGGCCGCCAGTCTCGACGTGTGGGAGACCAGTTACGTTCACGTCATGGCCTCCCTCCCCGCGTTGATCGAGTGGATGCGAGCGACGGGGCTGCGCCCCTACCTCGAACGCTTGCCCGAGGCCGCGGACCGGGAAGCCTTCGAAAGTGACCTCCTGGAAGAGCTGCGCCAGGACTATCATGCGCAGCCCGACGGGAAGGTGCTCTTCCCGTTCAAGCGCCTATTCTTCATCGCCTATTTCCCGTAGAGACCGGTCGTCCTGGTGCCCGGCGTGCGGGCAGTCCTAGCGCTTGGTGCGAACGGCCATCGACGGGGCGAGTCGGTGCGGTGCCGTTCCCGGGGTGAGCCGGTCTCGACTCTTGGGAGCACTGATATTCGCTGCTCCGCGCAGCCCTGGCCATAAATCACCGGAACACGCAAAGGGGAAATCACATGAGAGACTGGATATGGGGACCACTGGTCGCGATTCTTTTCGCAGCATGCTCCAGCTCCTCCCCGGGAGGTACGCAGCCGCAAGGCACTGGCGGAAAGGCCACGGGCGGTTCGTTCGCGACAGGCGGTGCTGGCTCCGGTGGGGTCAGCGGCACCGGCGGAAGTGTTGGCACTGGCGGAAAACCGGGAACAGGCGGCGCGACGAGCACTGGCGGCAGCCCGGCCACGGGTGGCTCGACGGGCGCGGGCGGAACTGTGGGAACGGGCAGTGGTGGTAATTCTGGCACGGGCGGCTCGACGGGGCCCGGCGGCAGCAGCGCGACCGGCGGCGGGCCTGGGACGGGTGGTGGGACTGCCAGCGGCGGCGCCAGCGCGGGCGGCAAGACTGGCACCGGTGGCGCGACGACCAGCGGCGGTGCAACAGGCACTGGCGGCGCTGCCGGAGGCGGTGGCACGATTGCGGACGGTGGCATCGGCACCGGTGGAGCCAAGGATGCTGGTGTGGATCTCGGATCTGACACGGGTTCGACGACCTTCGATCCCTGCCCGAGCAACGGCGATCCGTGCAAGGTTCTGCCGCTGGGCGACTCCATCACGTGGGGCATCAACTTCGGCGGTGGTTACCGCATCAAGCTCTTCACCCACACTACGACTGACAGCAAGAACATCACCTTCGTGGGCTACGACACGGCCAACCCGCCGGATGCGACTGCACTCTCCAAGCTAGGCAGCTCGAGCTCCAAGTGGGTTGGCGAGCACGAAGGGCACAGCGGTTGGACGATCCAACAGGACGACGACCTCGTCACCGGCAAGTCGACCGCCAGCAACGATGGCGTGAGCTACACAGGCAAGAAGGTGGTGGCCGATTTTGGACCGCACATCGTTTTGGTCCACCTCGGGACGAATGATCTGAATCTTGGACAGTCCAACGGCGCGCCCGACCGTTTGGGGAAGCTCATCGACGACATTGTGACGAACGCTCCGAATGCCCTCGTCGTTGTGGCCAAGATCATTCCCTTGCCCGCCCAGGCTAGTGCGGTCACAACCTTCAACAATGCGATTCCAGGGGTGGTCAAGCAGCGCGCCGATGCCGGCGAGCACGTCATCGTCGTCGACCAGTTCTCGGCTTTGACAAGCTCTGACATGGACCAGGTTCATCCCTTCGAGAGCGGCTACGAAAAAATGGCGGTGGTTTGGTACAACGCCATCAAGCTGTACCTGCACTGAGACCGCGGGCGCGGCCACGAGCCTCGAAGGCCGGGCCCCTACTACAACATTCTGTGGGCGATCATCGGTGGCGATCATTCTGACGGATTCCCCGAACCAGCAAGGCATCGGCGATGAGCGAGCGATGACAACGCCAAGGCAAAACGAAATCGCGCCCAGAGCTTCGGCATCTCGCACCGCAATCTTGTTGATCGCGAACGCCTGGTCCTCCCGGGTCGGGAAGGAATAGACCGTGGACAGGGCATGCTGACCGCCTTGCGCGCCACCTACGAGCCTACGTCCAAGCGGCGGCGCGGAGCCTGCTAATCGCCCTGCCGCCCTGGCAGCACCCCGAGCGCAGGCCCGACAACTGGGTGCTGGCCCCCTGGGACGAAGCCATCGCCGCCGCGGCACCACCCGAGCGCCTGGAGACGATCACATGGAGTGCGCGGGAATCGATCGCGGCGGCCGCGATCGCAGCCATCGAAGGAACCGGGAAATTCCGCGAGATTCTAGCGCTTTGAACCCGCGTTTCTCGGGATCGGCGTGGCGCCGTCCGCATGATCGGTTCCAACCATGTAGTCACGACCAGGCACGACCTGCCGGGGGAGTGTCATGCATGGGTTCTCGGACGCGGCAGCAAAAGGTTGCGCGAAAAAGTACCCTCGGAGGAGCGGGGTTGTGGGGTTAAAAGTACCCTCGGACGGGGTTGTGGGGTTGTGGGGTTAAAAGTACCCTCGGACGGGGTTGGGGGGTTGTGGGGTTAAAAGTACCCTCGGACGGGGTTGGGGACGGGGTTGAAAAAGTACCCTCGGACGGGGTTGAGCGGCCCCGCGGGTGGTCGTGCTATCCTCCATCGGGTGACGCCGCTCGCACGCACATCGGGAACCGATATCTCCGCGCCCTGGGGCGCAGGGGAGCTTTCGGCGGAGGCGGAAGCCCGGTTCGTCGAGGGAGCTGACTACTGCGGGAGGTTCTTCATGGGACAAGCAGAAGCGCAGCTCGCGCTCTACCGGCTGGCCGCCATCCTGGAAGCGGAGGGTTTGCCGTACGCCATCATCGGCGCATTTGCGCTTAATGAATACGGCCACAAGCGTGTCACAGTCGATGTCGATCTCGTCATGCGTGAGGAGCATCTTTCCGAATTCAAGCGCAGGTACCTCGGCAACGGCTACGCGGAACGTGCTGCCGGATCGGGCAAGCTCCTGGATACATTGCACGGCGTGAACATCGACGTGCTCAGCACGGGTCGTTTTCCCGGCGATGACAAGCCGAAGCCCATCGCCTTTCCCGACCCGGCGACGGTAGCCCTGCGCGGAGAGCGTTTCTCTTTGTTGCCCATGGCGCGTTTCATCGAGCTGAAGCTGGCCTCGGGCATGGTTGCCGCCCACCGAGCAAAGGATCTGGTGGACGTCCAGGAACTCATCAAGAGTGCGGGCCTGCCGGAGAGCGCGGCGGATGACCTTCATCCCTGGGTGCGTGGAAAGTTCCTGGAGCTGTGGCAGCTCGCGCAGGTTGCCGATCCCTTCTGAGAGCGCATTCCCATTTACGGGTCTTGGGCGGCAACGAGGCAAACCTGGGTGCTGACTTGACGCAGCATTCAAGGCCGGCTCAGGCGTGCGGAACGTGTCGGAACCCTCTAACGCTTCACACGTTGAGCTTGAAGTGGATCGCGTCGCCTCGCGGACGACGTATTCCTTGCCTTCGATGGCCAGCTTGGCGCTCGCGCGGCAGGCGGCTTGCCGTCGTCATCGACCACCGGTCGCTGGTGACCCTTTGGCTGACGCAGATACCGCTCATCGCATCCTCGCTCATGGGGTGTGTCGAATCGACGCTGGTTCTTGAGGTGTTGGAGAGCCTTGCCGGACCGCAGCAGCACGACCTTGGTGGGGGTGCCGTCCCGGTGGGCGTCGCGGGCTCGGTCCGGAAGCGCCGGAGGGCCGGGGCGGCACAGTGTGGTCGCCGTTCACGATTCGGGCCGCACCTCGGCCACGAAAACCCGAAAGGCGGGACGGCACGGCAGTTGCTGAGAGCGATCGCACACAACCTTGGAGATTTTCCATGCCCACACTTCGCCTCGCCTTCGCCTCCTTGCCGCTGACCCTGATCCTCGGCTGTTCCGGCTCCTCCGGGTCGTTGAGCTTCATCGCCTGTAGCCCTGGCCAGCTTCACGTCGAGGGCGACATCGACGGCACGGCCGTGAGCCTCACGCAGTCGACTGAGAACAGCGGTTTCGGGCAGTCCCAGGCTGGCGGTGGCTTTTGGATGAGCGAGCCGTTCCCCGATCCGACGCGCATGGAGCTGACTATCGACTGGGCGCCTTCGGTCGTCGATGGCGCCACGGCTGATGTCACCAGCGCCACAATGGTCATGCCCAGCCAGCGGCCACCGTCGCCTTCGCTGGTCAGACCTTTCGCGCTGGTGGCGGCTCGCAGATCCGCATTCCGAAGAAGTCCGAGAACGTCGCGGACCTGCAGTTCAATCTGACTTCGCTCTCGGACGGCTCCGGCGGCGCCCAGCCCCGCACCGGCACCCTACGCGGCTGATGGCGTCCCGACTGGAGCAAGTAGAATTGGCGCGCAGGCCCGGCGCCCGAGATTCCACCCACGCCGCCGCCAGTCGGAACGTTCCCGCCTGGCGGCCCACCGTCGCCGAGGTCCCGCGGCCGACTCGATCCACTGCACCCTTCGGCCGTCAGGCCCCAGTCGCGGCCAGCAGCATGGCACCCGGTGTGTTTCTTTTCGTCGCTGTTTCCCCAGTTCTTCGCTGAAGGTCAATTGTCCCTGGGTAAGGCCGCGGTGATGCTGCTCTCGACCCTGCTGATGACCTTCAGCTGCATGCTGCTCTATGCGACGGCCGGGGCTCTCATCCAGCGCTTTTTTCGCCGGGCACGCTTTCGCACGTGCCAGAACTCGATCGGCGCCACGAGAGGCTCTCATCGAAGGACCTTACTGAGTCCCGGCGAATCCCACCCCGGACGGAGAATTCATTCTGAATGAGCACCATCGGACGGGATTTGAACAGCTCAACACCATGACGTCGGTCATGACCGAGCCATCAAGTGGAGCGGACGTACTGTCCTGTCGTTCTAGAACGATGGTGGTAGTGCTTGTGGTGGTGTCCGTCGAAGACATAGTAATCTGGTTGCCTGAAACGCAGTAGGAGAAGAAGGAATTCTGCGGGTTGTCGAAGCTCGCGAGAGTCAGATTCGTCCCAGATGTGGCGTAGGCGCCCTGTTCGAGCACGGCTTGGGTGCCCAATGTGGTGCAGGTGCAAGTACTCGTGCCCGCGCAAGTGACTGTCGCGTGCACGAGGGCGGTCGGATCGAACGTTATTTTCTGTGCCATTTCGCTGCAGGAATTCACCCCAAACTTGCTCAAGCATGAGGCGGGTAAATACAGCAGGTTCCGAAACGTCTCGGTGGCGTCGATATTGTAAGTTATGGTCCCGTCAAACCAAAAGGTTCCTCTGAGCTCGATGTCGGACGATTGGGTTCCCCCCTGACAAACACCATCGGCTGGAACCGGTGTGACCATGCCATCGTCACAGGAGGACGTGATCGTGTAGCTGCCGGCCGCGATGGTGCCGCCGCAGGCAGCGACCGACGGACAGCGTGCGCCATCCGTGCCGCCATCCACTGGGGAAGTTGGACCACGGCTAAGAGAGCAGCCTGAGCACACGACAGCCACAAGCCAAGCCGCCGATAGGCAATGTACAAACGTCGCAGGCCTATTCATGACTGATCGACATGGTATATCTTGCGACAAGATTTGTCACGCTGAAGAAGGTGGGGGTTTCTATAGTGCTCGAATGGGAAGTCGACATGAGGCGCGACAGACTTCGTAGGCATATGTGATCCTATCGAGTGTACATCGCCTATTTGGATGAATCTGGGGTTGTCGAGCTCGCAATTACGACCCACTTCGTGCTGGTGGCGTTCGCCATTCCCACTTGGACCTAGAAGGATAGGGACGCTCGGCTCCAGGCAATCAAGAGCAAGCATCGCCTTGTGGGTGAGGAAGTCCACACTGCATGGCTGCTGCGTACTTTGACCAAAGAAGGTAACCTCGGCATATCGCCCAAATGGGGACGTCGCCGTCGAAGGATCCTCCGACACCCAGCCTCAGCACGCCAGGGTGTGGATGCTCGGCGTACGCCGGTCCCGTCTCCGCGTCGATGGGTGCGAACACGCGCGGACCAGGCACGACCTTCTGGAAAAGCTTCGGATCCTCGAACGACAACGTGCCGTCTTCGGTGACATCATCAGATCAACGAGGCGAGCTCTCGTAGCAAGGCCGCACCATCCCCCGCCCAGGTGTGACCGTGCATGCACGCGAGAACGCGAGGGGCGGTGGCAGCTAGACGCTCGACCTGTGCTCGTTGGTCACGCCCGTGTAGGTTAAGCGGCAAGCAAAGGCGATGGATGAGGTGGCGAGAGTCATGGTGCGCATGGTCCTGCCAGCGTAAGCCAATCTGGGATTTTGCTCCACCGCTTGTGCGGTTCGCGGCCTCCCTATTGCTCCACGCATTGCAAGTAGTCGTAGGCCGTGCCCTGCCAGTCGTTGTTGCAGGGGTCGCTGCTGCACCTGCCCGCGAACGACCAGCCTGAAGCAACGCAGCCCGTGGTGCCGGTATCGGTGGCCGAGCCGGAGGTCCAGTCTTGGCACGTGTCCCCATTGGTTGGGACCATATAGGGCAATCCGGTCCACACGGAGGTCCCGTCATAGGGGCCGACATAATGGCCGCCTCCGTCCTGGGTCACGGCTGCCTCGATGGTGAGGGGGCCGGTGTCGTCGTTTATCGCCTGGATGATCTCGGCGCCCGTGCCGACCCTGACGCCGTCGGGCCGGACATATACAGTGCTTGCGCCCAGCACGTCGGACAGCGCCCGAACCGAGTCGACCAGGATCGCCTTTGCCGCGGCCACCGACGGCGGCGCATCGAGCAGGCACTTGGCGTCCGCGCCGGCCAACCCGCTGCCGGGAAACCACGCCGATTTCGTCAGGTAGATCTGCTTTCCCGGTGCGGGCGTCACACTGATCGGGAGGCTGGCTCCCCTCATCACGCAGAGCACGCGGCTCGCGATCGCACACGACGACACCCCGACGTTGTTGCTGGGCCATCCCTTGCCGCCCGCATGGGTGTGGCCGTGCGAGGTGTCGGCGGTGGCATCGGTCCAGTCGTTGCAGTTCTCTCCCTTGTAGACGGCATTGGTATCGCCCATGCCCGACAGCGTGTTGCCGATGACCCGCTGACCGTTCTCGTCGTACGCCGTCGGATAGTAGACCGCGCCGGCGGCCAGAGCCGTGGTCATGCTGTCGATCCAAGGCAGCAAGTCCGCGCGCACCCAGCCCCGGGTTGCGCCAAGCTGGGCCAGGGGATCGTAGTCAGTCGCGGCCATCCACGCGACGTAGGCGTCGCCCGTCCCATTGTTGATCCCCGCTGCTGTCGCGAGCTGGTTGCACTGGGTTTGATAGGCGGCGGCACTGCCGAGGTTGCCGGCAAACAGGCTCGACGTCACGAAGACCAGGTTGGCCGGCAAGGCCACGAACCGCGCGGTCGTGCTGGTGGCGTCGCTCACTTGCAAAGAACAAAGCCGGTACGGTCCGTTGCCGGCACAGGCACCGTCCCAGCCCGACAAGATGGACGACACGCTGGCCCCGGCGTTGGTTGGCTTGGCCGTCAAGGTGACGTGCGTTCCCACATCGAAGCTGGCCGTGCAGGTCACCGGTGCCGTGCAAAGCGTATCGCCCGGCTGGATCACGACCGTGCCCGCGCCTTGGCCCGCAAAGGACAAGGTCAACACAGCGATACCTCGGTGGTCACCCCCGCCATCGGCCGCCGGCATCCCGTCATCCACGTCGGCGCTATCGCTCTGGCCGCCGTCCCGGCGATTCGAAGATAGCCCTTTCCCACCGCAGGCTCCCAGCAGAATCGCGAGAGCCAAGCACACACCCACCTGGCGGGACCGGCCGCCGTCGATCATCCGGTTCACGTCGATGGACATGATACTACGCCGCTACGACGGCTTTGTCGTGCCGACCGCCAGCAGGACCATAGGCGAATCGAGGGCCTTTTTTGAGCGTCGGCGAACCCTGCCGAGCGCGGCAGCGCGGCCCCGGCCCGTTCTCGAGCACGCAGGGCAGTCCACTCCATCCGGCCCTGGTCGACCTCCCGTCAGTTCAGGGCGCCATGAACGCCGGAGCCAAGGCCGAGTGGAGTTGCAATTGGGCGATGGCTCTGTGCTGCGGAGCTCTCTGCGCTGCCGGCCTGCTGTTGCTTCGGGAGGCGATGGGGAGTACCAGGGGGAAGGTCGTCTTCCCGTCGGTAGCGAAGCTCAGCTCGCCTTCGTAGTCGGAATCCAGGACCACCAGTGTGTAGCTGCCCGCGGGCGGGGCCGCGAAGGAAAATCGCCCCATTTCGTCGCCGTCGAGGATGGCCAGGTAAGATGCCGCCCCATCGGACGTTGCTTTCAGTCCGATCCGCAGCTCCGGCATCGTCACGCGAGACGACTGGGGCAGTACCACCCTACCTTGAAACCACGGCGGCAGAGGCCGCACGGGCTGAGGAACCGGAGGCGGAGGCGACGCGACGACCACCGTCGTGCGTGGCACGGGACTGGAAACCTCCGCGATGTACGAGAGAATCCGCCGCGACGCTGGCCAAGGTGGCAACACCATTGAGAAGCGCGAGGAAACCATGTCCGCCGCCGTGATGGCGATGGTGATGGTAACTACCGTGGTGGCCATTTCGCACATACTGGTTCGGGCCCACGCAACCTGCGGCCATGAACAAAGCCAGCGTGGCCATGAGACGGAAACCCATGCCTCCACGCCGAGCAAGAGCGAGGCCAACGCTACTGTATGAAGAACCCCTCGGTTTCCGGGAGAAGCCAGCGAGAGTGTGTCTACCGCACCACACTCCGTGCCGTGACTGGTCGGCCCACGGGCCGAGACCCTGCCCTACCGCCATACCGCGCGGCTGCACGCGCCTTGGCCTTGGCAGCTTCCTCTTCGCGGTTCTTGGGGGGCGAGGTGGTTTCCAGGGCATGGAGAAGCCGGTTAGCGATGTCGGTGATGGCGTCGACCGCGCGCTGAAATGCGGCTTCGTTGGCCTTCGACGGCTTGGTGAAGCCGCTGATCTTGCGCACGAACTGCAAGGAGGCGGCTTGCACCTCCTCGGACGTGACGGGTGGATCGAAATTGAACAGGGTTCGGATGCTCCTGCACATGCGCGTGGACCTCGTTGACTTGGATGTGGCAACCGGCAACGGCGTTTCTTGGTCCAGCGCAGGACCTTTCACCCGATGCGCAGGCTCAACGGGGAAGTTTGCCCGCGCGGCAGGGTTTGTTACCGTTTGGTCGCAACCTCCTTCAGGAAGCTGTATCCAACTCCATAGGCGAAGGCAGGCTTACGTTGTTCCTTTCAAGACATGTCCTTTGGGCAATGGGGGCCTTGATGCTGTGTGGCTGCGGAGCGAATACCCACCACAGTGACGCCGTCTCGGATGCCGGCGGTTTCAATTTGAACGAGGTGAATTCGGCCGGCGATAGCACAAACTCAATTGCTGATACCCGCCGTCCAGAAGGCGACGTCGACGATGGTGTGGCCGCTGTGCTCGGTTGCGCCAGCACACCTTTCTGGTCGTTGGGGGCGACGAGTGACCCACGATCGGTTTGCGCCGTCCGATGCACCTCAGTTGTCGACGGCGGTAGCGATGTGAGGATCTCAGTCGATCAAGTCTCGACGCCGTCAGGTCCCGATGCCGACGCCAATCCTGTACGATTCACTGCCCACGTTGTCCTAACAACCCCCGTGGCTATCGACGAGATGTTCACCAGCGTGGGCGCATGGTGGACTGGCGATTTCTTCAGTTTCGACGGATCAAACAGCGCCTGGAGCTTTCACCTTCTGACCGATGGGGGGCGGACGGGCAGCGGCGGCTACCTCTACCCCGGCGGCGTAGTCACCGCGAGTAGTCCATTTCCTCCCGACCTCGACTGCGTGATCTATCGAAACTAGCGTGAGACTCAGAAGGAGCATAGGCATCATGGAAGTGTGGCGTCCACGACCAAGCCATGGCCTGCACAGGTAGCGCCGATCGAACCCCTGCTAGACTAGGGGATCAGTCGGCCGATCGCATTGCCGGCGATGAACCACACCACGCTGTCGACGCCGACCGTGATCTCCGTGGGGGTAGGGGTAGTCGCTGACAGTGGGAGCTCGGTGATTTCGCCGGGAGGGCTGATGTGCGCGATCCGGCGGGCGAAGGACTCGGTGAACCAGATGCTGCCGCCGGCGCCAGGCGATCGGGCAACCCGGCGGTGCTGGGGACGGGATTCCCTGGATATAGGGGGGCAGTTCGCATATGCCGTTAGCTCTAATCGCCGCGCCCACGCGGATGGCGTGTGCGTCGATCGGTGTTCAGGGCCGAGCTTCGAGAGGCACGACCAGCGAGACAGCAGCGTCGTCCTTTCGCCTTCGGTCGTGGCGCATGGAAACAAGGCCGCGCCGGCGTGGCTGGCCTACGGAATCGCCAAGCTAGCCTTGCTGGAGAAGGCCGGGGCGCCGCCGCGCAAGTCGGTCACGGATTTTGACAGTGAGGTCGAGGCGCGCACCGTGATGCTCGCGGTGTGGACGGATATCCGAGCAAAGGACGGTGGCCAAGACGCCTACCTGGATCTGTTGCTCACCATCAAGCAGGCTGGTTTCCTCCGGGAATATGTGGTGGCCGCGCTTGCGAGACCGGGATGGACGATCTCCGGCAAGGAGCTTGCTTCGCTGCGCGTGGCCGACTATCTCGCGTGGGCCGACGATCACGTGCCGAACCACAATGTCCCCAACATGGTCGAGGTGGAATCTCGAACGATCCCACAGAACCCACGCGTTTTCGGGGATTCCCTCCCGCCTCCGGAGAGCCCTTCTCCGGAACGCGTGCCTTGCGGGCAGAGCTTGTCCCGACTGACCCAGGCACGCCAGGTTTGGCTGCGGGAGGCGGAGTTGCTCGTATCGGCCCCGCTGGCTGCGGCCGCCCGGCAGCAGTTCCTGGCGCTTGTCCGCTGGGCTGCCGAGCATGCGGTCGACTATCCCAACGGGGTCGTTTGGGTGTCGCCCAAGGCATACAAGATCAGCTTCTTCACGGGATTCTGTGCAGTGCTTCTCTACGCGTAAATGATTTTCACCCTCCCAACCTGGCCAGATTGCAGGCGGACCTTGATGCCATGGGGATGTTCATCGCTGCTGGTCAGCAGATCTCGAACCACGCCGGTGGTCAGCTCGTCGGTGGATTGGTCCTCTTTGAGGACGATGGCGACTTGCATCCCTGGCCGGATGTTGCGGCGATAGGTGCCCGAGGCCGTGGCGGCGACTAGGGGCGGGGCAGCAGGGACAGGCGAAGCGGCCTTGGCCGGGGCGGGCTTCTCATCGGTAAGTTTGCGCACGTCTCCGATCTTGTGCAGCCACTCGCTGGCGCGTTCCTTCAGGCCGCCCTCCAGGATCACGTCCGCGTCGTTCACCTGGGCAACGCATCCCAGGGCCTTGCACAGCCGGTTGGCGACGGTCTCGAGCAGGTCCTGGGGCAAGCCGGCGATACGCGTGACGACCTTGCCGCTTCGTCCGACGGATTCGTGGTACACGGTGACTCTGGGCGGCGGCGCGAACTGGGCGCGGCGGGGTGGCGCCGTGGTGCGAGTCGGTGCTGGGGATGGAGCCATGGGGGTGAGCTGGGGCTCATTTGCGAGACGGGCGAAAGGGGTGTGCGCGAAATCGGCTGATTTCTTCGAGGCGGCGTCGGCGGGTTTGCGGGCCATGTGCCGCCAGTATTGAACACTGCGGGCGGATCTGCACCTGTAACGTGATGGAGCGGATGGCTCGAAGTCTACTATCGAGAAACCGCATGAAGGGGCGCTACGGAATATTGGCACCAGACGGGCTGGACCGGGTCATTGACCCGAGAAGCTCGGGTGCGGGTAGAGGGGGGGCTTTTTGTTGCGGCCGGCCTGGCGGCGGACCTCGACGTCGGCGAAGAGGAGTGACGGACTGACGATCGCGGACGACACGCCGAAGCCGCCCAAGCCGTCCATGAAGTTGAGGATGAAGGGATCGCGGCCGGCAGCCAGAATGTCCTTGAGTGCTTTGGGCACCATGCCGTCGAGGCTGAAGCCGCGGACGGGCTCTTCCTTTCCGTCTTTCAGGCGATAGGCGACGGCCGGAAAGACCGGGGCCGCGCCTCCGCCACTTCGTCCGCCGCTGAACCGGCGGAGCATCTGTTCGGCGAAGGTGGTCACGTCGAGTGCACCGCCGGTCACGAGATCGTCGACCAGCCGGACGATGTAAGCGTCGCAGTGCCTGGCCTTGCTCTCCTTGGCCAGGCGATCGAGCAAAGCCTGGCGCGGCAGGCCACCCTTGGCCGTGACGAAGAGATTCCCGATGTGTCCTTTCACACTGGACATGATGGTCGAGCGGCCGTGAGCGTTGGAGGTAGCGACGTCCTTGGTTGGCGTCCGTGACGTCAGCAGTGTCTTGAGCACGCCTGCTTCGATGAGCGAGACTTTGCGCGCAGGAACGCCCTCGTCGTCAGCGTGGTAGCTGCCCAGCAGGATCTGTTTACCGGGACCGCGCTCGGACAGCGGATCGTCATAGACCGAGAGAAAGGGGGCGGCAACGCGTTGCCCAAGCTTGCCCGCGAATTCTCGCGATCCACCGCCAAACATTCCCTCCAGCCCTGCCGTCTTGGGCATGGGTGTGCTAGCCAGGTGATCAGCGAGTAGGTTCTTGACGATCTGGGCGGCCGCGCGTCCTTCGAAGAGCACCACGGCCGTGCCATTCTCAGCGAGCGCGGCGCCTGTCGTGGTGCTCAGTTCCCGGGCGAGGGTATGGACGGCCTTCTCCATGTCGGCCGGGGCGGGCAATTCTTCCACGGTCCTGGCGGTGAACGTCGTCGCATCGCTCAGACGCATGCCATCCGCGGCCTGAGTCGTTGCCGAGACCACCAACTGCACGAAGGTGTCCCGCTCGTCGGCCCAAGTTCCGTCGCTGGCCAAATAACGCTGTCGGCCCACTGCCTGGACGGCGTCGACGCGCGAGGTGGCGATGAGCGGATAGGTCTGGAACAGTGCGGACAGTTTGGTGGCGAGCTCCCGCAGCGGTCCCGCTTCGGGCGCCGTATAGACAGGCATGGACACCGTCTGCGCCGGCGCTTGTGCTGCGAAGTCAGGAATCTTGTCCTCGTCGGCAGCTGACTGTCCGCCAGCAGATGCCTTCTTCTTGGCCAACATGGCGACGGCCTGTTTGTAGGCCTCGTCCGTTCGGAGCCACAGGGCTCTGCGGATCACGAGGTAGTCGTCGTCGAGCGGTAGCGCGCTGAAGCCGCCGAACCCGCCCTCGCCGAGATTGCTACTGTCGAAGCTTGGGTCTCCCACCCTGATGTCGCTGCGCAGAGTGCGCGACCGGTGCTGGGACTGGCCGGTGACCGCGCCAAAGGTTGCGCTTACCCGGGCAACATCACTATCGGCCACTGTATAGGCAGCGTAGTGCGGACGAGGCTGATCCTCGACATGCATTTCGGACATGGTGCGATTCAGCTCTTCCTGCATGGCCCGCCGAATGGGGTCGTCACCGGTGGCTCCGGTCGCGGCCGGCGGGGGTGACAACACTGGGGGCTTGTCGCTGCCTTTCACTTTTCGCTCGACCTCGATCTGTTGCACAAGCAGGCTGGGACTGGTGGCCGAGACCGGGACGAAGCCGGACTCGGCGCCACAGAACCCGTTGAAGGTCTGGTAGTCGTCTGCGGCCGCCAGGATCTTGTTCAGCGAGGCGAGTGGCGTGCCGACGATGTCCACACCGCGCAAGAGCTGATCCGGTCGGCCGTCGGCCCATACCCGGTAGACGATGACAGGCAACACTTTGAACGTCTGTGCTCCGCCCCGCGCCGTGTTGGTGAAGCCGCCCGAGATGTCCTTGAAGAGAAGCCCAAACGGTTTCCCTTGCCGCCGGGCCTCTTCGCGCAGGCGCCGCCGCAACTCAGCGCCTGGGACGGCCAAGGCCGGCTGCACCACCAGGTTTCCCTGCCGTGCCACCACGTCGTGTCCTTCCTGCCGACGCCCGTGCCCGTTCGAGTGATTGAAGTCGCGCGTGGGTGAGCGGCCCATGAGAAAGCTCTTGAGCACGCCCCCCTCGACCAACGACGAGCGCTGCCCGGCCATCCCTTCGTCGTCGAAACGGTAGCAGCCGTTCAACGCTTCGTGCCCAATTTGCGCGATCGTCGGATCGTCGTAGACCGAAATAAATGCGGGCATCACGGCTTCGCCAACCTTCTTGGCGAAGGTCTGCCCCTCGTCGTCTTTCTTCTGGCGGTGGCCCTCGACTCGGTGACCGAAGATCTCGTGGAAAAATACTGCCGCCGCCTTGCCTTCGAGAATCGCCGGTCCGACGAAGGGCTCGGCCAGCGGCGCTCGCCGCAGGGCCTGCAAGTCCGCGATGATGGCATCCGCGGCGCGCATCATCGTGGATTCGTCAGGCAGCCCCGCGACCGCGGCAGCGTCGAAGCTCTCGTGTCGCTCCATGTCCATGCCGTCTTCGGTGCGTGTGCTGGCCTGGATGTAAATGCGTGCGTAGTTACGGCCCGTCTGAATGCTCGATCCCTCCGAGTTTGTAATCCAGCGGTTCACGCTGTTCACGTCCAGGGTAACGCGCGCGCCGTGGATGTCGGGCAGATTGCGAAAACGTGCCGACAAGCGCCGCACGCGCGCCTCCCAGGCTCCCGTGTCGAGCGTGACGGTAGCCGGCGGCTCGACGAAGGTCAGCGCCTTCTCTCGGGAGAAGTCGTCCGAGGGATCTTCCTCGGCCGTCCTCATCTTCCTTTCAGCCTTGATCTTGAGCAGCCGTTCGAGCGCCGCCTTGTAGCGCCTGTCAGTCTCGGCCCACGCGACCGCTCGGATGGCGGCGGGCACATCATCCAAGGGTAGGGGCACCGAGATACCCATGTTGGCGTCGAAGTCGAAACCTCCACCGCGCAAGGGATGGGTCGAGTCGAGGGCGTTGCTTCCGACGCGAACGTCGACGCTCAGCGCGCGGCTGCGCTGGTCGGTCGAGCTGAGCAGGGCTCCCTCACTGGCGGCAATGTTGATCTCGCGCCGATCGTGGACCTCATACCCGATGAAGTAGGGAGGCTGGTTCTGGCTCTTGCCGAGGTCGCCCATCGCCCGACGCAGCTCTTCCTCGAGGGCGACCAGGGCAGGACCTTTGTTGCCACTCTCGCCAGCTAGCGGATTGATTCGGACTACCTCCGGCGGTCGCGCCGGTTTCATCTCCGCGGGCGGAACCTCGACGATGGTCGGCTTGGCGTTGTTCGCTGCCTTGTGACCAGCGCAGCCAAGCGCGAGTGTCATGGCAGGAATCGTCGCGATCCGCACTCCCAAACGGTACCTGAGCATGGCAGACACAGTCCTTTCGACGCGACATGATATCACCTCGTGCGACGGTCCGATACACGCCGTGATCATCACACGCCGCGATCATCCTCGATGCGATTTTCGAGGAACCGGCGTTCTGCCTCGTTGCGCGCGAGTCGGCGCGCTTCCTGGAAGTGCTTGCGTGCGATCTCCGCGTGGCCACATCGTAGCTCCAGCTCACCCAGCACGGCGGGGTAGAACGGGTAAGTCGCGAGGCGGCGCGCATCCTCGATGGCCCGAACGGCGTCCAGGCCCTTCTCTGGTCCTTGCTGCTGCGCGATCGCCATGGCGCGGTTCAAGGCCACGACGGGTCGTTAGCACCTCCCGGCGGCGCGGTTCTGGTAACCGCGTCCCGTCCCGGGCCCGCCAAGAGGCCCGTTGTCAGCCCGTTTTCGCCGCAGTCCCACCGCGAACCCCGTCCTCGAACTCTGAGGGCCCCGGCGCCCGGCGGCGACTCGTCGCCTTGCCTGGGAGCCACGGTAAGCGCGATCGGGCCTTCGGCTCATGGGCAGCCGCTTCCTGCTCCGAGCATCAGGTTGTGGGCGCTGTCCACCAGCTGAAACTCCGGCGGCCCGAAGGTGAAGTCCGCCAGACAGGTCTGCATGGCCCCGCCCTCTCCGCCCATCACGCTCACGCCCGAGACGAACCAGGAGTTGTTTCCTTCCAACCCCTGAACGTGATCGACCAACGTGATGACGACGGCGCCGAAATCGGAGGGGGGATGCAGGCTGCTGAGGGGAAAGACGATCGTGTTTTGCGTCATGTTGTCGAATCCGGGCGTTCCCGACGTCTTCAAGGGCGTGCCTGGGGGCGTCTCAGGGAAAGGAAGCCCGGCGGGGTCGATGATCTGAATGTCGAGCTCGGTGTCGTTCCGCAGCTCTCCGCCGTTCAAGAGCACGCCACTGCCAAATCCCGTTCCGAAGATGAATTCGAGCTGGCTCATCGGATCGGCTGGCGGAGAGGCCGTGACGGTGCCGCAGCCCAGGCCGGCCGCGAACGAAGGTGCGGCGTTATCCGTAACTTGTCCGATGTTCGTTCCGCCGAGGTCGATCACACACGCCTCTGGTCCCGACGGATTGACCAGGCGAGCCGCCAGCCCGTCGATGATCCAGGCGTCCGCCGTCTCCTGTCCCTGCGGATGAGAGGTCAGCGTGAAGGTCAGGTCACTGATGGCGTTCGCCGGCAAAGCCGAGGGCAACGGGAGGATTAGGTCGTGAACAGAGCCCTGGAGATCCCAACCGGGCGTATTCATGGGGTGAAAGTCGAACGTGATGGGCGGGTCGCCTGTCGTCAGAGAGATCTGGACCTGGGCATCGCTGTCGTCGCGGATGCCATCGAACCCGACGCTGACGTGAAGCTGAAGCTCGGAGAAGGACGAAGCGCTCGTCGGTGTGACGGACGCGAGCTGCGGGATAAGCCCGCACTTCGGCGTGCCCCATCCGGTGACGAGGTCGAAACCCGGCCCGGCGGCGGCGCCGTTCGAGCCGGACCGGATATCGTTGAACGTGGAGCCGTAGATCGCAGGGTCCCGTCCGATCGCATAGAGGACGGGATTTAAGAAGCCGACCGGCGGCACGCCGTCCAGTAAGGCTTGATCGTTGACCAGGGCCATGAAGCCGGCCCAGAGGGGGCCGGCCAGGCTCGTTCCGGATCCAGTGAGGACGTTGCCCTGCACAACAATTTCCACTCCGTCGGCGGCCACCGTCACGTCCGGAGTATTTCGCTTCGATGTGGAGGCGGGCGTCGCGAGGTCGGTCTGATACGCGGGAATGGGCTCCTCCATGACGACGCCACCCCCGCTGAATGAAGCGCCGGACTCCGAGCCCCATGATGTGCCGCTTCCGTTCATCGTCAGCTCCGTACCCCCGACGAGCGTGATGTTCGCGAGGTCGCGGCTGTCGTCGAGCGCGCTCGTATAGAGGCCGTCGTCGCCCGAGGCCTGAAAGAACGACTGTCCCTGAGCGGCCATCTGGTTGATGAGCGCCTGGGTCGTCGCGTCCGCGGGCGCCCCGAAGGAGTTGCTGACCTGCTGGACAGGCGGAGTGATGTCGGCGAACGCCGCGAGGATCGAGTCGAGGAACTGTCCTGCGACGACTTGCACGTCCGCGATGCGCGGAACCATGGCAATCACCATCTCGCTGTCAGCAGTGATTTCGTTGTCGAGGGCTTGGGTCGTTCCCTCGCTGGAAAGGCCGTCTTCGGAAATCAAACTTGGCATCACGGGAGGCAGGCTGGCGCGGGTCTCGTACATCGTGATGCTGCCCGGATCGAAGAAACCGAACGAGACCAGCCCGACGATCTGCGAGAGGCCCATCGCGGTGATGCACCCCGCGTAGGCCAGCCGTAAGTCGAGACCGAGAAGGTCTCCTCCGAGGCCCGATCCTCCGTGGCCCGTGGCGGTCGGAAGTTGATAACTATCGAGCCCCGTGACGTGCAGGAGGTTCACGCTTAGATCGACCGACGGATCGCGGTCGATGCCGTAGAACGTCGTGTTGTCCGGCCGCAGGTAGTAGTTCAGGTTGGCGTGGAACGCTTGCTCGATCTGAGCGGCCGACCCGGACACGTCGAGGACGAACCGGTTCGCAAACGTGGACGTCGAAAATCCCTGCGCCTGGGCCCAGTCGATGACCGCCTGATAGTCGCGCGCAGGTGGGCCGTAGGTAGCGGTGAACTCGGAGGCCGTCAAATATTGGCGGTAGCTTGGGCTCGTGGGGTCGGAGACCTGCTGAATGAACGTGTCGAGCGCCTGCGCGTTCTGAATGGGCAAGCCGATCGCCAGGCTTACGGGGGTGGACGCGAGAACGCGGCGCACGAACGGCGCCGTCGAGATCGGAGGGACGAAATACCCCTTCAGTGTCTGCGCCCCTTGGCACAGCGAGCCGTCGAGGACGTGGATCGGAAAGGCGAGGCTCGCCGACCCGCTCGTCGGGTCGCTCACCGTCACCGCGAGCGAGTAATCGCCTGCTGCCTCCGTTTCAAAGACGGCTGAGGCGCCGTTGGGTGTCAGCATCGACTGAACGCCCGGCGGGAGAAGCGCCGGCACGCCGGCCGGCTGGGAAACGACAGTCCAGCTGTACGAAACGGGTGAGTCGTCCGAGGTGACTGCCTGCACGCTGATGGTGACGGGCTCGCACGGGTGAGTGTACTTGGCGGGGTCGAAGACCAGGCCGGTGATGATCGGCGCCTGCCGGGTCATCACGGAAACATTGGGAAGGAGCTGGTCCGTGAAAGCCGGGATTCGCGCGGCGGTGCGCGTTGCACTCGTCATTTTCTCTGTTGCGGGATGTGGACACCCGTGGTCTTCCGGAGGAACCGACGAACCAGCGGGAAAGATTTCGGCTTCGCTTTCGCTGGATCCCGCGGATGCCATAGCTCGTGTACAGATCGATGTGTCGCAAAACGGCAGCCTCATCGCGACAAAGACCATCTCGAACGTGGCACAAGGTGATGCTGCCGACGGCGGCGGCGATGGTTCGGCGATCCGGTGTACCACAATGCGGGAGAGCTTCGGACCGACAGCGAGCTCGACGTCACGATCTTCTCCCCCATCGGCGCCGTGGTCGCGTCCGGTACGCTCAAGTCGAGCGGTGTAGGCGGTCTCGACAACATGACCCAGGGACAGATCGTCTTCCCGCTGCCTAGCCCCGAGCCCCTCGCGGCATTGGGATCGATTCGGATCGATCTGGTCGATCACGTGAACGGTCTCGAGGGAGGCAACTCGTGGTTCGTCTCGGGCGTTAATGTCATGGCCGGCGTCTGCTCCATCCCGCCCTTGTCGACGTGACGTCAGTTCAGCCAGGCTCCTCCCTCGCCACCAGATTGCGAGGGAGGCGGTCGTGCGGGCCAGAGTCTTGGGGCGTCGGTGGGTAGCCCATTCTAGAGCGCCTTTCCGTCTTCCTCGCTCCCTGCCGCGCCTTCCTCGCTGGCATCTTCGTCGTCCTCGGACAGGCCGCCTTTGCGGATCAAATCGAGTAGATCTTCGCCGCCCAGGTGGGCGGCGGCGTCGGCGCCGTCGAGGATGCTGGCGGCGAGCTGGCGTTTCTCTTCGTGCAGGGACAGCACGGCCTCCTCGATGGTTCCGCGCGCAACCATGCGGATGACGGTGACGGGACGCTCCTGACCGATGCGGTGGGCGCGGTCGGTGGCCTGATCTTCGACGGCGGGGTTCCACCAGGGATCCAGGTGGATGACGTACGTGGCCGCGGTCAGGTTCAGGCCGGTGCCACCCGCGCGCAGCGAGAGCAGGAAGGCGTCGGCGGTCCCGGCCTGGAAGGCGCGCACGCGCTCCTCGCGCTCCGCCGCCGGCGTGGAGCCGTCGAGGGTCAGGGTGCGCAGCCCAGCCTGGGTCAGAAGCGGCCGCGCCAGATCGAGAAAACTGGTGAACTGGCTGAAGACCAGGGCGCGATGGCCCTCGTCGCGCAGCTCGCTGAGCAGGTCGACCAGCGCGGTCAGCTTGGCCGAGCCGGCGGTGGATTCCTTGACCACCAGGCGTGGGTGGCAGCACAGAAGGCGCAGCCGGGTGAGCGCGGCCAGGATCTTGATTCGCTGTCGGGCGTCGTCTCCAATGCCTGCGGCTGCGCTCTTCGCCAAGCTCTCCAGAATCTCCACGCGCGCGGCCTCGTACAGTCGGCGCTCGGTCGGGCCGAGCTCGATGGTCTGGTTCATTTCGGTGCGCGAGGGCAGCTCGGGCGCGACCTCGGCCTTGGCCCGGCGCAAGAGGAATGGGCGCACCACGCGCGCCAGGGCAGCCTGCCGTTTGCCATCGTGGTGGCGCTCGATGGGCACGGCAAAGCGCTCGCGGAACCTGTCCCACGAGCCGAGCAGACCGGGCGTGACCAGGCGGAAGATGGCCCACAGCTCGCCCAGGTGGTTCTCGATGGGCGTGCCGGTGAGGGCCACGCGAAAGTCCGCCCGGATGTCTCGGACCGCGCGGAACCTGTGCGTGAGCGCGTTCTTCACCGACTGGGCCTCGTCGATGATCAGGGTGGAAAACGCAATCGAACCCAGCGCCTCGGCATCGCGCACCGCAATCGCGTAGCTGGTGATGAGGAGTGCGCCCTTGCCCAAATCTTCCAGCATCGCCGCGCGGCCCGGGCCACGGTAGATGCGCGGCGCAAGTCGGGGGGCGAACTTGGCGCATTCGGCGGCCCAGTTGGCGACCACCGAGGTGGGCGCGATGACCAGCGCCGGTCCGAGCTCGGCCCGACGCAAGAGCAGCGCCAGGGCCTGCACGGTTTTGCCCAGGCCCATGTCGTCGGCCAGGCAAGCGCCCAGTCCCCAGCTGGCCAGCCGCGCCAGCCACTCGAAGCCGCTGGCCTGGTAGTGGCGCAGCGTCGCCTGCAGGCCGTCGGGTAGCGCCACCGTCTCGGTGCGCGCCGCCTCCAGCTTGCCGAGCACGGCGCGGAACGCGGGCACCATGTCGAGCTGGCTCGGATCTTCCACCAGCCCGACCAGCACCGGCGCAGCCAGCAGGCCGAGCTCGATCGCGCCGTGGTTGTCGAACACCACGTCATCGAGCGCGGCCAGCCGCTCGCGCAGGTCGTCCTCCAGCGTGGCGAAGCGGCGCGCGTTCAGCCTCACGTAGCGCCGGCCCGCCCGCGCCGCAGCCAGCAGCTCGGCCAGCGGTACACGCGAGCCGTCGATCTCAATTCCACCCTCGGCGCCGAACCAGTCGCGCCGCCGTTGCACCTGCACCTTCAGGGCCGCGCACGAGACGTGGTCCACGCGGATCTCGCCCGCAGGCCATTCGACTTCGGCCAGCTCGGGCAGACCGCGCAGCTTGCGCATCACCTCGAGCGCATCCCCGTCCTCGGGAAGATCCCAGCGCCAGGGGCCGTTCGCGGTGGCTTCGTCGAGGCCGAGCGCCTGCACCAAGTGCGCCGCGCGCTCACGTTCGGCGCCGAGCGCGCGCAGGGCGTGCAGGTGGCGGCCGTCGCGCGCGTGCAGCACCTCGGCCGTGCCTTCGCCGGGTCGAAAGATCGGACCACTTTCGATGGGCCGTACCGCCATGTCCAGTCGCACGCCGGCCTCGGGGAGGGGCTCCAAACGGCACAGGGTCGTGGCGGGAGGCTCCACGCGCTCGCCGCGCACCGATTCGGGCAAGTGTAGATCGAGCGCGCCCTGCAGTCTCGGCAGCCGGCCCACGAGCTCGGCTAGACCCTCGGCGGGCAGGCTGACCGGGAATCTGGCCATCGCCTTGAGCAGTGCGGTCGTCTCAGGCTCGAGCAGGGCCAGGAGGCATCGGCTGTTCTCGACATCCAGCCACACCACATGGCGGTCGTCCGTGGCCGAGCTCAGCAGGGCGGCTGGTTCGATTTCGGTATGACCAAGCCCAAGCTTCAGGCGGAAGCCGCCTTCGACAGGCTCTACCTTGAGAGTGGGTCGCACCTTGCGCACCGAAATGGGCACTGCGCGCGCAGGATCGGCGAACACGCGCGACGAGCCGGTCAATGCGGCGAGTGCTCGCCAGACCTGGCGCTGTGTCTGCTCGCGGACCGGGTAATAGTACCCACGGCTGTCGCGCGAATACATGAGCCCCTCGAATGCCTCATGATCGGCGACATCGCGCAGAAGCTTCTCATTGCGCTCGAGCTCATCCAGCTTGAGTCGCTGGCCGCGCCCCCAGGCTCCGCGCTTACCCAGCCGCTGCAGGACGGGATGGACCGCCAAGCCGTGCTTGTTCACGATTTCCCAGACCAGACGCTGGCCCTCGTCGACCGCGGCGGGCGCGATCTTGCCCAATCCCGCATCGAGGTGATCGAGCAAGCGCGACCAACCTGGTACGCGCAAAAGCGGCGCCAAGGCCTCGGCCAGCGGATCCGCGGGATCGTGCAAGGCCTCCAGGCATTCCTGGAGCACGGTCGCACCGTGGGGACAAAGCAAGGGTTCGCGGCAGCGCTTGCACTCCAGGCGCAGCTCGCCGCTTTCCCAGGCTGACAGGTGCAGGAAGAACATCGTTTCGCCTTCGATGTTGGGCGTCCGTCCTTCGGCGACGTCCCATTCCCGATAGGTCAGGGCAAGCGCCTCGGAGCTCGCGTAGATCCGTCCAGGTAAGAAGGTACCCGCGGGACGCGGCATGGCCGCGGCCGGCAGAAGATCTCGTTGCCGTCGCAGGGTCTCCTCGAAGCGTAACAAGAAGGGATCGTCGAGAGGTCGGGCACGGGCGGCACGTTCGGCCTGCCGCTTTCGCGCGATGGCCACCGCCTGCGCCGCGCGGTGCAGGTGGGACTTGGCCATCCCTACAAGTTGGGAAGCCAGCGTGGCGCGGAAGTGCCTTGGGGCCGTGAGACTGGCCGGCGTGACCAACACCGACTCGCGGATGGTGCCGGGCAGTCCCTGGATTGCGAATCCATAGAACGAGCGTCGCAGTTGGTCGAGGTTCAGTTTGTCGGCGAGCCGATCTTTCACGCCGTATCGCTCGGCCCAGCGGTCCAGCGCCTCGGCATTTTGTGGCGGTGCCTCGACGGCGGGCAAGCTTTCGCGTGGCCTCGGCGGTGGCAACAGGTGCAAAGGATGGGCATCGGTGGACGAGTCGAGCTTGTCACCGACGTAGGAAACAGGGTCGATTCCGTCGTCGTCCTCGTCGTCGTCGTCATCGTCATCGTCGTCATTGTCGTCGCCGGCTTCGATCTCATGGTGGACGTTGCCATCTCGCTCGCTCTGCGCGTCCGCCAGGCGCGGGCCGGGCCCGGCGGCGTGCATCTGCAGCCAATGCCACAGATCCTCGAGCACTAGTCGGGCGACCTCGGACGAGTATCGATTGGCGAGCAAACCCTCTGCCTCGTTGGTGCAAAGGTCGCGGAGGCGGCCACTCCTCAGGATGCCGGCCACCGTGCTCACCGCGCTGACGACCTTGCGGGAAGACCCATGAGAATCGAGAAATTCTCTGACGGATAGGTCAAGCGCCGACGCGTCGCCGGTGACTTCCAGCGCTGCGGGAATGGCTGCGAGGCTCTTCGGGATCATGACGGGGTTCTTTATCGGGCAGAGAGGTGCGTCAGTTGTGTCCCTTCTCGGTTATCACATCTGGCCCGCGTTGGGCGAGCAGCAACTAACGCTGCGCGAGAATGGTGTTTGGGCGATTCGCGGCTCGCCTCGGTTTCTTCAAGCGACCGTCAGGCAGGCGATTGTTCGCTGGCCTTGGTCTCGCCGTTCGCCTCGCTCCGGCGTCGCCACCACAGCAGCGCTGCCGGCAGCACGATCACGGCGACCGTCAGGCAGGTCAGCTCGCCCATGACGGCGAGGAAGCCGAAGTAGTACAGGCCCAGGTTCTTGGCCACCAGAAGCGACGAGTAGCCGATAATGGTGGTGACGGAGCATAGGCTCACGGCGCCGCCGGTGCCGCGGATGGCGCTCCCCACGTCGCGCCCGCCGTCGCCCACGTAGCGAGCCATGACGTTCACCGCGTAGTCCACGCCGATGCCGAAGGTGATGGGGAAGGCGATGAAGTTGATGAAGTTGATCTTGATCCGCATGACCATGCACAGGGCCAGCATCCACAGCACGCCGACGAGTAGCGCGGACAGCACGTAGGGCGTGGCCATTCCGCCGCGGAAGAGCAGCACCACGGTCAGCACCACGCCGAAGAACGCCAACAGCGACGCCAGTGGGCCATCATGGCGCATGGAGGCGATGATATCCGCGGTGAGGGGCGGCCCTCCGGCCAGCCTGGCCGCTTTTCCACCCATGGCTTCCGGCACGCGCGCGATGGTTCGCAGGGCTTGGACGAAGGCCGCGTTGCGTGAGCCGTCCCATAGCTTGGCCGTGAGCTTGGGAAAGATAAGGACGGCGCGGTCGGCGTGTCCGTCGCGCTCCTTGAGACCCTTGAGGAGGGTCGCGGGAATGGCGCTGGCCTCGATGGTTGGAATCGTCTTCTGACCGAGAAAACGGTCGACGACCTGGCGTTGTTCGTCGGTGAGGTTGGCGCGCACGTTCGGCGTCAGCTTCTTTCGGATGCGTTCGATCTCCTGCTGGCGCTCGGTCTGATCGGGCGGCAGCAAGTCATCGATTGTGCGGATGCGCGCCACCATGTCCTTGAGCGGCGGCGAGAGCATGGCCTTGCGCAGCTCGCGGGCGATGGCCCTGGTTTCCTTGGGACCGCTGGTGAGCATCACGAGCGGGGTCAGGTATTGCCCCAAGAGCGCATCCATCTTGTGCCCCCAATAACCTTCGCCGTTCTTCCAGGTGTCCGCTCGGCGCAGGCGCGCGAGATCGTATTCGAGTTGCCCGCTGTCGAACCCGCGCACCTCGACCAGGGCGAGCACGGACATCACGATGGCCAGAACGAGAATCAGGCGTGGGGCGCGCGCCACCATGCGCGCAAGCCCGGCCATGGGTTGGAACCTGGAAAACAGGCGCAACGACAACGGCTCGGCGTGCGGCTCTTTGCGGTCCATCCAGGCGATGAGCGAGGGCGCGAGGACGAAGGTTGTGCACCAGCCGAGCACCATGCCCAGCCCGCCGATCACGCCGAATTGGCGGAACCCGCGGAACTGCATGGCGATGAGAGAGGCATAGGACACCGCCGCGGCCAGGGCCGCCGAAAGCGTTCCCACGCGCGTTCCCCACAAACTGCGCGCCAGGGATTCGCGGACATTCTGGCCGGCCCGTCGCTCTTCCATGTAGCGCGCAAGTTGGACGATGCCGAAGTTGATGCCGTTGCCGACGATGATCGAGCCCAAGAAGGCCGTGTTGGAATTGAGCACGCGCACGCCGAGCAAGCTGGCCAGGGCGAAGGCGTAGACCGTGGACAAGCCGAGCGGCAGCAGCAGCGTCAGCACGCAGGGCCACCAGCGAAAGAAGACCAGCAGCGCCAGGCCGACGGCGGCCACCACCAGCAGCGAGGACAGGGTGAGATCCTGCACCAGCGCCGAGGTTTCCTCGGACGAAATGGCCACGTCGCCGGTGTAGCCCACGCGCATGCCCGGCGCGTAGGCCGCGGAGCCCCGCAGCGCCGCCACGTCCTTGGCCACCCGATCCATCAGCTCTTTGGCCAAGTGGGCGTTGGTGCTGAACCCTCCGGTTTCGATGAGCAGGAGCGACAGTCCCAGCTTCGGGCTGGTGAATCGATCCCCGACCAGGTGGTCCCAGGCCGAGTCCTGCTTGTAGCGCGCCTCGATGTCGGAAAAATCGAGCGGCGGCTCCGGCTCGTCCTCGTCGATGAGGGTACCCGCGCGCTTGCCATATTCGTAGCGCAGGCGGTCCTCCAGGCGCTCGCGGATGGTTTGCAGATCCGCCTTGTCGATGAGCAGGGGAGCGTAGCGCTCGATGAAGGCTCTCTCGGCCGCGAAGCCCACGCGCACGCCGCCCACCAACGTGCTGGGATAGGAGCGCACCCGCGTGGCCAGATCGTCGATGAAGCGCTGGGCGGCGTCGATGCGATCGGGCGAGGCGTCTTTGCCCACGTCGGCCAGCACGCCCAGGAATTGCAGCCCGGGCATGCGCCGCCGGAGCTCCTCGACCGCGCGCACGCTCTCGGCGTCGGGGGGCAGGAGCTCCTCCATGTCGCTGTGCAGGTTCGCGTACAGATGCGCCGTGCGCCAGGTGGCGGGAATGGCAAGCAGTGCGGCCAGGAGCCAGAGCAGTCGGCCGTGTCGAAGAAGCCAGGCAACGAATGCGCGACTTGTCTCGCGCGGTGGAGCGGTATCGGGAAGCACTGCCCGCGCACTATACCCATTGGGCCGTGACTTCGCGCGAATTTAACCCTTCAGGATTTCCGCGATCCTTTCGTCAGCCCAGCTGTCCATACGGAAGTTCTTGATGAAGCCGCAGTGGCCACCGTGGGGGGTGATTTCCAGCGACAGGCAGGGCGGACGGGCCAGGCGGTCGAAGTGGCGGACGTCGATGACGGGGTCGTCGGCCGCGGCAATGATGTGCGAGGGCACCGCCAGGCCGGCCAGCACGCCATCCGCGATGGCGTAGCCCATGAAATAGTCGATGGGCCTGGTGAGCTCGGTCAGGTGGGGAACGAAGTACTCGTTCATGGCGCGCAGGCTGTGGCGGGTTTGCAGGGCTTCGCCGTAGCCGAGGTCGGGGAAGAGCGCTAGCTTCCGGCGCAGGGAGCGCTTCCACTTGTGGAGGAAGTAGGCGTGGTAGACGAAGAAGCCCGCTTCCAGATCCTCCATGGTCAGGTGGGGCAAGACCACCGGGCAGACGGCCACGACCTTGGCCAGCTCGATGTCGGCCGCGGGCGCGTGCAAGGCCATGCGTAGGGCGAAGTTGCCGCCCAGGGAAAAGCCGACGAGAAAATGGCGTCGGTGTGGGAATGCACGGTTGGCGGCGCCCAAGGCCGCGACTGCCTCGCGTAGGCGCGTGCAGGTGAAGGGCTCGCGGTTGAGAGCGTGGGACTTGCCGTGGTCGCGCAAGTGCAGGCGAAGGACATCGAAGCCTTGGCTGAAAAGGTAGCCCGCCGCGGACAGCACGTAGAGCGAATCTCCGCTGCCTTCCCAGCCATGGATGATGGTGACCAGATCGCGCGTCCCGACATCCCCTGACGCGTCCTTGTGACCGCTGAAGAGGCCCGATAGGCGGACGCCTTCGCCAGCGTCGAGAATCACTTCGCGCGCGTGCCGGCGCAGGGCCTTCCACGTGCTCCGGCGCAACAGCCGCCGCGGTCCGGTGGTGGCCGAGATGGTCTGCACATGCCGACTGCACAGCAGCAGGGGAGGGCGGAACGGTGGCACGGTGTGCTAGGGGGCGATCCAGGTTTGGCCATTCGACGCGCACGCCATCTTTTCCGTATCGGCGTTTCCCGTGTACAGCCAGGTGGTGACCGTCTGTGAACCCCCTGCGGTCGTCGATTTGACTTGGCAGCCTCCGTCGGCACCGAGGTGAGGGCACGTCGACGAGGCCGCTCCGCCCGCGCTGGTGCAGGCGTCACGTTGCCCCTGGACGGCCTCGCCGGCAAGACCGCTGTACTCGACGCACATCTTGGTGGTGCCGGAGCCCAGGGTGCATGCCACGGTTGACCCGGATCCTCCATCACCGCAAGCGGTCGTGATTGAAACGACAAGGACGCCTATTGCGGAAAGCGGTCTCATGGACCTGATTGTAGCGCACCTTCGCCCGCTACCGTTCGGTCGCCGCTTCGCGGCCGGAGCTGAACAAGAGCAGCATGACGAGTGGCAGCACCAGCGCGATGGGGGCGTGCCCGGCGAGAAGGTGCGCGGGTGAGGCATCGGGGCAATGAAGCTCGAGGCCGCCCAACCCCGCCAGGGCCCCCGCGGTTCCGGGCAGAAGCCAGAAGCCAGGGATCCGCCGGCTACGGGGGCGAGGCGGTGTCGCCGCCGCCCAGGACCCTTTGCCTGATCTGCGTGCAGATCCTCACCACCGAAACCCTCAGAAAAAGCCACGGGATTACCGGGGCCTTCGATGGAGCGGGCGAAGAGACTTGAACTCTCGACGTTCACCTTGGCAAGGTGCACACCGACCTCGTGACTTCAATGGTTTAGCGGACTTCCAAGGCGTGAAACGACTTGAAAAGCGCTGCCAGATTACCTCATTCCTACCTCATGCCGGTGGCGACTACCTCATGCTGGCCGCAGCAAAGCAGACGGGTAGCGGGCGAGAGCCGATCCCGCGATGGACCTATATCCATCAAGGCGTTACATTACCCTTGGTAATCAGTGGGGTACAAAACATGCTCGTCGCAACGTCGAAAGTCACAAATCAAGGTCAAATCTCCGTTCCAGCAGAGGTCCGAAAGGATCTCGGCATTCGAGCCGGAACAGAATTGATCTGGGACCGAAACGAAGACGGAGACTATACAGTCCGGCCCAAGCGTCTTGCTTTGGCCGACCTCCATCGGATAGTAGGTCCTCCGACCGTGCGACTGACGGACCAGGAGATTCGGAAGGCTCGGCAGGAATTCCTGGCTTCCCGAACGAAACGCCTCGACGCGAAGAAGGCTTGAAGTGGCTGCCATCGACACGAACGTCCTGGTTCGGCTCGTGACCAAAGATGACGAATCCCAGTACAAGAAGGCCCAGGCTTTCGTGGAAAAGCATCACCCAGTCCTTGTGACCCAGCTTTCCGCATTGGAGCTAGTTTGGGTACTCACGAGTCGATACAATATGGACAAGGATCGAACGTGCCAAGTGGTCGAGGCCCTATTGGAGACGAGAGAGCTAAATATTCAAGCCCCCGCCATTCTCGAAGCAGCCTTGAAAACCTGGAAGAAGTCTAAGGCTGACTTCGCCGATTGCTTCATCCTGGAAACAGTGATTGATGCATCCGAAAGCCCACTCGGCACCTTTGACATTGCACTTGGAAAGCTGGACGGCTGCAAGCAGCTCTGATTTTTGGTGGTTGTCGCTAATTGGTGTAGACGGCCACGTATTTCCGCACCTTTCTGCTCATGGGGGAGTGCCAGCATGCGACGATTGGAATCCACGTCTGAACGAGGCCTCATTACCCTTCTTGCGGGCTCGACTGCTCCGAGGTCGCCATGAACGCCGCAGCGCTCGCCCGGTGTCTGTCGTGCCTCGCTCTCCTCGTCTCCTCGTCGGGATGCTCGGATTCGGCCAGCAACTCCGACGCGGGCTTCGCGTGCACCCAAAGCGTCGCGACGGAGTGCGCGAAGGGTGACCCGCCGCAGGGTCAGTTTGGCGTTCATTGCGCGCTGACTCTGTCCGCGGCCGAGCGGGATCCGGCGCTTTGTGGGAACCTTTAACCTTGGTCGACGTCTCGAGCAACGGCCTTGTCCTCGGGACGACCTGCATCGCCGGCGCGCCCTCCTTCTCCCCGCCCGCCGGGCTATGCACCGCACCTACGCCGCTGCCCGGCTGTTGATGGCGCTCCGACATCGCTTGGTGGTGGCAAGCTCGCGCGAGGGAAGGAGAGCGATGTTGAAGCCGAGCGCGAGACGTGGACGATTCGTGTAACTCATCCGCGTAAATAGTTTGCGGACACCCCTGTCGGGTATAGAGGTCATCGATTGACTTGCAGCAGGCGCTGGGCAACTGGCAGAAGGCCCTGGAGGCGGATCCCGCCAACCAAAGCGCAAGGGCGAACATCCAGCGCGCCCAGTTGATGCTGCGGTAGCCCGACTTCGTGGCGGAAGGTGATCGTGGCCGTCGAACAGCGACGGTCGTGAAGGGACAGGCTATTCCCTCCGCGCAGCGAGACGGTCACGCGAGAGCCGGGGGGTATCTCAGGATTCTGAGGTCATGCTGCGCCGGCAGGAGGCGGCAAGGGACAGCTTCGCACGAGGAAGCGTCCGCAAATGCGACGACGTGAGTCGGGTATGATCCTTGCTCTTGGAGATTGTGAACGGAGGAATCCCATGCGCTATGAGCTTCTCGATGCCCTCGCCGTCGTCGCGGGCTGCCTATTGTTGGTCGGTTGTCCCAGTGACAATCCGCGCAGCCTCGATGCCGGCGATGCTGGCAGCGCCGCCCGCGATGCTGGCAACGATGCACCGGATCGCGATGTCCCCGCCCAGGGTGGCGGTGATGGGGAACAGGACTCGGGTCCGACGGCGCCGACAATCGACGGCGGGCTCGGCTGCTGCCCCACGGGCTTCCAGCTCTATGCCTGTCAAATGGCGAGTGGCGAATCCGGCTTCGCTTGCCACAATCCCGCCATGGGCTGCGCGTCGTCACTTTACTGCGGACAGGGATGCGACCCGCAAGTCTCGGGACGCTGTCCCTGCGTCCAGACCGGAGCTTGCGGAACGGGTTATCACACCGATCCCACGCTGTGCTCGTGCGTGTCGGACCAGGACGCCGGAGTCGCGTCTCCCGATGCATCTCCCGACGCCCCCTGCATCGACACCGTCCTGTGCATCCAAGGCGACCACTTCGACCCGACCCTGTGCAAGTGCGTTCCGGATTCATCGGCCGCGTGTACCAGTGCCACGGACTGCTCGGGCGCACTACCCGCACTGTGCCAGCAGTGTGCCGACGGCAGCGCCGGTTGCGCTCACTTCACCTGCGTGTCCGGGCAATGCCAGATAGCGTACTGTCCCTGACCTGCGCATAGCTTCTCGGCGGTGTCTGCTGCGTTCGCGCCGGCCAGGCTCCCGGCAAGCTCAGTGCTCGCCGTCACCATCTTCCATCTTCCGGACGACGGTCGCGATCGTCGACGCATCAACGCCCGCACGCTTCATCAACTGAGTGGCCTGCCGTATGTCATCGGCATCGACGGCATTGAAGAGCTCGTCCACCTTGCCCATCGCGGCGAGTTGCTCCAGCACCAGAGTGCCTTCGAATTCGTTCTCGTTCATCTCCACCTTAGCGAGATTCTAGCAGCGCTCGGCCTCGTCCGTGTCACTGAGACGCTGGCCCGCAACGCGCGACTGCGCGCGGAGGGAACGCCGAACCTCGTGCTCGCCGCGCGGTCGGCGGGGGCGCGCCGCATGATCGCCCAGAGCATCGCATGGATTTACCGACCGGGCCCCGAGCCGCACAGCGAGAGCGATCCTATCGACCCCAACGCGCGCGGAGTGGTCGCTCCCGAAAGGGCCGTATTCGGCGCTGGTGACATGGAGGGCGTCGTGCTTCGCTACGGCCGTTCTATGGCCCAGGGGCGAGCGTCGAGCCCGCGGGACGCCCGGGTGTGCACGTCGACGCGGCAGCATACGCCGCCGTGCTGGCGATCGATCATGGCTCGCCAGGTGCATGCAACGTCGCCGATGCCGGGCCGCACGTGTCTATCGAGAAGGCGGGGCGCGAGCTGGGTTGGGATCCTGAATTTCGCTCGGGAGATTGGCGACTCCCGTTGCTCGTCAGAGCGCGCGTCCACCCGCTAGATTCAAGCCACTCGTGGAGGGGCAATGTCACATCTCCTCGACCATGGTGGTGGTGTGATACCCAGGGTGAGCCTCCTTATGCATGGACGATGGACGGTGTCGCCTACAGCGTCGGCCACATTTCCGTGATTGGCGTGCCGGCCAGCTCGGGTTGGTCTTCGATTTTCCTCAAAAAGAGTGGAACGGCGAAGCTGCGGCAGACAACTTCAACCGCCAATTCCTGAGGGCGTTCGTGTCCACCCGCCCCGACTACGTCCGGGTCTTCGGTTTCGTGTTGGCGCGCTTCATGAAGCCCGACGGGGCAATAATCGCTACCGTTGCAGAGAGTCTCCGTTACGCAGCTTAACCCATCGGCGCACGTGCCTCCCTGCATACACTTCGCGTGACACCAGCCATCCCCCATCTGCGCAACGACCATGTCGGGAGCCACGTCGGGGAGAGAGTCGGGCTGCGGGTCGGTGAGACCATCGGCCTCTGCTTCGACGGGCGCATCGGCTGCTGCACCAGGACCGGCGCTTGCGACATCGGCGCCCGGAGCAGCATCGGCGGCAGGGCCAGGCCCAGATGGGGATCCGCTGCGGCCAGCAGAGCAGCTCACGAGGGCCGCGAGAAGGGGCAGGTAGAAGGTGCGCCGTAGCATGCCGTAAGCGGGCTGCAATCCCGAAGCCAACGCCATGCTCACTGTTATCGTGGTGTTATTGACGGTCGGACGACAGGACTCCGACAGCGACGTCATACCAACGCGCAACAAGGTCGAGTCCAAGGACGAGCCCCTGCGATCCGTGAGATTCGAGAACATCGGCCCCGCGCGCTACGGATTGCATGCGCCGCACTTTACCACCTTGCCGTGGAGCTATTCGTAGTGTGTCCAAAACCTCAGAACTTTTACAACTCGTTCGCGCTTGAGTACTTGATAGACAATGCGGTGCTGAATGTTGATGCGACGGGAATAGGCTCCATTCAAATCGCCGACGAGCTTTTCAAAGGGCGGTGGACTCCGAAAGGGATCTTCTGCCAACAGGGCTAGCAGGGACTCGGCCTTCGGCCGCAAACCGGCAGCGGCGAGCTTCTTGGCGTCCTTTTGTGCCTGCCTCACGAAAACCAGCGACCAGCTCACCATCGGAGCGTCTTGCTGGTCTTGGAGAGAGGCGTAGCGAGACCTTTGCGGATGGATTCGCGCATGCCTGGGACAGACAGTAGGTACAGAGTCTCCTGCACGGCACGCCAGTCCTCTTCACTGACCAGCACGGAGCTGCGATGGCGGCCTTGGATTTGGATGGGTTCGTGCGAGTCGGCCGTCTGTTCCATCAGCTTGAACAGGTTGGCTCGTGCTCGACTCGCGCTGAGTGACGTCATGACATGCCTCCCGCTCACTTGTACCATAAGTGGTACATCTTTGCCATCGTGCCAGATCGCCGGGGCGCTACATTTTTTGTCAGGCCCAAGTAGGAATGCACCCATTCCTGCCAAGTAGAAATATCCCCCTGGGTCCTGGGGCGAAGGTACCACGGTGGGCCGGAAAGACGTTAAGCCGCCATTCGTCGGCCTTGGGGCGGCGGGGGGCGGAGCTGGCCGATCAGCGGGCCCCAACAGCCCGCAGGAGAGCGGAGCCGTCGATGTTGGGTTGAGGGTCCTCGCCGCCCCGACTGAGCTCGGCTTGGGTCTTGAGTGCCAAGAGCTCGCGGTCGCGCTTCCGCTGCAGGACGCTGTCCGCGGGCGGTCGAGAATGTTCCGCGGGTTCGTCGTCGGGAGAGCGGTCTGACGGGCACATGGTGATTCGCACTCATTGTGCACAGTCGTGTGGGGCTTTCCAAGCCGTCTGTTCCGGTCGGTACCTCATGCTTCTTCTGCGTCATGCACGAAGATTTGCCTCGTCACGCGGTGAATCTCCCGCTGGCGTTGGTGCATCCCAGGCTGCGAGAGGAGAATCATGAGTAAAGTATTCGTCAACATCGGGCTCAGCCTCGATGGCTACATGGCACCGGAAGGAATGACCATGGAGCATTGGGACACGCCTGAGCACAAGAGCTGGGGCGCCAAGTGGGGGGCGCTGATGGCCTGGATCTTCAACCAACAGTACTTCCGCCAGAACCTCGCGCTCGGAACAGGGGGAGAGACCGGCCCGGTCAATGACCTGCTTCGCAGCACCATGGAGCGCATCGGTGCCAACATCATGGGCAAGCGCATGTTCGAGCAAGGCGAGCGCGCCTGGCCAGAGGTGGCTCCGTTTCACACACCGGTCTACGTGCTTTCCCATGAGAAGCGCCAACCGTGGGCGCGCCCGGGTGGGACGACCTTCTACTTCGTCAATAGCGGCCCCGAGCGTGCCCTCGAGCTGGCTCGGGAATCCGCAGGCAGTCGTGACATTCGTATCGCGGGTGGGGCGGATGTCATCCAGCAGTACCTGACCATGGGTGTCGTTGACGAGCTGGAAATCGCCTTGGCGCCCGTATTGTTCGGCAGTGGGCGGCGTCTCTTCGAGAACCTGGGCGAGCCCGGGCCGCGGTTTCGCATCGACAAGGTTCTTGATGGTCCGGCTGCCACACACGTGCGCTACGTGCGTCAGTAAGGCCGGCATGCGACCCCTTCGCTATTCCATCAATGTCACCTTGGACGGGTGCTGCGATCATCGTGAGGGGATCGCGGACGAAGACTTGCATCGTCACGCGGCCTGGAACCTCGACCAGGCCGATGCCCTGCTGTTTGGCAGGGTGATCTACGAAATGATGGAGGCAGCGTGGCGGCCGTCGGCGCGGACAGGGGCCTGGCCTGATTGGATGGAGCCCTGGATGGAACCCTTCGCGCGGACCATCGACGCGGCCAAGAAGTACGTCGTGTCGAGCACCCTGGACCGGGTCGATTGGAACGCCGAGATCCTCCGCGGGGATCTGGGGCAGGCCGTTTCGCAGCTCAAGCAGGAGCCGGGCAAGGGACTGCTCGTGGGGGGCGTGAAGCTGCCGTTGGCGCTGGCAGAGCTGGGATTGATCGATGAGTACGAGCTTGTGGTGCATCCCAGGCTAGCGGGCCACGGGCCGACGTTGTTCGCGGGGCTATCGAAGCGTATCGACTTGAAGTTGGTGAGCCGCCTGGAATTCGCCTCGGGGGCAGTGGCGATGCGGTACGAGCCGAGAAGGTAGCTACATCCCCAACTTCACCCTCTGAAGCCCCATCCGATTTTGCACCAAGGGGTCCGCGGGATTGCCATGGTTGATGTACGGAGGCGTATCAATCCACGCCACGATCGCGTCTGTCCCCTGATGGGCCATCGCGTACGAGGTAATGATGCCCGCTTGTGCGATCGGCGTAGGTGCCGCCTTGGGCACGCCGGCAGGTGAAAGGCGCGCGATGGCGAGCTGACTGGGCGCTCCGGTGTCCGGGGCCTCCAAGACCACGGTATCTTCGTCGATCGAGAAGACCGGATAGGCGCCGTAGTCGTTTGTCGTATCGAGCAGCAACGGGCTGCCAAGCAAGGCGCCTGCCTGCGAAACGTGCACGAAGAGCGTCTGCGGGTCGGTGGCCAGCGAAAGATAGACCATGGCGATTTGCGTTCCCGACCAGGTCATGGTGACTGCGTACATCTGCTGCCCGGAGATGAAGGAATCGGTCCTCAGGGTGCCGTCGAGCGCGAGGTGCAGCAGTTGGATGCGCTCGCCGCCGCTTCCGAATCCGACATCCGCGGCGACTTCGAATCCGTCGCCGACATCGACCGCCGACCATCCGTAGGAGAGATCGGCGACGAGATGGTCGGTGCCAAGCGCGCTGCCATCGGCGCCGACCAATTGCAGGTGCAAGTTGGTTGTTGTGGCGCCTGTTGTGGCTTGCGGGGCGTCGCTCCACGAAAGCATGGGTCCAGCGCCGGGCTGTTCAGTGAGCTGCACGCTAGTGGAGCCTGGGTAGTCGTGCGAGTCGATGACGGCGCCCGTGGCATCGAGGGCTATGAGCGTCGTCTTGGTCGGACCGCCGGCAGCGAGCAGCCAGCCGCCCGGCACCGCGGCGACCGAGACGGACGGTGCGGCGTCCGCGGGGCCTAGGCAACCCGTATCGGAAAGTGCGCGTAGGTCAGGGCCAAAGCGCGTGAAATGGACGCGCGGGCTTACCGGCGGATTGGATTGCAAGGGCTCCATCCAAGCCATCGCCACCTCGGTGGCATTGGCCGCGAGCGCGAGTATGCCAGGAGGCACGCCTCCGAGCGTGGGGTGAACGCACGTCGAGGTGAGGGCGCTCGGCGCGCTGCTCTCGCACATGCGGGCATCGATCAGGCAGAACGGGTCGCACACCAACGTGCCACTCGAGTAGCCAAGGTTGCTGCAGGTGTGGGTGCCAAGGTCGGTGCCGTCGCAGGCTTCGGGGCCCGCCTTCTGGCCGCAGTTGTCGATGACGCCATTGCCACACTAGCGGTACGTCAAAACATGTCCGATGGATCGGCATTTTCAAATGGTGATTGCCGATGCCCAGGAATTTCTACTTCACGACCGGCGACGGCAAGATGATGCAGGTGCCGACTCGCGGTTGAGAGCGTGGGACTTGCCGTGGTCGCGCAAGTGCAGGCGAAGGACATCGAAGCCTTGGCTGAAAAGGTGGCCCGCCGCGGACAGCACGTAGAGCGAATTTCCGCTGCCTTCCCAGCCATGGATGATGGTGACCAGATCGCGCGTCCCGACATCCCCTGACGCGTCCTTGTGACCGCTGAAGAGGCCCGATAGGCGGACGCCTTCGCCAGCGTGGAGAATCACCTCACGGGCGTGCCGGCGCAGGGCCTTCCACGTGCTCCGGCGCAACAGCCGCCGCGGTCCGGTGGTGGCCGAGATGGTCTGCACATGCCGACTGCACAGCAGCAGGGGAGGGCGAAAGGGTGGCACGGTGTCGAGGCAGGCTCGATCAAATCGCCGGATAAGGGAAGAGAAGTCCGCGCAGGCGCCTGGCCTTGGCGCGCCCGTGCCATGGGAGTACTCTGAGAAGCGAGGAGGCCCCATGACTTGCGCGTCGAAGACATCTGCGTTCCTTCTTGTTCTTTCTCTCGTTCTCGCCGGCGGGTGCGGCGGGGGATCGGCGGGCGGAAACGACGGCGGCACTCCCTCGGGTACCACGTCCGGGGTCACCGGAACGAAACGCTTGCCCGATCTGACCGATGCGGACAGGAAGGCCATCTGCGACTGGACCGCCAGTCTCTACGGTGGCTACGGGAAGGCGATCGATTGCGGCAGCAGCGGGGGTGTCTCTCTCACCATCACCGGGCCCGCAAGCCAGGCCGACTGCCTTGCCGAAGCCGCGTTGGTCCCCGCCACCTGCCAGGCCACGGTTGCGCAATCCGAGGGATGCGTGAAAGCCATTGCGGGCTGCGACCAGACGAATGATCCGACCGCCTGTGCGGCTATGGCGACGTGCCTGCCCACAGGGCCGTGAGGGGGCCGACGTAGGCGCGACTTCTCTTCCCCTCACCGGCCGCGCTTCGCACGTCGGCCTCTCCCCGCGTGCCCGCGGGGCGAGGCGATAGGGCCGCTGCGCGGCCGCTACAAAACAGCGTCCGGGCTCAGAGGCGGGCTCTCAGGACCTTGAAAGGGCTGGCCTTGAGGGCACGAAGACTACGGCGCGATCCAGGCCTGGCCGTTCGTTGTTTGTAGCCCACCTACTGTCCGGTTGCCGCCTTACGGCCGGGGCTGAACAAGAGCAACATGATGAGAGGCAGCACCAGGGCAATGGGGGCGTGCCCGGCAAGAAGGTGCGCGGGTGAGGCATCGGGGCAATGAAGCTCGAGGCCGATCAGCCCCGCCAGGGCACCCGCGGTCGCGGGCAGAAGCCAGAAGCCAGGGACGCGTCTTCCGCGCCGGCCGAGCAGGGCCACGATGGCGATGACCGGCAGGGCGATCGCGCTGCCGAAGGCGAAGCACGAGGCCGCGCGAAAGGCCGCCCCGTGGCCGGCTGGCGTAGGCGAGGCCAGGACGGTTCCTGCTACGAGGGGCAGGGCGGCGATCATCCAGGGCAGGAGGAGGGCGGCACCGAGAACGATGAAGAGTGTCCGGACTCGCGGCTGCACCTTGTGCATGGGCCGCAGCCACAGCCAGCACGTCGCCAGCGCCATGACCAGGAATCCGGCAATCTCGCTCGTGAGGCGAGCGGCCGGGAACGAGCCGATGTCGGGTCTCAGCTTGGCCAGTCCGATGGCGACGGGGATGAGCAAGCCCGCGCCGGCAAGCAACCACCGCGTGCGGCTGCCCAGGCTGCTGATGCGGGCGGAAAATCGTCGCTCGCTCGCAAGCAGGCGTTCGATCTCTTGCTCTTGCTCTTGGAACGAAGGTGATGGCGGGGTATCGCCCTCCGGCATTTCGGCGTCGGCGAGAAAATGGGCGAGAGAACCGTTGTCCTTGACCAGAGCCCTGCACGCCGGGCACTCGTCGAGATGGCGCTTGGCCTCCGGCGAGGCGGTGTCGCCGCCGCCCAGGACCCTTTGCCTGATCTGGGTGCAGTCCATGTCAGCTATCTCGCGGCATTGTCCCACCGCTCGGGATTTCGTTCGCCCTTGAATCATGCATACGCAGAGGTCCGGACATGGTTACACCTCGCGACCAAGATCCAGGTTTTCGCGTAGGCGCGTATAGGCGCGGTGGGCGCGAACCTTCACGGCGCTCAGCGATACGCCCAAGGTCGCGGCCACCTCGGGCAGGGGAATCCCGCCGAACCAGTGCAGCTCCACCACCTGACGTTGATCCGGGGAAAGCGTTGCCAGTGCGGCGTGCAAGCGCTCCGCCCGCCGCCGTCTCTGCAGCACATCCGCCGGCGTGTCGGCATCGATTTGCGGCGGCGCTTGGTCGAGGGGCTCTTCACGCCTGCGGCCGACGGTACGCCAGCGATCCCGAATCAGGTTGTAAGCGATGGTGAGCAGCCACGGTCGCAGTGGCTCGCCCGCGCGGTAGTCGTTGCGGGCGCGGTGGAGTTGCAGAAAGGTTTGCTGAACCAGGTCGCGGCTTTCCTCGTCGGATGGGACCTTGCCGCGCACGACGCGGGCGAGCAAGGGGGCATAGCGTGCGAAGAGCTGGCGAAACGCGTCCTGGTTACCGTCGACGTACGCAGTCATGAGCTGCTCGTCGCTGGCACTCGCCGGCTGGGTGGAGTCTTCCAGTTCTCCCATGTTTCGCAGCGTGGAATCTACTCGTACCGCGGCTCGTCGCCCACTCAAACCGTAACCGAAGCCGGATTCGGCCGTATGCCTCGTTGAACGACCCTTCGCGGAGCTGACACCGACGACTAGGCGTTCGTGGCATCCAAAGGGAGAGAACCATGACAAAAGCGACAAAAGCGGAGCTAGGAGCTCGGATTTCAATTGTGGTGGTCGTGGTCGCGGGCCTCGCGACGGCGCTCTACGCGGCAACGACGGGCGATCGCGGCCGCGCGGTCGCCTCTAGCCAAGGCGTGGCCTGGGATCCAGGGGCAAGCTGGAGCAAGGAAACCCGAATCAAGCAGCTCTCGCCCATGGAGTACCAGGTCACCCAGGAAAGCGGTACCGAGCCCCCCTTCCACAACGCGTATTGGAACAACCACCGCCCGGGCATCTACGTGGACGTGGTGTCGGGCGAGCCGCTCTTTCTGTCGAAGGACAAGTACGATTCCGGGACCGGCTGGCCGAGCTTTACCCGCCCCATCGAGCCCAGCCATGTGGTGACCAAGACCGACGATTCGCTCTTCGACACCCGGGTCGAGGTGCGCTCCGCCCTTGCCGATTCGCACCTTGGACACGTCTTCGACGACGGTCCTGCGCCCACCGGGAAACGCTACTGCATGAACTCGGCGGCGATGCGCTTTATTCCCGTCGAGCAAATGGCGGCTGCGGGCTATGGCCAATACCTGCCCATGCTGGGCGTGGCCGCGCCCGTCGCGGCGAGCGCGGAACCCGGCAGCAAGGCCATGGCCACGCTTTCGGGAGGCTGCTTCTGGGGCGTGCAGGAGCTGATTCGCAAATTGCCCGGCGTGCTCGGAAGCACCGTGGGCTACACCGGCGGCACGACCGAGAATCCCGACTACGAGCAGGTTCATACCGGCAGCACCGGCCACGCCGAGGCCGTGCAGATCGTCTTCGATCCCAAGGTCCTCTCCTACGAGAACCTGCTGCGCTATTTCTTCCGCTTGCACGACCCCACCACGCTCAATCGCCAGGGCAACGACCGGGGAACACAATACCGATCCGCGATCTTCTACCACGACGAACAGCAGCGGCGGATCGCGGAGCGCGTGAAGGCCGAGGTCGATCGCTCCGGCAAGTGGCCGGCCAAAGTCGTCACCCAAATCGTGCCGGCGGGACCGTTCTACCCCGCCGAGGAATACCACCAGGATTATCTGCAAAAACACCCGGATGGCTACACCTGCCACTATCTGCGCGACTGAAAGGAGCCTGCCATGACCGTGTTTCTGACGCTGTTTCTGGCTGGTGTGCTCACCATCCTTTTGCCGTGCATTCTCCCCCTGGTGCCCATCGTTCTTGGCGTGAGCCTGGCGGGCAAGCGCAAGGCCCGTCCGCTGGTGACGGTGGTCGGCATGGTGTTGAGCTTCGTCGTCTTCACCTTCCTTCTGCAGGTCGTCTTGCAGAAGCTCGTCCACCTGGCCGACATCATGCGCATCGCGACCTACTACGCGCTCTTTCTCTTCGGCGTTTGCTTCCTGTTCAGCCGCAGATACATGCAAATCGCGTTGGCTGCTCTTGGTGCCATTCCGCTCTTCTGGGGCCAGGGGTGGTTGGCCCAGGTCGTGTCGCCCTTGCTCGGCGTCGCAGCGGTGGCCCTGGGTGGTCGCGCGGCCACGCGCATTCAGCAACTCGGAGCCGATGCCCAGCAAGGCGCGCGCAAGGGACTTGGCGCCGAGTCTCTGCTGTCCGCCTTGGTCGTCGGGCTGACCTTGGGTCTGGTTTGGGTACCATGCGCGGGGCCCGCTCTCGGCTTCGCGCTGACCCTGGTGCGGGACGAGCCCGGGCCGCGGGCACTTTTGGCCCTGTCGGCCTATGCCATTGGCGCCGCCATGCCCCTCCTGCTCATCGGCTATGGCGGTCAATCGATGGTGCGCTCGGCACGCTGGCTCAATCGCTACAGCGGCCGCATCAAGCAAGTCTCGGGTGCTCTACTCGTGCTTTCCGCGGCGGCTCTGCAGTACAACTTGTTCACGAACGCGCAAACGTGGTTGGCCGATCGCACCGGCTTCGGCAACCTCGGCTCGCGTATCGAAGGGCGGCTGTTCAGCAAAGCCATGGCCGCGCCGATGTTGCCGCAGGCAAACGCCGCCCTGCTGGCCGACGAGCATCTGCCCAGCCTGCCCGAGCTGCCCAAGTTGGGTCCCGCGCCCGAGCTTGCCGGCCTTGGTCCCTGGTACAACTCCGCGCCGCTGACCATGGCCGGCCTGCGCGGCAAGGTCGTGCTCGTCGATTTTTGGACCTATAGTTGCATCAACTGCCTGCGCACCCTGCCGCACATGCGCGAGCTTTGGGCGAAGTTCCACGACCAGCCCTTCGTCATCGTGGGCGTGCACGCGCCCGAGTTCGTGTTCGAAAAGAGCCCGGCCAACGTGGCCGACGCCATCAAGCGCCATGGGCTCGACTACCCCATCGCCCAGGACAACGATTTCGGCACGTGGAAGGCCTTTGGCAATCGCTACTGGCCGGCCAAATACCTCATCGATGCCCAAGGCACCATTCGCTACACCCACTTCGGCGAAGGCGGAGACGAGGCGACGGACGCGGCCATTCGCAGCTTGCTGGCGGAGATTGGTCGCAAGACCGATGGACCCACGCGCGGAAGGCACGCGGAGGCGCCCGATCTGCCGATGTCGCCCGAGACCTACCTTGGCCCGCGCGGGTGGACCGCGTTCGCCAATCGCGCGGGAGCACCCGACGCCCGCCGTCATCGCTACACGGCGCCAGTCAATCTGGCTGCCGACAATTTCGCTCTCGTGGGCGATTGGCAACTCCTCGGCGGCGAGCGCCAGGTCTTGCGTTCCGACACCGGCGAAATTCGCTACCACGCCCTGGCCGGCCAGGTCAATGTCGTGCTCGGTGTCGAGTCAGGTTCGGGACCCATCGCGGCCGAGGTGAGCGTGGATGGAAAGCCCACCAAACGGATCAGCGTGGATCGCCATGACCTGTACAACCTCTTCAGCGGCCCCTATGGCCAGCACGAGATCGCGCTCAAGGTCCGGGGCGAGAACTTGGCCGCCTACGCCTTCACCTTCGGGGGGTGATGGGGGTTAGTGTTTGAGACGCGAAAGGCTCGGGAAAGAGCTCACGGGAAGCAGAACGCGTGCAGGCGGAATCGAGCCATCCTTGCGCATGCGGGCGATCCATTCGATGGCCGTCCCGGTTCCGGGCGGCATGATCACGGTGGCCTTCAATCGGCCTTCGCGAACCAGCCGCTGGCCGAAGTTCTCGGCCCCGTCGCAGCCCGTGATGGGAGCGCCCGCAAGGGGCCAATCTCGCTGGGAGTCGATATCGCGCAATGCTTGCCGCACGCCCAGAGCCATCTCGTCGTTTTGGGCCACGAATGCGCGGGGAAGATCTTCCTTCGTGGTGATGCCACTGGCCCACTTCTCTACCGCCCTGCGCGCGCCCTCGCTGGTCCAGTCGGCGTTGACTTCGATGAGATCGAAGTTGCCGTCAAGGGACTCTTTCAAGCCTTGCAGGCGCTGCCGAGCGTCCACGTTCTGAAGGTTGCCGGTGACGCTCAATACCCGGCCCGTATCGCCGAGAAGCGAGCGAACCTGCTGGGCGTGGATTCGTCCGATCTCGGTATGATCGCAAGTTGCGGCGAAAATAGCCCGTTCGGGGTGCTGGCGGCGAACTTCGTCGATGAAGGTCGCATTGTTCAGCAAAGCCCATTCCAGCCCAGCCTCGGCGGCCTCGCGCGCGACGGGAGACAACTCTTCGTCGTGCACGCCGCTGACCATGATTGCGACAAGGTTGGTGGCGGCGGCGCTCTTGATTGCCTCGCGGATTTGAACGACCTGCTGACTGGCGTCGAACTGCACCGACTGCACCATGAGCTCGAAGCCGTGGCGCTTCGCCTCGCGCTGTCCTACCTCGTTGAGTCGTCTCTGGTAGGCGTTGTCCGCGCTGCGGAGAAACAGCCCTATCACATCTGGCATGACGTCATTCTGGCACGAAAGGGGGTTAGAGGAGTCCGAGAATAGGGACATCGGCTGATCCGCCGTCCGGTTGAGGCCGCGATCAGGACGCGAATGCCTGGGGCTCCGCACCATCGGGCGAATGCTATGGTTTCGTGCGAGGCAGCGCGGTCTACGGCGGCAGATAGATGATGGCTTTACACGATGACGTGCACAGGCCGTCCTGGCCGTTGTCGGTGCCGTGGTCACAGTCCTCGGTTCCGTTGACGATGCTGTCGCCGCAGTGAGGCGCCAGCTTGCACTGGGGCGTACACCCGCCGTAGGAGCCGTCGAGAATGCCGTCGTCGCAGGTCTCGGGCCCGTTTACGATTCCGTCGCCGCAGTGCGGGGCGTAGATGCAGCCCGGCGCGCAGGCCCCGTAGTCGCCGTTGTTCAAGGCCGCACCGTCGTCGCATTCCTCTGGCGGCTCGATCAAGCCATCGCCGCATCCGCCTGGCAGCTTGCACGCCCGCGTGCAATTGGGATCGTCCGACATCTGTGGCTCGCACTCTTCGTTGTAGTCGGTCTGGACGATCCCATCCCCGCACCTGGGTGCGGATGTGCAATCGGGATTGCACGTTCCGTAGGTGCCGTCGTTGACGCCATCGTCGCACTGTTCGCTGCCGTTCACGATTCCGTCGCCGCAGCGCCCGCCGCGCTTGCAGTTCGACATGCAGCCGCCGTAGGCGACCTTGGGATCGCTGGTGGTCGCGTTGTCGGGACCGTCGTCGCACTCTTCGTCGAAGTCGGTCTGCAAGACCCCGTCGCCACAACGCGGGGGCAGCTTGCAGCCCGCGGCGCAGCCATTGGTCGCGCCGTAGTCGTCGTTGTTGGTGCCGTTGTCGCACTCCTCGCCATCGCTGGTCACGCCGTCGCCACAGAAGGGGCCCCACTTGCAATCGGTGCCGCAGCCATTGTACGCGGGATTGCCGTTGTACCCGGCGCAGGTTGCGGGCTGGCTCGCCTTGTCCTTCCCGCAGTCGCACTCCTCGTCGCCCACGGTAACGCCGTCGCCGCAGGTGGGGACGCACTCGGTGGGGGCGGCGTTGAATCCGCTCAGGGTCAGCTTGTACGATGAGCAAGTGGTCTGCCGCTCGGCTTGGAACACCGCAATCTGGTAGACGTTACCTGACTTCATGTTGTTGAACTTGGTGGCCGCGGCCGCGTCGAGCGTCACCTTGTCCTCGACCGGCATGTGGATGCCGCCGATGTCGAGAGCCAGCTTCTTGTTGATGAAGACCCACACGTCGTCGTCACCGACGAAATCGAGCGTGTAGCTCTTGGTCGAGTCGTACTTGAACCAATAGCGCACCTCGCTGGTGAAGCTGAAGTTGTGCATGATGGCGTTCCCGGCGGCATCCACGTCCTTTGGCCAGGTCCCCTGTGGATCGTAAAGCGGGGGAATCTGCGCGTAGGTCGCGTCGGCGGCCGAGAAGTTGTCGCCGTCGACGGGGAAGAAGAGCGGATCGCCGTCGACCGCCGAGTCGATGAAGCGCGCGCTGTACGAGCCATTGCTGGTCGTGCAGCTGCCCGGCAGCATGGTCAACCCGGCCGCCGTCTTGGTATCGCAGTCGGTCGAGCCATACTGCGACGTGCAGGGAATGGGATCTCCCGTGGTGGGATCCGTTTGTTCGGCCCCGACGTTGCCGCAGTAGTAGGCCGGCTCGGTGTTGTACCACTGTGCCCCATTGGGGTCGTGGCGGTTGACGTACTCGCCCTGGTCGTTCTTCCACAATGTCAGCTTGCCAGATGTGGCGTGGTTCACGCCCGTGGTGTTGTGCCACCACGTCGCGAAGGAGGTGCTGCTCTGGACGTGAACAGCGCCGCCGGGGCTTGCGGGGTTCGCATATACGGGTTCCCCATCACTGCCCAGGTCGGCATTGACCATACCGGGGGAAGCCGCGGCCGAGCCCGTGACCCCGTTTTCGAAGTCATTGCCGTTCGGAGTGACATCCTTGCTGAACTTGAAGTCGCGGTAGAGCGCTGGCACCAGCATCCTGTCGCCGAGGTCGGGCTGCTTACAGGTCCAGCCAGGTTCCACCTGGCAGTCCTTCGAGCACCCGTCGCCGCTGCCCGCGTTGCCGTCGTCGCAGTCTTCGTTCAGCACGATACCGTCACCGCACTTCGAGGTGCACGAGCTACCCGAGCAATCCGGCTCCCACTGGCAGTCTATGGAGCAGCCATCGAAGGGCAGGTTGTTACCGTCGTCGCAGCCCTCGGCTCCTTCGACCTTGCCGTCGCCGCAAACCGTGGAGGTGCACTTGCCACTATCGTCGCACTTGTAGCCGAGCTCGAGGTGGCAGGTAGCCGAGCAGCCGTCGCCGCTTACGGTGTTGCCGTCGTCGCAGCCCTCGGCGCCGGACTTGACGCCGTCGCCGCACTTGGGCGTGCAAGGCTTGCCGACCACACGGCACTGGAAGCCCGTCTCGACCTTCGTGCAGTCGCCCGCGCAGCCGTCGCCGCTCGTGGTGTTGCCGTCGTCGCATTTTTCGCTGCCTTCGAGGACGCCGTTGCCGCACTTCGTGACCGGGCAGGTACAAAGCTGGCCTGGCGTACAAACGCACCCCGCGCCCTTGACCCTGCAGTCGGCGGAACAGCCGTCGCCGTCTTGCTGGTTTCCGTCGTCGCACACTTCGCCGAGGGTGGGCTGAACCACCCCGTCTCCGCAGCGCGGGGCCGCCTTGCACGGCTGACCCGGATTCGGGCACACCCAGCCACCCTCCAGCTTGCACGTGCTGCTGCAGCCGTCGCCGCTCGTGGTGTTGCCGTCTTCGCAGTCCTCGCCCGCCTCGATACGCTTGTTGCCGCACACCGAGTTGCGCACGCAGGGCTGGCCGGCGACGCACAGGTAGGCTGGATCTTGCACGGTACAGGTGGCGTTGCAGCCGTCGTCGTCCGCGGTATTGCCGTCGTCGCAGACCTCGCCCGGTCCGATCTGCCCATCCCCGCACACGATGTTCCTCGTGCACTTCCCGGCGGGGGGGCAGGTCCAGTTCTTCTCGACCTTGCAGGCGCCGTTGCAGCCGTCGCCCGGTACCACGTTACCGTCGTCGCAGTCCTCGATACCGCCCTGGTTGTTGATGCCGTCGCCGCAGCCTTCGGGGAACTGGGCCACGCAGCCGGCGGTGTTGGTGCCATTGCATGCAGAGGTTCCAGACGTGCCGCCGGCGGAGGGAACCGCGCCGTCGAGCTTGAAGGTCACGCCGCCGCCTCCGCTCGTTCCGGTAGAGTCGGCCCCGGCGCCTCCCTTGCCTTTCCCATCGGTCCCCCCGGAGCCCTCGATCGATGCGTTGGTGCAGGCCATCCCTACGAACCCAAGAATCGCCGCAAGGCCAGCCGCTGCGAGATGGCCAGAGAGCTGACCACGCACCACGGAGTGTCTGCTGAGCGCTGTTGTCATCGGGAACACCTCGAGCACGAGAAGCGAGTTCGCAGGGGTTGCGGACTGTTCGGGCAGTATGGCAGTTTTCGTGCGCCTATTTCGCCAAGATTGGGCAAGATCGTGTGATCCAAGTGGGAGGGATCCACACCTTGAGGCGTCCATTCCCAAGTCTGTTTCCGTGGCTGGAGCGCGAGGGTCGTGCGGCCGCTGCATTGCCGCGCCGTGGTGAGTCGCCTCTTTCTTCGGCAAGGGTTTTCGAGGTTCGCAAGCTGCGCAGGTCGTGGCAAAACAGGCGGCATGTCGAGCGTCCAAGTCATCACGACCCCCGTGGCCATGAGCGCCTGGTCCGAGGCCGCACGGGCGCGCGGTGAGCGAATCGCCCTCGTTCCGACCATGGGCGCCTTGCACGCGGGCCACGTGTCGCTGCTAACGGCTGCGCGCAAGCTCGCCGATCGCGTCGTGCTTTCCATTTTCATAAATCCGACCCAGTTTGGTCCCAAAGAAGATCTGGCGCGTTATCCTCGCGATCTCGACGGCGATCTGGCCAAGGCCTCGGGTGCCGGCACCGATGCGGCCTTCGTACCCGAGGCCAAAGACATGTACCTGTCCGGCGCCCAAACCTTCGTCGAGGTCCGCGAGGTGTCGCAGGGCCTGTGCGGCGAGCGCCGGCCCGGGCACTTCACCGGGGTGGCCACGGTGGTGTGCAAGCTGTTCAACATCGTTCGACCTCATCTCGCGATCTTCGGCGAAAAGGATTTTCAGCAACTCGCGGTCATTCGTCGCATGGTCGTGGATCTGAACATGCCCGTCGACGTCGTCGGGCAACCGATCGTGCGCGAGCCCGACGGGCTGGCCATGTCTTCGCGCAACGCCTACCTGTCGCCGCCCGAGCGTGCGCGGGCCCTGGCCATTTCCCAGGGGCTTTCGGCGGCACGCGACCGTTTCTCCGCTGGCGAGCGAGACGCGGGGGTATTGGTGCGCGAGGCACGGGCCATCCTGAAAGACCGTGTGGATCGCATCGACTACGTCGAGATCCGCGACGCGGATTCGCTTCGCTCCGTTGAACGCCTGGACCGCCCCGCTGCGATCCTGGTTGCCGCTTACGTTGGCGCAACGCGACTAATCGACAACATACGCCTTGGGTGAAGGCGCGCGTGAGCCAACGCAGGCTTGGCCGGCTGCGGCGCATCGGGGGATCATTGTAGGCGAAGCCGGGCTTGGCCCGGCTCCGCCAGAGCGCGGGAGGGTTTGGGAACCCTCCCAGTACCGCCGCGGGGCCGATGGCCCGGATCCTTCAGGCGTGAAACGTGGCAGCCCCTCACCCGCCTCGCTGCGCTCGGCGACCTCTCAGCCCTGCGGGCACTTCGGGTCCTACACGCCCTACACCTACCCCCGCGGCTTCGCCGCGCCCTCGCCCGCTTCGCTCCGCTACGCGGGGCAAGGTGTTTCAGGTCAGGGTTCCCATCGCCGCGTAGGCGGAGACGGGCTTGGCCCGGCTCCGCCCGAGCGCGGGAGGGTTTGGGAACCCTCCCAGGGTTCCCATCAAAAATCGACCGGCTGCAGGTTGACTTGCGAAAGTTCGTGCATAAATTGGCGACCTGCCGCTGGCAGTCGCCCTACGCGAGTGCTGACGGACCACCAAACAAGACCCAAAGGGAGGCCAATTCCGATGAAAGTTCGCCCACTTCATGATCGCATCCTGGTTCGCCGCGTCGCCGAGGAAGAGAAGACGAAGGGCGGCATCATCATCCCCGACACTGCCAAGGAGAAGCCCGCCGAGGGCGAGGTCATCGCGGTGGGCGGGGGCAAGCCCAACGACAAGGGCACGGTTCGCGCCCTGGAAGTGAAGAAGGGCGACCGCGTCCTCTTTGGCAAGTACAGCGGCAACGAGATCAAGATCGACGGCATCGAGCACATCATCCTGCGCGAGGAAGAAGTGCTGGGCGTGCTGGAGATCAACAAGTAACCATTCACCAAGCGAAAGACATCAAGGAGACCCACTATGGCTGCCAAGGATATTCATTTTAGCGAGCACGGCCGATCCGAGATCCTCATCGGCGTGAACACTCTTGCCGACGCGGTAAAGGCCACCCTCGGTCCGCGCGGACGCAACGTCGTCATCGAGAAGTCGTGGGGCGCGCCCACGGTGACCAAGGACGGCGTGACCGTCGCGAAGGAAATCGAGCTGGAAGACAAGTTCCAGAACCTCGGTGCGCAGATGGTGCGCGAGGTTGCTTCCAAGACCTCGGACGTCGCTGGTGACGGGACCACCACCGCCACCGTGCTGGCGCAGGCCATCTACCGCGAGGGCGCGAAGATGGTGGCCGCTGGCCACAGCCCCATGGAGCTCAAGCGTGGCATCGACTTGGCGGTCGGCAAGATCGTCGAGGCGCTCAAGAAGCAGTCCAAGGCCACCAAGGGCCAAAAGGACATCGCCCAGGTCGGCACCATCAGCGCCAACGGCGACGAGTACATCGGCAAGCTGATCGCCGAAGCCATGGAAAAGGTGGGCAAGGAAGGCGTCATCACCATCGAGGAAGCCAAGGCCATGGAGACCACGCTGGACGTGGTCGAGGGCATGCAGTTCGACCGCGGGTATCTCTCGCCGTACTTCGTGACCGACGCCGAGCGGATGGAAGTGAAGCTCGAGGATCCCTTCATCCTCATCTATGAAAAGAAGCTGTCCAACATGAAGGATCTGCTTCCCGTCCTCGAGCAGGTCGCGCGTGGCGGAAAGCCGCTGCTCATCGTCGCCGAGGAAGTCGAGGGCGAGGCGCTCGCGACCCTGGTCGTGAACAAGCTGCGCGGCACCTTGCAGGTGTGCGCGGTGAAGGCCCCTGGATTCGGCGACCGCCGCAAGGAAATGTTGAAGGATCTGGCCACTCTCACCGGAGGCCAGGCCATCACCGAGGATCTCGGCCTCAAGCTCGAGAACGTCACGCTCAAGGATCTCGGTCGCGCCAAGACCGTCACCATCGACAAGGACAACACCACCGTCGTCGACGGCGCCGGCAAGAAGACCGACATCGAGGCGCGCGTGAAGCAGATCCGCGCCCAGATCGAGGACACCAAATCCGACTACGACCGCGAGAAGCTGCAAGAGCGTCTCGCCAAGTTGGTCGGCGGCGTGGCCGTCATCAAGGTCGGTGCCTACACCGAGACCGAGATGAAGGAGAAGAAGGCGCGCGTCGAGGACGCTCTGCACGCGACCCGCGCGGCCGTGGAAGAGGGCATCGTTCCCGGTGGTGGCGTGGCGCTCATCCGTGCCGTTGCCTCGCTCGACAAGATCGAGGGACTGTCCGAGGAGCAGTCCGTGGGCGTCGCCATCATCAAGCGCGCCTGCGAGGAGCCCTGCCGTCAGATCGCGACCAACGCCGGCAAGGAAGGCTCGATCATCGTCCAGGGTGTGCGCGAGGGCAAGGGTGGCCACGGCTACAACGCCCAGACCGACACGTTCGAAGATCTCTTCGAGTCCGGCGTCATCGACCCGACCAAGGTCGTGCGCTCGGCCCTGCAGAACGCGGCCTCCGTCGCCTCGTTGCTCATCACCACCGAGGCCATGATCGTCGAGAAGGCGAAGGACGAGAAGCCGGCCGGCGGTGGCGGCGGCGGAGGCGGCATGGGCGGCATGGGTGGCATGGGTGGCATGGGCGGCATGGGCGGCATGATGTAAGGCGCCGTCGCAAGCGCCATCGATCGATTGCTCGAACAAGCCCGTCGTTTGCCGGTTCTCGAACCGGCCAGCGGCGGGCTTTTTCTTTACCAGTCCGCTTCGACCGTGCCGCCGGTGAATTGCATGCTCTTGGGCGTGTACTGGTGGACCTCGAAGGCGTTGCCGTCCGGATCCTCGAGCCAGATTTGCCAGGTGTCGTCGCAACCGAGCTTCTTTTCGGTGAAGGCGATGCCGCGTGTGCGCAGGTCGCCCATCAGGCCGTCCAAGTCGTCGGTCTCCAGACAGAAATGGACGAGGCCGGTGTTCACCGGAGTCTCCAGCCTCGGATCCTCGAAGATCTCGATGAAATTCGCCTCGGCGAGCCTCAGATAGACGCCGAATAGATTACCCTTGCGCGTGAAGCGAAACACGGGCTCAAGTCCCAGGCGCGTGTAGAAGTCCAGCGACTGTTGCAGGTTGCGAGCGTTCAGACAGACGTGCGCGATGCGTTTGAACATGGGTGCCTCGCAGGAAGACACTCCAATGCGCCGGGTTGAGAATGTCTCTGCACCATGCGCCTTCGCGGTGGAAGGACCCGGCCGCTGGCGAAAGCGGAAGCACGGGGATACTCTCGGCTCTTCATGACGGAACGACTCGACTGCGCGGTCATCGGCGGCGGAGTGGTGGGGCTTGCCATCGCTCGCAAGCTCGCCCTGCTCGGCCGCCAGGTCGTCCTGCTCGAGGCCGAGCGGGCCACGGGCCTGCACACCAGCTCACGCAATTCCGAGGTCCTGCACGCGGGCATCTACTACCCGACGGGCTCGCTCAAGGCACGGCTGTGCGTCGAGGGGCGGCGCATGCTCGAGAAGTACTGCACCCAGCGCGGTATCAGCTGGCGGCGCATCGGCAAGATTGTCGTCGCGGTCAGCGAGTCCGAGCTGCCCAAGCTCGAACAATACAAGGCCCAGGGCCACAGCAACGGCCTCGAGGATCTGGCGTGGCTCGAGCGCGAACAGGTGCGGGCGCTGGAGCCGTCGGTGGTCTGCGTGCGCGCCTTGTCCTCCCCGTCGACGGGCCTCGTCGACAGCCATGGCCTGATGCAGGCGCTGGCCAGCGATGCGCGCGAGGCGGGCTGCGATGTGGTGCTCGGCAGTCCGGTACTGAGTGGCGAAGTTGTCGACGGTGACAGCGATGCGGGCATCGATCTCGACATCGGCGGCGGCGATCCGGGGCGCTTCCGCTTCCGCACCGTCGTGAACGCCGCCGGATTCTCGGCACCGGCGGTGGCGCGCTCGCTGCGCGGCCTCGACGCAAGATTCGTTCCCGTGCCGTATTTCGCACGGGGCCACTACTTCACGGTTTCCGGCCCTTCGCCGTTCAAGCGACTGGTCTATCCCTTGCCTGGATCCGACGGTCTCGGCATCCACGTCGCCCTCGATCTCGTGGGCAATCTGCGCTTCGGCCCAGATGTGACCTGGGTCGATGCGGTCGACTACGCCTTCGACGAAAGTCGCGCGGCGGCCTTCTACCGCGCGATTCGTCGCTACTACCCCGGGCTGCGCGATGGCGCGCTGGCGCCGGGATTCGTGGGCGTGCGACCCAAGCTCGCCCCGGCCGGATCGGGTTTCGTCGATTTCATGTTGCAAGGGCGCGAGCGCCACGGTGTGCCGGGGTTGCTCAATCTCTTCGGCATCGACTCGCCCGGACTCACTTCCTGCCTGGCCATCGCCGAGGAAGTCGCTCGCCGGTTGGCGTAGCCGATGGGCTCAACCTCCATGGTCTCCGGCCCCTAGGCCGGAGGTGGACGACCCGAGCGGCTCGACGGGGCCCACGATCACCAGGTACGAAAACGCCCCCAAGAGCGAAAAGCCACCCGCCGCGACCAGGGGTACCACGAAGCCGCCCGTCCGCTCCACCATGAACCCGACGAACGCGGCGACCGAAACGCCGCCCAGGTTCGATGCGAAATTCTGAATACCCCCAAGCGAGGCCACGTGCCGGGGTGTCGGCGCGACGTCCGACGGCAACGACCAGACGCTGGCCGCCGCGAAGGCCAGGCTGCCGTAGCACAGCGACAGCAGCGCCAGCGCCGCCGCCGCGCTGGGGACGATCACGGCCAGGGCGATGCTCGACGACAGCAGCATGCCGCCCACGATGGGGATCTTCCGCGCGAGCGTCAGATGCAGGCCGCGGCGAAAAAGAAAGTCGGAGAACAACCCGCCCAGGTACCCGCACGGAATGGCGAACAGCGCGGGGATCGAGCCGAAGAGTTGCATCTTGAGCAACGTGAAGCCGCGCTCCTTGACGAGGTAGCTCGGGAACCAGGTGATGAAGAAATAGATGACGAAGCTAAGGCAAAAGAAGCCGAGCATCAGCCCCCACACCGTGCGGTAGCGAAACAGATCGCGCCAGCGGATGGGCCGCCCCTCGGGATGCGCCGGGACGGAGCGATTTGCGTCGACCAAGATGTGCGCGCGCTCGGCCTTGCCGACCCACGGGTGTTGGCTCGGATGCCGGTAGACCCTGAACCAGACCAGCGCCCACGCGAGCCCCAACGCGCCGGTCGCCAGGAACGACGCCCGCCACCCGAAGTGCGCGACCACCGTCGACACCAGCGGTAGCGCCAGCGCCGGCCCGACGCGCGCGCCGCTATCGAAGATGCTGGTGGCGAAGGCCCGTTCGGCGGGCGGGAACCACTCCGACACCACCTTGGCGTTGGCCGGATAGGCGGGCGCCTCACCGGCGCCGAGCAAGAGCCGCACCCCGAACAGGGATGCGAACCCGCGCGCCAGCGCCGTCGCCGCCGTGAACGACGACCACCAGACCACCGCAAGGGTGTACGCGACGCGTGGGCCGACGCGGTCGACGAACCAGCCCGACGGCAGCTGGCCGAGCGCGTAGGTCCAGAAGAACGCCCCCATCACCAGGCCCGCTGTGCTGGGCCGCAGCCCGAGGTCGCGCTGCAGATAGGGCATCGCCACGCCCAGGTTGGCCCGATCGATGTAGCTGATCGTGGTCCCGAGAAAGGCCAGGAAGATGATCAGCCAGCGCACGCGCCCTGCGGCCGACGGTATTGCCAAGGTCGAGCCATGCTGCCACAAACGGCGCAACGGCGCGAACAGCACGCCAAGAAACACGGCAATAAACACACTATGATGAGCGCATGGTGATCATCCTGATGGGCGTCGCCGGCAGCGGAAAGTCCACCGTCGCGCAAGGCCTCGCCGCAGCGCTCGGCTGGCCCCTCCTGGAGGGGGACGGTCTTCACCCGGCGGCGAACCTGGCCAAGATGACGGCCGGCGTGCCGCTTACCGATGAGGATCGGCGCCCTTGGCTCGCGGCGCTACGCACGCGCATCGAGGCGACCCTGGCGGCGGGCGGCGACCTGGTCGTGACCTGCTCGGCGCTCAAGCGGGACTACCGTCGCACGCTGCAGGTCGCTCCGGCGCGCGTCCGCTTCGTCTACCTGCGCGGCGATGCCGCGCTTGTCGCCGAGAGACTGCGCCTGCGCCAGGGTCACTTCATGAAGGCCTCAATGCTGGAAAGCCAGATGGCGGCGCTGGAGGAGCCATCGCCCGGCGAGGCGCTGACCGTCGATGCCGCGCTCGCGTCCGACACGCTGGTCACGCAGATCGCGGCGTCGCTGGGCCTCCCCGGGTAGCCGGTCACCGCGACATCGGGCCGCCGGCTGAGCTACTTCGCCGGCACGCTAACCATTGCTCGCAGCCGGACGTCGCGAGAAGAGGCGGCGGCGCGCAGCTCGTAGGTCCCTGGGGCAACCCGCCAGGCCTCTGCGGCGGGCCGGGTTTCGTCGTAGAACGCGAAGGCTCGCGTCGGCAGTTGCACCTCGACGGTTCGCTCTTCGCCCTTGTCCAGATCGACGCGGGCAAAGGCACGGAGCTCTTGCTCGGCGCGGGGTACGCTCGCGGCGGGAGCGTGCACGTAAACCTGCGCGACCTCGGCTCCTCGCCTCGCTCCGGTGTTCTTCACGATGAATTGCACGGTCACGCCCCGCTGTGCATCCCACGCCGACACCTTGAGGTCGCGATAGGCGAAGCGGGTGTACGAAAGCCCGTACCCGAACGGAAACAACGGTTCCAGCTTGCGCGTGTCGTACCAGCGATAGCCGACCAGGGTTCCTTCTTGGTAGTGCACCTGGCCCTGCTCGCCGGGATAGTTGCCGAACCACGCCTCGTCTTCCAGACGCTTCGGGAAGGTCACGGGCAGCTTGCCCGATGGACTGGTCTCACCAAGCAACACGTCGGCCATCGCCGTGCCGCCCTCTTGTCCGGGGAACCACGCGTGCAGTACCGCCTTCGCCTTGTCGAGCCAGGGCATGGCCACCGCCGCGCCTGTGGTCGTCACGACGATCAGTCGGGGATTGACGGCTGCGGCGGCGCGCACGATTTCGTCCTGGCGTCCGGGCAGCGCGATCGACGGGCGATCCTGACCCTCGGTTTCATCGCCCATGCCGTCGCCGAGGGCGGCGATGACGATATCCGCCCCGCGCGCGGTCTCGGCGACCTTGCCCAGCGGATCGCGCTCAGCCCGCTGCCACAGAAGCTCGACCGATGCGCCGATGATCGACTCGTAGTAGTCCAGGCGAACCTGGTAGGCCTTGCCACCCACCAGCGGGATCTCCGTGGTCTTGAGCGTCGGGGGATGATCGCCCCAGTTGTCGACCAACAGCTTGCCATCGAGGTAGAGGCGGGCGCCGTCGTCCGAGCGGACCGCCAACATGTAGAGGCCGGACTTGGGTGGCACGAGCTTGCCGGTCCAGCGCACCGAGAAATTGTCCTCGGGGAATCCCGGCGCTGGCGCGGCGAGCTTCCCAGTGAAAATTCACCGTCGGGTCGACGCGCGAAAGCTTGGGCACGCCGGCGTGACTGCGGCTGGGGAAGTATTCCCCCAGCAAGCCTTGGCCCTCGTGACCCGCGGGCGGCGTGAGCGCGCTGGGCGGAATGGCCGCGAGACCGTCGAGGGTGATCTCGCCGGGGGCGTAGTCGACGCGAACCTTGCTGCCCAAGGCCTGACGGAGCGCCTGGACCAGAGTCACCTGTCGCGTGGCCGAGACGTGCGCGCTGCCGCCGCCGCCATCGAGGTGATCGCCGCGTGGTCCGACCACGGCGATCCTGCGCAGCTTGCTCGCGTCGAGCGGAAGGATGCCGTGCTCGTTCTTGAGCAGGACGAAACCCTCCCGAGCGGCCACGCGATTGAGCGCGCGATGCTCGAGCGTATCGGTGCCTTCCGCGCGCACCGTGGCGTCCTCGTCGAGATGGAGCGCCGCGACCACCCGCAATTGCCGGCGGACCAGGTCGTCGAGCGCCCCTCTCGTGATGCTCCTTTGTTCCAGCGCCGCGCGCATGGCGGCCGGCTCGTACACCAGGGCCGACGGCATTTCCAGGTCCATACCGGCGTGCACGGCGGGCAGCAGATGGTGGGTGGCGCCCCAATCGGACATGACCAAGCCCCGGAATCCCCAGTCCCGTCGCAAAATCCGGTCGAGTAAGCGGGGGCTTTCACAGGCGAAGGCCCCGCCGACCTTGTTGTAGGCGCACATCACCGCCCAGACCCCGGCCACTTTGACCGCCGCCTCGAAGGCGGGCAAATAGATTTCGTGCAGCGTCCGGTCATCCAGCTCGACGTCGATGTCCTTGCGTTCGGTCTCTTGGTTGTTGGCCGCGAAGTGCTTGACCGTAGCCACCACCCCCTGGCTTTGCACGCCGCGGATGTAGCCGACGGCCATACCGGCGGCCAGCGCGGGATCCTCGCCGAGGTACTCGAAGTTGCGACCATCGAGCGGGGTGCGCACGATGTTCACTGCGGGGGCCAGGATGACGTTCTTGCCGTGGGCCTTGGTCTCGCGCGCGATGGCCGCACCGATTCGTTCCGCCAGCGCCGGGTCGAAGGACGCCGCCAAGAGGATGCTTGCCGGAAACTCCGTGGCCTGGCCGACCCGCACGCCGATCGGGCCATCGGTCATACGCAGCGACGGAATGTGCAGACGCGGAACACCGACGGTATCGAAACCCGTGCCAGCCACCAGCGCCAGCTTCTCGTCCAAGGTCATGGCGGCAAGCCAGGTCTCGACGCGAGCTTCGATCGGATCCATGGCCGGTTTGCAGAGCGGCGCCTCGGCACAGGGCGTGGTCGCAACCGACGGCGCAACCGACGAAGCACTCGACGAAGCACTCGACGAAGCACTCGACGAAGCACTCGACGAAGCACTCGACGAAGCACTCGACGATACACCGGACGGCGATGAGGCGACGGCTTCGGTCTTTCCGGCCGTCGCGCATCCTGGGTCGACCGCCAGCGACAAGGCAAGGGCTGCCGAGGCAACCGTGGTGAGGATGACCTTGCAGTTCTTTCGGATAGGGTGGCGCACGGCGTGTTCTCCTTGGACGACGGCAGCGACGCCGTCCTGACATCATGAGGCAGGCACACAACTAGTACCCGAAATGGCCTTCAGCGGCTATCGGGAACCCGAAGGAGCAGGCAACCCTGGGCTCCGATGTACAAACTCTGATATTCTGATTCCGGAAGGAGAGCGCCATGAGCGAGAACCTTGGTTCGGCAAGGAGTTGGCTATCGGGTTCGACGGCAAGTGTGTGCGCCCTCGCGGTTGCCGCGCTGTGGGGCGCGTGTGGCGGTTCGGGAGGGACACCTGGAACGGTGGTGCCGATTCAGCCCGGCGAACCGGGCAACCCCGACGGCGTCTGCCCCATCCCGGCCGAAGCCATGCTGGAAGATGTGTCCAACCCAACCACGGTCGTGGGTACCGGCACGCCAGATAGTTGCACCGCCGATGCCTTTGTCGCCGCTGTCGCGGCAGGTGGAGTCATCACGTTCAATTGTGGCCCGGATCAGGCGACCATCACGCTGACCAAGCCGGCCAAGGTATTCAACGACAAGGGGCCGAAGATCGTCATCGACGGTGGCGGCAAGATCGTCCTGAGCGGTGGCGGCACCACACGCATCTTGTACATGAACACCTGCGACGAGAATCAGGTTTGGACCAGCCCCCATTGCGACAATCAAGAGACCCCGCAGCTCACGGTGCAGAACCTGACCTTCGCCAACGCCAATTCGAAGAGCGAGACCAAGTACGATGGCGGCGGCGCCATCTACGCCAGTGGAGGCCGGCTGAAGGTCATCAACGCGCGCTTCATGAACAACGTGTGTGCCGACAGCGGTCCCGACGTGGGCGGCGCCGGCATTCGCGCCTTCCAGCAATACAACAACCTGCCCATCTACATCGTGAACAGCACCTTCGGCGGGGCCGACGGAATGGGCAACACTTGCTCCAACGGCGGCGGCATCAGCAGCATCGGGGTGTCGTGGACCATCCTGAACAGCCTGCTCAGCTACAACCACGCCATCGGCAACGGCGGCAATCCCGCGGATCCCAATACCCTGGGCGGCGGCAGCGGCGGCGCCATCTACAACGACGGCAACACCATGACACTCAGCCTGTGCGGCACGCGCATCGAGTACAACCAGGTGAACGCCTACGGCAGCGCCATCTTCTTCGTCAGCAACGACGACACCGGCAAGATCTTCATCGACAGCTCCGTGATTACCAACAACGTGGGCGGCTCGTGGTACACCAAGTACTCTCAGATTTCCGCCAATGACAAGACGCCCATTACGGTGACGAGCTCGACGGTCCCTCCTCCGTAGCGCCAGTAGCCGCCAGCGTTGGCCTGTTGGATCCGCCAACGCGTCGTATCGATGCGCTGAATCCGGGCTCGGCGCACCGACATCCAACTGCACACGCAAGCCAAGAAGGCCTGCCATGTGGATCGTCAAGCTCGCACTCCGTCGCCCTTACACCATCGCCGTGATGGCGATCTTGCTCGTGGTCATGGGGGTTCTGTCCGCGACCCGCATGGTCATCGACATCCTGCCGGCCATCGATATCCCCGTGGTCGCGGTGGTGTGGAACTATCCCGGCCTCTCGGCCGAGGACATGGAGCGCCGGGTGGTGATCATCTCCGAGCGCGCCTATTCGAGCACGGTGGATGGCATCCAGAGGATCGAGTCGCAGTCGATCCCCGGCGTCGGCCTGATGAAGATCTATTTCCAACCCGACGCCGATATCGGCGGCGCCATCGCGCAAATCAGCTCGGTGTCCAGCACCATCCTGCGCATCACCCCGCCTGGGATGCAACCGCCCAACGTCATTCGCTTCAATGCCTCGAACTTGCCCGTCGCCCAGCTCACCATGGCCAGCGACTCCCTGCCCGAGCAGAAGATCTTCGACTACGGCCTCAACTTCATTCGCGTGCGGTTGTTCACGATTCCGGGGCTGTCCACGCCTGCGCCCTTCGGCGGCAAGTTCCGCCAGATCAACGTCGATATCGATCCGCGGCGGCTGGCCGCGCGCGGCTTGTCGCCCGCCGATGTGGTGAACGCGCTGCAGGCGTCGAACGTGATCCTGCCCGCGGGCACCGCGCGCATCGGCGGGCGCGAATACAACGTGCTGACCAACGGCAGTCCGCGCGCGGTGCCCGAATTCGCCGACCTTCCGGTCAAGGTCGCCGACGGCACGCCGGTCCTGCTCGGCGACGTCGCCAACATCAGCGACGGCTTCGCCGATCAGACCAACGTGGTGCGCGTGAACGGTCGGCGGGCAACCTACCTGGCCATTCTTCGCCATGCCCAGGCCTCGACCCTGGCGGTGGTCGACGCCGTCAAGGAAGCCCTGCCTGGCATCGCCGCGGTGGCGCCCGAGGGGCTCGAGCTGAAGATCGACTTCGACCAGTCGCTGTTCGTGCGCGGCGCGATCTGGAGCGTGCTGCGCGAGGCGATCATCTCGTCCCTGCTGGTATCGCTGATGATAGGCGCGTTCCTCGGCAGCTGGCGCAGCATGGTCGTGGTGTGCACCTCGATTCCCCTCGCCATCTTCGCTGCGGTGATCGGTCTGAAGCTCACCGGGAACACCATCAACATCATGACCTTGGGTGGGCTGGCCCTGGCCATCGGCATGCTGGTCGACGATGCCACCGTCGAGGTCGAGAACATCCATCGCAATCGCTCGCTGGGCAAACCCCTGACCGTGGCCATCCTCGACGGCGCCTCGCAGATCGCCGTGCCCGCCATCGTGGCCACGCTTTCCATCTGCATCGTGTTCTTCCCCGTGGTTCTGCTGGTGGGACCCGCGCGCTTCCTGTTCACGCCGCTGGCGTTGGCGGTGGTCCTGGCCATGCTTGCATCGTACCTCTTGTCCCGCACCCTCGTGCCCACGCTCTCGCGCATTCTGATGGAGCGCGAGCACCACGCCGGCCCCGCGGGCAGCATGGGGGGCGGCGCATGGGCGCGCTTCGCCCACCGCATGAACCAAGCCCGCGATCGCGGCTTCGGCCGGTTCCAGGCGTTCTACGGTCGCATCCTCGAGTTGGTGCTCGCGCATCGGCGCTTCACCTTGCTCGCCGGCGGCGTTTTCATGGCCACGAGTCTCGTGCTCGCGCCCTTCGTGGGCCTCGACTTCTTTCCGTCGGTGGACACCGGCCTGATGAAGTTGCACTTTCGCGCGCCGGTGGGGACGCGCATCGAGGACACCGAGAAGATGGTCGAGGTTCTCGAAGGGCGCATCCGCGCCATCGTGCCGCCCGACGAGCTCGAAGCGATGAACGCCATGATCGGGATTCCGGTTTCCTACAATCTGGCCTTCGTGCAAACCGACAACATCGGCTCGATGGACGCCGAGATTCGCGTGTCGCTCAAGCCCAAACACCAGGCGACCGCGGGCTACATGCGGCGCATTCGCGAGGCCGTGCGCCACGACATGCCCGGCGCCGTCGCCTATTTCCAACCCGCGGATATCGTCAGCCAGGTGCTGAACTTCGGCGTCTCCTCGCCCATCGATGTGCAGGTCGAGGGCGCCGATTTTCGCCAGACGTTGCCCATCGCCCGGCGGCTGCAGGAAGACATCGCTTTGGTGGCGGGAACAGCCGACGTGCACCTGACCCAGGTGCTCGACTATCCCGGACTCTCCATCAACGTGGACCGCCAGCGGGCCGCCTATGTCGGCGTCACCGAGCGGGACGTGGCCAGCAGCCTGCTGACCTCGCTTTCGTCTAGCAGCCTGTTGGCGCCGTCCTACTTCCTCAATCCGGCCAACAACGTGAACTATGTCGTGGCGGTGAAGACGCCGCTCGCCAAGGTCAGCTCCGTCGCCGATCTTATGACCACGCCGGTGACGCCGGGTGGCTCGGGGGCCGTGCTCTTGCCCGCGGACGCGACGCCGCCCTCGGCCGAACAGGAGGCACCGACGGTGATGCTCTCGGGCGTGGCCGACGTGCAGCCCACCGCCACGCCCAACCAAATCACGCACTTCACGGTCCAGCGCGTGCTCGACGTGGCGGCCAACGCCGAGGGGCGCGACCTCGGCTCGGTGGTGCGCGACATCCAGGCCAAGATCGCGGCGCTCGGCAAGCTCCCGCCGGGCGTGAAGATCAACATCCGCGGGCAAAACGAGGTCATGACCGAGTCGTTTCGCAGCCTCGGGCTCGGCCTGGTGCTCGCCACGCTGCTGGTCTATTTCCTGATGGTGACGCTGTTCCAGTCGTGGCTCGACCCTCTCATCATCATGGTGGCCATTCCCGGCGCTCTCAGCGGCATCTTGTGGATGCTCGCTCTCACCCACACAACCCTCAACGTCGAATCCTTCATGGGAACCATCATGTCGGTCGGTATTGCCGTGTCGAACTCCATCTTGCTGGTCTCCTTTGCCAACGATCATCGCCTGGAAGCCGGCGTCACGCCGTTCATGGCGGCGCTCGAGGCCGGGCGCACGCGCCTGCGTCCGGTCTTGATGACGGCGCTGGCCATGATCATCGGCATGGTTCCCATGGCCCTCGGCCTCGGCGAAGCCGGCGAGCAGAATGCCCCGCTCGGGCGCGCGGTCATCGGCGGCCTTGTGATGGCGACGTTCGTGACCTTGCTGCTCGTGCCCGCGGTCTACGCGACCCTGCGGACCAAGCTGCCCGTGCGCCACCTGCTCGACGAGAAATTCCGGGCCGAGGCGCGCGGCGAGGTGTGGACGCCCCCCGCGCCCGGCGTTGGGGAAGGAGCGTCGTCATGAGCGTGGGCAGCGGGGCGCAGCGGCTCTATCTCGTTGTCGTCGTGTGGCTCATGGCGGGCGTGGCTGGGGTGGGTCTCATCGCCTCGCGGCGCTCGGCCGCCAGCCGCGCCGAGGTCGAGGCTCGCGCCGAGATCCGTAGTGCCGGCACTCGGGTGTTGGTGACCACCGCCACGCCATCGCCCGCCCAACGGACCTTGCGCTTGCAGGGCGAGGCGCGTCCTTTTCTTAGCGTCACCCTGTATGGCAAGATCGCCGGCTATCTGCGCGACGTGCGCGTCGACAAGGGCGACGAGGTGCGGGCCGGCCAGGTGCTGGCCACCATCATCTCGCCCGAGCTCGACCAACAAGTGCTCGCGGCGCAGGCGGATGCGCAGAACAAACGGCGACAGGCCAAACGCATGCAGAGGTTGGCCGGTCCCGGCGTGGTGTCTACCCAAGACGTGGAGGCGGCCACCAGCGGGGCCGACGTGGCCGAGGCGCAGACCGAGTCCCTGCGCAAGCAAGACGCCTATCGAACCCTGCGCGCCCCCTTTGCCGGCAAGGTGACCGCGCGCTTCGCCGATCCGGGTGCGCTCATCCAAAGTGCCGCCGACGGCCGCTCCGGTGCCCTTCCCGTGGTTACCGTCTCGGACGTCAAACGCCTGCGCATCTACGTCTACCTGGATCAAGCCACGGCGTCTTCCGTGAAGGTCGGCGATATCGCCGTGGTTCGCGTCGCCGAGCGGCCGGGTTGGTCGCGGCCGGCCAGGGTCGCGCGCGTCTCGGGCGAGCTGACCCCGCACACGCGAACCATGCTGACCGAGGTCGACGTCGACAACCACGAGGGCGCGATACTGGCCGGCAGCTTCGTCGAGGTGGAGATCCGGGTGCGCGTGCCCAGCCTGGTCGAGATGCCGGTCGAGTCCTTGGTCATGCGCGGGACGCACGCCTTCGCCACCATCGTCGACAGCAACGGCCGCCTGCATTTCCGCCCCGTGCGACTGGCCGACGACGACGGTGAGACCGCGCGCGTGCTCGAAGGCGTGCGCGCCGGAGAAACCGTGGCACTCAACGTCGGCGAGAGCCTGGAAGACGGGGCGTTGGTGCAGCCGGTGCACCGCCAGGACCCGTGATTGGGGCAGGTCGCCTTCTAGCCCGTCGATTTCACGCTTCCCCCCAATCCAGCGGTAGGCCAACGTAGTTCTCGGCGAGGGACTTCGCCGCGGCTGACGAATGCGCGACGTACTCGAGCTGCGAGAGCTGAAGACGCTCACGGAACGGATCCGTCCCGGGGAACCGATGCAGCATCGATGTCATCCACCAGGAGAAGTGTTCGGCGCGCCACACGCGTTTGAGGCAAGTGCGCGAGTAGCGCTCGAGCTCTGTGGCGCTACCGTTCCGATAGTGGGCGTCGAAGGCCCGGGCCAGAACGAAGGCATCAGCAACCGCCAGGTTGAGCCCCTTGGCGCCAGTCGGGGGCACGATGTGCGCGGAATCGCCAACCAGGTAGAGGCGCTGGTACTGCATCGGCTCGACGACAAAGGCACGCATCCCTGTGATCGATTTTTCGAGGACCGAGCCGTCGTTGATGCGCCAACCATCGCCACCATCGAGTCTCGCGTGCAGCTCGCTCCAGATGCGGTCATCCGACCAGCTCGAGATGTCTTCGTCCGGGGGTACCTGAAGGTAGAGCCGGGTCACCTCCGGTGAGCGCATGCTGAAGAGGGCAAAGCCGCGCTCGTGATAGGCGTAAACGAGCTCGTCCTGCACGGGCGGCGCCTGGGCCAGGATACCGAGCCAAGCAAAGGGATAGATGTGCTCGATGACCGAGAGCACGTCATGGGGGATCGCCTGTCTGGAGACGCCATGAAAGCCATCGCAGCCTGCCACGAAATCGCACGTGAGCTCGTGTTCCGTGCCGTCTGCGAGGAATCGAATGCACGGGTTTGCACTGTCGAGCGCCCGCAGCGCGATGGCTTCCACCGAGAAATGGATAGCGCCGCCCGAGGCAAGCCGCGCCCTGACGAAGTCTTTGACGACCTCCTGCTGTCCATACACGGTGATGGCTCTGCCGGTGAGCTCGCTGAATTCGATGTGATGCCTGCCGCCGCCGAAGCTCAGCTGAATCCCGTGATGGAGCATGCCTTCTCGCTGCATCCGTTCGCCAAGCCCGGTTTCGTTGAGCAGATCCACAGTGCTTTGCTCGAGCACGCCAGCGCGAACACGCCGCTCGATGTGCTCGCGGGTGTGCTTTTCCAGAATCACCGATTCGATTCCCTCGCGTTGCAACAGGTGCGCGAGCATGAGCCCGGCTGGACCGGCACCGATGATCCCCACTTGGGTTCGCATGGTCAGCCTCCGCCCTTTGCCGGTTGCTGGTCGATCTCCCTAAAGACGTCCGCTGCCGCGTGGAAGGCGCTGTTGGCGGCAGGCACCCCGCAATACACGGCGGTTTGTAGTAGCACCTCCTTGATCTCTTCGCGCGTGACCCCGTTGTTGAGGGCCGAGCGCACGTGCAAGCGAAATTCGTCGCCGCGGTTCAGCGCGACCATCATGGCAAGGCACAAGAGACTTCGGGTTTTCCGGTCGAGCCCTGGCCGGCTCCAGATTTCGCCCCAGGCATAACGGGTCAGTAAGTCTTGGAACTCGCCGTTGAAGGCGGTGCGGCCCTGGATGCTCTTGTCGATGTAGTCTTCGCCGTGGACCTCACGGCGCACTTTCATGCCCTGAGCCAGGCGTTCATGCTCGTCCATGTCGGTTCTCCTGGGTCGAAAGAAAGGCGACCACGCTGTGGTTGAAGGCGGACTCCGCTTCGACGTTGCACAGATGCGCAGCTTGGAGCTCGGCGTGATTCGCGCCCGCGATCCGCTGCGCGAGCCAGCGACCGTCCGACGGCGGCGTGGCCGAGTCGAGGGCGCCGGTGATCACCAAGGTCGGCACGCGAACGCTGGCCACGCTGTCGTGCAAGTCGGCGTCCCGAACCGCGGCACACCCGGCGACGTATCCTGCGCAATCCGTCGCCAGCAACATGTGCCGCAACGGCTCTACCCGCTCGGGCGTCTGTTCGCGAAAGCGAGCGGTGAACCAACGCGCGAGCACGGCCTCGACGACGGTTTCCATTCCGCTCTTCTCGACGGCCTCGATGCGCGCGTTCCAGCTGTCAGCAGTACCAATGCGTGCGGCCGCGTTGGACAGGACCAGAGACTTCATCCGCGCGGGCGCGTTGGCACCCAGCCACAGCCCAACCATGCCCCCGAGCGATAGGCCCACGAAATGCGCCTTCGTGGCCTCGATGGCATCCATCAACGAAAGGACGTCGCGACCGAGGCACGCGATGTCCACGGGTAGCGCGGAAACCGAGGACGCTCCGTGCCCGCGCATATCGTAGCGGAGCACGCGGAAGGCGCGGGTGAGCGCTGCCATCTGGCCGTCCCACATTGCAAGCGAGGTGCCAAGCGAGTTCGCCAACACGAGCGCAGGAGCTCAATCGGGACCGTCCAAGCGAAAGTGAAGCGTTGCCCCCGGGACCTCGATGGTCTGGACGGCCTTCCTGCCGGTGGGTTGCGGCCGACACGAGGCCAACGCATGGTCGATCCACGCGTCGGCGAGACCGAGGTACCTCGACGGATCGCAGAGCTTGTCGAGCTCCTCCGGCGCCAATCGGCTCGTGACCTCGAGGTCATCGTCGAGCGCCCTTCGTAAGGGCTTCTTCTCTGCGGTCGCGCGTCGGCAGGCCTTTTCGACCAAGCTGTGCGCCGCGCTCCAATCCATGTGTCGGGCAAGCGCCAGCGTCACCGGCTCGGCCAAAACCATGCCACCCGTGGCATCCAGGTTGGCGCGCATGCGCTCGGCATCGACCTCGATCCCCTCGCACACCTCCACGGCGTGTTCGAGTGCGCCCGCGGTGAGCCGGCAGATTTCGGGCAGGGTCTCCCATTCCGCATGCCAACCTCCGAGGCCACGCTCGTGCTCTTGAGGCATGGCGAAAAGCAGTGTCGAGACCAAGCCTGGCACTCGCGCAGCGGCGGACAAGATGACGGCCGCGCCCACCGGGTTCTGCTTGTGGGGCATGGTGGAGGAGCCACCACGACCTGGAGCACGGGGTTCGAAGGCCTCGGCGAGCTCGGCCTGCATGAGCAGCGAAAGGTCGCGTGCCATCTTGCCCAGGCTGCCGGTGAGCAGCCCGAGGGTTGCGCCGGCTTCGGCGATGCAATCACGGTGCGTGTGCCAGGGCAGGTCCGGAACCGCGAGCCCGAGCTCGAGGGCGAGACCTGTCGCAACGGTAAGCCCCTGCGTGCCCAGCGCGGCCAGCGTGCCGACGGCGCCCCCGAATTGGATGAACAGGACACGTGCACGCAGGGCGGTCATGCGCTCCCGCTGGCGTTCGATCGCGCTAAGCCACCCCGCAGCCTTCAATCCAAACGTGATCGGTGGGCCGGGTTGCAGCCACGTGCGGCCGAGCTGAAGGGTATGACGGTGTCGTTCGGCGAGCTTCGCGAGCGCTACGGACAATCGCTCGAGATCCGCATCGAGAAGGTCGAGCGCCGCGCGAAGCTGTAGAACCAACCCGGTGTCGATGGCGTCCTGGCTGGTGGCGCCCCAATGCACCCATCGGGCAGCCTCGGAATCTCGCTTGCCGACCAAATCTGTCAGCATCCGGACAACCGGGATGGCCAAATTGCCGGCGACCGCGGCGTCTTGCGAGAGCGCATCCACGTCGAAGAGATCCGCTCGGCACTCGGTCGTGATAATCTCCGCGGCTGTGCGAGGGATCATACCCGACACCGCCTCGGCCCGCGCCAGCGCCGCCTCGAAATCGAGCAGTCCCTGAATACAGCCGCGAGCAGAGAACACCAAGGCCATCGCGGACGTGGTGAAGAGTCCGTCCAGCAAGCGGGGTTGATCAATCGCGTGAGCGCTGGCGGGCTTTGCCCGACTGCGCTCGACCGCGGGGGATTTAAAGGACCCTCCCAGGGTCCTTTTAATAATCTAAGAAGGCGGTTTCATGAGGTCCTTGCAGGACAATGTTCCAGTCGAAGACATCGAGCTGGCCCGTCCGGCGCTTTGCAATCAAGGCGTTGCGTCTCGGTGCAGGGACGCACCGAAGCACCAGATCCTCCTTGTTCGAGGGCTCGGCGGAGAAAGATGCGGGTCACGCCTGGCGCAGGAGCCCGCGCATGAATACGGAAACTAGAATGCGTGGCGCTTGCTTCGCACCGTCCGGCGCGGGCACGCGACCCGGCTTCACGGTGGTGAAGCGGAAGACGCCGTCGGCGTTGCTGGGAACGCGCGCGAAGCCACGAAAGCCCGGAGTCCGGACTTGCCCTTCATGTCGTCCAGGTCGTCCGGATGCGCGTACTTGCCGTTTGCGTCCGCCTGCCAAATTTCGAGCAGGGCGTCGGTCACTGGCACATCGTCGCCGTCCAAAACGCGGCCCTCGACGACGATGTGGCGGCCAACTGCATTCGCATCGGCGACCTGATCGGCTAACAGCCGGCGTAGGCCGATGTGAAGTAGGGACCGGCGGTTTGCGAAACGGTCGCCTGAAGGGATGCGGCTGTGTCTTCATTCGCCATGGCCAAGGTTCTCCATGGGTGTCCAATTCCGTCCGCGCAACACGATGTCGAAACGGTAGCCGAGGGCCACTCCGGTCGGGTGGTCTCCCAGTCGAATCGGCAATCAGTCGATCCCGGGCGCGCTCGTCGGACACGCAAGTGTACATCGGATCAGCGTCCAGCAACGGATCGCCCGGAAAATACATCTGCGTGACGAGCCGGGTGAGGAAGGACGGACCGAACAGCGAGAAATGGATGTGCGAGGGACGCCACGCATTGTGGTGGTTGCGCCAAGGGTATGCACCGGGCCGGATGGTGACAAAGCCATAGCGGCCCTCGTTGTCGGTCAACGTGTGGCCGCAGCCGGTGAAATTGGGATCGAGGCGGGCGTCGTGGTGGTCATGGGCATGCAGGTAGCGTCCGGCGGCGTTGGCCTGCCAGACTTCCACCAGCGTGCGACGCAACGGCCTGCCGTTGGCGTCGAGCACCCGGCCGACCACGACGATACGCTCGCCGATGGGCTCGCCACCATGTTGACGGGTGAGATCCTAGTCTTCCGGCATGAAATCGGCTCCTAGCGAACAGCCCGTGATCTCCGAAAGCGTGGGCGGCAATCGGACGAGCGGCTGGGTTGGCGCCCGCTTCAGCGTCGCCGCGTAGGGCAGATGCAGGTAGCCAGGTTGGGTGCCGGCCCCTGGGCGTCGGTAAATTTCCTGATCCGCCACGATCACACCCTTTCGATGATCACCGCAATGCCCTGCCCGACGCCGATGCACATCGTGCACAGCGCGTAGCGGCCCCCGGTGCGGTGCAGCTGGTAGAGGGCGGTGGTGACCAGGCGCGCGCCGGTGGCACCCAGCGGATGGCCGAGCGCGATGGCGCCGCCGTTTGGATTGACGTGGGGCATCGTCGGGATGCCGAGGTCGCGCGTCACCGCCAGGGCCTGGGCGGCGAATGCCTCGTTCAACTCGATCACGTCGATGTCGGCGAGCGTCAGCCTGCCAGCGCCAGCACCTTGCGCGACGCGGCACGGGCCAAGCCCATGATGCGCGGCGGGACGCCGGCCATGGCCCGGCGACGATGCGTGCACGTGGCGTGAGCCCGACGCTTGGCCGCGGCCTCGGAGGCGATGATCAGCGCCCAGGCGCCGTCGTTGACGCCCGACGCGTTGCCGGCCGTGACCGTGCCCTCCCGTGACGATGCCCTGAAGCTTCGCCAGCGCGTCCAGGCTGGTGTCGCGCGCGGATGCTCGTCCCGGTCGACGATCACGCTGCGGCCCTTCCGGGGGATGGCGACCGGCACGATCTCCTCGGCCAGCCGCCCTGCTGCGATCGCGGCGGCCGCGCGACGCTGGCTTCGCAGGCGAAGGCGTCCTGGTCGGCGCGGGAATTCTTGCGCTCGCGGGCCACGTTCTCGGCCGTCTCGGGCATCGAATCGATGCCGTATTTCGCCTTCATCATGGATTGACGAAGCGCCAGCCGATGGTCGTGTCCTCGACTTCAGGCTGCGCGAGAATGCGTCGTCGGGCTTGCCCATGACGAAAGGCGCGCGCGACATGCTCTCCACACCGCCCGCCAGCATCAGCGACGCTTCGCCGGTCTTGATGGCGCGCGACGCGATGCTCACCGCATCGAGGCTGGAGCCACACAGTCGGTTCACCGTGTCACCCGGCACCTTCGGGCAATCCGGCCAGCAGCGCGCCATGCGGCCCACGTTGCGGTTGTCCTCGCCGGCCTGGTTGGCGCAGCCGTAGATCACGTCGTCGACCGCGGACCAGTCCACCTTGGGGTTGCGCTCCATCAGCGCGCGAATGGGAGGGCGGCGAGGTCGTCGGCGCGAACGGTGGACAGCGCGCCGCCGTAGCGGCCGAAAGGCGTACGGATCGCGTCGCAGATGAAGGCATGCTGCATGTTCAGCCCGTGGCAGCTGAATGGCGCAGCGGCCAGCTGCGAAAGCGCCTCCAGATAGCCCGTCGACCATTTCGATGACCGAGAGCCCCTGGGAGGTGACATCGATCACCGCCAGATCGGTGTAGATGCGTGTGACGCAGGCGAGCCCGTGACCGGATACGTGCACTGCGGACGATCTTGCTCTCGCCCGCCTTGGTGAGGTGCTCCATCATCACGAAGACGCTTCGCGCGCCCAGGGCCAGGTCCATCGCGCCGCCCACCGCGGGAATCGCATCGGGCGCCCCGGTGTGCCAGTTGGCGAGGTCGCCCGTGCGGACACCTGAAATGCACCCAGCACGCAGAAATCGAGGTGGCCACCGCGCATCATGGCGAACGAATCTCCGTGGTGGAAGTACGCGCCGCCCGGCAGCATCGTGACCGGCTGCTTGCTCGCGTTGATCAGGTCGGGGTCCTCCTCCCCGGGGGCCGGGGCAGGGCCCATGCCGAGCAGGCCATTCTCGCTGTGCAGGATGATCTCGCGGTCCGATGGCAGGTGGTTGGCCACCAGGGTCGGCAAGCCGATGCCGAGGTTGACGTACTCCCTCCTGGATGTCCGCGGCGACCCGCGCGGCCATCTGTTCGCGGGTAGCGACGCTTGGGCCCATCTCGCTTATGCGGCGGTGGCCGCTCCTCCGACTCGCACCAGGCGATGCACGAAAATTCCCGGCGTGATGACCGCCTCGGGATCGAGCGCACCGAGCGCGACGATCTCGCTGACCTGCGCGATGGTGCAGCTCGCGGCGCTGGCCATGATCGGACCGAAGTTGCGCGCTGTCTTGCGGTAGACCAGGTTTCCCCAGCGGTCGCCTCGGCGCGCCTTGATCAGCGCGAAGTCGGCATGGAGCGGAAGCTCGAGCACGTAGTGGCGGCCGCCGATCTTGCGCGTCTCCTTGCCCTCGGCGAGCAGCGTGCCGTATCCGGTGGGCGTGTAGAACGCGCCGATACCCGCGCCTGCCGCCCCGATGCGCTCGGCGAGATTGCCCTGTGGCACCAGTTCGAGCTCGATCTCGCCGGCGCGGTAGAGTGCATCGAACACGTAGGAATCGGACTGGCGCGGAAACGAGCAGACGATCTTGCGCACCCGCCCCGCCTTCAGCAGCGCGGCCAGGCCGTGCTCGCCATTACCGGCGTTGTTGTTGACGATCGTGAGTTCGCGCGCACCCTGCGCGATCAGCGCATCGATGAGCTAGACGGCAGGCCGGCCGTGCCGAAACCGCCGATCATGACCGTCGCGCCGTCGCGGATGCCCGCGATGGCCGCGTCGAGCGATGGAACAGTCTTGTCGATCATGATTTCTCCGTACCTGTGACCTGCGCGCTCTGGAGCCCCTCCAGGCTGTTCTGATCCCATGCCCACCGTCGTCAAGGGCGATTATCACAATGCTTGTGCGATTATCGGACAATGGTAAGATGGCCGAGATGACCACGGCCAGAGAACGAAAGCCTCGGTGGGAGCGCGCACCCAAGCGGTGGTGGCCCAAGTGCCCGAACCCTTGGCGGGGCCGGAGCGCCCGGGGACGTCAACTTCATGGCCTCGCTTGCCCGAGGGCTGGAGGTGATACGCGCGTTCTCGGAGCGAGGGCGACGGTACACGATCGCCGACGTGAGCCGCATCGTGGCCTTCCCGCGCGCCGCCGTCAGACGGTGCCTCTACACCCTCGAACAGCTTGGCTATGTGGGCTCCGACGAGCAGGGCTTTTTCCTGCGACCGAAGATCCTGGCCCGGGCTCCCGCCTACATTGCATCGAACCGGCTCGCGTCGTCGGCCCAGCCGCTGCTCGAACGGGTCTGCACGTTGGTCCAGAAGCCTGCTCCTGGCCACGCTGGATGGCGACGAGATCGTGTACGTCGCCCGGGCGACCACGGGCAAGCGAATCATGTCCATCGACATTTCGGTGGGGACCCGCCTTCCGGCGTACTGCACGTCCATGGGACGCGGCTGTCGGCCCATCTGCCGCCCGCTCGAGCTCGCGACCTTCCTGGAGCGAGCCGAGCCACGCATGCTTACCGATCGCACGGTCAGCTCCCGGGAAAAGCTCGAACAGATCCTGACTGGCGTTCGCAGCAGTGACCACTGCATCGTCGACCAGGAGCTTGATATCGGCCTGCGCTCGATCGCCGTGCCCGTCCGTGACTCTACCGGCAGGGTCCTCGCGGCGATGAACGTCGGCACACAAGCCGCACGCTTCGGCATTCGCGAAATGGAGTCCAAGGTCTTACCGCCGCTGCGTTCGGCGGCGCAGGAGCTAGCCGTCTTGCTGCCATGACACGCTGGCCGGCGAACGAACCAGGCGAATCAGCAGGGACCTCGAGAATGGCGCGTGTGACGCGCGCGACGGAAGGTACGTTGCCACGCCAGCGCGGTGCCCGAGACTATCCCGCGCGGAAGGAACAACACGGCGGTCATCGAGCAGGACGGCGTAGACGGCGTACGACAGAATAACCGGCAAGGCGTCAGGCATTCCGCTCATGGTCGCGAGCCGACTCAAACGTGCACGAGAAACAGGACGACGGCGCTTCCGACGATGGCGCCAGCGATGGTTCCGAGCCCGCCGACAGCGGCCATGACGAGGTACTCGATCGACAGGACCACCGGAAAGGAGCCGGCGCAAGATAGCCGATGAAGGGCGCATAGATGCCCCCTGCCAGCCCGCGAACCCAGCCGAGAGAGCAAACACCGCGAGCTTGTAGCGCCCGACCGGAATTCCGGAAGAGGCTGCGGCGATCTCGCTGGTCGACGCGCCCTCAAGGCACGGCCCGGTCGTGACGCGAGAATGTTGCGAGCACGACCACAACGCCAAGCAGCGCGAACGAGCTCAGGTAGGCGTAGCTCCGGACCGAGCCGAACTCGAAACCGAGACTATGAAGTCGCGGTATCCCCTGAAGTCCCACGTCCCCGTCCGTGACCGGCATTTCACCGACGACGGACAAGAAGATGAGGTGCGTCGCGAGGGTCGCGAACGCGAGACGTTGGCCCCGGAGCGACAGCAACGGAACGCCGATCACGAAGGCGAGCGCGCCCGCGACGAGCGGCGCCGCAAGCAGCCCGACAAGCCTAGGGAGACCGTGCGTGGTGAGCACGCCGGTCGTATACGCGCCACAAGCGTAGAAGGCTCCTTGACCGAGTGAGACCTGCCGGCTTGCCCCATCAGGAGTGAAACGCCGATGGTGACGATCGCGGCGAGCGCGAACAGGACGTAGAGCGAGAGCGAGCTCTCGTCGAGCAGCGCCGCCATGCCCATCATACCGATGAACATGCCAGCAAGGCGTAGCGTTCGTCCCGCCTTCATTCCTCGGAGGCTTGCAGGGCCGACCCGCGCGCGCCCTGTACGATCAAAATGGCGAGAGTCAGCAGCAGCGCCAGCGCACTCTGGTAGGATGCCTTGGCGTATCCGGCGACGAGCGCCTCGGCCACGCCGAGCACCAGCCGCCGCCGAGCGCGAACAGAGGACGCTTGAGCCGGCGACGATCGCGGACGCAAAGCCGTTGACGAACAGGAGCACGTCGCTGTCGTACGACATCGGTGAGAGCGGAGCGAGGAACACACCTGGAGACCCCGCCGAGCGCATCGCCGAGCATGAACCCGAAAAGGGACATGCGCACGACGCTGATGCCCATCAGCGTGGCGGCGTAGGGATTCGAAGCACAGGCGGTCAAGGCCTTGCCGACGTAAGTCCATCGAAGAACCCCTCGAGCAGGGCGAAGATCGCGATGGTGGCGCCGATGACGAGCGCGTACTGCCTCGGGAAGCTCCACTCCGGAGATCTCGAACGATCCTGCGAGCCCCGGGAACGAGCGCGGTCGGTCACCCAGGCCAGGATTTCCACCGCATAACAAAGAATGGCGACAGCGAGCGTGGGAATGAGCGACGATCGTGGGCGGGGGTCCCGCTCGCCCACTGCGACCATCCCGGCGAGCAGCCGAAGGATGGCTGCTACCAACATGGCGAGAAGCTCCGCCAAGCCGTGCGGCACACTGGCGCCGAGCAAGGTCGCGGTGGTGAAGGTGGCGAAAACCGCGAGGTTCCCTGGGCGAGGTTCACCACGCGGGTGACCCGGTAGATATGACGAGCGCGCTCGCGACCAGAGAGAGCCATAGCCGACGGCGATGCCGTGGAGGAGGTAGGACAAGAACGCGGTCACAACGCCGCTTCCCCGACGCCATCGACCTGTCCGTCCGTGACCACGCTGCCGAGGAACGCGTCCCTCACCGTAGGACTATGCGCGAGCCCGGCCGTCGTGCCGCTGGCCACGATCCCGCCCGTCTCCATCACGTAGCCCCGTGTGCAAAGCGAGACGCGAGCCGCGCGCTCTGCTCCACGAGAAGCACGCGCGAGTCCGTCCTGTCTGTTCAGCCGGGTCAGGAGACGAGCAAGCCGCCGGACGACAATCGGCGCCAACCCGAGCGACATTTCGTCGATGGCGAGCACATCGGGGCGAGACATCAATCCGCGTCCGATCGCGACCATTGCCGCTGTCCGCCGGACAACGTGCCGGCGCGCTGTTTGCGGGTCCGCTGAGCTTGGGCAGCAGCTCGAAAACGCACGAGGTGTCCGCTGGCGGGAGCGAAATGCCCAGCCGGAGGTTGTCCTCGACGGTGAGCCTCGGCAAACAGTCGCCTGCCCTCGGGCACGTGCGACATCTGCCCGATGGACGCTGATTAGCCCGCCTGCCTTGCGCACCGTCCCCGAGAGAGCCTTGAGCAGGGTAGTCTTCCCCGCGCCGTTGGCGCCGACGACGCCGCCATCTCGCCGGCCGAGACCGAGAGCGATACTCCGTCGAGCGCGGCGACCGAGCCATAGCGAACGACGAACCCCTCGACATCATCAGATTCACGACGCCGCCTCCGGTGCGCCGAACAGGCCTTGACGACCGCTGGATCCTCGCGGATCGGCGGCAGGAGGTCCCTCGGCGATGACCCGTCCGAGATTCAGCACCGTGATTCGCTCGGCGACACCCGTGACCAGCGCGACGTCGGGCTCGACGAGCAGGACCGTGAGCCCCTCCGTGCGCAGACGCCGGCCAGCCCGACCCGCTGCATCGTTGCTCCGCGCAGCCCCGACGCCGTTCGTCGAGCAGCAGCAGTGCCGATCGCGAGCGAGCGCTCTTGCGAGCTGGAGCGAACGCTGTTGGCCGAGCCAGCGATCGGCCGACCGACGGCCGTAGCCTCCGAGGCCGACATCATCGAGCAGCTACCGGCCAGCTCGCGCAACTCCGCTTCCTCGCGCCGGCTGCGCGGCGAGCGCAGAGCGGCTCCCGAGAAGCCGTGCCGCGCCCGGCAGCGTGCCCAGACGATCACGCCTTCGAGGACGTCGACAACCACCGAAGATGCGCGCACCTCGAGAAACGATTCCAACGCTGTGCTCGGCGCGCTCGTGCGGTGAAGCTGTTCGACGGCCTTCGCCGCGCACCAGATCTTCCCGACTGCTCGGCCGGAGA